>PDRO01000004.1 GCA_002748155.1 Actinomycetales bacterium | reverse complement strand
GATGGCCTTGATCGGCAGCAGCACCGACCGGAATGCCCGGGCGAGCACCAGGAAGGTCACGACGGCGACCAGCGCCATCATCCACGGGAAGACCGAGTATGTGGCGCTGAGATACTCCATCTGCTGCGTGGCGTTCCCGCCGACGAGCACTCCCTCGGGGACGGTGTCAATCACCCGCTCGACCGTGCTTCGCCCCGCAGCGACGCCCGCCTCGTCCGTGGGGACGACGGTGAGCACGGACCCGCCGGCGCCGGTCCAGTCCGACGTCCCGGGCGCGACGACGCCACGTATCCCCGGCAAGGAGGCCAGGTCCCGGGACACCGCAGCCACGTCGGCTGACTCGGGCACGAAGAGATCGAAGGAGCTCAGCACCCCTGACGGTACCCCGGCATCGGCCAACGTTGTCAGGCCGACGCGTCCCGGCCCGCTCGTGGCCATGTCGTCGGAGGCCGGCAGGTTCAGGTTGAGCTGGGTCGCGACCCCGCACAGCGCCAACAGGGCACCGCCACTACCGGCCGCGACCAGCCAGCGTCGTCGCACCACCCATCCGGAGAAACGCGCCCAGGTCGCCGTCGCGCGCTCCTGTGCCGCGCGGTAATTGTCCCCGCCGGAACGCCGGATCATCCGGTGCCCATAGCGGCGTAGGACGATCGGCAACAGCGTGAGTGTCACCAGGGCGCTGGCCGCGGTCACGAGCATGGCCCCCACGCCGAGGCTGCGCAGCAACGGGATGGGCAGCACTACCATCGTGAGCAACCCCAAGGCGACCGCCGTAGCGCTGAAAGCGACCGCGCCGCCCGCGGTCGACATAGCACGGTGCACCGCATCGGCCGGCTCGTTCCCCTTCAGTTGTTCCTCACGCCACCGGCTCACCACGATGATGGCGTAGTCGATCGCGATACCCACGCCGAACAACGGCAGCATGATGATCGTCGTTTCGTGCACGGTCATGAACGGACTAGCCACCAATAGTCCGAGGAAGGAGATGGGCACGGCGAGCACCGCCATGAGCAGGGGGACGAAGGCCAGTGACGAACGGAAGATCCACGCCATGACTACCAAGGCCATCCCCACCGTGACCACTAGCTTGACCGGAACGTTCAGACCCCCGGCATCTGCGCCGGTGGCGATGGCGTCCAGGCCGGTGATGGCGACCTCAGATCCGGGTGGCAGCTCGGCCCGCATGACCTCGCTCATGTGCTCCTGGACCTGCGGCCCTTCGCCGATCGCGCTGCCCGGCAGCCCTCCGACACTGGTCCGCGGAGGGTAGATCAGGCCGTACACGGTGCGACCATCGTCGCCGACGAACAAGTTCGTTCCGTCGGCGGTCCGGATGCCATCGGTGTCGAAGCCGGCCAATCGGCCGGCGGCTACGTCGGCCCCTAACCCGAAAGCGCCAGCCACTTCGTCATGTACATCGCTCAGGGAGACGTCGTCGGGCAAGCTGACGACCGGGACAAGCGGGCGTTCGTAGCCGCCCGTGCCGACGAGGCGCTCGATGCGCTCATTCGCTCGGTGGGCGTCGAGATCGGGGTACTCATTGGCCTCGCTGACCCGCGGCAGCAGGAGGGCCAAAGCGACGCCGCCGAGCAGCAGCAGCGCACCCGCCGCGTAAACGACGCACGAGACCCGGGCAAGAACAAAGTGCGATAGCCGGTCCATGACTGTCAGCCTGGTGATCCGCTCTCCAGCCGTGGTGGGAGCGTTCTGGGAAAACCCTGGCAAGACGTCTTCACCCGGTCGAGGACACCGAGTCGGATCACTCAGCCCGGCATACTGGACGCCATGGAGGGGGAGAGCCGCGTGCTGGTGGTCGACGACGAGCCGTTCCTCGCCGACCTGGTTGCGACGGCGCTCAAGTACGCCGGGTTCCGCACCCAGGTGGCGGCAGACGGCCGCGCGGCCATCCACCACGCCACCCATGACGCCCCCGACCTCATTGTGCTCGACGTCGGGCTGCCCGACATCGACGGCTTCGAGGTGTGTGAGCGGATCCGCGCCCGCGGCATACCCGCACCGGTCGTCTACCTCACGGCACGGGACGCGACCGAGGACAAGATCGCCGGACTGAGCGCCGGGGGCGACGACTACCTGACCAAGCCGTTCCATATCGACGAACTCATCGCCCGGATGCGAGCAATCCTGCGCAGAGTGCAGCCTACGCAGGACGTCGTCAGGATCGGCGACCTGGAAATCGATCACCAGGCGTACACCGTCCGCCGGAGCGGCCGGCTGATCAACCTCACCCCGACCGAGTTCAACCTGCTCCATCTGCTCGCCCGCAACGCCGGCCGGGTACTGACCAAGGAACAGATTCACGCGCACGTCTGGGGCTTCGAGGCCCAGGGCGGGGACGCGAACGTCCAGACCTACATCTCCTACCTGCGCCGCAAGATCGACGGCGGCCGGGGGTGCCCGCTGATCCACACGATCTCCCGCGTCGGCTATGTCCTGCGCGAGGGCGATGCCGAGAAGCCTCGGCCGGCCGACTCAGCCGGTCCGGCGGTCATGCCGGATCAGTAACGACATGCGTCTGCGGACTCGGATCGTCCTCAGCTCCGTCGCCATCTTCGCGGTCGGTCTCGTCGTGGCCGTAGGGGCGACGTTCGGGGCCATCCAGGACCTGCGCTCGGACCGGACCGACGAGCTCATGCGAGTAATGACGACCCGAGTCATCGACTCCGGAGCCAGCGACCCCGACGGTGTCGTGGATGCCCTGGACATCGATAGCCCGGTATGGCGGGCGCTCGCCGAAGCTGGCACCGTCCCGTCCTTCTTCCAGATCCGGACGGCCGACGGCCAAGTGCTCCGCACGGTCAGCTTCGGCCTACGTCCCGATCTGGACAGCAAGCTTCCCGACGCCATGCAACCGGGTGAGCGCGACGGAGCCACTTCCGACATCCACCCGGTCGCAACCCGTCCAGGCGCGGCTGTCGAGGACCCACCGGGCTGGCGGGCCCTCTCGACCCGGGTCCCGGACGCCGACGGGCTGATCCTCGTCGTCGCGGCTCGCACCGACGCCGACGACAACTTCAGCCAGCGTTTAGGCGCCCTAGCGGTGACGATCACCGTCGCAGTTCTCGGCGCGGCGGCACTGGCCACCTATTGGCTGTTCCGGCGACACCTGCGTCCCCTCGAGCAGATGGTCGCAGTTGCCGGCCGGATCGGAGCCGGCGACCTGCGAACCCGGATCGTCGTCGACTCACCGGCCGTCGAGATCAGCCAGGTCGCACACGCTTTCAATCAGATGGCCGACGACATCGAGAGAGCGTTCGCCGAGCGCGAGCAGTCCGAACAGCGGCTGCGCCAGTTTGTGGCCGACGCATCGCACGAGCTGCGGACGCCGTTGGCCAGCGTCCAGGGCTACGCCGAGCTGTTCCGGCACACCAGCAACAACCCCGACGACCTGGCCCAGCTGCTCAGCCGGATCGAGCAAGAGACCAACCGGATGAGCGTCCTCGTCGACGAGCTCCTCCTGCTCGCGCGGCTCGATGCCGGACGAGCCTTGGAGCAAAACCCCGTCGACTTGGCCCAGGTCACCGCCGAGGCTGTCGACACCGTACGGGTCCGTCACCCCGGCCGGGTCATCCGCCTGGCGACCTCCGGCGACTGCTGGGTCGTCGGGGACACGCTGCGACTGCGGCAGGTGATCGACAACCTCCTGGTCAACGCCTGCCTACACACCCCTGCGAACGCCTCAGTGGACGTGACGGTGGAGCGCCATGCCACAACAGTCGTCGTCGAGGTGGTCGACGACGGTCCCGGCATCCCCGATGACCTGCGGGAGCGGGTCTTCGACCGCTTCTACCGGGTGACCGAGCCCGGTGCCGGTGCCGGCACGAGCTCCGGGTCCGGGCTCGGCCTGTCGATCGTCAGTGCCGTCGTGACCGCCCATGGCGGCGCCGTCCGTATCACCGACGGGCCGACCGGCGGCGCGCGGGTCGTTCTCCGGTTGACCGCCGCCGAGCCGGGTTAGCTGTCGGGGATCCGCACATCGCTGATGAGCTCAATCCCGGGATACTCTCGGCCACCTGGGCGCGTAACCTGGCCAGGTCCGCCCGGTAACGGGAGAGGACGCCGCGTAGTTCCGCTACGACGCGGCGGATCCGATCTCGGCAGCACGAGCATTGCCGCAAAGGGCGACACGTAGGATGCTTGCAGCCGAAGAGACTGTGAAAAAGAACGTGCTCGGGTTTTACGGAATCAGACCAGTGCGGGCGACGAGCATAAACAACCTCCGCGACCTAAAGCCCGGTCAAGCAGAGGAATACATCGAGGGCATAAGAAACACCCTTCCTAGCTCTGACAAGTCGTGGCCCCCTAAACTGTAGCCAGACTGTCGACCCATCCGAAAAGAACCGGCTGCAGTGGCGCAATACGCTCGTTCAGCGCCAGTAGGCCGCCCGCGCTCCCCCGGAGCCACCGCTCCGACGGACCGGAAGCAGGAATATGGGGGAACTGCAACCGGAGGTCGCGCCGGGTCGCTCACCGACCTGCTCGGCCCCGAGGCGCTGATAGAACGGGGTGGCATGCGGCTCCGCACACACGAGCAGATGTGACCATCCGGCGGCACCGGCCCCTCGGCGGGCGTCCTCGACGAGCACTCGACCCACGCCGGAGCCGACGAAGTCCGGGTCGACGAACAGCATGCTGAGCTCGCCACAACCAGGGCGCCCAGCACTCGCCGGCAAAGGATCGATGCGATAGAAGCCAGCGACTCGCCCGTCGACCTCAACGACGGTGGTGTGTTCGGCGGAGTCCGGATCGAGCGTGAGCTCGTCTCGGGTATCAGGCGGGAACGATTCCCAGTCCTCCCACCAGGCCGTGCTGCGCAGCGCCAGATCGCTCAGAACGGCTGCCTCGTCACGGCGGCCGGCGCGCAGGGTGAGCCCGTAATTCGGTTGCTGAGCAGGCAAGTATGCCGGGGTCGGTGGGCTCCACGAGTAGTCGGCCATAGCACTCATCGGGCTGCCACGCCTTCGCGCTGCAGCCCGTAGGTGATTCCGTCGACCAGGGCCCGCCAGGATGCCTGGACGATGTTGGGAGCGACCCCGACGGTTTGCCAGGTGGTTTCGCCGTTGGCGGTTTCGATGAGCACTCGGGTCACGGCCTCGGTGCCGTGCGAGGCGTCGAGGATGCGCACCCGGTAATCGACCAGCTTGAGGGTGTCGAGCTCGGGATAGACCCGGGTCAGTGCCTGACGCAAGGCGTGGTCGAGGGCGTTGACCGGCCCGTTGCCCTCTCCGGTCGCCACGTGCCGTGCACCGCCGGCACGGAGCTTGACTGTTGCTTCCGACGTGGCCTCCGGGCCCTCACCGCGCGCGTCGGTGATGACCCGCCAGGACTCGACCTCGAAGTACTGGACCTCGCTGCCCAGGTGCCTACGTAACAACTGCTCGAAGGAGGCGTCAGCGGCGTCGAAGGTCCACCCGGCCAGTTCGAGGTCCTTGATCTCGGCGAGCACCTTGGCGGCCAGCTCGGGTGTGTCCGAGATGTCCCAGCCCATCTCCTTGGCCTTGAGCTCGATGCTGGCTCGTCCGGCCATGTCCGAGACAAGAGTGCGCATCGAGTTGCCGACGAATGCCGGGTCGGTGTGCTGATAGAGGTCGGGGTCCACCTTGAGTGCGCTGGCGTGCAGACCGGCCTTGTGGGCGAAGGCACTGGCGCCGACATACGGCTGCCGGCTGTGGGGCGTCACGTTGGCGACCTCGCTGATCGCGTGGGAGATCCGAGTTGCGTCACGGAGCCGGTCGTCCGCGAGCAGCGGCATACCGCGTTTGATCTGGAGATTCGACACGACGGTGAGGATGTTCGCGTTGCCGGTGCGCTCGCCGTAACCGTTGACGGTGCCCTGCACGTGGGTCGCACCGGCATCGACGGCGGCCATCGTGTTGGCGACGGCACACCCGGTGTCGTTGTGGCAGTGGATGCCCAGCCGCGCACCCGAGGCGGTCAAGACGTCGTCGACGACGTCGGCGACCTGGGAGGGCAGCATGCCGCCATTCGTGTCGCACAACGCCACGACTTCGGCGCCGGCCTCGGCCGCTGCCCGCACACACTCGATCGAGTAGTCACGGTCGAGGGAGTAGCCGTCGAAGAAGTGCTCGGCGTCGACGAAGACCCGACGGCCTTCGCCGCGCAGGAAAGCGACGGTGTCACGGATCATCGCCAGGTTCTCGTGCAGTGTCGTGCGCAACGCCTGCTCGACGTGCCGGTTGTGGGCCTTGGCGACGAGGGTGATCACCGGCGCACCCGACTCGAGCAGGGCCCGCACGAGCGGATCGTCGCCGGCAACGGTGCCGGCACGCCGGGTGGCCCCGAAGGCGGCCAAGGCGGCGTTCTGCAACGTGAGCTCCCGCTGGGCGCGGGCGAAGAATTCGGTGTCCTTGGGATTGGCGCCGGGCCAGCCACCCTCGATGTAGCCGACACCCAGCTCGTCGAGCTGGTGCGCAATAGCGAGCTTGTCAGCAACAGAGAGGTTCAAGCCCTCCTGCTGGGCGCCATCACGCAGCGTGGTGTCGTAGACATGGAGGTCGAGGGTCGACATGAGAGTTCTTTCGTCAGGAGGTATGTCGTGCAGTGTGCGCGACCCGACGCTCCGATCGTCCTGCCCTCGCCCCTGTCGGCCGGATGTGGATGGTCCGGACCAACAAAAAGACCCCCCGGGTGCGGGAGGTCAGCGCGACGAAGGTGAGCTCGTCGCGCTCAGGTAATCAGGACGACGGTGGCGATAGCCACGTCGCGGAGGGCAAGGGTCGCACACTGCACGACGCACAGATTGCCATAGTGGCAATGCCGCCCACAGGAAGTCTCGCCATTCGGACACGGTGCGTGTCGCAGCCGGTCGAACACCGCGTCAGAGCAGGCTCTCCAGGACCACAGCGACTCCGTCGTCGTCGTTGCTCGGGCAGACGAGATCGGCGTGTGCGAGCACTTCCACGTGCGCGTTGGCCACCGCCACCCCGACGCCTGCCCACTGCAGCATGGGCAGATCGTTCGGCATGTCACCGAATGCCCACACGTCGCTGGCCATCACGTCTCGATCAGTGCACCAACGCGCCAGCCCGGCGGCTTTGGTCACTCCGGGTGGGTTGACTTCGGCCAGACCCCCGGCTCCGGAGTAGGCAAGCACGCCACGGTCGCCCACGATCCGCTCAACCAGAGTCAGCAACTCGTCGGTCGCCACCTGCGGCGCCAGCGCCAACAGCTTGCCGACCGGCTCGTCATCGAGTTCGTCAAGCGGCCGGCGGATCGCCTCATTCGCCTGGGCGTCACCGTGCCGGTCCGGGAAGTCCGGCTCGACCCAGGCCCCAACCCCTCGTTCGGCCGCACAGACCACGCCGGGCACGGACTGGCGCAGATCACGCACGATCGCCTGCAACACCGTCGGGTCGAAGCCCTCCTGGCGCAGCAAGCGTCGCCCGACGACGTCATAGACGAAAGCGCCGTTACCGCACACGGCGATCCCGTGTGGACCGAGCACGTCCTCGACGTCATGCAACCACCGGGGTGGGCGGGCCGTCACGACGACGGTTTGGATCCCGGCCGCGGAGACCGCCGCCAGCGCAGCTGCCGACCGGGCCGAGACCGTGCCGTCCGAGCGCACGAGTGTGCCGTCCAGATCAGTGGCAACCAATCGAGGCGGACCCATCCCGGGTCGGGTCACACCGCTCAGGCCAGTCGGGTCAGCCATCCGCGAGTATCCTCGGCGCGACCGTACTGGATGTCGAGCAGCCGCCGACGAATCGTCTTCGTGACCTCGCCGACCTCGGCACCCCCCCGACGGTGGTCGACCGCGCCACCCTCCCAACGCAACTCCCCCACCGGAGTGACAACCGCCGCCGTTCCGCAAGCGAAAATCTCGAGTATTTCCCCGGACTTGCCAGCGTCTTTCCATTCAGCGATGGGGATACGACGCTCTTCCGGAATCAGCCCGAGGTCCTTCGCCAACTCCAGGACCGAGTTTCGCGTGACTCCTTCGAGGATGGTGCCGGTCAGTTCAGGAGTGACGAGTTTGTGGTCTTTCGTCACGAAAAACAAGTTCATCCCGCCCAGCTCTTCGATGTAGGTCTGGGTCGAATCGAGGAAGACGGCTTGGTCGCAGCCGTGCCCGATGCCTTCCACCTGCCCTGCCAGACTGGAAGCGTAGTTGCCACCGCACTTGGCGGCACCAGTGCCGCCAGCGCCGGCCCGCGCGAAGTGCTGCGAGACCCAGAGGGTGACCGGCTTGAGCCCACCGGTGAAATACGCGCCGGCCGGTGACGCGATGAGGCAGTAGGTGACATCAGCCGCCGGGCGCACCCCGAGGAAGGACTCCGATGCGAACATGAACGGGCGCAGGTAAAGGCTCGTTTCACCGGTCCCCGCCGGCGGCACCCAAGCCTGATCGACCTCGACGAGCGCCCGCAACGACCCGATGAAGTCTTCGACCGGCAACTCCGGCAACGCCAACCGGCGACACGAGCGCTGCATCCGCTCGGCGTTGGCCTCCGGTCGGAAGCTCCACACCGAGCCGTCCGCGTGCCGATACGCCTTGAGCCCCTCGAAGACCTCCTGCGCATAGTGCAACACTGCGGCCGCCGGCATAAGCGAGATCGGACCGTATGCCGTGACTCGCGCGTCGTGCCACCCTGCCTGTGGCGTCCACCGGGCCATCGCCATGTGATCGGTGAAGACCGTGCCGAAGCCGGGGTCGGCCACCAGCTCAGCGCGGCGCCCGTCCGGCACCGGGTGCTCGTTCGGCTGCACCCCAAAGCTCAAGGCACTCATCTGGGCTCCCATCGACCGGCTGGTCCGGCAGTTGGCGGTATTCGCAGAGATGCGGAGCAGCCTATCCTCGTTGCCCCGTTCGTCGGAGCCGACGGGCCCCGGACCAGCTATATCGAAGGAGTGTGCATTGGGGTGCGCGCCAGAAAGAGTTCGAGGTGAGTGCGACGGCCACACCCGGGACACGCCACGAGTCCGACCAGCAACTCCACCTCTGAACCAAGCACCCCGAAACCCAGCACCTCGAAACCCAGCACTCCCTGCCGGCTTCGAGCACAACACCAGCCAGGCCTTCGCAAGAGTCCAGCGGCACGAGTTCCGACTGTGCCGGGACCGGAAGAAGGGGCTGGCGGGCTGCTACGAGCCTGACGTGACGCTTGCGGCGATCGCGTCCCCGATCTGGCGGGTGGAGCGGGTTTGGGTTGAGCGCGAGCGCGAGGCCAGGTCGGCAGCGACTGCGGCTTCGACTCGAGCGGCATCCTCGGTCAACCCGACGTGAGCGAGCAACATGCTCACGGAGAGGATCGTTGCGGTGGGGTCGGCCTTGCCTTGACCGGCAATGTCCGGGGCACTTCCGTGGACCGGCTCGAACATGCTTGGGGTGCTGCGCGTGGGGTTGATGTTGCCGCTGGCGGCCAGACCGATCCCGCCGGCCACGGCAGCCGCGATATCGGTGATGATGTCGCCGAAGAGGTTGTCGGTGATGATGACGTCGAACCGACCGGGGTCGGTCACGAGGAAGATCGTCGCCGCGTCGACATGCTGGTAGGCCGTCTGCACCTCGGGGAAGTCGGTGTTCACCGCATCGACGGTGCGTCTCCATAGGTGCCCCGCGTAAGTCAGGACGTTGTGCTTGTGCACCAGCGTCAGATGCTTGCGTGGCCTGGCTTGCGCTCGGGCAAAGGCATCACGGACCACTCGCTCGACCCCGAAACGGGTGTTGACGCTGACTTCGGTCGCGATCTCGCGCGGGGTGTCGGCACGGAGCACACCACCGTTTCCGGTATATGGGCCTTCGGTGCCTTCTCGCACCACGACGAAGTCGATCCCGTGGGGCGCCACCGCGCCGACATCGAGCGGGCTTGTCACCCCGGGATAGAGCTTGGCCGGCCGCAGATTGACGAATTGATCGAGCGCGAAGCGGATCGGGAGCAGCACGCCGCGTTCCAGCACGCCGCTGGGCACCGTCGGGTCACCGATCGCGCCGAGCAGGATGGCATCGTGCTGCCGCAGCTCAGCCAGCACCGAGTCAGGCAGTGTTTCACCAGTCGCGTGCCAGCGACGGGCACCGAGGTCGTAGTCGCTGGTGCTGACCCGCACCCGGCCGTCGGTGGCCGCGACAAGAACCTTCAACCCTTCCGCGACGACTTCCGGTCCGATGCCGTCACCTCCGATGACGGCGATGCTGAGGCTGGTCGGCGCGCTATCGGTCATTCCCTCACGATAGGCAACCGACCACGATGCGGACGAGTCGTCTCAGGACTTGACTATCGGGCAACCCGGCACTCACAAGTTGACGACGGCGAAGGACTCTGCCCCGATCGCTTCGGCGATGCCGGCGGCGATCTGCTGGGGTAGCTCGGTGTCGACGGAGAGCATCATCAACGCCGAGCCTCCGACACCGTTGCCAGATCCCTTGCGGGCCACCTGCATCCCACCGACGTTAATGTCTGACTCGCCGAGCAGCCTGCCGACCGTGCCGATGATCCCGGGGCGATCGGCATACGCGAATGCTGCCAGGTGATCGGTCAACGGCACCTCGAGGTCATAGCCGTTGACCCCGACGATCTTCTCGATCATCCGCGGTCCGGTCAGGGTGCCGGAGACCGAGACTTCGGTGCCGTCCTTGAGCGACCCACGAAGTGTGGTGATGTTGCGGAAGTCACCGCTGTCGGGAGCAGTGCTCAACGTCACCCCGACTCCGCGTTCCTCGGCGATGTGGGGGGCGTTGACGTAGGAGACCTGGTCCTCGACGACGTCGACGAACAGGCCCTTGAGCGCCGAGAGCTTCCAGATGCTCACGTCGTGCTCGGTGATCTCGCCGCTCACGTCGAGGTTGAGGTGCAGCGGAACCCCGCCGGCGACGGCGGTGAAAATGCGGCCGAGCTTCTCGACGAGCGCCAACCCAGGACGCACTTCTTCGACGATCGTGCCGCCCGAGACGTTGACCGCGTCGGGCACGATGTCGCCGGCCAACGCCAAGCGCACCGACTTCGCCACGGCGACACCGGCTTTCTCTTGGGCCTCGTCGGTCGAGGCTCCGAGGTGCGGCGTGACGACGACCTGCTCGAACTCGAAGAGCGGCGATTCGGTGCACGGCTCGGTCGCGAAGACGTCGATGCCCGCGCCGCCGACCCGCCCTGCCCGAATCGCCTCCGCCAGAGCGGCTTCGTCGACGATGCCGCCCCGGGCCGCATTCACGATATGCACACCAGGCTTGACCTTGCCCAGGGCCTCTGTGCCGATCAGGCCGAGAGTCTCCTTGGTCTTGGGCAAGTGGATCGTGATGAAGTCAGAGATCGCCAGCAGCTCGTCGAGCTCTACGAGGCGCGCGCCGAGTTGGCTGGCGGTGTTGGGGGTCGTGTAGGGGTCGTAGGCGACGATCTCGACGCCGAAACCCTTGAGCCGCTCAGCGACCAACGCCCCGATCCGACCCAGCCCGACGATCCCGACCGTCTTGCCGAGCAGCTCGACACCGGCATACTTGCTGCGCTTCCACGCCCCGCCCTTGAGGGACTCGTTGGCGGGTGCGATATTGCGAGCGCTGGCCAGCAGCAGCCCGACCGCCAGCTCGGCCGCCGACGTGATATTCGACGTGGGCGCGTTGACGACCATGACGCCGGCGTGGGTGGCTGCCGGCACGTCGACGTTGTCGAGCCCGACCCCGGCCCGTGCGATCACTTTGAGCTGCTTGCCGACTGCGATCGCTTCGGCATCCATCTTGGTGGCCGAGCGGATGAGCACCGCGTCGGCACCGGGAAGCGCGGCCAGCAGCTCCCCTCGATCAGCACCGTTGCAGGAGCGAATCTCGAAGTCTGGTCCGAGTGCTTCCACGGTCGCGGGCGAGAGCTTTTCGGCAATGAGGACCACAGGCTTGGTCACGAACGGTTCCTTCGGTTCCTGGGCAGAGGCCCCGGCCCGTCGCTGGTTACCGAGGCGCATGAATCGGCACCTCGTCGTGCCACGAAAGAGTCTAGACGCGCCGGGATCCGCGTCGGTCAGCAGCCCGGATCTCGGACGTGCGGGTCACCTACCCATGTCCGTGCCACCGGCGCGGCAGCGCGGTGTCGTCAGCGGGAGGCTGACCCCTCGGTGTAGTCGCTATCGGTGTCCTTGATCCATGCCATGAGCTTGCGCAGCTCACGACCGGTGGCCTCGATCGGGTGCTGAGCACCCTTGGCGCGCAACGCGGTGAACTCCGGAGCACCGGCATCTTGGTCTGCGATGAAGCGTTGTGCGAACGCCCCCGATTGCACGTCGGCGAGCACGGCCCGCATGTTCTCTTTGACCCGCGGGTCGATCACTCGCGGACCGGAGACATAGTCGCCGTATTCGGCGGTGTCCGAGACCGACCACCGTTGCTTGGCGATGCCGCCTTCGACCATGAGGTCGACGATCAGCTTCACCTCGTGTAGGCACTCGAAGTAGGCGATCTCAGGCTGATACCCGGCCTCGATGAGGGTTTCGAAGCCGTACATGATCAGCTGCGACAAGCCACCACACAGGACGGCCTGCTCACCGAAGAGGTCGGTCTCGCACTCTTCGGTGAAGGTCGTCTTGATTCCACCGGCACGCAAACCACCGATCGCCTTGGCGTACGACTTGGTGACGTCCCACGCCCGCCCGGAGGCGTCTTGCTCGACACAGAGCAGCACCGGCACGCCGCGGCCGTCCGAGTATTCACGGCGCACGAGGTGGCCGGGGCCCTTGGGCGCAACCATGATGACGTCGGATCCGGGCTCGGGGGTGATGTAGCCGAACCGAATGTTGAAGCCGTGCCCGAAAAGCAGCCCGGCCCCTTGCTTGAGGTTGGGTTTGATGTGCTCGGTGTAGACCTGGCGCTGCACTTGGTCGGGGGTGAGGATTGCGACGAGGTCGGCCTCGGCGACCGCGTCGGCCACCGACAGCACCCGCAGCCCCTCGGCCTCGGCCTTGGCCCGGCTGGCGCTGCCCTCAGCCAGGCCGACCCGCACGTCGACGCCGGAGTCGCGCAGGTTGAGCGAGTGCGCGTGTCCCTGGCTGCCGTAGCCGATGACGGCCACCTTCATGCCTTGGATGACGGACAGGTCGGCGTCGGCGTCGTAGATCATCTCGGCCATGGCGGAAGGTGCTCCTTGCGGTGAGTGGGGTGCTATTCAGAACGGAGAGTATGCCGCGCAGTCGGGCTCGCGCACGCACGTCCGGCACGCGGCATACCAACGGGGTGGGCTGGGCAATCCGATCAAGCGCTGCGTAGCGCCCGGTCGGTGATCGAACGGGGGCCGCGACCGACGGCCACTGCCCCGGACTGCACGAGTTCGCGGATGCCGTAAGGCTCGAGCACCGCGAGCATGGCCTGGATCTTGTCGATCTTGCCGGTCGCTTCGATGGTCAGGCTGTCGCTGGCCACGTCGACGACCTTGGCGCGGAACAGCTCGGCCGTCTCGACGATATGCGATCGATTGGCCGCGTCAGCGCGCACTTTGACCAGGACGATCTGGCGCTGCACCGACGAGGCGGGCTCGAGCTCGACGATCTTGAGCACCTCGACGAGCTTGTTGAGCTGTTTGGTCACCTGTTCCAGGGGAAGGGCGTCCACGTCGACGACAAGAGTCATCCGGGAAACGTCCGGGTATTCGGTCGGACCGACCGCGAGGCTGTCGATGTTGAAGCCTCGCCGGGAGAAAAGCGCGGCGATCCGGGCGAGCACGCCGGGCTTGTTCTCCACGAGGACCGACAGGGTGTGCTTGGGCATGGGATTCCTTCTCTACTGCTGTTCGGTTCGTCGTCCGGGTCAGTCTTCGCGCTCCCACCGCGGAGCGGTGTCGCGAGCGATGAGAATCTCGTCGTTGCTGACGCCGGCCGGCACCATCGGCCACACCATTGCGTCGCGGTGCACGACGAAGTCGATGACGACCGGCCGGTCATCGATGTCGATAGCCCGCTGGATCGCTGCGTCGACGTCACTGGCGGCCTCGACCCGCATACTCTCGCAACCGTAGGCCTCGGCGAGCTTGACGAAGTCGGGAATCCGCTGCTGGTTGTGGCTGGTGTGCAAGTCGGTGTTCGAGTAGCGCTCGTTGTAGAAGAGCGTCTGCCACTGACGCACCATGCCCAGGCTGGAGTTGTTGATGATGGCGACCTTGATCGGGATGTCGTTGATGACGCAGGTGGCCAACTCCTGGTTGGTCATCTGGAAGCACCCGTCGCCGTCGATCGCCCAGACCGTGCGCTCCGGCTCGGCGGCCTTGGCGCCCATCGCCGCCGGCACCGCGAACCCCATCGTGCCCAAACCGCCGGAGTTGATCCACGAGTTGGGCCGTGAGTACTCGATGAACTGCGCTGCCCACATCTGGTGCTGGCCGACCCCGGCGACATAGGTGGCCTCCGGTCCGGACAACGCCCCGATCCGCTCGATGACGAACTGCGGCGACAGCTCGGTCTCGTGCGGGGTGTACCCGAGCGGGTAGGTCGACTTCCAGTCGGTGACCGCCTCGTGCCACGCCGAGTAGTCAGGAGTGCCCTTGGATGCCTGGTCAGCGCTGATCGCGTCGATGAGCTCCTCGATGACGTCCTTGACGTCGCCGACGATGGGCACGTCGGCCACCCGGTTCTTCGAGATCTCGGCCGGGTCGATGTCGGCATGGATGACCTTGGCGTGAGGCGCGAAGCTCGACAGCTGCCCGGTCACCCGATCGTCGAAACGAGTGCCGAGTGCAATGATCAGGTCACTCTTCTGCAGACCGGTGACTGCCGCGACCGAGCCGTGCATGCCCGGCATGCCGAGGTGCAACGGGTGGCTGTCCGGGACCGTGCCGCGCGCCATGAGTGTGGTCACGAGCGGGATGCCCGTGAGATCGACGAGCTTGCGCAAGACCTCGCTAGCTTGCGCACGCACCACTCCGCCACCGATGTAGAAGACCGGTTGGCGGGCCTTGTCGATCAGCCGGGCGGCCTCACGGATCTGCTTGCTGTGCGGACGGACCACCGGCCGATAGCCGGGCAACTCGGGCGCCGGTGGCCAATTGAACACCGTCGACTCGACTAGGGCGTCCTTGGAGATGTCGACCAGGACCGGCCCGGGTCGCCCGGTTCCGGCGATGTGGAACGCCTCGTAGATAGCTCGGGGGATCTCGTCAGCGTCGGTGACGAGATAGTTGTGTTTGGTGATCGGCATGGTGATGCCGCGGATGTCGGCCTCCTGGAAGGCGTCCGTGCCGATCGCGCCACTGGAGACCTGGCCGGTGATCGCGACGATCGGCACCGAGTCCATCATGGCGTCCGCGAGAGGCGTGACCAGGTTGGTCGCACCCGGCCCCGACGTGGCCATACACACTCCGATCTTGCCGGTGGCAGCGGCATACCCTTGGGCGGCATGCCCGGCGCCCTGCTCGTGGCGGACGAGCACGTGCCGCACCTTCGAAGAATCCATCAGCGGGTCGTATGCCGGCAGGATCGCCCCGCCGGGGATGCCGAAGACCGTCTCGACCCCGACTGCCTCGAGCGACTTGACCAGCGCCTGGGCACCGGTGATCGGCTCGGGTTCTGCAACCACGGCGCCGTTTCCGGCAACCGAAGCCGTCGGCACGGCACTCGGCCCCCCGGCTGGGGGTGCGCTCGGGCGTGGTCGCGCCTGCGCGGCAAGGTTGGCTGGTGAGGCCGCAGTCGGCATGGGGCGGTCGGTCACGATCGTCACCTTCTGTTTCTTCTGTTTCTTCGTCGGAACGCTGGGTCAGCGGTCACGAGCGGCTGGTCCGGTAGGCACGAAAAAGCCCTTCTGTCCCGGCGGACGGAAGGGCGCGCGTGCGACGACGAGAAGCGTCACACGCGCCAGAGAACTACGATGACCATAGCCACGGGCTACACGTTCGCCTCCCGGCCGACCACCTGTCAACGCAGCCGCCCTCGGGTCTCACCATCCGAGCTGTGACCTGGCCCACCGCTGAGCCACGCAGCCACGCCGCGACCCAGCCCGTCAAGTCTCTGGCAATCGGTCCTCAGTGCTAGTCCTCAGTGCTCTTCACCGTTGTTATCACGCCACTCGTTGCAGGATCTCGGGCCATCGCTCGTCGAGGCGTCGACCGCCTTGACGGACCCCGACGACGATGGCTGCGGCTCCTATCGCCAGCGAGACGACGAGAGCAACCCAGCCCAACTCCGGCCGCTCCAGCAAGACTGCGAGCAAAGCGATCACGAGGGCCGGCAACGCGGAGACCACCGTGCCAAGCATGACGAGGCCAGCAAGCGCGAACGTTGCCGCACCACCTCCGCTGGGCTGCTGGAGAGGATTTGCCCCCGGTGCTGCGACCGGGATCTGGATGTAGGCCCCCACCCACGTGGAGGTGGCCAGTCCACCCAGGGCGAGGGCAAGACTGGCGGCAAGCACGGGCAGCGCTAGGCGAGTCGACCCGGTGACCACCGAGGCGAGCGCCACGAGGACCACCAAGGCAGGAAGAGCCCACACGAGCACCCCGAGAACGCGGCCCCACCGGTCGGTCGTGCCCGGGATGCCCGCGGTGACGTGTAGCCATAGGGCCGGGCCGTCGTAGGACAAGTCGGACGAGGTATTGACCCCGATGAGGAACCCGAGAAACAGCGGAACGATGAAGGCTCCATCACCCAGTCCGGCGCCATCAGCCCCGGAGCGGAACGACAGGGCCACCGCCACCATGAAGGGCAGGCCGAACGCACTCAGCGTGCTGGCCAGTTGCCGGGGGTCACGTCGCCGATAGCTCAACGTTCGTAGCGCGATCACCCCCGTGGGCGACACTCCGAACACCCGTTGCAGCAGCCTGGCGGAGCGCACGACCGTGCCCGAGGCGTTGTCGTGGGTCGGACGGCACAACGCGGCTGCCACCTCACGCTCCCAGATCCGCCACAACCACCCGGCCAGCCCGATCGCCAGGATCAACCGGATCACCGCGGTCCCGACCTGACCCTGGCTCACCGCCGCAGGCACCGACCACGCCCAACCCATCGGCGTCCAGCCGAGGACACCGGCTATCTGCTCGAGGTGTTCGGCAATGCTGGAGCGGCCGGCTGCCTCGCTGATCAAAGCCAGCCCGATGCCCCCGGAGCTGACCACGAGCAGGAGTGCCACCGTGGCGAGTTCGCGGATTCGTCGTGACCTCATCACCCGAGCCAACAGCGCTGCCACGACCCGGGCAGCCAGGACCGTGGTCACCACCCCCAGCGGCACCGCCGCCAGAGCTGCCACGAAACTGGCTGAACTCACCGTCCACACCACGAATTGGCCCAAGGCGACCAGGACGGTCGCCACTGCCGGGGTACCGACGAAAGCTGCCGCCAGCAGCCCCGGTACTAGTTCGCGAGCGCGGACCGGGAGTGTGGCAAACCGGGCTACGGCGAGGGTGTCGTCGATCCCGGACAACAGCACTGGTGCCAGAACCCATATCGTGGTCAGTGCCGAGAACGCGACCACGCTACCGGCGGCGGCGTATTCGATCGCCTCGAGCCGGACGTAGATCTGGACAGCCACACCCACGAAAGCCAGGCAGAGCCCGTAGAGGGCGGCGATGACGAATGAGACCGTAGCCCAGGTCGAACGGCGCAACCCGGCCTTGAGCAAGCTCAGTTTGAGCCGGACGAGGACTGCAACCACGACAGCGCTCCTTCCACCGGTCCGTGCGCACCGAGCAGCTCGAGGAAACGCTGTTGCAGGGGTATGCCATCGCACACGGACTCGGTGGGCCCGGTAGCCAGCACCCGGCCATCGGCGATCACCGCGACGTGGTCGCAGAGCTGTTCGACCAACTCCATGACGTGGCTGGAGAACACGACGGTCGCCCCACTGGCGACCAATGAGCGCAGGATCGCCCGGATCGTCTCGCCACTGACCGGATCGACCGCTTCGAACGGCTCATCGAGCAGCAACACACGGGGAGCATGCACAAGCGCGCAGGCCAGGCCGATCTTCTTGGTCATGCCGGCCGAGTAGTCGACGACCAAGCGGTCGGCGTCATCGGTGAGCCCGAGCACGGCCAGCAACTCGGCTGACCGCTCGCCGACCAGATCAGGCGGCACTCGGCGCAACAGACCCACGTATCGAAGCAACTCGCGGCCACTGAGCCGGTCGAAAAAGCGCAAACCGTCCGGGAGCACACCCATACGCGCCTTGGCTGCCGGCGGATCGGCCCAGACGTCGACCTCGTCCACGAGTACCTGGCCAGAGTCCGGACGTAGCAGCCCGGTGATCATCGACAGCGTCGTCGTCTTGCCCGCACCATTCGGACCGACGAGGCCGAAGAGGCTTCCGCGCGGGACGGTCAGGTCTAATCCGGCCACCGCGACGGTGGGGCCGAACGACTTGGTTAGCCCGATCGCGGCCAAAGCAGGAGTCTCCATGCCCCCATGGAAACATGGTCCAGACCGGAAAAGCAGCCGCTGATCGCCTATTACGGCACTTTTCGAGCGGCCCCTTTGTCGGCTGACTGGGCGAACATCGCAAAAAGCCGCAGCGCCGCCGAGACCTGCCGGTCGCGGCTGATCGGCATCCAACCCGCAGCGTCCTGCTCGGCCCGTCGAGCGGCCAGCTCCGCATCGCTCACGTGGAGCGTGACTCGCCGTTCGGGGATCGAGAACTCGATGACGTCGCCGTCCCTGACCAGACCGATCGCGCCACCGGAGGCCGCCTCGGGTGACACGTGCCCGACCGACAGCCCGGACGACCCGCCAGAGAATCGCCCGTCGGTGATGAGAGCGCACTTGGGGCCGAGGCCGACGCCTTTGAG
Organism: Actinomycetales bacterium; assembly: GCA_002748155.1. GTDB lineage: Bacteria > Actinomycetota > Actinomycetes > Actinomycetales > Dermatophilaceae > Phosphoribacter. The sequence continues at coordinate 99,646 of PDRO01000004.1, read as the reverse complement.
GTAGCTGGTCGGATAGAGCATCTCTTGCATCCCGGGGCCACCTCTGGGGCCTTCATAGCGCACGACGACGACGTCGCCCTCGACGATCTGGCCGCCGAGGATCATCTCGACTGCTTGGTCCTGGCTCTCGGCGACCTTGGCCGGCCCACGGAACTGCCACTGATGCTCGGGCACTCCGGCAGTCTTGACGATGCAGCCGTCCGGGGCGAGGTTGCCGGTAAGCACTGCCAGGCCGCCGTCGGTGGTGTAGGCGTGTCCGACCGAGCGGATGCAGCCGGCCTCGGCATCGGTGTCGAGACTGGACCATCGGTTGGTCGAGCTGAACGCCTCGGTGGTGCGCACGCCTCCCGGAGCAGCATGGAAGAGCTCGTATGCCACGTCCGTGGCCTTGCCACCGCGAATGTCCCACCCGTCGAGCCAGGATCGCAGCGAATCACTATGCACCGCATGAACATTCGTGTCGAGCATCTGGGCTCTTTCGAGCTCGCCCATGATCGCGACGATGCCGCCGGCCCGGTGTACGTCCTCCATGTAGAACTGGTTGGTGTTCGGGGCAACCTTGCACAAGCACGGGGTGATCCGCGATAGCGCATCGATATCACCCTGGTCGAAGTCGACGCCTGCCTCCTGCGCGGCGGCCAACAAGTGCAGGATCGTGTTCGTCGAGCCACCCATGGCGATATCGACCCGCATCGCGTTGGCGAACGCCTCTTTGGTGACGATCGACCGGGGCAGCACAGAGGCGTCTCCGCCGCCGGACCCGTCGACGGCATACCACCGTCGACACAGGTCGACGACGAGCGTCCCGGCGCGTTCGAAAAGGCCTTTGCGAGCGTGGGCGGTGGCCAGAGTCGAGCCGTTGCCGGGTAGTGCGAGCCCGACAACTTCGAGCAGGCAGTTCATCGAGTTGGCGGTGAACATACCCGAGCAGGACCCGCAGGTCGGGCAGGCCGAACGTTCGATGGCTTGCACGTCCGAATCGGACACCGAAGCGTCGACCGCTTTGACCATCGCGTCGACGAGGTCGAGGCGTTGCGGGGCTGTGTCAACGGTGCCATCGGAGCCGATCACCGCTTTGCCGGCCTCCATCGGTCCGCCGCTGACGAACACCGTCGGCACGTTGAGCCGCAGCGCCGCCAAGAACATGCCCGGGGTGATCTTGTCGCAGTTGCTGATGCACACGAGAGCGTCCGCGGCATGCGCATTGACCATGTATTCGACACTGTCGGCGATGATTTCGCGGCTGGGCAGACTGTAGAGCATGCCATGGTGCCCCATCGCGATGCCGTCGTCGACGGCGATGGTGTTGAATTCGCGGGCCACTCCCCCGGCCTCGCGCACCGCGCCGGCGACCAGGTCGCCGAGATCCTTGAGGTGCACGTGCCCAGGGACGAACTGGGTGTAGGAGTTAGCGATCGCGATGATCGGCTTGCCGAAGTCGTTGTCGGTGAGACCGGTGGCCCGCCACAACGCCCGGGCCCCGGCCATGTTCCGGCCGTGGGTGGTGGTGCGGGAGCGAAGCTCGGGCATGGAACCCTCCGGGGCGACAGACAACGATCGGCGGCACGATAAGGGCCAGGCTATGCCGCGCCGCGGCGGGGTGCAGCCGTCGGGGTCAACCCCGGCCGATGTAGAAATCGTCCAAGACGCAGGTGCGCGGAGCCAAAGCGAGCCAGTCCCCGGCATACCGCAACACGGCCAGCGCACTGGTCGGGTAGCCCTGGGCCAGTGCCGCCTGGGCGGTGGTCGAGCCGGCACTGTCGGTGAGCGTCGCCACCAGGGACGGCATGGTCGGAGCATGCCCGACGACCAGGACCGTGCCGGCGTCCGCGGCCTCGGTGTGCAGCACCTCAAGGACCCCGCGGGTGCCACCGTCGTAGAGTTCTCGCCGCACCTGCACCACGTCGGCCGTGGCTCCCCCGTCGGTGGCCGCCGCCCAGGTGTCTCGGGTGCGCATCGAGGACGAGCAGAAGACGATGTCACAGGTGATCTGCCGGTCGGCAAGCCAACGACCGACTTCCATGGCGTCGCGACGCCCGCGGTCGGTCAACCGACGGCTCGCGTCATCGATGCCGCTGGTTTGCTCGGCGACGGCGTGCCGCAGCAGCAGCAGGCGTCTGTTCCGCTCGCTCATGTCCCGAGTGTGTCATCTCACCGGCCCAGCCGGTCAGAAGTCCATCGAGGTCTCATGTGCACCGGCTCTGTCCCCGTCCCCGCAGGCCCGGATCAGGTGGAACCGCCGGGTCAGGCGGATAGTGGGTCGAAGGAGCATGCTCACCGAGCCGATGACGAAGAGCCAGGTGCCGGCGACAGCGGTGCTGGGAGAGAAGAACAACACGCTCCCGACGACGAACATCACCCCGGCCAGGATGTCGTTGATGATCGACAACGTCTCGTAGCGGCGGCGGATCAGCAGTTCGTCGTGGCCGATCCGGATCAGCAGGTCGCGGTCCACGAAACCACCGGTGGCGGCCTCGCCCACGTCTTCAGGATCGCCGGCATGCTGCTGCTTCGTCGTGGCCATCTGGTCAGTGTGAAGCATCGATCTCAATCGATCCTAGGGGGACCCGGCATCGCCGAGCTCGGCTCACTCCTTGAGGCGCAGCATTCCTTCCTGCGCGATCGAGGCAAGCAACGTGCCGTCCATGGCATACATGCGGCCCAGCCCCAGCCCCCGTCCTCCGGATGCCGACGGACTGTGCCCGGCGTGCAGGACCCACTCGTCGGCCCGCCCGAAACGATGGAACCAGATCGTGTGATCCAAGCTGGCCTGGCGCAGTCGCGGGTCGTTCCAACTCGTATCGTGCCGACGAAGCACCGACTCGAGGATCGAATAGTCGGAGGCATAGGCGAGGAAGGCAGCGTGAATCGCCGGATCGTCAGGCAACTCACGTCGCGACCGGAGCCAGACGCCCTGGCGGCTACTCGGCGTCGGGTCGGGACCGGCGTAGAGGTTACCCTCGACGTGCCGCAGTTCGATAGGGCCGTGCAGGATACACACGGGCGCATAAGGCTCAGGCACACCCTCGAGCGCCGCAGCAACGTTCCGCAGACTCTCGGCGTCGGGCACCTCCGGGGCCGGCTCCTGATGCTCCATCAGAGTGGGTGGCCCGGCCTCTTGGAACACCGCGAGGCCGACCGACAGTATCCGACCGTCCTGCATGACGAGCACCCGCCGGGTCGAGAAGGAGCGTCCGTCCGAGAGCGGCTCGACGGCATACCGGATCTCCCGGGTGTCGTCACCGCCGGCCAGGAAGATCGTGTGCATCGACGCGATCGTGCGACCCGGCCCGGCAGCATCGGTCACCGTGCGCGAGGCGGCGACAATCGCCTGGGCCAGCAGTTGCCCCCCGAAGGTGCGCTCATAACGCTGCTTCTGGCTCGGACCGGAGAAAACCCGGGCTCGGCCCGGCGGCAACGCCAGCTGCGGATCGGCGGGCTCCGCCTGGACCGACAGCTCGAGCGTGCCCGTCTCACGCAAATCGAGCACATCGAGCAGGTCGGCGACGTGGTAAGGCGGCAGCTGGTGGGCACTCTCGTTCGTCGTCATGCCCACGAGAGTAGATGCAACACCTGACCTGGCACGGAACGAGACCGGTCAGGAACCGCCGACTCGTTCGAGGATGAGCTCGCGCACGCGGGCGGCGTCGGCCTGGCCGGACATCTTCTTCATGACCTGGCCGATCAGCGCACCAACAGCCTGGGCCTTGCCGCCACGGATCTTCTCGACGATCCCGGCGTTCGCGGCGATCACCTCGTCGACGGCAGCACCGAGCGCATCGTCATCCTGCACGAGAGCCAAGCTACGCCGGTCAGCGATCGCGGTCGCGTTGCCTTCGCCGGCAAGCATCCCGTCGAAGACCTGCCGGGCCATCGAGTCGTTCAAGCGCCCGCTCTGCACGAGCCCGTCGAGCTCGGCGATCATCTGCGGCGTTATCCCGAAGCCGGTCAGCTGCTTGTCCTCACTGTTGGCTCGGCGTGCGATCTCGCCCGACCACCACTTCCGGGCCCCGGCCGGTCTGGCACCGGCCGCGACCGTGGCCTCGATGAGCTCGACGGCCCCAGCATTGACGACATCGCGCATCTCGAGATCGGAGAAGCCCCATTCCTGCTGCAGCCGTCGGCGCCGGGCGATCGGTTGCTCGGGCAGTGTGGCCCGCAGTCGCTCGATGGTCTCGGGGCTCGGGGCGATCGGCACCAGGTCGGGCTCGGGGAAGTAGCGGTAGTCCTCGGCGTCGGACTTCTCACGGCCCGAGGTTGTCTCGCCGGTGTCTTCGTGCCAGTGTCGCGTCTCTTGGACCACCGACCCACCGCTGGCCAGCACTGCGGCGTGCCGGGTCATCTCGTAGCGGACCGCTCGCTCGACGGAACGCAACGAGTTGACGTTCTTGGTCTCGGTGCGGGTCCCCAGGGGCACCTGCTGCTGCTCGGGGCTGTCGGACCCTTCTGCGGCCTTGGGCCGCAACGAGACGTTGGCGTCGCAACGTAGCGATCCCTGCTCCATCTTGACGTCGGAGACCTGGAGCGCACGCAGCAGGTCGCGCAAGGCGGCGACGTAGGCCCGGGCGATCTCCGGAGCCCGCTCCCCCACTCCCTCCATGGGTTTGGTGACGATCTCGATGAGCGGTATGCCGGCTCGGTTGTAGTCCACCAGCGAGTAGTCGGCGCCGTGAATGCGACCGGTCGCCCCGCCGACGTGGGTGGACTTGCCGGTGTCCTCCTCCATATGGGCTCGCTCGATGTGCACCCGGTAGACCTGAGTCTGGCCGTTGGCGTCCGGGTATTCGACGTCGAGGTAGCCGTCGAAGGCGATCGGCTCGTCGTATTGACTGGTCTGGAAGTTCTTGGGCATGTCCGGATAGAAGTAGTTCTTCCGCGCGAACCGGCACCACGAGGCGATCTGGCAGTTGAGCGCGAGCCCGATCCGGACCGCTGACTCGACCCCGATCTCGTTGACCACCGGGAGTGAGCCGGGCAACCCGAGACAGACCGGGCAGACCTGGGTGTTGGGCTCGGCTCCGAACTCGGTCGGGCAGCCGCAGAACATCTTCGTCGCGGTGCCCAGCTCGACGTGCACCTCGAGCCCGAGCACCGGATCGTATGCCGCGACGGTGTCGTTATAGCTCAGCACAGCGTCGCCACTGGTGGCGGTGTTGGAGACCTCGCCCGGCCCGGTTGACGTGGTCATGACTGCTCCTTCCCGCCGAGCCTCGGCGCTCGCTCGAGCAGATGCCCGCCCCAGGTCGCCGTCAACGCCCGTTCGAGGGCCGCGCCCACGGCATACAGCCGCTCGTCGGCCATTGCCGGGGCGAGGATCTGTATGCCGGTCGGCAAGCTGTCCTCCGGCGCCAACCCGGTGGGCAGGCTGATGCCGGGGATGCCGGCCAGGTTGGCCGGGATGGTCGCGACGTCGTTGAGATACATGGCCAGCGGATCGTCCAGCTTCTCCCCGATCTCGAAGGCGGTCGTCGGCGCGGTCGGAGAGACGAGCACATCAGCTGTCTCGAAAGCCGTCGCGAAGTCGTCGGCGATCAGCCGGCGGACCTTCTGCGCCCGGCCGTAGTAGGCGTCGAAATAGCCGGCCGACAAGGCGTACGTGCCCAGGATGATCCGGCGTTTCACCTCGGCACCGAAGCCGGCCTCACGAGTGGCGGACATGACCTGCTCGGCGCTCGGGTCGCCGTCGGGCAGCACCCGCAGGCCGTAGCGCATCGCATCGAACCTGGCCAGGTTCGAGGAGGCCTCCGACGGCAGGATGAGGTAGTAGGCGGCCAGCGCGAAGGCGAAATTCGGGCAGTCGACCTCGACGACCTCGGCACCGGCCTCGACGAGCAGAGCGACCGCAGTGTCGAAATTGGCCTGAACCCCGGCCTGATAGCCGTCTCCGGTCAACTGGCGCACGACCCCGACCCGCGTTCCCGACACGTCAGCCAGCTGTGCCGCCCGCATGACCGGGGGCACCGGAGCCTGAATGGAGGTCGAATCGCGGGGGTCATGGCCACCGATCACCGAATGCAGCAGCGCCGTGTCGAGCACTGATCGGGCGCACGGCCCGGCCTGGTCGAGGCTGGAGGCGAGGGCGACGACCCCGTAGCGCGACACTCCCCCATAGGTCGGTTTGGTGCCGACCGTGCCGGTGACCGCAGCCGGCTGGCGGATCGAACCACCTGTGTCGGTGCCGATGGCCAGCGGTGCTTCGAAGGCTCCGACTGCCGCCGCGGAGCCACCACCGGAGCCACCCGGAATCCGGTTCAGGTCCCATGGGTTCCGAGTGGGTCCGTATGCCGAGTGCTCGGTCGAGGAGCCCATCGCGAATTCGTCCATGTTGGTTTTGCCCAGGATCGGCATCCCGGCACGACGGAGTTTGGCAACGAGGGTGGCGTCATAGGGCGGCACCCAGCCTTCGAGGATCTTGCTCCCGCAGGTCGTCGGCAGGCCGGCCGTTGCGATGACGTCCTTGACGGCCACCGGCACGCCGGCTAACACGTGCAGGTCGTCACCAGCCGCGCGGCGTTCGTCGACCGCCCGTGCTTGGGCGATAGCGCCTTCGTAGTCGACGTGCACGAAGGCGTGCACCGCGCCGTCGACGGCGTCGATCCGGTCGAGGTGTGCCGAGGTCAATTCGACCGCGCTCACCTCGCCGCGAGCCAAGGCGTCGGCCATCGCGGCAGCACTTTGGCGGACCAACCGGTCGTGGTCTGTCACCCGGCTCACTCCTCGTCCAGGATGCGCGGCACCATGAAGCGGCCCTCTTCGCCGACCGGTGCCCCGGCGAGCGCTTGCTCGGCGGTCAGCCCGGGGGTGACGACATCGGGGCGGCTGACGTTGGTCAACGGCATCGGGTGCGACATCGGCTCGACACCCTCGGTCGGGGCCTGCTGCACCAGGGCGACCGAGTCGAGGATGACCGACAACTCGCCGAGGAAACGATCGAGCTCGACGTCGGTCAACTCGATCCGGGCCAGCTTGGCCAAGTGCGCGACATCGTCGCGGGACAGATCGGACATAGCGGCATCCTAAGACGCGCTATCCGCCGACACCGGGAGCCAGCTGACCGAAGACGAGTTCTCCGCACGCAGGCGCTGGTCGAGGCGTAGGTGACCGTGACGGCCGGGCGTGCCGACCGCCGGGCCGAGTGCGGGTCAGCTGCGGTTCAGGGGCGGATCGATGACATCGGTAGTGCCGCGCCGGTAGAGCTGCGCCGGCCGGCCGGTCTCGCCGCTGGTCCGCCGACCGGTGGGTTCGAGCAGGCCCACGGTTCGGGTGGCCTTGCGGTGGAAGTTGCGTGGATCCACGGCGTGTCCCCAGACCGTTTCGTAGACCTCTCGCAGCTGAGAGATGGTGAATTCCGGCGGGCAGAAGACCGTGGCCAGGGCGGTGTATTCGAGCTTCGCCCGGGCCCGTTGCACGCCGTCGGCGAGGATGGCGTCGTGGTCGAAGGCGAGCGGTGCCGGGCCGCTGGTGGTGGTCAAGTCCCCGACCGGCACCCAGCGGGCGATTGCGGGGTCCGTGTCGGCTACCGGGCCGGCTACCGACTCGGGCAGCTGCGGCACCAGTGCCAGGTAGGCCACCGACACCGTGCGCATCCGGGGATCCCGATCGGGCCGACCGTAACTGCCAAGTTGTTCGAGGTGACCGGCCCGAGCGAGACCCAACCCGGTGTGGGCAGCCAACTCGCGGTGCGCCGCGTCACGCAGGCTCTCGTCGATCCGCAGGAAGCCACCTGGGAGAGCGAGCTGCCCGCGGTAGGGCTGCTCGCCGCGCTCGACGAGCAGCACGTGCAGGGCTCCGGAACGAATCGTCAACACCACGAGGTCGACAGTCACCGCAAGAGCAGGGTATGCCGCAACGCCGGGCGGCGAGTGCGACGCGCCCGGCTCGCCCAGTTTCGTGGCCTTCACCGGCTTGTCCGGTTTCGTCCTCTTCGCAGATTTGCCCGCCTTGCTCGACTTCACGACCTTGTCGGATTTGTCAGATTTGCCGGACTTGCCGGATTTGCCGGACTTGGTGGAGCCACCCCGCTTGCCGTCCATACCCGGCTTGTCGGCTTTGACAGGCTTACCCGACTTGACGGTCTTGCCGGACTTGCCGGTTTTGCCGGACTTGCTGGTTTTGCCTGGCTTGCCGGTCTTGCCTGACTTGCCGGTCTTGCCTGACTTGCCGGGCGACGTGGTCTTCATCCGGGCATTCTAGGTGTTTCTCGTCAGTCCGACGAGAGGAGTGCCCGACACCGGGCGGTCCACCGGAGAGCAAGCAATGCCCGGGCACCACGGTGCTCGATCCGGTCGGTCGAATCGGTGAGCGGGTCGGCCAGGTTTACTCCGGCGAGCCGGTCTGCAGCAGTCGTTCGAAGCCGGCCTCGTCGAGGATGGTCAGCCCGAGGTCGCGTGCCTTGGCTTCTTTGACTCCGGCGCCAGGGCCGACGACGACGTAGTCGGTGCGGGAGCTGACCGACCCGGCTGCCTTGCCGCCGCGCGCGATGATCGCCTCCTTGGCGCCGTCGCGGGTGAAGTGTTCGAGGGAACCGGTGACCACGACGGTTTTACCGTCCAGGGTGCGGGGCGTGGCCGTGGCGGCTTCGTCAGCCATCCGGACACCGGCGGCGGCCCAGAGCTCGATGATCCGGCGATGCCAATCGTTGTCTTCGCCGTGGAACCATTCGCGCACCGACTCGGCTATGATCCCGCCCACGCCGTCGACGCTGGCCAGCTCGTCGGTAGCGGCGGCCCGGATCGCCTCGATCGAGCCGAAGTGTGCGGCCAATGCTCGGGCTGCGGTCGGGCCGACATGACGGATCGACAACGCGACCAGCACCCGCCACAGCGGCTGGGTCTTGGCCTGGTCGAGGTTGTCGAGCAGTCTGGTGCCGTTGGCCGAGAGCACCCGGCCCGCGCGTACGTCATCCGGCGTATCGGACTTCTTCGCCGTTCGTGTATACAACGCCACCCGAGCGAGTTGGTCGGTGTCGAGGCAGAAGAGCATCGACTCGCAGGGCCCCCCGAGCTCCGGATCGTGGAGCACTCCGGCCTCCAGCAACGCACCGGCGCCTTCCCACCCCAGCGCCTCGATGTCGAATGCCCCCCGGGATGCCAGCCCGAACAGCCGCTCACGCAATTGGGCCGGACAGGAGCGGGCATTGGGGCACCGAATATCCTTGTCGCCCTCCTTGGCCGGGGCGAGGGTGGCGCCGCACTCGGGGCATTCGGTGGGCATGACGAACTCGCGCAGCTCGGGCTCCCGGCCTTTTCGTGACTCGACGACTGGCCCGACGATCTCCGGGATGACATCGCCGGCCTTACGCAACACGACCGTGTCGCCGATGAGCACACCCTTGCGTTTGACTTCACCGGCGTTGTGCAGGGTCGCGTTCTCCACTATCGAGCCGCTGACCAACACCGGTGCCATCACGCCGTAGGGGGTGACTCGACCGGTGCGGCCCACTCCCACCTTGATGTCGAGCAGCGTCGTCGTGACCTCCTCGGGCGGGTACTTGAACGCGATCGCCCACCGCGGAGCCCGGGAGGTCGCGCCCAGGGCTCGTTGCACACTGACCTCGTCGACCTTGACGACGACACCGTCGATCTCGTGCACGACCGAGTGCCGATGCTCGCCGAAGTAGGCGATCAGCGCGGACACCCCGGCGAGCGTGTCGACGACCTGCCAATGGCTCGACGTCGGCAAGCCCCACCGCGCGAACGCGGCATACGCCTCGCTCTGCCGGGCCACCTCGAAACCTCGATGTGCCCCGAGACCATGCACGAGCAACCGCAACGGACGTGACTTGGTGACCCGGGGGTCTTTCTGCCGCAACGACCCTGCCGCAGCGTTGCGCGGATTGGCGAAGGGTGCCTTGTGGGCTTCGACGAGGCTGGCATTGAGCTCAGCGAAGGCTTCGACCGGGAAGAACACCTCGCCGCGCACTTCGACCAGCTCGGGCACGTCGTCACCGGTCAGGTGGCTCGGCACCCCGGTGATCGTGCGTACGTTGAGGGTGACGTCTTCACCGGTGCGTCCGTCGCCGCGAGTCAATGCCCGCACCAGGCGGCCACCCTCGTAGAGCAGGTTGACCGCGAGCCCGTCGATCTTCGGCTCGCAGAGGAAGTGATATGCCGGGTCCGCGCCGGTTGCTTCGACCTCTCGCGCGACACGGGCCGCCCAGGCCGCCAGCTCGTCGTCGCTGAACGCATTGTCGAGGCTGAGCATCCGCTCCAGGTGATCGACGGCCTCGAAACCGGTCTCGAAGACCGGTGCCCCGACCTGCTGCGTCGGACTGTCGGGGTGGCGCAACTCGGGGTGGTCGTGCTCGAGCCGCTCCAGACGGCGCATCAACCGGTCGTATTCGCCGTCGGAGATCGTCGGCGCGTCCTGCACGTGGTAGGCGAACTGGTGCTGACGCACCTCGGCGGCCAGCTCTGCCCAGTCACGTTCCACCGAAGCAACCGACGAGCCCGATGACCCCTCAGGAGAGTCGGTCTGCGGGGTGTCGCTCGGCTGTTCTGGCACGACGCCATCCTCTCCCACCGGCCCGACAGCCGTCATCCATCGGCGGTCGCGGCACGGACTGGCAAGCTCCGGTCAGCCGGCAAGCCGGGTGATAGATGGGGTTTCGAGTTGCCGAAAGGCGGGCAAGCATCGGATACTGGTCATTCGGGCTTCCTGGGCCCTCGTCGCGTTGCTTAACACTAGGGGATCTCTTGATGCGTCTATTTGCCCGAAGCCTGGCCACCCCCTCCCGGATCACCTCCGGAGACGTCCGCTCTTCGCGCCTGCTGCGTCTGGTTGCGGCGGGTGCGATCTTTGCTCTCGCGGCTGGCTGCTCGAATGCTGCTGCGTCCGACGATGGGGCCGACCCAGCGGCCACAGCGTCAGCCACGAAGCAGCCTCCGGTCATCCTCGGCAGCAATGTCGACGACGGGGCCACCGATGTGCCTGTCAGCCGCCTCGTCAATGTGACCGCGATCCACGGCGAGCTCGACGAAGTCACCCTGACCTACAGCGATCCCAAGGAAGGCCGCGTCGACCTCCGCGGCAAACTGGCCGACGACGGGTCGTCGTGGAGCGCTGAGCAGCGTCTGGAGCCGGCGACGGCATACTCGCTTAGCGTGGTAGCTCGCAACGGTGACGGCGAGACCACCACCGAGACCCGCAGCTTCACGACCCACACGCTCAGCGACTCCGATCAGGTGACCGCGGCGGTCAGCATGAACGGCAATACGGTCGGCATCGCCATGCCGGTCATCATCTCATTCAGTAAGCCCATCAAGAACAAGATCGACGTCGAGCGCAGTCTGGAGGTCATCTCCGACCCCCCGCAGCCGGGCGGCTGGGGCTGGTTTCGAGACAACGAGATCCACTATCGACCGGTGGAGTACTGGAAACCAGGCACCACTGTGAAAGTCAACGCCAACATCAACGGCATCGACGTCGGCAAGGGCCGCTATGGACGATCGGATGCAAAAGGCTCGTTCACCGTCAGGCCGGTCGCCACCACGGCGCGGGCCGATGTCGGCTCGACCCACCAAATGGAGGTCTTCCAGAACGGTGAGCTCGTGCGCACCGTGCCGATCAGCGGTGGCCGTGCCGGCGACGCGACCCGGGATGGCATCAAGGTGATCATCGAGAAACGTGACCACATGGTCATGGACGCCGAGACCATCGGCATCGAGAAAGACGACCCCGACTACTACAACACGCCGGTCGACTGGGCGATGAGGGTCACCTGGTCCGGCGAGTTCATCCACTCGGCCCCGTGGTCGGTCGGCAGTCAGGGCCGGGCCAATGTCAGCCACGGTTGCACCAACGTCAGCCCGGCGAACGGGGAGTGGCTCTTCGAGAACCTCAGAATCGGCGACCCGGTCGAGTTCGTCGGCAGTGGGCGCCCGCTCAAGCGGGGCAACGGCTGGACCGACTGGAACATCTCCTTCGAGGAGTTCGTCTCACACTCGGCACTTACGCCCGGCGACCCAGACATCGTCTACTGACCGGAGACACCCGCACCCCTGAGGATTCGAGCCGCCGGCCACAGATCGGCGAACGTCCGTAGCGGGCTGGCACTGAGGTGTGCACTTCGCTGGATGCGGATGCCTATACGGCTGCGACGAACCTGTAGAAGCCGGCCGATCTGTGACCCGCACGAAACCGTCATTCGGGCGCCGGTTTCGTGCACCTAGGCGGCCACTGCAGATTCCTGGGTCGCCCTCTGGACTGCCCCGGGAGTCGCCGATCGGCTCAGAAGCGTTTTCAAACACGTCAAACCAGCGGATTACTGCGCGCTACCACTGCCCTACCGTGTTTAGGGGTGAAACCGGGCTGCCCGAAGAACACCATCACCAACGCATGAAGCCAGCGGATTGGCACCAAGCACGGCCGCTCTGCTTCGTTTAGCAGCGCACGGCGGACGGACATCGGCGACGCCACGAGGTGTTTCCTGTCGGGGTCCGAAGCGCTCCCGCGACCACGTCGTGACCGGTCGAGTGCCCTGCCTTCACGAGACGGCGCGGTCGGCAAGCGCTCGGGCCACCTCGACGCACCGCCGTTGCCGCTCGATCGCCTCGGCAGCAGTGGCACCGGCCAGCCCGCAGGACGGGGTAACCGCGAGGTCGGCGAGCCCGGCGCTCGGCATACCCAAGCGGGCCCAGGCTTGCGCGACGTCGGCGGCGAGGTCGGCGACCGACGGGAGTGCCCCGGTGGTCGGCACGCACCCGAGGTAGACCCGTCGGCCTTCCTCCGCCGCGACGGCCAGCCCCTCCCAGCCGGCCGGGGTGAGCAACGCGGTGTCGAAGGCCAGACCGCCGGCGCCCGCCCGGCGTAGCAGCGTCTGCGGCGGCTGGCGGTCGCAACAATGCACGAGGGTATGCCGCTCCCCTGCGGCTTCGAGGACGGTCTGGATCGTCGGGAGAACGACTTGGGGATCGACGGCGGGGAGGCGTCCGTAGCCGGATGCGGTCGGCAGCCGTCCGGCCAGCACCGTCGGCAGGCTCGGCTCGTCGATCTGCACGACGAGCTCGGCACCGGGTAGGTGCCCAGCAACGGTGGTGAGCAGGCCACGCAGGCCTTCGGCTAGCGACTCGGTGAGGTCGCGGGCGGCGCTGGGGTCGACGACGGCCCGCTCTCCGCGGGGCAGCCAAAGCCCGGCGGCGAGAGTCCAGGGTCCGGCGACCGCGAGCTTGAGCTGACCGGCATACCCGTCGAAGGTCTCGGCGAGCACGTCGAGGTCTTCGCGCCAGAAGGCCGCAGTGCGTTGCAGGTCACGGCCGGGCCGATCGACGAGACGCCAACCGGCTGGCTGGAGGTCGACCGGCAGGTCCACGAGCAACCCGGCGGTGCGGCCGATGAGGTCGCCGCCGGGGCCTCGACCGGGAAGCTCCGGCAAATAGGGCAGTCCGGTCACCCCGTCGGAGTCGGGGTCCAAGCCGCCGAGCAGCTCCCGCACGATCCGCAGTGGCTCGCGCACGTCCTGCCCCGGCCAGGACCCGATCCCGGTAGCGGTCGTCATGACATCGACCAGGCGACGCGGGATCGAGTGAAGATATCGCTCATGCTCTGACGCTACCCGCCCGCCACGCCGGGCCCATGACGAGTCGCCGCAAACGTGTTGCCCGACCATGCTGTCCTGCTGGGGTGCGCGCCCCGACATGTCGGCTTTCGAGACGACATGCCAGAATCGCCGGTATGAAATGGGCCGAGACAACGCTCAACGAACTTGATGAGAAACACAGTGCCGTTGTCTGGTATGTGCGGCTCTGGCACGCGTTGACGGATGGGCGACTCGGCGACCTCGCCAATGCCGTGACGGACCACCACGACGGAATCCTGCCCGCGCGTGAACCCTTCGAGACGACTGCCAAGAACCTCAAAGAGGTCATGGCTGAACTGCGCCTCACTAAGAGGTACGAGTCCGTCACCTTGGGCATCGAGTTGCTACGGCTCGCAGTAGCCCTCGACCAAAAACTCTTCGAAAAAGGGGAGTGGTTCTCCCGGTACCCTGTCAAACTCAACGGACGCACCTGGGGGTGTGTGCCCCGACGCACCATCGTCCAAGACGTGCTCGACGACGAGGATGATCGCACAATCGGGCCCGAGGAACAGAGTGCCGGGCGGGCACCCTGGTTTCGTTTCGGCACGGTCATCGATGCAGATCTCTACGACGTCATCGACCTCAAAGGCCCGAGCCGCACCACCCTGGAGAACCACCTGGAAAACCAAGCTGCGGGCCACCCAAAGCGGGTCGTCAGAGTCCGCTCCGCTAGCCCGGCAGCCGTCCCAATGGGGACCATGCGCGCCGTCCGCAACGGGTTGATCACCGTCGGTCCAGGCTCGAACGACGACACGATCGTTGCCGAACTGAAGCGGATATACGCCGACGCGGGCCGTGCCGAGGTCGCCGTGCTCACCCTGCCCGAGTTGACAGTAAGCCCGGCGGCGCTGTGCGAGCTACTCGAGCAAAGCGATCGGCCGGCATTGGCAGTCGTGGGGCTCACGCACGGCGATCCTGCGCCCGGCAGCGCCCTGGCTCGCAACGAAGCGGTCGTCATCGACCAGCGGGGTGAGATCATCGCATGCTGCGCCAAGCGCACGACCTACGCCGCTTTCGACGACGACACGCGCAGCCACCTAGTCCGCGAGGCAACCCAGATCGCCGGCGAGAACGACCGACTCCCTTTGATCGTCACACCGATCGGGGTCGTCATGCCGGTGATCTGCCTTGATCTCTTCCACCTGATCGGTCACCGGCTCATCTCCGATGCCCGCCCGGCACTCGTGGCCGTGCCGTCGTTGAGCGACAAGACCAAACCGCACCTCAAAGCCGCTGAGCAACTCAACCGCTGGCACAAGACGGTCACCGCCGTCGCGAACAGGCCGGCCAGCGAAGCTCGACCATGCGACGGGGCTGACTGTTTCGTCGCCTACCGCGAGACTGTCTCCGGCTGGCCGATGGTCGAAGCCCCCGATGACTCATGTCAAGGTGCCCGCGAAGGGTGAGTCGTTGACTCGGGGTCTGTCCAAGGTCTGGTTGACACCGAGCTTATGAGGACTGTCAGTCCTGGCAGGGAGGATGACGACCATGCCTAGAGTGTTTCCGAGAGAGTTGCGAGACAATGTGATCGTGGTGGTACGTCGGGCCGAGGCGCCCGTGCCTCAGGCGGGCCCCGGGCCTCTCAGCTGAGTCAACGCGAAGCCAACTCCGATCGTCAGAATTAGCTATAATACAGATGTCTCCCGGCAATACTTGGCAACACCTGCAGAGCCCGGACGCGGGGCCGGGCAAGGAGAAACCGTGCCGATCGACCTCAGTCCTTGGATGGACGCTGACTTGCCGACTCTCGTCGAGGTCGCACGCACCGATGGAGTCGACCCGGAGGAGTTGGTCGCCCTGCTCGCCGACCAAGTCGTCGCAACGATCCGCCAAGGAACGACGACCGAAATCACCGAAGGTGCGCGAGCCCTGTCGCAACTCAGCAACGACCTCGGGCCTGAGGCGGGTCGTTCAGTGAACGAATGGGCGGAGTTACTGACCACCGCGGCGATGGCCAACGACGCTGCTGCGGTGCCAATGATCATGCGGAGCTTCGGCGACCGCGCCCAGAAACTACTCGAGCTACTCGCGGCCCGTGGTCGCATCGCCGCAGAAACCGTCCGGGAAGCGGTCGATGTGACCCCGTCTGTGACCCCGTCGAACTTCTCTCACTTGGTGAATCGGCTCGAGCGCGCCGGCCTGGTCGCCGAGACAGTCCGGGAACGCGAGCGAGACCTCTCACTCACCCCGGCTGGGCAACGGTATATCAACGCACATAAGCGCTCAAGAACCCATCGGCAACAGCCCGTACTGCCCGTCCCCCGCGACTTGTTCAAGTCCTACATTACGGAGTTCCGGGGCAAGTCATTTATATATGGGCATAAGAAAGGAATGATGCAGAAGCAAGCTTTCTCAACTACCGAATCGGCCCCTTCCCGGCCCGATTCGCAGTAGCTATGAGCCCCTCCTCAATGCCGAGCGGTAGAGCCAAGAGCTCGCACCCGTAGGGATCTCGGTCGCGGCTGACCGATCCAGCCCGAGCGGGGGCACCCGCGCGAGTTCCGCTCACCTCTCAGTCAATCTTGAGCTGCTGGGCTGCCAGAACCCTGTGGCCCCGCTTGACGTCAGCTGCGTGTTTGTCAGGTTCGGTCAGACGGCTTCGTTCGCAACTCGCAGGAACGAGAAGTCTCGCGGACCTGTCGGCCTAGTGGCATCACTTCCCAGGATCACCCGGATCACCCGGTGCGGCTGATCGTGCCGGAGCCGACCACCCGGGTGCCGTCGTAGAGCACGACCGACTGCCCCGGTGCTACGCCCCGGACCGGCTCGTCGAGCCGGACGGTCAACGTCGTCGCAGGGCTCGCCGGGCCGGCAGCATCACTCGGGTTCGCATCCGCGTCAGCGTGCGCCACCTCGACCCACACCGGCACCTCCGGGGCGTGGGCACGCAATTGGGCACCGAGACGCAACGGGCCACGACGCTGCGATTGCTCCGTCAACGGCGGTCCACACCAACGCACGTGGTCGGCGACGATCTCCCTGACTCCGAGCAACTCGGCGGGAGCGACGACGACGGTGTTGGTCTCCGTGTCGACCGAGCGCACATAACGCGGTCGTCCGTCGGCAGCCGGGCGGCGCAAGTGCAGGCCCTTGCGTTGACCGATCGTGAATCCGTATGCACCGGAGTGTGATCCGACTACCGCACCACGCTCGTCGCGGATCTCCCCGGACTGCGCACCGAACCGGTTGGTCAACCAACCTTGGGTGTCGCCGTCGGGGATGAAACAGATGTCGTGTGAGTCGGGTTTGGCAGCGACAGTGAACCCGCGCCGGGCCGCCTCGGCCCGCACTTCGGTCTTGGCCGAGTCGCCGAGCGGGAAGAACGACCGGGCGAGTTGGGCGTCGTCGAGCACGCCGAGCACGTAGGACTGGTCCTTGGCCACATCGACCGCCCGGTGCAACTCTCGCCGCACCACCCCCGCGCCACCAAGGTCAAGCCTGGCACGCTGGCCTGAGTCGCCCGGCTGGCCGAGCGTTGTAGGCCGCTCGACGATCCGGGCGTAGTGCCCGGTGGCGACCGCGTCGAAACCGAGCGCGAGGGCTTTGTCGAGCAGTGCCGCGAACTTGATTCGCTCGTTGCAACGCAAGCAGGGGTTAGGGGTGCGGCCTGCGGCATACTCGCGGGCGAAGTCCTCGACCACGTCAGCCCGGAAGCGTTCGGCGAAGTCCCACACGTAGAACGGGATGCCGAGCCGGTCGGCCACCCGGCGGGCGTCACCGGCATCCTCGATGGTGCAGCAGCCGCGGGCCGATTCGCGCAGCACATCGGCCCGCTGTGCCAAGGCAAGGTGCACGCCGACCACTTCGTGCCCGGCGTCGATCATCCGGGCCGCAGCGACAGCCGAATCGACCCCGCCGCTCATCGCGGCGACGATGCGCATCAGGCGATCCCAGCCGCCCGGCGGGCCCGCTCGATCACCGCCGGCAGCGCCGCGAGGAAAGCCGCCACGTCGGCCTCGGTCGAACTGTGCCCCAGGGTGATCCGCAGAGTGCCGCGGGCCTGCTGCTCGGGCACCCCCATGGCGAGCACGACGTGGCTGGGCTGCGGCACGCCAGCATGGCACGCCGATCCGGTCGAGCACTCGACTCCGGCGGCGTCGAGTAGATAGAGCAACGAATCACCTTCGCAGCCCTCGATGATGAAGTGAGCATTACCGGCCAGTCGGCAGCTCCAGTCGCCGCGCCGCCACGGGCCGCCGACCCGGATGCCGTCGGCGACGGCCAATGCACCTTCGATCAGGTCGTCGCGAAGTCGGCAGAGCCGCTCGGCCTCCGAATGCAGCTGTGCGACAGCGTGTTCCACCGCCAGCGAGAGCCCGAGGACGCCGGTCGCGTCGAGCGTGCCGGAGCGGATCTGTCGTTCCTGCCCGCCGCCGTGCACGAGTGGCACGACCGCCTGGTCGCGGCGCGCCAGCAGTGCTCCAGCTCCGATCGGGCCGCCCAGCTTGTGCCCGGTGAGTGCGAGCAGGTCGGCGCCACAGGTGGCGAAGTCGACCGGCAGGTGCCCCACTGCTTGCACCGCATCCGAGTGCATCGGTATGCCGTGCTCGTGCGCCACGGCCGCGATGGCCGGGATATCCGCCACCGCGCCGACCTCGTTGTTGGCCCACATGACCGACACGAGCGCCACCGAATCGGGGGCGGCGAGCACGGCCGCACGCACCGCCTCGACCGGCACGACACCGCCGGCGTCAACCGGCAGCCGGATCACCTCGGCGCCGTCACGCTCGGCAAGTGCCTCGGCACAGTCGAGCACCGCGTGGTGCTCGATCGCGCTGACCAGCAGCCGCCGACGGCGCGGGTCCGCCGCCCGCCGGGCCCGATAAACCCCGGCGACTGCCAGATTGTCGGCTTCGGTGCCGCCGGAGGTGAAGACCACCTCAGACGGCCCCGCGCCAACTGCGGCGGCCAGTCGCTCCCGGGACTCCTCGACCACTCGACGGGCCGCTCGGCCAGACGTATGCAGCGACGAGGGGTTGCCGCAGTGGGCAAGCTGCTCGGCCATCGCCGCCGCGACCCCCCGGAAGACCGGGGTGGTCGCGGCGTGGTCGAGATAGACAGGCACGGCCTCGATCTTAGGCTGGGCTGGGAGCTGACTAGCCAACCCGGTGCGCAAGCCTCATGCCCGACTCGCGAATCCGGATCAGACCACGCCGAAAGCTTCCATGGCGTGAGCCACCTTGAGGAAGCCGGCCACGTTGGCCCCCAACACATAGTCTCCGGCGTGGCCGTATTCGTCGGCGGTGGCCAAGGATCTGTCGTGGATGCCGATCATGATCTGGCGTAGCTTCTCCTCGGTGTATTCGAAGCTCCAAAAGTCGCGAGAGTCATTCTGCTGCATCTCCAGAGCCGAGACCGCCACGCCGCCGGCGTTGGCTGCTTTGCCGGGGCCGAACAACACGCCAGCCTTCCGGAAAACGTCGACGCCCTCCGGAGTGGTGGGCATATTGGCACCCTCGGCAACCACCTGGACGCCGTTCTTGACCAGGGCTTTGGCGTGGTCGCCGTTCAGTTCGTTCTGAGTAGCCGAAGGGAGGGCCACGTCAACCGGCACATCCCAGATCGATCCGCTCTTGCCCAGCGCGGCGCTGGGGCGGCGCTCGACGTAGTCCGCGACTCGTCCTCGTTCGACTTCCTTGATCTGTTTCAGCAGCTCCAGATCGACGCCGGCATCGTCGACGACGTAGCCGCTGGAATCGGAGAACCCGACCACCTTGGCGCCCAATCGTTGCGCTTTCTCAACGGCATAGATTGCGACGTTCCCGCCACCGGAGACCATGACCCGCTTTCCGTCCAAGGACTCACCCCTGGTGCCAAGCATGGCGTCCGCGAAGAAGACCGTGCCATAGCCGGTGGCTTCGGTCCGGACCCGGGAACCACCCCATTCGAGACCCTTACCGGTAAGCACTCCGGCTTCCCACCTGTTTGCTAGGCGCTTGTATTGACCAAACAGGTAGCCGATCTCCCGGCCACCGACGCCGATGTCCCCCGCCGGGACGTCCGTGTCCTCTCCGATATGGCGGAAAAGCTCTGTCATAAAGGATTGACAGAAGCGCATGACTTCTGCATCAGAGCGACCCTTCGGGTCGAAGTCTGCACCCCCCTTGCCGCCGCCAATGGACAAGCCGGTCAACGAGTTCTTGAAGATCTGCTCGAAACCCAAGAACTTGACGACTCCGATGTAGACACTCGGGTGAAACCGCAGCCCACCCTTGTAGGGACCGATAGCGGAGTTGAACTCGATCCGATAGCCGCGATTGACGTGCACCTGGCCTTTGTCGTCCGTCCACGGAACCCGGAACATGATTTGGCGCTCCGGCTCGCATAGCCGGTCGATCAATCTGGTCTCCAGATATTCCGGATACTTTTCGACAACCGGCTCCAAACTCGTCAGCACTTCGCGTGTGGCTTGATGGAACTCGACTTCCCCGCGATTCCGGGCAACGACCCGGTCAAAAACATCTTGCAGTCCCGTGTGCATCACTGATCTTTCTCTCGCGTGCCTGTAACCACAACATCATATGCCCGTCAAGGCAAAGAGAACTCACAGGACCGCTCAGTGAGACGGCTCGCCTGATTCGGTAGCCAGCTAGGGACGTGGGTCGCCCGCTAGTAACGCTAGGTCCAGTTCGTCGATCCACTGACCGTCAACGCGGGTGACGGCGCGGCGTCGGCCTTCGAGCACAAAACCGGCTTTCTCGTAGACCCGGAGCGCCCGCGAGTTGGCTGCAGACACGTGCAGGCTGAGCCGGTGCAGCCCGAGAACACTGAACCCGAAGTTACGCACCAACCGGGTTACCTCGGTGCCGTAGCCCCGGTCGAAGACCTCCGGGGCAACGAGCGCGATCCGGAACTCCATCGACTCGTTGGCCTCGTCGAGATCAAAGAGCACGGCCTCCCCCACGACGCGACCCGTGTCCCGGAGCACGATTGCCCAGTCGGCTCGGTCGCTGCGCCCCTGAGCGGCCTCCAGCGCACGCCGGGCCCGAGCGTAGGCAACGTTCCCGAGCGGTCCGTCGAGCTCTTCAGGCTCAGCGAAGAGTGGCAGTAGACCCGCCAGGTGACGCTCGCTGGTTGGCTCCAGGTCCACCAAGCTCCCGGTGAGGGTCGGCTGCTCGGCGAGCGCGCGTACATCCACGGCGCACCATCTAAACAACACACCCGACGCACGGCAAGACCACAGCTACCCTACCGGCACCATCTCCCCGACGAGAAGAAACAGCGGTTCTTCACGCCGGGCGTACTCGCCACCCCGCTGGAAGTCAGCGCGGGCCCCGTGGCCAGCGCGGGGGGCTCGAGGCAGATGCAGGGGGATAGTCGCGTTGCCGATCCGGGGGGAGTTGCAATAATGGGGAGTTGCAATAATGCAGAACACACGCAGCCAACGACCTCAGGGACCAAGCCGGTGGCCACGCCTTTCCGGCACGGCGAAGGAGTGCACATGCCCCACACCCGACAGACGAGCCCGGGAAGCTCTGGGCGGAGGTTTGCCATCGCCCTCGCTGTCACCGCTGCCCTGACCACCACCAGCTGCACCAGCGCTTCAGAACCGACACCGACAGCTACGGGTGACTCGGCCCCACCGACGAACAGCGCGACGGTTCTTACCTCGACTTCCGGCGCCCCCGCCGACACCTCAACAAGCACAAGCACCCCGACCGTCACGATCCCGGCGGGTGCGCGTGAACGAACTCGGGACGGACTGATCCTATTCCTGGGTTTCTCGGTTTCCGAAGTCAGCCGCGCCTACCGAGAGGCGGACCCAGCAATTCTCGACCGCATATTCGCCCCCGACTGCCTCGTCTGCTCTGAGTTCCGTACTGAATCAGCGGAAATGAAACGCCTCGGACAACACGCGCTTGAGGATATATGGTTCGTCAATTCCACTTCCATCGAAGCTTGGAGCTCCGAGAGCGTCGAAGCCATAGTCGACGTGAATCAGGAGCTGGTTGATCTCGTCGACGCGAGCGGCAAGAGAACGAAGTACGGGGAGAAGCGTCTTTTTCGATGGCGCGCTACCGTCTCCTACAATCGCGGGTGGATGATAACTCGATTGCAAAGACTCGACTAATGAGTCAGCAATGAGTCAGCGCTGGCCAACACTGCCCATGGGCGACCCGGTCCTGGCGACTAGGGCTGGGCGCTCTGGACCCACCCGGTATCGACGAGCAACCACAAGACTCCGCCGAGACGCTAGCGACGGTGGCAAATGACGACGCTGGGCCCGAGGCCGAAGCCCGGACCCAGCAATCGTTGGAGTATGCCGCGAGTGCGGCGTGCCGTCAGCCTTTCTTGGCCACGACGTCGTCAGTGGCTTGCGGGAGCACGGCGAACAGGTCGCCGATCACTCCGAAGTCGACCAGCTCGAAAATCGGGGCTTCTTCGTCCTTGTTGACTGCCACGATCGTCTTGGAGGTCTGCATGCCGGCCCGGTGCTGGATGGCGCCGGAGATGCCACAGGCCACGTAAAGCTGCGGGCTGACCTGCTTGCCGGTCTGGCCGACCTGGGAACTGTGCGGATACCAGCCGGCGTCCACCGCGGCCCGGCTGGCGCCGACAGCAGCGTCGAGTGAGTCGGCGAAAGCCTCGACCTTGGAGAAGTCGCCACCGGTGCCGCGGCCACCGGACACGACGACGGCAGCCTCGGTGAGCTCCGGGCGACCGGACTTCTCCTTGGGCTTGGACTCGGTGATGACCGCGGTCTTGGCGGCGGCCGAGGGTTCGAAGGCGACGGCGTTCTCGGCAGCGGCCCCCGATGCTTCCTCCGGCGCAGCCGAGTTGGGCTTCACCGCGATGATCGGGGTGCCTTTGCTCACGGTTGCCTTGACCGTGTACGACCCGGCGAAGACGCTCTGGGTGGTGGCCACGCCACCGGCACCGTCGCTCTGCACGTCGACGGCGTCGGTGATCAAACCGGAGTTGGTCTTCACGGCCAGCCGACCGGCGATCTCCTTGCCTTCGGGCGAAGAGGCGATGAGAACGGCCGCGGGCTGGGCCTGCTCGACGAGCTGGGCCAGCACTTCGGCCTGGGGTGCGACGAGATAGCCGGACAAGTCGGCGTCGACGCGGTAGACCTTCTCGGCACCGTATGCCGCGAGCGTGTCTTTGGCGGCGTCGTAGCCGTTGCCGATGAACACCGCCGAGGGCTCACCGAGCCGGCGGGCGATCGTCAGCAACTCCGACGTGGTCTTGCGCGGGGCGCCGTCCACGTGATCGACGAGGACGAGGACTTCAGCCATGGTGTGTGACTCCTTGTGCAATCTTTGGGCAGTCTGGGGGTATCCCGGTTGACGTGCTCGTCCGGTCAGATGAACTTGTGCTCGGCGAGGAAGCCGGTGAGTTTGTTCCCACCGTCGCCCTCATCGGTGACGATGGTGCCCTGCTGGCGCGGCGGGCGGGCCTCGAAGGAGGTCACTGTGGTCCAGGCCGCATCGAGGCCGACTTCGGCCGCGTCGACCCCGAGGTCGGCGAGGGCCCACGTCTCGACGGGCTTCTTCTTGGCGGCCATGATCCCCTTGAAGGACGGATAGCGCGGCTCGTTGATCTGGTCGGTCACCGACACGAGGCACGGCAGCGCCGCCTCGATGGTCTGGCTCGCCGCGTCGCCGTCACGGCGGACGGTGACCTTTCCGTCGGCGACCGACAGCTCGGAGGCGTAGGTCGCGGCGGGCAAGCCCATCCGTTCGGCGAGCATCGTGGGCACGACACCCATGGCCCCGTCGGTGGAGCTCATGCCGGTCATCACCAGGTCGGCGCCGCCGGCCTTCTCGATCGCCTTGGCCAGCAGCAGCGAGGTCGCCAGTGCGTCCGAGCCGTGGATCGTCTCGTCGACGACGTGCACGCCCTTGTCGGCGCCCATCTGGAGAGCCTTCTTCACGGCGTCACTGGCCTCGTCGGGGCCGATGGTGACGACAGTGACCTCACCCTCGCCTTCCTCGACGATCTTCAGGGCCTCCTCGACGGCATACTCATCGAGCTCGGAGAGCAGCCCGTCGACGTTGGTGCGGTCGGTCGTATTGTCCGATGCGTTGAACGTGCGCTCGGCTTGGGCGTCGGGCACGTACTTGACGCAGACGACGATCTTCATATGTCGGACGTCCTCTTCCGTGTGCGGTGGGAGTGGCTTCTCGGGGTATCGCCCATCCTGTCAGGACAGACGGTCGGCGGCGGCGGGTCAATAACGTGATACCCGCCACGCGTAAAGCGATTCGCCGATGTTACTCACGAGTAGCAGCTCAGCGCACCCCCGCGCATCAGTGAGCCGCGTCACTCCCGTAGCGTGCCCAGATCGCCTCGGCCTCGTCGACGCGACCCGCATGGTCGAGCGCCTCCGCGTAGCGACCGGCGCAGTCGATCCGCAGGCCGATCAGCTGCTCACTGTCTAGCTGGGACAACGCCGTCTCGAGCACGGGTGCCGCTTCGTCGAGCCGCCCGGCAGCGGCCAAGTAGCTGCCCCGCTCGGCCTGCACCACGGCCAGCGCCTCGCCGACGAGCCGGGGCTCCAGCGCGCCTAGGCGGGCAGCAGCATCGTCGGGCCGGTCGTGCCGGAGCAAGATCCTGGCGCCCTGCCGGGCGATGCCGAGGGCAAGGTTCTGGAGCCACTCGCCGGGGGCGGGCTGTTCGTGCCGCCGAGCCAGCTCCGCAGCCCGTTCGGTGATCGCGTCGAGCTCGGCAAGTCCGTCGTCGAGCGGCCCGTCCAGCGCGCGCAGCACGGCGAGGCTGCGCCACGCCGAGACGACCGCCTCCACCGCACCGACCGGCTCGCCGAGACGCACCGCACCCTCGAAGTGGGCGCGGGCAGCAACCGGGTCCTCGGCATCCCACGCGCAGTCACCGGCACGAACTTGCGAATAGGCTGCTTCTTCGGTGCGTCCGGCGGCCTCGAAACTCGTTGCGGCCGTGGCGTATGCCGTGCGCGCGGCCCCCGGCTCGCCAGTCCCCTTGAGTGCGTTGCCCAGACCCCAGCCGATCGGGCCGACCATGCCGGGCAGGTCGGTCCGCGCCCGAGCCAGGGCGGCCTCGAGCAGCTCGGCAGCCTCGGCGAGCCGACCGGTCTCGACATAGGCCAGGCCGAGATGCCGCTGGCCGAGGGCCAACAGCACCGGCTCACGTCGGCTCCGGGCCACCTCGATGAGTGCGGCACCTTGACAGGCCAACTCGTCCACGTCGCCCAACTCGATGCAGACGTCGGCCAACAGCAACCGCACCGACACCTCACCGGCAGTTCCGCTCGCGCGTGGCAGTGCCTGCACCAAGACACCTCGGGCCCGCTGCAGGTCGCCATGCGCAGCTATCAGCCGAGCCCGGGTCTCGACGGTCATCGCGACCAGCAGCGGATGACCGGCCGCGGTCGCGATCTCGGCAGCTTCGGCGGCCAGAGCCTCGGCCCGGTCCGGGTCGCTGCCTGCCACGAGCTGGGCCAGCTCCGTCGCCATCAGGGCCAGCCGCAATGGCGTGCCGGCCTGGCGCTGTGCCGTCAGGCCGCGCTCCCACGCGGCCACTGCGGCGTCGTGATCCGCGCGCTCCCGGGCGGCTCGGCCCACTGACCGCCACACATCAGCGACATCAGCCCACCGGTGCTCGGCTTCCAGCCAGGCGCTGGTCCGCTCGGCGTCGGTGCAGGCCGAATCCCATGCCTCGTCGGAGTCGGCATCGAGCAACAGCAATTCGATCTCGGCCCGTCGCCGCTGCACCGGGTCACCACCGCGCTGTGCGGCAAGGACGGCGTGCTCGAGGATCGGGCGGGCGATCGCGGCATCGTCAGCGAAGACGCTGACCCGATCGAGGAATGCGATGTCGGCCCACACCGGGTCGTCCGGCGCGAGGGCGGCCTCGGCCAGCAGCCGGTCGCGATGAGTGAGCCACGCGGTGATGAGTTCGTCGACGGCACTGTCGAGGACGTCGAGCCGGTCGCGCAATTGGGCGGCGTGGTCAGCGATCGCCGACCGGGGCGAGCCGGAGCCCAGGGTCGAGCCGGCGTCCACGCCGAGGGGCGAGGCACCCGGAACCAGCCCGGATTCACGATCCGACTGCACTGTGGGACTGTCCGGAAAGGCGCCTTCGGCCTGCGCCGGCTCGTCCGGCAACCGCAGCGGAGGCAAGTACGGAACATCCGGCACGGCAGTGGCCAGAATCGCCTCGACCTTCCCGGTGTGCACCCTGGAGCCGTTGCGGGCATCGAAGGCGGCGGCCAGAGTGAAGGCCAGCGAGCGCATCTCTTCACGGACCGCCGAAGCCGGCCGGGCACCGATCGTCTCGGGTGCCAGACCCCGCTCGATCGCCGCGTCGAGCACCAGCGCGGCAACGGCTGCGAAATGCTCACGGTGGTAGTCGTCGTCGGTGGCCTTAAGCCACTCGAGCCGAGGCACCAGGGCGTCGACCGCCCGGTCAACGCTGCCCAGCCGAGCCAGGCTGTGGCAGATCCGGGCAGCCGGCCGGACTAGCTTCGGTTCGTCCTTGATCAGTGGCCAACCACGCCGGTAGGCATCCACGGCGGCTTCATGGTCACCGATGTCGAGATACAGGTGCACAGCATGAGCCAGCGAATACGCGGGCTCGTCGGCGCAGGTCAGCTCACCGCTCAGCACCGGCGCGAGCAGGTCAAGGGCCTCCGCCGGGTCGGTGACCAAGCTCGCCTCCGAGCTGCGTTCGCAGGCGTGGCAGTTCGAGAGCCGGTCCCGTGGTTCACGCCGGAAGGCAGCGAGCGCGGCTGCGGCCGCCGTCGGGTCACCCAGTTCGTTGGCCAGGAAAGCCCGTTCGTCATAGATCGGGCGCAAGGCGTAGCCGTGGTCACGGAAAGCCGACTCGACATCGTCGATGGTGGCCTGCACGGTGGCCAGATCGATCGACGCAGTTGCCACGACATGAGAGATCGCCCACTTGAGCTTCCACAGCACGTCGATGCGATCGTCGCTGTCGAGCCGG
This sequence comes from Actinomycetales bacterium, assembly GCA_002748155.1. Lineage (GTDB taxonomy): Bacteria > Actinomycetota > Actinomycetes > Actinomycetales > Dermatophilaceae > Phosphoribacter. The sequence continues at coordinate 73,146 of PDRO01000004.1, read as the reverse complement.
TCACCCGCAGTGGCCAAGGCTTGCCGTAGCCAGGCGTAGTGGGTCAGCGTGGCACGTTCGCGGGGCACGTGAAACAGGGCGGAGACAAGCTGGGTGCGGGCCCAGAACTCGTTGTCGAAACCACCCAACCGCTGTGCTTCGGCCAGCGCTCGTTCGAGCAGGTCGACCTTGGCCCGGCCGTCGGGCAGCTCTGAGGCTTCGACGAGCAGACCGAGGACCTCGGGGTCACAGTCCTGGGGCATGGTCATCGGCGCCACCCCCCGTCGCCGGAGTCGGCACCCGGGCTGCCCGGGGCTCCGGCAGCCGCGTCGAGAGTCCGTTCGATGAGCGTCGGCAGCGCCCGAGCGACGAGCGCACTGTCGAAGGCACGCAACGGGTGATGCCCGGCGACCAGGGCATGCCCATACAGGGCTTCGACGACGACCCGTTGCAAGTCCCGGTCGCGCGAATCGGCCAGTCGCCGCACATCGAGGTTCTCGGCATTGAGCACGAACACCGGACTGCCCGCGGGTTTCGCCACAGCGCCGAGCAGCTGTCCCCACGGCCCGTCGCCGAGGCTGTCGAGCACCTCGGTGCGATCACGCTCATGGCGTGCCGATCGGTCGACGAGCAGCACGGCGTGCATCTGAGCCGGGGCGAAGCGGCGCACCCGTGGGCTGACCCCGGCTCGAGCCAGCACCTCGCCGGCGACCTCAAGCAGGCTTTCGTATGCCGTGGCCTCGGCCGGTGTCAGCTCGTCGAAACGAGCCGTGAGCTCACTGGGCACAAGCCGGCGGGAGTCGGTTTCGGGGTGGCGGGCCAGCCATCGGCGCAGGATCGCTGCGTCGTAGGCATACCCGGCGTTGAGCACCGTGAGGTCGAGCACCTGCGCGAGTGGGGCGATCTGGCGGAAGTCCTCGACCGACTCGGCATACGTGATGACCGACCCACCCGGCAATGCGGCGACATCGGCGAGCGACAACTGGCCCCGGGTGGTCTCCCAGGTGAGCAACTCGGCGACGATCTCCAGCATCTCGTCGTCTTCGGCGGCCATCGCCTTGGCTCCGAGATGATGCACGGCGAGGAAGCGGCGGATCCGACCCGGGTCGGTGGCGGCGGTGCGGGACAGCCAGCGGCGCAACGACGCCCCGAGCCGGTCACGCACCTCACCGAGCGCTTCACCGTCTTGCAGTGACTCTCGAGAGGCAGTGAGATCGAGACGATCGCCGTCGATGACCGCACGGACGAAGAACGCCCAGTCCGGCAGAATGCCGGTGACCGAGTCGCCGACGAGCATCCGCCGGGCATAGACCCGGTGTGCTGCGCGACTACCGGCAGGCGCCGGTGGCACGAACGCCATGCCGCGGACGCCGGACACCGTGTCGGACAGCTCGATGACATCGAGTGGCTCGAAGCCGAACAGTTCGACGGCCAGACCGCGCGCGACGCGTTGCCGGTCCGTACCGGTGAGCGCGGGGTCTTCCCAGGAGAATCGTCGCCCGGCCAGCTGAGCGGGCCCATCGGCTCCGGTGACACTGATCGACACCGGCAGGTAGGCCGCGTAGTCCTCGATCAGCGTGCGCACCGAGAGCTCACCGAGCAGCCCAGCAGCCGGATCTTCGGAGTCCGCCGACCGGCGTGGGGAGATGACGACCTCGGTGCCCGGCTGCTGCCGATGCTCGGGATCATCGGGGGCGACCAGTGACACGGCATACGTGCCGTCGGCGTGCCCCACCCACCTCCAGGTCGACTCGTCGCCGACGCGTCGGGTCGACAACCGGATCCGGTCGGTGACCAGGAAGCAAGACAGCAGGCCGATCCCGAACTGCCCGAGGAAGCTCTCCCGGGAGAAGCCCAACTCGTCGCGTTTGCTGGATGCCCCGATCGTCGCCAGCACGTCGCGGATACTTGCCTCGTCCAACCCGATCCCGGTATCCCGGATGTGCAGGCAGCCGTCCGGCGCCACGTCAGCCGGCACGATCTCGATCTCGTGGGGGCAGTCGGGTTCGAGCTCGGCGCGGGCGGTGATGGCGTCGACAGCGTTCTGCACCAGCTCGCGCAGGTAAACGCGAGGGCTGGAGTAGAGGTGGTGGCTGAGCAGGTCGACGATCCCGCGCAGGTCGACCTGGAAGGTGTCGGTCGCGCGCGAAGACGCCTCAGGGATCGGCTGATGAGTCACTCCCCGAGCAGATCACACTTCGGTCACTGCTGACGACTCCGTCCCCGGCCCGGTCTGCTCGACCGGAGCGAATCACCCGGTCCGCAGCACGTGGAAGGCCGGCTCCTCATAGGGATGCGCCTGCCGAAGGGCGGCGACCACGGCCGGCACCAGGCGGCGGCGCACCGTCAGCTCGACCCGGTCCTCGTCGACCTGCTCACGCTCGCCGACCCGACCCACGCTCGGGCGGGCCTGCCGCACCGGACGGAACTGCCCGGTGCCCCGGCTGACGAAAGCACACTCCTGGTAGTCGCCGATCACCCCCGCGCCGGCGGCGAACAGCGCGGCGAGCACTTGCTGGGTCGCCTCGACCGGGCAGTAGACGACGAGTACGTCGAGCCGCTCGGCTTCCGCAGCCTCAGGCACCTCGCGTGCCTCAGGTGCCTCGGAATCCTCCAGCACGTCGGACTGCTCGGGTGCCTCGGGCGTATCGGTCTCACCGAGCAGGCCACCACGACGCAATAGTGATGCCAGGACATCTTTGAGCGCGAGCGGCACGAGCAGACCGTAGGGTCCGAGGTCACTGAACGGGAGCAATGACCCGTATTGCCCGAGCGCCCCGAGCGACCCGCGCGCATCGGATGGCCCGAGTCTGCGGATCCCGGCGACCGCCCGGCGCAGCGTCGAAGGCCCGTCCGGGTCGGGCACATCCCGCAGCGTGTATGCCGCATACCGGGCCAGCACGGTGGCCCACACATGTCCGGAGCGGCCCTGGGTGTCGAGCTCGGCCACGGCTCCGCCGCCGAGGCGCACCAAGGTGCCGTCGCCCTCGGGGAAAAAGTCGACGGTGATCTGCTCGCTGGGGCGCCCGTCGTGGGGCGCCGTGGTGTGGGCCAAGGCGCGACCGGGCTCCCAGCGGGTCACCTCACCCCACGGGTAGGTGTAGCCGCCGACCCGCAGGCCGACACCACCCCCTAAACGAGGTTCGATGACCATCCCGCCCAACGAGCCAGGCTCTCCGGGGGCCCGATCCCACCAGCACGCGATCCCTTCGACCCACGCATCGAAGGCCTGCTGGGGACGCACCCCCGGCAGGACCAGCTCGTAGGTCTCTTCGTATGCCGCGGGCTCGGTCGGCTCGCCCTTCGCACCCATGTCGGGTCTAGCGGCCGGTGAAGCTTGCTTTGCCGGGCCCGTGCTCCATGAACGAGGTCATCCCGATGCTGCGGTCTTCGGTGGCGAACATCCCGGTGAACAGCGACCGCTCCAGGGCCAGACCGCTTTCCAAATCCATCTCGCTGCCCCGGTCGATGGCGTCCTTCATCGCGGCGATCGCCATCGAGGCACCCCCGGCAAAGCTGCGCATCCACGCGACGCTCGCGGCATACACCTGGTCGTCCGGAACCACCTTGTCGACCAGCCCGATCCGCAGCGCCTCGTCGGATTTGACGAAGCGGCCCGAGAAGCACAGATCCTTGGCCCGGGTCGGGCCGACCAGACGGGCCAACCGCTGGGTGCCGCCCATGCCGGGGATCACCCCGAGCAGCACCTCGGGCTGGCCGAGCTGGGCCGACTCACCGCACACCCGGAAGTCGCACGACAGGGCCAACTCGCACCCCCCGCCGAGGGCATAGCCGGTGATCGCGGCGACGGTCGGCTTGGGGATCCGGGACACCGCGGTGACATAGGCGTGCAGCCCACCGACGGCCTTGGCCATGTCGCCGTAGGACATCGGCTGCATCTCCTTGATGTCGGCGCCGGCCGCGAACACCTTCTCGCCGCCGTAGACGACCACCGCTTTGACGTCGTCGCGGTCGGCGGCCTCCTCGGCGCAGGCCCGGATGTCGTTCTGCAACGCGATGTTCAACGCATTCATCTTCGGACGGTCCAGCCGAATGGTCCCGATCCCCTCGGCGACTTCCAGTCGTGCCAGCTCACTCATCGTTACCTCCAGATCCCGGCGCGTCGTTGCGCCCTTCGTCCCACGATCCGAACCATGCCCCGACGACCTGCAGGATCAGATCGACGGTCACCTTGAACAACTCCGACAGGTCGGTCTCGGGCAGCACGAGGTGATCACAGCTGACCACGAGGCTGCCTCCGGCGATGTTGACCTTGGCGACGTGCAGCTGCAGCGTGAAGTCATTGCAGCGCATCAACCGCTCCAGCGGGTCTTCCGAGACGGGAGCGCCCAGCTGCCATTGCCCGAACACCCGCATGATCGGGAACTCGCCGTCCTGGCAGCGCACGAACAGCTGTTGCGACGGTTCACCGAGTGAGAAGGCGACATCCCCGTCGGCGTCGATGTTGGGGTTGATCCCGAGATCCTTCACCACGTCCAACACCCGGCCGCGCAGGGGATGCTCGTCCTCGGGGGGCGGGAAGTTGGGCAGAGATGTGGGATCGGTCATGTCCCCACCGTAGTGTCGTTCTAGGCTCTGGGACATGTTGGCTCCGTCTCTCGTCAAACGCGACCACCCACCGGCCCCGGGCGTGACGCTGATCGACGGTGGCGACGGTGGCGCGGAGGTGTGCGTCTACGCCAACCACGCCGACTCGGTCGAGTTGTGTCTCTTCGAGCCCGGCGACCGCAGCGGCGAGAGCGAACGCCGCATCCCGCTGCCCCACCGGCTCTACGGTCACTGGTTCGCCACCGTGCCCGAGGTCGGGCACGGGACCCGCTACGGCTTCCGCGCCACCGGGCCGTGGCGGCCGGCCGAAGGGCTTCGCTACAACCACCACAAGCTGCTGCTCGACCCGTATGCCAAGGCCATCGACGGCGAGATCCGTTGGGTCCCTGAGTTGTTCGGCCATCCTGCCGGAGCCGACCTGCGCCCCGAGGACCTCATGGTCGCCGACCTGCGCGACTCGGCACCGTTCGCGCCACGCAACGTTGTCGTGCGCGACGACTTCGACTGGGGCGACGACCGGCCACCCCGTCATCCGATGACGGATTCGATCATCTACGAAACCCACGTACGCAGTCTGACCATGCGGTTGCCGGGCGTGCCGGAGCGTCTGCGAGGCACGTATGCCGGGCTGGCTCACCCGGCGACCATCGAGCACTTGGTCTCGCTCGGGGTCACGGCCATCGAACTGTTGCCGATCCACGCTGCCACCACCGAGCCGGAGACCTGGCGCCGCGGCCTGACCAACCTCTGGGGCTACAACACGCTCGGCTTCTTCGCACCCAATGCGCGGTATGCCGCCGCCACCGACCCACAGGGGGTGCTCGACGAGGTCAAGGGCATGGTCAAACGCCTGCACCAGGCCGGGCTGGAGGTCATCCTCGACGTCGTCTACAACCACACAGCCGAACAGTCGATCAGGGGAGCAACACTGTGCTGGCGGGGCCTGGACGCGCCGGACTACTACCGGCTCGACGGCCGCGGGGAAGACATCGATGTCAGCGGGTGCGGCAACACTCTCGACATACGCACCCTGGTCAGCGGCCGGATGGTCCTGGATTCGTTGCGCTATTGGGTGCAGCAGGTGCACGTCGACGGCTTCCGTTTCGACCTGGCCGTGGCATTGGGACGCGGTCGCAACCACGAGTTCCACCCCGATCACCCGCTCTTGCTGGCCATGCGCACCGACCCGGTGCTGCGCAACACCAAGCTCATCGTCGAGCCCTGGGACCTGGGCATCCACGGCTGGCGCACCGGGCATTTCCCACAGCCCTTCTCTGAGTGGAACGACCGGTTCCGGGATCGGGTGCGTTGCTTCTGGTTGTCCGATCTCGCCCGGGCCATCGGGGACCATGCCGCCCACGGAGTGCAGGACTTGGCCACCCGTATGGCCGGTTCGGCCGACCTCTTCGGGCGCGACGACCGGGGCCCGATCGCTTCAGTGAATTTCGTTGCCGCACACGATGGTTTCACGATGGCCGACCTCACGGCATACAACCGGAAACACAACGAGACCAACATGGAGGGCAACCGGGACGGCGGCGACCACAACTTCTCCTGGAACCACGGCATCGAGGGCCCGATCGACGGTGGTGTGCACACCCTGCGTCGCCGCTCGATGCGCAACCTAATGGGCACCTTGCTGTTGTCGGCGGGCGTGCCGATGATCAACGGTGGTGACGAGTTCGGCCGCACCCAGCAGGGCAACAACAACGCCTACTGTCAGGACAACGAGCTGTCCTGGTACGACTGGGAGCTCGAGCCCTGGCAACAGGACCTGCTGGAGACGACCCGTTTCCTGACCCGGTTGCGGCACGATCTGCCGGTGCTGCGGCAGCGTCTGCACTTCTCCGGTCAACCGGTGTTGCCCGACGGGTCGGCCGATGTCGGCTGGTTCGACCACAAGGGCAAGCCGATGACCGACGAGCGGTGGAGCGACCCGGGTCAACGGACCCTGCAGATGCTGCTCAGCGGCGCCCGGCACGATGGCCGCTCGGCGCTGCTCGTGCTGCACGGCGGCACCCGGCAGGCCAAGGTGACCCTGCCGCGCACCCGGCCCCGTCTGCGCTACGAACTGCTCTGGGACAGCGAATGGGAACGGCCAGCAGACCAGCCGGAGCCGATGACCGAGAAGGCAGCCACGATGCTGCCCGCTTCGATGCGCGTCTACCAAGGCACAGCCCGATAGTCCTGACCGCACCGATCACCCCGGGGCATCCGTCCCGGGTTACCCGTTGATGCGCTGATGCTATGATTGCGTGATGCGCACGACGTTGGACATCGATGACGTGGTGCTCAGTGCGGCTCGCGCCAAGGCACGCGCCGAGGGCATCTCGCTCGGCCGGGCGGTGTCAGCCCTCGCTCTCGTCGGGTTGTCGGCGCCGGCCAGCTCGACGGCCGGCACTGCCGGGCTGCCGGTCTTGCACGGAGTTCCCGGCCATCTCGTGACCGACGATCTCGTGGCCCGCTACCGGGACGATGAGTAGGCGGTCACCTCACGACCCGGCGTGGCGTGACAAGCGACGACTGCTCGACGTCAACGTGCTGCTGGCCCTGATCTGGGATCAGCACATCCATCATCACGTCGCCCTGACCGCCTTCGCCGCCCTGACGGGCGGCTTCGCCACGACACCGGTCACGGAGTCAGGGCTGGTCCGGCTCTTGCTCACACCCGCGGTCGTCGGTCGGCCGGTCACCGCGAACGAAGCTCTCTCGACGCTGAGGGCGATCCGCGCTCATACAGGCTGGCGCGCCATCACCGACGACACCGCCCTCACCGACGCCGCCATCGACGTGCGCGTCCTCACCGGGCGTCGCCAAGTGACCGACCTGCACCTAGTCGACCTAGCTGCCCGTAACGACTGCGTCCTGGCCACTTTCGACGCAGCGCTGCTCGCCTCGCTCGCCCCCGACGACCGGCAGCACGTCGATCTCTGGTGCCCCTGACCACCCCCGGTCCTATCCAGCGAGGCGCCGGTGGCCGATCGGGCTGGGTCACCGATCTCGATCCGTCGCCCGGGTGCCGGCCATCATGGGTTGCCTGATCGAGCTCGCTCGTGCTCCAACAGCCATGCCTTGGTGCGCAACCCGCCGGCGAAGCCGGTCAACTGCCCGGTGCTGCTCACCACCCGGTGGCACGGCACGACGATCGGGATCGGATTCGCGCCGTTGGCCGCACCGACCGCGCGCGCCTTCTTACGGTCACCGAGCATTTCGGCCTGCTCGCCGTAGCTGATCGTTCGTCCGTAGGGAATGCGCTCCAGCATCGCCCAAGCCTGCCGCTGGAATGCCGTCCCGACCGGATCCAACGGCAGCTCGAACGTGGTCCGGGCCCCGGCGAAGTACTCGGCCAGTTGAGCCGACGCCGCCGCCAGCACAGGGTGCTCACGGGCTTCGACGTCCACGACATCCAGAACATCCACGACACCACCGGCGCCGGCCCCGAGCAGGCGTTCTTGCACCGGGTTGTGGGCCGCCGGGTCACGGCCGGGCCCCTCGGTGTCCCAGGTGATCGCGACGACGGCACGCTCGTGGGCCACGATCGACAGCGTGCCGATCGGGGTGTCGAGGTGGGCGCGCGAATAGCGCGGACTGTCAGCCCGTTCGACATCGGTCATGCCAGAACTCCTTCACAACGAGGCCCACAGGTGATGGACGGCATAGCTGCGCCAGGGCCGCCAGCGGGACGCAGCGCCCGGGTCGAGATCGGCCGCGGCAAGCGCCCGGCGCACTCCATGGTCGGTGTCGAGGAAGACATCCGGGTCACCGAGCCCGCGCATGAGCACGTATGCCGCCGTCCACGGTCCGATTCCCGGCACCGCGAGCAGTTGCGTGCGGGCGGCGGCTCGGTCGATGCCGGGATCGAGCACGAGGTGGCCGTCGGCGACCCCCCGCGCGGCCGAGCGCAGAGCCAGGCCACGGATTCCACCGACCGGTAGCTCGACAGGTTCGGGCGTCGTCGATGAGTTACTCAGGCGAGCCAGGGGCGGGAAGACCCGGGTCAGTGTGGGATGGGCAACTCCGAGTGGGTCACCGTGCTGCTCGACCAGCTCGGCAGCGGCTCGACGTGCTCCGGCAACGCTGACCCATTGACCGAGGATCGCGCGCATCAGCGTCTCCTCGGGATCGACCGAACCGGCGGCCCGCAGCCACGGGCGCTGCCGCGCGAGCCGGCCCAGCGCCGGGTCGGGCTCGAGCACGCCATGCACCGCGACCGGATCAGCGTCGAGGTCGAGCAGCCGACGCACCCGAGCGATAGCCGGAGCCAGATCCCGCCAATCGGCAAGCCGAAAGCTAGCCCGCACCCCAGTGGGCGGATCGGCGGCCAGAGTCACCGTGCCGTGCCCGTGCGGCAGGACCAGTGTCCGGGCCAGGGAAGCGCCGTCCCAGGTCTCGACTCCGGGCACCGCTCGCTGCCCGAGGAAGCCGAGCACGCCGACGGCGTCGAACGGTGCCCGGGCAGCCAGACGCACGGCGACACTGCCGGCTGCCTGCGCACCGGTGCGACCAGCATGTCGACGCATGTCACGCGGCGCCTCCGCGAACACGGCCCGGATGGTGTCGTTGAACTGGCGCACGCTGCCGAAGCCGGCGGCGAAGGCGATGTCGGTCAGGCGCAGCTCGGTGGTCTCGATCAAGGTCCGGGCGGTTTGAGCACGTTGTGCCCGGGCCAACGCCACCGGCCCGGCACCGAGCTGCTCGGTGAGCAGCCGATTCAGGTGCCGCTCGCTATACCCCAGGCGGGCGGCCAGGCCGGAAACGCCCTCGCGGTCGACGACCCCGTCACCGAGCAACCTCATCGCCCGGGCCACCAGATCACCTCGGGCATCCCACTCCGGCGAGCCCGGTGCGGCGTCCGGACGACAGCGCCGACAGGCCCGGAATCCATGCGCCTGAGCGGCTGCGGCCGTCGGGTAGAACTCGACGTTCTCGCGTTTCGGTGTCAGCGCCGGGCAGCTGGGACGGCAATAGATGCCGGTGGTGCGTACAGCGACGATGAACCACCCGTCGAATCGGGCATCCCGGCTCTGGGCGGCGCGATAGCAACGCTCCGGGTCGAGGATCAGTCGCTCGGGCACCTGCTCATCATCACCTCCGGCCGGACTGCAGACCAGCGGGAATCAGACAGCACCGTCAGCGATCACGGCGCTGTGTCGTCGCCCGTGTCGTCACGCCGTGTCGCCGCGTGTCGCCGCGCGGCTACTCACCGGATGAGAACGGCGACCCCGTGGGCGCCGAGACCGACGCCGGCCGCGGTGAGCGCCACGGAGTCCGGATCCCAGGCCAGCGCGAGCCGAGCGCTCGTGAGATCACCGAGGGGCACCGTGATCGGCTGGGCCGCGAAGGACACGACGACGAGGATCCGGCCGCGACGCATGGCCAGCCATTGGCTGTCGGACTCGACGCTCACCCGATCGAGGCGCCCGTCGCGCAGCTCGGGTTCGTCCCGGCGCAGCGTGATCAGCGACCGGTAGAAGGCGAGCATCCGGGCATGTTCGTCCCGGCCCGGTTCGTCCCAGCGCAGCACGCTGGCCGCCCGCGTGGCCGGATCCTGCGGGTCCGGCACCGACTCCGGGAGCCAGCCGTGCTCGGCGAACTCAGCCCGGCGACCCTGGCTCACTCCCCGGGCCACCGGCTCGTGCGCGTCGAAGTCGGTGAAGAACTGCCAGGGTGAGCCCGCTGCCCATTCCTCACCCATGAAGAGCATCGGGGTATATGCCGACAGCAGGCACAGTGTCGCGCCGCTCGCGTGCTGGGCGGCACTCAACTGGTCGTGGATGCGGTCGCCGACGGCCCGGTTGCCGACCTGGTCGTGAGTTTGCAGGGCGACGACGAATCGCCGGCCGTCGATGACGGTCCGGTCCACCGGCGCACCCCACTGCGTGCCACGGAATGAGGACCAGCGACCGTCGTGGAAGAACGCGTCGGTAAGGGTCTTCGCCAGGGCACCCGCTTCGGCGAAGTCGGCGTAGTAGCCCTGGGTCTCGCCGGTGAGCGCGACGTGCAGGGCGTGGTGGACGTCGTCGTCCCATTGGGCGGTCATGCCCAGGCCTCCGTCGGCGACCGGGGTGACCACCCGTGGGTCATTGAGGTCGCTCTCGGCGACGAGGGCCAGTGGACGGCCCAGCTCACCGGAAAGGCCGGCGACCTCCTCGGACAGCTCGACGAGCACGTGGCGCGCCGAGTCGTCGTGCATCTCGTGGGTGGCGTCCAGGCGCAACGCGTCGATGTGGAAGTCGCGCAGCCACCGGAGCGCATTGTCGATCACCCAGCGGCGCACCGGCGCTGAGTCGGGGCCGTCGAAGTTCACGGCCGATCCCCACGGGGTGTGGTGACGGTCGCTGAAGTAGGGCCCGAACCGGTTGACGTAGTTGCCGACCGGGCCGAGATGGTTGTAGACGACGTCGAGACTGACCGCCAGGCCGCGGCGGTGACAGGCGTCGACAAAACGCGCCAGCCCGATCGGCCCACCGTAGGGGTCGTGAACGGCATACGGGTGCGCCCCGTCGTAACCCCAGCCCCAGCGCCCGGGGAAGGCGGCCACCGGCATGAGTCCGACGACGTCGACACCCAACTCGACGAGGTGATCGAGCCGGGAGATCGCGGCATCGAAGGTGCCCTCTTCGGTGAAGGTGCCGATGTGTAGCTCGTAGAAGACCCCGCCGAGCACTCCCGAGCCCTGTTGCGGACCAGCCCAGGACTGGTCGGTCCACGGATAGGTACCGATATCGACCCACCGGCTCGGCCCGTGCACCCCATAGGGCTGCCAAGCACTGCGGGGGTCGGGCAGCGCGATCGGGTCGTCGTCCAGCAGGAACGCGTAGTCGAGCGGCTGGTGCACCGCCGGATCGATCTCGGTGCGCCACCAGCCGCCGGCGTCCCGGGTCATCGACAGCAGCTGAGCCTGGTCGGTGCCGACCCGCAGCTGCACCCGGTCAGGGGTCGGGGCCCAGACGGAGATCTCCATGCTCATCCTTCCCGGACCAGCAGCGCGACCGGCAGCTCGGTCAACAGGTGATCGAGCAGGATGCCGTCAGCGCCGGCGCTGATCACCCGACCGGACAACTGGTCACGCCAGTTCCCTTCCGGCAGAGCCACGGTGGCCTCCTGCCAGCCTCCCTGACCAGTCAGTCCCTCGACGAGCCGGGTGACCAGCGCGACCACCTCGATCCGGTCCCCGGCCCCGCGGCCCACGGCGACGACGTGCTCGCTGGACGCCTCCAGCATCCGGTATGCCGATCCGGCGCCGAACCACTCGGGATGATCGCGACGCAACCGCAGGGCGCGCGAGGTGACCAGCAGCTTCTCGTCGGACAGATCCGCCGGACCGGCCCCGGAGTCGAGGCGAGCCAATCGCTCGACCCGTTCGGCATAGTCGACGGGCTGGCGGTTGTCCGGGTCGACCAACGTGCGCGTCACCAGCTCGTTGCCCTGATAGACGTCCGGCACGCCGGGCAACACGAGCTGCAGCAGCTTCTGCCCGAGGGTAACCGCGCGGACGTGCGGCTCGGTGCGAGTCAGCCACTCCTCGATGTGTGCGGCCACCTGCTCGTCGGCCAACGCCCACTCGACGAAGGAGGACAGGGCTGCCTCGTAGGCGGCGTCCGGCTCGACCCACGAGGTATGAACGCACGCCTCACGAACGGCCTTCTCGGCATACCGGATGATCCGTTCGGGAGTGGCCGGCCAGATGCCGACGAGCGTCTGCCAGAGTAGGTATTCGGTGGCCCCGTCGAGCTCGGCCGGGCGCACGTCGTCGGCCAATCCGCGCGCGGTGTGCATCCACACCGACCACTCGACCGGCAGCTCGCTGATCGGTGCCAACCGGGCCCGGGTGTCCTCCGAACGTTTCGTGTCGTGGGTCGACAGAGTGGTCATCGACTCAGGCCAGTTCTCGACCAGATGCCTGGCGAAGTCGTCGAGCACCTCCGGAGACCGCCCGAACTCCCCAGGGTTGCCGCCGACCTCGTTCAGTGCCGTGAGGTGGAACCAGCGGTAGAAGGCGGTGTCCTCGATACCCTTGGCCTGCACCGGCCCACAGGTCTGCTGGAAACGCACGACGAACTCACGCCGAGCCTGCTCGGCCCGGGTGCTCGGGGCCGGGTCGTCGGCATCGCCCACCGGCGCGCCGAGAGCCAGATCGCGGACCACATCCAAGGCCTGCTGGTCGCCGGTCGCCAGCAATTGGCGGGCCCGCTCGGTCGCCTCGTGCAGGACGGTGACCGACTCGGCCGGCACGTCCTCGTCGAGATGCACGTAAGCCCGGTATCGGTCCATCGACACGAGCAGAGCCGAGACCGCTCGACGCCAGGTCTCGGGCCGGATCTCCACCAGCTCGGATACCCCCTCGGCGATTGCCCCGAGCAACCGCACGAGTCGGGCTACCTCGGCTGCCTGCACCCGGAGGCCGACTTGCATCTTGGCGTCCAGGGCGAATTGCTCCGGGCCGGAGACGTCGCCGGTGAGCATCCCCAGGGTGGCCAGCAGTGGCTCGGCGCCGGTGGGGTCGATGAAGACCCCACCGACCCGTTGCAAGGCGTCGTAGCCGGTAGTCCCGGCCACCGGCCAGTCCTGGGGGAGCCGTTCGTCGCCTTCGAGGATCTTCTCGACCACGACCCACACGTTGTCGCTCGCGATGGCGAGCATCCGCAGATAACCGCGCGGGTCGGCCAACCCATCCGGGTGGTCGATGCGCAGTCCGTCGATCGACCCGTCGCGGATCAAGTCGAGCAGCATCCGATGAGTCTCGTCGAAGACCTCCGGGTCCTCGACGCGGACCGCGACCAGGGTCTTGACGTCGAAGAACCGCCGGTAGTTGAGGTTGAGGTCGGCGGCTTTCCAGTGGGCCACCCGCCACCATTGCCGTTCCAACAGCTCGGGCAGCGGCAACCCCTCGGTGCCGGGACGCACCGGCAGCTCGTGCTCCCAGTAGCGGACCACCCATTCGTCCCCGTTGCGGCCACCGTCCTGGCTGAGCCGGAGCTGACCTGCTGCCAGGACGTCTTCCACCGGCTCGCCGAGCAAGGGCATGAGGATGGTGTCGTCCCCGGCCTGCCAGTCGACGTCGAACCAGGTCGCGAATTGGCTGTCACGGCCATCGCGCAACAGCTCCCAGAGCGGGCCGTTGAGGTGCGCCGGTGTCGGGACCGACATGTGGTTGGGCACGACATCGACGACCAACCCCATTCCCCGTTCATGGGCAGCTTCGACGAGAGCGCGAAGTCCGTCGATACCACCGGCCTCGTCCGAGATCCGGTCGTGGTCGACGACGTCGTAGCCGTGCGTCGAGCCCGGCGCGGCCTGAAGGATCGGGCTGAGGTAGAGGTGGCTGACCCCGAGGTTGGCGAGGTAGTCCAACGTCGCTGCCGCCTCGGCGAAGCCGAAATCGGCGTTGATCTGCAGACGATAGGTGGAGGTCAGCGTGGCCCGGCTCACTCGCTCTCCTCCCGGGGGCGGCGAAGCACGACGACGCTGCGAGCGTGCACGCTGATCCGCGACTGGGGCGGAAACACCCCGATCCGGGACACCCGGCTGGGGGCCCGGCGCGGCCGGGTCGGCAATGACGTGTCGCTCGAGCCGCTGAACTGCGGTGTAGCGGTGTCGATCTCGACCAGCCATCCCGCGCCGTAGGCGAGCTCGGGCAAGGTGAAGTCGATCGCTTCGTCGTGGGCGTTGAACAGCACGAGGAAGGAGTCGTCGACGATCCGCTCGCCCCGGGTGCCCTGCTCGGGGATGGCGTCACCGTTGAGGAACACGGCGACCGTCTTGGCGAATCCGTTCGCCCAGCTCGCCTCGTCCATGTGCCGGCCGTCGGGCTCGAACCACGCGATGTCGCCCATGTCGCTCTCGCCGCCGTGGTCGGCGCTGCCGGCGAAGAACCGCCGGCGCCGGAAGACCGCATGGTCACGACGCAGTTGCACGACTCGGCTGGTGAAGGCGAGCAGCTGCTCAGCGGTCTCGTCCAGATCCCAGTCGATCCAGGTGAGCTCGTTGTCCTGGCAGTAACCGTTGTTGTTGCCCTGCTGGGTGCGGCCCAGCTCGTCGCCGTGTCCGAGCATCGGCACGCCTTGGGACAGCAGCAGCGTCGTGAGCAGGTTGCGCTGTTGGCGGGCTCGCAGACCGAGGATCGCGGGGTCGTCGGTGGGCCCCTCGGCCCCGCAGTTCCACGAACGGTTGTGGTCCTCGCCGTCGTGGCCTTGCTCGCCGTTGGCTTCGTTGTGCTTGTGGTTGTAGGACACCAGGTCGCGCAGAGTGAACCCGTCGTGGGCGACGACGAAGTTGATCGACGCCACGGGCCAACGACCGGATTGGGCGTAGAGATCGGACGAGCCGGTGAAGCGGGAGGCGAACTCGCCGAGAGTCGCCGGCTCGCCACGCCAGAAGTCGCGCACGGTGTCCCGATACTTGCCGTTCCACTCGGTCCACAGCGGAGGAAACCCCCCGACCTGATAGCCGCCGTCACCGAGATCCCATGGCTCGGCGATCAGCTTCACCTGGCTAACCGTCGGATCCTGGTGGATCAGGTCGAAGAAGGCCGACAGCTTGTCGACTTCGTGGAACTGCCGGGCCAGGGTGGCGGCCAGGTCGAAGCGGAAGCCGTCGACGTGCATCTCGGTCACCCAGTAACGCAGCGAGTCCATGATCAGCTGCAAAACATGCGGATGGCGCATGAGCAACGAATTCCCGGTGCCAGTGGTGTCGTAGTAGTGGCCCTCGTCACCGTTGACCAACCGGTAGTAGGCCTCGTTGTCGATACCGCGGAAGGCCAAGGTCGGGCCCATGTGGTTGCCCTCGGCGGTGTGGTTGTAGACGACGTCCAGGATGACCTCGATATCGGCCTCGTGCAGCTGCTTGACCATCGACTTGAATTCGAGCACCTGCTCGCCGCGGGTGCCGTATGCCGCGTAGCCGTTGTGTGGAGCGAGGAAGCCGATCGTGTTATATCCCCAATAGTTGCGCAGACCTTTGTCGAGCAACGTGAAGTCTTGGACGAACTGGTGCACGGGCATCAGCTCGATAGCCGTCACACCCAGGTCGACGAGATGCTCGATGACCGCAGGATGGGCCAGCCCGGCGTACGTGCCCCGGATCTCGGCAGGGACGTCGGGATGGCGCATCGTCAGGCCTTTGACGTGCGCCTCGTAGATGACGGTGTCGTGGTATTCGTGGGCCGGCGGGTGGTCCCACTCCCAATCGAAGAACGGGTTGGTCACGACCGACAGGAGAGTGTGCCCGAGGCTGTCCTCGGTGTTGACCGACGGCGACATGCCGCCTTGTGGGTCACCGAAGTCGTAGGAGAACAACGCTTGATGACCGCGCATTTGCCCGTCGATTGCCTTGGCATACGGATCGAGCAAGAGTTTGCTCGGGTTGCACCGCACTCCCCGGGCCGGGTCGTATTCGCCGTGCACACGGTAGCCGTAGCGCTGCCCCGGCTGGATCGTCGGCAAGTACACATGCCACACGTAGGCGTCGTGCTCGGCCATTTCGACCCGGTTCTCGTGGCCATCATCGTCGATGAGGCACAACTGCACCCGGTCGGCGATTTCGGAGAAAAGAGCGAAGTTGACCCCCGCGCCATCGTAGGTCGCGCCGAGCGGATAGGGACGTCCGGGCCAGATCTGCATGAGCCTTCTCGGGTCGGGGACCAGCCGTCTGCCGGTCTCTGGACTCCCGGGCTGGCCGGGAGGGCAGTGCTCCCATCTTGCCAGGGTGGCGATGAGTGACCCCAACATCCCAGGTCAGCCCGGCCCGGTGGACGGTACCCAGCGGCTGAATCGGTCGGGAAACGCGCGCGTCGCGTGCCGGAAATGCGCTCAGGCCAACTGGGCTACGACGTCGTCGGCCGCGGCATACGGGTCGATGCGGCCGGCCACGACGGCCTCGGCGTGCTCGGCCACTCCGTGCCCGGAACGCAGGTCACCGATCCGAGCCCGGAGTGCCGCGACCGCGATCGCTTCGATCTCGTCCGCGGCACGCCGCAGTCGACGCTCGAGCAGGGTGCCGGTGCGTTCGAGCCAACCGATGTGTTTGTCGAGAGCTTCCATCACCTCGTTCACCCCCTCACCTCTGCCGGCGATCGTCTTGACCACCGGCGGCCGCCACAGGCCGGGTTCGGTGCGGTCGCCCAACGAGATCATGTATCGCAGGTCGCGGACCGTGGCGTCGGCCCCGTCGCGGTCGGCCTTGTTGACGACGAAGACGTCGCCGACCTCCAGGATGCCCGCCTTGGCCGCCTGGATGCCATCACCCATCCCCGGGGCAAGCAACACAACCGTCGTGTCGGCCAGGCCGGCGATCTCGACCTCGCTCTGGCCGACACCCACGGTTTCGACGAGCACCACGTCACACCCGGCCGAGTCGAGCACCCGGATCGCTTGCGGCGTCGTCCAGGCCAGCCCGCCCAGGTGCCCCCGTGAGGCCATCGAGCGGATGTAGACCTCGGGGTCGAGGGCATGCTCCTGCATCCGCACCCGGTCACCGAGTAGTGCCCCACCCGAGAACGGGCTCGACGGGTCGACTGCGAGGATCCCGACCCGTTTACCCCGCTCTCGCAAGGCTGAGACGAGCATGGTCGTCGATGTCGACTTGCCGACCCCGGGCGATCCGGTCATCCCGATGACGTAGGCCTTGCCGGCATGTGGCGCCAACGCGGCCATCAACTCCCGCAGCGCCGGATGGGCGTCCTCGACAAGCGTGATCAGCCTAGCGACCGCTCGAGGTGATCCGGCTCGAGCCGCTTCGACGAGGGCCGGGACGTCGACCGGGCGCGGCATACACATCCTTTCGTCTGTCGGATCGTGGGGCACCGACGAACGGTCGGGCCCCACGACGAGGGTATGCCGCAGAGCGGCTGATGGATGCGAAGCCGACCGTGCAACACACCGTTTCCAGGGCCCGGGTAGAGCGGGCCCCGACAGATCAAGCCTTGGGCACCCGCACGATGAGCGCGTCGCCTTGACCGCCGCCGCCGCACAAGCCGGCCGCGCCGATGCCACCACCGCGGCGCTTGAGTTCCAGGGCCAGGTGCAACACGATGCGCGTGCCGCTCATCCCGACCGGGTGGCCCATCGCGACCGCGCCACCGTGAACGTTGACCTTGTCGGGGTCGACACCGAGGGACTTCGTCGACGCGAGACTGACCGCAGAGAATGCCTCGTTGAGCTCGAGCAGGTCGAGGTCCTCGACAGCAATACCTTCCTTCTCGCACGCCTTGCGGACCGCATTAGCCGGTTGCAGCTGCAGGGACGAGTCAGGTCCGGCGACGTAACCGGCGGCACCGACCTCGGCGAGCCACTCCAGCCCCAGCTGCTCGGCCTTGGCCTTGCTCATCACGACCACGGCAGCGGCACCGTCGGAGATCTGGCTGGCCGACCCTGCGGTGATCGTCCCGGTCTTGCTGAATGCCGGACGCAGCCCGGCCAAGGCTTCGGCGGTCGTGCTGGCCCGCACCCCCTCGTCGGCCTTGAACTCAATCGGGTCACCCTTGCGCTGCGGGATCAGCACCGGGACGACTTCATCGTCGAAGATGCCGTCCTGCCACGCCTTGGCCGCCAATTGATGACTGCGGACCGCGAAGGCGTCCTGCTCTTCACGGGAGAAGACATATTCGCCGTCGACGTTGCGCGATTCGGTGAGCGCACCCATCGGCTGGTCGGTGTAGACGTCGTAGAGCGCGTCGTAGTCCATGTGATCGCGCATCTTCACGGTGCCGTACTTGTAGCCCTCACGGCTCTTCTCGAGCATGTGGGGGGCCTGAGTCATCGACTCCATCCCGCCGGCGACGACGATGTCGCACTCGCCGAGCCGGATGAGCTGGTCGGCCATGGAGATCGCGTTGATGCCCGAGAGGCACACCTTGTTGATCGAGATGGCCGGCACCGACATCGGCACGCCGCCCTTGACCGCGGCCTGACGGGCCGGGATCTGGCCACCGGCGGCCATGAGCACCTGGCCCATGATGACGTAGTCGACCTGGTCGCCGGTGATGCCGGCCTTTTCCAAGGCTCCCTTGATGGCAACGCCACCGAGATCGGAAGCGGAGAAGTCTTTGAGCGAGCCGAGCAGGCGGCCCATTCCGGTGCGCGCACCAGCGACGATAACCGAAGTGTTCATGAGGAAGCCTCCATATGCGGACGGGGCAAGGCGAACTGGTTCGTGCTCACCATAGCGCGATGGTGGGTCACGCCGAGGCCGCAACAGACGGCGCATATCACATCACTCCCGGCCCGAAGAGAGTGACCGGCGAGCAGGGAGTCCACGGTGTCACGCTGGATATGCTCGGGCCATGAGCGCCTCCCTCACCGATAGCACCGACAACACCGACAACAGCTCGGACACGACCGCCGAGAAGGGCACCGCCGACCTGTTCACGATGATCGACCATGTCGGGATCGCCGTCGCCGACCTCGACGCAGCCATTGCCTTCTACCGCGACACCTTCGGGATGACCTGCCTGCACCAAGAGGTCAACGAGGAGCAAGGGGTGGCCGAGGCCATGATGGCCGTCGGTGACTCCGGCTCCTGCATCCAGTTGCTGTCGCCGTTGTCGCCGGACACGACGATCGGCAAGTTCCTCGCCAAGAACGGCCCGGGTATCCAGCAGATGGCCTACCGGGTGACCGACATCGACGCCGTCTGCACGACGCTCCGGGAGCGCGGGGTCCGGCTGCTCTACGACGCTCCGAAACGTGGCACGAGCAACAGCCGGGTCAACTTCGTTCACCCCAAGGACGCCGGCGGAGTGCTCGTCGAACTCGTCGAGCCGGCCACTGCTGGTAGTCCTGGTGGAAATCACTGACCGCACCACGCTGCGCCCGTCGCGGTGGTCGTTCCATCGGAGCGGCCCGCTGCGTCAGGGTGAGCAAGCTCATGCCGACCGACTGAAAGCACGCCACCGAACCTGGGTAGCGTCTAGACCATTGCGCTGGCCGGTGCTGTTGCGCCGGTTGTCGGCATTGCCCTTGTCGTCGCCCGCCGAGCAGAGAACTCCGTCAGAGAGGACGTCCCGATGACCCAGGAAATCTATGAAATCGGCCACCAGCCCCCGCTCGGCGAGGTCCCCCCGAAGATGCACGCCTGGCTGATCCGCCCGGAGCGCTTCGGGCCCCCAATGCAGGCGTTCCAGAAGGAAATCGTCGACGTGCCGAGCATCGCCGACGACGAAGTCCTCGTCTACGTGATGGCCGCCGGGGTCAACTACAACAACGTCTGGGCCGGCCTGGGCATCCCGGTGGACGTCATCGGGGCCCGCAACAAGGCCCACGCGCGCGGTGACTACGGCGGCGACGAGGCACCTTTCCACATCGGCGGCAGCGACGCCTCGGGCATCGTGTATGCCGTCGGCAAGGACGTCACCAACGTCAAGGTCGGTGACGAGGTGGTCTTGCACTGTGGCCAGTGGGACCGCAACTGCCCCTGGGTCCAGGACGGCGGCGACCCGATGTACTCCCCGACCTTCCGGATCTGGGGTTACGAGACCAACTGGGGCAGTTTCGCCCAGTTCACCAAGGTGCAGGGCCAGCAGTGCATGCCCAAGCCCAAGCACATGTCCTGGGAGGAGGCGGCGGCATACACCCTCGTGGCCGCGACCGCTTGGCGGATGCTGCACGGCTGGGACCGCAACGCGGTCAAAGAAGGCGACGTCGCGCTCATCTGGGGCGGCGCCGGTGGGCTGGGCTCGATGGCGATCCAGATCGTCAAGGCGGCCGGGGGCACTCCGGTGGCCATCGTCTCCGGCGAGGACAAGTTCGACTACTGCAAGCAACTCGGCGCCAAGGGCTGTATCAACCGCAACGACTTCGACCACTGGGGCATGCTGCCGCACTGGAAAGACACCGCCGGCTACAACACGTGGCTCAAGGGCGTCCGCAAGTTCGGGTCGGCGATCTGGGACGTACTCGGGGAGAAGAAGGCCCCGAACATCGTTTTCGAGCACCCTGGTGAGACCACCATTCCGAGTTCGATCTTCGTGTGCGAGACCGGCGGCATGGTCGTCGTCTGTGCCGGCACCACCGGCTACAACGCCACGGTCGACCTGCGCTACCTGTGGATGCGCCAGAAGCGGCTGCAAGGCTCACACTTCGCCAACGACGTGCAGTCCAACCAGATGAACGAACTGGCGCTCAACGGCCAGCTCGACCCCTGCCTGTCGAAGGCATTCACCTACGACCAGATCCCGGACGCTCACGACCTCATGCACCAGAACAAACACCCACACGGCAACATGGCGGTGCTCGTCGGTGCAACCGACTTCGGGCAAGGCATCAGCGGCGAGTCACCGGCGGCGTTGCCGCACCCGACCCTGCCCGAGGGGGACACGCACACCACGGCATACTCGACACCGCCGCCGATGACCTCCCTGCGGGGCGACGCCGGTGGCGAGGAGCTCACGATCTACGACGACGGCACCAAGGTCGCCGACCTCATGCACCGCGGCATCGTCGGGTGTACCCCCGAGGACACCGCGGGCCAGGTCGCCCAGATCATGACCGACATGGACGTGCATGCCGTCGTCGTCATGGATGGTAAACGAGCCGTGGGCGTCGTTTCGCAGACCGACCTCGTGCTGGCCCGGCAAGGCCGCACGCCCGAGCAAGCCCGGGCCATGGCCGCTCGCGAGGTCATGACCCCCGACATCGTCACCTGCGATGCCGAGATGCTGCTCAGCGACGCAGTCAGTGCGATGAGCGCCCGGCGCCTCCACCGGTTGGTCGTCACCGAGCAGGGCCAGCCCGTCGGCGTCATCTCGATGACCGACGTGGTCCGCAGGCTGATCCTGCAGTAGACATTCGACCGATCGCCACGTCCGGCACCCAGTACTCGCTCAGCAGGCTAGGTAGGCTCCAGGCGTGGCGATCGGCAGTTGGTGGCAGCAGTGGCGAAAGCTGCGCGCCCGGCAACTGGCTCGAATCGACGACCGTATCCCCCACCAAATCCCCCACCAAGAGGAACACGCCACCAAGGCGCCCGCTCCCGACGAACAACCGCCCGTCTCCGAAGGTGACGAACACACCGCCGAGGAACACGAGCACGTCCGCCGGCACCAGGCCGGCGACCCGGCACCGGCGGGCGCATTCGGGCCGATCGGTCGGCCGCTGAGTCGCACCTCGCCGTTCCTTTTCGGCCTCACCGGTGGTTTGGGGGTGCTCCTGGCCTACTCCCTCTGGAGAGCACTCGGATCACTGAGCACGGTCCTCACCCTGATCGTCGTCTCGCTCTTCCTCACCCTGGCGCTCAACCCGATCGTCGAGCGACTCATCGAGCGGGGGCTCGCCCGTCGATGGGCCGTGACCGCCGTGTCGGCCATGGTGGCGGCCGCCGGCGCCCTATTGGCCCTGATCGTCGTTCCTCCGGTGATCCGGGAGTCGTCGGAGATCGCTCGGAACGCCCCACAGATTCTCGAGGACCTGGTTGCCGACCCGGGGCTGCGCGACTTCAACGAGACGTACCACGTGTTCGACCGGATCAACCAGGAGTTAACCCGACGATTGCAGGACGCCGACTTCATGTCCAGCCTCGTCGATGGGGTCCTGGGTGCCGGGCGGGTGATCGCCACCGGGATGTTCTCGGCAATCACCGTGCTCGTGCTTACCCTCTACTTCCTCGCCTCGCTCCCGGCACTCAAGCGGGCGGCATACGCCTGTGTCCCGGCGAGTCGGCGAATGCGAGTGCAGTCGTTGTCCGAGGAGATCATGCGCCGGGTCGGTGCCTACGCCATCGGCCAGCTCATCGTCGCCACGACCAACGCCCTGTGTGCCTACGTCATGATGAAGATCCTCGACATCCCGTATGCCGCGGTCCTGGCGGTCGCGGTCGGCACGCTCGGGTTGATCCCCATGGTCGGTGCCACCCTCGGAGCCGTGATCGTGGCCCTGGTCGCGTTGTCCCAGGGCGTGCTCGCCGCGGTCATTGTGCTGGGCTACTTCGTCGTCTATCAGCAGATCGAGAACTACCTCATCGCCCCGCGCGTCATGCAGCGCACCGTGTCCGTGCCCGGCGGCGTCACCATCGTCGCGGCCCTCGTCGGCGCCAGCCTGGCCGGGGTGCTCGGCGCACTACTGGCCATCCCGACGGCGGCCGGCCTGCTGCTGATCTACGACGAGGTCCTCGTCCCCCGGCAGCAGCGGGCCTAGCCGCTGCCCGGAGGACACGACCCGAGGCGACTAGGGTCGAGTGCCATGCGCTTCCTCAACGGGATGCAACCCAGCTGGGACCTGTCCTACGACGACGTCTTCATGGTGCCCGCACGCAGTGCCGTGGCATCCCGGATGGACGTCGACCTGGCGACAGTCGACGGGTCGGGCACGACGATCCCGATCGTCGTCGCGAACATGACCGCCGTGGCCGGCCGGCGGATGGCCGAGACGGTGGCCCGGCGCGGCGGCCTCGTCGTCATCCCGCAAGACATCCCGCACGAGGTCGTCGCCGACGTCGTCCGCTATGTCAAGCGGCGCCACCTCGTCCATGACACCCCGGTCACATTGACCCCACAGTCGACCGTCGCTGACGCCTTGGCCTTGCTGCACAAGCGAGCGCACGGCGCAGTCGTCGTGCTCGATGCCGACCAGCGTCCGGTCGGCATCGTCACGGAGGCCGACCTCGACGGAGTGGACCGCTTCACCCAACTCGAACAGGTCATGACCCGCGAACTCGCGACGATCGCCGACACCATCGACCCGGAGGCGGCCTTCGAACGACTCGGTGAGGTGCATCACCGGCTGGCTCCGGTTGTCGGACCCGACGGTCGCCTCGTCGGCCTGCTCACCCGCCAAGGGGCGCTGCGGGCCACGCTCTACCGGCCCGCATTAGACGAGTTCGGCCGGCTCCGGATCGCGGCGGCTTCGGGCGTCAACGGCGATGTCGGCGAGCGGGCTGCCCGACTCGTCGACGCCGGCATCGACGTGCTCGTGCTCGACACCGCGCACGGGCATCAAGAGCGATTGCTCGACGCGCTGCAAGCGGTGCGCGCTGCCGGGGTGGAGGTGCCGATCGTGGCCGGCAACGTCGTCTCGGCCGAAGGTGTGCGTGACCTGGTCGAGGCAGGTGCCGACATCGTCAAGGTCGGGGTCGGGCCGGGGGCGATGTGCACGACCCGGATGATGACCGGGGTCGGGCGCCCGCAATTCTCCGCCGTGCTCGAATGCGCCACGGTGGCCCGCGCACTCGGCGCGCACGTGTGGGCCGACGGCGGGGTACGCCATCCCCGGGATGTCGCACTCGCGCTCGCCGCCGGGGCTTCTAACGTCATGATCGGTTCGTGGTTCGCCGGCGCTGTCGAATCGCCCGGCGACCTGCACATCGCACCCGACGGACGCGCCTACAAGGAGTCCTTCGGCATGGCGTCCGCGCGCGCCGTACTCAGCCGCACCACCGGTGAAACAGCATACGAACGAGCACGCAAGGGCCTATTCGAAGAAGGCATCTCGGCCTCCCGGATGTACCTCGACCCGGCCCGTCCCGGCGTCGAGGACCTGCTCGACGCCATCGTGGCCGGAGTGCGCTCGGCTTTGACGTATGCCGGTGCCACGAACCTCGAGGAGTTCACCGAGCGCGCAGTCGTAGGCATCCAGAGCTCAGCGGGTTTCGCCGAGGGCCGGCCGTTGCACTCGTCCTGGTAGCGGCCGATCGTTCCCACCGCATCAGACCCTTGTTTCTTCACCCGGATGATTCGCCGTCCACATTCGACGATAGGTTGGACTGCGATCCAGCAGCTCGTCATGAGTACCCGTGGCCTCGACACCACCATTCGCCAGCACCACAATCTGATCAGCCGAACGGATGGTGTTCAAGCGATGAGCAACCACGATGACAGTTCGGCCGACCACCAAAGACCCGAGCGCTTTCTGAATCCTCACCTCGGTCTCCGGATCAACAGAATCGACGGCCTCATCGAGCAGCAGAATCGGAGCGTCCTTCAGCAAGGCCCGGGCGATAGAAACGCGCTGGCGCTCCCCCCCTGATAGATTGTTTCCACCATCGGTCACTTCCGCGTCCAGCCCGTCCGGCAGTTCACGAACAAAATTCCACGCCTGAGCGGCTTGGAGCACCTCCTCCAGCTCCCGCTCTCCAGCCTCAGAACCCAGGCAAAGATTCTCCCGGATCGTCGTCGGGAACAAGTAAACGTCCTGGTAGACGGTCGCCACCTGCATAGCGAGTGCCGCCGATGTAAGGTCTCGAACATCGACATCACCGATCCGGACAGAACCGGAGTCGACATCCCAGAAACGCGCGACCAGGTTGGCGACTGTAGATTTTCCGGATCCCGAAGCCCCAACAAGCGCCGTTATTTCACCAGTCCGAGCGACAAAATTCACACCATGCAGTACCTTCCGCCCATCGCGGTAACCGAACGTGACGTCGTTAAAAGTAACGCTCGTGTCTCTCGAGGGCGCTTCCCGGCTCCCCACCGACAGAGGCTCGATATCCCAGATCTGCGCAATACGGTCGACTATGTGACCCTGCAAGTGGCGATAGGACGAAAGCTCCATCAAATCCTGGTACGGTCGATAAAGGCTGAGTGAGATGACTAAGCAGACTAGCGCGGTCACCTTCGGCAGATTCCCCTCAAGCGATCCGAGGCAGACCATCAGGACTAAGAAGGCGAATCCGATTTCCAACGCAACCGATGCAAAGGACTTTAGAGGGCTCGTATTCAAGGCCATAGCCACGCTCGTATGCCGCAGAGCCTCCACCGATTCTCGGTATCGCTTGGCTTGCGGGGCGTTCGGGTTAGCTCTCAGGACGGCCGTACCCTGCACCATCTCGAGTAGTTCACTGCTGGCGCGGCTGCGTGCCTGCGCCACTTCTCCTAGGATGCCGCTTTGAGCCCGATCAGATCTCCACAGAAGCAGGAAAAAGACCGGCAGCCCCGCCAGTGCCGCCAACCCGAGCTTCCAGTCGAGGATCAGCAGAATCGCCACGGCTAGCGGAGGCTGTATGAGGCTCACGATCACCTTGGCCGGGAGATTCACGAAATCGACCAGAGGTAGATCGGCGACCACCAGAGTAGCCGTCCGTCCGGTATCGAGCTGATCGTATCTTCCGAGCGGGATTCTTCGCAAATGAGCAAGAATGGATAGGCGTAACTTGGCGACCACTTTGGTGGTAATCGGCCACCACACCGTCGCAAGTCCGACGCCAAACAACCAGCGCAAGGCAAAGATCGCAGCCAAGATCAAGCCGTAACGCCACCAGGCATCAGCCTCGACCTGACCGGACAGTACTGCCAGTAGCGCGAAGAGGGTTACCACCGTCGGTGCGCTGGTCAGAATGCCGTCGAGTATGATCCACACGAGCCCGCGGCGCCAAAAGACCCTGCGTTGATCACCGAGCAAGCTGAGCCATTGCCGAATCGGTTTCAAGTCGGCTAACCCGGCCACCGGCGCCGCCTCTCGAGCCGTCGGGGCGTCACACTGTGATGCAACGGCGACCGAGGACGGCTGCGTCCTGCCAGGCCCTTCTTTGGCGCTCCTGATTTCCCATCCACGCGCCTGCTGAAAAGACGCCCAAAGGTCGGCGTATTCCGTGCATTCCCGCAGCAGCTCCTCGTGCGTTCCGGTTGCTACTATCCGCCCGCTCTCCAAGAAAGCGATCTGGTCATAGTCGATCACCGTGCCCAGGCGGTGCGCAACCGTGATCATGCTCCTTCCTTGCCTGAGATCCGCCAGCGCTTTGGTCACGGCCACTTCGCTTTCCGGGTCAAGAAAGGCGGTCGCCTCATCGAGCAAAATGACTGAAGACCCTTTCAGGATCGCGCGAGCTATGGAGATTCGCTGCCGCTGCCCGCCGGACAATCGTCCGCCCCCCGCAGGGAGCATTGTGTGCCAGCCATCCTCCAATTCGTCGACGAACTCACTCACCCTTGCCCGTTCAGCCGCCGACGTGATCTCCTCGGTCGTCGCGTCCGGGCGTGCCATCCTGATGTTCTCCCAGAGCGTGTCTGCGAAGATATACTCGTCTTGTTGCACATAGGCGACTTGTTGCATCAGGGCGACCGGATCCATGCTACGCAGATCGACGCCACCCAACTGCACGAATCCGTCGCTGACATCATGGAAGCGAGCCAGCAGACCGAGGAGAGTTGATTTCCCGCCCCCTGACGGCCCGACCAGAGCCAGGGAGGCACCCTCCGGGATGCTCAGATTTACGCCGTGGAGCACGGCTGGTCCATCACCGTAGGCGAAACTCACGTCGTGAATAATGATCCCGAAACCCTGAGGCTGTTCTTGATGCCCGGGGACTGCCAGGTCCGGCTCGTCCAGAATCTCGGATATGCTTTTCAACCCGGCCTCGATTTGGTACTGCAACACCGCCAGGCTGGTCATCAACGACACGAGCGGCTGCGCGAAACCAGTTCCCACGAGCAGGAAGAAGACGAGCGCTGAGGGAGTCAAGTGACCAACGTGCACGCACCACAAACCGACGGGGAGAATTAGGGAGACTGCGCTTGTGGTGAGGGTTGAAGCAGCAACGGCTTGCCACTTGCCCTTGCGCATCTTGGCGTTCTCTATTCGTTCGTTGGCATTGATGGCGGCGTCGGTTGCCGTGAAGCTATCCTTCGTAGGCAGAAAGCCTCGAATCACCTTCATGCCGCGCAAGAAAGAGATGATCGATGTATTCAGGTGCTGTTTGATATCAGACTCGCGTTCGGCCAGGCCCGCTGTGCGTCTGATTGCCCACACGACGAATGCAACCGCCAGGACAACCACCGCAAGGGCTGCCAACGCGACCTGCCAGTTGATCACGAACATCACGACCAAACTGGCCACCGGCACGGCGATGGCTGCTGCGAGATCGGGTATGGCGTGGGACAGGCCTAACTCGAGTTGCTCGACATCGTCTTGCAGTACTTTTCGTAGGTGCCCGACGCTGCGAGCCCGAACACGCCCCAGTGGCATTCGTGACAGACGTTCGGCCAGGGCCAGGCGCAGGTCTGCGAGGATCCGGTAGGCGGCGGTGCGAGACGGTGTCTGCCAGGGTCCTGCACAGAATCTTCGCGACGACTGCGACCCCCGCCCAGAGCCCAAGGTACAAGAGACGATCCCGGTTGAGGTGCTCGGAGAGAAATAGCTCTTGGGCAAGGAAGTAGACGACGACGTAAGGGGCTAAACCGGCCAATGCCCCGGCGACCGCCAAGACTGCGCTCAGGGCTAGGGCTGCCTTGCGCCGCAGGATGATCGCCTGCACGCCGTGGAACGGGGAACGGGCGGGCGGTGCCCCGGCGGTTCGGGATTGCTGGTCAGCTGACATCTGCATGTTAGGCTCTCCTTACCTGACCCTAGATAGCCTCCGGGCAGGCTCCTGTCAACCTCAGCGGACCCTCACCGGAGAGCGTGGCAAGGGGGCCCAGCGGGCCGGCACCTCGCGACGAGGGCGGGGAAGGAGGTCTTCCGACCATGGAGGCTTGAAGACTGACCATCGACATCGAGTCCGCGGACTGTCCGCGGTCGGGATCGAGGGCACGCCCAGCTAAGGAATGCAGATCAGCACCGCAGTGACGCGATGAGTGTCACGGTGGTCGAGGTCAACCGTACCCGTTAAGCAGAGCACCTACGGCAGGATCATCAGTGGCTTGACCACTGCGTCTCCTTGTCAACCGCACCCGTTAAGCAGAACACCTACGGCAGAGCAAACCGCTGCCCTGGCCGCCTGCCGGACCAGTTCAGCAGAATCAGTAAGTGCGGAACCCGTGCTTGGTCTTCCGGCCGAGGTAGCCCGCCGTGACCATGTGCTCGAGCAATGGAGCCGGTGCAAAGCCGGGCTCGCGCAGCTCCTTGAACAGCTCGCGCTGGATGGCCAGCGACACGTCGAGTCCGACAACGTCGAGCAATTCGAAGGGCCCCATCGGGTAGCCGCAGCCGGTCTTCATCGCGGTGTCGATGTCGTCGGCTGTGGCGTAGTGCGCCTCGAGCATCTTGATCGCGTCGTTGAGGTAGGGGAACAACAGTGCGTTGACGATGAACCCCGAGCGGTCGCCGCACTGCACCGGGACCTTGCCGATCTTGCGGGTCAACGCGACCGTCGTGTGGTTGATCTTCGGGTCGGTGGCGACCGTCGAGACCACCTCGACGAGCTTCATTACCTGGGCCGGGTTGAAGAAGTGCATTCCGATGACATCGCCCGGACGGCTGGTCACGTTGGCACACATGATGATCGGCAGCGAGGAGGTGGTCGTGGCCAGGATGGCACCCGGCTTGCAGATGCGATCCAGGTCGCGGAAGAGCTCCTGCTTGATCTCCAGATCCTCAGCGATCGCTTCGACGACGATGTCGACGTCTTTGAGGTCCTCGCGACGTGTCGACCCGGTGAGCCGAGCATTGATCTCGTCGGCAGCTTCCTGGGTCATCCGGCCACGGTCGATCATCCGTGCCTGGCCCTTCTTGATCGCGGCCATGACGCCATCGACCTTCTCCTGCCCACGAGCGACGAAGGTGACCTCGTAGCCGGCCTTGGCGAAGACCTCGATGATCCCGGTGGCCATCGTGCCCGAACCGACGACACCGACCTTGGCGATCGCGGCCAGCCCGGCGTCCTCGGCGTAGTCGTCGACCGGGGTGAGCCTGTCGGCGACGACCTCGGAACTGCCGACCCCGGCATACGAGTAGAACCCACGACCGGTCTTCCGGCCCATGAGTCCGGCGCTCACCATCTGCTTGATGATGGGGCTGGGCGCATGCAGCGGGTCGCGGTCTTCGTGGTACATCGTGTCGAGGACTTCGTATGCCGTGTCCAGGCCGATGAGATCCATGAGCGCCAGCGGACCCATGGGCAGGCCGCAGCCAAACTTCATCGCTGCGTCGAGGTCTTCACGAGTGGCGTACTTGTGCTCGTACATCGACACCGCATGGTTGAGGTAGCCGAAGAGCAGTGCGTTGGCGATGAAGCCGGCCTTGTCGCCGACCACGACCGGCTTCTTGCCGAGCCGCTCGGCCAAGTCCTTGACGTCCTGGAAGACCTCGTCGTCGGTGATCACCGTGCGGATGACCTCGACGAACTGCATGACCGTCGCCGGGTTGAAGAAGTGCATCCCGACGAAGCGCTTGGAGTGCTTCGTGCCGACCGCGAGCTCGGTGACCGACAGCGAGGAGGTGTTCGTCGCGAGGATCGCATCGTCGGCGACGATCTCGTCCACCGTCGCGAAGATCTGCTTCTTCATCTCGAGATTCTCGGGGACGGCCTCGACGACGAGCTGGCAGTGGGCCAGGTCCGCCAGGTCGATGGTGTAGGTGATCCGCCCGTGCAGGGCGTCAGCCTCGTCCTGGGTCATCTTCTCGCGACTGACCGCTCGCGTGATGGAGTTGGCAAGGACGCCCTTGCCCCGGTCCAGAGCCTGTTCGTTGACCTCGACGGCGACGACATCGATGCCGTTGCGGGCGAAAACCTCTACGATGCCGGCACCCATGGTGCCCAGACCGACAATGCCAACTGTGCTGAATTCGCGTGCCATCCCCGGAGTCTGGCAGAGGGAAGCGACGACCCTCTAGAGCAGCGGAAGCGACAGTGATCACACCACGTGGTCGACGTGACTAAGGTGGCCGGGTGCGCCTGGTCATCGCCCGTTGCTCGGTCGACTACGAGGGTCGTTTGCAGGCCCACCTGCCGTTGGCTACCCGGCTGCTGTTGGTCAAAGCGGACGGCTCCGTGCTCGTGCACAGTGACGGCGGCTCCTACAAACCGCTGAACTGGATGTCCGCGCCCTGTGCCCTGCGCGAGGTCGATCCGGCGACAGACGAGGCCGATGCCGGGGTCGTCACGGTCTGGGAGGTGCGGCATACCAAGACCGGTGATGCCTTGCGGGTCCGCATCCACGAGGTGTTGCACGACAGCTCACACGAGCTGGGTGCCGACCCGGGCCTGGTCAAGGAGGGTGTCGAGGCCCATCTACAGGCCCTGCTCGCCCAGCACATCGACACCCTCGGCGAGGGGTGGAGCCTGGTCCGCCGCGAGCATCCGACCGCCATCGGCCCGGTCGACATCCTGGCCCGCGACGGCGACCGGACCCACGTGGCGATCGAGATCAAACGCCGCGGCGAGATCGACGGGGTCGAGCAGCTCACCCGCTATCTCGAGCTGCTCAACCGTGACCCGCTGTTGCGACCCGTGTCGGGAGTTCTCGCCGCACAAGAGATCAAACCCCAGGCCCGAGTGCTCGCTGAGGATCGCGGCATCCGCTGCGTCGTGCTCGACTACGACGCGCTCCGCGGGGTCGACGACGCCGAGTCACGGCTCTTCTGAGCCGGGTTTCCTACCTGTTCCTACCTCGGCGGCTCGGTTGACTGGCTGACCTACCCGGGTCGACGGGCGACGACGGCGATTCCGGCAAGCGAGTCACGATTGGCCCGGAAGACGGAACGCATCCGCAGCACGCGCCGCCGGGCATCCGGGCGCCGGAGCACATTGAAGAAGAATCGCGCCGCGCCGCGCAGACCTTCGTCGGCGATGATCCGCTTGGGCTCCAGCAAGGCCATCGGCGCCGTCTTGGTCTCCAGCACCTCGAAGCCTTCACCGCGCAGCAACTCGCCCCATTCGGCGGGGGTCAACGGGCGAGCGTTCACCTTGATCGCCCGGGCGAGTTCGGTGCGAACGGTTGTCTTGATGTCGTCGGCGACTTCGTCGGGTGTCATCGCCAGTTCGTGGATGGCGTAGGTCCCGCCGGGTCGTAGGACGCGGAATGCCTCCGCGACGACGGCTTGCTTGTTCTTCTCGTTCTGCATGGTCAGCATCGCCTCGCCCAGGACCAGATCGGCGCTCTGGTCGTCGCGACCGGTGGCTGCCGCATCCCCCTCGACGAAGATGCCCCGGTCACCCAACACGTCGCGAGCCCGTCGCAAGGCCTCGGGATCACGATCGACGCCCACGTAACTCGCCGGACCCCGAGACGCGATGACTGCGGCGGTGTGACCGAGCCCGGGCGCGAGCTCGACGACGTCTTTGCCCGCCGGATCGGCGCGCTCCACGAGCCACGCCGACAGCGCCGCACCACCTGGCCGCAGGACCCGCTTGCCCAGACTCGCGAGGAGCCAGTGCCCCTGCATCTTCTCCGGGCTGCGCTCATGTCCACTGCTGGCGGTCATATGGTTTCCTTCGGAATCGGCGAACGAACATCGATATTTTACCCCACGTTTCTGTGTATATTGATTGGGGTGGGAAGCCGACGCACCGCGGTCCGGCAGCTACTGCGCCGTCATGGTGCGGCGATGAGCGTCCACCAAGTGGCCCGCGAGCTGGAGTGGCCCGTCGAGACGGCCCGGCGACACCTCGAAGCGCTCGCCCGTCAAGGCCTGCTGCGGCGGGAGGTCGGCGTCACTGGATCTCGGGGTAGACCTCCGATGACCTACCGAGTGATCGGCGGTAGAGACTCTCGAGGGCCGACTGAATACCGACTGCTCGCCGAGATATTGGCCGCCAGCTTGCAGCAGCGACCCGACGGTGCCCAAGAAGCCGTCGCCATCAGCCGTCGTTGGGGATTGGATCAACTCCCCCACACCCGAGCCGCCCCCACGGCGTCGGACTCGCCGGTTGCGGCCGTGGCCGTGGCCCTCAACGGATTCCTGGCGGAGCACTCTTTCGAGCCCATCCTGGATCTGCGCGGTGATCAGGCCGAGATATCCCTGTGGCAGTGCCCGTTCATAGAGCTCTTCGATCAGTACGGCGAAATCATCTGTGCGCTGCACGATGGCATGCTCAGTGGCTTGATCGCGGCCAGCGACACGCCTACGGCCCGCCACGAGCTACGACCGTTCGAGCAACCCGACCGCTGCGTGGTCACCCTCAGCCCGGGCACCACCATTGAGTCCGCACCCGACCCGACATCCGGCAAGAGCCACGAAGTGAATAGACCGCCACAAGGAGCGTCATGAGCATCGTCAAGATCAACGTCATGCAGATCGCCGAGGGCCAGGACGGAGAATTCCTCCAGCGCTTCTCGACCCGCCCGCACCGGATCGAGCAGATGGACGGCTTCGAGGGATTCCAAGTGCTTCGCCCGAACGACGAGCGCCGCACGTGGCTCGTCGTCACGCAGTGGCGCGACGACGCCGCCTACGAGAATTGGTATGCAGGGCGCCCTCAGCGTGACCCGGCTACCATCACCTACGCCGACAGCTGGGAGCTGTGGTCTTTCGACGTCATGGAGACCGCAACACCCGTCGAGTCCCAGGAACCGGCTCAGTGACCTGACCAACCGAGCCCATGGGCCCGACGACGATGAGAGGAATGCCAACCGATGAGCGTGGTGAAGATCAACGCGATCACCGTCCCCGAGGACAGCGGTGACGAGCTCGCCGTTCGATTCGCCGCCCGCGCGAAAGCCATCGACGGTGTCGCCGGCTTCGAGGGATTCGAGCTGCTGCGGCCGACCGACGGCCGGAATGTGTGGCTCGTCGTGATGCGTTGGCGCGATGACGCGGCCTTCGATGCCTGGGTCGACAGCGACGCGTTCCACCACGCCCATCGAGGCACCCACGGCGACCCGCCCGGCAAGCCCGATCAGACCCGTGGCCGCGACACCGCGCCACCTAAAGTCGGCGTGGACTCACAGGTCTGGTCGTTCGACATCCCCGACCTCGACGCCATGACACGCCAACACCACGGAGCCTGACTCGACCTGGGTGTTCATGTTCACGGTCGGCCGAGTTGCGACGATCGGTAAGCCACCCTGACCGGGCGATCTGGAATGCTGTCCTCATGGTCAACCTCACGAAGATCTACACCCGCACCGGTGACGACGGCACGACGGCGCTCGGAGACTTCAGCCGGACGGCCAAGACCGATCTGAGACTCGTGGCATACGCCGATGCCAACGAGACCAACACCTTCCTGGGCGTGGCCATTGCTGCCGGGGGCCTGCGCGACGACATCCGCGAAACGCTGCTGCGCGTCCAGAACGAGCTCTTCGATGTCGGAGCAGATCTGTGCACCCCGCTGCAAGAGAGCTACAAATACCCGCCGCTGCGGGTCCAGGAACCGTGGGTTGCCGATCTCGAAGCCGACTGCGACCGCTACCTGGCCGAGCTGGAGCCGTTGCGCTCGTTCATCTTGCCCGGCGGAAGCCCCGGCGCGGCATACTTGCACGTCGCCACGACCGTTGCGCGCCGGGCCGAACGGTCCATCTGGGCGGCGCTGGAGG
Source organism: Actinomycetales bacterium (assembly GCA_002748155.1). Taxonomy (GTDB): domain Bacteria; phylum Actinomycetota; class Actinomycetes; order Actinomycetales; family Dermatophilaceae; genus Phosphoribacter. The sequence continues at coordinate 39,473 of PDRO01000004.1, read as the reverse complement.
CCTATGGCGACCAGCCGGGCAACGAACGTGGCACTGGCGGGGTTAACCCGCTCACCGCCACCTACGTCAACCGGCTCTCCGACTTGCTGTTCGTGCTCGCTCGAGTGGCCAACTTGCCCGGCGGCGACGTGCTCTGGCAGCCCGGCGGCGGCCGAGCGGCAGCGCCGGAGAAACGTCGACGCGGTTCGTCGGATGAGAGCTAGGTCGGCCGAGGGGAATCAGTGCACGGTCGCGGACCCTCCCGGCGGAGCTGCCTCGACCCAGATGCGCAGCGCCATGTAGGCGTCGCGCGCCATCGCCAGGCGGAAGGTCTCGTCCGCGTGCCGGCACTCCACCCGCACCGGATCAATCAGATCGAGCCGGGCTCCGTCGGGTTGGGGAGTGGCTGAGCCGAGGTCGAGTTGGCGGCGAGCCCACCGGTAGCGCGGCCGGACGGACAGACCGGCCATCGGGAACCATTCGACCGACCCGCTTCCGAAGCGCAGCAGACCGCGGCGCCACGACGTCGCGCCCTCGGCCGCGTAGGCGCACATGGTAAGCAGCGCGCCCCGAGCGATGGCCCGGCGCCGCCCGATCGACGTCAGCAGATAGGTGAGACCGATCGCGACGATTGCCCCGAGAACGCCCTCAATGACAAACAGTAGGTCGGGCACGAGCAACCCCCCAAGCCCGAGCAGCCGCCGTCAACTGACCGACACGTGATCGGCCACGATAGTCACCCGGTCGTGCTCGACGGAGAGGAACCCGTTGTCGACTTCGGCCATCTGGTCGGCCCCGTCAACCGCCCGGATCACCACGTCGCCCTCGACGAGCAAACCGAGCAACGGAGTGTGGCCGGGCAGGACACCGAGCTCGCCGGAGCTCGTGCGACAGCGCACGCTGCCGGCCTCGCCTCGCCACACGCGGCGATCCGCAGCAACCAACTCCACCTGCAAAACACCCACGATGACCTCCGCTTCAGCGTACTTCCTCGAGCCGGGGTCCCCTCAGAGGACGGACCCCAGTCTGGTTCCGGAGTCTAGTGCGCGTCGGGTGCGCCCAGCCACGCCGCAACCGGAGGGTGTGGGCGGCCTCACGGCCGGTCGGCGTCCGCCGACCCGAGAGTCGGTGCCTCTGGGCGGCCCGACCCGTGAGCTGGCCTGCCCGGGCGGCCCGACCCGTGAGTCGGCCTCCCCGGGCGGCCTGACTCGCGAGTAAGCGCTTGACTGTGCACATATCTCGTGACTCGCCGCAGTCCCAAGTTGACTCGCCGCACGACTGTGCACATATCCCGTGATTCGCCACGGCCCCAGGTCGACTCGCCGCACGACTGTGCACTTATCGACAGGCCCGACCCCCGGTCACAGCTACGGGCCGGCCACCGAAACGGTGACCGGCCCGCGGCCCTGACCCGGATGCGGCGGGTCGAAGCTGTTCGTCCAGCTTGCCGACTCTCAGAGGTTCTTCTGGATCTCGGCCCACTGACGCTCGACGTCGTCCAAGCCGCCGCACATGAAGAATGCCTGCTCGGCGACGTGGTCGTATTCACCATCGCAGATCTTCGTGAACGCTTCGATGGTGTCGGACAGCGGCACTGTCGAGCCCTCGATGCCGGTGAACTGGGTGGCGGCGTAGGTGTTCTGCGACAGGAAGCGCTGGATCCGGCGGGCCCGGTTGACGAGGATCTTGTCCTCTTCGGACAATTCGTCGATACCGAGGATCGCGATGATGTCCTGCAACTCCTTGTTGCGCTGCAGGATCTGCTTGACCCGCACCGCGGTCGTGTAGTGCTCCTCGGAGATGTACCGACGGTCCAGGATCCGGCTGGTCGAGGTCAGCGGGTCCACGGCCGGATAGATACCCAACGAGGCGATCTCACGGGAGAGTTCGGTCGTCGCGTCGAGGTGGGCGAAGGTGGTCGCCGGTGCCGGGTCGGTGTAGTCATCGGCAGGCACGTAGATGGCCTGCATCGAGGTGATCGAGTGGCCACGGGTGGAGGTGATCCGCTCCTGCAACACACCCATCTCGTCGGCGAGTGTCGGCTGGTAGCCCACTGCGGACGGCATCCGCCCGAGCAGCGTCGACACCTCGGAACCGGCCTGGGTGAAGCGGAAGATGTTGTCGATGAACAGCAGCACGTCCTGCTTCTGAACGTCCCGGAAATACTCGGCCATCGTCAGGGCCGACAGCGCGACCCGCAGCCGGGTGCCGGGCGGCTCGTCCATCTGGCCGAAGACGAGGGCGACCTTGTCGAAGACATTGGCCTCCGCCATTTCGACGATCAGGTCGTTACCCTCACGGGTGCGCTCGCCCACCCCGGCGAAGACCGACACACCATCGTGGTCCTTGGCGACTCGGGCGATCATCTCCTGGATCAGCACCGTCTTGCCCACTCCGGCGCCACCGAAGAGGCCGATCTTGCCGCCCTGCACGTAGGGCGTGAGCAAGTCGATGACCTTGAGGCCGGTCTCGAACATGACTGTCTTCGACTCGAGTTGGTCGAACGCGGGAGCCGGGCGGTGGATGCCCCACCGTTCGGTGATGTCGAGTTGCTCGCCCGGCTCGAGGTTGAGGCATTCGCCGGTGGTGTTGAAGACGCGGCCGAGGGTGACGTTGCCGACCGGCACCTGGATCGGGCCACCGGTGTCCTGCACCGGAATACCGCGGACCAAGCCGTCAGTAGGCTGCAACGAGATAGCGCGCACCATGCTGTCACCGATGTGCTGGGCAACCTCGAGGTTGATCGTCTTCTGCTCACCACCCAGATCGACCTCGGTGGTGAGCAGGTTGTAGGGCTCGGGGATCGCGTCAGCCGGGAACTCGACGTCGACGACCGGGCCGGTGATCCGGGAGATCCGGCCCACGCCGCCCGCAGCGGTCCCCTTGGCGGCTTCGGTGACAGTGGCAGTCATGAGTGTCTGTTCCTTCTGGTCGCTGCGGTCTAGGCGGAAGCGAGCGCGCTGGCGCCGCCCACGATCTCGCTGATCTCTTGGGTGATCTCGGCCTGGCGGGCCTGGTTGGCCAGCCGGGTGTAGGTGTTGATGAGGGTCTCGGCGTTGTCGGTCGCCGACTTCATCGCCCGCTGCTGGGCTGCCATCTGCGAGGCAGCCGAGCCGAGCAGTGAAGTGTAGATCCGGTTCGTGATGTACTTCGGCAACAGCTGGTCGAGGACGTTGTCGATGCTGGGTTCGAAAGAGTAAAGCGGGAAGATCTCGCCCGCCGTGGATGCGCCTTCGCCTTCGACGACCTCCAACGGCACCAGCCGCAGGACCTTGGGCACCTGCGCCACCATCGAGTTGAACCGGGTGTAGACGACGTGGATCTCGTCGAGCCCCGCTTCGCCTCCGACCATGTCGAAATCGGCCAGCAGCCGGTCGCTGATCGCCTTGGCGTGCTCGAATTGCGGCGCGTCCGAGAAACCGGTCCATTCGGCGGCATACGGGCGGTGACGGAACTTGTAGAAGTTCACCGCCCGCTGGCCGACGAGGTACATCGCGACATCCTTGCCCTGGCCTTGCAACCGGTGGACCAGCTGTTCACTCTCCTTGATGACCGACGAGTTGTAGCCGCCCGACAGCCCCCGGTCGCCGGCGATGAGCACGACACCGGCCCGGTTGATCTCGTCACGCTCGGTGATCAGCGGGTGGGTGTCGGTGGAGTTGTTAGCGAGCGCGGTCAGCGCCTTGGTCAGCGCGTGCGTGTAGGGCCCGGATTCCTGCACCCGCTGCCGGGCCTTGACGACGCGGGAAGCCGCGATCAGCTCCATCGCCCGGGTGATCTTCTTGGTCGCCTGGACCGAACGGATGCGCTGGCGGTAGACCCGCATCTGCGCTCCCATAGGGGCCGCCTTCCTTCGTTGTGCTGGCTAGGGTTTCGGTATGCCGTGAGCTCGCCGAGGTTCTCCGACGCGCTCAGTGATCCTTGACGATCTGGGCCTGCTCGATGTCCTCGTCAGCGAGGTCCTCGGGAGTGGCCTCGGTGCCGGCCTCGACGAGGTTGTCGCTGCCTTCGCCGACGAAGCCCTTCTTGAACTCGTCCACGGCCTTCTGCAGTCCGTCGAGGGTGCTGTCCTCGAGCTTGCCGGTCTCACGGATCGCCGCGAGCAGGCCACCTTGACTGCGACGCAGCTGGTCGAGGAAGTCGGTCTCGAACTTGCGGATGTCCTCGACGGCGATCGAGTCGAGCTGACCGGTCGTGCCGAGCCAGATCGAGACAATCTGCTCCTCGACGGCGAACGGGCTGCTCTGGCGCTGCTTGAGCAGCTCGACCAAGCGGGCGCCACGAGCCAGCTGCGCCCGGGAGGCCGCGTCGAGATCGGAGGCGAACATCGCGAAAGCCTCCATGGCACGGAACTGCGCCAAGTCGAGCTTGAGCCGCCCGGCGACGTCCTTCATCCCCTTGACTTGAGCGGCACCACCGACTCGGGACACCGACACACCGACGTCGATAGCCGGACGCACGTTGGCGTTGAACAGGTCGGCCTGCAGGTAGATCTGACCGTCGGTGATCGAGATGACGTTGGTCGGGATATAGGCCGACACGTCACCGGCTTTGGTCTCGATGATCGGCAAGCCGGTCATCGAACCAGCACCTTTGTCGTCGGAGAGCTTGGCGCACCGCTCGAGCAGGCGGCTGTGCAGATAGAAGACGTCACCAGGGTAAGCCTCACGACCCGGCGGGCGACGCAGCAGCAACGACACGGCGCGGTAGGCCTCGGCCTGCTTGGACAGGTCGTCGAAGACGATGAGCACGTGTTTGCCCTGGTACATCCAGTGCTGGCCGATGGCCGAGCCGGCATATGGGGCGAGGTACTTGAAGCCCGCGGCGTCGGAGGCCGGGGCCGCGACGATCGTCGTGTATTCCAGCGCGCCGGCGTCCTCGAGGGTGCCGCGGACGGCCGCGATGGTCGAGCCCTTCTGGCCGATGGCGACGTAGATGCAACGCACCTGCTGCACTGGGTCGCCGGACTCCCAGTTGCGTTTCTGGTTGATGATCGTGTCGACGGCGACGGTCGTCTTGCCGGTCTGACGGTCGCCGATGATGAGCTGGCGCTGGCCGCGGCCGATCGGGGTCATCGCATCGACGGCCTTGAGGCCGGTCTGCAAGGGCTCATGCACGGATTTGCGTTCCATGACGGTGGGAGCCTGCAGCTCCAGCGCTCGCCGCCCTTCGGCGGCGATCTCACCGAGACCGTCGATCGGCTGCCCGAGTGGATTGACGACACGCCCGAGGAAGGCGTCACCCACCGGCACCGAGAGCACTTCACCGGTGCGCTTGACGGTCTGCCCCTCCTCGATGCCGTCGAATGCACCGAGCACGACGACACCGATCTCGTGCACGTCGAGGTTGAGCGCGATGCCCAGTGTGCCGTCCTGGAACTGCAGCAGCTCGTTGGTCATCGCCGAGGGAAGCCCCTCGACGTGCGCGATGCCGTCAGCGGCGTCGATGACCCGGCCGACCTCCTCCCGGGTCGCCGTGCCGGGGTCGTAGGACGTCACGAACTGGTCCAGCGCGGCCCGGATCTCGTCCGGACGGATCGTCAGCTCCGTCATCTGTGCTCTTCTCCTGCTCGTCTCGGCGGCGGTTGTCGCCTCACCGGGTGGTTCTGTCACGTTCAATCGGGGCGGCTAGCCGCCCATGTGTCGTTTAGCGGCATCGAGGCGACGCAACACGGTGCCGTCGACGACTTCGTCGCCCACCTCGACCCGGATGCCGCCGATCACTTCCGGGTCGACGACCACGTTGAGATGAATCGCCTTGTCGTAGGTGCGTTGCAGTGCCGCCGAGAGCCGCACCCGCTGGGCTGCGGTGAGGTCGACAGCTGTGATGACAGTTGCCGAGAGCTCGGATCGCCGGTCGGCGATGACCCGTAGGTAGTGCTCGACGACTTGGTCGAAGCGCCGGCCCCGGGGAGCCGAGAGCGCTTGGTGAACCAGCCGGAGCGTCTCCGGCTGGGCCTTGTCCTTGAGCAGTTGCTCGGCCAGCGCAGCCTTGGCCGCCGGATCGGCCCGTCGATCGGTGATCGCATGGCGCAAAGCCGGGTCAGCCGCGATGATCCGCTCGAAACGGAACAGCTCGTCCTCGATCCGGTCGACAGTATCGGTGCCACCGATCAGGGACTGGACCCCGAGCATCTCGATGGTGTCGATGAGGTCACGTTCGGTGGACCAGCGTTGGCCGACGATCGTGCCGACGAGATCCAGCGCACCCGCCTCGATCTTGCCGGCGAACAATCCCTGGACGAGCTCGGCTTTGGCGGTGGTCTCCCTGGTCGGGTCGGTGAGGGCCCGGCGCAGCGCAGCACTGCCGTCGAGCACCCCGACCACCCCGAAGAGGTCATCGGCAAGCCGACCGGTGTCCGGGCGTGTTGCCATCGCCGTGTCGAAGGCCTTCTGGCTAGCCGCCACGGCTGCCCGTGAGGAACCTTGCATGTCAGCCGTCCTTGCCGGGGCGGATCCCGTCGGCTCCCGGAGTGCCGCCCGAGCCGACCTTCACCGGGGCGATCTCGCCGGATTCGAGCTCGGCGAGGAAACGCTCGACGATGCCCTTCTGGCGCACCTCGTCCTGGAGCGATTCTCCGACGATCCGGCTGGCCAGGTCGGTGGATAGCCGGCCGACCTCGGAGCGCAGCGAGACGACCGCCGACTGGCGCTCGGCCTCGATCTGGCGCTGAGCGCTGTCAACGATCCGGCTCGCCTCCGCCTGGGCCTGCGCCCGCATCTCGGCGACGATCTCGGCGCCCTGGGCCCGGGCTTGTTCGCGGATCTCGTTGGCTTCGCTGCGGGCATCGGCCAGTTGAGCGTTGTAGTTGTCGAGCGCAGCTTTGGCTTCGGCCTGGGCCTGCTCGGCTGCCTGCATCCCACCTTCGATGGCGGCCGTGCGCTCGGCATACATGCGCTCCATCGCCGGCACGACCAACTTGGAGTAGACCAAGTAGAGGATCACGAAGGCGATGATGCCGATGACTATCTCAGCCGGGTGTGGCAGCAGCGGCAGCGCCTCGGGCCAGCCAGGGCCGTCACCGGAGGCCGGCACCATCGCCGGGGCAACCAGGATGCTCGCCATGGTCACGATCGCTTCCTTTCTGTCGGAATAGGACGGTTCAGAGGCCGGACCTATACCTTGAAGACGAAGGCGAAGACCAGACCGAGGATGGCCAGCGCCTCGGTGATCGCCATGCCGGTGAAGGCGATGGTCTGCAGCATGCCACGAGCCTCGGGCTGGCGGGCTACGCCGTTGATGTAGGCCGCGAAGATCAAGCCCACGCCGATGCCGGGGCCGATGGCTGCTAGGCCGTAGCCGAGGTAGGCGATGTTGCCGGTCATGGTGACTTTCCTTTCCGTGGCACCGGCCCAGCAGGCCCGGTGTCGTTGGCGATGGGTTCAGTTTTCGGTCTCTCGTAGCGGTCGTGCTTGATGATCTTTGGTGCTCTTTAGTGTTGTTCGGACTCGTCTAGTGATGCTCGGAGACTGCGTCGCCGATGTAGAGCGCGGCGAGCAGGGTGAAGATGAAGGCTTGCAGGAACTCGATGAGGATCTCGAAGAAGGTCATGAAGATCGCGAAGGAGAACGACAGGACCCCCGAGAAGTTGAGGAACAACCCGTCAGCGTGCAACAGCAGGTACTCGCCGCCCACGATGAAGACGAGCAACATGAGGTGTCCGGCGAGCATGTTGCCGAAGAGCCGCAACGACAACGTCAGTGGGCGGATCACGAAGTAGGTGAGGAACTCGAGCACGAACAGGATCGGCTTGAGCCAGCCCGGCAGGCCCGGCGGGATGAGCGACTTGAGGTAGCCACCGACGCCGTGCTTCCGCCTGATCGCAGTCGTGTGGTAGACGACGTAGACGATCAGGGTCAGCACGATCGGGAAGGCGACCCGGCTCATCGTCGGATACTGGATGAACGGGATGACCCCGAAGAGGTTGTTCAGCAGGATCATCGTGAAAAGCGTGAACAGCAGCGGCAAGAACGGCCGGAAGTCCTTGGCGCCGATGATGTCTTTGCCGATCGTGTTGCGCACGAAGCCGTAGACACCTTCAGCCATCCACTGGGTCTTGCCCGGCACGAGAGCCAGCTTGCGCGATATCGAGAAGTAGAAGAAGCCGAGGACAGCCACTGAGATCAGGATCATCGCTGCCGGGCGAGTGAAGGCCCAGTCATGATCGCCGCCGATGAGCGGCCAGTAGAAATCCGCTGTGCCCGGAGACTCGAAACTCGTTTCTCCGCCTGCCCCGCCTTCCGTCACGAAATTGCCGGCTCCGGTCACGAGGCTCGCGGCCCACGCATTGAGGCTCACACCCACTCCTTGTCACTCCCGGCGAACGACTCGGCACCACTGATCCCGGACGGGGCGGACACCCCGACGCGGGTTGTGCAGCAGAGGATCGGCTCGCAGACTACCGGACTCGTGCCCGTGTGAGTACACCAGGTCAGAGGCGTCACACTCGTGTCGGGTGCCCGGCCCGTCACCCTACTCATGCTCGGAACCCGTTGTGTCGTAGACATATACCCGCGCCGTCCGCCAGGTGCGCACGAGGAATACCTGCCACGTGATGGTGATCACCAACACGACGAGCCCGAAGGCGAGTCCGTCGAGCCAGCCCGCTTCACGGAACGCGATGAGGAACAGCAACAAGGCGATGACCTGAGCCAGGTAGATGCTCATCGCAACCGCCATGAAGGTGATCGGGCTGCGATCCCGGACCAACTTGGACAGCAACCCGAGACCGGAAGCGAAGAACCCGAGCCCGACGACGAGCCCGACCAGGACGCCGGCAATCGACCCTGTGCCTCGCCAGATCACCAGCCCCAGCGCGGCGACTGCTCCGGCGATGGCACTCGGCACCAGGGCCCCGCGCAGGATCATCGCGAACGGCGCTCCCGGCGTGGCAGCCGGGCGCGGCGTCGTGTGCGTCATGGGGCGTCAGTCCAGGGCTCGGATCAAGCGAAGCAGCGCCGACCTCGGCGCGCTTGTGAAAGCTATCACAAGCGCTTGTTGGACAACCAATTGGGTAGTCGAGCGGTGAGGACCGCAGCGACGAGCACCGCGCCGACGATAATCGCCACCAGCAACCATCCCTGGTAGAAGGCCATCGACACCGTGCCGAGGGCCAGCACCGCCCCCCAGAGATAGAGGATAAGCACCGCCTCCCGGTGACCGTGGCCGATGGTCAGCATCCAGTGGTGCAGGTGTTTGCTGTCGGGCTGCCAGGGCCGCTGCCCGGCCCGCGTGCGCCGGAAGACCGCGAGCACCATGTCAAGGAACGGCAGCGACAGCACAGCCAGCGGTGCGGCAATCGGCAGCAGCGAGGCCACCCAGGCATCCCCGCTCACCGCCGCCGGATCGACGTTCCCGGTCAACGAGATCGTCGCGGCCGCGAGCAGCAGCCCGAGCAACAAGGCCCCGGAGTCACCCATGAACAATCGCGCGGGATTGAAGTTATGCGGCAAGAAACCCAGACAGCACCCCAGCGTGGCTGCCGAGAGAAAGGTCGCCGTGGTGAACTCGTTCGGCGGATTGAAGGTGTAACTGATCAAATAGGAATAGGCGAAGAAAGCCAGCGCCGCGATCGCGACGATCCCGGCAGCCAGTCCGTCCAGGCCGTCGATGAAGTTCACTGCGTTGATCGTGGCGAGGACGATGACCATGGTCAACGCCACGAGCGCAAGCCACGGCAGCACGGTGCTCGTCCCGAAGAACGGGACCTGCAGCATCATCACACCTCGATAGGCCATCACCCCGGCGGCCAGCAGCTGACCAGCGAGTTTGGTGAGCCAATCCAGCTCACGGACATCGTCGATCGCGCCGACGACGACGATGATGGCCGCGCCGAAAAGCACTCCGGTGAGTTGGCCCTGCCCATAGGTGCCGCTGAGAAAAGGCAGGTTGCGGGCCACCAGCGTGGCCGCCGCGAATCCTGCGAAAATCGCCAGTCCCCCCAGCCTGGGGATCGGCACCGTATGAACGTCCCGCTCCCGAAGCGGGGTGACCGCCTTGAGAATGACCGCGAGGGCACGAACGAATGGCGTGGCGACGTAAGTCGCCGCCATCGCCACGATGCAGACGAGCAGGTATTCGCGCACGTGCCGGGTCGGACCTCCTTTCGGCAGGGGCTCGGTTTGCCGGGGTCAGGTCACCGGGGGTATGCCGGGTAGCGGGTCACCAGGTCGGTCACCTGGGCACGCACTTGCCGGGAGACCGGGTGCTCAGGGTCAGCATCGCCATCCTTGATCGCCCGCGCGATGAGCTCGGCAATGATCACCATCTCGGCCTCACCCATCCCCTGGGTCGTGACGCTCGGTGTGCCCACCCGGATGCCCGAGGCGACACTCGGTGGGGCCGGGTCGAAGGGGATGGCGTTCTTGTTCAGCACGATCCCGGCAGCGCCACAGCGGGCCTCGGCGTCCTTGCCGGTGACCTCGATGCCTTGGAGGTCGTGCAGTGACAGGTGGGTGTCGGTGCCGCCGGTGGTGGGCCGGATGCCATGCTTGCCGAGCTGCTCGGCGAGGGTCGCGGCGTTGGCGACGACCTGCGCGGCATACGCGGCATACTCCGGGGTGGCGCACTCCTTGAAGTTGACCGCCTTCGCCGCGATGGTGTGCATCTGCGGCCCACCCTGCATCATCGGGAAGACTGCTTTGTCGATTGCAGCGGCATACTCGGCCTTGCAGACGATCGCACCCGAGCGCGGACCCCGCAGCACCTTGTGGGTCGTGAACGAGACGACATCGGCATACGGCACCGGGCTGGGAATCGCCTTTCCGGCGACCAACCCGATGAAGTGGGCGGCATCAACCCAAAAGACCGCACCGACCTCGTCCGCGATCGCCCGGAAGCGTTCGAAGTCGATCAAGCGCGGGATCGCCGAGCCACCAGCGAGCAGGACCTTCGGTCGATGCTCCTTGGCCAACGCCTCGACCTGGTCGTAGTCGATGTCTTCGGTCTCCCTATCCACCCCGTAATGCACGACGTTGAACCATTTGCCGCTGAAACTCACTTTGGCGCCGTGGGTGAGGTGGCCACCGTGCGGCAGACTCATCCCGAGCATTGTCTCGCCGGGTGCGAGGAAAGCACCGTAGACGGCCTGGTTGGCGCTGGCCCCGCTGTGCGGTTGCACATTGGCATGGTCGGCGCCGAAGAGCTCCGTGCACCGGTCGATGGCGATCTGCTCAGCCTTGTCGACCTCCGTGCAGCCACCGTAGTAACGCCGCCCCGGATAGCCCTCGGCATACTTGTTCGACAAGGTCGAACCAAGCGCGGTCAGCACGGCGGGACTGGAGAGATTCTCGCTCGCGATGAGCTGCAAGCCGCCGCGGATCCGGTCGAGCTCGGAGAGCAGGACGCCGGCGATGTCCGGATCGAAAGACGACAGGGCATCGAAGTCGGAACCGTAGAAGTCGGTCATTGGGTCATCTCCAGTCGGGTGCGGTCATTCCGGTACGGCGTGATGGCAGTGGCAACGCCCGCGGCGCGCTCCACTGTATGCCGTGTCCAGGGATTGCGGTTGTGGCAGGTTCGGCCGCCGTTGGGACCTGCGCCACTGCCATCGGTGACCGAACCTCCTCTCGGCGAGTGAATCTACTCGCCGAAGACCGGCCGGACACTGGGCCGGGCACTACTTACGACGGCGGGAACCGGCGATCTTCGGCCCCGGCCTGCGACGCGGGTCAGCGGCCCGGTCGCGTTCGGCCTGCTCGCGCTGGGCGCGCCGACGCAGTTGCTCACGCTCGGCAGCAACGGCGGCTTCTTCCCGAGCAGCGGCCGCTTCTTGCTCGGCCAGGACCTGGTCACACACGGTCTCGATCTTCGCCTCCTCGAGCGCGCCAGGCCGTAGGACGACCGGCAGCTCCCCCGTGCAGTCGAGGATCGTCGAGGCAGGCCCACCGGAGGACGGGCCCCCGTCGAGGTAGACGGCGACCGCCTCGCCGAGCTGATTCCGGGCCTCACCGACGGTGCCGGCCGGCGGGTGGCCCGTCGTGTTGGCCGAGGTCACGGCCATCGGCCCGATCGCGGCGAGCACGGCGAGCGCGACCGGGTCGTCGGGCATCCGCAGCGCGACCGTGCCGTTGGTCTCGCCGAGATCCCACTGCAGCGACGTCTGCGCCTTGAGCACCAGGGTGAGCGGACCGGGCCAGTAGGCGTCGATGAGTGCTCGAGCATGGTCGGACACCTCGCGCGCCAGACCGTCGACGGTGCGCGGGTTCGGCACCAGCACCGGTGGGGGCAGCTCTCTCCCCCGGCCTTTGGCGACCAGGACGGCAGCGACAGCCTCGGCCGAGAACGCGTCACACCCCACCCCGTAGACGGTGTCGGTCGGCAACACGATGACCTGGCCTGACTGCACCGCCGCCACCGCTGCAGCGATCCCCGCCTCGAGCCCATCTGGGCCCGTGCAGTCGTAGACCTCGCTCACGATCGACGATTCTAGGATGTCGACAAGTGCACAGTCGTGCGGCGAGTCTCCCGGGAAACGGTCTGAGTCACGGGAAAAGTGACCAGTCAAGCGGTTACTCGCGGGGGATAGTGTCCGCGCGGATGGTGGCCGCGGGTCGCGACGACGACGCGGGGGCGGCCGGTGAGGTCGGGATGCAGGTCGGCCGACGACCATTGCCCCGTCGCGGCCATCGCCCGCAGCAGTGCCGGGCCCTGGCGGTCACCGTGTTCCATGACCAGCACCCCGCCGGGACACAGCAGCTCGGCAGCACGCCGAGCCATCGCCACCGGAATGGTCAGCCCGTCGGGGCCGCCACCGTAGAGCGCCAGAGCCGGGTCGTGATCACGGACCTCGGGATCCACCGGCACTTGGTCATCTGCGACGTAGGGCGGGTTGCAGGCGACCAGATCGACCTCGCCGACCAGCTCCGGGTATGCCGTTGCCGCGTCACCGAGGCGCACCTCGACATCCAAACCGAGCCGGTCGCGGTTGGTCACTGCCCACCGGTGCGCGCGCTCGTCGAGCTCGACGGCATACACCCGCGCCCACGGTCGCTCGGCCTTGACCGACAGCGCGATCGCACCGGACCCGGTGCCGAGATCGACCACTGTTTGCGCGCCGTCTCCCGGCCCGCCAGTCGATGTTGTTGCGGCAGAATGCGAGTCGAGCGCAGTCAAGGCCAACGAGACCAGGGTCTCGGTCTCCGGGCGTGGCACGAAAACGCCTGGGCCGACTGCGAGCGTGATCGACCGGAATGTCGTCGACCCGGTCACGTGCTGTAGCGGGATCCGCCGAGCGCGTTCGGCAACCAGCGCGGCATACGACTCGGGAGCGTGGACCCCGCCGACCACGAGCAACCGCCGCGCCTCACCGGGGTCGACCCCGAGGGCATGCGCAGCCAGCAGGAGCGCGTCGACCGGAGCCGAGATCACCCCTGCTCCGGCCAGGGTGTGGGTCGCTGACCGGACCGCGTCGCGCAGTTCGGTCACCGGTCCGGCTGCCCCGCAACAGCGGCGATCCGCGCCTCCTCGTCGACCGCGATACACGACTCGATCACCGGATCGAGCTCACCACCGAGCACGGCGTCGAGGTTGTAGGCCTTGAAGCCGGTGCGGTGGTCGGCGATCCGGTTCTCAGGGAAGTTGTAGGTGCGGATCCGCTCGGACCGGTCGACGGTGCGCACCTGGGAACGGCGAGCCGCCGACGCCTCGGCCTCGGCCTGCTCCCGGGCCGCCTGACGCAGCCGGGCTTTGAGCACCCGGAGTGCCACCTCACGGTTTTGCAGTTGGGACTTCTCGTTCTGGCACGAGACGACCACCCCCGTCGGCAAGTGGGTGATCCGCACCGCCGAATCGGTCGTGTTGACGCTCTGCCCGCCCGGACCCGACGAGCGGTAGACGTCGATCCGCAGATCGTTGGGGCCGAATTCGATCTCCTCGTCGCTCTCGTCGATGTCCGGCATGACGAGCACCCCGGCGGCCGAGGTGTGGATCCGTCCCTGGCTCTCGGTGACCGGCACACGTTGCACCCGGTGCACGCCGCCCTCGTATTTCAACCGGGCCCACGGAGCGGTTCCCGGCTCGGGAGTGCCCTTGGCCCGCAACGCGACCCGGGCATCCTTGTAGCCTCCGAGATCGGATTCGGTCTCGTCGAGGACCTCGACCCGCCAGCCGCGCTTCTCGGCATACCGCAGATACATCCGCAGCAGGTCACCGGCGAAGAGCGCCGATTCCTCCCCTCCTTCGCCGGCTTTGACCTCGAGGATGACGTCGCGGTCGTCGTCGGGGTCACGTGGCAGCAGGAGCAGCCGCAGCGCTTCCTCGGCTTGCTCCAGCGACGCCTCCAGCAGTGGTACCTCGGCGGCGAAGGACGCATCGTCGAGGGCCAACTCGCGAGCCGTGTCGAGGTCGTCGCGGATGGTCAACACGCTGCGGTATGCCGCGACCGTCGGGCCGAGGGCGGCATACCGGCGTCCGAGCGTGCGCGCCCGGGCTTGGTCCGCGTGCACCGCCGGATCGGCCAGCTGCTGCTCCAGCTCGAGATACTCCTCGAGCAGGGTTCGGGCCGAATCACTCATCGGTAGCTCCCTGCTGGCTGCTCTGGCTGGCGCTGGGCCACGGCGTGCCCGGCACCGAGCGGCGGTGGGTGTGGGACGCGGAACGCCGGCCCGAGGCACACCCCACCCGGGTGTGCCGGACCGTCGAGCGGAGAGCTACTTGGTCTTCTTCTTGCCGTAGCGGGCCTCGAAGCGGGCCACCCGGCCACCGGTGTCGAGGATCTTCTGCTTGCCGGTGTAGAACGGGTGACACTGCGAGCACACGTCGGCATGGATGACGCCGTTCTTCGCGGTGCTGCGCGTGGTGAACGTGTTGCCACAGGTGCAGGTCACCTGCGTCGGCCCGTAGGCCGGGTGGATGTCTTTCTTCACGAATGCTCTCCTTCAGCGGGCGGCGCCGGGTCGGCTGCCTGATCGCAGGCCGTGAACCGGACCGAGGGACCAGTGTGCCAGAGACGAGCACCCGGACCTAACGCGAACCCCTAACGCGAACCGTTGAGTCGACGCCGGGGCGAGCTGATTTGGCAGCTTCGGCCGCGAATGGCACCTGCGCAGATCCCATTCGCGGCCGAACGTACTAACGGCGAGGAAGGGGGGCCTCAGTCGTCGTCCTCGTCATCGAGTTTGATCGAGCTGGTGCGCTGCACCTGCACGAGGAACTCGACGTTGCCCTTCGTCTTCTTGAGCCGGTCGAGCAGCAACTCGATGCCCTGGGTCTCGTCGAGGGCGGAGAGGACCCGACGCAGTCGCCACATGATCCTCAGCTCTTCAGGCGACATGAGGATGTCTTCGCGGCGGGTTCCGGAGGCGTTGACATCGACAGCCGGGAAGATCCGGCGGTTCGCCAGCTGCCGGCTGAGCTTGAGCTCCATGTTGCCGGTGCCCTTGAACTCCTCGAAGATCACTTCGTCCATCTTCGAGCCGGTCTCGACGAGTGCGGTGGCCAGGATGGTCAGCGACCCGCCATCCTCGATGTTGCGGGCGGCACCGAAGAACTTCTTCGGCGGGTAGAGCGCCGCCGAGTCGACACCGCCGGAGAGGATCCGCCCACTGGCTGGGGCGGCGAGGTTGTAGGCGCGACCCAGCCGAGTGATGCCATCCAGCAACACGACGACGTCGTGGCCCAGCTCGACGAGACGCTTGGCCCGCTCGATCGCCAGCTCGGCGACCGTCGTGTGGTCATCGGCCGGACGGTCGAACGTCGATGCGATGACCTCCCCACGGACGGTGCGCTGCATGTCGGTGACTTCCTCAGGGCGCTCGTCGACGAGCACGACCATGAGGTGCACTTCCGGGTTGTTGGCCGCGATCGCGTTGGCGATCGCCTGCAGGATCAATGTCTTGCCGGCTTTCGGCGGGCTGACGATGAGCCCTCGCTGGCCCTTGCCGATCGGTGACACGAGGTCGATGACCCGGGTCGTCACGACGTTGGGAGTGGTCTCCAGACGCAGCCGCTCCTGCGGATAGAGCGGAGTCAGCTTGGTGAACTCCACCCGGGCCCGGGCCTCCTCAGGGGTCTGGCCGTTGACCGTGTCGAGCCGTACCAGCGGGTTGAACTTCGCCCGGTTGCCCGAGGGCGCGGTCGGCTGCTCGCCTTCCCGCAGCGCCTTGACCGCCCCGGTCACCGCGTCACCTTTGCGCAGTCCGTTGCGGCGCACCATGCCGAGCGGCACGTAGACGTCATCAGAGCCGGGAAGGTAACCGGAGGTGCGCAGGAAGGCATAGTTGTCGAGCACGTCGAGGATGCCGGCCACCGGGACCAGCACGTCGTCATCGGCGATCTGCGGCTCGGCATCGTCTTGGACGTGCGGCATCCCGCCCTGGCCGCGCCCCCGCTTGCGGTCACGGCTGCGCTGTCGATTGCGTCGCCTGCTGGATCGGCTCTCGCCGTCGTCGTACCGCTGGCCCTGTTGCCGCCCGTGTTGTTGGCCCTGCCCCTGCTGCCCGTCGTCAGTGCTGTGCCGCGGCCGGTCTCCGTCGGTGCGGTCACGCTGACGATCGCGGCGATCCCGACGGCGGTCATTCTGCCGCTCGCCACCCTCGGTGCCCGACGAGGCCCGCGAGTCGTCCCACTGTTCCCGCTGTTCCCGCTGCTCAGAGTGCCCGGAATGCCCAGAGTGCCCAGAGTTCTGAGTGTGCCCTGAGTGCTCTGAGGCGGAGTCGGGTTGCGATGGGTTCGCCGAGTTGCTGCGCTCCGGGCGATCAGTGCCCGGCGGGTTGTACGTCCGGTCGGCCTGCCCGGAACGGGACGACTCGCCGTTGTCCGAGCGACGACTGCCGCCGCTTTGCTTCGCGGCGATAGCGGCGACCAAGTCGCCCTTCCGCATTCTTGTCGTGCCGGTGATGCCCAGCCCGCTCGCCAAGCCCTTGAGTTCGGTGAGCTTCATTGCGGCGAGACCACCGCGACCGACTGACCCGGTGGCAGTCTCGATGCTGTCTGTCACGAAGGACCCTTCCCCTCGTCGGCTCTTGGCCATAGCGGCTGAAACCGGTGGGACGGCCGCCATCCGGCCGCCATGGAAACCTCCCCGGCCACGCAAAACGTGGACCAAGCGTGTCACGCCTGCTTCTTCGGGGTGATCTGCTCCCGCTCTTGGGCCCGTCCAGGGCCTCCCCGCGTGGTGCTGAACACCAATGTAACACCTTCGCGCGGGTGTCCTGTGCGGGGCTCACCAACAACTCTTACGACGACTCTTATCCGAGACGCACCGCGCTCACCCCGCACTCGGGCACACCCGGAGTGAGCCGACGCCACTGGTCATCGCCGGCGCGCGCATCGTCGGCCCGATCGCGGGTCGTCAGGGCCAGCACGCTCGGACCGGCTCCGGAGATGGTCGCTGCGTGCCCGGCGGCCCGCAACCGATCGACCAGGGCCATGGACGCGGCATACGAGGGTCGGCGAGCCTCTTGATGAAGCCAGTCACGGGTCGCCGGCACGAGCAGCTCGGGCCGGTGGGTAGCAGCCTCGACGAACAGTGCGGCCCGGGCAGCGTTCGCTGCTGCATCCCGCAGTGGCACACGGTCCGGCAATAGCGCCCGCGCGGTGTGGGTCGCCAGAGTCGCCTCGGGGACGAACAAGACTGCGACCACCCTCGGATGCAGCACCAGCCGTGCGGTGCGGGTCGTTCCTTCATCCGGGTCCCCCGGATCAGCGGTCCAGGACACGGTCAATCCCCCGTAGACAGCGGCAGATGCGTTGTCGGGGTGTCCCTCGAGCTCGCTGGACAGGTTGTTGACGGCTGCCAGGTCGATACTGACCGGCTCACCGATCGGCGTCGTCGCGCCGGTGGAGCCGTCGGAGAGTGCGATGAGCGCGTGCGCGGCCGAAACGCCTGCGGTGATCGCCGTGGCCGAAGAGCCCATGCCCCGACCGTGGGCCACCGCGTTGCGGGTCTGCAGACGCAATCCGGCCGGTGGGCCAAACCCGTTGTCGGACAAGGCTCGAACGAACGACCGGTAGACCAGGTGGGACGCATCGCGGGGCACCTCGTCGGCGCCGGCCCCGGTCGGCTCGATCCGCAGCGTCGGCTCAGCCGTGACCAGGAAATCCAGCTCGTCCCAGACACCCAGCGCCAGACCGATGCAGTCGAAACCTGGTCCGAGATTGGCGCTGCTGGCCGGCGAGCGCACCCGCACGCTCGTGCCGACCGTCAGCTGCCGACCGGTCGGACCCTCGCTGACGAGCACCGGCCTAGCCCTCCAGGCCGAGTGCCAGCGCCGCTGCGTAGGCCTCCGAGGCGATCCGAACCGGGCTGACTTCGCTGCCGTCGGGCTGGCGTAGGGCCCATTGCGGGTCCTTGAGGCCGTGTCCGGTGACCGTGCAGACGATGCGCGACCCGGCAGGGACGTCTCCGGCATCGGCGCATTTGAGGAGCCCGGCGACCGAAGCCGCAGAGCCCGGTTCGACGAAGACACCCTCCTTGGCGGACAGGATGTGGTGAGCCGCGAGGATCTGATCGTCGGTCACCGAGTCGATACGCCCGCGGGATTCGTCGCGGGCAGCCTCCGCCTGGGCCCAGGAGGCCGGGTTGCCGATCCGGATCGCGGTCGCGACCGTCTCGGGATGCTCGACCGGGTGGCCCAGCACGATCGGCGCCGCACCTGCGGCTTGGAAGCCCCACATCCGGGGCACCCGGGTGGCCGGCCCGCCCGAAGCGGACGCACCTTCGGCACCCGGCGAGCCCTCGGCATACTCGCGATAGCCCCGCCAGTAGGCCGTGATGTTGCCAGCGTTGCCAACCGGGAGGCAGTGGATGTCGGGTGCGTCCCCGAGGACGTCGACAATCTCGAAAGCGGCGGTCTTCTGGCCTTCGATCCGTGCTGGATTGATCGAATTGACCAACTCGACCGGGTAGGACTCGGCGAGTTTGCGAGCCACGGTGAGACAGTCATCGAAATTGCCCTCGACCTGCAAAAGCGTGGCGCCGTGGGCAATCGCCTGGCTGAGCTTGCCCATGGCGATCTTGCCATCGGGCACGAGCACGGCACAGGTCATCCCCGCTTTGGTCGCGTATGCCGCGGCGCTGGCACTCGTGTTGCCGGTCGAGGCACAGATCACAGCCTTGGCGCCGTTGGCTGCCGCCACCGTAATGGCCGTGGTCATTCCACGGTCCTTGAACGACGCGGTGGGGTTGAGACCTTCGTACTTGAGCCATACCTGCGCTCCGACTCGAGCGGAGAGGTATGCCGCGGGGATCAGTGGGGTACCGCCTTCGAGCAAAGTGACGGCTGTCGCACCCGGCAGACTCGTGACGATCGGCAGACGATCGCGGTATTCGGCGATGACGCCGCGCCATTGATGAGCCATGTCAGCCACCTTCCACGCGCATAACGGAATTGACCCCACGCACGACCGGCAGGGCTGCCAGGGCATCGACGGTCGCCGACAGCGCGGCATCGAGCGCGGTATGGGTGACGACGACCAGGTTGGCGCGTCGCCGGCTGCCCGTCGGCCGGCCGGCGGTCTCGAAGCTCGGGTCGCTGCCAGTGTCGATGTCAGCCTCGGGGTCGGTGGCATCGGCAGCGTCAGGCAACTGCTGCTGACGCACTGTCTCGATCGACACGTCATGCTCGGCGAACACCGCGGCGACCTGGGCGAGCACGCCAGAGCGATCAGCGACATCCAGGCTGATGTGGTACCGCGTCATCGCCTGCCCCATCGCGAGCACGGGCAAGTCGGCGTAGGCACTCTCTCGCGGCCCCCGCCCCCCGAGCACGCGGTGCCGGGCCACCGCCACGACATCGCCGAGCACGGCGCTGGCCGTCGGGTCGCCGCCGGCGCCTTGGCCGTAGAACATCAGCTGACCAGCGGCCTCCGCCTCGACGAAGACCGCGTTGAACGCCTCACGGACATTAGCCAGCGGGTGACGCTGCGGGATCATCGCAGGATGCACTCGCACGGAAACGCCACTGGTAGAACCATTTTCGGCGCCACCGGGGCCAGCCTGCGATGGGGTCGGCAGCTCGACCCGCTCACAGATCGCTAACAGCTTGACCACACAACCCATCTCCCGGGCAGCTTGGATGTCGGCAGCTGTGACGTCGGTGATCCCTTCGCGGTGCACGTCGTGCGCCGCCACCCGGGTGTGGAAGGCAAGACTCGCGAGGATGGCCGCTTTGGCGGCGGCGTCGAAGCCCTCGACGTCGGCAGTCGGGTCAGCCTCGGCGTACCCGAGGGATTGAGCTTGGCCGACTGCGTCTGCGAACCCCGATCCGGTCGAGTCCATCTTGTCGAGAACGTAGTTCGTCGTGCCGTTGACGATGCCGATGACCTTGCCGACGGCGTCTCCGGCGAGTGATTCACGGAGCGGACGCAGCAGGGGTATGCCGCCGGCGACCGCCGCTTCGAAGTAGAGATCCACGCCGTGCCGGTCGGACGCGGCATACAAGGCTGGGCCGTCCTCGGCCAACAACGCCTTGTTGGCGGTGACCACGGAAGCACCGTGCTCCATCGCGCGCAAGATGAGGCCACGGGCCGGCTCGATGCCCCCGATGACTTCGACGACGACGTCGGCACGGGTAACCAAATCGGCTGCGTCAGTGGTGAACAAGGCCGGATCGATCCCGGTGATCGTCCGATTGCGTCCCGCGCGACGTACGGCGATGCCGACAAGTTCCATCGGGCGACCGACCCGGGCCGTCAAGTCGTCGGAGTGCTGGGTCAGCAGCCGAGCCACCGACGACCCGACCACCCCGCCCCCCAGCAGCGCCACCCGCAACGGCGACGACCGGGCGGCGGCATCGGCAACGTTCCGGGCGCTCCCGGCGTCCATGTCACTCACAGCAGACTCACCACAGCGACTAATCCTCTCGCATGCGGTCCGGAAACGACATGTCCGTCACGAGACGTCCAAGGCAAGCAAGTCGTCGATGGTCTCGCGCCGCACGATGAGCCGCGCCACCCCGTCGCGCACCGCCACCACCGGTGGCCGGGGTGTGTGGTTGTACTGGCTCGACAAAGACCGGCAGTAGGCGCCGGTTCCCGGGACGGCGATTAGGTCGCCGGGGGCCAGGTCGCCCGGCAGGAACTCGTCCTTGACCACGATGTCGCCGCTTTCACAGTGCCGCCCGACGACCCGGGAAAGCACCGGCGCGGCTGCCGAGGCCCGGCTGGCCAGGGTGCAGGCGAAGTCGGCGTCGTAGAGCGCCGTCCGGATGTTGTCGCTCATCCCACCGTCGACCGAGACGTAGGCCCGGGTGGCTCCCCCGTCGAGCCGGACCGGCTTGACGGTGCCGACCTCGTAGAGGGTGAAGGTCGACGGCCCGGCGATCGCCCGGCCCGGTTCGATCGAGATCCGGGGAGGTGTGACGCCTCCCGCCCGGCACTCACGGTCGACGATCTCGGCCATGCTGGCCGCCAGGCTCGTCGGCGACTGCGGGTCCTGCTCGGTCGTGTAGGCGATGCCGAAGCCACCCCCGAGATCGAGTTCGGGAAGCTCGATGCCGTGCTCACGCGCGACTTGGGCATGCAGCCGGAGCACCCGACGGGCCGAGACCTCGAAACCAGCGGTGTCGAAGATCTGTGAGCCGATGTGGCTGTGCAGGCCGATCAGGCGCAGGTGTGGAGCATACCCGAGCACCCGGCGCACTGCCTCAGCGGCCTCCCCGGCTGCCAGGGAGAACCCGAACTTCTGGTCCTCGTGCGCGGTCGCAATGAACTCGTGGGTGTGCGCTTCGACCCCTACGGTGACCCGGACGAGCACCGGTGCGCAGCGCCCCCGCCGGCCCGCCACCTCGGCGAGCCGTTCGATCTCCCCGAACGAGTCGACGATGATCCGGCCGACTCCGGAAGCCACGGCCGCCTCGAGCTCCGGGGCGGATTTGTTGTTGCCGTGGAAGCCGATCCGTTCACCCGGCATACCGGCCCGGATCGCGACCTCGAGCTCGCCGCCGGTGCACACGTCGAGCCGCAGACCGTCGTCGCGGATCCACCGGGCCACTTCGCTGCACAGGAACGCCTTGCCTGCGTAGTAGACGTCGGCGCCCCCGCAGAGGCCCGCGAAGGCGTCTCCATAGGCGGTCGCGAACTCTTGGGCGCGCCCGCGGAAGTCCGCTTCGTCGATGACGTATGCCGGTGTGCCGAATCCGGCAGCCAGCTCGGTCACTGGGACTCCCCCGACCGCGAGCACCCCATCGGCACCTCGACCGACCGTTGCGGCCCACAGCTTCGGTGCCAGCACGTTGACATCGCCCGGCTGCTGCAACCAGGTCGGCCCGCGATAGCCATCGGCGTGCAGAGCGCCGGCCTCGTGTGCGCGCATGCCCCATATCCTGTCGCGGACCAGCCCACCGGGTGGCGCCATTCCGCGCACCAAGATGACCGATCCCTGACCGGCGGCCGTCGGTTCCACCGCGAGCGGACTAGGCTGCTAGTGTGCTGCGCCGACGGTACGTCGCACGAAGAAGCGGCACGATCGCTGCAGACCGACCGTCGCGTTCCGGTCAGCCCCCATAGCTCAGGGGATAGAGCACCGCCCTCCGGAGGCGGGAGCGCAGGTTCGAATCCTGCTGGGGGCGCCACACGCATTTCCGCCAAGCCTCCGTTTGCCGTGAACGGGGGTTTGTACGTTGTGAGGGTCTCCTCATGGTGCGGGTGGGCTGCCAGGGCTCGGCGTCGGCCGTCATCGCCACCGAGCTATCTGTGGACGCGGGGGCGCCCTGCGGCTTCGCGGCGACCCGTCCGGTGACAGTGGTGTCGCAGACTCAGATGAGGTGGAAGAGGGCTTGACTAAGACTAAACCCGCCGGCGTTCCTGGGCCGACCGCGTGGTGACCTGCACGAAACCGTCGCCAGACGGCGGGTCCCGCCCCGCATGTAGCAAGTTCGGCCGGAAATGGTAGCTGCGCAGGCGCTATCGGCGGCCGAACCTCCCAAACGTGACGCCCCGACCTGCGAAACAGCACCGAAACGCAGCAAACCAAGGGATGACTGCCGACTACCGCGACCGTGACTCGAATCCCCGACGTTCCTGGGCCGACCGTTCCTATCCCCGCTCGATCTGCACACGCCAGGACCGGGATCAGTCCGGCCGAGGACACCGGACTGGGATCGCCGACCTCGATCGACACCCGGCCACGAGAATGCACACAGTCGCATCGACGAGATGCCCTTCGCGTCACAGCCGAAGTCTTGCCCAAGCAACACCGATTCTCCCGCCCCGCAAGGGCAGTCTCACGTCACGACGCGCTCACCCCACCCACCCATCGGTGGATTCGGGCCAAGTAGGCACCTAGCACAAGACGAATCCTTGAGGTCCGCATCTCATATCTATAGCTTCTTGCGCGGAAACAAGCACAAGCCTCGTCACCGTCTTGCTACAATCGCAGCATGCAAGAAAAGGGCAAACAAACCCGACCACGGGAGGAGGCGATCATTCGCGACCTGCTGCAGCTGGATGACGCAACTGAGATCATCTTCAATGATTGTGGCTGGACAAGCCGGGTCTATATAATCCGCGACGGCGAGATTGCTTTCAAGTTCCCACGGAACGAGTCGGTGAAGGAGGAGTATCGCTTCGAGGTGCCAGCATGCAAGACAGCGCATCACATACGCGGCGACGTACTAATCCCAGAGATTCTGTGGGAACACCCCGACAGAGACTATATTGGCTACCGAGGTGTCGTGGGGGCGCCATTGGATCAGGTGTCCCAGTCGTTGAGCAAGGACGAAAAAGCCGGGATTGGTGCAGCACTGGGTACGTTCTTGAAGCAATTTCATCAGCAAGATCTGGCAGGAGCGCCGACCATTTCCCTAGAAAGCGAGTCCGCCGAGCACGAGAAAACAATGGAGCTTAGTTTGCCTACCGCTAGCAGACATTTCACCCACAACGAGGTGTCAGCGATACGTGGCCTGGTCAGCAAGCACTACCCTGCACGAATGGCCAAGCTTGGTCTCAACAAAGGCCTTTGTCACGGCGATCTGGGCTATTGGAACATGATCCACTCCGGCGATAGACGAGTCGGGATTATTGACTTCGGGGACACCGGCTACCGCGACGTTTCGATTGATTTTGCCGGCATGACGGACGTGGAGGTCCTGGACGCCGCATTGGCTGCCTATGGCAGCCACGTTGAGCGGGAGAAGATTGAGCTACAGATGAGGATTATCCCGATTCTTGACCTGACGTTCTTCGTCGGCAAGGAAGATCAGCAGGGTATCGAGAGAACAGTCAGAAGAATCAGAGAGGTCTCTCTCGCCTAGCCCGGATCGTTCATGGCTTGACGGACTGATCGGTGCATGGAAACGGCAGCGCGTAGACAGAACAGCAACTGCCTCTTACGCCTGGCAAGAGAGCACCATCGAAAGTGATCCCTTAGGCTCAGTTTGGCGACGCGGCGCACATGGGCACACGTGTCATCGTGGGTTAGTCGATCCAGATCGAGTGATACCGCGCCGCAGCGCCGACGGACCAGGCATCATCAGGCCCATGGCATCGACCCCGCCCCTCGAGCCCGGTTCCCCTATGCGCACCCGGACCCAGCGCTGGCACGAGCTGGTGTTGGTCGTCACCGCGGTCGTCTTCATCGTGGCCTTCTCGGTGCCGATCATCAGACCGCAGGCCAGTCCCACCGTGCATGACCTGTGTGAGGCCCTGGTGTGGACGTGTTGGGCGATCTTCGGAGTGGACTTCTTCATCCAGTGGCGCCGCGCTGAGGCAAAAGGCCGTTTCCTGCGTCGACATGTGCTCGACGTCATCGCGTTGCTGCTACCGGTCTTCCAGATGTTGCGCTTGGTTCGCCTGATCACGCTGCTGCGGGTGCTCAACCGACTCCACGACCGGGCCACGACGGCGGTCCGCGGACGAGTCACGATCTACGTTCTCGGCGCGATATCGCTGGTCATCTACCTGGGCGCGCTGGCCGTGCTCGACGAGGAACGTGCCGCCGACGGACAGATCCAGACCTTCGGTGATGCCCTGTGGTGGGCGACGGTGACCGCGACCACCGTGGGGTATGGCGACTACACACCGGTGACTGTGGGCGGGCGGCTGGTGGCGGGCGGCCTGATGGTCTGTGGCATCGCCCTGCTCGGCATCGTCACGGCATCCATGGCGTCGTGGCTCATCGAACGGATCCGTGATGTCGAGGAGCAGACCGAGGCAGCGACCCGGGCCGACATCGTCCGTCTCTCGCAACAGTTGGAGCAGGTGCATGCCGAGCTGGTCGAGTTGCGGGCCGGCGCTCTGCCACGCTCGACGGCAGAGGGGTCAGCCGGGGTGGCGGCTGAATCGACGGCAAGGGCGACGGCACATCAAGAGCACGATCGAAACCGACCCTAGCGGCGGGTGGCGTCGTTGACCTCGCCGACCAGTTCCTCGATGACGTCCTCGAGAAACAGCACCCCGACGACCGTGCCGTCGGCACCGACGACCCGGGCCAGGTGTGACCCCGAGCGCTGCATGGTCGTCAACACGTCCTCGATGCCGTCTCCGGTGCTCACCGTCGCGAGTCGACGGACCCACTTGACCGCGATCTCCCGTTGCCGCTTGTCGGCGGAGGATTCCAGCACGTCCTTGAGGTGCAGGTAGCCGGTGACCGCCCCGTCGGCATCCACGTAGGGGTAGCGGGAGAAGCCGGTGCGCGCGACGAGGCGTTCGATGTCGGCCGTCGTGACGCCGTGCGACACGATGACGAGTTTCTCGAGCCCCACGGCGACGTCTTCGGCGAGCTTGCCACTGAATTCGAGCGCCGAACGCACCAATCCCTGCCGCTGGGGTCCGATCAGCCCTTCCCGGTGGCTCTCATCGACGATGTGGGCGACTTCCTCGGCAGTGAACGCCGAGGCGATCTCGTCCTTGGGTTCGGTGCGGAAGACGCCGCGGACGAGCGCCTTGGCGATCCACTCCATGATCCGCACCACCGGGCCGAGCAACCGCGCGATCAGCGCCAGGCTGGGCACCAGGATGAGCGCGGCCCGGTCCGGTCCGGCCAGGGCCAGGTTCTTGGGAATCATCTCGCCGGCGACGACGTGCAGGTAGACCACGATGAGCAGGGCGACGGCGAGGCTGATGAGGTCGACCCAGACCTCGCCGAGCGGCAGCAGTGCGGCCACCGGGTGCAGCAACTCATGCAGCGCCGCTTCGGCGAGGGCCCCGAGACCGACCGAGCACACGGTGATCCCCAGCTGGGCGGTGGCCAGCATCGAGCCCATGTGTTCCAGGGCTTCCAGGCACCGGGCAGCGCGACGGCTGCCAGCCGCTGCCATAGGCTCGAGGGCTGATCTGCGGGTCGCCATGGCAGCGAACTCGGCCCCGACGAAGTAGGCGTTGCCCAGCAATAGCGCGACCGAGATCCACAGGGCGAGGGCGTGGCTCACGTGCGGTCTCCGACCTCGCCCGGGTGCTCGGCAGAGCCGAACTGGGGACGGATGTGCACTCGGGCCACTCGACGCCCGTCCATCCGGACCACGTCGAACCGCCAGTCCGGCAGCTCGAGCACGTCACCCGCAGCCGGGATCCGTCCGAGCCGGGCCATCAGGAATCCCCCAAGGGTCTCGTATGCCGCGTCGTCGGGAACGGGAGCGCCGATCCGCTCACGCACCTCGTCAGGACGCCACATCGCCGGCACCGACCATGACCCGTCCGGAAGGTGCCTCCCCTGGCCGGCGAAAACGTCGTGTTCGTCGGCGACTTCGCCGACGAGTTCCTCGACGACGTCCTCGAGGGTGACCACGCCACTCGTGCCGCCGTACTCGTCGACGACGACAGCGAACTGCAGGCCGGAGGCCCGCAGCTGATGCAGCAGCGGCGCGAGCCGGATCGTCTCGGGCACGACGGTGTGCTCGGTCATCAATGCCGATACCGGCACCGCGTCACGGCGCTCCGGCGGCACGGCGACCGCCTTCTTGACGTGCACGATCCCGTCGATGTCGTCCCAATCCTCGCCGAGCACCGGGAACCGGGACCGGCCGGTGCGCATACACAACGTCACCACGTCGGCGGCGCTGGCCGTGCGGTCGATCGCGGAAGCACGCACTCGGGGGGTCATCACGTCGGCAGCGGTGCGCTCGACGAAGTCGATCGAACGAGTGAGCCGCTCGGCGGTGGCGGCTTGCAGCGTGCCTGCTTCGGCGGAACGCCGCACGAGACTGGCCAACTCCTGCGGAGTGCGTGCCCCGGAGAGCTCCTCCTGCGGCTCGATTCGCAGCAACCGCAAGAAGGCATTGGCAGAACCGTTGAGCCCGACGATCAGCGGCCAGGCGACGACCGAGAAGACGCGCACCGGCCGGGCCACGACCTTGGCCGTCGCCAAGGGCGCCGAGATCCCGAGGAACTGTGGCAGCAATTCACCGAAAACCATCGAGAAGGCGGTCACCAACACCAGCGCCAGGGTGGCGCTGACCGATTCCACCGAAGCCGCTGGAAGCACCCTTGCCAGGGGCGTTTCGAGCAAGACCCCGATCGAGGGCTGCGCGAGGAAACCGACGATCAGGGTCGTCAGGGTGATGCCGACCTGAGCAGCCGACAGTTGGGTCGAGAGTCGGCGCAACGACTCCAGCACCACGTTGGCTCGGGCATCGCCCTCGGTCGCGGCGCGTTGCACTGCCGGCCGGTCCAGCGCGACGAGAGAGAACTCGGTCGCCACGAAGACCGCCGTTCCGGCGGTCAAAGCGACAGCCGCCAAGACCAGAACCCACTCGACCATCGGGCTCACCCTACTCAAGACGGGTCAGGGATCACCCCGAGCCGTCCCTGATCCTCCTCGTGGATGACCCGGCCCGAACCCGGATTTCCGTCGCGCTACGGATGCGTAGCCGCGCCCGACCTGTTTCGATGGACTCATGCGACCGACCCACGAGCTCGACCGATGACCACGGCACCCTCACCCGCGCCCACCTCACCCCCCACGGGCGCCGATCACAACGGGTGGGCCATCGAGGTGTCCGGACTCACCAAGCGCTTCGGCTCACTCACCGCCGTCGACGACCTCGACTTCACCGTCCGGCCGGGCCGGGTCACCGGGTTCCTCGGCCCGAACGGTGCCGGCAAGACGACCACTTTGCGGATGCTGCTCGGCCTGGTCCGACCCACCTCGGGAACCGCGACGATCGGCGGGCGCCGCTATGACGACCTGCCCCACCCGCTGCAGACTGTCGGTGCGGCGCTCGAGTCGACGAACTTCCACCCGGGCCGAACCGGCCGAGACCACCTGCGGGTGCTCGCGAGCGCGGGCGGCATACCCCTGGCCCGCGCCGACGAACTCCTCGAGCAAGTGGGCATCCCAGCAGCGGCCCGCAAACGCGCCGGCGGCTATTCGATGGGGATGCGCCAACGCTTGGGGTTGGCGGCCGCCCTGCTCGGTGACCCAGGGGTGTTGCTGCTCGACGAACCGGCCAACGGGCTGGATCCCGAGGGCATTCGGTGGCTACGCGGATTCCTGCGGCATCTGGCCGATCAGGGCAAGACCATCCTCGTGTCCAGCCATCTACTCGCCGAGATGGAGCAGACGGTTGACGACATCATCATCATCGCCAACGGGGTGCGCGTGGCCCAAGGGCCGATCACGGAGCTACGCGGCGAGCCCACCGCTTTGGTGCGCTCCAGCGACCCGGACGGCCTACGCAGCGCCTTGCTCGTCGGGGGGTTGACCGCCGAGACCCGCCCCGACGGTGCACTCACGGTGCGCACCGACGATCTGGCCAGGGTCGGGCAGCTGGCCTTGCAGGGCCACGTGCCGCTCAGCGAGCTCCGCCATCTCACGAGCGATCTCGAAGCCCTGTTCTTCAAGCTC
Organism: Actinomycetales bacterium; assembly: GCA_002748155.1. Classification (GTDB taxonomy): domain Bacteria; phylum Actinomycetota; class Actinomycetes; order Actinomycetales; family Dermatophilaceae; genus Phosphoribacter. The sequence continues at coordinate 10,774 of PDRO01000004.1, read as the reverse complement.
ACTGAATCACCCGAACACCGCAACCGCAACCTGGGCGACCGCGCCCAATCATCCGAGCAGACGGGACAGCAGGCATGATCGGGCACGCCGTCGCAGCGGAGCTGCGCAAGTTCTTCACCACGCGGATGTGGTGGGGCATGGCAATCGGTGTCTTCGTCGCCGGAGCAGGGATGGCCGCCCTGTTCGCACTGCTCGCGCTCGACTCACCCGAGTTCGCCGAAGCCGGGGTCTCCGGAATCGACGATCCGGCCGCCGTCCGCACCGTCTACACCGGCGGACTCGGCGTCAGCTATCTGTTGACCCTGGCGATCGGGGTGCTCGCGATCGGCACCGAGTACCGCCACAAGACGATCACCGCGACCTTCTTGGCCACCCCCAAGCGTTCGATCGTCATGACCACGAAGGTCATCGCGCTGCTGGTGATCGGAGCCTTCTACGGGCTCGTGTCACTCGTCGGGGCCGTCGGTGTCGGCGCAACCGTCATCGCGGCCAAGGGTGGCTCACCCTTCCCGGACGGCACTATCTGGCGGACTCTCGCACTCAGCCTGCTCGTGCTGGGTCTGTGGGCACTCATCGGTCTCGGCGCTGGCATCCTCATCCCCAACCAGGTCGCGGCTCTGCTCATCTCGATCGGTGTCGCATGGATCGTGGAACCGATCCTGGCCATGATCTTCAGCGTGCAGAGTTGGGGGGGCGACATCGCCAAGTTCTTCCCGAGCAGTGCCACCAACGCTACCTTGAGCGGTTTGAGCCAGACCCCCGATGCCCCGACCCTCACCTGGTGGGCCGGTGCCTTGGTGCTGGCCGGGTATGCCGCGGCAATGACCGCGGTGGGTACGGCGCTGACCCTGCGCCGTGACGTGAGCTGAGGTGTTGTCGGTCGACGAACAGGGCTCGGCGGGTTCTCGAGGCCGGCGATGCGGCCGGGCAAGTAGTTGAGCGCCCGCGCACGCGGCTAGGCTGATCGCCACGATCCAGTACCGACGTCGACGGCGACGTCGGGAGACCGCGAAAGAGGCGAGCCAGCCGTGCCTGACCAGTCTTCGTCCGCAAACCCGATGAGCGATTTCGGGCCCAACGAATGGCTCGTTGACGAACTGTACGAGCAATACCGGCAGGACAAGAACACCGTCGACAAGGCATGGTGGCCGTTCTTCGCCGACTACCGGCCGGAGCACGCCGCAGGCGGGCCGGTACCCGCGCCCCCAGCCCCACCACCCACACCGACCCCGAGCCAACCGGAGCCCACGGCACCACCAGAAGCCACACCACCAGCAGGACCCGAGCCCACCGTCGCTCCCGCGCCGCCGGTCGCCACGACGCCCCCTGCGCCACCCGAAGTGCCGACACCGGCTCCGACGGCATCGCCCGAGGAGTCGGCCGTCAAACCGCTCCGTGGTCCGGCTGCCCGGATCGTGACGAACATGGCCGCCTCCCTCGAGGTGCCCACGGCCACCTCGGTGCGCTCGGTGCCGGCCCGGTTGCTCATCGACAACCGCACCGTGATCAACAACCACTTGGCACGGAGTCGGGGCGGCAAGGTCTCGTTCACCCACTTGATCGGCTGGGCCATGGTCAAGGCGCTGGCCGACATGCCGGAGATGAACTACGCCTACTCCGAGCAGGACGGCAAGCCGGCGATCGAGGTGCCTGCGCACGTCAACCTCGGTTTGGCCATCGACCTGGCCAAACCGGATGGGACTCGTCAGCTGCTCGTGCCCTCGATCAAAGCCGCCGAGACGATGGACTTCGTGCAGTTCTGGTCGGCCTACGAAGACATGGTCAAGAAGGCCCGCGACAACAAACTCGCGGTCAGCGACTTCGCCGGCACCTCGATCACCTTGACCAACCCGGGCACCATCGGCACCGTCCACTCGGTGCCCCGGCTCATGCAGGGTCAGGGCACGATCATCGGTGCCGGGGCGATGGAATACCCGGCCGAATGGCAAGGCGCCTCGGCCGAAACCCTCAACCGCAACGCGGTAAGCAAGATCCTCACCCTTACCTCGACCTACGACCACCGGATCATCCAAGGCGCCCAAAGCGGGGACTACCTACGCCGGATCCACCAGCTGTTGCTCGGGGCCGACGGCTTCTTCGACGAGATCTTCACAGCGTTACGGGTCCCCTACGAACCCATCCGGTGGGTGCAGGACGTCTCGGTCAGCCACGACGACGACATCAACAAGGTGTCCCGAGTCCAGGAACTCATCCATGCCTACCGGGTGCGTGGACACCTGATGGCCGACACGGACCCACTCGAATACCGCCAGCGTCGTCACCCCGACCTCGACATCACCGAGCACGGACTGACCCTGTGGGACTTGGACCGTCACTTCGCCACCGGCGGTTTCGGAGGCCAGCCGTTCCTCGCATTGCGCAAGATCTTGGGCATCTTGCGCGACTCGTACTGCCGCACCATCGGCATCGAATACATGCATATCCAGGATCCCGGCCAGCGCCACTGGATCCAGAGCAAGTGCGAGGTCGTCCACGAGAAGCCCAGCCAGGACGAGCAGATGCGCATCCTGCGCCGGCTCAACGCGGCTGAGGCGTTCGAGACGTTCCTGCAGACCAAGTTTGTCGGGCAGAAGCGCTTCTCGCTCGAGGGTGGCGAGTCGGCGATCGCCCTGCTCGACCGGATCCTCTCTCGCGCGGCCGCGGAGGAGCTCGACGAGGTGTGCATCGGTATGCCGCATCGAGGGCGGCTCAATATACTGGCCAACATCGCGGGCAAGTCGCCGGGGCAGATCTTCCGCGAGTTCGAAGGCAAGGCCGACCCCAAGTCGGTCCAGGGCTCCGGTGACGTGAAGTACCACCTCGGCACCGAGGGCACCTTCACCGCGGACGACGGGTCGACGACCAAGGTCTACCTGGCTGCCAACCCGTCGCACCTGGAAGCGGTCAACCCGGTCCTCGAGGGCATCGTCCGGGCCAAGCAGGACCGGCTCAACCTCGCCGGCAAAGCCTTCACCGTGTTGCCGATCCTCATGCACGGCGATGCGGCATTCTCCGGCCAGGGTGTCGTCGCCGAGACCCTGCAGCAGAGCGGGCTGCGTGGCTACCGCACCGGCGGCACCATCCATGTCATCGTCAACAACCAGGTCGGGTTCACGACCGCCCCGTCGGCCTCGCGCTCGTCGGTCTACTCGACCGACGTCGCCCGGATGATCCAAGCGCCGATCTTCCACGTCAACGGTGACGATCCGGAGGCGTGCGTGCGGGTGGCCGAGCTGGCCTTCGAGTTCCGGCAAAAGTTCCACAAGGACGTCGTCGTCGACATGGTGTGTTACCGCCGCCGGGGGCACAACGAGGGGGACGACCCGTCGATGACCCAGCCGTTGATGTACAACCTCATCGAGTCCAAGCGCTCAGTGCGCAAGCTCTACACCGAGTCGCTCATCGGCCGTGGTGACATCTCCGTTGACGACGCCGAGGCCGCGCTGCGCGACTACCAGCAGCAGCTCGAGCGGGTCTTCCTGGAGACCCGGGACGCAACCGCCGACAAGACCCTGAGCCCGGCGGCATCAGGAGACGCCGGTTCCGGCATCGACAGCCGCAGCGGCTTGGAGAAGCCGACCGCCCAAGTTCAAGACGACGCCGCCCGGCATCGTGACGCCCGGCTCACCGCGATCTCCGAGCCGACCCTGCTGACCATCGGTGACGCCTGGGTCAAGCCGCCCGAGGGCTTCACCATCCACCCCAAACTCAAGGCGCTGATGCAGCGGCGGGCGCAGATGGTCCGCGAGGGCGGCATCGACTGGGGCATGGGCGAGATGATCGCTATCGGGTCGCTGCTGATGGAAGGCACCCCGGTGCGCCTTGCCGGGCAGGACAGCCAACGCGGCACGTTCGTGCAGCGGCACGCGGTGCTGATCGACAAGGCCACTGCCGAGGAGTGGACCCCGCTGCTCTACCTGCAGCCGCGGCAGGCGCGGTTCTGGGTCTACAACTCGCTGCTCAGCGAGTATGCCGCGATGGGTTTCGAATACGGCTACTCCGTCGAGCGGCCCGACGCGCTGGTGCTCTGGGAGGCCCAGTTCGGTGACTTCACCAACGGCGCCCAGACCATCGTCGACGAGTTCATCTCATCGTCCGAGCAGAAGTGGGGGCAACGCTCATCGGTCGTGCTGCTGCTGCCACACGGCTACGAGGGCCAGGGCCCGGACCACTCGTCGGCGCGGATCGAGCGGTTCTTGCAACTGTTCGCCGAGAACAACATGACCGTGGCCTACCCGTCGACGCCGGCCTCGCACTTCCACCTGCTGCGGCGGCAGGCCTACGCCCGCCCTCGCCGACCACTCATCGAGTTCACCCCCAAGTCGATGCTGCGGCTCAAGGCGGCTGCATCGGAGCCGAGTGACTTCACGGCCGGCACCTTCCAGCCGGTGCTCCCCGACACCCGTGAGCTCTCGGGGGTCACCCGGGTGTTGCTCTGTTCTGGCAAGGTGGTTTGGGATCTGGAGGCCGAACGGGCCAAGCGTGAAGACACGAGCACGGCGATCCTGCGGGTGGAACAGTTGGCTCCGATCCCGGCCGAGGAGCTGGCTCAGCAGCTGCGGGTCTACCCGGACGCCGAGCTGGTATGGGTGCAAGACGAGCCGCGCAACCAGGGCGCCTGGCCGTTCATGGCTCTCAACCTGCCGGAACTGCTGGCCGAAGAAGGCGAGCGCCGGCCGTTGCGGGTGGTCTGCCGACCGGCCTCGGCCTCCCCGGCCAGCGGCTCGAACAAGAAGCACGAGGTGGAGCAAGCCGCGCTGATGGCCCAGGCATTCGACCGCGAGCCCGTCGACCGGTAGCGACGATTCAGTGCGCTGGTCCGATCCGGCAGGTCGGATCGTCGGTCAGAGCCGCGTCGATCCGGGCCCGGAAAAGCTCTGGCATCTCAGGTAGGTCGTCGAGCGGCCACCACCGGGCTTCGGTGTTCTCGTCGTCGGCTGCGCGCGGCTCGCCTGCGACCCAACGGCAGTGCATCGTGTGGTCCAAGTAGCGAACCCGGTCGCCGTTGACGTGCACGACCAGGCCGGTGGCACTGACCCAACACAACCGGTTGACCTCGATGTCGACGCCGGCTTCTTCGGCGCACTCGCGGACTGCCGTGGTCGCCGGATCCTCACCGGGATCGATGATCCCGGTGACCGGCGACCAGGCACCATTATCGGCACGTCGGACCAGCAGCACGACATCACGCTCGTCGAGGCGCCGCACGACAACCGCGGTGATGCTTGAGAGCCAGAGCTCGGCCGTCCCGATGTGCTCTCGTAGGTCACGAATGAATTCAGGAATCGCCATGGTGTTGAATCCGTCAGGACGACAGGCGCATCCAGGACGCCCACCCGCTGTGCAGCACCAACCACGCCAGCAATCCGTAGCCGGCCTGGCCGGGGTGGGTGCCGTCACCAGCGGCCAGTTCGCTGCGCCACTGGTCGTGCCCGACCAGGGGGTAGTAGCAGTCGACGTAGGGCACGGCCCGCCGAGCACACACGTCGGCCTGAGCTTGGGCCAGGGCTTCGATCCGGGTGTTGAAGTCGTCGTCGAGGGTGGGTGGTAGGCCGACGACGAACGCAGCAATGCCCTTGGACCCGGCTTCATCGAGGATGTTGGCCAGGTTGAGCCTGGACCGGGCCGTCGTGAGCCCACCGCGCAGGTCTTCGTGTCCCACCGACAACACGAGACGTCGCTCGGGGCGGTCGGCCCATCGCGGCATACACTCGGCGGACCAGCGCGCCGCGACGTCACCCGAGTCCTGCCCCCGGATACCGAGGTTGTATGCCGTGAGGTCGAGATCGGGGTCGTGGGTGCGGCTGATGACCCGACTGACCCAGCCCAACGCCTTCGGGTCGCCGTAGCCGGCGGTCAGCCCGTCACCGAGAAAACACACCCCGGCATCACGATGCCCGTCGGTGATCGTGAACGTCGCGCTCGGCGCGAATTCGGTGGCCGGCTCGTGCGGATATGCCGATCCCTCAACCACGCTCGCTCCTGCTCTCCAGTGTTGTCAATGCCGTCAGTGCTATCAGTGCTGCACGTGCTGCGAGTGCTGTCATCGGTCAGTGGAACACCCACCGTGAGGCTACTCCCGCTGGCCCGGGTCCGCCGGTCAGCCGCGCTGAACACACCCGCGCCGGATGAGTCGGTGCCCGAATGGGTCTACTTGCCATCGGGCCAAACACGATATAACGTGTCTCGACACGATATAGCGCGAATGTCCGATCGCTGGGAGGATCACGTGGCAGAGCAATGGCACATCGACGAGCCGCAGGTCATCGACGTCGACGGCGACCATGAGCGGATCACGAAGATCGTCGTCGCCATCGTGGGTGGTCATGTCGACCTCGTATCGCACACAGCCAACCCAGACTCCACGAACGGGTCTTCGTCGGATCGGCAGGGCGCCCGGATCGAGGTGAGCTCGGTGCACGGCCTGCCCCTGGAGGTCACCCGCAACGGCTCCACCCTGAGGGTCATGCACGGCAAACTCGACGACGCTACCGGCAGCACGATCATCGACATGCTGCGCCGTCGCGCCGGATCCGGGACCGTGCCCACCGCTGTGGTCAGTGTCGCCATCCCTGCCCAAGCGAAGGCGCACGTGAACACGCTATGCGCCTCGGTCGTCGCATCCGGATTGACACAGGGACTATCGGTGAACACGGTCTCCGGTGAGTTGACCGTCAACGACGTGCGACCCAAGCTATCGCTCAACACGGTCAGCGGTGCTGCCGAATGCGTGGGCATCGGCGGGGCGTTGCGACTCAACAGCGTCTCCGGTGACGTCACCGTGCACGGCAGCTCACTCGACCGCGCGCGGATCAACACGGTTACCGGTGACGTCGCACTCGACCTCACCGACTCGCGGGTGCGGGTGCGCTCGTCGTCGGTGTCCGGCGACGTCACGGTGCGGGCCCCACTGACCGGGTATGCCGTGACCGCTCATGTGCTCAGTGGCCAAGTCGTCGTCGACGGGACCAGCGTGGACGCGCCCGACAACGCGGGGCCCAAGACTCCTCGGCAGGCCCGCGCCGGCGACGAGTCCCTGGCGCTGGACGCACGTTCGGTATCCGGGAGCCTCGTCGTGCTCCGAGCCGACTCCCCGACGGAACAGCCCGACAGTGCGGAAACACCCCAAGACGCCCGGCCTGAGGATCTGCCCAGGTCAACGGGCACCCCTCAGGACGCCGTCGACCCCGGGCCAGGCGCCGACGGCCAGCAGGACCAGGCATGAGCTCGGTCTTCGCGCACGGCCAGCTGCGCCTCTACCTGCTGGCGTTGCTGGCGGACGGTCCCCGCCACGGTTACGAACTCATTCAGCAGCTCGAGTCCCGGTTCGCCGGCCTCTACTCGCCGAGCGCCGGCACGGTGTATCCCCGGCTTGCCAAGCTCGAGGAAGAGGGCCTGCTCGAGCGAGTGGACGAAGGCCGCAAAGCCACATACCGGATCACCGATGCGGGTCGATCCGAGGTGGACTCGAGACGTGCCGAGATCGAGCAACTCCAGATCGAGCTGGATCAGTCGGTCCGCCGATTGGCCGACGACGTACGGGCCAGTGTGCGGGATCGTTCAGCCGACTTGCGGGCCGAACTCAAGGCCGCTGCATCCGCAGCCCGGGCACAAGCCCGAAACACCCGAAAGACTGGACCCGTAAGGCACGAGCGCACCGCTTCGTCCGCGGACCGCGGCCGGAATGCAAACCCGCCTGGCAGTGGACACAGCGATCTCGATGCAGTCGTCGACGAGCTCCGCGAACAGGCTTCCGCAGCGTGGCGGCGACACGGCATCACATCCGCCCAGGCGCTGGCCATCGGCGAGATCATCACCGAGGCATCCACCCGGATCGCGGAGGTGCTGCAGCGGCCACCGGAGCAGACCTGAGCTGGCCCGGGCAGACCCGCACGCAGCCTGCCGCACTGCGCGACCACACCAATCGGCACCAGTCGCGCTGAGTCTCAGCGCGACTGACCCGACCCGGCCGGATCCGGTTCGGTCGTCGCAGGACCGTCCCCATCCGGCGCGGCATCGGTTGGTCCATCATCACCTGCCGAGGTGACCCGGCCCTGAGCGATCACGGCACCGACGGCCAGCACCACAGCCGCCGCGAGAGCGACAGCAATAAGCACCTGCCCGGACTGTGCCAAGGCGACGAGCACCGGGATCAGGAGCAGGTGCCACACGACAGTGGGCGTTCCCGACCATTCCGAATCAGCCAGCCAGAGTCGGGTCAGCAGACCCAGCCCGGCTGCGGTGAGCAGGATGAGCACTGCCTCGGTGGCCACCCGGGCCTGATCCGCAGCGTTGGACAGCTGCAGCAGGTAGAAGACCCCCAGGCCGACCAGCGCGATCGTCTCGACCGCACAGACGGCTGCGGCCAGTCGCCGAGCCGGGTCCTTGGTCACGGGTTGCTTCATGAACGGTCAGCCTAGCGACCCGCACGCGCCACCCTGCCGTTCCCTCCCGGTCCGTCTTGGCCTGGCATCTGTCGCCCCACCCGGGAGACAGCAGCTCCCGGCCCGATAGCCCCGAACCGAGCACCCGGCATACCCGCCTTCTCCATGTGTCCCATCCGGGAACAACCGCAAGAACCACGGCGTTACTGGGCAGTAGGCAACCCGACAGGCCCTCAGCCAGCCGGGCGAAAGCCAGCCGGGCGAAAGCCCCGGAACAGCGGGGGAATAGACGAGACCAGAGTCCCGTTCTTCGACCGAGTGGTGATACGACTAAAATACTGCGGTTGGCCTCCCAGCGTTGCAGCCGACCGAACACATATCGTGAGGGGCCGCTGAGGCTCGATCTGTCCGTTAACTGCGGGTCGGACGGAATCGAGCCTAGGACGAGACTCCCCGGCTGTGACCAAGGACCAACGACCTGAGCAAGGAGCACGATCCTCATGGACTGGCGCGACCGCGCTGCCTGCCTCGACGAAGACCCGGAGTTGTTCTTCCCGATTGGGAACACCGGCCCGGCGATCCTTCAGATCGAGGAAGCCAAGACTGTTTGCCGCCGCTGCAAGGTCACCGACACGTGTCTGAGGTGGGCGCTGGACTCCGGACAGGACGCCGGAGTGTGGGGTGGGCTCTCCGAGGACGAGCGGCGCGCACTGAAACGGCGGAACGCCCGGGCGCGACGAGCGGGATAAGCTCAGCGTTCCGCCCGGTCGGCTGATGGGGGCTGCAACGACGCCGTGAAGCGAGCCTTGGTGCCTCGCGGCCGGGCATCGGTCCAGGAGATCTGCCCCCCGACGGTGGCCAGCAGCGAATGCACGATCTGGGCACCCAGACCGGCACCTGCCGGCACGCGCCCTTCGGGCAGACCCACCCCATTATCGGTCACCGTGACCGTCAACTTGTCCGGTCCCTCGAGGCCGGTCTTGCGACGCACGTCGATTCGCACGGAACCGACCATGCCGCCCGTGTCCTGGAGCCCGTGCTCGACAGCATTCTGGACCAGCTCACTGATCACCATCGCCAGCGCCGTCGCATCCTGAGCGCGCACCTGACCGAACGAACCGGTGCGTTTGACGATCACGTCACCGTCGTGAGGCGCCACCTCGACCACCGCCCGCATCGCGAGATCGGCGACCCGGTCGAAGTCGACGGTCTCGTCCAGACCATGGCTGAGGGTGTCGTGGACGAGAGCGATGGTGGCGACCCGGCGCTCGGCCTCCAGCAGGGCTGATCTGGCGCCCTCGTCCGGCAACCGCCGGCCTTGCAGCCGCAGCAACGCCGCAACGGACTGCAGATTGTTCTTGACCCGGTGATGGATCTCGCGGATCGTCGCGTCCTTGGTCATCAACTCCTGCTCGCGCCGACGTAGCTCGCTGATGTCCCGGACCAACACCAGAGCCCCGAAACGCTGTCCGCTATCCGACAGCGGAATCGCCCGCATCGAGAGCACCTGGTCGGCGTTGGTGACCTCGGTGCGCCACGGTTGACGGCCGGTGAGCACCAACGGCATCCCCTCGTCGACCGGTGATGGATCGTGCAACACGCCGGTCACGACCTGGGCCAGTGACGTGCCCAATACGTCGCCGACAAACCCGAGCCGGTGCAATGCCGACAGTGCATTCGGGCTGGCGTAGGTGATGACTCCGTCGATATCCAGGCGCACGACGCCGTCGCCGACTCGCGGAGCGCCGCGCCGCAGCCCGCTGGGGGCACCGGCGTGGGGGAACTCGCCGGAGGCGATCATCCGCGACAGGGCGTCAGCCGTTGCCAGGTAGGTCAACTCCAGCCGGCTCGGCGTGCGCATCATCGACAGATTGGTATGCCGGGTCAAGGCGGCGATGGGCCGTCCGGCTCGCGCGATCGGGATGGTCTCCTCACGCACCGGGGCGTCTTCGCCCCACTCGCTGTCCCGTTCCCGCACGATCCGCCGCTCCGAGTAGGCGGTCTCGAGCAGCTTGGCCCGGCTTCGCGAGGCGCGTCGACCGACCTGGTCACGGAAGTAGACCGTCTGGCCCGTCGTGGGCCGCATGTGCGCCACGGCATACCACTGCACCGGCGAGGCCCGCACCCACAGCACGAGGTCGGCGAAGGACAGGTCGGAGAGCAGTTGCCAGTCCGAGACCAGCAGACGCAGCCACTCCTCGTCGGCCGGGGACAGCTCCGAGTGCTCCTGGATGAGCTCGGCGAGACTGGCCACTAAAGCAACCTACCGGCTGGACGCCTCGTCCCCGATCCCCCTCAGTGAGCCTGGTCGAGATGCCGCAGAGTCTCGAAAGCGTTGTCGATGAGCACGCTCAGCTTCTCGCGCCCCCCGCCCTGCTGCCAGCAGTCGA
>PDRO01000015.1 GCA_002748155.1 Actinomycetales bacterium | reverse complement strand
CGACGTCCTGTGGGCCCTCCTACGCGACAACCGCGTCTTCACCCCAACCAAACCCGAGCCCCGAGTGGCTTGACAACATCATTGAGAATCCACCGGCGGTCACACCAATATCGGCAAAGCAGTCCCGCTATGCGGGTTCCACCACCACCGGATCCACGACCCCACTCACACCCACCAGATCGACACCAACCGTCACGGCATCAAGACCGTCCAGTTCAAACGGGTCGAATCCGAACGAGCCCGGCCACCGCAGACGGGACACCGACGATGCTGACCGAGAGCCCCAGCCCGCCGGATGTCTCGGGGTGCCCCGAACCGGGCGCCGCGCTAAAGGATCGGGATCCGTGCTCGAGTGTCGGCGACAGTGGCCAGATCGATCGTGGTGACGAGCAAGCCCGGCTCGTGGCCGAGTTGAGCACGCACCTGGCCCATCGGATCGACGGTGACGCTGCGGCCGATGCCGAGGGGGGTGGCGCCCTGTCCGGCTACCCAGGCTTGCCCGGCAGCCAGTAGCCAGGCTTGAGCGTCCACCGCCCGGGCCCGGGTCAGCAGATCCCACTGCGCTGCCTTGCCGGGGCCGTCGCCCCAACTGGCCGGCATGACGATGAGCTCGGCTCCGGCTCGGCCGAGCGCACTGAACTGGTCGGCGAAACGCACGTCGAAGCACGTCGCCAGCCCCACGGCCGCCGGCTCACTCCCAGCTATCGCGAGTTGCAGAGTGACTAGCTCGGATCCGGGGCACACAGTGGCCGATTCCTGGGCGCCGAAGGCATCGAAGAGGTGGATCTTGCGGTAGGCCGCTTCGCCTGCTGGTTGGCCGCCGGGATCGACGATGGCCGGGCCCACCGCGAGCACGGTGTTGTGGACCCGCCCGTCTTGGGCTGGCTCGAACATCCCGGCCACGATGACGATGCCGTGCTCGTGGGCGGCATCTCGCAAGCCATCGGCGAACGGCCCGTTGAGCGGTTCGGCTATTTCGCTCAACCGACTGCCGAAACAGGCCATCGTCGCCTCAGGAAAAGCCACCAGCTGCGCGCCTGCGTCAGCGGCCGCTGCTGTGAGGCGTCGCACTTGGGTGAGGTTGGCGTGTGGGTCTGGGCCGGCGACCAGTTGAGCGGCGGCCACAGTCATCGGGCGCATAGGTGTGACCGTGCTCACCAGTGATTGCCACCGCCCCAGGGAGGTGGCGGCGGCCCTGATCGCGTGCTGTCGACAGGGACCGGCTGATACCCCGAAACAGGGTGATTCGGAGCTGCCGTCGGCACCGTTGGCGACCCGGGTAGCACGGGCCACCCGGGCGGCACGGGCGGCACTGGTGACGCGTACCCCACTGGTGGCGTTGGAGGCACAGAGCCGCTAGGTCGGTCGGCTAAGTCGCCGGGGATCAAGCGCTCTCGCAACACAGCGTCACGGTGCAAGCGCTCGAGGTCACGGCGGCGGCGGTCGGCGACGACTGCCGCCAGGATGTACTCGGGGTGGTTCCCGGGAGGCGGCGGTGGCGACACGTAGAGCATCACTTCCTCGAGCAGTTCCTGCCCCATGGCCGCGCGCACGTGGGGAGTCATCGTGAACGCAGAGGGTAAGAAGGTGCGCACTTGCATGGCCAGATGGTCAGGCAACCGGGCGATGTCGGCTGACACGGCCCACCGTGCTAGGTGTGCAGGCATCGGCACGGGCGGGGGGAGTTGGATAGTGACCCGTTCGCGGACCACGTAGGTGCCGGCTGCCACGTCGCCGATTCGCTTGCTCCGAGAGTTGATGGCAGCTGCGATGAGGGCCGGTATTCCCCAGAACGAATAGAGCTCGATGAAGCCCATGAGCCCGCGGGTCAAGGCATGCCGGAAGGTGATCGGTCCGGCGTCGTCCCGAACGGTGCGCAGCCCGAGTGCCAACTTGCCGACGGTACGCCCCTTGGTGAGGGTCTCCATAGCCACCGGGTAGCCGATACACGCTCCGACCATCCCGATGATGGCCAGCCCTTGAGTGAGCGCGTTGTCGAATTGGGTGGACGCGAGCATGACGAAGTTGAAGAGTAAGTAGTTGGCCGCGCCGACGATGGCGAAGTCGATCAGCGCGCTCAGCACGCGCAGGCCTAACGAGGCCGGGGGCAGGTTAAGGGCCACGGCCTCGCCGGTGACCAGATCGTCCTCGCCGACTCCGAGTGTGGCGGTGGTGAGCTCGCTCAAGGCACCAAGGATATCGGGTCAGTTGCTGGGGCACGTACAGTGGCGTAGTGGACCTGGATGCCTACGTTGCCGCACATGCCCACGAGTGGGCTCGCCTTGAGGACTTGGTCAAGCGGGGCAGCAAGCTCAGAGGCACCGAGGCCGACGAGCTGCTCGAGCTCTACCAGCGCACAGCTACCCATCTCTCGGAGATCCGCTCGACCTGCCCCGACCCGAGCGTCGTGGCACACCTGTCTTCGCTCCTGGCCCGGGCCAGATCGTGCGCAGGCGGCTCGCGGGCCTCGTCGTGGCAGGACTTCATCCGGTTCTTCATGACGACCTTCCCGGCCGCCCTCTATCGGACCCGCCGCTGGTGGCTGGTCACAATGGTCACCTTCGTGGCAGTGTCCTTCCTCGTCGGCTGGTACTTCTACGTCAACCCCAACTTGGAGTCGACGCTGGCCTCCCCCGAAGAAATCCAAGAACTGGTCACTCACGACTTCGAGAACTACTACTCCGAGTATGCCGCCGGATCGTTCGCTTTCCGCGTGTGGACGAACAACGCATTCATCGCCGCCATGTGTATTGCTCTGGGCGTGTTCGGCCTCCCGGTCGTGTGGTTGCTGTGGGACAACTTGCTGAACATCGCGATCATCGGCGCCCTCATGTGGCGCTATGACCGAGCCGACCTCTTCTTCGGGCTGATCCTCCCGCATGGGATGCTCGAACTCACCGCGGTCTTCGTCGCCGCTGGGGTCGGATTGCGAGTCTTCTGGTCCTGGGTCGAACCGGGGCCACGCAGCCGCCTGACGGCTGTGGCCCACGAGGCCCGGGCCGCTATGTCGGTGGCGCTCGGATTGATTGTCGTCCTCTTCGTCACCGGCGTCATCGAAGGATTCGTGACCCCGTCGCCCCTGCCGACCTGGGTACGGATCGGCATCGGTATTTGGGCCGAGCTGCTCTTCTTCGCCTACGTCTTCATCGTCGGCCGCCAAGCCGCCCGCGCCGGCGCCACAGGAGACGTCGACGCGGTCGATCAGGGCGACGCCGCTCCGGTGGCCGGGTGAGAGCCGGGCACGATAGCTAAAGCAGACCCTTCGCTTTGAGCATGAGGTAGTGGTCGGCCAGTTTGGGTGGCAGCCCGTCGGGGGGTGAGTCAAGCACGTCGATCCCGAGTCGGCGCAGCACTGCGGCCGTGCGCTCGCGCAACACCAGGGTGCGTTCGGCTGCAGCCGCGGCATACACCTCTCGAACGGTTCCGCGGGCGGTCGACATCACGGACAATGCCGGATCGCTCACCGATGCCAGGACCACCCGGTGGTGAGCCGTGAGCGTGGCGAGCGTGGGCAGCATCGACTCGTGGATGGCGGCTGGTTCCAGCGGGGTGAGCAGGACCACCAAGGATCGTCGGCGCGAAGTGTCACTGATCGCGCTGGCCAGCGTCGGCCAAGACGCCTCCAACAGGGCCGGCTCCAGCGGCGCCATCGTCTGGACGAGGTCGTTGAGCAGCGTGGTGCGATTGGCCGCAGCCGACACCCGAGCCCGGATCCAGCGGTCGCCGGCGAGGAAGTCGACCCGGTCGCCTGCTCGTGAGGCGAGTGCGGCCAGCAGTAGGGCAGCGTCCATCGCCGCGTCGAGACGGGGCTGGTCGCCGACCCGGCCGGCGCTGGTGCGTGAGGTGTCCAGCAGCAGAATGACCCGACGGTCCCGCTCGGGCTGCCACGTGCGTACGACGACATTGCCGCGGCGCGCAGTCGCCCGCCAGTCGATCGAGCGGACGTCGTCGCCCTCGACGTAGTCACGGAGGGAATCAAATTCGGTGCCCTGCCCACGGATACGAACCGCCGACCGGCCGTCGAGCTGCCGCAGCGAGGCCAGCCGGGAGGGCAAGTGCCGGCGAGAGTCGAACGGAGGAAGCGCGCGAACGACGCCGGGCACCTCGATGGACCGCTGTCGCGCAGCCAAGCGGAGCGGGCCGATCGATCGAATGGTCACCCGGTCGGCGAGCCGGTCACCACGCCGGGTCGGCCGCAGTTGGGTGGTAAACCGACGGCGCTCTCCCGGCGGCAGCCGCAGAGTATGCCGCACGGCACCTGACCCAGCTGACGGTTGCCAGGCATCGCGCAGGTGCCCCCGGATCGAGCGGCGGGTCGGATTGGCGACCAAGAGCCGACTAGCTGTCGGCTCCCCGAGACGCACCGGAGGAGTCTCTTCTCGTTCGATGACGAGTTTTCCCGGCGACGGGGCCAGCAGCGCATCGAGAATCGCGAGAACCACACACAGCAGCGCCCACAAGACTACGGTGCGCCGGGTGGGGGAAATCGCGACGGCGAAGACACCCAGCGTCATGAGCAGCGGGAGCCGCCCGGTGACAGCCATCAGCGTGGCACCGGCACCGACGCGATCGCGGTAGCAAGCACCGAGTCGACTCCGACGCCTTCGAGTTCGGCCTCCGCGCGCAAGCTGAGCCGGTGGGCAAGGGTGGCCCGCGCGAGGGCCTTGACGTCGTCAGGGGTGACGAAGTCCCGGCCACTCATCCAGGCCCAAGCCCGGGCGGTGGCCAGCATCGCGGTAGCCCCACGCGGGGAGACACCCAGTGCCAGGGACGGACTGTCCCGGGTGGCCCGCGCAATATCCACGATGTACGCCGCGATCTCCGGGCTTACCCGGACGCCACTGACTGCCTCGGCGCCGGCGGCCAGGTCGGCAGGCGTGGCGACAGCCCGAATCCCGGCTGCATCAAGATCGCGGGGATCGAAGCCGGTGGCATGCCGCTGCACGATCTCGATCTCGTCCCCGCGCGGAGGCAGGGGCAAGACGACCTTGAGGAGGAACCGGTCGAGCTGTGCTTCCGGAAGGGGGTAGGTGCCTTCGTATTCGACCGGGTTCTGGGTAGCGGCGACCAGGAACGGGTCGGGCAACCTACGGGGATGGCCTTCGACCGAGACTTGCCGTTCCTCCATGGCCTCCAGGAGCGCTGCCTGGGTCTTCGGTGGTGTCCGGTTGATCTCGTCGGCGAGCATCAGGTTGGTGAACACCGGTCCCTCGCGGAAGGTGAACTCGGAGGTGCGGTTGTCGTAAATGAGCGATCCGGTGATGTCACCGGGCATTAGATCGGGAGTGAACTGCACACGTTTGGTCTCGATCGACAGCGCCTGAGCCACCGAACGCACCAGCAAGGTCTTGGCTACACCGGGGACGCCTTCGAGCAGGATGTGCCCTCGCGCCAGCAGACAGATGATAATCCCGGATACGGCAGCGTCTTGGCCGACCACCGCTTTGCCGACTTCGCTGCGGACAGCCAGCAGTGCTGATCGGGCGCGCGCGCTGGCTGAGTCCGGACTCACATCGGCGCCGGGGGTGTGCTCGGGGGGTGATCCCGGGACGATCTCGGTCATCGGTGATGGATCTCCTTCTCCAGGGCCGTCAGGTCGGCGGCCAGTTTGAGCAGCTCGGCGTCGGTTGTGGCGGGTGGACCGTGTAACAGGTATTGCACGGTCTCGCGGGGCCAGCCGCTGGTGCCCGCGACGGCATCGGCCAACGAGCCCGCATCACGTGTTACCGGGATCCCCAGATAGCTGCTGATCCGACGCCTGGTGGCCTCGCGCAACGCCGTGGAAGCCCATGAAGCGTCTTGGGCTCGGTGGTACATCCTGCCGCGGCTCTCCGTCGTTTCGATAGCCCGGATCACGACCGGCAATGGCTCGGTGACCAATCGCCCGAAACGCCGGCCGCGCCACCACATGACCGCGGCAACGCACAGGAAGACAAGCAGCACGAAGGCAGCCCACCACGTCGGATAGAGAGTGTCGTCGCGGGCTGCTTCATTCGGTGGCACGTCCCGGAGATCGGGCACGTACCAGACCAGTCGCGGGGAGTGACCCAACGCCCGCACTGCGAGGGCGGCATTGTCGGCTTCGGTGATCCGATCGTTGGCGATCGTGTCGGTGCTGCCGATCAGCACGACATCGCGCAAGCGGGAGGCCGACGTGCTCAGGTAGACGGCATAGTCATCGGTCACGAAACACGCGTCACGCGCAGATCCGTCCCGATACTCGCTGACGGTTCGCCCGAGCCGTTCGCTCGATCGGGTGTCGCCGGTGTCGCAGCCACTGACGACATCGATCCGCGGCACCGTTCGTTGGGCCACCTGCGGCAGGAGAGCGCGGACCACCCGGCGTTCCGGGTCGATGAGCACGAGGCGCTCGGCGACGCTCGCCTGCTCCCGCAGATCGAGCGCAGTCGCTTCCCGCAGATCGGCTGAATACGACACGACGACAGTCGTCTGGTCATCGACGCCCGCGCGGGCGAGAGCATTCGCACCCTCGGCGACAATCACCTCGACGCCATGGTCCGCGAGCACTCGGGCCACGGCTCGAGCACCCTTGAAGCCGGGATTCCCCGGGTGCAACGGCTCATCGCTGTCGCCAGACGGCTTACTCCACACGAGCAGTGCTCCGACCAAAAGAACGAGTGCGGGGATCGCGACCCAACGTAGCCAGGTCTTCACGGTCCGGGTCACTGAGGCACCCCCCAATGCTCGGTGCTGCCAGTGCCCACAGCCTTGAGTACCGGTCTGGCCGTGCGCAACGTCTCCGCGAGATCGCGCACGTGAAAGGCATCGAGCTGGGTGGCGGCATACCGGCCGTACCGGACCGCGTCGAACAAGTCCATGGCGCGCGCAACAGCTGCTGCGTGCTCGGGAAACACCGGCGAGAGCTGAGCGCCGATCTCGTGCGCCGTGAGCGACGGGGCTTCAGCGAGCAGAGTGCGATCGGCGGCGTCGCGGGCTAGGGCGCGGGTGAACTCGATGACGGCGTCGCCCCATCGACCGTCCTTGAGCGCGGCCAGCCCGCGGCTTCGGAACTGCTCGCACGTCAAGGTGAGGTCACCGAGAACAGCCCGGGACTCGGTTTCCTCTGGGTGGGTTTCGCGCCGCACCCGCAGGAGCAACAGCGCCAAGCCCACGAACACGAGCGCGAGCGCGCCAATCGTCACTGAGGGCGACACGTCGATGCCGACGATTCCCTCGTTCGGGGCCGGGTCGAACCGCTGGAACAGCCAATCGATGAACCGTTGCAACACAGATCGACGATCCTGGTATTCGGGATTGGCCAGTTCGTCGACGAGCCAGCGACGGGCTTGGTCGGTGTCGGGATCCAGGTCAGTGGGAAACAACTGCGCCAACGGATGCTCGGTCATCCCGGCCCGTCTCCGCCGGTGAACGATACCGGCCCCGGCGCGTTGGGTGTCCGCGCGTCGCGGGGTGTCGCCGCCGCTCGCAGGAGTACGACGTCGAAACCCTCGCTACGCATCCGGGCGTCGACGTACTGCAGGACCGTCGTCGAGGCGAGGAACGGGGCGTAGATCGTAGCTGTGCCGAGAAACGCGAGGGCCGTGGTCAGCAGCCCGGCCAGTTCGCCAAGGTAGTACGGGAGCTCGAGCGCGCTCAAGGTAACCCAGTAGAGGCCCAGCTGAGCCAGCAAGAAGATCCACGCGGTGAACAGCACGATGACGCCACACGTGAGGAAGGTGCCGACGATGGACCAGTAGTGTCGACGGCTCAGCTGCCAGGATCTGTTCCAGGCTTCACCCACTCCCCTGCGTTCAAGCATGATGGCTGGAGCCACGAAGACCAGCCGAGGCAGGACCCAGGCGTTGCTCGCCAGGGCTAGCAGAATGCCGATCAAGACCACGGCGAGTACTGCGAAGCCATCAGTGTTGATCAGCAGGGTCACGATGACGACAAGCAACAGCCAAGGCAGCATGGCGGCGGCAACGACGAGCGACTCGCCGACGAGCAACCGCCACAGTCGAGGACGCAACTCCCGCCAGATCGTGACGAAATCGCTCCGGCGACCGAGCGCTGCTTCGCCCACGGGGGGCGACAGCACTCCGGTGAGCAAGAGCACAGCGGAACCGGTGCTGGCTACGGCAAGCAGAAAGACGGCCCAGTCGGCACCGAGCAGACCCCCGAAAACGCTCCGGCTGCCGCCGATGACCAGTCCGACCAGGATGACGGGCAGAGCAGCGACACAGTTCACGACCGCAGCCCAACCCAGAACCGGCCCGGCATTGCGGCGGACGTGTTTGACGGCTCCGTCGAGCAGGTCGGCCAGTCCTAAGGGGCGCAACAGGATGATTCCCGGGCGGGCCGAAGTGGCCAACGCCATACGCTGGCCGGCGGGTGGCAGGATGCTGGCGCGAGGCCGCAGTCCGCCGGGCGGCAAATAGGACGCTCGGCGGCTGCGCTGCTGGGGCGTGGGTGCGCCCGGTGGCGGGCCGAAGCCAGTCATGGGCGGTCAGCCACGGGATGCCGCCGGATCGCGAAACCGCACAATAGTCGAACCCCTGTCACATTGCCGTGGCCGATGAGTCGAAACTACCAGCCGACTCACCCTTCCACCCTCTCGGCAGGTCTGTCGCTCGTCCTGTAGCCGATGCTGGGGCAGCGGACTCCATGACGCGGACCCGCTTTGACTTCCAGAGTGCCGATCGTACGGGAGGAACCCAGGGTCTGCGAGGATGTCCGGCCATGAAGAGGTCGAGCGGCTCAAGGGGCCCGCGGGGCTCAGGTGGCTCGGCGTTGCCGGGGATGCCTGCGCAGGTGCTCCGTAACGGTGGCTCGGTGACGATGGGAGTCGTCGGTGCGGCGGCGTTGGTCTTTGTGGCGGTGACCGCATGGCCGCGACACTCCTGGCTCGGGGGCGTGGCGGTGCTCGGGGCGGTGTCGTGCCATCTTGTGCTCATCCATCCGGCGGTGCGGGTGGATAGTGGGGGCGTGTTCCTGGCCAACCCGCTGCGCTGGGCATGGGTGCCTTGGCCGGCCGTTGAAGCAACGGGGTGGCGGTGGAGCCTCGAGGTGTATGCCGAGGGCCGAGTGTTCGCGGCGTGGGCGCTGGCGGCCAAGGTCGACCGGATCCGGCTACGGGACGGCGGCACTATGGGCACGCCTCGGGCGTCGGCCGGTCAACAAGCAGACCACGCCCGTTCAGGAACCGGACCGATGACGGCTCAGCGGGGTGCGGCGATTATCGACCAGGCCCAAGCCGACTGGCGGGCCCGCGTCGCTGGCACCGGCGTGACGCGGGCCACCCGTGCTCCGGATATGACCAACGAGGGCCGTGGGACGAGTGCTGGGGCAGCTCCCGGTGCCACGACTGCGGTCGACTCCGGTTGGCACCTGCTCAACGTCGGACTGCTCGGAGTCGGGGTCGCGGCCGTCGTCGTGGGCTGGTTCGGTCGATAGTGGCTTAGGAAGCAAATCGGTTGGAAGACTTGGGAGTCTGAGCGTCTCGCACGGCAGATCGACTCGACCGACTGGCCCTGGGCCCGCAGCTGGTCGATGACCGCGACGATCACCGGCCGCGGGGGTCGAGCTGCCCCGCGAAGACAATCGAGGCCCGGCCCAGGATCCCGGTGTCGTCCTTGACCCGGACCCGAGCCACCGTTGATCTGAGCCCAAGGTCAAGGTCTACCTCCAGGTGATCGAGTCGGTCAGGCGCGCCGACTATCAAAACCGCTGAGATCTCCGGGGTGATTCACCCGAGGCCTTCGAGCCGGGCAGACCGAGTCCACTATGTGCCACGACACCAGGGTGCCAAGCGATCTCCTTGCTCACCCATACTCCGGCTGGCAATCTCTGAGATGGGGTCATGGTCATGGGTACCTGGCCCCTCGCCTTAGGAAAAGGAGGATAGCTATAATGACTAATGAGAGCACAATGAAGACGCGTGTCGCCATCGTCACGCTCGGCTTCCTCGGACTTGTCAGCGCCGGGATTTCTTCGATGTACATCGCGGGCATGTTTGGGTTGTCGAGCGCGTTCGCGGCCCAAATCGTCAATGCGGTGAGCGTCGGCGGATGGGTGCTGGCCGCGGTGATGGCCGCTATCTCCGGCGGTATCGCCAGTGTAGTCGTCGCAACCGCGCGATGGGCAATTGCAAGGTGGGGTAAGGCGGCTGCGGTTGCCTGAGCGCACCTTGGTGGCCAGCGCGACGAGGTGGTGGCGCGGCTCCACAGTGGTGTCAGCACTCGCCGTCGCGCTGGCCACGGTGCTGATAGGCGCCGCCGTCGGCTTCGTGTCACTTCGGGGTGTGATCGACCCGGTATGGTCTGCCTCGGATCCTGCCGACGGCGATATAGTGGGGATCTTTACTACGAACCTACGGACGGCGGCCTCACTGTTCGCGGGAGTGGCGACTTTCGGGTTTTCCACAATCTTTGGGAGCCTACTCCTTGGTGTCTTCATCGGGGCGACGTTTGCGGTGGCGAGTGCGACCGTCGGCGGTAGCGCGGCCGCTGCTTCGATTTTCGCCTACGCGCCGATCGAATTCGCCGGGTTCCTTGCAGCGGCGACCGCCGGGCTGATGCCATCTGTGGCTTTGTTGCGGCACAGGGGAGGCGCCGGTCGGTGGCAAGCGTACATGAATGAGTTGCGACGGAGTGCATGGGCGGGCGGGTTGTCCGTCGTGCTGCTTATCGCAGCGGCAATCGTCGAAGGACTTGTCATTAGGGGACGTTTATGAGTGCTGAAGGCGTGGCCTCGGTCATTGAAGTGCCCGCAGCCCGGGCGTTTGCGACCTCGCGTTGGGTCTGGTGGATCTCGTGGCTGGTGCTCGCCGTCACGCTGGTGGCCCGAGTGCCGAGCCTGAAAGAGCTAGCAACAGCGAGATTGGCAGCCACGGGCGTCGCAGACTCAGTCGACAACCCTCAACTGGTCACGATGGTCGTGAACATCGGGGTGATGCTAGCCGTGGCGATTGCTCTTGGGCTCTACCTTTTGTACCAGTCGCTTGCGCGGGTCTTGGAGCGCCACCTGGTGTCGCTTTCGCTGCAGTTCGGATCGGTGCGCACGGGGTTGTTCTTCTGGGTGTCCGCTTTGGCTACGCTTCCACCGGCGGTCGGGGCTGCGATCGCTGGTGTGGTCTCGTGGCGCAGTTCCTCCTGGTACTACGTCTGGACAATTGTCGCGGCTTTCATTGCCGTGACTCTCTTCTGGCGACCGTTCGTCGAGCTCGCGCTCGGGAAGAAAGTGCTCATGTTGGCGTACTGTGTGGCATTCGCTTTGATGGGAGTACTTGTATGACCGGCTCTTTGGCGATACGTGCTGGGATCATTGGGTGCCTAGCGATGACGGCGCTGATCAGCCTATTGGTATTGCTGGCCCCATCTCTACAAGATGACCGGACGTTGCTGCTTGCGGTACTTGCGACCGAATTCCTATTGCTCGTGGTGAGTGCGGCGTTGTTCGCTGCCCGTGGCCCGTCGATCGCGACGATCGTGGTGTTCATCGGCGCCACCATGGCGTCGGGGATCAGTATCGGCGTGCAGAACGAGCACGTGGCACGGCCGCTGATGTTCATCACGGCTGCGCTGGAGGTAGTAGTGCTGACGGGGATGGTCATGGTCCGCGCGGACAGGCCGCCCGGCGATCGTCGCTCCACAATGTGAGGAGAGTGGCGAACAGGTGAGAGAGATGGTGCCATCACGGTGGAGCGTGGCCCGCGATCTCGCGGCGTTCGACCAGCTTCGCGTGTTGGGCTGGCAAATGCGAGTGCGCACCTTCCGAAGACTTGTGAGCCTTGCCATGATTCTGTTGCTTGTCGTGACAATCGGCGTCGGCGAGTTTGTCGCACACGCTGTCCTGGCGGAAGATCGGCTGCAAGGCCGCGACGTCGTCACGCTGTATGTGGTCTTGTTGTCATACGTGGCCGTGTCCTCGGTCATGCGGGAGATGTTCACTCGACGTCGCGACGTCATCTCGAATAGCCCTCTGCTTCCGTTTTTCCGGGCGCTTGACCTGCCGGTGGAGGCAGTGTTCTGGTATTGGGTAGTAATCCCGGTGATTCGAGTGGTTGCCGTGGCAGCAGCGGCCGGTGGCGGAGTATTCCTTGCTGTCAGCGACATGGTCCCAGCCTCGGCGTGGGCCTTGGTCACGATCGTGTGGCTGCTGGTCGGTTTTGGCCCGTTAGCGGCTGCGGCGATGGCCGCTGTGCCTGGGCGTCGGTTCGGTCGCGTCGGGTCGCTGCTCGCCCTGATGTCCATGGTGCCGGTTGTCATCGTCGCTTCTAGGGTCGGAGCGCAAGTCATCCAGCCGTCCGGCGTTGCTTCGGTGGTGCGGGATCTGTCGGTCCAACGCTGGTTCATCGCAACATGTTGCGCTTTAACAGTGCTCACGGGAGTCCTGGTGGTGGCCGGTGTTCGCCGAATGCGCCGCTGGGCGCTTGTAGTGCTCGCGGACCGGGTTACGACCAGACGACCGGTCCGACCGGTCCCGGTGTGGTCGTGGGTGGCGCTGGCTGGTGGTCGTCAGATTCTTGCCAGCGGCGCCGGACGGCTGGCGGGACGATGGTTGGTGGCATGGCTGGGCATCTGCGCGGTGTTCCTCGGAACCGGCCCCATCTTGGCGGATTGGGCCGGCGCCCCGAGGCTTGTGTTCGTGGTCTGCCTGCTTTCGGCGTTGGCGTTGATCGAGAGCACAGTCGGGGTCGCCGGGGTGTCAACGCTCCGCCGCCAGGGGGACGCGTTGGTCGGACTTGGGGCCCATCCAAGGGCTGTGGTGCTGGGCCTAGCCTGCCCGCTAGTCGCCATTGCGTTGATCATCGGCATCGGATGCGGTCTCGCCGCATGGCTAGCTGTGGGGCATGTCGAGATTGGCATGGTTGTCATCGCGGCGAACGTCGCGGCCAGCACGTTCGTCGCTGATGTTGGTTTCCCCGGTCGTGAGGGTGTCGACGGGACGAGGTGGTTGTCGTTGCCGGCGGCGATCGTGAGCTTGCTGTCCGGTGTCGCGGCATACGTGCTCTGTGCCGCCGGAGGTCTGGGTGTCATTGTCGCGGCTGTCGCGACTGCGTGTATAGGGATCGGAGGTGGATGGTGGATTACGACCACGTTCGGAATTCGGGGATCAGGCTTGTCGGGGTTAGTGCTGGGTACGGCTCCGGGCCGCGCATCCTCGACAACCTCTCGCTGACGTTGCCGCGGTTCGGGGTGTTCCGACTTACTGGCGCAAACGGCGTGGGCAAGTCGACTCTGCTGGACGTGTGCAGCGGATACCTGCCGGTGTCGTCCGGACGTGTCGAAGTCGCCGGCAGTGACCCGCGGACCGCCGAGGGCAAGGAGCGTCGCCGGGTAGTACGAGCTCACCCCGCCCTGTTCCCGGCGATGACTGTTCGTGATCACCTGACGGTCGCGGCTCGAGCGTCACGCACCCCCGTGGAGGCCCTCGCGCGTCGCGCCGAGCAGCTGGGGTTGAACGACTGGCTGGACTATGAAGTGGCCGCGCTATCGACAGGGACTGCGGCGAAAGTGTGGTGGCTGCTGTGCACGCCAGGACGGTTCGAGGTAGCTCTGATCGACGAACCCTTCGGGGCTCTAGACGCGCCGTCCTCAGCCATTGTGGCCAGCGAGATCAACGAGTTCGGTGCACGCGGCTTGGTCCTGCTTGTCACTCACACGATGCCGGCGGGTCTGACTGTCAGTGGCGAGATTCGTCTTGGAATGGGTGTCGTCAGCACCACGAAGGCACTGGAGGTGTAGCCGCGATGACCATCGACGTGTGCAATGTGACCCATACATACGGAGGCCGACGGGCATTGTTCGACGTGAGCTTCACGGTCCCATCCGGATCGGTGGCGGGCCTGATCGGACCGAACGGTTCAGGGAAGTCGACCTTGCTGCGCCGTGCGCTAGGTCTGGATGACGGGCCGGGGCACGTGACGTTCAACGGCGTTCGGTATTTGGACCTCACGATCCCTACGCGATCGGTCGGGGCTGTCCTGGACACTGGGGGAATGTGGCCAGGTGCGCGGGTGAAGGATCACCTGGGGGCGGCCGCCGCGGCGACGGGGACGAGCCGGAGACGCGTAGCCGAGGTCCTGGAGACGGTCGGACTGTCCGAGGCGAGCAACCTGCGCGTGAAGGCCCTCTCATTGGGTATGCGGCAGCGTTTGGCTCTGGCGACGGCTTTGCTGCCGCGTCCTACGCACCTTGTGCTCGATGAGCCCACGAACGGTTTGGATCCCCATGCGGTGCAATGGCTCGGCCGGTCGTTGCGGGCACATGCCTTCGACGGCGGGTGCGTTCTCATCTCATCTCACCTCATCAGCGAGATCGAGGTCATCGCGGACGACGTCTTGATGATCTCGCAGGGAAAGCTCTTGATGCAGGGACCACCACAGCAGATCGCCGCCCAAGCAACCCGGACAACTCTGCTGATCCTCTGCAGCTCACCGCTCCGGCTTGCCCGATACTTGACCGACTTGGGCGCGCGGGCGACTCCCGATCTGGGTGACCGGCTTAGGGTCGACGGGATAAGCGAGCCAGCAGTACGTGATGTTGCGAGAACGGGTGACGTCGAGATCGCCGAGGTCATTCCCGTCCCTGCCTCGCTCGAAGCCGCATACTTGGAGATTGTGCAATCATGACGAACCGTCAAGAAGAGCACCGTCCGTCCGTCATGGCTTCCGCATGGCAGTGGGAGGCCAGGCGGGCATTGACGCAGCGGTCGCTACGGTGGCTGGTCGGCGCTGGGCTGGTCGTCCAGGCAATTGCCATGGCCGCCGTCGCGGCGTACCTGGCGTACGACCCTATGCAGACTGATCCGTACAGAGAGGGTGACGTCGTTAGGCTCGTAGTCGCTGGCCCGCAGTCTTTGTTGATGGTCGTTTCGATTGCGGCGGCAGTGTTCGTCGGCGCGGATTTCCGTTTCCCCGGGGCTTGGGATCTGACGTGCTTGCACCAGCCCAACAGACGGTGGGCCGCCGCGGCTAAGGTTGCCGTCGTCGTCGCGTTCGCGTTCGTCGCGGCGCTGCTTGGGGGGCTGCTGGCCCTAGTGCTCATCGTGACGGTCTATAATTCGCAGCGTCCCGACGTGGGTCTAGGAGTATTGATAGCGATCATCCTAGCGCAAGCGGCTAAGACGGTCGCGTGGGCCGTCCTGACGGCGTTGATAGCCCTGATTTCCCGGTCAACTGTCATAAGCTCGGTCGCGACATTGGCGCTGGCCTGGGTGGTTGAACCGGCAATCCGAACGGCCACGACTATCAGTGGCGCCGACGGGTGGGTGGCCTGGATTCCGCACCTTCTGCCGTTCACGGCTGCGAACGCTTTTACGGTTTCTTCAGACAGCGCGGTATTCGCCTCGAATCCTCTTGGCCCGTGGTGGTCGGCGATGGTCGTGCTCGCCTGGATCTCGATTCTCATCGTGGCAACCGATTCCGGGCTGCAGCGGCGATCCAGGGCACCGAGCGGATCAGCCGGAGGTTCCTTCGGAAAGATCCCGATCGGAGAGTCCTGATGTTCATCTGGTCGGCCTCGCCAAACGGACGAGCTTATGGTGTTGACGATCACCTGGTGGCGTGCTTGCGTGAGGGTGTCGTATGCGCCGAGTGCGTCGGACAACGCGGTCAGCGCCGCTACGTGCGCCATGCCATCCCGTGCCGGACGTGCTGACATCCGCCGAGTTGTCGCCGTCTCCCTAACCTCGACGCGTAAGTGGTGGGTGGCCCGGGAGGGGCGGGTGTGGCTGAGTCTTGATCGCCCTTGGTGGCTCCGGTGGATTGGCGGTCCGACTCTCGGTCCCTCGTATCTCGACGTCGTCGTCCAGGAACGGCACAAACACCTCCGGTGCTTCGCGTCAGAGCTTGGGGATCGCCGGGTAGGGCGTGCCCACGTCTCTTCCAGTCTTCCAGCTCATCGAAGGCGGCCGAGGCGGCCTTGGCCGAGAAGGCGGTGGAGATCACGCGCGTGTCTGGGACCAGCGCCTCCCAGTACGTCGTGGACCCGTACCGGAAGCTGACGCGGATCACGTGGATGACACAGGTCTGCACGATCGCCGTCGGGAACACGGTTGCGACCGAGTGTGGCAGGCCCGTCAGCCCGCCACACACCACGGTCCCGGCGATCGGTGAGCACCGAGAGCCAGAACGTGGCCGACTCGCCGCCGCTGGTGCCGGCCCACTAGGACCACGCCTGCATGTCCTACCCCACCTTCTCGGTGATCCGGCGAACCCGCTCCCTGCCCATCCTGTTGCCGGTTTCTCGTCTTCTCCGCTGCCTTCTCACGACGACCCGGAGTTCGGGTACCGCCTGATCAGCGACAACCTCATCGACCGTGACGTCACCGCTAAGCGCCCCACCAGCGTCTGACTGACCGACACATTGCCGAACACCTCACCAGTGAGGGCACGCTGTCCAGGTGCGCCGTCACGGACGTCTACTCGGGCGGATCGTTGGCGACAGCATCGACTCTCGGACGACAGCGTCGTTGCGCTCGACGCTGAGGCCGCGAGTTCCCGCTCGCCGCGGGGCTTGCGTCTCCCCGGAACTACTCGTCCTTGATCTCCGCCAACACCGTGCCGCTGGTGACCGTCTCACCGACCGTGGCCGTGAGCCCGTGGATGATACCGGACTTGTGCGCTTTGATCGGCTGTTCCATCTTCATCGCTTCGAGCACGACGATCGCGTCGCCTTCGGAGACGTTCTCACCCTCCTCGACCGCGATCTTGACGATGGTGCCCTGCATCGGTGCAGTCACGGCGTCGCCCGAAGCGGCTGCGCCACCCTTGCTTGCCGATGAACGCTTCGGTGCGGCCTTGCGGGTGGGGGCACCGCCGCCGCCACCCCCGCCGCCGAAGCTCAATCCGGCCGGCAGGCTGACCTCGATGCGTTTGCCACCGACTTCGACGAGGACCTTCTGCCGTTCCTCCGGCTCGGCTGCCGCGCCCGGCTCACCGTCGTAGGGCGCGATGGTGTTGTCGAATTCGGTCTCGATCCACCGGGTGTGGACGGTGAAAGCAGCTTCAGGATCCTCCGGGGCGAAGGCGGGATCAGCGACCACGGCTCGGTGGAAAGGCACAACCGTCGGCATGCCATCGACGTGCAGCTCGGCAAGCGCCCGCCGCGAACGTTCGATCGCTTGTTGACGGTCACGGCCGGTCACGATGAGTTTGGCGATCATCGAGTCGAAGGCCCCGGCAACGGTGTCACCTTCGACGATGCCGGCATCCCACCGCACGCCAGGGCCCTGCGGAACGGTCATCGCCGTCACGGTGCCAGGAGCCGGGAGGAAACCCCGCCCGGCGTCTTCACCGTTGATCCGGAACTCGATCGAGTGGGCGTGGGGCACCGGGTCGCCGAAACCCAGTACTTCACCCTGCGCGATGCGCAACTGCTCACGAACCAGGTCGACACCGGTGACCTCTTCGGTGACCGGGTGCTCGACCTGCAGCCGGGTGTTCACTTCAAGGAAGGAGATATCACCGGCCGGACCGACGAGGAACTCACAAGTGCCGGCGCCGACGTAGCCGGCCTCGGTGAGGATCGCCTTGGACGCCCGCACCAGTTCGCGGTGCTGACTCTCGGTGAGGAACGGGGCAGGAGCCTCCTCGACGAGTTTCTGGTTACGGCGCTGCAACGAACAGTCCCGGGTAGAAACGACGACGACGTTGCCGTGTTCGTCAGCCAAGCACTGGGTCTCGACGTGCCGGGGCCGGTCGAGGAAGCGCTCGACGAAGCACTCGCCCCGACCGAATGCGGTCACCGCTTCACGCACCGCCGATTCGTAGAGCTCCGCGATCTCGTCCATCTCGCGGGCGACTTTGAGTCCACGCCCGCCGCCACCGTAGGCGGCCTTAATCGCGACCGGAAGGCCGTGCTCCTCGGCGAAGGCGATCACCTCGTCTGGGCCGTCGACCGGATCGGATGTGCCAGGCACCAGCGGCGCGTCGGCTCGGAGTGCGATATGCCGGGCTTTGACCTTGTCGCCGAGCCCGTCGATCGCCTCGGGGCCGGGACCGATCCACACCAGGCCGGCGTTGATGACCGCCTCGGCAAAGTGGGCGTTCTCGGCGAGGAAGCCATAGCCGGGGTGGACGGCGTCCGCCCCGGACTGCTCGGCGATCGCCAGCAGCTTCTCCTGCACAAGGTAGGAGTCCCCCGGGGTCGCGCCATTGAGGGCGTATGCCTCGTCGGCGACCTTGACATGGAGCGCATCCCGATCCGGGTCGGCGTAGACCGCCACCGAGCCGATACCGGAGTCCTTGCATGCACGGGCGATTCGCACGGCGATCTCGCCGCGGTTCGCGATCAGCACCTTTGAGATCTTCGCCATGGGCGGAGCTTATCGTCAGCAACCAACCCTGCTGTGGGCAGGCAGACACTGCTCAGTGAGTCCTCGCTCACGTACGCCGTTCGAACTTGCCCGGCGCACGCCTCACGCCCTGGCAGCTGCGAGGTCATGAACCAGCCGGGGCATCACCGCTTCGAGCAGGAAGCGGAGGCCGGTCCGGGCCAAGTCGATATGCAGCCCAGAGAGTTCGTCCCGGCTGTGGACGATCATCAGCAGCCTGGCCCGGAAGGCTCGCAGGGCGCTACTCGCTTAGATTCCAGCGAGCGGACTGGTCACCGGCTCGGAGGTTCCCGGCTGATCAGCGCCCGAGTGGGCCCCTTCCGGCAACACCATCCCCCCACCCCGGCCGATAAGACGGACCGTGCCATCGTCGGCCCGGGTGAACAGGATATGGATGACCCACGGGTGCGGCTTGAGCTCCTTGTCGCCCATGAGTTGGTCGAGAGGAGGGTTCCACGAGAGCGCGTTGTCGGGAAATCGCCGGATGCAGTGATAGCTGGCCGCAACAAGCAGGGTGTCGCCGGCACGTGCCGCATACACTCCGTTGTCAGCGGCCGGAGATCCCGGCACGCCATGCACCGCAGGGCGGTAGGCGCTACAGCCAAGCTCTCCGTGCGCCGTGCCGTCTGCCTCCGTGAGGATGCTGCTCCGGTACTCCGTGAGAAGTTGATCATCGAGAGTCACCCTGTCCGACCCGCCAAGCCAGTTGCGCACCTGTAGAGCTGCGACGGAGGCCCGTTCCAGGTCTTCACCGGCCGCAACAGTGCCGATGGGACCACGTGGCAGCTCAGCCATCCAAGTCCATCCCGACACCGCCATCAGCCAGGGTTCTCCCGGACCCGACTGGACGAACACAGCAAAATACGCGTCCAGCGGCGAGTCCGGCGACGCCGCAGTCGTCGGACTCGCCGACGGCAGAGGTTGGCCAGTCGTCGTGCTCACGTGGGCCAGCACCCACCGTGGGTAGCTCTCGCCCGGCGCAGTCAACTGCCGCTCGGCGACAAAGCGGAACTCTCCCGGCCCACTGTCGCCGCCGAGGGGCTCGAGCCCGAGTCCCGCCGCCAACTCGTTGTAACGAGTCTCGAACAGGTCACGGTCGAGCACGCCGGCCGTGTCGGCAGTCGGCCACAACGACGGGTCGAACCGCTTCGATGCCTCGATCGCCGGAGTGTTACGCGCGTTGTAGTCGTCGATCAGGTCGTTCAGGAAGCCCGGTTGCGCTGTCGGGTCGACGGCATCTGACTTGGCGGACGTCGGAGCTGCCGACCTGTCGTTCGTCGTCGTCGAATCGGATGATCGGTCACGTCCGATTCCGTCGATCACCAGGCATCCGGAGGTGAGCACCAACCCGAGCAACACCAGCGGCACCACCAGCATCGGCCACCGCAATCGAGACCCAACCCCACCAGGCAATGTCACTCGCATGATCTCACCGAACCACAATCGTGGCCATCGTGCACGAGTCATCCACCGCCAACCCAACTGCCGTCCCGATCCGGGTCGGCGTAGACCGCAACCATCCCCGCTGTAGACGGGCAGGCCGGTCCGGGACACTCGCGCAGGCCGCTCGCTCAGGCTCCAGCGGGCGGATTGGTCGCCGCCTCGGACGTTTCCAGATGGTCAACGCCTGAGTCGACCCCATCCGGCAATACCTTCCCGCCACCAGCTCCGATAAGGCGGACCGTGCCATCGTCGGCTCGGGTGAACAGGATATGGACAACCAACGGGTGCGGCTTCAGCTCCTTGCCGCCCATGAGTTGGTCGAGAGGAGGGTTCCACGAGAGCGTGTCGTAGGGGAATCGCCGGATGCAGTGGTAACTAGCCGCCACAAGCAGGGTGTCGCCGACCCGTGCCGCATACACTCCGTTGTCAACGGCCGGAGCTCCCGGCACACCATGCACCGCAGGGCGGTAGGCGCTACAGCCAAGTTCTCCATGGACCGTGCCGTCCGCCTCTGCGGCGATGTTTCTCCGGTACGTCGTGACGAGTTGATCTTCGAGGGGCACTTGCTCCGACTTGCCGAGCCAGTCGCGTACCCACCCAGCTGCTTCGGTGGCCCGCTCCAGATCTTCACCAGCCGCAACAGCACCGATTGGACCACGTGGCAGCTCAGCCTTCCAGGTCCGTCCCGACACCGCCCCCAGCCAGGGCTCTCCCGAACCGGACTGGACGAACACGCTGAACTGCGCGTCCGGAAATGAATCCGGCGATGCCGCAGTCGTCGGACTCGCAGATGGCAGAGGTTCGTCAGTTGCCGTGCTCAGGCGAGCGAGCACCCACCGCGGGTAGCTCTCGCCCGGCGCAGTCAACTGCCGCTCGGCGATAAAGCGAGAATCCCCCGGCTCACTGTCGCCGCCGAGCAGTTCGACCCCGAGCTCTGCCGCCAATTCGTTGTAGCGAGTGACGAACAGGTCACGGTCGAGCACACCGGCCGTGTCGGCAGTCGACCACAACGACGGGTCGAACCGCTTCGATGCCTCGTTCGCCCGGGTGTGGCGCGCGTTGTAGTCGTCGATCAGGTCGCTCAGGAAGTCCGGTTGCGTTGTCGGGTCGACGGTATCCGGCTCAGCGGACGTCGGAGCTCCGGTCCTGACGTTCGTCGTCGTCGTCGCATCGGATGATCGGTCACGTCCGATTCCGTCGATCACCAGGCACCCGGAGGTGAGTCCCAATCCGAGCAACACCAGCGGCACCACCAGCACCCGCCACCGCAACCGAGACCCACCAGGCCACGTCACTCGCATGACTTCACCAAACCACAACCGTGGCCGTCGTGCACGAGCCATCCGCAACCAACCCGACGGCCATCCCGATCCGGATCGGCGTAGACCGCAACCATCCCTGCTCTGGGCAGGCAGGCCCGGTCCGGGAGACCCACGCAGGCCGCTCGCTCAAGCTCCAGCGGGCGGACTGGTCGCCGCCTCGGACGTTTCCGAGTGGTCAACACCCGGGTCGACCCCTTCCGGCAACACCATCCCCCCACCCCGGCCGACAAGACGGACTTTGCCATCGTCGGCCCGGGTGAACAGGATATGGATGACCCACGGGTGCGGCTGCAGTTGCTCGCCACGCATGAGCTGGTCGAGAGGAGGGTTCCACGAGAGCTTGTCGTTGGGGAATCGCCGGATACAGTGGTAACTGGCCGCAACAAGCAGGGTGTCGCCGACCCGTGCCGCATACACTCCGTTATCAGCGGCCGGAGATCCCGGCACGCCATGCGCCGCAGGGCGGTAGGCGCTACAGCCAAGCTCTCCGTGGGCCTTGCCGTCAGCCTCCGTGAGGATGCTGCTCCGGTACTTCGTGAGAAGTTGATCATCGAGAGTCACTGTGTCCGACCCACCGAGCCAGTTGCGTACCTGCAAAGCTGCGACAGAGGCCCGTTCCAGATCTTCACCAGCCGCAACAGCGCCGATGGGACCACGTGGCAGCTCAGCCATCCAGGTCCATCCCGACACCGCCATCAGCCAGGGTTCTCCGGGACCGGACTGGACGAACACGGCAAACTTCGCGTCCAGTGGCGAGTCCGGCGACACCGTCGTCGTCGGACTCGCAGACGGCAACGGTTCGTCAGTCGTCGTGCCTAGGTGGGCGAGCACCCACCGCGGGTAGCTCTCGCCCGGCGCGGTCAACTGCCGCTCGGCGACGTAGCGAGACTCCCCCGACTCGCTATCGTCGCTATCGGGCTCGAGTCCGAGTTTCGCCGCCAACTCGTCGTAGCGAGTCCCGAACAGGTCAGTGTCGAGTACGCCGGCTGTGTCGGCAGTCGACCATAACGACGGGTCGAACCGCCTCGATGCCTCGATCGCCCGGATGTTACGCGCGTTGTAGTCATCAATGAGATCGCTCAGGAAGTCCGGTTGCGCAGACGGGTCAGCGGCACCCGGCTCGGCGGATGTCGGAGCTCCGGCCCCGACATCCGCCGTCGTCGTCGAATCGGATGATCGGTCACGTCCGATTCCGTCGATCACCATGCACCCGGAGGTGAGTCCGAATCCGAGCACAACGAGCGACACCACCAGCATCGGCCACCGCAACCGAGTCCTGACCCGACCGGGTGACGTCATTCGCATGATCTCACCGAAGCACAACCGTGGTTGTCCTGCAGGAGTTATCCACAGCTACCCGACTCTGACGCGGGATCAGGTAGTCAATCCGTTTTGTCATCGGCCAGCACCGCGGCGAGCGAGAGCTTGCCGCGCGGGTCGATCTCCTTGAGCTCGACCTGGATCTTCTGACCGACCTTGACGACGTCGTCGACTGAGTCGATCCGTTTGCCGCCGACCAGTTTCCGCACCTCGGAGATGTGCAGTAGGCCGTCCTTGCCGGGCAGCAGCGAGACGAACGCCCCGAAGGTTGTGGTCTTGACGACAGTGCCCATGAACCGCTCACCGATCTCGGGCATCTGCGGGTTGGCGATCGCATTGATCGCAGTCCGAGCCGCCTCGGCCGACGGGCCGTCGACCGCACCGATGTAGACGGTGCCGTCGTCCTCGATGGTGATGTCGGCACCGGTGTCTTCTTGGATCTGGTTGATCATCTTGCCCTTCGGGCCGATGACCTCGCCGATCTTGTCGACCGGGACGGTGACCGTGATGATCCGCGGCGCGTATTCACTCATCTCGTCGGGGCCGTCGATGGCTTCGCCCATCACGTCGAGGATGTGCAGCCGAGCTTCACGGGCCTGAGTGAGCGCACCCGCCAGCACCGACGCGGGGATGCCGTCGAGCTTGGTGTCGAGCTGGATCGCGGTGACGAACTCCTTCGTGCCGGCGACCTTGAAGTCCATGTCGCCGAAAGCGTCCTCGGCACCGAGGATGTCGGTGAGCGCGGCATACCGGGTCTCGCCGTCGACCTCGTCGGAGACGAGCCCCATCGCGATGCCGGCCACCGGAGCCCGCAGCGGCACACCAGCGTTGAGCAACGACAACGTCGAGGCACATACCGAACCCATGGACGTCGACCCGTTGGAACCCAGCGCCTCGGACACCTGCCGGATCGCGTAGGGGAACTCGGCACGGGTCGGCAGCACGGGCAACAACGCCCGCTCGGCGAGCGCCCCGTGGCCGACTTCGCGGCGCTTGGGCGAGCCGACCCGGCCGGTCTCACCGGTGGAGAACGGCGGGAAGTTGTAGTTGTGCATGTAGCGCTTGCGGGTCACCGGCGAGAGGGTGTCGAGCAGTTGCTCCATCTTGAGCATGTTGAGCGTCGTGACCCCCATGATCTGCGTCTCGCCGCGTTCGAAGATCGCCGAACCGTGCACCCGGGGCAGCACCTCGACCTCGGCCGACAGCGCCCGGATGTCCTTGAGCCCACGCCCGTCGATGCGCACCCCGTCGCGCAGGATCCGTTGCCGGACCAGCTTCTTCTGCAACGCCCGGTAGGCCGCCGAGACCTCCTTCTGCCGGCCGTGGAACGGCCCGACCCGGCTCTCGCTCTCGCCCTGCTCGGCCCACGGCAGCGCGTCGCCGACCAGCTCGAGGTGCACGGCGGACTTGATCTCGTTGAGTCTGTCCTCGCGCTCCTGCTTGCCGGCGATGGTGAGCGCGTCGGCAACCCGCTCGGTCGCGACGTCGGCGACCGCGGCATACACGTCGTCCTCGTAGTCGAGGAAGACCGGGAACTCGAGCTTCTCCTTGTCGGCCTGCTCGGCCAGCCGGACCTGGGCTTCGCACAGCACCCGGATGTGCTTCTTGGCCGCCTCGAGCCCGTCGGCGACGACCTGCTCGGTCGGGGCCTCCTTGCCCTGGTTCTTGACCAGGTCCCAGGTGGCGTCGGTCGCTTCGGCCTCGACCATCATGATCGCGACGTCGTCACCGACGATCCGCCCGGCAACCACCATGTCGAAGGTCGAGCGCTCGATATCACTGAAGTTGGGGAAGGCCACCCACTCGCCGTCGATCCGCGACACCCGCACGCCACCGATCGGGCCGCTGAAGGGCAGCCCGGAGATCTGAGTGGAGGCGCTGGCGGCGTTGATGGCGAGTACGTCGTATTGGTGGTCGGGGTTGAGTGCGTAGACCGTGATGATGACCTGCACCTCGTTGCGCAAGCCTTTGACGAAGGTCGGGCGCAGCGGCCGGTCGATGAGCCGGCAGGTGAGGATCGCCTCGGTCGTCGGGCGCCCTTCCCGGCGGAAGAACGAGCCGGGGATCTTGCCGATCGAGTACATCCGCTCTTCGACATCGACAGTGAGCGGGAAGAAGTCGAACTGGTCCTTGGGCGTGCGGCCCGCGGCAGTGGTGGACATGATCATGGTGTCGTCGTCGAGATATGCGACGACGGCCCCGTCGGCCTGCTTGGCCAGCCGCCCGGTCTCGAACCGGACAGTGCGGGTGCCGAACCGACCGTTGTCGATGACGGCTTCGGCGTATTTGGTGTCTGGACCCTCCACGGGTCCTCCTTTTCTCTCTTCAAAACCCCGGAGCATCGTCGTTGTGTCCGGGTCTTTCGGGTATGCCGTGTGCTCGCTGTGTGTGCGCTGGTGGCGGTTTCGTTCACCGCGCCGAGCGCGACAGACTCACAGCGAGCGGGGGCGGCATACCGCGGTCGGCGGGACCGGCGTGGCCCCGGGACCGTGGATATGTGAGAAGGCGGCTTCCACGTCGTGCGGAAACCGCCTTCGGGGTGGTCATCGGCGCAGGCCGAGGCGTTTGATCAGCGACCGGTAGCGCTCGATGTCGGTGGCTTCGAGGTAGCGCAGCATCCGCTTGCGTCGGCCGACGAGCAGGAGCAGGCCGCGGCGGCTGTGGTGGTCGTGCTGATGCTCGCGGACGTGCTCGGTGAGGTCCTTGATGCGCTGCGTCAGCATCGCGACCTGCACCTCGGGCGAGCCGGTGTCACCCTCCTTGGTGGCGTAGTCCTTGATGATCTGCTGTTTGGTGGCACTGTCCAACGGCATGAACTGACACTCCTTCGGGGGTTGCTGCGCGGTGCGCCAGGGTCGGTCCACCTGGGCTCTCTCGATCCGCGGCCGGTCGACGGCGTCGTTCAGGCTATCAGCAGCCTGGCGACCGCAACGAATCGCCGCACGAGCCGGGCCGATCTGGCCTCTCCAGTAGGCTGGCTGTGCTTCCGGATGCCCTGGCCGACGGACGGGAGGACGACCCATGGGTGGCCTCCTCGTCGCTGGCACCACCTCCGACGCCGGCAAGAGCGTCGTGACAACCGGGGTATGCCGTGCCTTCGCCCGCCGGGGGGTGCGGGTGGCCCCGTACAAGGCGCAGAACATGTCGAACAACTCGATGGTGTGCGCGGCAGCCGATGGCACGACCGCGGAGATCGGACGCGCTCAATGGGTGCAGTCCCTGGCGGCCGGGGTGACCCCCGAACCGGCGATGAATCCGGTGCTGCTCAAACCCGGCTCTGATCGGCAGAGCCACGTCGTGCTCATGGGGCAGCCGGCCGGCGAGGTATCGGCCCGGAATTGGACGGACGGGCGGCGCTACCTCGCCGAGGCGGCGTATGCGGCATTCGACGACGTCTCGGCGCGCTTCGACGTCGTGGTGGCCGAGGGGGCCGGTAGCCCCACGGAGATCAATCTGCGGGCCAGCGACTACGTGAACATGGGGCTGGCCCGCCACGCCGACCTGCCGGTCGTCGTGGTCGGTGACATCGACCGTGGTGGTGTCTTCGCGGCGATGTTCGGCACGATCGCCCTGCTCGAGCCGGCCGATCAGCGCCTCGTCTCGGGTTTCGTCGTCAACAAGTTCCGTGGCGAGCTGTCCCTGCTGAGGCCCGGGCTCGACACACTCGAAGAACTCACGGCGCGAAGGGTCTTCGGAGTGCTGCCGTGGGCGCCGACCCTCTGGCTGGATTCGGAGGACGCTCTCGACCTGGACGGCCGACGCGCAACCGCCCCTGGCGCGCGCCGGGTGGCGGTGGTGCGGCTGCCGCGGATCAGCAACTTCACCGACGTCGACGCGCTGGGGTTGGAGCCGGCGCTCGACGTCGTCTTCGCGGCCGACCCGGGCGATCTCACCGACGCCGACCTCGTCGTGCTGCCGGGCACCCGGTCGACGATCTCCGATCTCGCCTGGTTGCGTTC
The DNA here is from genome assembly GCA_002748155.1 of Actinomycetales bacterium. Classification (GTDB taxonomy): domain Bacteria; phylum Actinomycetota; class Actinomycetes; order Actinomycetales; family Dermatophilaceae; genus Phosphoribacter. Next base: position 28,826 of record PDRO01000015.1, on the reverse strand, counting down.
TCGCGGTCTCGACCGGGCTATCGCCGGCCACGTCGACAGGGGCCGTCCGGTGCTCGGGATCTGCGGCGGCTTCCAGATGCTCGGGCAGAGCATCGACGATCCGCTCGGCGTCGAGGGCAAAGCCGGCCGCAGTGTCGACGGTCTCGGCCTGCTCGACGTGCGCACCGACTTCGTCGCCGACAAGTGCCTGCGGCTGCCGGTCGGCGAAGGGCTCGGTGTGCCGGCCAGCGGCTACGAGATCCATCATGGCCGGATCACGGTCGGTTCCGGCGAGGCGTTCCTCGGTGGCGCGCGCTCGGGGCTCGTCTTCGGCACCATGTGGCACGGCAGCCTCGAAGGAGACGAGTTGCGCCGGGCTTTCCTTTCCGAGACGCTCGGGCTGGCGCCCTCGACCGTGTCGTTCGGTCAGGCTCGCGAACAACGGCTCGACCGCCTGGCGGACCTGGTCGAGGAGCATCTCGATATCGATGCCCTGCTGGACCTCGCGCACACCGGGGCCCCTGCCGGACTGCCGGTCCTCCCGCCGGGAGGCACTCAGCCTAAAACCACCGACGTTCCTGGGCCGACCGTGCGGTGAGCTGCACGAAACCGTCGCGCGGTGGCAGGTCTCGCCCCGCATGTAGCAGGTTCGGCCGGAAATGGTACCTGCGCAGGCGCTACTCGCGGCCGCACCTACTAAACGTGGCGCCCTTGCCTGCGAACCTGCGAAACAGCACCGACTCGATCCACAGCAACTGGTCGCGAGAGCCGTCACCGGCCACCGGTGCCGCAGCAGCAGCTGGCTCTCCTGATACAGCGCTCCCCCGACTCCGCTAGCTGTCACGCCCACCGATGTCAGTCACCCCTCGGACGTTGCCGGCAACACGTTCGCGATCCGACGCAGGGCTCGGGCAAGCAGTGGTACCGCCATCAGCGGGGACCATCTCGGCGCCTTCCTCGGTGCACGGCCCGCGGTCAGGTGGCTTTGAGGTCGTCCGGGTCGGTGCAGATCAGGCGACGAAGATGCAGAAAGGATGACCGGCCGGATCCGCGAACACGAAGAGCGGTTCGTTCGGGTGTCCGGTGCGATCAAGCCGAACCTGCGCGCCTAGCGCCTCGGCACGTTCGCGATGTCGCTGCAACTCCTCGACGCTGGAGACCGTGAAGTCGAGGTGGAGCTGCATGGGTACGTCGTCGGCCGGCCACGTGGATTGTGCCAACCGTTCGACCTGCTGGAACGCCAGCACGTTCGCGCCACGTTTGTCCTTCAGCACCAGCCAGTCTGCGTCGTCGGCCACACTGTCGGCGGGAAGCTCGTCGCCGGCACGGTACCGCAACCCCAGGAGCTGTCGGTAGAACTCGGCCAGGCCCCGCGCGTCAGTCGTGTCGAGGACGGTCTGGGCCAGTTCCGGGTATTCGCTCATGTCTCACCGTACCGATGTCCGCATTCGACCTGAGCCCAGCGGCCCACCGACGACGCCGTTAGCCCGTAAGCCCAGAATCAGATCGCCGCCGGGCCCCGAGACCGATCCCCAGGCACACGCCCGATGCGCCGAACGCCGCGAGCCAGCCGATCCGGCGAGCGATCCGGGTCGCCGCATCGATGTCCTCGGGTCGGGCGGCCCGGCCCTGCCCCATGATCGGGCGATCTTCGATCCGGTTGCCGTAGTAGCGGTTGGTGCCGCCGAGGCGGATGCCGAGGGCACCGGCGAACGCAGCCTCGACGACCCCGGCGTTGGGGCTCGGGTGGGCCGACGAGTCCCGGCGCCAGGCTCGCCACGCCAACGAAGCCCGTCGCGGGACGGCGATCAGCGTGAGCAGCCCGCTCAGCCGGGAGCCGGGCAGATTGACCAGGTCGTCCAGCCGGGCGGCAGTGCCGCCGTATCGTTCGTAGCGTTCGCTGTGGTGGCCCACCATCGCGTCCAAGGTGTTGACCGCCCGGTATCCGAGCAGGCCGGGGACGCCCGCCAGCGCACCCCAGACCAATGGGGCGACGACCGCGTCGGAGGTGTTCTCGGCGACCGACTCGATGACGGCGCGAGAGATTCCGGATTCGTCGAGATGCTCGGTGTCCCGTCCGACGAGGCGGGCGACCTGCTGGCGGGCCGGGCCGAGGTCACCGTCATCCTCGCGGTTCAGGCAGGCGAGCACGTCGGTGGCTTCACGCTCGAGGGTGCGTCCGCCGAGGACCACCCAAGTGGCCAGCGCTGTGACCAGGGTGCGAGCGGCCGGGGACGGTGCCAGACGTTCGGCCAGGATGCCGCCGGCCAGCACGGCACCCACGAGGCTGCCCGTGTGTGCGGCACCCCGGGAGCCGGAGTCGGCATACCAGCGGGCTTCCACGGCCTGGCTGAAGCGACCGAACCCGGCGACCGGGTGCCACCGTTGGGGGTCGGCGAAAACCCGGTCAGCGGCATACCCGAGCAGCAACCCACCACCACGGGCCACCATCGCCCCCGGGGCCCCGGGCTTGCGCGCCGACCAGCGGTGACGAACCGGCCCGGTCACCGGCCACACACCTGATCGAGCACGGCAAGGAAGCGTGCCGTGGTCTCCGGCGGCCGGACCGCGATCCGCACCCACCGGGAGTCCAGACCCGGGAACGTGTCGGCGCGCCGCACCGCGACACCGTGCTCCCGCAACTCGGCGTGGGCTCCTTCGGGCAGCCGGGCCAGCACGAAGGAGGCGCTCGAGGGAACGACCGTGATCCCACGCCCGAGCAGCCCACCCTCAAGCAGGTCGCGCCATCGGGACATGGCCAGCGCCCGTCGCCGGGCCTCGGTCGCCGCCACCTGGGCGTGGCAGGCGATGAGAGCAGCGATCGCCGGTGACGAGACCGACCACGGTGTCTGCTGCCGGGCGAGGTGGCCGACGACGTCCGACGGGCCGACGAGGTAGCCCGCCCGGATACCCGGGATCGACCAGTGTTTGGTCAGGCTGCGCAGCACGACCAGGTCGGGCCGTTGCTCGCGCACGAGTGACTCGCGCTGGTCCGGGACGACATCCATGAACGCCTCGTCGACGACGACCAGGCGACCCCGGCGGAGCAATTTGATGATCCGGTCGGCGGGATGGAGCACGCCGGTGGGATTGGTCGGGTTGCCGATGACGACGAGGTCGGCGTCCTCCGGCACGTCCACGGGATCGACGGCGAAGCCGGTCTCGGGCCGGCACAGCACCGTGGTCACCTGGTGACCGGCGAGCTGCAGTGAAACGTGCGGCTCGGTGAATTGCGGGTGCACGACCACCGGCTTGCGCCACGGCCGGAGCCGAGCGATGAGGCCGAACGCCTCTGCTGAACCGGCTGTCGGGAGCACCTCGTCGGCCTGTCGTCGATGCGCCTGAGCGATGGCAGCAGTGGCCGGAGCGGGGTCGGGATAGGACCTCGCATCGGCCAGTGACTCGTGCAGGGCTGCCTCGAGCCAGTCGGGACGCGGGCCGTCGTAGACGTTGACGGCGCAGTCGAGCAGTCCGGTGCCGGTCTCGGCATCGCCGTGGTGGCGCAGCGGGTCACCGGGTGGGGTGCCCTTGGGACCGGTCGTCTCGGGTGGTGCCGGCTCGGCAGGCGATTCGACGCGATCAGGCCGCTCGACGAGATCAGGTCGCGCGGGACCGGCGTGGTGGGGGGTCGCCGCGTGCGCGGCGTCGGCGAAACGTTGCGCCACGTGGGGATACCCAGCCCAATGCACGTGCAGGTAGGAGGCATGCAGATTGTCGGTGGTGAATCCGGTCGTGCTGCCGTCGATGTCCCATGCCGGAGCGTCACTGTGGACCGGGGTTGTCTGGGTGCGGTGGAACTCGTGACCGGTGACCTGCTCACCGGCGCGGGTCAACAGGGAATCGCTGACGGCGGTCGCCGTCGGGTAGCGCAGAGTCAGCCGCCCGGTCATCGCTGCGGTCGCCGGCAGGACGGCGCCCATGGGGGCGCCGTCGAGGGTCTCGGCGAGATAGAGCAGACCGGCACATTCGGCGACGGTTGGGATCCCCGATGCGACAGCGGCCCGCAGGTCGGCCAGCAACGACCGGTTGGCGGCCAGCTCGGCGGCATACACCTCGGGGAAACCGCCACCGAGGTAGATGCCTTGGGTGCCCTCGGGCAGGCCCGGGTCGGTGATCGGATCGAAGTCGACCACGTCGCATCCGGCTGCCTGTAGCAGCGTCTCGGTCTCGGCGTAGCGGAAGGTGAAAGCCCGTCCACCGGCCATGGCGATCACCGGACGTCCGGCACCGGCCGGGTGGACCTCGGTGGTCGGATCCCACGGGTCGGCGTCGAGGACGGGGGCGCTGCGGGCTAGCTCCAACAACGCCGGGAGGTCCAACCGTTGGGCGACCTGCTCGCCGAGCCGGTGCAGGAGGGCGACCGAGCTGTCGCGTTCGGCGGCCGGGACGAGCCCCAGATGACGCGACGGCGTCGCCAGCTGCTCGTCGCGGGGCAGGTTCCCGAGGATCGGCAATCCGGTGCGTTCCATCGCCGCGACGATCTCGGCGTCGTTGCGGGCAGATCCGGTGCGGTTGAGGATGACGCCACCGATCGTGATCGTGTCGTCGTATGCCGCCATCCCGGCTGCGATCGCCGCGACGGTCCGCGACATCCGGGTGACGTCGAGCACGAGGACGACCGGCGAGCCGGTGAGCCGGGCGACGTGCGCGGTCGAGGCGAATCCGCCGGTGCCGAGCCGCCCGTCGTAAAGCCCCATGACACCCTCGATGATCGCGATATCGGCACCGGCCGATCCGTGCAGCAGCAGCGGCACGATCCGGTCGGTGCCCACCAGGTGTGGGTCGAGGTTGTGGCCCGGCCGGCCGGTCGCCATGGCGTGAAAACCCGGGTCGATGTAGTCGGGGCCGACCTTGTGGCCGCTGACCTCGACACCGGCTAGGCGCAGGGCGGCCATCAGCCCGGTGGCGATCGTGGTCTTGCCCTGCCCGCTGGCCGGTGCCGCGACGACCAGCCGTGGCAGCGCTCGGCGATGTGGGTGCTCTGGGTGCTCTGAGTGCTTTGGGTGCTCTGATGAGCTACCGGGCATTCCCGCCGGGCTCACCATTCGATGCCTTTCTGACCCTTCTGCCCGGCGTCCATCGGGTGCTTCACCAGGGTCATCTCGGTGACCAGGTCAGCGGCCTCGACGAGTCTGGGGTCGGCGTTACGGCCGGTGATGACGACATGCTGGTAGCCGGGGCGTTCGGCGAGCACTTGCACCACCTCGTCAACGTCGACCCACCCCCAGGTCATCGGGTAGGTGAACTCGTCGAGGATGAGCAGGTCGTGAGTCTGTGCGGCAAGGCGTCGCGTGATCTCGGCCCAACCCTCCGCAGCGGCTGAGGCAGCGTCGGATTGCTCCGGAGATCCGCCGGCCCGGCTCCATGACCAGCCCGAGCCCAGCTTGTGCCACTGCACCGGCCCACCCTCACCGGTCTGTTCGTGTAGCTCGCCGAGTCGTTCGAGGGCGGTCTGCTCACCGATCCGCCACTTGGCCGACTTGACGAACTGGAACACCCCGATCCGCCAACCCTGGTTCCAGCCACGCAGGGCCAGCCCGAAGGCAGCGGTGGACTTGCCTTTGCCGTTGCCGGTGTAGACGACGACGAGCGGCCGGTTGCGGCGTTGCCTCGTGGTGAGGCCGTCATCGGGCAGCATGGCCGGCTGTCCGGCGGGCATCAGGACGCTCCGACGTGACCGCGGCTCAATGCCTCGTGTAAGTCAACGTCGACGACGGCGCCGATGACGGTGACCGCAGGCGTGGCCAGGCCCGCGGCTGCGACGAGGTCGGCGATCTCGCTGACCGGACCGCGGACGATGCGCTGCTCCGGCCAGCCGGCCCGTTCGATGACCGCGGCCGGCGTGTCGGGGGCTCGGCCGCGATCGATGAGTTCACGGCAGATCTCGTCGAGGTGATGCAAACCCATGAGGATCACGACCGTGTCCGAGCTGCGGGCCAGCACGTCCCAGTCGACGGTGGACACGCCCGGTTGCGGACCCACGTGCCCGGAGACGACGGTGAAGCCTTGGGTGAGCCCTCGGTGGGTCACCGGGATGCCTGCTAGTGCGGGTGCCGCGATCGCCGAGGACACCCCCGGGATGACCCGCACCGGGATGCCCGCCTCGGCGCAGGCGAGCCACTCCTCGCTGCCTCGGCCGAAGACGAACGAGTCGCCTCCCTTGAGACGCACCACGGTGGCACCGCGACGGGCGTGCTGGATCAGCAGCGTGTTGATGTCGTGTTGCGTGGTCGTCGGGCCACCGGGAGTCTTCCCGACATCAATGAGCACCGCCCCGGGTTTGGTTCGCGCCAGGCACGGCAGAGGGGCGAGCCGGTCGTAGAGGACGACGTCGGCCTCTTCGAGGGCACGCAACCCGCCGACGGTAATCAGGTCGGGGTCGCCCGGGCCACCGCCGACCAGGACCACACTGCCGGTTGCTGCCGGCGAGTCCGCGTCAAGCTGGCCACTGGGTCGCTGCGAGTCAGCCACCGGTCCGCCCGTCGGGGCCGCAGAGGGCGTTAACCGCGGCCGCGGTGATCGCGCTGCCCCCGCGTCGGCCATGGACGACGAGGTACTCCAGACCGAGGTCGTTCTCGGCCAACGCCCGCTTGGATTCGGCTGCGCCGACGAAACCGACCGGCAGGCCCAGCACCGCCGCGGGAGCCAGGCTCGGGTCGTCGGTCAGCACCTCGAGCAGGTGGAACAAGGCGGTGGGAGCGTTGCCGATGGCCACGACAGCGCCGCGCAGCTGCGGCCGCCACAACTCGATCGCTGCTGCGGCCTTGGTGTTCCCGAGGTCGGCGGCCAACTGCGGTAGCCGGGGGTCGGCAATATGGCAGACCACCGGGTTGTCCTGCGGGAGCCGAGCCCGGATGATCCCGCTGGCGACCATCCGTGAGTCGCACAGGATCGGGGCACCACCAGCCAGGGCCGCGGTGGCGGCGGCATACACCCCGGCCGACCAGGCCAAGTCGTCGACCAGGTTGATCTGCCCGCTGGCGTGGACCATCCGGGTCGCCGCCGGGTGCAACTCGACGGGAATCCGGCTCAGGTCCGCTTCGGCCTGGATGGTCGCGAAGGACTGACGGTAGATCTCCAGTCCGTCTCTCTCGTAATCAAACCGGGTCATCGTCGGCCTCCAGCAGCTCGACCATCCGGTCGCGCAACTCCCGGGAACGGCGCGGGTTCTGGTCGGCGAGCACCGCGATCGTCGCGCCCTCGACATCCGCGGTGGCCGGAGTCCAGGCCGAGCCCAGCTCGGCACGGTCGGCGCGAACACAGAAGGTGTGCCTGGCCTCGGCGGCGGCGGCGATCCGGGCATTGGTCGCCGGGTCGTCGGTAGCGGCCAGCACGTACCACGCGCCGTCGAGGTCCGACTCGTCGAAGCTACCCTCACGCCAGGTCACACTGCCGTCCCGGACCAACTCGGCCAGAGCTGGGTGCAGGCTGGGAGCGACGACAGTGACCTCGGCGCCGGCGGCCACGAGCTTGGGCACCCGACGCCGGTTGACACAGCCACCACCAACCGCGACAGCCTTCCGTCCGGACAGCAGCAGCCCGGACAGGTATGCCGGGGACCCCAGGTTGGTGCGGGCCTTCAGCATTCCTTCCCGGTAACGGGCGACGATCACGTCCACGAGCTCGGGGCATGCCCCGATCGGGTCCGCCACGCGCACGTCAGCCTCGGGATGGTCGGCACTCCACTCTTCGCAGGCACGGTGCACCCAGACGTCGAGCCGTCCGGTGAACAGGTAGTGCGGCATCACGACGATCTTCCGGTTGCCGACGCCGTACGCGAGATCGAGTGCCTCCGCCACGGTCGGTCCGGCGATCTGGATGAACGCCGGAAGGACGTTCGCGTAGCCACCAGCCTCGTGCAGGACCCGGCCCAGTCGCACGTGATCGGCGTTCGCCTCGGTCAGGCTGGTGCCCCGGCCGACGAACACGACCGTGATCTCCTCGGCCGACCAGCCCGCACCTGCCGCTTCGATGCGTTGCCGCACAGCCGAGACCATCGGTGCCGGCGCGCCGAGATGGCGGGTACAGACCACTGTTGCTGCTTCGTTCGTCTTCCGGCCGGCCTCGATCGCCTCCGGGATATCTTCGCGCACATGGCCGCCGACGCCGACCATCAGCGGCACGACGACGGCACTCGTGGCACCTTCCGACAGCACCGTGGACAATGCGGCGTCGATGGTCGGTTCGAAGAGCTCGACGAACCCGGCGATGACTCGCACGTCGGGCATGCGTTCCTGCACCCGCTCGACCAGGACCATGGAGTGCTCCTGCCCGGCCGGCAGCCGGGAGCCGTGACCTGCCAACACCAGCGCGGGTGGATCCGGTCGGGTCACGATGCGTGACGGGGTCGCGTCGTGTTTCATCGGCGCATCCAGTGGTAGTCGCGTGGGGTGACCATGACAGTGCGCTCCATTCCGGCAGGAAGATAACGGGTGGTTGAGGAACCGATGACGACAAGACAGTTCATGTCCACCGTCTCGGGGTCGAAGTCGCCGATCGTGGCCAGGGTAACCCGCTGGTCCGGGCGGTCAGCCTCGTGCACGACCGCGACGGGGGTCGTCGGTGGCCGGTGCTGAGCGAGCATCTCGATGGCGTCGGGAAGATGATGCAACCGGGTGCGGCTACGAGGGTTGTAGAGCACGGTGACCAGGTCGGCCTCGGCGGCAGCACGCACCCGACGCACGATCGTCTCCCAGTCGGTGTGCAGGTCCGACAGGCTGATCGTGACGTGGTCGTGCCCGAGCGGAGCGCCGAGGATCGCGGAGGCGGACAGGCTCGCAGTGACCCCGGGAATGATCTCCACGTCGATGCCGTCGGTGCCCTGTTCCAGGGTGGGCGAGGCCATCGCGTAGATGGCCGGGTCGCCGGAACAGACCAGTGCGACGTTGTGGCCCGACCGGGCCAGTTCGATCGCGGTGGCGGTGCGTTCCTCCTCTTTGCCCATCGGGGTGCTGGCGATCCGGGTGCCGGGCCGCATGAGGTCCTTGATCTGGGCGATATAAGGCCGGTAGCCGACGACGATCGAGGCGTCCCGGATCGCCTGTTGCGCTCGCGGTGTGGTGAGGTCGCGGGAGCCGGGGCCCAACCCGACGACGGTGAGCCGGCCCCGGGCGGGCAAGCGGCCGATCGCGCAGGTGGCTTGATCGGTTCGATGTTTGGGCACGACCAGATCGGCCCGGTGGGCCAGCACGGCTGCTTCGGCGACGCTGGGGGTGCCGACTGCGGCCAGTGGCGCGGCGCTCGGGTTGGGCACCGGCTGGGTGGACAGCACTTCGGCGGGATAGGTGACCAGCGGGACGTGCAGGTCGGCGGCCAGCTCGATCAGGCCCGGCTCGTCGGCTTTGGCGTCGACCGAGACGAGGGCACCGATCGAGGCGAGCGCGAGGCCGGCGTCGGTCACAGTCTGGTCGAGCAGGGCCCGCAGCGCGTCGGCGTCGACTCCTCGGTTGCACCCCATCCCGGCGACCAGGCTGGGCGGGCGCAGCACCACGGTGGGCCGGGCGGGCAGGTCGGAGTCTTCAGTGCTCTCTTCAGTGTTCTTGGTGCCCTCGCCAGTGCTCTTGGTGCCCTCGTCAGTGCTCTTGGAGCGCTCGTCGGTGATCACGACGTCGGCCACTGACTCGGCTGGTGCCGGGTCACCTGCCTCGATGAGGGAGACGTTCTTCGGCAGTGCGGGTAGTGGCCAGGGTTGGCTTCGCCGGAAGGTGACGGCGTGTCCGTCGAGGATGGCGCGGGTGACGGTGGCGACGTCACCCGAATACGACCAGCCCAGGGTGTCGAGCGCGGGTATGCCGAGGGAGTCGGTTGCCGTGGTCAGCACGGCGGTGGCTCCCAGTCCGTCCGCGATCCGCCGGGCGAGGTCGTTGGCGCCCCCGGCATGGCCACCGACCAGTGGGATGACGAATCGTCCGGCGTCGTCGATGACCACGACGCCGGGATCGGTCCGTTTGGATTCAAGCAGTGGCGCGATGATCCGGATGGTGGCACCCACGGCGAGATGACTGATGATCAGCTCGCACTCGTGCCAGGCCTGACGTAGCCCCTGGACGCCACCGTCGAAGTAGCGCGTGGTGGTCTGGGACAGGATCGCGTCGATCTGGGTGGCCCGGTCCCGGCTGGCAATCGAGCCGGTGACCTGGCCGATCACGTCCGCACCCCCGTGGTCACCTGGTGCCCGTCGACGACTTCGCGTGCCCAGTGGTAGCCCTCCGGCAATGGATCGGGTGCCGGTCCGGTGACGACGACGGCCCGGGCGGAATCCCCGATGTCGCTGGAGCTGTCGGTGAGGACGAGATCCGGTGCCTCCGGCGGGTCGTCGAGCGTGATCGCGGCTCCGGCCCAGCCGGCCAGGGCGGCCAAGTCGCCGGCCAATGGGCCGCGGGCCCAGAGCAACTCCCCCGGCTCGGGCAATAGCCGGGCGAAGGCCAGGGCAGCCGCTGGGGTCACGGCGCCGAGGGCCGACCGGTCCGCCCGCTGCGGCCGGGCCACCGTGCCGTCCCAGTCGCGGTCGGGGTCATCGGGGTGCGCGGCGAGCACGAGCACGACGTTCGGCTCCATGGGCTCGACCTCGTGGGCTTGCTCGGAGTCGAGCACGCGGACTCGTTCGTCGGGTTCGCCAAGTCGTTCGGCCAGCACGAACCAGCGGCGCTGCCCGGCCAAGCCGGCGGCGAGCTCGCGGATGCCGTGGTCTCCTCCGGTGAACACCGCGACCTTGGGGAAGGCCCGGGCCAAGTTGAGCGCCGGGCCGATCGGTCGCCCGTGCGCGCTGACCACGACGGCGTCGTCCCAGGGCAAGCCGACGGCGGCGAAGGCCGTGGCGATCGACGAGGGTGCGGTGACCACGGCAGGGCGGATGCCGCGGGCCCGCAGCGCCCGCACCACCCCGAAATAGAGGGGGTCACCACTGGCCACGATCGTCACTCGGGTCCCGCTGGGTAGCCCGCTAATCCGCTCGATTGCGGGCCGGAGTGCGCCGAGGGTGATCCGGCGTTCCGGTGCGACGTGCAGGGCGTCGAGGTGGCGGGTTCCGCCCACCACCCAGTCGGACCGGTCGGCGTCGGCTTCGAGCTGCGGGGTGGGGCGGCCGAGCAGCCCGTGGACGATGATCACGCTTGACTCTCCTGGTCGGTCGGGGGCTGGGGATGGACGGCGGCTCGATAGCCGTGCCGGAAGCCCGGATCGTAGAGGTGGCTGCGGGTGACCGAGCGCTCGGCCAGGGCCGGGCCGACGAGCACGACCGTGTGTTTCCACAGTTTGTGGGCGTGCATGGTCGCCGACAGCTCGTCGAGGCGGCAGCGCCACACCAGCTCGTCCGGCCAGCTCACCCGATAGCCGACGATGCACGGGGTGTCGGCGGGGTAGCCACCGGCCAGCAGCTGCTCCTGCAGCACCTTGTTCCGGGCCGCGGAGAGATAGAGCGCCATGGTCACACCGTGTGCCGCGAGGCCGCGCACGGTCTCACGGTCCGGCATCGGGGTCCGGCCACCCTCCAGCCGGGTGAGGATCAACGTCTGGGAGACCTCTGGGACGGTGACCTCGACCTCCATCCGCGCCGCCGCAGCCGAGAACGCCGAGACACCGGGAATGGTCCGATAGGGGATGCCGATGTCATCGCAGAGACGGCGCTGCTCCGCGGTGGCGCCGTAGATGGACGGATCCCCGGTGTGCACCCGGGCCACTAGCAACCCTTCGTCTCGGGCCCGCCGGTAGATGGGGGTGATGTCTTCCAGCGACTTGTCGGCCGAGTCGATGACCAGGGCCCCCGGCTTGGCGTCGGCCACGACTGCAGGCTCCACCAGACTGGAAGCCCAGATCACGATGTCGGCCGCGGCGATAACCCGGGCACCCCGCAGCGTGACGAGGTCGGCGGCGCCGGGGCCGGCTCCGACGAAGACCACTTCCCCACCAGACTGCTCGGTCCGCTCAGTGTGCTCGGTGCGCTCGGTCCGCTCAGTGTGCTCAGTGTGCCCGGTCTGCCCGGTCTGCCTAGCGGGCTCGGGCCCAGTGCCCATGACCGAGCTCATGACCGACCTCCCGGCGCGGTCCGCTCCGGCGTAACGAGCACGGTGGTGAAGTACGGAGCGTGGCTCGTGGTGACTTCGGACAACGGCAGCAGCTGCTGTCCCGGCAAACCGATGTCGACGCCGACGACTCCGGTGCGGTCGTGACGCTCGACTAGCTCCATCAGCTCCGCCAACCGGCCACCTACCTTGTAGGCCACGACCGTGTCCGAGTGCTCGAGCGCTGCCTCCACGGCGTCCAATCCGGCCGTGAGCGGCACCAGGGTCAGTGCTTCCCGGCCCTCGACCAGCGGGGTGAGGCTGGCTGCCGCCAGGTTCTGCATCGCGGTGATCCCCGGGACCAATGCGACCTCGAGTTCGGGGACCGCGGTTCGGGTCTGGGCCACCAGGTAGGAGAACGTGGAATAGAGGCTGGGATCTCCGATGGTGGCGAAGGCGACTGTGCCGGCTCCCTGCTGGAACGCCTCGACGACCGCCTGCGCCGAGGTCTCCCAGGCTTGCCGACGACGAGAGTCGGCACCAGTGCGCCGGGCCATACTGAACGGCACCCGGCGCAGTTTGTCGGCCGCCCATGGACAGGACGCGACGACGATCTGCTCGGCCCGTCCCGGGCCCTGCGCAGCGGTCTCGACACTCGGCACGAGGATGCGGTCCGCGTCCCGAAAGACCTGGACCGCCCTGAGGGTCATGAGTTGCGGGTCGCCGGGCCCGACACCGACGCCAATGAGCGTCGGTGGGCGCACAGCATCGATCTCCACGTGAGCCTCCCAGGTGTCCTCGCCTGTTGTTTTGCCCGGCAGTGAGGCGAGTTCCTGGCTCCCGGCGCGGGTGTCGCACGAACCGGTCACAGTGGCGGGACCGCCCCGGATTTGCCGTTATGCGCACCGGGTTCCTCGACACATCGCTGCGCGGCATAGTCTGACACACTCGACCGTATGCTGCCGATGTCCGTGCTGGTGCTCGGCGGGACTCGCGAGGGACGCGAGCTGGCGAGCCTCTTGCATGCCGCCGACGTCCCGGTGGTCACCTCGCTCGCCGGGGACGTCACGCAGGTGCGCCGTCCGGAGGGAGACGTCCGGATCGGTGGCTTCGGCGGCGCTGAGGGGCTGGCCGACTACCTGCGTAGCCACGCCGTCGCTGCGGCGGTGGATGCTACTCACCCGTTTGCGGCCCAGATCAGCGCGAACGCCGCCGCCGCTTGCACCGCGGTCGGCGTGCCGCTGCTGCGGCTGTCCCGGCCCAGTTGGGCCCAACGATCGGATGCCGGATCGTGGCACTGGGTGGATTCTCTCCAGCAGGCCGGCACCGTCGCTGCGCAGCTGGGTGACCGGGTGATGTTGGCGACCGGCCGGCAGAGTGCAGCGGGCTTCGCCGGGTGTTCGGCCCGGTATGTCGTGCTACGGGTGGTGGACCCGCCCGAGGGTCCGCTGCCGCCGGGTTGGACCGTCCTACGCGCCCGGGGTCCCTTCGCCTTCGACGATGAGGTGCAGCTCCTGCGCGGCCACGCCATCGAGGTCCTGGTCACCAAGGACTCCGGTGGACCGACCTCGGCCAAACTGGACGCTGCGGCTCACCTCGGGGTCGCGGTCGTCGTCGTGCGCCGGCCGGCACCACCGGCCGGTGTCGACTGTGTCTCGACAGTCACCGACGCGGCCGCCTGGGTGACGGCCCACAGTGAGTCGGGCGGCTGAGCGAGAAAGCCCGGATGATGCACGACCGGAGTCGTCAGTCCGGCCGATTCACCGACGGCGTAGCAGATAGGTGTCGAAGACCCAGCCTTTGCGTTCCAGTGCCGCTGCCCGCACCCGGAGGATCTCCTCCCTGACCTGCTCCAACGGACCGGCCACGAGTTGCTCGTCATCCGTGCCAAGGTAGGCGCCCCAGTAGATGTCCAACCCGGTCGGGTCGATCTTCGCGAATGCCTGGTGTGCATCGAGCATCGCGACGACGTCGTCCACGCCCGGCGGCATACCGTCGCGCAATAGCCGAGCCGGGTTGATCTGCACGGCCCGACCCTGACGGTTCAGCGGGATCCGATGTCGCGCTGCGAGGGCGAGCACACTGCTCACCCCTGGGACGACTCGCAGCGTGATCGGCCGATGCTCAGGTGCCGCACGCACCAACTGGTCGGCGATGACCAGGGTGCTCTCGTAGAGACTCGGATCCCCCCAGACGAGGAATCCGCCGGCTTCGCCGTCGCCGAGACCAGCGGTCAGGGCCGCACCCCACTGACAGCGCCGCTCGGCCCGCCACTGCTCGACGGCAGCCGGGTAGTCGGGGGCGCTACGCCACGGGCGGGGCGGGTCGGCCAGTTCGACGATTCTCGGCGGTACGGCGCGATGCCGTTCGACGAGGAATCGGCGTGCCTGGACGAGGTCGTCCAGCTCGTCTTCTTTGAGCACGACGAACAACACGTCGATGCGCTGGATCGCCCGGACCGCTTCGAGAGTGATCCAATCCGGGTCACCGGCGCCGATCCCTATCAGGATCAGTTCTCGGCTCACCGGGCACCGGCCGAGCACGCGGAGTCCTTCACGCCGGAGATTCTGCCGTAAGTGGCACCGACTAGCATTCCCGCTCATGAACACGCCTGGCCCCAGTCGTGCCCAGCTCACCGCGGGGCTGCCGGACCAGACCTTCGCGACCGATGGTCTGCTCACCAAGCGAGCGCTGCGGGCCTACGCCTTTGCCATGCTCAGCCCGGCGGGTGACGAACTGTTGTGGGATCTGGGCGCCGGCACCGGGTCGGTGGCCATCGAATGGTGTCGGCTGCACGCCGGTAACCGTGCGGTAGCCGTGGAACGAAACCCGGATCGAGCCTCGCGGATCACGACGAACGCGACCGCGCTACAGGTCGCCGACCGGGTCGAGGTGCTGCTGGGCGCCGTCGACGGTGTGCTGCCCGACCTTCCGGAACCGGACGCGATCTTCATCGGCGGCGGTATCGGAGAAGCGACCCTCGACCGGTGCTGGGACGTCCTGCCCCCGGGCGGCAGGTTGGTCGTGCACAGCGTGACCGCCGACTCCGACAGCCGGCTGCTCGCGGCATACCGGGCTCGGGGTGGCGAGCTGACCAGAATCGCGGTCGAGACGGCCGAACCGCTCGGCTCGTTCGTCGGTTACCGACCACTTCGGACTGTGACGAGTTGGGCCGCTGTAAAACCATGACTTGCGCGCCCGGGTGACCCCCGCGACCCCCTACCCATCTCCGGCCGAGCCGGCCCTATCCATCGCTGCGACACTCCGCCCCTCAACGCTCCTCTGGCCGACGCGGTGTGCCATCATGAAAAGGCCGTCCGTGGCACGGAACCCGGTGTGAATCCGGGGCGGTCGGGCCACTGTGACCCAGTGATGGGAAGCCAGATACGTGCGCGGGCGACGGTTCCTTGAGGCCACGTCACCTTAGAAAGGGAACTCTGCCGATGCATATTGCCGAAGGATTCCTCCCATTGGGGCACTGTGTTGCCTGGGGCGTTGTGTCCGCACCTTTTGTCGTCCACGGGGCCCGGATGACCATCCGGGAAGCGAAGGAACACCCCGATTCGCGACTGCTGCTGGCCGCCTCCGGTGCGTTCACCTTCGTCCTGTCCTCGATCAAGCTGCCGTCCGTGACCGGCAGTTCCTCTCACCCGACGGGGACCGGCCTGGGGGCTGTGCTGTTCAAACCACCCTTGATGTCGTTCGTCGCAACGGTGGTCCTCATCTTCCAAGCGCTCCTGCTGGCACACGGCGGGCTGAGCACGCTCGGGGCGAACGTGTTCAGCATGGGCATCGTCGGGCCGTGGATCGGGTACGCCGCCTGGCGCCTGTCCGGGGGTCTCGGATGGAACCGTAGTGTCGGGATCTTCCTGGCACTGGCTTTCGCTGACTTCGCGACCTACCTGGTCACCAGCCTCCAGCTCGCATTGGCATACCCCGATGCGACCTCCGGGTTGGCCGGATCGATCAGCAAGTTCCTCAGCATCTTCGCGATCTCCCAGATCCCGTTGGCCATCGCCGAAGGCATCCTCGGTGTCCTGCTCTTCCGGGTGCTCACCGACATCGCCAAGCCTCAGCTGATCCGGCTCGGGGTCCTGCGCGCCGCCACGACCGAGGCGGTGGCCCGATGACCCGGAAAGCCTGGACCAATGTCATCCTCTTGCTCGCTCTCGTGGTCATTTTCGGCGTGAGTTTCGTCCTCGGCGGGCAACGCACCGATCCCGAGGAGCGTTTCGCCGGCACCGACTCGGCGGCCACGTCCGTGATCGAGGAGTCGGGCCACGAACCGTGGTTCTCTCCCTTCTTCGAGCCAGAGTCCGGAGAAGTCGAGTCAGGCCTGTTCGCATTGCAGGCCGCTATCGGCGGCGGCGTCCTCGGTTTCGCTGTCGGTGCCCTCTGGGCCCGTCGGCGCGATGAGGACTCGTCGGGCGAAGGCACCCAGCAGCCGTCTGGAGCGAGCCCAGCAACTCCGCCGTCGATGGACTGATGGCACACGGCTTGGCACTGGATCAGGCGGCCTGGTCCAGCCCATGGCGAGCGCGGTCGGTGCGGGATAAAGGAGTGCTCTCGCTCGGCCTACTCCTGGTGGCGGTGTCGCTGCCTCCGGTGCCTGGGGCCGCAGGGGTGGGGTTGGTCAGTCTCGTCCTGCTCCTCGGCCCGATCCGGGTGAGTCCGGCCCGCCTGGGCCGGATCATCTGGATGCCGTTGCTGTCGATCGGTATCGGGGTGGTCACGGTAGCGATCAGCGTCAACTGGGATGGCGGCTTGCAGTTGGCAGTCACTCAAGAGGGTCTGTCGATGGCCGGAACCCTGGCCGTGCGGGCGCTCTCGGCGACCCTGGCGTTGTTCACCCTGGCCTGCTCCACACCGATGATCGACCTCTTCGCCGGGCTCCGCCAAGCCCGAGTGCCGGACCCGTTGATCGAGATCGCCAGTCTGATCTACCGGTTCGTCTTCGGCCTGTTGGAAGGTGCCGGTGCTATCCATCAGGCGCAGCAAGCGCGCCTCGGATACGCGACCCGAAGAGCTGCTATGCGCTCGGCCGCTATGGGGATGGCCGTGCTGTTCATCCGCTCGTGGGATCGGGCCCGGCGGCTCGAATCGGGGCTGGCCGGAAGAGGCTACGTCGACTCGTTGCGTACGCTCGAGCCGGTCAAGACCCGGTCGTTGCGGTTCTTGCTGGGCAGCATTGGGTTGTTGGGTGTGCTCGTGGCCGGCTCGCTGTTCTGGACCGTGACCCAGTGAGTCAGCGCCAGCTGAGTGCCCGCGAGCTCCGGGTCGCCTTCGAGGACCGGCTGGTCCTCGATGGTGCGAGCTTGGCGGTCCCCAGTGGTCAGCGCCTGGCACTGCTCGGCGCGAACGGCTCGGGCAAGACCACCCTGCTGCGCAGCTTGTCGGGGGCGATCGAACCGGACGGGGGCTGCGTCGAGGTCGACGGTCGAGCCGTGGACTACGGCCGGGCCGGGTTGCGTAGCCATCGGCAATTCGTCCAGTTGGTCGCGCAGAATCCTGACGACCAGTTGTTCGCCGCCGACGTGTTCCGCGACGTGTCCTTCGGACCGATCAACCTCGACCTGCCCGAGCAGGACGTGCGCCGCCGGGTGGTTGACGTGCTCGCCGTGCTGTCCATCGAAGACCTCGCCGACCGTCCGATCCACGAGCTGTCCTTCGGCCAGCGCAAGCGAGTCGCAATCGCCGGAGCGTTGGCGATGCAGCCCAGTGTCATGCTGCTCGACGAGCCGACGGCGGGCCTGGACCCGCAAGGCGTGGACGAGATGGTCGGTGCGTTGGAGAGCCTGCTCCGCGCCGGCACCACCGTCGTGATCGCCACCCACGACATCGATTTCGCGCTCTGGTGGGCCGATTCAGTGGCCATCCTCGTCGACGGGCGGATCCGGCACGGCGAGCCCACGGACCTGCTGTCCGACGCCCAGCTGATCGCCGCAGCCCGGCTGCGGCAGCCGACCGTCCTCGACGTGGCGACCCAGCTCGATCTGGAGCTGTCCCGCGTCACGGACGTGACGAGCCTGGTCGCGGCAGTTCGCCGCCGGATCGGCCGGATCACTCCCGATTAGCGCTGCCACCCGGCGACGCGGCGGTCAATGCCCGGCTGACCACCGCAGGGGTATCGATCATCCGGGGGCCGTACCAGGTGAGCGCTTGCCCGTCGACGAGCATGATCCGTTCACCGGGAAACTGCTCGGGACCGTCGTCGGCGTTGAACGCATACGGCTCGTCCGGCAACACCACGAGGTCGTGGGCGGGCAGATCGGCCGGATCGACCCGCGGGTAACGTTCGCCGTCCGTTCCGCCGTCGCCGAGAGCGTTGGCCACCCCGAGCCGCGCGAGCACGTCCCCGGCATACGTGTCCCGGCCCAGCCACATCCATGGCCGCCGCCAGATCGCCACGACAGCGGTATGCCGGGTCGGCCGACCGGGCGGGTGTGCCGCCCAGGCGTGCCGCGCCTGCCCCAGCCACTCGCGGTCCGGGGCTTCCAGGACCGCCAGCAGGCGTTCCAGGGACTGCAGGGCGGAGTCGACGCTGGACACGACGGTCACCCAGACCGGCACACCGGCAGCGCGCAGGGCCTCGACGTCGCGGCGGCGGTTCTCCTCCTCGTTGGCGATGACGAGGTCGGGAGCCAGCTCGCGAATCCGGGCTATATGGGGGTTCTTCGTGCCCCGCACCCGCGGCACGTCGAGGGCGGCCGGGTGCACGCACCACTCAGTGGCCCCGACAAGGATCCCTGCCGCGCTGCGGACGATCGCCTCGGTGAGCGAAGGAACCAAGCTCACGACTCGGCGTGGCGCTCGGGCCAACGGGACGGGATAACCGAGGTCGTCGTGGTCCAGGGTCACTTCGCCAGTCTGTCCCAGCACTCCCGCGGGAACAACTCGCCTCGATCGGATCCCGGCGGTTGCCCGGGATCCTGGCCGGCGGCTCCACGCAGCACCGCCCTCGTGGACTCACCTCATTGCACCTATCTAATTGCACCTATCTAGATGGGGACGAGGTCGCGACGCTGTTCGCAGCTTCCTCGTGTTTCACCCGCAGCGACGACACCGCCACCGTGCCCTGTGACGAGGCGTCATCACCCAAGGTCTGGTTCGTCTGCAGGTAAGCCCCCACTTTGAAATAGCAACGGCGGCAGCTGACCGGCAGGCGTACTGTGCTCTGGATCGGCGGCTCGTTTCCCTCGCCGGTGAGCGCAGCGTAGTTGACCACGGCCTCATCCTGCTCGACAAGGATCCGCAACCGGTAACGACGTCCCAACCGATAGTCGGGATCGAGAGTTTCACCAGTGATCGAGTCATTGGTCTTGACGTACAGTCGTCCCCGGTCTAGTCGGATCAAGGCGATGTATTCATCAGTGCCGTGGATCTGCGCGGCCACGATCGACGGGTGCACCGGGGGCACGGCGAGGATCGCTCCCTCAACCGCTAGCACGTGGCGACCGTTAGCCGCTGACCACGCCGCACGCGAGCCGTCAGGGTTCAACTCCCGCAACTCGGTTCGGGCAAACTGCGAGCCGGCTTGGACGAACCCTCCCACCGGCACGGTAAACAACACGGTGTCCCCGGCAGCATCGAGCCGAAATGACGGACTGCTGAACTCTTGCAGCTGTGGGCCGGCGAGTTCGACGGAGTGCCCATCATCCGCGGGTTCGGGAAGCGCGAGTTTCCACGGCGACAGGTCCAGCACACCGGCCGGCACGGCGGCGCCTGCGCCCGATGTTTCCCGGTCTGCGTCGGCCGCCGAGCAGCCCGCCGACGCCAGTAGACACGCGGTGACCGTCCCACGCGCCAATCGGCCGAGACGGCCCCTGCCACCCGACAGCAGACTCATGCGAGACTCCGTCGTCGTCCCATGGTGAGCAGCGCGGCCCACCCGACCACACCCACTAACGACGCCCCGACAATGGCCCACACCACGCGCAGTCGATCGGGGAGCCACTGCCCGCCGTTGGCTTGTTGGGTGTTCGATTCGTCGAGAACGATGTTCTGCACCGCTAAAGCATTGTCAACGAACCTGTTGTCGTGGGCTAAGGTGGTATCAGTGTTGGCGGGATCGATCCGCATTCCGACCCGATTGCGCTCCACTGTGTTTTGTTCGAACAAATTGTTTCCGGAGTCGGCGGTGACGATACCGTCCCCGCCGTTGTCGGTCACAGTGTTACCGGTGATAACGTTGTCGGTGGACTCCTCATCCATCATTATCCCATTTTCACCATTGAAACGCGAGACGGAATCTCTCACTGACGAGTTCACCACGTTGTCCGCGAAGATGATGCCGTGCGCGCCGTTGCGTTCGGCGGTCACCCGGATGAACGCCAAGCCAGAACTATACGTATGCGGATCCACTCCATAGAGCTGGTTACTATTGAACTGCGAATCAGTAACGGTCAGGTCATGCACATTGTTAGTGTAAAGACCGATGAAGTTGTTGTCGAAGCTTGAATCCGTCACGAAGCCGGATGCCCGTTGCGACCACGAGACACCGTAGCTGTAGTTCCAGTCCCAGCCCAGGTTCGTTAATCGAGAGCCGGAAATATCCATCCTCGATCCGTCCGTGGCCATGACAAACGGCTGGTAGTCGGGCACCGATGGATCACTGGGGCGCATGGCGTCCACGTGCACGTCGGTGAATCTCAACAGAGCCCCGTTCGTAGCTCCGATGAACACGCTCGGCGAATCAGTCATTTCTAGGCGGGGCACGCCAGGGCCGATCCGCAATGAGCCTCGATCAACGATCAGCGCACTATTCAGCCGATAGCCCTGTCCGGCGCCAAGGCTCGGCCCGGGCGGCGTGATCCAGTTCGGGTCGGCGATGGCGGCGGCAAGGTCTGGCAACGTCCAGGCATGCCTTCCGGCGAGCACTCTTGTCGTCGTGCCAGAGATGAGCAGTCGCACTTCCTCGGGCGTGATGATAATGGCTCGCAAGTCCAACTCAGATGGCGGGTAGTCCAGCCCGCGGGCGTCCGCAGAACGCCCCGAGGTAACCAAAGCGATCGGATCGAAAGACTCGATGAAAGGGGCGCGCTCGGCGTGGGCGAACCTGGACACCTCGACTGGGCGGATGCCCAAGGCCAACGACAGGTACCCACCGATCACCCCAGCCACGAGGCAGAGGATGGCGACTAAGCCGATAAAGCGCCGCCGCTGCATGAACCTGTCGAGGTCGGATTGGCTATCGTATTTGAGTCGATGCTTAATCAACTGGGCACCAGCTTCATGGCATCGTTCGCCTTGGTGATCATGACGAATTTGCGGGGCCGACCACGCAACACCGAAGCACCGATAATTAAGACGGGAGCCAACGCCGTAACGGGGGTCAGAATTGTGGCCAGCAGGCACTGGCCGATCCGGCGCCACCAATAGCTGCGAGAGTGCAACTGGCGGTTTGGGGCGCCGCCTGCATTAATCCATCCACACAGGCCGTAGCTGACGAACCACAACACAAGCGAAACCAAAAACACCTTGTGCACCTGCGGTGGCACCTTCGCGATGCCAGTGAGCAGCAAGATGGCCCCTGTGGATGAGGCAATTACAGACGCGAACCCGATAGCGTACTTCGCCGCTTTGAACATCGCCGGCCAAAACGGCACGATATCCCGATCGGCGATCGCGTCGAAGTTACCCCAGGTCCAGCGCCAGCGCTGATTCAGCGACTCCCTGAAGGTCCATGGCGAGACCAGCTGGATGGCCGCGTGGAAGTAGCCCCAGCTCAATCCAAGATGGGCCGCATTGGTGCCGAAGACGAGATCGTCCGAGGCCACGATCGGCCTGTCCCAAGTAACGATCTCCTCGGCCCTGCCCGTAATACATAAACCTTCACCATGGACAAATAGAGGTCGCTGCAGAACACCCTGTGTACAACTGCAATAAATCAGGCAGTTGCGGGTGCGGATGTTATCCAGGTGCGACAGCAAGAAGTGTCGCCAGCCACCGACGGCGAACCACCGGTTCGGCACGGTGACGCCTTGGCACACATCATAGTCACCCTCGAAAGCCCGGCGCACGTACGTCTTGGAAGGCAGTGTGTCGTCGTCGACGAGCAGAATCTTCACGTCCGGCCGGTTCAGACCGAGATCGGCACGCAGCCTCCTCGTGTATTCCAGGGCTCGCGCCTTGTCGATGGGTTGGCACTCGAAGTCCCTCGGCACGACGACTACCCGGTCGGCGTTCTCATAGTCAATGAAGTGGCCGGGCTCAATCACCACCCACACCTCGTAGCTCATCGGCAGCCCGTAGCCACGTAGTTCGTTAACTGTGCGTTGTACGAGCTCCGGCTCGCGTCCCACCGAGGTGATCTGAATGATCAGGTGGGTGAACTTACCGGGGGCGCGCAAGTAAAGCCATCGCGCCCAAGCAGCACCCAGGATCATCAGCAAGACCTCGACGGTCGGGATGAGGAAGAAGGCGAAGAGCAACCACTGAAGCACCGCAATAACGGAGGACTCAGGCATTGCGGACACCGCGCCCGCCCCACTGGGGAACATCGCGTCGCGCCCAATCGCGGTGGGTGGCGACCTCCGGCACATCCCAGCTGACCGCGTCACGGGCCACTATGGCATCGCTGGCCACGTGCACGTGGCTTCGGTCGATGCCGCTCGCCGACGTCAACGCGGTCACGGACATGAAGACCGCCTCAGCGTCCGACAGGGCGATCTGATGGGGGAGATCGACAGATAGCCCTTGCGCGGCCAACCCCTGCACTCGGTCGGGGTCAGCGTCGAAAAAGCGCACGTCATAGCCGTGCTGGAGGAATCCCTTGTCGGTGGGGGCCCCGACAACGCCGGCTCCGATGGTGTGTATTCGTGCCATTGCTCCCTCTCAGTGGTTCAGGACCCCGTCGGCGCTGGGGTTTACGGACACGGGGGGGACTGTACGTGATCAACCTGGCAAGAAGCCTCGGCGCGGTGATAGGTTCGGGCCGTAGCGTCGTGAATCATGGCTCTTGTCAATGTAATTCACGATAAGCCAGGCGCGAGATGATCTGGGTCATACTTAGACCCCGCAGTCTCCCAGGCCAACACCATCGGTGTCTCACCCACGGGTGATCGATAGGAGGGACCGCCGCCACAACTACCACGAGTACTCCGACAGCGTCCCGTCGAATGTCCCTGCAGCTACGCCCGCTTCAGTCGACCGTCGAGACGCGACTTTCACTGATGAGGAATAACTCACATCATCCCGTTGTTAGCACTCTCGAGGGCAGAGTGCCAAGCCGCTGCCCGCCCAGAAGCCGAGCTCGAGACCACGAGGAGGACTCCATGAGCACCCGTTTCGACCCCTTCCGTGAGATGGACCGGATCTTCTCCGACGCCCTTCGGACACCTGCCGCACACGCTATGCCGATGGACATCTATCGCACCGGCGAGACCTTCGTCGTGAGCATCGACCTCCCGGGGGTCGACCCGGCCAGTGTCGACGTGGACGTTGAGGACCGCACTCTCACCGTGCGCGCCGAGCGCCCGGCCCAGTCCGACGAGGACATCCAGTGGCTGTCGCACGAGCGCCCCTCCGGCACCTTCGCCCGCCAGCTCACCTTGGGCTACGGGGTTGCCAGCGACCGGATCGAGGCCGACTACGCCGACGGCGTGTTGACCCTGACGATCCCGGTTGCCGAGGAGGCCAAGCCGCGCAAGGTCGCGGTCACGCACCAGACCCGCACCGGCGCGAACAAGGCCATCGACACCGTGACCCCTGAGGGCGATTCGGTCACCTCCTGACCTGCTCTCGCCGGCCTCGGCCCCACCCGTCGAGACCGCGCTTCGGTATGCCGCGTCCGGACCCCCTGCCGGGCGCGGCATACTCATGTGCGCATGTTCGTCGATTCGCGAGCTTTCGCCATTCATCAACCGACGAGTGACGCGTCGATCGTCCTGTCAACCCCCACGAAACCGTCACCGGAGCGGCGGTTGGGGCAGCCCAGTTACTGGTGCTTGGTGAAGCTGATCCCGAACTTCTCGCGGTCGAGGCCCTGGCACATGGCCAGTCGGCCGTAGCTGTAGTCAAAGGGCTCGGCGAGGATCCTTCCCCCGGCGGCGCGCACCGCGGCGGCGGTGGCGTCGACGTCCTCGACCTCGAAAGTGACCGTCCAAACCGGAGGGCCGCCGTCGACGGTCTCGCCGATGCCACCGACGACCCGTCGTCCCTGGGGGACGATGAACATCGCGTAGCCGGCACCTTCGCCGGGAAGCTCGGTATACCGGTAGCCGAAGACCTTCTCGTAGAAGTCCTTGCCGGCCTGGTAGTTGTCTCCCAGTCCTTCGCACCATGCGACCGCGCCCGGCTCGCTGACCAGTTCGTATCCGCCGTGCTTGGCGGCTTCCCAGGTCCCGAAACGGGCACCGCAGACGTCCACGTAGAGCGCCATCCGGCCATGCACCCCGACCTGGGTGATCGGAAAGAGCGTCTGTCCGCCGGCCTCGTTGATGGCCGCATCGGTCGCTTCGGAGTCGTCAGTCGCCAGGTAGACGGTCCAAGCGCTGGCCAAGTAGGCGTCCGGGGCGCTCGGCGGTGACATGCCGGCAACCCGGGAGCCACGCAGGAAAGCATTGCTGTAGCCGCCGAATTCCTCGGCGCGTTGGGAGAACTCCCAGCCGAAGACGGCGCCGTAGAACTCCTGGCTGCGCTGCATGTCCGACACGCTCAAGTCGACCCAGCAGGGTGTGCCAGGTGGCCAGGCGCCCTTGTGCACAGTCATCGACGGCCTCCCTTGCATCGCAGGTGGACAACGCCACCCTAGTCCGCAGTCAGCGGCGGCGCGAGACCAGGTGGGCCGGAGCTTGTCCGCCTGCGCCGAACCGGTCCGTCAGAGGTTGATCATGTGTCCGGCGATCCCGTGCAGGGCTTCCTTGACCGCTTCACCGAGGGTCGGGTGAGCGAAGACGACCCGGGACAACTCGTCGGCCGTGAGATCCCAGGTCTGGGCGGCGTTGAGCACCGGCAGCAGCTCGGTGACGTCCGGACCGATCAAGTGCGCCCCGAGCAACTCGTTGTGCGCGGCGTCCGCGACGATCTTGACGAAACCGACCGCGTGCCCGAGCCCCTGAGCCTTGCCGTTTGCCGAGAACGGGAAGGTGGCCGTCTTGACTTGGTAGCCGGCATCCTTGGCCTGCTGCTCGGACAAGCCCATCGAACCGATCTGCGGCTGACAGTATGTCGCGCGCGGGATGAAGCGGTAGTCCAACTCCATCGTCTCGACACCGGCGATGGTCTCGGCCGCGACGATGCCCATCGCCTCGGCGACGTGAGCGAGCATGAGTTTGGCTGTGACGTCACCAATGGCGTAGACACCGTTGACGTTGGTGCGGCAGCGGCCGTCGACGGCGATAGCGCCCCGGTCGGTCAGTGCGACACCGGTCGACTCGAGCCCGTAGCCCTCGACGCGCGGCGCGAAACCGATGGCCGACAGCAGCCGGTCGGCTTCGAGCACCTTCTGCGCGCCGCCTGTGCTCACCATGACCCGCACCCCGGAGCCGGTGTCCTCGACGCTCTCCACCTTGGTGCCGAGCATGACCTTGACACCGAGCTTCTTGTAGTGCTTGAGCAGCTCTTTGGAGACCGCCTCGTCCTCGGTCGGCACCATCCGGTCGAGGAACTCGACGATCGTCACGTCGACACCGAAGTTGGCCATGACATAGGCGAATTCGACACCGATGGCTCCGGAACCGGCGATGATGATCGAGCCGGGCAGCTCGGGGTCGAGGATCTGCTCTTCGTAGGTGACGACGTTCTTGCTGACCTGCACTCCTGGGATCATTCGGGTGACCGAGCCGGTGGCGATGATGAGGTTGTCGAAGGTGACGTGGCGCTCCCGGTCACCACTCTTGACCGTCATCGAGGTCGGGCCGGTGAGTGTGCCCCAGCCGTCGATCTCGGTGATCTTGTTCTTCTTCATCAGGTAGTGCACGCCTTTGACGATGCCTTCGGACACCTTGCGTGAGCGCGCGTGGGTCGGGCCGTAGCTCATCGTCGCGTCGCCCTCGATGCCGAAGGTCTTCTTCTCGTGGGTGAGCACGTGCGCCAGTTCGGCGTTCTTGAGCAGCGCCTTGCTCGGGATGCAGCCGACGTTGAGGCAGACCCCTCCCCAATACTGCTTCTCGACGACTGCGGCCTTGAGGCCTAACTGCGCGCAGCGGATCGCTGCGACATATCCACCGGGACCTGCACCGAGCACCACGACGTCGAAGTCAGCCATGCAGGCAGCCTATCCGGGCGGCCGGTTTGCCGCCGTGCCCGTCGGGTTGCCGCCGTGCCGGTCGGGAGGCGTCGAGCTTTCGCGCAGCTAACGCGCCTGGGGCACAGGAACGCTGTCCCGATGCAGGTCACGCAACCCGGCATACGTGCGCGCACTGAAACCGAGTCGTTCGGCTTCTGCCTCGGTCAGTTCGCGACGGACCCTCGCCGGCACGCCCGCGACGAGCGATCGGGCAGGCACGATCACTCCTTCGGCGACCAGGGCTTTGGCGGCCACGAAGCTCCCGGCACCGATTACTGCGCCGTTGAGCACGGCCGAGCCCATGCCGACGAGTGCGCCGTCCGCCACGGTCGCACCGTGCACGATGGCAGCGTGCCCGACGGTCACACCGCGCCCGAGTGTCGCCGGGCTGCCCGGGTCGGCGTGGAAGACCGCATTGTCCTGCACGTTGCTGTCGGCGCCGATGACGATGCGTTCCCGGTCACCGCGTAGCACCACGCCGTACCAGATGCTTGCCCCCGATTCGATGACGACGTTGCCGACGACTGTCGCGGTGGGCGCCACCCAGGCGTCCGGGGCGACCTGCGGCACGAGTTCTCCGACGCTGAGGATCATGACCGCACGATAGCGTGGCGCACCGGTTCTCCTCGGGGCTTGTGGGTCTCACCGGGTAGGCTCGACGTTCGTTTCCTATCCCCAGCGCGCCCGAGGGGCGCCGAGGAGCAGTCATGCAAGTCCTCGTCACCGGAGGCGCCGGATTCATCGGCTCGAACTTTGTGCTTCGAGTCGCCGACACGCGCCCGGACTGGCAGGTCACAGTCGTCGATGCTCTGACGTATGCCGGCAATGAGGCCTCGCTTGCGCCGGTCGCAGAACGGATCCGGTTCGTGCGCGGCTCGATCGCCGATCAGGATCTGGTCGACGAGTTGGTCGGTGAAAGCGATGTCGTGGTGCATTTTGCCGCCGAGTCGCACAACGACAACTCGCTTGACGGCCCGTGGCCGTTCATCGAGACGAACATCGTCGGCACCTACCGGCTGTTGGAGGCCATCCGCAAGCACGGCGTGCGCCTGCATCACATCTCGACCGACGAGGTCTACGGCGACCTAGAGCTCGATGATCCGCAGCGTTTCTCGGAGACGACCCCGGTCAACCCGTCGTCGCCGTATTCGGCGAGCAAGGCCAGTGCCGATCTGCTCGTGCGGGCGTGGATCCGTTCCTTCGGTATCGAGGCGACCGTGTCGAACTGCTCGAACAACTACGGGCCGCGTCAGCATGTCGAGAAGTTCATCCCACGGCAGATCACCGGCATCCTCGACGGGGTGAAACCCAAGCTCTACGGCGCCGGACTCAACGTGCGTGATTGGATCCACGTCGACGACCACAACGACGCGGTGGTCGCGATCATCGAGCAGGGCCGGCTCGGCGAGACCTATCTGATCGGCGCCGACGGTGAGCAGAACAACCGACAGATGATCGCGCTGATCCTCGAGCTGATGGGCAAACCGGATGACTGGTTCGAGCACGTCAACGACCGGCCCGGCCACGACTTGCGTTATGCGATCGACTCGACCAAGTTGCGCGCCGAAACCGATTGGCGCCCGCAGTATCAGGACATCCGCGCCGGGCTGCGACAGACGATCGATTGGTATGCCGCCAACCGCGATTGGTGGGCGCCGGCCAAGGCAGCGACAGAGGCCGTCTACGCCCGTCTCGGCCGGTGACGATCTAGCGTCGCGGAGCACGCGCTGAGGAACCGGCCAATCCAACCCCCGCCGGTGACGATCTAGCGTCGCGGAGCACGCGCAGAGGAAGTGGTCGGTTTCGTGCAGGTCACCACGTGTAGTAGGTTCGGCCGCCGATAGCGCCTGCGCAGCTACCATTCCCAGCCGAACCTGCCAAATGCGGGACGGGACCCACCGTCCGACGACAGTTTCGAGCAGGTCACCACACGGTCGACCCATGAACGTCGGCGGAACGCGCTGAGGAACCGGCCAGTCCAGCCGAACGAGCCGGTTCCTCCGCAGTGGCCTGGTCAGTCGAGGCGAGCCCGGCGGCCCAGTCCGGCGAGTGTGGCCCCGATAGCGATCAAGAGCACGCCGACGAGCAGCCAAGTGTCGAAGGGGCCGCCGGTGTTGGGCATCTTGTCCGTGGTGTCTTCATCCGGCTCCGGACCAGATGGAGCCACGACGACTTCGCTGTCCTCGTCTCCGGTCGACGCGGCGCCGCCTTGGACGTATGCCGTGTTGTGCACTTCGGTGCCCGGCGCCGCGGTGATCGCGGCAGCCACAGTGATGGTAGAGGAAGCACCGGCCTCAAGCATCGCGTCAGTCGAACACCGGATGGTGCGGTCTGTGACGCCACAGTCCCAACCCGGGCCGGCTGCGGACTCGTAGGTCAGCCCGGTCGGCAACGGGTCCGTGACCTCGAGGGTCTCCGCCCAATCGCTCGGGCCCGCGTTGGCGACGGTCAGCTCGTAGACGACCCGACCGAACGAGACCTCGGTGGCGGTCTTGTCAATCGATAGTCCAACCCTCGGTTGCACGGTGACTTCATCGGTTGCCGCGTTGTCACCAGGATCAGTTTCAGCGGAATCACTGGCAACCATCGCCGTGTTCGTAGCCGACGGATACGCAGCAGCA
>PDRO01000017.1 GCA_002748155.1 Actinomycetales bacterium | reverse complement strand
TGCGATGCGTCGTCCGGTGGTCAGGTCTTCGGCGAGGTAGGCGTCACGGAGGTGCTGGGCGCAGCTGTAGGCGACGTAGACCTCGTCGTATCGTTCGTCGGTGCTGATGGCGTCGCGGAGGCGGGTCTGCTGTTTCTCGGTGAGCCGTTCGTGACCAGCACGCAAGATCATCCTGATGCCATACAGCGGGTCGCCTTTGCGGCTTCGATGACCGGTGACCTCCTGCTGAACCCGAAGGCGGACCTCGTCGACGGCGTGAGTGCCGAGTTTGATGATGTGAAAGGCATCCAGCACCGCGACGGTGTCCTCGAGTTGATCGTCGATGGCGTTCTCGTCACCGTGGAACGGATCCAGGGTGGCGATTCCCACTCCGGCCCGGAACGATTGGTTGCGGGCTTGTAACCAGGCGCGGTAGGCCTGACCGGATCGTCCCGGGACCAGGTCCAGCAGCCGGGCCTGGACCCGGCCAGTGGTGTCACGGGTCAGATCGACCATGCCGGTCAGTTCTTTGGGTCCACGCCCACCCTGTTCGGGGGTTTAGTCGACACGTGATGCCAGTTGGGTCGGTCCGGGGCGCAGTGGCGTCATTGCTGCCGCCCCGTTTCCCCGGACCGCCCACCGAACCCGGCGTGCGACTCTCACCGCACCGGGCTCTCCACGAGAGGATGTGGCGGTCAGTTGGTGTTGGCTGACGGTGTCCACGGGGTGGGGATTTGGTAGCCGCGGTAGCGGTACCGGATGACGGGGACGCTGGCTGCGCCCCGGAACCTGTTCCCGTCGACGGCGAGCCGCCAGCTGCCGGGCAGGCAGAACCTGCGCCGCAGCTCTGGCCATCCGATGCGGTGCTTCTTACGTAACCAGGCCGTGATCCGCTCCCACGCGTAGGAGTCGACCGCGGAGAAGGTCGCTTTCGAGACACCGTGCCGGAAGTAGGTGGCCCACCCTCGCAGCACCCGCCCCAGGTAGTCCAGCAGGTATCCTGGGTCGTGGTGCAGGGTTGACCTGTACGTCATGGTCTTCACCCGTCCCTTGATGGAGGCGATCGCCTTCTTCGAGGGTTTGGTGTACACGAACCACGTGTTGCTTCCTCGCTTACGCATCCGGCGGATGCTGAAGCCGAGGAAGTCGAACCCGTCGTCGATGTGGACCACGCGGGTCTTCTCCGGTGACAGCCGCAGCCCCATCGGAGCCAGGACGGCTGCCACCTTCGTCCGCAACTGTTCGGCGTCCTGCCGTTGCCCGGTGACGACGACGAAGTCATCGGCGTAGCGGATCAGCCGGTAGTTCGCTTGCCCGTATCGCTTCCGGCGCTGCCGGTGCACCTCGGTGGCCATGTGCTGCGTCCACGTCGTCATGAAGTGGTCGTCCAGCACGGACAACGCGATGTTGGCCAGCAGCGGCGAGAGGATCCCGCCCTGCGGGGTACCGGTGTGCGTTGCCTCGCGGGTACCGATGGTGGTCATCACCCCGGCCTTGAGGAACGCTTTGACCAACCCGAGCACACGCTTATCGCCGATTCGCCTGCGGACCCGGTCCATCAACGCGACGTGATCGATCCTGTCGAAACACGCCTCGATATCGGCCTCCAGAACCCAGTGGTAGGACCTGGTGGCGAAATGATGGATCTCGGCGACGGCGTCCTGCGCGCGCCGGTTCGGTCGGAACCCGTACGAGCACGGCGCGAAGTCCGCCTCGAAGATCGGTTCCAGCACCAGCTTGAGTGCGGCCTGCACCACCCGGTCGGTCACGGTCGGGATCCCCAACGCCCGCAGTTTCCCGCTCGCTTTGGGAATCAGGACCTGACGCACCTCGACCGGAGTAAACGTACGCGACCGCAGCTGGCCTCGCACGTCGGACAGGAACTGCTCGACCCCGACCCGGGAAGCGATCCAGGCCACCGTGGCCCGGTCGATCCCGGCTGTCCGTGCCCCCACGTTCCCCGCGACACGGTGCCACGCCATCACCGGGAACGCCGGGTCACAGACCAGGTTGTACAGATCATCAAACCGGCGGTCGGGATCTCCGACCGCCCAACCATGCAGTTTGGCCTGCATCCTCCGTACCGTCACCGCGGCCCAATCGAGCTCAGGCCAGATGACGGCGCCGGTATTCACCGACGCGTCTTCGGACATCACAGCACCTCCCATGCTCCTGTTGCTGCCGCCCTTCCCAATGTGACCGGCTCTCCCGGACTCGGAGTACTACGACGGCTCCGCCCCACCCACGGCCCTTCAGTCGGCAACGGACCTATCCCCAAAAGGGGAGCGGTCCGCGGGCGGTTCCCACGTTCACTGCGTTTCGGTCGGCTGACCAGGTGCCCGGCTTTGCCCCTGCGGTCTCGTCGTGGCTACGCCGCAGACCTTCACCACGACCTGCAGGCCCGACACGCCATCGTCCCGACAGTTCCCCACCCCCCGGACCACCTGGCTGGCGGCCTATCGGGGGACGGTTACACACCGCACACCAGCCCACATCCACCGGGTTAGAGCTGGACGACGATCACGAGGCTTTAGGACACCGGTTCCTCGCGTACACCCTCCCGTCTCGCTCACCAGGCACGGCCCGTCCGGTAGTGCCGAACCGCCCTGGACTTCATCGCGGCTGCTCCCACCCTTCCCAGAGTTCCCCAGGTCAGGCTGCCGCCAGCTTCACCGAGCCGCTACGACAACCCGGCGATGGTGGTCTCTCACCCCCATCCGAAACACCAGCGCCTCGTGGCGCACCACCTGTTCGTCCACCCCGACAGTGTGCACGTTCTCGAACCGGGACTCATCGTCAGCAGCGGTCTGCAATAACGGCTTGATCGAGGTCCACACGGTACGCCACGTGGTGCCCAACTGGCGGGCCAGGCCCTGCACCGAGGCCGGAGCTGCCCGATAGCCCACCGGCAAGCCCGCGTCGTCAACAGCGCTCTAGGCCGAGTCAACCGGAGGTCTTCTTCGGTGAACGACGTGACGCCACACCCAGGCTCAGCGCACCGCCATGTGCGTTTGCGCCACACCAGATGCACTGGCCGGCCCAGGCACAGGGCGTCAACCAGGCGCACATCCCGACACGGCCCGCCCCTGCCGTCAAACTCGCTCACCGACACGACATGAAAACCATCAAGCCCGACCAGCACGTCACACCGCGAGCAGTAGCACGAAACAGCACAGCACGAGCGAACACACCCCATAGGCTCGGACATCGTCGAGGCCTTCCCATCGGACAGCTTGGCCGCTTCCGATCCTTGGAAGGCCTCGACCCAAGCCACCACCACCAGTCGCGTCGAGTCGCTCACACCCACCCCAAGTAAGAAGAGCCCCCAAACTGACAAGGTGAATCGCCCGAGGTTGTCCCGAGTTCCGTGGAACTTCGGTGGCGGCCCGGTGAGCATTAGGCTGCGCTCACGGTCTGAGTGTTGCAGTCGGCTCGGATACTTCGGGCA
>PDRO01000002.1 GCA_002748155.1 Actinomycetales bacterium | reverse complement strand
CGTTGACATGGCTGCCCGGATTATTGCCGGTACCGCCCGGTCGATGGGTGTCCAGGTCGACGGTTTGTGAGTGCGACCTCGACACGACGTAACTCTCGGCGATGGGACCGGGGATCCCGCTGGATCACAATCGCCCCCGTAATCTGCTCGCCGATGACGAGTCGGCGTGATCAACTACTGGCAACAACCACGATGAAGGATTGCCCATGAAGCGCACTATCGCGTCACTCGTTGCTGTCGCCGCTCTGTCCCTTGCTGGCTGTGGCGGTTCGCAAGATGCTCCAGCGTCGTCCGACACGTCCAGTCAGCCTGCGTCGTCGGAGTCGTCTGCGTCCTCGGAGTCGTCTAGCGCGTCATCAAGCGAGTCGTCCGCAGCGCCGAGTGTCTCGGACGATCAAGCCGACTCCGCCGACTCACCGGACACCCTTGACGTCTACGAGCTGTTTGGAGGTACGGAGCTCGCCAGCTATCGGATGGTCATGGAGGTTTCGTCGGCCGACGGCAACCTCATGCGGGTCTCGGGCGAAGTGGTGGCCAATCCCGCTTCCTCTACGGGATATGACGCGCACCTGATCACCGAAGTGTCGGGCGGCCAGACCCTCGAGATCATGAGCATCGGCGAGGACTACTACGTGAAATCGCCGGCGCCGGTCGATGGGAAGACCTGGGTGAAGGGCCCGATCCCGCCTGGGGCGGACGATTCCGGCCTCAGCCCGGACAGGATCACCGAGATGCTAGGGTCTAACTCCTTGGTCAAGGTCGGTGAAGAGGGCGGGCTCGTCAAGTACGAGACCACGGGTGCCTACGTCTGGCTCGACGGTGATGGCAGGTTGGCCAAGATCGAGGCCGAGAACTCCTCCGCCAAAACGGCGGTGACCTTCAGCGACTGGAACGGCGACGTCACGATCACTCCGCCCCCGGCATCCGAGGTCTTCGAGCAGTAGCGGGTCCAGGAGCAGGCGTTGGCTCCGTGATCGCGTGCCCGCACCATGGCTCCCTACTTGCACGGGCCTCCGAAGCGGTGAGAGGCTCTGGCATTCATACCGAAAGGGTCTCCATCGATGGCTATCTCCTATGACGTCGGTCCTACCGACATCCCGCTCATCACGCACACTATCGGCGCCGCGCTCGATGAGACCGTGGCACGCTTCGGAGACCGGGAAGCGATGGTCGACTGCGCTGCCGAAGCGCGGTGGACATATGCCGAGCTCGGCCGGGATGTCGACGAACTAGCCCGCGGATTCCTCGGGATTGGGGTTGCCAAAGGTGACCGGGTCGGCATTTGGGCTCCGAACAGCGCCGAGTGGGTTCTCGTGCAGTTGGCCACGGCCAAGATCGGGGCGATCCTGGTCAACATCAACCCGGCATACCGCACTCATGAGTTGCACTATGTGCTGGACCAAGCCGGGATCTCCACTCTGGTAGCTGCGCCGTCGTTCAAGACCAGCGACTACGCGGCCATGATCGAGCAGGTCCGAGACGATGTGCCCAGCCTCACTCGGGTCATCCTCATCGGGCAGCAGAGCTGGAAGGACCTGCTGTCAGCGGCCTCGTCGGTCACCCAGGAGCACCTCAACGAGCTGGCCGCCGGCTTGGCGCCTGAGGACCCGATCAACATCCAATACACCTCGGGGACCACCGGATTCCCCAAGGGAGCCACGCTCAGCCACACGAACATCCTCAACAACGGTTTCTTCGTTGGCGAGATCTGTCGCTACAGCGAGGTCGACCGGGTCTGCATTCCGGTGCCCTTCTACCACTGCTTCGGCATGGTTCTGGGCAACCTCGCCGTCGTCACCCACGGTGCCTGCATAGTCATCCCGTCCCCCGGATTCGACCCCGCGTTGACCTTGCAGGCCGTGCGCGACGAGAAGTGCACCTCGCTCTACGGCGTGCCGACGATGTTCGTCGCCGAGTGGCAGCTCATCGAAGACGGTGGCTGGGATGTCTCTGTGTTGGAGACCGTGCGTACCGGGATCATGGCCGGCGCGCCGTGCCCAGCCGAGCTCATGCGCAAGTTCATCGCCGCCGGGATCGACGAGATGACGATCTGCTATGGCATGACCGAGACCTCGCCGGTCGCGACCCAGACCCGAACCGACGACTCGTTCGAGTTGAAGGTTGGCACGGTCGGCCGGGTCTGCCCGCACCTGGAGATCGGTGTCGTCGACCCGAGCACGGGTGACTTCGTCGAGCGTGGTCAGTCGGGTGAGTTCGTCACCAAGGGCTACTCGGTGATGCTCGGCTACTGGGATCAACCCGACATGACAGCTGAGGTAGTGGTCGACGGGTGGATGCACACCGGTGATCTTGCGGTTATGGATGAGACGGGCTACGTCCAGATCACCGGCCGGATCAAGGACATGGTGATCCGGGCCGGGGAGAACATCTACCCGCGCGAGATCGAGGAGTTCCTGACTACCCATCCGGACATCGTCGATGCCCAGGTCATCGGCGTTCCGGACGAGAAGTACGGCGAGGAACTCTGCGCCTGGATCCGGATGAGGCCCGGCGCCGAGCCGTTGGACGCTGACTCGGTGCGTGCCTTCGCGACCGGCAAGCTCGCGCACTACAAGATCCCCCGTTACGTCGAGGTCGTCGAAGACTTCCCGATGACGGTGACCGGCAAGGTGCGCAAGGTCGAGATGCGGGCACAGTGGGTGGCCCGGCAGGGCTGACTGTGAACCAGCCCTCATTGACGACACCGATGGGTCGCATACACACAAACGATTGACGATGGGTTGGGATTTCTCGCTTGTTGATATAGGTTAACTATCACAAGCTATCAATCAACTCAGCGAGGTGTCCCGCCCATGGCTCTCATCGGCTCCGAAATCAAGCCGTTCGCCGCAACCGCGTTCAAGAGCGGCGAGTTCGTCGACGTCAGCGATGCCGACCTCAAGGGCACGTGGTCGATCGTCTTCTTCTACCCGGCTGACTTCACCTTCGTGTGCCCGACCGAGCTGGGGGATCTGGCCGACCACTACGCCGAGCTCACCCAGCTGGGCGTCGAGGTCTTCTCGGTGTCCACCGACACGCACTTCGTGCACAAGGCCTGGCACGACGCTTCCGAGACGATCGGCAAGATCGACTACTACATGGTCGGCGACCCGAACGGCGAGATCACCCGCAACTTCAAGGTGATGCGCAAAGGCCAGGGCCTGGCCGACCGCGCGACCTTCGTCATCGACCCCGACGGCGTTATCCAGATCATGGAGGTCACCTGCGAAGGCGTCGGCCGCAACGCCACTGAGCTGCTGCGCAAGGTCAAGGCTGCCCAGTACGTGCGCAACCACCCGGGCGAGGTCTGCCCGGCCAAGTGGGAAGAGGGCGCCGATACGCTCGCCCCGGGCCTGGACCTGGTCGGCAAGATCTAGGACCACCGGGGTCCGGCTCTCTGAGCCCCCTCCGTAACCCTGTCGGCATTCACCAGGGTTACGAGAGCCTGATCCTCACCGACCGGTGCCCCGTCACCTCCCACAGGTCTCCCAAACGTCACGGCCGGTATGCCGGGTGGGCGTGCCCGCGCGCCCACGGCATACCGGCTCACGCCTTTCACCCCGCAACTCGTCTCATCACTCGTGTCCAGGAGTCGACCGTGCTCGACCAGAAGCTCACCGCCACCCTCAAGGCCTATCTGGAGCGGCTCACCGAACCGGTCGAGCTGATCGCCAGCCTCGACGACTCCCGGGCGGGAGCACAGACCCGCGAGCTGCTCGGCGAGATCGCCGCACTGTCGGATCTGGTGACTACTCGGGAGGCAAGCGAGGCCGAGGCGGACCCCCGGCGACCCTCGTTCGCGATCGCCAGACCCGGCACCGATGTCGCGGTGCGTTTCGCCGGGCTGCCGATGGGCCACGAATTCACCTCACTCGTGCTGGCGATCCTGCAGGTCGGTGGAGTCGCTCCGAAAGTCTCCGAGGAGTCGGCCGCCGCAGCCCGGGGCATTGAGGGCGAGCACCACTTCGAGACCTACATGTCGCTCACCTGCCAGAACTGCCCCGACGTGGTGCAGGCGCTCAACGCGATGAGTGTGCTCAACCCGCGCATTCACCACGTCGCCATCGAGGGTGGCGCTTATCAGGGTGAGATCGAGGACCGCAAGGTGCTGGCCGTCCCGACGGTCTATCGCAACGGCGAGCTCTTCGGGCACGGCCGGATGAGCTTCGACGAGATCGTCGCCAAGCTCGACGTCGGTGCCACCGCCCGGGAGGCCGAGCGGCTTGCTGCTCTGGAACCCTTCGACGTGCTCGTCGTCGGAGGTGGGCCGGCCGGTGCCGCTGCGGCGATCTACGCGGCCCGCAAAGGGATCCGCACCGGCATCGTCGCCGAACGTTTCGGTGGCCAGGTCATGGACACCATGGCGATCGAGAACTTCATCTCGGTGCCCCGCACCGAAGGGCCGAAGCTGGCCGCCTCGCTGGAGGAGCACGTGCGCTCCTACGACGTCGAGGTCATGGAGCGGCAACGGGCGACCGCCCTGCAGCCCGCCGAGCAGCCGGGCGGCTTGGCCGAGGTCCGGCTCGACAACGGCGCCATGCTGCGGGCCCGCAACGTCATCGTCGCCACCGGTGCCCGCTGGCGGCACATGGGGGTTCCCGGTGAAGCGGACTACCGCAACAAGGGCGTGACCTTCTGCCCGCACTGCGACGGGCCGCTCTTTGCCGGCAAGCGGGTCGCCGTCGTCGGTGGTGGGAACTCCGGGATCGAGGCAGCCATCGACCTGGCCGGGGTCGTCGGCCACGTCACCGTGCTGGAGTTCCTCGACGAACTGCGCGCCGATGCGGTGCTGCAACGCAAGCTGTATTCGCTGCCCAACGTCGAGGTGATCCTGTCGGCCAAGACCACCGAGGTCCGAGGCGACGGCGACCAGGTCACCGGCCTCGATGTCCAGGACCGTGCCAGTGGCCAGTCGCGGTCGGTCGACGTCGAGGGTGTCTTCGTGCAGATCGGTCTGTTGCCCAACACCGACTGGCTCGGCGATGCGGTCGAGCTCTCGGCGCGCGGCGAGGTCGTCATCGACGAGCATGGACAAACCTCTGCAGCTGGTGTGTTCGCCGCCGGTGATTGCACGACCGTGCCCTACAAACAGATCGTGATCAGCCTCGGTGCCGGTGCCGTCGCCGCCTTGGCAGCGTTCGATCGCCATATCCGCATCACGGCGCCCGACGAGGCAGCCGTCGAGAGGGCGGCGACGCAGGCAACCCCCGCCGTCACATCCGCCGGCCAGTGAGCCGGGCAACGCTGTGGTGAACCAGCCGTGAACCTACGCGACCTCGAATACCTTGCCGCCGTCGCCGACCACCGGCATTTCGGCAAGGCCGCCGAAGCCTGCTACGTCAGCCAGCCGACCTTGTCGACGCAGCTCAAGAAGCTCGAGGCCGAGCTCGGCGTCGAGCTGATCGAGCGGGCTCCTCGCCACGTGATGCTCACCCCGGCGGGTGAACGGGTGGTCGCCCGGGCCCGCGTGATCCTTGCCGAAGTGGATGCCATCCGCGGGATCGCCCGGCACGCCCAGGATCCACGGGCCGGCACGTTGCGCCTCGGCGCTTTCCCGACGATCGCGCCCTATCTACTGCCGCACGTCGTGCCGCAACTGCGCCGGGAGTTGCCGGCGCTGGAGCTGCTGCTCGCCGAGGAGAAGACCCCGATCCTGCTCGACCAGCTTCGTGCCGGGCGCCTCGACGCGGCCGTGCTCGCCCTTCCGGTCGACGACGACAGCGTGTATGCCGAGCCGCTGTTCCGGGAGGAGTTCGTGTTGGCCGTGCCGGCCGATCACCGATTGGCCGGTCAGGCAGGCGACGATCGAAAAGACCCGGTCGGTCTCGATGCGCTGGTCGGCGAGCGAGTGCTGCTGCTGGCCGACGGCCATTGTCTGCGCGACCAGGCCCTGGCTGTCTGTCACACGGCCGGGGTCGAAGAGCGTGACGGATTCCGGGCCACCAGTCTGGAGACTCTGCGTCACATGGTCGGTGCCGGTGCCGGCGTGACGCTGCTGCCGGTGTTGTCGGTGACCGACCCGGTGCCGCCGTCATCGTCGGTGGTGTTGCGGCAGTTCAACACGCCAGCTCCGCACCGCGACATCGCCTTGGTGTGGCGCCGCTCCAGTGTCTTCGGCGACCTGCTGCTGGAGGTGGCCCGGGTGCTTCGGCAGCTACCCGAGATCGACGGGCTCGCGCGGCTCTGACGCGAGTCTGTCGCCTTCTCGAACAGTCAGGCTGCCCCCAGCTTCACCGCCGCTCCTGCTGCGACAGTGACGACGCCGAAGGTGTCTCACCCCCACTCGAACAAGGCGCCTCACTTCGCAAGACCGGAAGCCGGACGGTCTCACTCATCGGTGGATCGGGCGTGAGTCAACGCGTCGATTTGGGTGCATTCGCCTCGGTCCCGTACTCTGAACGACGACCAATGACCGCCGGTTGTCGGACGGTGTCCCCACCATCCGATCGAAGGTCCCGACACGAGCGGGCGACCTGCGCAGGCCACGCAAGCGTGCGGCATCCGAGCTGGTATGCCGCGTCCCGCCCCGTGCGCCTCGCGCCGGGGCTTTTCTCGTGAACGGGCCCGGACCACCGGGGGCCCAACCACCGGAAGGAGGCCCGATGGCCACCGCTGCCAAGACAGCAGCCATCGCCGAGATCGCGGAGCAGTTCCGTAACTCGGGTGCGGCCGTGCTCACCGAGTACCGCGGTTTGTCCGTGAAGCAGCTCTCCGAGCTGCGCAACTCGATGCGTGCGCACGCCACCTACGCCGTGGTGAAGAACACCCTTACGCAGCGGGCTGCCGAGGAGGCCGGTGTCACGGCTTTCGACGGTCAGCTCACCGGTCCTTCGGCCATCGCCTTCGTCACCGGCGACCCGGTCGAGACGGCCAAGACACTGCGGGACTTCGCCAAGGCCAACCCCAGGCTCGTGATCAAGAGCGGTGTGCTCGATGGCAAGCCGCTGTCTGCGGACGATATCCGCAAGCTCGCCGACCTCGAGTCGCGTGAGGTCCTGCTGGCCAAGCTGGCCGGTGCGATGCAGGCCTCGTTGTCCCAGGCCGTCTACCTGTTCGCCGCGCCACTGTCGCAGGCTGCGCGCACGGTCGATGCGCTCCGGGCCAAGGTCGAGACCGAGGGGCCTGCGGCCCCGACGGCCCCGCAAGACAGCGCTCCGCAGGACGCGGCGCCACCCGAGGCCGCAGCTGTCGACGACACCCCGCAAGACAGCGTCCCGCAAGACGCCACCCCGCAGGATTCCGCACAGGACTCAAACGACGACGCCTGAGTGGCGACGTCACCACCAAGAAACTGCCACTCACGGCATACAGAGAAAGGATCGCCATCATGGCGAAGCTCAGCACCGACGAGCTGCTCGATGCATTCAAGGAAATGACCCTCATCGAGTTGTCCGAGTTCGTCTCGAAGTTCGAGGAGACCTTCGGGGTCACCGCCGCCGCACCGGTTGCCGTCGCGGCCGCCGGTGCCCCGGCTGCTGGTGGTGGCGGCGAGGCCGCTGCCGCTGAGGAGAAGGACGAGTTCGACGTCGTCCTCACCGCAGCCGGTGAGAAGAAGATCCAGGTCATCAAAGAGGTCCGCGCCCTGACGTCGCTCGGCCTCAAGGAGGCCAAAGATCTCGTCGACAGCGCCCCGAAGCCGGTCCTGGAGAAGGTCGACAAGGCTGCTGCCGACAAGGCCAAGGAGCAGCTCGAAGGCGCCGGCGCCACTGTCGAGCTCAAGTAAGTCGCTCCGGATACCCAGCTTTCGTCGATCCGGCGTCTTTTAACCGGCTGACGAGAGTCGCGGTCGGCTGCCACCGCAGCCGCACCGGATACGAACCCGGTCACCCTCCATCACGGGGAGGCCGGGTTCGTTGCGTGTGGCGAGCCTGCACAAGAACGCCGCCATGGCGGGGCTCATGTGCCCGATGTGAGGATCAGGTCGCGTGGTCGATGAGCCGGAGCCACGCATATTCGCCCAAGCTCGCGGACGCGGCACACCGGGGCTCTCGCGTCCCAACCTTAGGGCTGCCGCTGATTTGCTCGCGACAAGTCACGTAAGGCCGATCACGACAACGCCAATGCGACGCAGACAGCGATCGCGGCACTGATGCTCCTCACCGGATCGATCCGGTGGTTAATGACCACTGCATACCGGCCAGCGCGACGAGCAGGAGCAGGGTCATGGTTGCTCTGCTGACCTTGCCCACGCGGCCGACCGGGGAGTTCGGATGTGGCAAGGCCACCAACCCAGCCCGCGCGTGAGATCATGCCCATGTCGATGGAGAGGAACAGCCGTGTCGGACTACATCAAAGCCCTGGACAATGTCGGTGCCGTCTGTCATGCCGACCCGAACACCTTCGCGAAATTTGAAAAAATGGGTTTCACGCTGTATCCGCTGGGGCGCCAGGGCGTAAAGGTCGCCGGACTGTTCATCAAGGCCGGCACGGGATCGGTGGCCGCGCATTTCCGGGACGGCGGCTACTTCGAGATGATCTCCATCTACAGTCGACTCCTGCCGACCGGCGGCTACAAGAAACTCCTCGTCACGCAAGGTGAGCGACTGGTAAAGCTCACACTCGAGTTAACCGACGCGAAAAGAGAAACGCTGCGGGTGAAAGAGACCGGGCCGCTGGCCGGCTCTGTTTTCGGGCCCATGGAGTTCAGGCGCGTGTTCACATCCGCAACGCAGGGCAAGCAGGATGCCAGATTCTCGATCATGGGGTATCCCTTCCCGAAGGACTACCCCATCAACGTGTTGGGAACTGAGCATCTTACGCCGAGCGTCACGTGGCAGGACGACCTTCTCGACCATCCCAACGGAGCGCGCTTGCTCGCCAATGCCCTGGTTGCCGTCGATGACATCGAGGAAGCCGCCAGCACGTACGAGACCATCCTGACGCTACCCTTCGACAGAGAAGAGAACGACAAACGGGTCTGCCGTTTCAGCAACAACTCCAGATTGACGTTGGTTTCGAGATCCGGTCTCAAGAGTGAGTTCCCTGAGATCGACGCTGACTCGGATCCCTTCGTCGCCGCCGTCTACTTCGGCGTGTCGAGCCTCGATAGGGCCCGGGAGATACTTACCCGGAACGAAGTCCCATTCGAGTCACGTCACGATCAGCTGGTCGTGCCGCACACGTACGTCCTGAGCTCCACCTTCGTCTTCGAACAGGTCAGTGGCTGATCGGCAGATCGACGTCAGTGGTTCGGCATCCACTCGTGGGACCGACGCCGACCGGGCACGGTGAGTTGGCGATTGCTCAGATCCGGCGGGGCGGCCCGCGCGCGGTCATGCAGAGTCGATCCGCCGCGCCCGGACGTCCCAGCATCTTGACGC
This sequence comes from Actinomycetales bacterium, assembly GCA_002748155.1. Taxonomy (GTDB): domain Bacteria; phylum Actinomycetota; class Actinomycetes; order Actinomycetales; family Dermatophilaceae; genus Phosphoribacter. The sequence continues at coordinate 219,184 of PDRO01000002.1, read as the reverse complement.
GGACTGGCTGTTGCCGCCATCCTCGGTATGTCGAATCGAGGCTGCGGGGGCGCGGTGCTAGGCGAGGCTGGCCGGCTGTAGGGGGTTGACTCGACTGGACACCCATGCCTGGTTTCGGTAGTCTCCTATTTTGCGCTGTTTCCGCCTGCCTCTCCAGACCCGTATGTCACGCGCAAGGTTGCGCCGAGCTTCACGGTGCCTGGATCCAGCCCTGCGGTGACGGCGCGCCGACCAGAACAGCACGCCGTGGAAGGACCCCCGTTGGCTGCCTCGCGCAACGCGTCCCAGACCCTCGCAAGCACGCAAGCACGCACGGCCTCCGGCCGGTTGAGCTTCGCCACGATCCACGAACCGCTGGAGGTCCCAGACCTGTTGGCGCTGCAGACCCAGAGTTTCGACTGGCTCTTGGGCAACGAGCAGTGGCAGGCCCGGGTGGCCGCAGCCAAAGCTGCCGGTCGCAGCGACGTGCCGGATCGCTCGGGCCTGGAGGAGATCTTCGACGAGATCTCCCCGATCGAAGACTTCTCCGGCGCGATGAGCCTGTCGTTCCGGGACCACCGCTTCGAGGAGACCCGCAAGAGCATCGAAGCGTGCAAGGAGCGCGACCAGACCTACGACGCGCCACTATTCGTCACAGCCGAGTTCATGAACACGAACACCGGTGAGATCAAGAGCCAGACGGTGTTCATGGGTGACTTCCCACTGATGACCGAGCGGGGCACCTTCATCATCAACGGCACCGAGCGGGTGGTCGTCTCCCAGCTCGTACGCTCGCCGGGCGCATACTTCGAGCGGTCTCCCGACAAGACGAGCGACAAAGACGTCTACACCGCCAAGATCATCCCGAGCCGCGGTGCGTGGCTCGAGTTCGAGATCGACAAGCGGGACATGGTCGGCGTGCGGGTCGACCGCAAGCGCAAGCAATCGGTGACTGTGCTGCTCAAAGCGCTCGGCTGGACCAATGACCAGATCCTCGAGACGTTCGGCGACTACGAGTCGATGCGCCAGACCTTGGAGAAGGACCACACCACCGGCCAAGACGACGCACTGCTGGACATCTACCGCAAGCTGCGCCCCGGCGAGCCGCCCACCAGGGAGGCCGCCCAGACCTTGCTGGACAACCTCTACTTCAACCCGAAGCGCTACGACTTGGCCAAGGTCGGCCGCTACAAGCTCAACAAGAAGCTCGGGGTGGATGCCCCGTTGGCGGCGTCAGTGCTGTCCATCGATGACGTGGTCGCCACTATCCGCTATCTCGTCGCACTACACGCCGGTGAAAACGCGATGCCGGGCCGGCGCAACGATGAGCCGGTCGATGTGCTCATCGAGACTGACGACATCGACCACTTCGGCAACCGACGTCTGCGCAGTGTCGGCGAGCTGATCCAGAACCAGGTCCGCACCGGGCTGTCCCGGATGGAGCGGGTCGTCCGGGAGCGGATGACCACTCAGGACGTCGAGGCGATCACACCGCAGACGCTGATCAACATCCGTCCGGTCGTCGCCTCCATCCGCGAGTTCTTCGGCACCAGCCAGCTCTCGCAGTTCATGGACCAGAACAACCCATTGGCCGGGCTCACCCACAAACGCAGGCTCTCGGCGCTGGGTCCGGGCGGTCTGTCCCGGGACCGGGCCGGCATGGAAGTGCGCGACGTGCACCCCAGCCACTACGGCCGGATGTGCCCGATCGAGACCCCGGAAGGACCGAATATCGGCCTGATCGGATCGTTGGCCTCCTACGGCCGGATCAACGCGTTCGGGTTCGTCGAGACGCCCTACCGCAAGGTTGTCGACGGCACGGTGACCGACGAGGTGCACTACCTTTCGGCTGACGAAGAGGATCTCTACGTCAAGGCCCAGGCCAACGCCGTGCTCAACGTCGACGGCTCGTTCGCCGAGGATCGGGTGCTGGTTCGCACCAAAGGCGGCGAGCTCGAATACGTTCGCGGCGCGGAAGTCGACTATATGGACGTCTCGGCCCGCCAGATGGTCTCGGCCGCGACCGCGCTCATCCCCTTCCTCGAGCACGACGACGCCAACCGCGCCCTCATGGGTTCGAACATGCAACGTCAGGCTGTTCCGCTGGTCAAGAGCGAAGCTCCGCTCGTGGGTACCGGCATGGAATACCGCGCCGCGATCGACTCAGGTGACGTCGTCGTCGCCGAGGCGGCGGGCGTGGTCACCGAGGTCAGTGCCGATCTGGTGACCGTCGCTCAGGACGACGGCATCAACCGCACCTACCGGTTCGCGAAGTTCGACCGATCCAATCAGGGCAACTGCTACAACCAGGTGGTCCGGGTCGACGAAGGGGAGCGGGTCGAATACGGCCAGCTCATCGCCGACGGCCCGGCGACCGAGGGCGGCGAAATGGCTCTCGGGCGCAACCTGCTCGTGGCGTTCATGCCGTGGGAAGGGCACAACTACGAGGACGCGATCGTCCTCTCGCAGCGATTGGTGCAGGACGATGTGCTGTCCTCGATCCATATCGAGGAGCACGAGGTCGATGCCCGCGACACCAAGCTCGGGCCCGAGGAGATCACCCGGGACATCCCCAACGTCGCCGAAGAAGTGCTCGCCGACCTCGACGAGCGAGGCATCATCCGCATCGGTGCCGAGGTCCGCGACGGCGACCTGCTGGTCGGCAAGGTCACCCCGAAGGGTGAGACCGAGCTGACTCCGGAGGAGCGGCTGCTGCGGGCGATCTTCGGTGAAAAGGCCCGCGAGGTCCGCGACACTTCGCTCAAGGTGCCGCACGGTGAGACCGGCACGGTGATCGGCGTCAAGGTCTTCGACAAGGACGACGGCGACGATCTGCCCCCCGGGGTCAACCAGTTGGTGCGGGTCTACGTGGCAAGCAAGCGCAAGATCACCGACGGCGACAAGCTCGCCGGTCGCCATGGCAACAAAGGCGTCATCTCCAAGATCCTGCCGATCGAGGACATGCCCTTCCTCGAGGACGGCACGCCGGTCGACGTGGTGCTCAATCCGCTCGGTGTCCCGGGCCGGATGAACATCGGTCAGATCCTCGAGCTGCATCTCGGGTGGGCGGCCAGCCGCGGCTGGCAGGTCACCGGCGCGCCCGAGTGGGCGGACGGCATACCGGAGCAGAACCTCGAGGCGCCGGCCGGCACCCGCGTCGCCAGCCCGGTCTTCGACGGGGCGCGCGAGGACGTGATCACCGGGTTGCTCGACCACAGCAACCCGAGTCGTGACGGAGTCCGCCTGGTCGATGGCTCCGGCAAGGCCCGGCTCTTCGACGGCCGCTCCGGCGAGCCGTTCCCCGAGCCGGTGGCTGTCGGGTTCATGTACATCCTTAAGTTGCACCACCTCGTCGACGACAAGATCCACGCCCGCTCGACCGGCCCGTACTCGATGATCACCCAGCAGCCGCTGGGCGGGAAGGCCCAGTTCGGTGGGCAGCGCTTCGGCGAGATGGAGGTCTGGGCGCTCGAGGCCTACGGCGCGGCATACACGCTGCAGGAGCTGTTGACGATCAAGTCCGACGACGTGCCGGGCCGGGTCAAGGTCTACGAGGCCATCGTCAAGGGCGAGAACATCCCCGACTCCGGTATCCCCGAATCGTTCAAGGTGTTGCTCAAGGAGATGCAGTCGTTGTGCCTCAACGTCGAGGTGCTCTCCTCCGACGGACAAGCCATCGAGATGCGCGAAGCCGACGAGGACGTCTTCCGGGCCGCCGAAGAGCTCGGTATCGACCTGTCACGCCGCGAGCCCGCGAGCGTCGACGAGGTCTAGCCATTCGTATGCCGCCAGCCGGCACATCACCCCAGCAAGACCCGATCTCGAACCACGAGAGTAGGTAGCACGCAGTGCTTGACGTCAACTTCTTCGATGAGCTCCGCATCGGCCTGGCCACGGCCGACGACATCCGCCAGTGGAGCCACGGCGAGGTCAAGAAACCGGAGACGATCAACTACCGCACCCTCAAGCCGGAGAAAGAGGGGCTGTTCTGCGAGCGTATCTTCGGTCCGACCCGGGACTGGGAGTGCTCGTGCGGCAAGTACAAGCGGGTGCGCTTCAAAGGCATCATCTGCGAACGCTGTGGTGTCGAGGTCACCCGGGCCAAGGTGCGTCGTGAGCGGATGGGCCACATCGAGCTTGCAGCTCCGGTCACCCACATCTGGTACTTCAAGGGGGTGCCCAGTCGGCTGGGTTACCTGCTCGACCTGGCCCCGAAAGACCTCGAGAAGGTCATCTACTTCGCGGCATACATGATCACCTCGGTCGATACCGAGCAGCGGCACGCCGACCTGCCCTCCCTGGAAGCGCAGATCCAGGTCGAGCGCAAGGAGCTGGAGAACCGCCGCGACGTCGACGTCGAGACACGGGCCAAGAAGCTCGAGGCCGACCTGGCCGAGCTGGAGGCCGAGTCGGCCAAAGCCGACGTCCGCCGCAAGGTCCGGGAGAGCGCCGAGCGGGAGATGAACTCGATCCGCCGTCGCTACGAGCAGCAGCTCGAGCGGCTCGAGCAGGTCTGGGACCGGTTCCGCAACCTCAAGGTGCAAGACCTCGAGGGTGACGAGATCCTCTACCGCGAGATGCGGGACCGCTTCGGCCTCTACTTCGAGGGCGGCATGGGTGCCGCCGCGATCCAGAAGCGGCTGGAGACCTTCGACCTCGACGCTGAGGCGCAGTCGCTGCGGGAGATCATCGCCACCGGCAAGGGCCAGCGCAAGACCCGCGCGCTCAAGCGCCTCAAGGTGGTCACCGCCTTCCAGACGACGACCAACAGCCCGACCGGGATGGTCCTGGACTGCGTGCCGGTGATCCCGCCGGACCTGCGGCCCATGGTGCAGCTCGACGGTGGCCGGTTCGCGACCTCCGACCTCAACGACCTTTACCGCCGGGTAATCAACCGGAACAACCGGCTCAAGAGGCTGCTCGATCTCGGCGCACCGGAGATCATCGTCAACAACGAGAAGCGGATGCTCCAGGAGGCCGTCGACAGCCTCTTCGACAACGGTCGACGGGGACGCCCGGTCACCGGGCCGGGCAATCGTCCGCTCAAGTCGCTGTCCGACATGCTCAAAGGCAAGCAGGGGCGGTTCCGCCAGAATCTGCTCGGCAAGCGGGTCGACTACTCCGGCCGGTCCGTCATCGTGGTCGGTCCGCAGCTGAAACTGCATCAGTGCGGACTGCCCAAGCAGATGGCGTTGGAGCTGTTCAAGCCGTTCGTGATGAAGCGTCTGGTCGACCTAGACCACGCACAGAACATCAAGTCGGCCAAGCGGATGGTCGAGCGGTCCCGGCCGGTCGTGTGGGACGTCCTCGAAGAGGTCATCACCGAGCACCCGGTGTTGCTCAACCGGGCACCCACGCTGCACCGCCTCGGCATCCAGGCCTTCGAGCCGCAGTTGGTCGAGGGCAAGGCGATCCAGATCCACCCACTCGTCTGCACTGCGTTCAACGCCGACTTCGACGGCGACCAGATGGCCGTGCACGTGCCGTTGTCGGCGGAGGCACAGGCCGAGGCGCGGATCCTCATGCTCTCGAGCAACAACATCCTCAAGCCGGCCGATGGCCGTCCGGTGACCATGCCCACCCAGGACATGATCATCGGTCTTTACCACCTGACCTCGGCGACCGACCCGGTGTATGCCGCCGGCGTCGAGGCAACGGACACCGCTGAGGTCGACGAGTCGACCCGGTTGCGCAGCTTTGCCAGCCCGGCCGAGGCTCGGATGGCCTTCGACGCCGGTGAGATCGGACTGGGCTCACTCGTGCGGATCCGGCTCACCGATGTCGTGCCGCCGGTCGGTATGCCGTTGCCGGAGGATGTCGACGCGGCGCAGGTCGGTCCGCAGGGGCAGGTCAGTGCGATCGCGATCGACACCACCCTGGGCCGGTCCTTGTTCAACGAGGCACTGCCGCTGGACTACCCGTTCGTCAACGAGCCGGTCGACAAGAAACGGTTGTCGACGATCGTCAACGACTTGGCCGAGCGGTATTCCAAAGTGCAGGTGGCGGCCAGCCTCGATGCGCTCAAGGAGGCCGGCTTCCACTGGGCGACCCGCTCGGGCACGACTGTCGCGATCAGCGACGTGATCACCCCGGGTCGCAAGAGCGAGATCATCGAGGAGTACGAAGCCCGGGCCGCCAAGGTGCAGACGCTCTATGACCGTGGGGCGATGACCGACAACGAACGGCGCGAGGATCTCATCGAGATCTGGAACGAGGCGAGCAACGAGGTCGCCAAGGAGATGGTGGCCAACACCCCGCCGACCAACACGATCTTCCGGATGGTCAACTCCGGAGCCCGCGGCAACTGGATGCAACTGCGTCAGATCGCCGGGATGAAGGGCCTGGTGTCCAACCCGAAGGGTGAGATCATCCCGCGCCCGATCCGAGCCAACTTCCGCGAGGGCCTGTCGGTGTTGGAGTTCTTCATCTCCACCCACGGCTCGCGCAAGGGGCTGGCCGACACCGCGTTGCGGACCGCCGACTCGGGCTACTTGACCCGGCGTCTGGTCGACGTGTCGCAGGACGTCATCATCCGCGAGGAAGACTGTGCGACCGAGCGTGGCCTGATGCTGCCGATCGCGGCCACCGACTCGCACGGCACCCGGATCGTGCACGACGACGTCGAGACCTCGGTCTACGCGCGGACGCTCGCCGAAGACGTCACCGACGCCGACGGCACCGTGCTGGCTGCGGCCGGCATCGACCTGGGCGACATCGTGATCGACCGGCTGTTCGCGGCCGGGATCGACCAGGTGCGGGTGCGGTCGGTGCTCACCTGCGACAGCCGGGTCGGCACCTGTGCCAAGTGCTACGGCCGGTCCCTGGCCACCGGCAAGCTGGTCGACGTCGGCGAGGCCGTCGGCATCATCGCCGCCCAGTCGATCGGTGAGCCCGGCACTCAGCTGACCATGCGGACCTTCCACATCGGTGGGGTGGCCGGTGACGACATCACCTTGGGCCTGCCCCGGGTCGTCGAGCTCTTCGAAGCACGCACCCCCAAGGGTGTCGCCCCGATCACCGAAGCCACCGGCCGGGTCCGGATCGAAGACACCGACAAGACCCGCCGGGTCGTCGTCGTGCCTGACGACGGCTCCGACGAGCACTTCCACCCGGTGAGCAAGCGGGCCCGCCTGCTGGTCGCCGATGGCGACCACACCGACGTGGGCACCCAACTGGTGCAGGGCTCGATCGACCCCAAGCAGGTGTTGCGGATCCTCGGCCCGCGCCAAGTGCAGATGCACCTGGTCGACGAGGTGCAGGGCGTCTACCGCCAGCAGGGTGTGTCGATCCACGACAAGCACATCGAGGTGATCGTGCGCCAGATGCTGCGCCGGGTAACCGTCATCGAGGCCGGCGAATCCAACCTCATCCCCGGTGATCTCGTCGAGCGAGGCACCTTCGAAGCCGAGAACCGCCGGGTGGTCAACGAGGGTGGTCGTCCGGCCTCCGGCCGACCCGAACTCATGGGCATCACCAAGGCGTCCCTGGCGACCGAGTCGTGGCTGTCGGCCGCTTCGTTCCAGGAGACCACCCGGGTGCTCACCCAAGCCGCCATGGAAGCCAAGAGCGACCCGCTGCGCGGGCTCAAGGAGAACGTCATCCTCGGCAAGCTCATCCCGGCCGGCACGGGCCTGTCCCGCTACCGCAGCATCGAAGTGGAGCCGACCGAAGAGGCCAAGGCAGCGATGTACTCGATGCCCAACTACGACGCCTACGACTACACCCACTTCGGAACCGGCACTGGCGAGGCAGTCCGTCTCGACGACCTCAACCTCGACGACTTCGGTCGTCTCTGATCGAGGTTAGCCGCCGAATTCCATTGGGACACAGGTCGACCCGTCAACTAACGACGGGTCGACCGGAGGGTGTGCTCTCGAGTGGCCGACCCCGGGTGACCCCAGACCGCACCCGTGGGGGAAGATAGCCCTGCCCGCAACGGCGAGCCCACATCACTACTCCATCCGGAAGGTTCGTTTCTCCATGACCACGCGCTACGTCTTCGACTTCTCCGAGGGCGACAAGGATCAAAAGGCACTGCTCGGCGGCAAAGGTGCCAACCTCGCCGAGATGGTCAAGATCGGGCTTCCCGTTCCGCCGGGCTTCACCATCACCACTGACGCTTGCCGGGCCTATCTCAAGACCGGGGCGACCCCGGTAGAGATGGCCGAGGAGGTCAGCACCCACTTGGCTGCCACGGAGCGCGCGATGGGCCGGTCTCTCGGCGATCCCTCGGATCCGCTACTGGTGTCGGTGCGTTCGGGTGCCATGTTCTCCATGCCCGGCATGATGGAGACCGTTCTCAACATCGGCCTCAACGACGAATCCGTCCAGGGACTGGCCGCCCAGTCCGGCAACAAACGCTTCGCCTGGGACTCCTACCGGCGCCTGGTGCAGATGTTCGGCAAGACCGTCCTCGACATCGACGGGGCGCAGTTCGAATCCCGGCTCGAGGCGATGAAGCATGCTCGCGGCGTCACGCAGGACATCGACCTGTCGGCCGTCGACTTGCAGGAGCTCGTCGCGCAGTTCAAAGAGGTCATCGAACGCGAGACCGGCCGCCCGTTCCCGCAAGAGCCGCGGGCCCAGCTCGATGCTGCCGTCGAGGCGGTCTTCCGCTCGTGGATGGGGGAGCGGGCCGTGCTCTACCGCCGTCAGGAGCGCATCTCGGCAGACCTCGGCACCGCGGTCAACGTGCAGACCATGGTCTTCGGCAACATGAGCGAGGACTCCGGCACCGGCGTGTGCTTCACCCGGGACCCGGGCACTGGCGAGAAAGGCGTCTACGGCGACTTCCTCATGAACGCCCAGGGGGAGGACGTCGTCGCCGGCATCCGCAACGCGCACCCGCTGCACGACCTCGAAGCCGAGGCGCCCGCGGCATACACACAATTGCTCGAGACGATGGCCCGGCTCGAAGCCCATTACCACGACCTCTGCGACATCGAGTTCACCATCGAGCGCGGCAAGCTCTGGATGCTGCAGACCCGTGTCGGCAAGCGCACGGCGGCCGCGGCCTTCAAGATCGCCTGCCAGCTCATCGACGAGGGCGTCATCGATGAGCGCGAAGCCCTCAGCCGGGTCACCGGCCAGCAGCTCTCGATGCTCATGTTCCCGCGATTCGACCGCTCCGGCGACGTCCAGGTGCTGACCACGGCGGTCGCCGCCAGCCCGGGTGCCGCCGTGGGTCGGATCGTGCTCAACTCCCCGGATGCCGCGGAGTGGGCCGCTCGCGGCGAACGGGTCATCCTCGTGCGCACCGAGACCAACCCCGATGACCTGGTCGGCATGATCGCATCCGAGGGCATTCTCACCAGCCGAGGCGGCAAGACCTCGCACGCGGCCGTCATCGCCCGTGGCATGGGCGCACCGTGTGTCTGCGGCGCCGAGGCCCTGGCCATCGACTTCGCCAAGAAACAAGTCACGGTCACCGGCGACAACCCGCTCGTGCTCAACGAAGGTGACCTGGTCTCGATCGACGGTGCCACCGGTGAAGTCTTCCACGGTGAGGTCCCGGTCATGGCCAGCCCCGTGGTCGACTACTTCGAGGGCAGAATCGGCCCCGAGTCCGACGAGCTGGTCGCGGCGGTGCACCGGCTGATGACGATCGCCGACGCGAACCGTCGCCTCGCCGTCCGGGCCAACTCCGACAACCCGGAAGACTCGGAACGCGCCGTGCGTTTCGGGGCCGAAGGCATCGGCCTATGCCGCACCGAGCACATGTTCCTCGGCGACCGCCGCGCGCTGGTGGAGAAGCTCATTCTCGCCGCGTCCACGGACGAGCGCGATGCCGCGCTTGAGGCACTGCGCCCGCTGCAGCAGGGTGACTTCGAGGGCATCTTCCGGGCGATGGATGGCAAGCCGGTCAATATCCGTCTGCTCGACCCGCCGTTGCACGAGTTCTTGCCCGATTTCACCGAACTCATGGTCAAGGTGTCCGTTGCCGACGCCAAGGGCGAGCCGGTCGACGAGAAGGACCGGGTCATGCTGGCTGCTGTCCAGCGGATGCACGAATCCAACCCGATGATCGGCCGGCGTGGCGTGCGGTTGGGGATCACCATCCCGGGGCTGTTCCAGATGCAGGTCCGGGCCATCCTTGACGCCTTCGTGGCCCACAAGGCCGCTGGTGGCACCGGCTCGGTCGAGATCATGGTGCCGCTGATCAGCACCTACCAAGAGCTCGAACTCGTCCGTCGGGATGCGCTGGCGATCGCCGAAGCGGCCGGCTTCGAGCCGGGACCGGGCCGGGAGGTGTCGATCGGCACGATGATCGAGCTGCCCCGAGCCGCGTTGACGGCGTTCCAGATCGCCGAGGTCGCCGACTTCTTCTCGTTCGGCACCAACGACCTCACCCAGACGACGTGGGGCTTCAGCCGCGACGACGCCGAAGGCGGGTTCTTCTCGAAGTATCTCGAGAAGGGCATCTTCCAGGTCAGCCCGTTCGAGATGATCGACCGCGAGGGTGTCGGGCGACTGGTCAAGTTGGCCGTGGACGAGGGCCGGGCCACCAAACCCAGCCTCAAGACCGGTGTGTGTGGTGAGCACGGCGGTGACCCCGATTCGGTGCACTTCTTCCACGAGGCCGGTGTCGACTACGTCTCCTGCTCGCCGTTCCGGGTGCCCGTCGCGCGCCTGGAGGCCGGACGGGCTGCCGTCGCCACCTGAGCGCACTCGGTGTCGACCTGAGCCCGGGTTTTCCTGGCGCAGCCGGTGCACAAGGCGCTCGACTGTGCACTATTCGCGCAACATGGCTGGGTCAGAGGGTGACTTGCCGCACGAGAGTGCACATGTGCGCGGCTGGCGCTGCATCCGGGTGGTCGCACCGAGCGGGATTCACGCCACGGACACCCGTTGGCGCGGTCGATTCTGATTTGTCCCGGTCAGCGTGAGCCGGTAGATTGTGCTGTCGTGCCCGGGCTCGCCCGGGCAATCGCGCATGCCAACATGAGCACGCCGACATCGCAGTCGTCGTCTCGCCCCGCTCTCACCGGGCAGCCAGGTCACGGAGCCATCCGGGTCAGGGAAGTGCAGGAGAGAGCAATCCGGCCCACGTCGAGGCGATTCACCCAAGTGCGGGTGGCCGCGTCGAAGACGTTGGTGCCGGCTGCGGCAGGTCACAACAGACCCTTACCGGGCACTGGGTGGCACCTGGACGTTCAGCCGGGCATGGGCCGGGACAGCCAAGGAGCCGATCCGCGTCGGCGGATCAGATCACATCGAGTAGTGACGGAGCAGCAGGTTGCCAACGATCAACCAACTGGTGCGCAAAGGCCGCGAGGACAAGGTCGGTAAGACCAAGACTCCCGCGCTGAAGGGCTCACCCCAGCGTCGCGGGGTGTGCACGCGCGTCTACACGACGACCCCGAAGAAGCCCAACTCGGCGTTGCGCAAGGTTGCGCGCGTCAAGCTGACCTCCCAGGTCGAGGTCACGGCATACATCCCCGGCGTTGGCCACAACCTGCAGGAGCACTCGATCGTGCTCGTGCGTGGTGGCCGAGTCAAGGACCTCCCCGGGGTGCGCTACAAGATCGTCCGGGGCACACTTGATGCCCAAGGCGTCCGTGACCGTAAGCAGGCCCGCTCCCGCTACGGCGCGAAGAAGGTGAAGGGCTGATGCCACGCAAAGGTCCAGCACCCAAGCGCCCGCTGGTCATCGACCCGGTCTATCAGAGCCCGTTGGTGACCCAATTGGTGAACAAGATCCTGCTCGACGGCAAGAAGTCGATCGCCGAACACATCGTCTACGGAGCCCTCGAAGGCTGCCGCGCCAAGACCGGAACTGATCCGGTTGTCACCCTCAAGCGTGCGCTGGACAACATCCGTCCGGCTGTCGAGGTCAAGAGCCGCCGCGTCGGTGGTGCCACCTATCAGGTGCCGGTCGAGGTCAAACCGGGCCGGTCCACCACCCTGGCCCTGCGGTGGCTGGTCGGCTATGCGCGGCAGCGGCGCGAGAAGACGATGACCGAGCGTCTGATGAACGAGTTGCTCGACGCGTCGAACGGTCTAGGTGCTGCCGTCAAGCGCCGCGAGGACACCCACAAGATGGCCGAATCCAACCGTGCCTTTGCGCATTACCGCTGGTGACTACGGCACCGAGTGTGTCAATCGGCGAGGTATGCCGCGTGCCCGCGGTCGCGGCATACCTAGCGTGACAGCCCATCACCGGCACTCACCGCGACCACTGCATCCACACGAGCTGAGACGAGAGAATTGACGTGGCACTCGATGTCCTCACCGACCTGAACCAGGTCCGCAACATCGGCATCATGGCCCACATCGACGCCGGCAAGACGACCACGACCGAACGCGTCCTCTTCTACACGGGGATCAACTACAAGATCGGCGAGGTCCACGACGGCGCGGCCACGATGGACTGGATGGAGCAGGAGCAGGAGCGCGGCATCACGATCACCTCGGCCGCGACCACCGCATTCTGGAAGAACCACCAGATCAACCTGATCGACACACCCGGGCACGTCGACTTCACCGTCGAGGTCGAGCGCAACTTGCGGGTGCTCGACGGAGCGGTGGCGGTCTTCGACGCCAAGGAGGGAGTCGAGCCGCAATCCGAGACCGTGTGGCGTCAGGCCGACAAGTACGGCGTGCCCCGGATCTGTTTCGTCAACAAGATGGACAAGCTCGGGGCCGATTTCTATTTCAGCGTCAAGACGATGATCGATCGTCTCGGTGCACACCCGCTCGTCCTGCAGCTGCCGATCGGCCAGGAGAGCGATTTCGTCGGTGTCGTCGATCTGCTCACGATGAAGGCCCTGACCTGGCGGGGCGAGACCGCCAAGGGCGAGGACTACGTTGTCGAGGACATCCCGGCCGACCTGCAGGAGCGGGCCGAGACCTACCGGCACGACCTCGTCGAACGGGTCGCCGAGAGTGACGACGCGTTGATGGAGAAATACCTCGAGGGCGAGGAACTGACCGTTGAGGAGCTCAAGGGGGCGATCCGCAGACTCACGATCGCCGGGGAGATCAACCCGGTGCTGTGCGGCACGGCCTTCAAGAACAAGGGCGTGCAGCCGATCCTCGATGCGGTCATCGACTTCTTGCCCAGCCCGCTGGACCTACCGGACGTCGAAGGGCTAAAGACAGGTGCAGATCCCGACGACGAGTCGGCCAAGCTGACTCGTGCGGCCGATACCAGCGAGCCGTTCGCCGCGCTTGCCTTCAAGGTCGCTGTGCACCCCTTCTTCGGCAAGCTCACCTACGTGCGGGTCTATTCCGGAGAAGTGCCCTCCGGTGCCCAGGTGGTCAACTCGACCAAGGGCAAGAAGGAACGCATCGGCAAGATCTTCCAGATGCACTCCAACAAGGAGAACCCGGTCAACAAGGCCTCCGCCGGCCATATCTACGCGGTCATCGGACTCAAGGACACGACGACCGGTGACACCCTGAGTGACCCGGCCAACCAGATCGTCCTCGAGTCGATGACCTTCCCCGACCCGGTCATCAGCGTTGCCATCGAGCCCAGGACCAAGGGCGACCAGGAGAAGCTCGGCACGGCCATCCAGAAGCTCGCCGAGGAAGACCCGACCTTCCAGGTCGAGCAGGACCAGGAGACCGGCCAGACCATCATCAAAGGGATGGGTGAGCTACACCTGGACATCCTCGTCGACCGGATGCGCCGGGAGTTCAAGGTCGAGGCCAACGTCGGCAAGCCCCAGGTGGCCTACCGAGAGACCATCCGCCGCCCGGTCGAGAAGTTCGACTACACCCACAAGAAGCAGACCGGTGGCTCAGGACAGTACGCAAAGGTCCAGATCACCTTCGAACCGCTGGAAATGGCCGAAGGCGAGCTCTACGAGTTCGTCAACGCCGTCACGGGTGGCCGCGTGCCACGGGAGTACATCCCGTCGGTGGACGCCGGTATCCAGGACGCCATGCAGTACGGCGTGCTGGCCGGCTACCCGTTGGTCGGCATCAAGGCCACTCTCGTCGACGGGGCGTCCCATGATGTCGACTCCTCGGAGATGGCGTTCAAGATCGCCGGGTCGATGGCGCTCAAGGAAGCACTGAGGAAGGCCGACCCGGTCCTGTTGGAACCAATCATGGCCGTCGAGGTGCGCACCCCTGAGGAGTACATGGGTGACGTCATCGGCGACATCAACTCCCGGCGTGGGCACGTCCAGGCCATGGAGGACGCCGCGGGCGCCAAGGTCATCCGGGCGCACGTGCCGTTGTCGGAGATGTTCGGCTACGTCGGTGACCTGCGGTCCAAGACCCAGGGGCGGGCCAACTACTCCATGCAGTTCGACTCGTATGCCGGCGTGCCCCGCACCGTCGCGGACGAGATCATCAAGAAGACTCGGGGTGAGTGAACGGGTTACACTCCCGTAGGCTTGCCATCAGACCCCGCAACCAAGCACGCGCCACGTCCTGCCCGTAGGTCGCCGGCGTATTACCAGGAATAGTCCTAGGAGGACGAGAAAGTGGCGAAGGCAAAGTTCGAGCGGACCAAGCCGCACGTCAACATCGGCACCATTGGTCACATCGACCACGGCAAGACGACGCTGACGGCAGCTATCACCAAGGTTCTGCACGACAAATACCCCGACCTGAACCCCTTCACGCCGTTCGACCAGATCGACAAGGCCCCCGAAGAGCGTCAGCGCGGTATCACGATTTCGATTGCACACGTCGAGTACCAGACCGAGGCGCGGCACTACGCCCACGTCGACTGTCCTGGTCACGCCGACTACATCAAGAACATGATCACCGGTGCGGCGCAGATGGACGGCGCGATCCTGGTCGTGGCGGCCACCGACGGTCCGATGCCGCAGACCAAGGAGCACGTGTTGCTGGCCCGTCAGGTCGGCGTGCCCTACATCGTCGTGGCGCTCAACAAGACCGACATGGTCGATGACGAGGAGATCCTCGAGCTGGTCGAGATGGAGGTCCGCGAGCTGCTGTCCTCCTACGACTTCCCGGGTGACGACCTGCCGGTCGTGCGGGTCTCGGCGCTGAAGGCGCTCGAGGGCGATGAGGAATGGAGCAAGAGCATCACCGAGCTCATGGATGCTGTCGACTCCTACATCCCCGAGCCCGAGCGGGCCACCGACAAGCCCTTCCTCATGCCGATCGAAGACGTCTTCACGATCACCGGTCGTGGCACCGTCGTCACCGGCCGGGTCGAGCGCGGCGTCCTCAAGGTCAACGAGGAGGTCGAGATCGTCGGCATCCAGGAGAAGTCGACCAAGACGACCGTCACCGGCGTCGAGATGTTCCGCAAGCTGCTCGACGAGGCTCGTGCAGGTGAGAACGTCGGCCTGCTGCTGCGTGGTATCAAGCGCGAAGAGGTCGAGCGTGGCCAGGTCGTCATCAAGCCCGGCTCGATGACCCCGCACACCGAATTCGAGGGACAGGTCTACATCCTGTCCAAGGACGAGGGCGGTCGGCACACGCCGTTCTACGACAACTACCGCCCGCAGTTCTACTTCCGCACCACCGATGTCACCGGTGTCGTGAAGCTGCCCGAGGGCACCGAGATGGTCATGCCCGGTGACAACACCGAAATGTCCGTCACTCTCATCCAGCCGATCGCCATGGACGACGGCCAGCCCTTCTCGATCCGTGAAGGTGGCCGGACCGTCGGCTCCGGCCGGGTCACCAAGGTCACCAAGTAGCAGCCAGCACCCTACAAACCCCGTGGAGCCCCAGCCATCCGGCTGGGGCTCCACGCATGTTCACAGACCAGCTGGGTTTCAGCCCATCGGTGAGGCGATGCCGATCAGGACTCCATGGGGGTCACGCACGTAGGACACCGTTTGTCCCCAGTCGGTTTCGTGAGGGGCGGCGACCGGCTCGGCGCCTGCAGCTACCGCGCGCGAAAACGCCTCGGCCACCTGGGGGTCGGTCAAGGTGAGTTCGACGCCAGGTGGCGGGTCCGACTTCCGGAGCGGGGTGTAGGGGACGGGGACGGCGGACTCGCCGAGGCGGTGGCTCGCGAACGCCAGCGCGGTTTCGCCGGTCGTCATCTGTGCATAGTCCCCAGACTCGTGGATGAACCCTCGCACGATCCCGAACGCTCGCTCGTAGAAACCCACTGCAGCTTCGACATCGGGGACGTAGATGATCACGTAACCGAGTTGCATACTCTCTCCTGCGTCTGTTGTCGGTCGGAACCCGGCATAGCGTGCTACGGCGTCCCCGGCTCGGTCTTGGAAGAATCGGACGTCGTCAACGCCACCAATCGTCGCGGTGACAGCCCGGTCAGATCCATGATTTCCGCAGAAGCGTGCGCCTGGTCGTAGTACCCGGCTGCGATCGAGCGCTGGGCGAGCGATAGGTGCGAGTCGAGTTCCCAGAAGCGGCGCAGTCGCAGATGCCGGTAGAGCTGCTTGGGTGAGAGCCCGGTTGCTCTGAGAGTCCACCGCCCGAGTTGACGTTCCGACGCGTTGAGATCCGCCGCGACGGCGGGGATCCGCACCTTCGGCTGGTCGAGCAGATGCAGCGCTGCGGCGAGCCGGTCGTCCCGTTCGGCGCGAATGGCCCCCTCGGCTACTGCTCGGCACAACAGCGCGCGTCGATCCGGGACGTCGCTGCTCCATCCGGACCAGGACGGATCGACCTCGACCGAGACTACGTCCGGTGCGAACCGAATACCCACCGCGCACTGGCCTGCGTCAAGCGTGGTGTTGATCGGCTGGACCGTGCGGGCAAAAGGAACGGGTCGCTCGCCCGATAGCCAAACCACGTCACAGGACAGGTCGGGCACCGTGTACACGGCCTGGTTGTGCCGTGGGATCAGTCGCCAAACTGTCGAGTCCCCGAACGCGATGTCGACTCCGTCAAGCCCGTCAGGCGCACGGAGGGTGGCTGCGGCGCGCACCCGACCATTCTGCCCGGATGCCAGCCACCGCTGGCTCTTTTTCGGCGGCAGCTCGGGCAGATGATGGGTCGGCACGTGGTTGGATGAGTCAACCCGAATCCACCGATGGGCGAGTGGGGTGAACTCGTCGTGACGTGAGAATGCCCTTGCGGGGCGGGAGGATCGGTGTTGTCAACGCAATGATCCGACCGCGACGCGAAGGTCATCTCGTCGATGCGACTCTCTCATCCTCTTGGCCGGACGTAGATCGAGGTCGATGATCCCAGTCTGGTGTCCTTGGCCGAGATGGCCGCGGGCGCGAAACGGCTGGTCGCCGACGCGGTCACGACCACTCGCCGTCTGGATGCTCTTACTGGTGGTCGGTTTCGTGCAGGTCACTACACGGTCGGCCCAGGCACGTCGGAGGTTGAGGCCACGGTGGCGGTCGTCGGCAGTCATCCGTTGGTTTGCTGCGTTTCGGTGCTGTTTCGCAGGTCGGAGCGCCACGTGTAGTAGGTTCGGCCGCCGATAGCGCCTGCGCAGCTACCATTCCCGGCCGAACCTGCTACATGCGGGGCGGGACCCGCCGTCTGGCGACGGTTTCGTGCAGGTCACCACACGGTCGGCCCAGGAACGCCGGCGGATTCGGGGTCAACGGGTGGATTTGAGACCATGCCGGTAGCTGTGGCAGACTGCTCCGGTTGCTTGACGCGCGGCCACGTGCTCCGGGTGGAACCGGGGTTGGGGCCGCCGGCCCGTTGACGGTCGTTTTCGCCGGCTAGGGCAAGCGCAAGCTACGGCTCCGGCCGGATCGACGACACCCACCGCATGGTGGCTCCTTTCGAGGATGCCATCACACAGGTGTGGAGGACGGGCAACACACCCGACCTCGGGGGTCGGAGGTCCCGGGGCTCACGGCAGGTGTTGGCGAGAGAAACGGAACCTTCGATGGCCGGACAAAAGATCCGCATTCGGCTCAAGTCGTATGACCACGAGGTCATCGACAGCTCGGCGCGCAAGATCGTCGACACGGTGACCCGCGCGGGCGCGACGGTCGTCGGGCCGGTGCCGCTGCCGACCGAGAAGAACGTCTTCGTCGTAATCCGTTCGCCGCACAAGTACAAAGACTCGCGCGAACACTTCGAGATGCGAACTCACAAGCGCCTCATCGACATCATCGACCCGACGCCCAAGGCGGTCGACTCGCTCATGCGGCTGGACCTGCCCGCAGATGTCAACATCGAAATTAAGCTCTGAATCGGAAGCCGCTGCCGTCATGTCTACCAATCGCACCGTCAAGGGCGTGCTGGGCACCAAGCTCGGCATGACCCAGGTCTGGGACGCCGACAACCGGCTGATCCCCGTCACCGTCGTTCACGTTGGCCGCAATGTCGTGACCCAGGTCCGCGGCGATGCCGACAAATACGCCGCCGTTCAGCTCGGGTACGGCGAGATCGACCCGCGCAAGGTCAACAAACCACTGAAGGGCCATTTCGCCAAAGCAGGGGTGACCCCGCGTCGGCACTTGGCCGAGCTGCGTACCGCTGATGCCGCTGAGTATTCGCTGGGTCAGGAGCTGACCGCAGAGGTCTTCGAAGCCGGTCAGGCGGTCGACGCCACCGGCACAACCAAGGGCAAGGGATTCGCCGGCGTCATGAAGCGTCACGGCTTCTCCGGTGTCGGTGCCTCGCACGGCGCCCACCGCAACCACCGCAAGCCTGGCTCGATCGGTGCTTGCGCTACGCCGGCCCGGGTGTTCAAAGGACAGCGGATGGCCGGCCGGATGGGTGGTGTCCGCCAGACCGTGCTCAACCTGACCGTGCAGAGCGTCGACGCCGAGCGTGGCCTGCTGCTGCTCAGGGGTGCTGTTCCCGGTCCGCGCGGTGGCGTCGTGCTCGTCAAGACCGCGGCGAAGGAGGCCTGACCATGGCTGCCACGAAGACCCTTAAGGTCGACCTGCCCGCCGAGATCTTCGACGTTCAGGTCAACGTCCCGCTGATCCATCAAGTCGTCGCCGCCCAGTTGGCCGCAGCCCGCCGGGGCACGCATGCGACCAAGACTCGTGGCATGGTCGCCGGCGGTGGCCGCAAGCCCTACCGGCAGAAAGGCACCGGCCGCGCTCGTCAGGGTTCGGTCCGGGCTCCACAGTTCACCGGCGGTGGCACCGTTCACGGGCCCCACCCACGTGACTATGCCCAGCGCACCCCGAAGAAGATGAAGGCTGCCGCCTTGCGTGGTGCCCTCTCCGACCGGGCGCGCAATGGGCGGGTGCACGTCGTCGAGTCGATCGTCTCAGGAAACACCCCGTCGACCTCCAGTGCCGCCACAGTGCTGGGCGGGCTGACCGACCGGACCAAGTTCCTTGTCGTTCTCGAGCGTGGCGACCAGGTCGGGCTGCTGAGCGTCCGTAACCTCGCGTCGGCACACGTGCTGGTCGTCGACCAACTCAACACCTACGACGTGCTCTGTGCCGACGACATCGTCTTCACGAAGGCGGCGTTCGAGGCTTTCACCGGCGGCGCGACGCAGGCGGCGAAGACCGACGATACCGCTGGCCCGGGTGCAGATCAGCAGCCGAGCCAGGCCGAGCCGGCCGAGGCGTCCGACAGCGCTGCCGCCGACAAGGCTGCCGCAGCCGCGGACGACGCAGCCGGCACTGCCGGCGACGAGGAGGAGACCAAGTGAGCATTCACGAGAAGAACCCGCGCGACATCCTGATCGCGCCGGTGGTCTCCGAGAAGTCCTACAGCCTGCTTGACGAAGGCAAGTACACGTTCGTCGTCGACCCGCGCGCCAACAAGACCGAGATCAAGATCGCCGTCGAAGAGATCTTCGACGTCAAGGTCGATTCGGTCCACACGATGCGCCGCCAAGGCAAGGCCCGCCGCACGCGTTTCGGCTTCGGCAAGCGCAAGGACACCAAGCGGGCGATCGTCACGCTCCGCGAGGGCAGCATCGACATCTTCGGCAGCGTCTCCTGACGCCGGGCAGCATCTGAAGGACACACCATGGGTATCCGAAAGTACAAGCCGACCACCCCGGGCCGCCGCGGCTCGTCGGCCGCCGACTTCGTCGAGGTGACTCGTTCGACTCCCGAGAAGTCACTGGTGCGCCCGCTCTCCAAGACCGGCGGTCGCAACAACTCGGGCCGGATCACGACCCGGCACATCGGCGGCGGGCACAAGCGTGCCTACCGGGTCATCGACTTCCGCCGTCACGACAAGGACGGTGTGCCTGCCAAGGTCGCGCACATCGAATACGATCCGAACCGCACCGCCCGGATCGCGTTGCTGCACTATGCCGATGGTGAGAAGCGCTACATCTTGGCTCCGAACAAGCTCAAGCAGGGCGACCGGATCGAGAACGGCCCGTCGGCTGACATCAAGCCGGGTAATTCGTTGCCACTGCGCAACATCCCGACCGGCACCGTGGTGCACGCTATTGAGTTGCGTCCAGGCGGTGGGGCCAAGATCGCCCGCTCGGCCGGCGCCCGAGTGCAGCTGGTCGCCAAGGACGGGCCTTACGCCCAGCTGCGGATGCCGTCCGGCGAAATCCGGAACGTCGACGCACGCTGTCGAGCCACGATCGGTGAGGTCGGCAATGCCGAGCAGAACAACATCAACTGGGGCAAGGCCGGACGGATGCGCTGGAAAGGCAAGCGTCCGACGGTCCGTGGTGTCGCGATGAACCCGATCGACCACCCGCACGGTGGTGGTGAAGGCAAGACCTCGGGTGGACGTCACCCGGTAAGCCCATGGGGGCAACAAGAAGGCCGAACCCGTAAGGCCCACAAGGAAAGCGACAAACTCATCGTGCGTCGCCGGCGGACCGGCAAGAAGCGCTGACCGGAAGATCAGGGACGACAACCATGCCTCGTAGCCTCAAGAAGGGCCCCTTCATCGACGACCACCTGCAAAAGAAGGTGGACGCCCAGAACGAAGCGGGCACGAAGAACGTCATCAAGACCTGGTCGCGTCGCTCGGTGATCAGCCCCGACATGCTCGGGCACACCTTCGCCGTGCATGACGGACGCAAGCACGTGCCGGTGTTCGTCACCGAATCGATGGTCGGGCACAAGCTCGGCGAGTTCGCCCCGACGCGCACCTTCAAAGGTCACGTCAAGGACGACAAGAAGGGTCGTCGTCGGTGATGGCCACCACAGAGAAAGAGCAGACCATGTCTGAGCCGGTCGTCGAGGCCCGCGCCGTGGCCCGCCACGTGCGGATCACTCCGATGAAGGCCCGTCGAGTCGTCGACCTCATCCGTGGCAAGAACGCCAGCGACGCAGTTGCTACGCTCCAGTTCGCCCAGCACGCCGCCGCCGAGCCGGTGCGCAAGGTGCTGGAAAGTGCGATGGCCAACGCGCAGGTGCGTGCTGACATGGAATCGGTGCCGTTCGACGCTCGGGCGTTGACGGTGTCCGCGGCATACGTCGACGAAGGTCCGACCATGAAGCGTTTCCGCCCGCGTGCCCAGGGTCGCGCGTCCCGGATCAACAAGCGCACCAGCCATATCACGATCGTTGTGAGCCAGCCTGAGCTCAGCTCGGCCCGCTCCGGCAGGAAGGGAGCCCGCTGATGGGTCAGAAGGTCAACCCGCACGGCTTCCGGCTGGGCATCACCACGGAGCACAAGAGCCGTTGGTTCGCCGACTCGACGAAACCTGGCCAGCGCTATCGCGACTATGTCAAGGAAGACGTCGAGATCCGCCGACTCATGGAGTCGGGGATGGAGCGCGCCGGCATCTCCCGGGTTGAGGTCGAGCGCACCCGCGACCGGGTGCGTGTCGACATCCACACCGCGCGCCCGGGCATCGTCATCGGCCGCCGCGGCGCCGAGGCGGACCGGATCCGGGGCGAGCTGGAGAAGCTCACCGGTAAGCAGGTGCAGCTGAACATCCTCGAGGTCAAGAACCCTGAGATCGACGCTCAGTTAGTTGCCCAAGGCATCGCTGAGCAACTCTCGGCTCGGGTGTCCTTCAGGCGCGCCATGCGCAAAGGGATGCAGACTGCTCTCCGGGCTGGCGCCAAGGGCATCCGGGTGCAGTGCTCGGGCCGGCTCGCCGGTGCCGAGATGAGCCGCTCGGAGTTCTATCGCGAGGGCCGGGTCCCGCTGCACACGTTGCGTGCCAACGTCGACTTCGGTTTCTACGAGGCCAAGACCACCTTCGGGCGGATTGGGGTCAAGGTGTGGATCTACAAGGGCGATCTCACGGCGCGTGAGCTCGCCCAGCAGCAAGCTGCCGCGCCGCGGTCGCCGCGTGGGCGTCGCGATTCCGGCGACCGGCCCAGCCGACCGCGCCGCGACCGTGAGGCGCCCGCCGCAGCTGAGGCACCGGCGGCAGCGCCGGTCGCGCCCACCGCTGGCGAGGCCGACGCGGCTCCCGCCGCTACCACGACCGAGCAGGAATGAGCACGCTGCCATGTTGATCCCACGTCGCGTCAAGCACCGTAAACAACACCACCCGTCGCGTCACGGCATGTCGAAGGGTGGCAACGAGGTCGTGTTCGGCGACTACGGCATCCAAGCTTTGGAACCGGCCTACGTCACCAACCGCCAGATCGAGGCGGCCCGTATCGCCATGACCCGTCACATCAAGCGTGGCGGAAAGGTCTGGATCTCGGTCTATCCCGACCGGCCGCTGACCAAGAAGCCGGCCGAGACCCGGATGGGTTCCGGTAAGGGCTCACCGGAGTGGTGGGTGGCCAACATCAAACCCGGTCGCGTGCTGTTCGAGCTGGCTGGTGTGCCCGAGCCGGTGGCTCGTGAGGCGCTCCGGCTAGCCATGCACAAGCTGCCGATGAAGACTCGTTTCGTCAGTCGTGAGGGTGGTGACATCTGATGGCCGTGGGCACCAAGAACTTGGCCCCGGAGAGTCTTCGGGGTTTCGAAGACGACCGGCTCGTCGACGAACTGCGCAAAGCCAAAGAAGAGCTGTTCAACCTGCGCTTCCAGTCGGCAACCGGCCAACTCGGCAGCCACGGTCGGTTGCGTGCCGTCAAGCGCGACATCGCGCGGATCTATACCGAGATGCGCGAGCGCGAGCTCGGTATCTCGACCCCGCCGACGCCGGTTGGCGACGACTCGTCCGAGACGCGCACTGGCAAGGCTGACAAGGGTGACAACGGGGCTACGAGTAGTCCGGACAGCGCTACCGGCAAGGCGAAGAAGGCGAAGGCATGAGCGAGCAGACCGACGTGGGCACCGAGACGACCGGCAGCACCGAGGGCGCCGAGATCACCGAGATCACTGAGATCACCGAGAACACTGTCGCGCCCACCGACAGTGCCGACGTGACCGACACCGGTCAGCCGCGCAACCACCGCAAGACCCGGCAGGGGTATGTGGTAAGCGAAAAGATGGACAAGACCGCCGTCGTCGAGGTCGAAGACCGGGTCAAGCACCCCCTTTACGGCAAGGTGATGCGCCGCACCAGCAAGGTCAAGGCCCACGACGAGCAGAACTCGTGTGGTCTCGGTGACCGTGTGCTGATCATGGAGACCCGACCCCTGTCGGCCACCAAGCGCTGGCGGGTCGTGCAGATTCTGGAGCGTGCCAAGTGAGCTGTCCGAGCGCAGCGAGTATTGCTCGTATGGGTAGGGATTCGGGCGTCGCCCGGCCAGCTGGTTCTGGCCCATCGGAGCGCGGTGCGCTCCGCACCGGAGGTGTGAAGTGATTCAGCAGGAGAGCCGAGTCAAGGTCGCCGACAACACCGGCGCCAAGGAGTTGCTCTGCATCCGGGTGCTCGGCGGCTCGGGCCGCCGGTATGCCGGCATCGGCGACACCATCGTGGCCACCGTGAAGGACGCCATTCCCGGAGGCAACGTCAAGAAGGGCGACATCGTCAAGGCGGTCGTCGTGCGCACCGCGAAGGAAAGGCGGCGCGTGGACGGCTCATACATCAAGTTCGACGAGAACGCTGCGGTGATCCTCAAGACCGACGGTGATCCGCGTGGCACGCGAATCTTCGGCCCGGTGGGCCGGGAATTGCGCGAGAAGCGGTTCATGAAGATCATCTCGTTGGCTCCGGAGGTGCTCTGAGGATGGGTTCATCGATGAGGATCAAGAAAGGTGACCTCGTCCAGGTCATCTCCGGGCGCAGCCAGAAGAATGGCGGCGACCGGGGCAAACAGGGCAAGGTCATTGCGGTTTACCCCGACACCCAACGGGTGCTGGTCGAGGGGATCAACCGGGTCACCAAGCACACCAAGGTCGGTTCGACCGCCCGCGGCACCCGCACCGGCGGTCTGGTGCACACCGAGGCCCCAGTCCACGTGAGCAATGTGGCGATCGTCGACCCCGAAACCAAGTCACCGACCCGGGTGAAGACCCGCGTCGAGACCGTGCAGCGAGACGGGCGCCCCAAAGCGTCGCGCACCCGCGTCGCCGTCCGCTCCGGCAAGGACCTGTGAGGCACAGCATGACTAAGACCACCACCGAGGAAACCACCGAGGGCCTGGCCGCCCAGAGCGCTCCGGTCGAGCCGCCGCGGCTCAAGACGCGCTATCGCGAGCAGATCAAGCCGCAGCTGCACAAGGACTTCGGCTTCGCCAACGTCATGCAGGTGCCGGGTGTCGTCAAGGTCGTCGTCAACATGGGTGTCGGCGATGCAGCCCGCGACAGCAAGCTCATCGAAGGTGCGGTCCGAGACCTCACGGTCATCACCGGGCAGAAACCCGTCGTGACCAAGGCGCGCAAGTCGATCGCGCAGTTCAAACTGCGTGAAGGTATGCCGATCGGTGCGCACACGACGCTGCGCGGCGACCGCATGTGGGAGTTCCTCGACCGGCTCGTCACTGTGGCCTTGCCGCGGATCCGTGACTTCCGCGGTCTGTCGCCGAAACAGTTCGACGGCCGAGGCAACTACACCTTCGGGCTCACCGAGCAGTCGATGTTCCACGAGATCGACCAGGACCGGATCGACCGGGTCCGCGGTATGGACATCACCGTGGTGACCTCGGCGAGCAACGACGACGAGGGGCGGGCGCTGCTGCGGGCCCTCGGCTTCCCGTTCAAGGAGAATTGAGGATCGCCATGGCCAAGACGGCACTGATCAACAAGGCCAACGCCAAACCCAAGTTCAAGGTGCGGGGCTACACCCGGTGCCAGCGCTGCGGACGACCGCACTCGGTCTACCGCAAGTTCGGTCTGTGCCGGATCTGCCTGCGCGAAATGGCCCACCGGGGCGAGCTGCCCGGCGTAA
Source organism: Actinomycetales bacterium (assembly GCA_002748155.1). Taxonomy (GTDB): domain Bacteria; phylum Actinomycetota; class Actinomycetes; order Actinomycetales; family Dermatophilaceae; genus Phosphoribacter. The sequence goes on along the minus strand of PDRO01000002.1, from coordinate 194,187 downwards.
CCAAGAGTTCGTGGTAACACACCGGGGGCTCGGCTCCCCGTGAACCTCCCAACAACTACAGAATCAAAACAACGGGGGCTCGCCCCTCGTGATCCCCAACGACAACGACAGAATCCCTCTCACAGAATCAACGAGCTACATCGAAGGTCACCCCGATCGGCAAGCCGATCAGGATGAAACCGCGGTGAGGAAGGGCGTGACGCCCGATGACGATGACCGATTCGATCGCGGACATGCTCACGCGTGTGCGCAACGCCAACTCGGCCTACCACGACGCGGTGTCCATGCCGTACTCCAAGCTCAAGAGCCGCATCGCCGAGATCCTCGAGCGCGAGGGCTACATCGCCGGCTGGACAGTCGAAGACGCCGAGGTGGGCAAGACCCTCACGATCGCTCTCAAATACGGTCCCAACCGGGAGCGCTCGATCGCCGGCGTGCGTCGGGTCAGCAAGCCCGGTCTGCGGGTCTATGCCAAGTCCACCAACCTGCCCAAGGTGCTCGGCGGCCTCGGCGTGGCGATCATCTCCACGTCCAGCGGCCTGCTCACCGACCGGCAGGCACACGAGAAGGGCGTCGGCGGGGAAGTCCTCGCCTTCGTCTGGTAAGGAGCAGCAGTCATGTCGCGAATCGGACGACTGCCGGTCACCGTGCCTTCGGGAGTGGACGTGGCCATCGACGGGCAGCAGATCACGGTCAAGGGCTCGAAGGGCGAGCTGACGCTCAGCGTCGCCGAGCCGATCCGGGTCGCTCGTGACGACGACGGAGTCATCAAGGTGACCCGTCCCGACGACGAGCGCAACTCACGGTCACTGCACGGGTTGACCCGCACGCTCATCGCCAACATGGTCGAGGGTGTCACGAACGGCTACGAGAAGAAGATGGAGATCGTCGGTACCGGGTACCGGGTGCAGGCCAAGGGCGCCAGCTTGGAGTTCGCGCTCGGCTACAGCCACCCGATCACCGTCGAACCGCCGGCTGGCATCACCTTCGTCACCGACGGGCCGACGCGCTTTTCGGTGCAGGGCATCGACAAACAACAGGTCGGCGAAGTCGCCGCGAACATCCGCAAGCTGCGCAAGCCCGACCCGTACAAGGCCAAGGGCGTGCGCTATGCCGGCGAGCACATTCGTCGCAAGGTCGGAAAGGCCGGGAAGAAGTAAGCCATGGCAATGATCGTCAAACGCGGCAAGAGCAAAGCTGCAGCTCGCGTCCGACGCCAGGTGCGCGGCCGCAAGCGTATCTCCGGCACCCCCGAGCGGCCCCGACTAGTGGTCTCGCGCTCCTCGCGGCACATCTTCGCCCAGATCGTCGACGACACCGTGGGCAAGACGCTCACCTCGGCCTCGACGATGGAGGCGGACCTGCGGGCTCTCGACGCCGACAAGACCGCCAAGGCCAAGAAGGTCGGTGAGCTACTCGCCGAGCGGGCCAAGGCCGGCGGAGTCGAGTCGGTCGTCTTCGACCGCGGTGGCAACAAGTACCACGGTCGGGTCGCGGCGATCGCCGACGGTGCCCGGGAAGGTGGGCTGTCGCTGTGAGTGCTGTCCCGACCCAGAACGTGAACGTGACTGAGATGAGGAATCACTGATGCCCGGACCCCAGCGTCGAGGCACTGGAAGCGGTGCCGGGAACGAGTTCGGCTCCGACCGTAGCGAGCGTCGAGGACGTCGCGACCGCGATGGCCGCCGCGACCAACGTGAGCAGGAGAAGAACCAGTACCTCGAGCGTGTCGTGACGATCAACCGGGTCGCCAAGGTCGTCAAGGGTGGACGCCGATTCAGCTTCACCGCCCTGGTCGTCGTCGGTGACGGTGACGGCAACGTCGGCGTCGGTTACGGCAAGGCCAAGGAAGTGCCGGCAGCGATCGCCAAGGGTGTCGAGGAGGCCAAGAAAGCGCTCTTCGCAGTCCCGCGGATCCAAGGGACCATCCCGCACCCGGTCCAGGGCGAAGCCGCTGCCGGCGTGGTCATGCTGCGCCCGGCCTCGCCCGGTACCGGGGTGATCGCCGGTGGCCCGGTCCGCGCCGTGCTCGAATGCGCGGGCGTCGAGGACGTGTTGTCGAAGTCGCTCGGCTCGAACAACCCGATCAACATCGTGCACGCCACCGTGCAGGCCCTGCGGGAGCTGGAGCGTCCGGAGTCGGTGGCTGCCCGGCGCGGACGTGCTGTCGAAGACGTCGCCCCGGCGGCCATGCTCAGGGCTCAGGCTGCCGCGGCCAAGTCTGCCGCGAAGGTGGGTGCCTGATGGCCAGACTCAAGGTGACCCAGGTGCGCGGGCACGTGGGCGAGAAGCAGTTCGCCCGGCATACGCTGCGCTCGTTGGGGCTCAAGCGGATCGGCGACACCGTCGTGAAAGAGGACCGGCCCGAGTTCCGGGGTATGGTCCGTTCGGTCGCCCACCTGGTGGCCGTCGAGGAGGTTGACTGACCATGGCAGGCACGCTCAAGGTGCACCACCTGCGACCGGCCCCGGGCGCGAAGACGCCCAAAACGAGGGTCGGGCGCGGCGAGGCGTCCAAGGGCAAGACCGCTGGGCGGGGCACGAAAGGCACCAAAGCCCGCAACCAGGTGCCGGCCCGCTTCGAGGGTGGGCAAATGCCCCTGCACATGCGGGCACCGAAACTGCGCGGCTTCACCAATCCCTTCCGCACCGTCTACCAGGTGGTGAATCTGGACCGGCTCGCGGCGCTCTACCCTGATGGTGGAGACGTCACCGTGGCCGATCTGGTCGCCAAAGGTGCGGTCCGCGACGGCCTTCCCGTCAAGGTGTTGGGCGGCGGCGAGATCAGCGTCGCGTTCAGCGTGAGCGCGCAGCGGTTCTCGGCGTCGGCCAAGGCGAAGATCGAAGCGGCCGGCGGCAGCGTCACCGAGGTCTGACCGGCACCGGCCCCAGCACAGGAGGGATCACGTGCTCTCAGCTCTGACCAACGCGTTCCGGACCCCGGATCTGCGCAAGAAGCTGCTGTTCACGCTGATGATCATGGCGATCTTCCGGCTCGGTTCAGCCGTGCCGACCCCTGGCGTCGACTACACGCTGGTCTCGATGTGTATCCAGGGTGCCGACCCGGCCACCGGGTTCATCGGCCTGGCCAACCTATTCAGCGGTGGCGCGCTGCTGCAGTTGTCGGTCTTCGCGCTCGGCATCATGCCGTATATCACGGCGACGATCATCGTGCAGCTGCTCACGGTCGTCATCCCACGCTTCGAGGCACTCAAGAAGGAGGGCCAAGCGGGGCAGGCCAAGATGACCCAGTACAGTCGCTATCTCACGATCGGGCTGGCCGTCCTGCAGAGCTCCACTCTGATCACCTTCGCGCGCAACCCCGGGCAGATCTTCGGGGCCCACTGCACCCAGATCCTCGCCAACGAGCACATGCAGACGATGCTGCTCATGGTGCTCACGTTGACCGCCGGCACCGGCCTGATCATGTGGCTCGGTGAGCTGATCACCGACCGTGGTATCGGCAACGGCATGTCGTTGCTGATCTTCACGTCGATCGCCTCCGGATTCCCCGGTTCGCTATGGGCGATCCAGCAGCAGGAGGGCCGCTGGGACGTCTTCATCGGCATCATCCTCATCGGGTTCCTCGTCATGTCGCTGGTGATCTTCGTCGAGCAGTCCCAGCGGCGGATCCCGGTGCAGTACGCCAAGCGTCAGGTCGGCCGCCGGATGTACGGCGGTTCGTCCACCTACATCCCGCTCAAGGTCAACATGGCCGGCGTCATCCCGGTCATCTTCGCCAGTTCGATACTGGCCCTGCCCGCTCTGCTAGCCCAGTTCGCCCAGCCCGCGCCGGGCCAACTGCCGCCTGAATGGGCCGTCTGGATCCAGAACACCCTCACCCGCGGTGACCATCCGGTTTACATGGCCACGTACGTCGGATTGATCCTGTTCTTCACCTTTTTCTACGTGTCGATCACCTTCAACCCGGTTGAGGTTGCCGACAATATGAAGCGCTACGGTGGGTTCATCCCAGGGATCCGGGCGGGTCGGCCGACCGCCGAGTACCTCGACTACGTGCTGACCCGTATCACAGTCCCGGGTGCGACGTACTTGGCGGCGATCTCACTCATCCCGTTGATCGCTATCGTGTTGTTCAACGCCAACCAGAACTTCCCCTTCGGTGGGACCTCGATCCTCATCATCGTCGGGGTCGGTCTGGAGACCGTCAAACAGATTCAGGCCCAGCTGCAGCAGCGCAACTATGAAGGGTTCCTCCGATGAGACTGATCATTATGGGCCCCCCCGGGGCCGGCAAGGGCACCCAGGCAACTCGGATCGCCGAGCGCTACGACATCCCGGCGATCTCGACCGGCGCGATCTTCCGCTGGAACATCAAGAACCAGACCGAGCTCGGCAAACAGGTCGAGCCGATCACCTCCTCCGGTGGGTACGTGCCCGACGAGTTGACCAACGCACTCGTGCACGACCGGCTCCAGCAGCCGGACGCCGCCAAGGGCTTCCTGCTCGACGGCTATCCCCGCACGACGGGGCAGGTCGCTGATCTGGACGCCTTCTTGGCCGGCCAGGGCACCCGGCTCGACGCCGCGCTCGAGCTCGTCGTCGACGAAGACGCCATGGTGCAGCGGCTGTTGGCCCGGGCCCAGGTCGAAGGCCGGGCCGACGACACCGAAGAGGTGATCCGCGAACGGATGGGGATCTACCACGCTGAGACCGCGCAGCTGACCGGGATCTATGAACGCAACGGCGTGCTGCGCAAGATCGATGGCATGGGCACCATCGACGAGATCACCGAGCGTCTCACCGCAGTGCTCGACGACCTCGTCAGCTGACCCGCTTTGCGCCGCCGCCACACCCCGGCCCGCACCGACGAACAACTGCAGCTGATGCGGGCAGCCGGACTGCTCGTCGGCCGGACCTTGCAGGTCGTCAGCCGAGCAGCACGCCCCGGTGTCACTACGATCGCGCTCGACCGGCTCGCCGAGACCCACATCCGTGACCATGGCGGTCGGCCCTCGTTCGCCGAAGTGCCGGGCTACCGGCATACCTTGTGCACCTCCGTCAACGACGAAGTTGTGCACGGCATCCCGGGTGAGCGGGTGTTGCACGAGGGGGATTTGCTCTCGATCGACTGCGGCGCGATCGTGGCGGAATGGCACGGTGATGCAGCGGTCACGGTCATTGTCGGGGGTGACGACGCGGGCCGGCCCGAGGATCTCGCCTTGTCCCAGGTCACCGAAGAGGCTTTGTATGCCGGGATCTCGGCCCTGAGGGTCGGAGAGCCTCTCCACGACGTGGGAGCCGCAATCGAGGACAGCATCGAGGCGGCCGAAGCGCGGCACGGGCGCAGCTACGGGATCGTCGAGGGGTATGTCGGTCACACCATCGGCCGCCAGATGCACCTGGACCCGCAGATCCCGAACTACCGGATCCACGAGCGCGGCCCGGTCGTGCGTTCGGGCTACACGGGGGCCATCGAACCGATGGTCACCCTCGGCAGCGACGTCACTCGGGTGCTCGATGACGAGTGGACCGTGGTCACCGCCGACGGCACCCGCGCCGCGCACTGGGAGCACACCGTCGCGGTCCGTGACGAAGGACTCTGGGTGCTCACCGCCGTCGACGGCGGCGCTGACCGGCTCGCCGGCCTCGGCCTGCCGTATGCGCCCGTGCAGTGAGGTTCGGTCATGACATCCCCGGATTTCGAGCTTGCCGCCGTTGTGGCGTAAGGTGGTCCGTTGGGTGTCGTGCGCCCGCACGGCACCTCAGACATGTCATACGCACGAAGTCCCAAGACACACGGATTGACGGAGGATATGGCCAAGAAAGACGGGGTCATCGAGATCGAGGGCACCATCGTGGAGGCTCTCCCGAACGCGACGTTCCGGGTGGAGCTAACCAACGGACACAAGGTGCTCGCACACATCTCGGGCAAGATGCGTCAGCACTACATCCGGATCCTTCCCGAGGACCGGGTCGTGGTCGAGCTCTCGCCGTATGACCTCACCCGCGGCCGTATCGTCTTCCGGTACCGCTGAACGAAAGACACGAGGCGATGAAGGTCCAGCCGAGCGTCAAGAAGATCTGCGACAAGTGCAAGGTGATCCGCCGCAACGGACGGGTCATGGTGATCTGCGAGAACCTGCGGCACAAACAGCGGCAGGGCTGAGCAGTCGCCACGGTCACCTGATCTTCGAGACAGCGCACTAAAGAACCCAGCACGACAATTGAACAGCACGAGCAGCACCCGTCCCCTGGCACCTAACGGCCACCTCCCTGGAAGATCGGCCAGCCAGGACGCCACCCCCGGCACGGAGGCCGGGGACCGGCAGTCGCACCTCGGGCACCCGTCGAGCCTTGCATCCGCGATGGAACGCAGGATCGGGCCCCAGCCCCGCGGCATACCGGAGTGGTGACTGCCCCAGACCTCCGCACCCATCCCAGGAGAACACCCATATGGCACGTCTCATCGGCGTGGATCTGCCGCGCGACAAGCGCGTCGAGATCGGCCTGACCTCCATCTACGGAGTCGGGCGCACCACAGCGATCAAGGCCATTGAGGCCACCGGGGTCAACCCCGACACCCGGATCAAGGATCTCACCGACGCCGAGCTCGTCGCGTTGCGTGACTGGCTCGAGGCCAATGCGAAGATGGAAGGTGACCTGCGCCGTGAGGTGGCCGCCGACATCCGTCGCAAGGTCGAGATCGGCTCCTACGAGGGTCTACGGCACCGCCGTGGGCTTCCCGTGCGGGGGCAACGCACGAAGACCAACGCCCGCACCCGCAAGGGCCCCAAGCGCACCGTCGCCGGCAAGAAGAAGGCTGGCAAGCACTAGTCCGACGGGGGCTCTGCCCCCGCGAACCCCATCCCCAGGGGCTCCGCCCGCGCGAACCAGGTGGATCGCTTCGCTCGGCGCTTTCCCGGGATCAGTGCTCACACACCTCGTAGACAGCAGACAGAAAGAGACAGGATGCCTCCCAAGAGCCGTCAGGCCGGCACCAAGAAAGTGCGCCGCAAGGAGAAGAAGAACGTCGCCCACGGGCACGCGCACATCAAGAGCACGTTCAACAACACGATCATCACGATCACCGACCCCAACGGCGCGGTGATCTCGTGGGCCTCGGCTGGCCAGGTCGGCTTCAAGGGCTCACGCAAGTCCACCCCCTTCGCGGCTCAGCTGGCCGCCGAGGCTGCTGCCCGCCGCGCCATGGAGCACGGGATGCGCAAGGTCGATGTCTTCGTCAAGGGCCCGGGCTCCGGGCGCGAGACGGCGATTCGGTCGCTGACCGCCACCGGCCTGGAGGTCGGCGCGATCAGTGACGTCACCCCGTCGCCGCACAACGGCGTCCGCCCACCCAAGCGCCGTCGCGTCTGACCCCGGAAGGAGACCGAACACCCATGGCTCGGTATACCGGACCAATAACCAAGAAGTCCCGCCGGCTCAAGACCGACCTCGTCGGTGGCGACAAGAGTTTCGAGGCGCGCCCCTTCCCACCCGGGCAACACGGGCGACGGCGGATCACCGAGAAGGAATACCTCAACCAGCTACAGGAGAAGCAGAAGGCTCGCTTCACCTATGGCGTCATGGAGAAGCAGTTCCGTCGTTACTACGAGGAGGCAGCCAACCGGCCCGGCAAGACCGGTGACACGCTGCTGCAGATCCTCGAGTCGCGTCTCGACAACGTCGTCTACCGGGCCGGCTTGGCTCGCACCCGCCGACACGCCCGGCAGTTGGTCACCCACGGCCACTTCGAGGTCAACGGCCACCGCGTCGACGTGCCCTCCTACCGGGTCGAGCAGTTCGACGTCATCACGGTACGCAAGCAGTCGGCGCAGCTGTTCCCCTTCGACCTGGCGCGCCAGACCTTCGGCGACCGTCCGGTCCCGGCCTGGATGCAGGTCGTCGAAGGCACACTGACCGTGCTCATCCACCAGCTGCCGGTCCGTGAGCAGATCGACACGGTGCTCACCGAACAGCTCATCGTCGAGCTCTACTCGAAGAACTAGCCCACCCCACGGGAGGCTTCGCCCCCCGTGCACCTCACCCACGGGGGACTCCGTCCTCCTGGGGGACCCCCAAAGGCCAGGGGTTCGCTGCACTGGCAACGAACCCCTGTTCCGGGAAGCCGGGCCTCGCTACGGTCGGCGGTTTCCCGGGCTCGCATCCGCGAGCGGCACGACATACGGACAGAGGTATGCCGTGCGGCCGGGTTGGCACCCGGCATACGTGATCGTCATATAGCGGTCGGTCACGGGAAGGACGCACGATGCTCATCGCACAACGGCCGGTGCTCAGTGAAGAAGCCGTGACCGACACCCGGTCCCGCTTCGTCATCGAGCCCCTCGAACCGGGTTTCGGCTACACCCTCGGCAACTCTCTGCGCCGCACCTTGCTCTCCAGCATCCCAGGTGCCGCAGTGACGTCGATCCGAGTCGACGGAGTGCTGCACGAGTTCCAGACCATTCCGGGCTGCAAAGAGGATGTCACCGAGATCATCCTCAACATCAAGAACCTGGTTGTCTCCAGCGAGCACGACGAGCCGGTCGTCATGTACCTGCGCAAGCAGGGCCCCGGCACGGTCACGGCGGCCGACATCTCCCCGCCGGCTGGGGTCGAGGTGCACAATGCCGACCTGCACATCGCTACGCTGAACGCCAAGGGCCGGATCGAGATGGAGCTGACCGTCGAGCGCGGCCGCGGTTATGTCTCGGCAGTCCAGAACAAGTCCGGTGATCAGGAGATTGGCCGGATCCCGGTTGACTCGATCTACTCGCCGGTGCTTGCCGTGACCTACAAGGTCGAGGCGACCCGGGTCGAGCAGCGCACCGACTTCGACCGGCTGATCGTCGATGTCGAGACCAAGTCAGCTATGCCACCCCGCGACGCGATGGCATCGGCCGGCAAGACCCTCGTCGAGCTCTTCGGCCTTGCCCGTGAGCTCAACGTCGAAGCCGAGGGCATCGACATGGGCCCGAGCCCGACCGATGCCGCCCTGGCCGCCGACCTCGCGCTGCCGATCGAGGACCTGGATCTGACCGTCCGGTCCTACAACTGCCTCAAGCGTGAAGGCATCCACACGGTCGGTGAGCTCGTCGGCCGGAGCGAAGCTGACCTGCTCGATATCCGCAACTTCGGCGCCAAGTCGATCGACGAGGTCAAGGCGAAACTGGCCAGTATGAGCCTGGCGCTCAAGGACAGCCCGCCCGGCTTCGATCCGAGCGCCTTGGCCGACAGCTACTCCGACGATGACTACGACGACCTCGAGGGCCGTGAGCTCGCCGAGGACGAGCAGTTCTAACAGACCCCCGCTAAGGAGAACGACATGCCTACCCCTTCCAAGGGTCCCCGTCTCGGTGGCGGGCCGGCGCACGAACGCCTGTTGCTGGCGGGTCTGGCGACTGCCCTGTTCGAGCACGACCGGATCACTACGACCGAGACCAAGGCCAAGCGACTGCGGCCGGTGGCCGAGCGACTGATCACGTTCGCTAAGCGCGGCGATCTGCATGCTCGGCGTCGAGTGCTCACCGTTGTCCGCGACAAGGGAGTCGTGCACCGGCTGTTTACCGAGATCGCGCCGGACATGACCCTGCGCCAGGGCGGCTACACCCGGATCACCAAGATCGGTCCGCGCAAGGGCGATAACGCTCCGATGGCAGTCATCGAGCTGGTCCGGGAGCCGCTTTCCCCGAAGAAAGCCACAGTCAAGGAGGCCGAGGCCGCCACCAAGCGCGCCGCTGCCGACAGCTCGACGAAGAGCGACCCGACCGACGAGAAGGTCGACGAGGCGCCGGTTGACGCGGCGACTGGAGACGACAAAGCCACCGAGGCGACGACTGACGAGCCGACGCCCGGTGACGAAACCGTTGACGACTCCGTTGCCGCAGCTGCCGATTCCGGCGACAAGAGCGACAAGAGCGACAACAGCACTGACTAGGTGCCTTGACACGTGATCGATCGAACGGGCCCCAGCTCATGCATGGGGCCCGTTCGGCGTGCGCAGCTCGTCGATGGTCAGGTCGGTTGGGCTGCACGAAACCGCCGCCCTGGTGACGGCTTCATGTAGGTGACGGACCGATCAGGACATGGCCTCAAGCGCGAGACCCGAGAGGACGGGCAAGGCAGCATGAGCAGCGTGAGCACTGCCGGATCCGCTGTGCGTCTGCGGCTCGACCTCGCCTACGACGGCACTGACTTCTCCGGATGGGCGGCTCAACCAGGACGTCGCACGGTCGAAGGGGAGCTGTCCGAGGCGCTCGGCACTCTCTTGCGTGTCCCGGAACCGCCGCGGCTGACCGTTGCCGGACGAACCGATTCCGGGGTGCATGCCAGGGGGCAGGTCGCCCACTGCGACGTCGACCCGGCGGCGCTGGAAGCAGTCGTAGGGCGCTCGCGCCGCAGTCCGGAAGACGCGTTGCTCGTCCGGTTGGCCGGTGTGTTGCCGCACGACGTGGTCGTGCACAGGGTATGCCGGGCCGCAGCGGGATTCGACGCGCGCTTCTCAGCCAGCTTCCGCCGATACAGCTATCGGATTGCCGATGCCCTGGGGCAGCGTGATCCGCTGCGGCGTCGAGACACGGTGTGGATTGCTGATCGACTCGACGAGGCCGCCATGACAGAGGCGTCCGCTGCCCTGGTGGGTTTGCACGACTTCGCCGCTTTCTGCAAGAAACGGGCAGGGGCCAGCACGGTGCGGACCCTGATGCATTTCACGTGGAGTCGAGAGCCGGACGGCGTGCTGGGCGGTGACATCGCTGCTGATGCTTTCTGCCACAACATGGTGCGCGCACTAGTCGGCGCGCTGGTGCCGGTGGGGCAAGGGCGTCGGCCGGTGGATTGGCCCGTCGAGGTGTTGCGGTCGCGGTTGCGGAACAGTCGAGTGCGGGTCATGCCAGCCAGAGGACTCTGCCTCGAACAGGTGAGCTATCCCCGGCAGGGACAGTTGGCTGCTCAAGCCGAGTTGGCCCGAGCGCCGCGCCGGCTGCCGGGCGATGAGCCGGAAGCCCCATTCGTGAGATCAGAGGGCGATCGCGCTACACCCGAGTAGCAGGGCGAGATGGAAACTGCCCGAGTGAGCAGAGTCGGCTCCGCACCGAAAACCCTCCTGTCTTCGACGTGGGCTGGACGCCATCGATCAGCAGGGATGCCTAGAGCAAGGCATTGCTGGCATCCCCCCTGGGGCTCATTGCCAGGTTCGACAAGTGCAACTCTGGCTTGCCGCGCGAGTAAGCCGTCGGGATTGTCACAATTGTTGCACGATTCCTGCGAAGCACAGCGTGGCCATCCAATCTCAGGCCTTGACTATTGCTCGACTCACAGGTGGGCAGCAGCTATCATCGTCACCCGGGTGGTCCTGGGGCCTTGTCATGGGCACAAGAGTTGCCGCACGACCCTCGTGCCACGGGGGCTTTCGTGGTCCGATTCACATCAAGAGGAGTTGCTGGCGTGCGGTTGGGGCGGGTCGTTGAGGTTGTGGTGTCCGTCGGCGTTGGGCTGGCTTTGTTGGTCGTGGGGGTGTTGTATCAGGGGGTTCCTGCTGCTCAGGTAGTGCTGAACGATGGCGGGGTGTGGGTCGTGAATACCCAAGCTCGCCTGGTGGGCCATTTGAATGCGCAGTCGCGGACGTTGGATGGCGGCTTGAAGGCGTTGGACAGCGTGTTCGACCTTCTGCAGGCGGGCCCGTCGGTGTTGATCGACAATCGTGGGTCCCGGTCGCTGCAGCGGGTTGATCCGAGCACGGTCGCGATTACGGGGCAGCTGGATCGTCAGTCGTTGCACGCGAGTCATGGGGGCGGCCGGTTGGTCGTGTCCGATCCTGTTGAGGGGTCGGTGTGGGCAATGGGTGTTGATGGGTTGGCTGGGTTTGATGTGAGCCAAGACCCCATTGTGACTGACGAGCCGGGTGTTGTTGGAGTTATGACGCTTGGCGGGATGGGTTATGCGGTGGCTCCAGATGGGTCGATGCGGTCTTTGACGTGGTCTGATGTTGATGGGTGGGTTGTCGGGGATGGGGGGTCTTTGGCCGCTTCGGTGCCTGAAGGTGCTGAGTTGACGGCAGTGGGTGATGTGGTCGTTGCGTTCGACCGGGAGTCCGGGCGTCTGATTACTCCGAGCGCTGAGATGCGTGTTGCTGGGGCGGAGTCTGTGGTGGTGCAACCGCCGGGGCCGGCTGGTCATGTGGTGTTGGTGGCGGCGGGTTCGGAGTTGCGTTCGTATCCGTTGGATGGAGGGGAGCCGGAGCGGGTTGCGGTCGGTGTGTCGGGGGAGCCTGCGGCACCGGTGTTCCACGAAGGGTGCCGGTATGGGGTGTGGTCGGGATCGGGGGCGTTCGTGCGTGATTGCCCGGGTGATGCTGATGATGTGAATCGTGTATATCCGGATCTAGTGGGCGCTCGGGATTTATCGTTCCGGACGAACCGGCGCGTTATCGTTGTCAACGATAATGTAACGGGTGATGTGTATTTGCCGTCGGACGGGATGTCTGTCGTCAATAACTGGGATGTGGTGAAGTCTCAGGTCGAGGAAGAGGAGGACGACGAGGCTACTGATGGTGATCTGGACGAAGCAGTCGCTCCGGATTTCACCGAGGATCAGCATCCGCCGACAGCGAATCCGGACGAGTTCGGGGCGCGGGCTGGTGCGGCGACGACGTTGCCGGTGCTGGCGAACGACACGGATCCGGATGGGGACGTGTTGACGGCGGTGCTGGAGCAGGTGCCGGAGGGGGTGTCGGTGATCCCGACGAAGGGTGCCCGGGGGCTGCGGGTCGATTTGCCGGCTGAGGCGTCCGGGTCGTTCTCGTTTACCTATCGGGCTGATGACGGACAGGAGCGGAGTTCGCCGGCGACGGTGACTGTTCGGGTTGTCCCCGTGGGGAGTAACGAGGCGCCGACGCAGGTGCGGACTGCTCGGTTGGCAGTGGCGGAGCGGGCGCAGGTGACGTATTCGGTGTTGCCGGATTGGTTCGACCCGGATGGGGATCAGATCTTCCTTCGGAAGGCTGTTGGCCCGGATGGATTGAAAGTAACGTACCGTCAGGACGGCACGTTGACGGTGAAGGATCTGGGGACGGCCGGCCCCGGGCTGCGTGAGATCAGCGTGGTGGTCTCGGATGGGGAGTTGGACACTGAGGGGGTTGTGCGGGTCCAGGTCAGCCCTAAAGGTGTAAATGTGCCACCGATCGCGAATGCTGATCATTATTGGGGTTCGGTGGGGGAGTCGATTCGGGTTGAGCCGTTGAGTAATGACACGGATCCGAATGGTGACGAGTTGTCGTTGACTTGGGTGGGGGATTCTTCGATCGGCACGTCGGTCACCCCGGACTATGCCGGTGGTTTTTTTCAGTTCACTGCCGAGAATGCGGGGATGTACTTCGTTCAGTATTGGGTCTCGGACGGGGTTTCGAGGTCTATGAACGAGGTGCGGATCGATGTTATCGATCCGGCGGGGAAGAACGATCCGCCCGTTGCTGAGAATGACCTGTCGTTGCTGCCTGAGGGGAGTGCGGCGATGGTGGATGTGTTGGCGAACGACAGCGACCCGCTGGGTGGGGTGTTGGTGATTCAGGGTGTGTCGGTGCCTGAGTCGTCGGGGTTGACGGTGGAGGTGGTGAACCGGGCGCAATTGCGGATCAGCGCGCCGGCTGGCTTGCCGGGGCCGACTCCGTTCACGTACACGATTTCGAATGGTTATGCGTCGGCGGTGGGCACGGTGATGGTGTTGCCGGAGACGGCGACGGGGAACACGTTGCCGCCGGTGGCCGTGGACGATGAGGCGTTGGTCCGGGCTGGGGATATTGTCACGGTCCGGGTGTTGGCAAATGATTATTCGCCGACGAACATGCAGTTGAAGGTGCTCGGCTCGGTGGAGGTCAATTCGGCGACTGATGTCGGTGAGGCGTTCGTGTCCGGGGATGTGTTGCGGTTCCGGGCTGGGGGTGAGCCGGGTCAGGCTCGGGTGACGTATACGATCGAGGATTCAGCGGGGAATGTGGATAGTGCTGAGGTCCGGGTCGGGGTGGTGGCGTTCGACAAGGAGAATCAGTTGCCACAGCCGAGGCCGCTCGAGGCTCGTGTGGTGGCTGGTAACACCGTGAATATCACGGTGCCGTTGGATGGTGTCGATCCGGATGGTGACTCGGTGCAGGTCGTCGGGCTTGGTGATTCCCCAGAGTTGGGGCAGGCCGAGATTGAGCGTGGTTATATCGCGTACACAGCTCCTGAGGGCGCGTTCGGGACGGACACGTTCACGTATAAGGTTCGGGATCGTTTTGGTGGTGAGGGCTCGGCGCAGGTCCGGGTGGGGATCGCGCCGGCTGTCGGGGTGAATCAGAATCCTGTGGCGGTGGCGGATAACACGGCGGCCCGGCCCGGGGCGGAGATCGAAGTTGATGTGACGGCGAACGATATTGATCCTGATGGCGACGATGTCACGTTGGTGGATGGGTCGGTGGAGCCGGTTGACGACCGGACGAATGCGGTCACGTCGCTGAATGGTCAGAGAGTTCGGATCACGACGCCGGAACAGCCAGGGATGCTGCAGTTCTATTACCGCGTGGTTGACGGGCAGGGTGGGTCAGCACGTGGGGTGATCACGGTGTTGGTGGATGAGCAGGTTCCACCGGTGGCGCCGATTGCTGTCGATGACCCGCTGACCTCCGAGGACATCAAGGGCTTGTCCGAGGTCTCGGTCGATGTGTTGACCAATGATTCCGACCCGGACGGTAGCACCGGGAAGCTGACAGTGTCGGTGGAGTCCCCCGCGCGGGTTGCCGGGGAGCAGGTCGTGGTGCCGGTGGCGCAGGACCGGCAGGTGGTGTTGTACACGATCACGGATCCGGATGGGTTGAGTGCGAAGGCTGCAGTGATCGTGCCGGGTGCCGAGCAGACGCCACCCACGTTGAATCCGGAGTTGGTGCCGGCGAAGGTCAAGGGCGGGGACACCTTGGAGATCGATCTCGACGAGTACGTGATGACTCGGGCGGGGCATCGGGCGGTGTTGACATCGGCGACGAAGGTGTCGGCTGGCACGGGTGGGGATGGAGCTGACCTGGTGACCGGTGACCGGTCGTTGGCGTTTACCCCGGAGGCGTCGTTCATCGGCGAGACGTTCGTGTCGTTCGAGGTCACCGACGGGGAGACGATCGAGGATCCACGGGGGTTGAAGGCGACGTTGCAGTTGCCGATTGTGGTGGAGTCGTCGGGGTTGTTCCCGCCGGTGTTCAAGCCCAGTGAGATTGCTGTGGCACCGGGTGAGGCGCCCGAGCAGTTCGACGTGGGTGCGATGGTGACTGACCCGGATCCAGGGGATCAGGCCAAGCTGTCGTTCCGAGCAGGTACGGCGACGTCCGGGTTCGAGGTGTCCGTGGAGGGTCAGAAACTGGTGGTGTCGGCCCCTGCGGATACTCCAGTGGGGACGACCGGGTCGGTCGAGGTAACGGTCACAGATGGGTCCACCGACCCGGTGACCGCGACGGTGCCGTTGCGGGTGATCACGTCGACACGGCCGTTGATCACGACCCGGGATGCAGAGATCACGGAGGCCCGGTCCGGGGAGACCAGCTCGATCGACTTGGACAGCTACGTGACCAACCCGTTCGCCGACCGTGGTGGAGTGGTGTCGCTAGCAGGAGCGCCGACGGTGAGCCCGGCTGGGTCGGGAACGGTCACCGGGTCGGGTTTGTCGTTGTCGATTACGCCCGCGGCGGAGTTTGACGGTCAGATGGTGGTCACCTACCAGGTCCAGGACGCCACCAAGGACGCGAGCCGGTTCGTCACGGGGGTGGTGCGGGCGACTGTCAAGGGTCAGCCCCGGGCCCCGGAAAACGTGGAAGCGGTGACGAACGCGTCCAAGAGTGCCACCGTGACTTGGAGTGCGGGGGATCTGCGTGGGGGGACTCTGACCGGGTTCACCGTGTATTGGGACGGCGGGTCCAAGGACTGTGGGCGAGTGACCGTGTGTGAACTGACTCGGTTGTTGGAAAACAATCGCGACTACACGTTCACCGTGACCGAGACCACCGAAGTCGGTGAATCAGCCCGATCCGCGCCGAGCAACGTGGTCCGCCCCGACGTCAAACCCAACCCGCCGTCAGTGCCGGTTGCGACGTTCGGGGACACGTCCATCGCTCTCAAGTGGGCTGATGGTGGGGTTCCTGATGGTGGGTCACCGGTCGACCGGTACACCGTCTCGATTCGTCCGGCTGCTGGTGGGATCACCCAGAAGGAAGTCACCGGCACGTCGTTGACGTGGTCCGGGTTGGCAAACGGGACCGCATACGAGTTCCAAGTCGTTGCGCATAACCAGTTCGAGCACCCTAGTGACCCGTCAGGTTGGTCCTCGCCGCCGGAGATCCCGGCTGGAAAACCTGGCCCACCAGCAGCTCCACACGTTGACAAGGATCCTGTGTCCACCGCAGCACCCCGAGCGACCGTGACCTGGTCACCTCCGGCGTTCTCCAACGGGGATACCTCATTCACGTACGAGTTGCGCCGCACTGGTACTACGACGGTGATCTATTCCGGGTCGGCAACCTCGACCGCGGTGACCATGGCCGTCGACACCCATGACCAGAGCTTCGAAGTCCGGGTCACCAACAAGTCCAGGAAGTGGAGCGACTGGTCACCTGCTTCCAACGCTGTCCGGGCCTTCCAGCCCCCCGGCCGCCCCGGCGGTTTCAGCCTCACCCCGACCGGTGCCAACAACACGGCCCGGGCCAATTTCACCTCCGCTGCCGGTAACGGTGCCACCAGCGCCGAGATCCGCTATCAATGGCTCGCCGGTGGGGCCTCCGGATGGGTCACCCCTGGACAGTCCATTACTACCGGTGCCTTCCCCAACGGCACCACGGTCACGGTTCGGCTCCGAGCAGTCAGCTCCGTCAACGGCGAAACTGCCCAAGGCCCCTTCACCACCGCCACCGTCAACACCTACGGCCCTCCTAGAGCACCGGCCGTCAACGCGCAAGGTCACGTGAACAACGTCACCCTGAACTGGAATGGCGCCAGCACTGCCAATGGCCGTCGTATCACGGCTATCCAAGTCGACACCTCCGACTGGAACGGCACGACCTCAACCTTGTCCGGGTCACGGAACGAGGGCAACGGCCGCAACCAAAGAAAGTGCGTCCGTGCCCGAACCCGAGACTCGACCGGTCTCTGGGGCTCCTGGTCCGGCAACTCCTGCGCCAATACCTGGCCTTCACCGACGGCAGTCACGACGGATTCAGGTGCGACATGGAACGGACTCCAAATCCTCAACTTAACTCTGCGCAACTGGAACCCGAACTCGAATGTGTATTGCTTCATGGGCGCACTAGGCGGCTACCAGGACTTCTCCGCGACGATCCGCGTCAATGGCGGCGGCGATTGGGGTCCTGACAGTCCACAAGGACCGGTCGGGAAACCAGTTGCAGCTTCGTATCTCATTAGGCCCGACTTGATTAGCTGTGAGCAACGATGAGGAGTCTTCCCAAATGGCAATGACAGCCGAACACGCCGCCTGGTTCGCCGAGACCTTCCAGCGGCTGACCGACACAGTCGGACAGGCCCTGCTGGGCAAGGCCCCGGTGATCCGGCTTTCCTTGACCTGCCTGCTCGCCGAGGGCCACCTTCTGCTCGAAGATGCCCCCGGCACCGGGAAGACCGCGTTGGCGCGCGCCATTGCGGCCACCGTCCAGGGCACCCACAGTCGGATCCAGTTCACCCCCGACCTGCTGCCCTCGGACATCACCGGGGTGACGATGTACGACCAGAAGAACGGGCAGTGGGAATTCCATCGCGGCCCGATCTTCGCCTCGATCGTCTTGGCCGATGAGATCAACCGAGCCTCACCGAAGACCCAGTCGGCACTGCTCGAAGTTATGGGGGAGTCGCAAGTCACCGTCGACGGCACCCGCTACGGCGCCGGTCGACCCTTCATGGTCATCGCCACCCAGAATCCGATCGAGCAGGCCGGCACGTACAAGTTGCCCGAGGCCCAGTTGGACCGCTTCCTCATGAAGACCTCGGTCGGCTACCCGGAAGGGGGAGCCGCACTTCAGGTGTTGTCCGGCTCGGCGTCCCCGGACCGGTCCCGCTCCATCCAGCCCGTCATCGCGACCCATGCCTTGTCGGACATGTCCGACCTCGTCATCGACAACCACGTCGATGGCGCTGTCTTGGAGTATGTCCAGCATCTCGCCGAAGCCACTCGGCGGGACAACGACACCCTCTTGGGGGTCTCGACTCGTGGGGCGATCGCCATGGTGCGAGCTGCGCGGGTGTGGGCTGCTGCCCATGGACGCAACTACGTGCTTCCGGACGATGTCAAGGAGCTTGCCGGTCCGGTCTGGACCCACCGCCTCGTGATGTCGCCGGAGGCGGAGTTCGCTGGAAGCCAGGCGTCTTCCGTGATCGCGCGTGCCCTCGAGTCAACGAATGCCCCGAGTGTGGCGCGCCAGGTGAGCTAGTCGATGCTGTTTCCCAGTCTCGCCCGCCAGGACGGGCTGCTCTTCCGGGCGCGAGAACTGCGACGGAAGCTGTCGGCGCGCGTGTTGGCGTCGCCGGTGGGTGCCCTCACGTCCGTCGGCTGGACCGTGCTCGTCGGTGGCATCGCGGCGGCCATTGTCGGGTGGAGCTTCGGCTGGGCCGAGTTCCGCGTCGTGGCCGTGACTGCCCTGGTGTCCGTGGCGCTGGCTATCCCGTTCGTCCTTCGGCAATCGGACTACGTCGGAGAGCTCACGCTCCATAAGCAACGCGTAGCCATCGGCGAACTCGGCATGGGGCGAGCAACAGTGAAACCACGGGCGGGTGGCAGGGTCGGGGGCCGGACTGTCGAACTCCCGGTCGGGCGCGCGGTCGCACGTTTCCTGGTTCCAGGTCTGACCGGCGACGAGGAACACGAGGAACTGTTCTCCGTTCCGTCCAAACGGCGCGCCGTCATCCCCGTCGGGCCGGTGATGGCAGTCCAAACGGACCCGGTCGGATTCTTCCGCCGGGAGAAGCGTTTGACCCAGACGATGGAACTCTTCATCCACCCTCAACTGGTCGGTGTGGAGAGTGGAGCGGTGGGCTTCCTCAAGGACGTCGAAGGCGTCACGACCTCCAACCTCTCGTCCTCGGATGTCTCCTTCCACGCCTTGCGTGACTATGTGCCTGGTGACGACCGTCGTGCGGTTCATTGGCGGACAACAGCACGGACCGGCAAGCTCGTCGTGCGCCAGTTCGAGGAGACGATGCGGGCGCACCTACTGCTCCTCTTGTCGCTTAACCCTGGTGACTACCGCAAAGCTGAGGATTTCGAGCTGGCTGTGTCGGTCGTCGGGAGTATCGGGGTTGCGGCGTTCCGGGAGGAACGACGAGTGACCGTGCACACCACGACCGGGCCGATGCTCTTCCCCTCGATGGTCGGGATGCTTGACGAGTTGTCCCGCTTGGAACTCGTCGAAGGGGAGCAACTTCGGGCGGCCACTGCGCGAGCCATCAGAGACTGTCCTGAGGCGTCGGTTTGTGCCCTCGTTACCGGGGGTGAGAGCTCCGTGACCGATCTTCGGACCGCCGAGCAGGCGATTCCCCTGGACTTGGCCAGGTTCGCAGTTCGAGCGGCTGACACGATCGCCATCGGGCGTCGGACGGTGGGTCGCCTTACGCTGATCGACCTGGCCCGACTCGGTGACTTGGGGTACGCGCTGAGGTCGGTCCGATGAGCGCGCTAGGTGAAGGGGGCGGACGGGATCGACTCTTTCGGGCCGCTTGGTCCTTGGCTCTCATGGTGCCAGGCGTTCTTGCTTTCCAACCGGTCTTCGGTGGCGTCCAGGGCTACGTCCCAGGCGCGATCGGTGTCGTCCTCGGAGTAGCTATCGGGGCCGTGTCGGCCAAACTGAGATGGAGCATCCTGCCCACGGTGCTCGCTGTGCTTGCGGCATACTTTGCGCTCGGTGGTGCGGTCGCGCTGCGGGGCACGACGATTGCCGGGTTCATCCCCAGTCTTGACACGCTACAGCGCCTGTTGGTGCTTATCGTCCACTCCTGGCGCGATCTGCTCACGGTCGCCACTCCGTCCGGTGACTTCATCGGCCCAGCGGTTGTGCCGTGGCTGGCTGGTCTCGTGCTGGGCTGTGTCGCGGCCACGATCACGGTCCGTACTCGTCGTATCTACGCGTCATTGCTGACCCCGCTGGTGTGGTTGGCCTTAGGGATCGCTTTCGGGATCCGTGATGTCCCGGCCGCGACTGCCGTCGGCGCATTGCAGGGCGTGCTGGCACTCGGCTGGTTGTTCTCGGCCCAGCTCGACTCCTACCGCGACGCCAACGACGAGTTGCTCGTCAACCCTCGGGCCGGCGTTTCGCGATTGACTAGGCGTCTGGTCGCCGCAGCAGGGATCGTGCTCGTGGCTGCTGGCGTCAGCTATGCGGCGGTGGCAGCCACCTCCGATCGCGCCGACCGGCATGTGCTTCGGGACTATGTCGCCCCGCCGCTCAACCTTGCGGACTATCCGACGCCACTGGCCAAGTACCGGTTGTACGAGACCGAACTCAAGGACGAGACACTCATGACGGTCAGCGGTATGCCGCCTGACGCTCGGCTGCGTGTTGCCACCATGGATACCTACGACGGTACGGTTTACAACGTCTCGCGGACAACGTCCGACTACGTCCGGGTGGGGCGTCAGATCGGCGGCCAGGACACCTCGGGCGATCCGGCCACCTTGAAGATCGATGTCGAGCGCTTTGCGGATGTGTGGCTACCGCTGACCGGTGCTGTCCACGGCGTCACCTTCGAATCCAGCGATGACATCCGTCAACGGGACGGGCTCTATTTCAACCGTGCCACGAACTCGGCCTTGACGACGGCACGGGTCAACGCCGGTGACACCATCACGGTCGATATCACGTACGCGGCGCAGCTGACCTCGGCAGACCGAGACGTTCTCGCTGACCGCGGCGCGGGCAATCTCGTCATGCCGCGGGCGGTCGGTGTGCCCGAGGTTCTCGGCGGCTTCGCGACCGACGCCGTCGAGGGCCAGGCGACGGCGTTCCTGCAGATGGCTGCCATCGAGGCACGATTGCGCGAGGGTTTCTACTCCGACGGGGCCGACGGGATCTCGCGCTCTGGGCATACCAACGAGCGCCTCACGACGATGTTCTCGGGGAGCATACTCATCGGTGACGACGAGCAATACGCCACGGCCATGGCCCTGATGGGCAATCAGCTCGGGATTCCCACCCGAGTAGTTCTCGGTTTCTACCCGGAGGCGGAGGCACCGATGCCTGATCGATGGGAAGTGACTGGCACTCAAGCTCACGTATGGGTGGAGTCGTACTTGGACGAAGCAGGATGGGTTCGTTTCGATCCAACCCCTGACCGTGACCGAATCCCCAAGACCCAAGTGCCCAAGCCCAAGCCGCAGCCGCGGCCCATGGTTGAACCACCGCCCAACCCACCGGAGCAGGCGCCGGAAGAACCTGAGCTGTCCGATGACAAGGCTGTCGAAGAAGAAGGCGACGACACTTCCACGGACTGGCTTGGCTATCTGCTCGTGGCCGGCGTCGTCGTCCTCGGTATCGGCATCGTGGCCGCTCCCTTCCTGCTCATTCTGCTGGCGAAACGTCGCCGGCGGCAGGCTCGACGGACCGATGCGCTGATCCGAGCACGCTTCGCCGGCGGGTGGGACGAGGTGCTCGATCAAGCGCGAGACCTCGGTGTCGCGCAGGAGTCTCACCTCACGCGCCGTGAGAGCGCAGTAGCTCTCAGTGGCGTGTTCGCCGATACCGAATTGGCAGCGCTTGCAGAGGAACTGGATCACGGGACCTTCGCTCCGGATGCCCCTGCGGAGTCGGCGGCCGAAACGGCGTGGCAGCACGTCGACGAGGCACTCGTCGCGATGGCATCAGCGGTGCCATGGCGACGCCGGACACTCGGGCGGTTCTCGCTGCGGTCATTGGCCCACCGTCGGCTGGCCCGGCGCCGGGATGGCGAAACGGCGACCATCGTCGACAGTGAACGGCTTGCGCTGCTTGCGCGGATCACCAGGCGAAAGGCTACTCTGTGATTACCCCCGAACTGAGCGATCGCACCGTCACCCGAGCACGCCGAATCAAGGCCCGGCTGATCACCTTCGGGGTCGCGCTTGGCGTGACGTTGCTCTGCTACCTTCTCTTATTTCTTCTTGTGCTCGGTGGCTCCGAGACCCTGGCCCTTATCGGGCTCGGGGCGTACGTCCTCGTCAACCTGGCCTATCTGGTATGGATATTCTGGCTCTTGTTCGCCAGAGCGCAAACGCCCGGCTACAAGTTCACCAAGCTCGTGGCGGTGGATCGCGCGTCCGGACTACCGTCCGGCGGTAAGTTATTCTTGCGACACTTGCTGCAGGGTGTCATCTCGATGGTGACGCTGGGGCTCGGTGAAGTCATCATCTGCTATGTGAGCTACGACGGGCGGACAACCTGGTTTGACCGTATCGTCGGAGTAGTCGTCGTCGACCGTGAAACGCCGGCTGGCCCCACTCTTGCTCAGGACATGGAGCGGCCGGTCCCTCCGGCAATCCAAGAGGTGCGAGCCACGATCGTGGAACGCGTCCCTGACGGGACCACACAGATAATTGATGACGTGGTCGGTGACCGACCGGATACCAGCGGCGATCGATTCGCCGCGGCGCCAGTAATCACCGGTCATTCACCCATCCAGGAGGTTCCCGGAAGCCCGCGAGCCCGGGCCGGGGAGGCCGTGGAATCCGGTCCCAGGCCGTCTCCCCAAGTCGCTATCCCAGCTGCTCATTCCGGGAACGCGTCGCCACCGTCAGCCAGTTCTGGACTCGGAGCTTTACGACCTGACATGCCGCCAGCCGATGGGGGGCCGGGGGCAGGCTTCATCAGCAGCATACCTTTCGCTGCCAAAACCGGTCGCGAGGGACAACCTCCCGCTGAGCCCGCTTCCGACCCGGCTAGGCCGACGCCGGTGGTGCGAAGCATGGCACCGGTTTCAGGTCCGGAGCACACTATCCTGGTTGAGGAGCCCGGCGCGAGCGAGGTGCCGACGATCCGCTTCGACGACAACTCTGAATCCACGGTTCTCGGTGCTCTCGTCCTCGGCCGGAACCCCGTTCCGCCCGCCAATTACCCGTCGGCCGTCTCGCTGGCTGTTGAGGATCCCGCGATGAAGATCTCGAAGACCCATCTGCTGTTGGCTGTCGACGGTTCTAAGCTGACCGTGACAGACCTTCAATCCACCAACGGTGTGCGACTTGCCGCCCCAGGCGCAGCGGCCATCAGGATCCCACCCGGCCAGCCTCAGCAGGTAACGCCGGGGACCCGTGTCCATCTCGGTAGCCGGTGGTTCGAGGTCATGTCGTGACTCCGATCCTGGAGGTCGCTGCGGCAGGGACAACGCATCAGGGCAATTTCCGCGACCACAACGAGGACGACTACCTTGCCAGGCGTCCGGTGTTTCTTGTCGCAGATGGCCTAGGTGGGCACGCTAGCGGTGAAGTAGCTTCGCGCCGCGTCGTGGAAGCTTTCGAACCTCTCACGGATCGCGACTGGGTCACGGCGGAGGACGTGCTTGCTTCGGTGAGTAGGGCGTCGGAAAGCGTGCGAGCTCTCGCGTCCGGAGATAGAGCACCGGGTTCTACGGTCACCGGAGTGGCCTTGAGCGATCAAGGGGGCGTGCCGTGCTGGCTCGTGTTCAATATCGGTGACTCGCGGACGTACTTGCTGCACGGGGAGCGGCTAGAGCAGCTCACGGTGGATCACTCCGGTATTCGGCAGCGCGGTGGCACAGCTCCACCACGCAACATCGTCACCCGGGCTATCGGGGCGGGAGTCGATCGTCCGCCGATGGCCGACCAGTGGCTGGTGCCCGCGGTGGAGGGGCAGCGGTTACTGCTGTGCTCTGATGGTTTGACTAACGAATTGACCGAGTTGCTGATCCAGGCGCATCTGATGAGCGATCCTGATCCGCAGGTCGTGGCCGACCGGCTTGTCGAGGCCGCCCTGGCGGCCAGCGGACGAGACAACGTCACGGCGGTTGTCGTTGACGCTGTGATTGTCCGATCGGATGCCCCGGCGAGCGACGACTCGGGTGACACGCTTCCCGACACGACTGAGTCCGACCCGCACGGCTTTGCGGTCGCGGATCCAGCCCCGATCACTTAGGCAGGTGACCTATGACAGGGCCCGAAACTCGTTGGCTGCCAGGTAGCCAGGTTGCTCTGGTGTGGGACTCCGGTCTCGTCCTCGTCAGTGGCGACACGCAAGACGCGCACGCCGAGCGCTTGTGGACATCGCTGCGGCGCGAGCCTTCGCTCGAGGTCTTCCTTGAGGTTCTTGCTGAGGCATCCGGACGGGGTCTCTTGCAACTCCCGCCGTTCGCCGTGGCCCTGATGACGCCTCAGGGATGTCACATTGCGGTCCGTGGCAGACTGAGCGTCACGGTTGCCACTGGTGGTGAAAAGCACACGTTCAACGGCGAAGGCGTCACGACGTGGCTCGAGAAGCAACTCCCGCTGCCCGAATCGATCCACATGGTCGGAGAAAACGTCACCGGGGAGGGTCTACCGATTCGGGATGGAATCGTGCGGGCCGGCGCACTCAGTGCCGGTCTGCTACCCAGTGTTGCGACCTTCGTTGACCATGTCGATCTGAGCAAGCCAGTCGAGCTGGACCCACCAACAGCGCGCCAGCCTGCAACTCCGCTCAGTGGTGGTGACAGCGGCCCGGACCCTGCTGGTGATTCTGACAAGTCCTCTGACCAGGGGGCAGCTCCGATAGCCCCAGCCGCGGACCAGGAATCCGCGGTTGAGGCCGTAGACCCGCGGTTGCGAGAAACACGCGTCGAGGAGGAAGCCGGGGAGGCCGGAGACCCGGATGGTGCCCAGAGCGAACGCGCACTTCCTGGAGAGGTTGACGACCCAGCTGGGGAGTCCCTTGACAACCGTGCAGTCGCCGCTGGCAAGTACGAGTCCCTCTGGGGTGCGTCTATCGCGGTCTCGGCCGAGGAGGCGGCTGTGCGGCTTCGTGAAGACGAGGAAGGCAGGGTAGCGCCGCCATCCGAGCCCAGTTCCTCGTCGTCCAATGCAGGGAATGAGCCCATCGAAGCGGTGCAGGCTACTCCCGTGTTGACCGGTGTCCCCGTTTCCTCACCTTCCCCACCGGAGGACGGAGCACCGATCGAGTCTCCTGTTGGAGTGCCCGCTACTGCTGGGAGCGAAGGAGACCTCCATGACGGCCACACGGTGATGGATGCAGGCGAGGAGGTGCCGGTTTCATTCGAGCTGCCCGAAGACTCCGGCGCTCCCATGATCTTGGCCTCGTTCTGCCAGCGCGGACACGCGAACCCTCCACAACGCGAGCTCTGCCGGATCTGCCGCTCACCGGTCGATAGCCGGACTGAGCGCACTCCCCGACCGGCCATGGGGAGGATGCGATTGTCGTCGGGGGAGATCATCGAGCTCATCGGTCCGATCATCGCTGGACGCAGTCCTTCGGGTGCTGGCCGTAGCTCGACACCTCCGGCGCGGCTCGTCTCCATTCCTCATCCACATGTTTCGGGAAACCACCTCGAGATCACTTTCGAGGGCTGGACGGTGCTGGTCCGAGACCTCCGGTCCCGCAATGGGACATACTTGCGTCGGCAGGGAAAGCCTCCGGTCCGATTGCCCGAGCAGGCAATGCCCCTGGCAGATGGCGACGTTCTCGACCTAGGTCACGGTGTGTTCATTTATATGGAGCAACTGCCATGAGTCGATCGGGCCTGGCGCCGCCAGAGTTAGATGGGTTCCGGTACGTCGATCGTATTGGTGGCGGTGGTTTCGCCGACGTATACCGCTACGACCAAACACTCCCCGAGCGCCAGGTGGCCGTGAAAGTTCTGCACCGTGGTATCGGTGGGCCGGCGGTCGACTCCTTTCGCTCCGAAGCCAACCTTATGGCTAAGCTGTCGAACCATCCGTCGATCGTCACTATCTACCAAGCAGGTGTGTCCGCAGACCATCGCCCATTCCTGGTCATGGAGATGTGCTCTTCGGCGCATCTCGGCTCGCGAATCGCCAAGCGAACCCTCACGATTCAGGAAACGCTTGAACTCGGCATACAGATTGCCGGTGCAGTGGAGACCGCTCACCGACAGAACATTCTTCATCGAGACATCAAACCGGCGAACATCCTCTTCACCGAGTTCAAACGGCCAGCTTTGACTGATTTCGGAATCTCGGTGTCAGTAGACACCTCCGACGGATCGACCGGTCGCGCCTTGTCACCGCCATGGGCGCCGCCGGAGCAGTTCGGCAACAGCCCCCATCCCATGGGTCCGTGGAGCGACGTCTATTCGCTGGCCGCGACGCTATACGCCATGCTCGTCGGCCATAGCCCCATGGAACTGCCGCAGGGACCCAACGATGCGCTGTCGATCGGGGCCCGGGTCCGCAACACGCCTGCACCACCCACGCAGCGACCCGACGTGCCGACGAGTCTTGAACGGGCCCTCTCTGTTGCGTTGTCGAAGAATCCACAGCAGCGGTACAGCTCGGCGTTGGACTTCGCGCGTGCGTTGCAGGGGATCCAGGCCGAACAGCACTTGTCCGTGACCACGGTAGACGTGCGCACGGACGACATTGAGGACGACATCGACGACGTGGATACCGGAACGCGGGTCGGCGGTTTCGTGCTCATCGACCCGGATGACGATCAACGTGGGCAGACTGAGACCAGCCATACAGCGCGCACGTCCGAAGACACCGAGTTCGCCTTCCGAAGTGCTCGGTCGATGTCCATGACCGGTGATCACCGCCCGGCACCACAAGTCCTGCAGCATGGTCGCGGTGTTGCGCCGGCGGTGGAACCCCTGGACTTCACCGGACCGCCACCGGCGGAGGTCGATCACGGGTACACGTACGCACCGACTGAGCACGAGATCATCGAGAGTGAACCAGACGGGCCGCGATGGTGGCTCTGGATCGCCGGGGTCGTGAGCGTTGTCGTGATAGCCGGGCTCGGTGTGGTTGCCCTTCGTGGAGTCGCCAACGAGGTTGGCGATGACCCGTCCGGCTCAACCGCGCAGTCGGTCGCGCCTGCTGATCCGCTGACCGGGCTGGTGCCGAAGGTTCAAGACCTCGCGGGGACCCGACAGGGGGACGAGGTGACATTCACGTGGGTCAACCCTGAACCCCGTGACGGGGATACGTATAGCTACTGGGTCCAAGAAGTGGGCGTGGACCGGGCCGAAGAAGTGACGGACCAGACTGTTGTCACAGTTCCCGCTGTGTTGCCGAAGACGTGTATCGAAGTCGAGCTTCGTCGGTCGAACGGACGTGGCTCGGCACCCGAGAGGAGCTGCGTCGAGTGACGGTCGGGCAGATGACCGTGGACTACGCGGGGGAGGTCTTCGTCGTTGAATCGTCGGAGTTGTTGACTGTCGGTCGCAATGGAGACATAGCTATCGAGGACAACCCGTTCCTTCATCGGTTGTTGTTGGAGCTCGCGGTGCGGGACGGGTTCTGGTGGCTGGCTAACGTAGGGTCCCGGATCGCGGTCAACGTCGAAGACGGGTCACGTCTGACTTCGAGCACGCTAGCCCCGGGTGCGCGACTGCCGTTGGTCTTTCCGCGTAGTGTCGTCACCTTCACTGCTGGCGGGACGACGTATGAACTCGTCATGGATCAAGTCATCCCAGGGGCCTCCGACAAGCCCCTGGATGCGGTCGTTCCCGGCGATACGACGATTGGCAACACTCACTTCACCGAGACGCAATTGCTGGCCGTTCTGGCTTTGGCGGAACCGCTTCTACGCCATCACGGTGAAGCGGTGTCCAGTGTGCGGAGTGCGGTTGAGGCTGCCCACCGGCTGGGCTGGGCCCAGACACGCTTCAATCGCAAGCTCGACAATGTGTGCGACAAGCTCGACCGGATCGGGGTCTCCGGTCTCAAGGGAGGTCCCGGCACGCAAGCGGCGATGCGACGGATTCGGCTTGTGGAGTACGCGCTCGGCAGTCTGCTCGTCACCCGAGATCACTTACCGATGCTTGAGGCGGAAGTGGCACGCAATCGTTCGACCGGGTCAAGGGGAGAGCAGCCATGAAGATAAGCGTGACGCTTCGGCAGGGAGATACCGCCAAGAACGTGATCATCACCGCGGACGCAACCGCCACAGTCGGGGATGTCGCCACCGCTATCGCCAGTGCCGGTCGGGACGAGTTGATTGTGCCCGAAGACGGCCGACGACTCAGCCTTCGCCTCCACGAGCCGATTACGCAACGCTCCACCAACCTCGCCCCGGGCACGGCGCTGGTGCGATCAGGGGTGTGCTCCGGATCGACGATCGAAGTTGAGACCGCGTCCGCCAGCGCGAGTCGTGAGGCTGCGGGTGCCATCCTTAGGGTCGTCGAGGGGCCGGACCGGGGGATCGAGGTCCCGCTGCGCTACGGTTCATCGCAAGTTGGGCGCACCGAAGACAACGACGTGCGATTGCGCGATCCCAAGGCGTCGAAGAATCATGCTCGCATCGTTGTAGGTGAGCATGTTGAGATCATCGACAATAATTCAGCCAACGGTGTCGTCGTCGGTGGGCAAAGGGCCTCCAGGGTCACGTTAGGTCCTGGTGACGTTGCGTTGCTCGGCGAAACGAGAGTATGTATCGAGGCTCTCAGCCAGCCTTCCGGGCGGGCGCCAGCGACATCCAACGATATTGCCTTCACCCGACCTCCGGTGGTCCTCAAACGGCCCGAACCGATCGAGATAGACCTACCTGAGATACCTGAGGAACAGGATCCTCAGTCTTTCCCGTGGTTGGCCATGGCCGCACCGCTCATCATGGGCGTTCTTCTCTATTTGTTTACTCGATCGATACTCAGTGTGATATTCATAGGGCTGAGCCCTCTATTGATGATCGGGAACTACGTGTCGACCAGAATCGACCTCAAGCGGCGCGAGAAGAAAGCACTGGCGCGATTTGAAGCAGGTTTGGATCGCGCCGACTCGGAAATGATCGAAGCGCTGGAAGTCGAGCGTCAGCAGCGGCTGATCCTCTATCCCTCGCCCAGCGAGTGCGTTGATTCGGTCTTCGAACAGTCACCGAGGTTGTGGAGCAGGCGACCCGAGCACCCGGAGTTCATGCAGGTTCGACTGGGCTGCGGACCGATTCGGCCTGCCGCACATTTCTCGCGACAATCTGGCGGCAAACGCGAAGACCTCCTCGCTCGGGTGGCGACTCTCCGAAGCAAACACGCAGTGCTGCACGATGCCCCCGTAGTCGCAGACCTGTCATCCGTGGGTGGGATCGGCATCGTTGGGACAAGTGCGGTTCCGATCGGCGTCGCGCGGGCGGTCGCTGCTCAGGTGGCAGCGATGCACTCCCCGAGTGAGGTCGTGGTGACCTGCCTGACATCGACCCCCCACAAGCCGGATTGGAGCTGGCTGGAATGGCTGCCGCACACGCGCTCGCCGCATACCCCAATCGGTGGATTGCACCTTGCGGCGGACGCCGAGTCCGCGCGGCTGGTGCTCGATGAGCTGGAAGCCCTTGTCGCGGGAAGGCTCGCTGCTACAAAAGAGCAAGAGGCTCGTGTCAGAGGGCCATTGGTGACGAACGAGCCGCAAGGCGGTGGGCCCACGCCAGCAGTTCTCGTGATCATTCACGAGCCGGTGGCTGACATGGCACGCATGACGGCGTTGGCTGAACGCGGACCCGATGCGCGCGTGCACGTGTTGTGGGTGGCGGAGAGGCCGACCCAGATACCGGCGGCCTGCCGGACCTACCTCGACCTGGGCGACGGGAACTCTGCTCACGTTGGGATGGTTCGAAGTGAGCAGCTCGTCGATCCGGTGGCCACCGAGGCGCTCGACCCCCACACGGCCGCGACGGTCGCCCGTCGATTGGCGCCGGTGACGGACGCGGGCGTGCCGGTCCGGGACGACTCGGATCTGCCGCGGACGGTCACCGTGGTCTCGCTCCTGGGCCACGAAGACTCCGATGAGCCCGAGCTGGTGCTGGGACGGTGGAAGGAGAACGGCTCCTTCCTCGATCGGACTGCACCACCACGGCCGAGTGGGCGTGCTGGCGATCTGCGATCGGTCGTCGGACAC
Source organism: Actinomycetales bacterium (assembly GCA_002748155.1). GTDB lineage: Bacteria > Actinomycetota > Actinomycetes > Actinomycetales > Dermatophilaceae > Phosphoribacter. The sequence goes on along the minus strand of PDRO01000002.1, from coordinate 164,176 downwards.
ACCGGCACGGAACCCTTTACGCTCGATCTCCGAACCCAGGGGCCGCACGCACTCGTCGGTGGTACCACCGGAGCCGGCAAATCGGAGTTCCTCCAGGCGTGGATCCTTGGGCTCGCACATGCCTATAGTCCGGATCGGGTCACGTTCCTCTTTGTCGACTACAAGGGTGGGAGCGCTTTTGCCTTGTGCGAGTCGCTTCCCCATGCCGTCGGTATGGTGACCGACCTGTCGCCGTACCTGGTGCAACGCGCGTTGCGGAGCCTTCGCGCGGAGATCCACTACCGTGAGCGACTGCTCAACGCCAAAGGCAAGAAAGACTTGATCGAGCTGGAAAAGACTGGCGATCCCGAGTGCCCCCCTAGTTTGATAATCATCGTCGATGAATTTGCCGCGCTTGCTGGTGAAGTCCCGGAGTTTGTCGACGGCGTCATCGATATTGCGCAACGCGGCCGGTCACTAGGGCTACACCTCATCATGGCCACCCAGCGACCTGCTGGCGTCATCAAGGACAGCTTGCGCGCCAACACCAACCTTCGTATTGCCCTTCGGATGAATGACGAGCACGACTCAACCGACGTGCTCGGATCTCCGATGGCGGCACATTTCGACCCCGCAATTCCTGGCCGTGGAGCTGCAAAGACCGGTCCCGGTCGGATCACCACGTTCCAATCGGGCTTCCCTGGCGCGCGGACACTCGCCGAGCCGCCGGCTCCACCGATTCAGGTGGCCCAGACCGACTTCGGCATGACTGAGGACTGGAAGGTCCCATCACCGAAAGCGGTGGGCGGCGATGTCGCAACCGACATCGAGCGTGTAGTGAAGACCGTCACTGTGGCCGCACGGCTCGGGGGGGTCCCTGCTCCCCGGCGGCCCTGGCTCGATGCTCTGGCCAGCGTCTACGACTTGGCCAAGCTCAATCAACGCAACGACCGCGAGATCGTCCTCGGTGTACTCGATGATCCCGACCGTCAAGCACAGGTCACTGAGCACTTCTTCCCTGACGTTGACGGGAACATCCTCTACCTCGGGAGTAGCGGCTCCGGCAAGTCCACGGCGCTGCGCAGCCTGGCTGTGGCTTCTAGTATCACTCCACGCAGCGGGCCCGTCCATGTCTACGCGTTGGACTTCGCGGGTGGAGCTCTAGGATCTCTGAGTGTTCTGCCAAACGTTGGTGACGTTGTCGGCGGAGACGACACCGAGCGCGTGCAACGGCTCATCAGAATGCTGACTCTCCTTGTCGAGGATCGTGCCGAGCGTTATGCCGCCGCGCGGGCGTCCAGCCTGACGGAATACCGCAAACTGGCCAATAAGGCTGACGAGCCGCGGGTATTGCTGCTGCTCGACGGATTCGGGACGTTCCGTGATGACTTCGAGGTGGCGACCGACCGGGCACCCTCCTTCACGGCGTTCCAGCGCCTGCTCGTTGATGGCCGTCAAGTCGGTGTGCACGTGGCGATGAGTGGAGACCGACCTTCATCGGTGCCCGCGTCGATAGCGGCTTCCTTCCCTCGTCGGATCATCCTGCGGCAGGCCGACCAAGATAGTTACAGCAGCCTCGGGGTTCCGAACAACATCCTGACCCCCGATAGCCCGCCTGGCCGGGGGCTGCAGCCTGAAAAGCCGATGGAACTCCAGATCGCCATCCTCGGTGGTGAGCCGTCGGCAGCAGCTCAGGCTCGGCACATCGAACACCTCGCTGCCGATGCCGGGGAACGGATCCAGCAACGACCTGCCCGAGTCTTGGCGTTGCCGGGCCTCATCGCGGCCAGCTCAATGCCGTCGCGCTGTGGCGATGAACCCACGCTGGGCGTCTCAGACACCACGTTGACCCCGGTCGGCTTTGACCCGCATGGCAACATCCTTATCGCTGGGCCTCCTCAATCGGGGCGCACAAGAGCCCTGCAGTGGTTCGCCTACTCCATCGCCGCCGCCTCCCCGGCCACCCGGCGAGTGCATCTCTCGGCCCGGCGCAGCCCGCTGTCTACGGACGGGATATGGAACGTCACTGTCACCGGCGAAGCAGATATCGAAGCCCTCTTGGGGAAGCTGGAGCTTTGGGCGGGTGCTCCCGCTGCTGGTGCGATGCCGGATCTCGCGTTGTTCCTCGACGGTGTTCCAGACATGGGCGGGAGCATGTATGAGTCTCGCTTGGCCTCAGTCGTGACCGAGGCTCGACGCAACGGTCACCTCACCTGCGCCGAGGGCGAGCTGTCGGGCTGGAGCAACGGTTGGGACCTGCCCCAGGAACTCAAGTCGACTCGGACTGGCATGCTGCTGCGACCGGATCAAATGGATGGCGACTCCCTACTGCGAACCGCCTTACCACGATGCAAGCCCTCGGACTTCCCCAGCGGGCGTGGCTACTGGATCAAGGGTGGTAACGCGTGGAAGGTGCAGTTGCCGCTGGTCGAATAGGGGACGCATCGGTCGCTGGTGACCCCTGTTCGGGCTATGGCGACGGCTATGGGTTGCTCAACCCATTGACCGTCGGGCGGTTGTCGGATGTAATCATGAGGAAGGGCCAAGGGGTGGCCCACTGAAAACAAGGAGAGAATTATGGCCGGCTTTTTCGGAATGAACATCGAAGAGGTTCGCTCGCTGTCCCGTCAGCTCCAGGAGAAGTCACAGCAGATCAACCAGATCGCTCAGCAGTTGACGAGCCAGTTGAGTGGTACCGACTGGAAGGGGCCGGACGCTGAGCGTTTCCGCAGCGAGTGGGACTCGACCCACCGGGCCGCTTTGCAGCGAGTGTGCGACGCGCTGCAGAATGCTTCGCAGAACGCGTCGCGGAACGCGGACCAGCAGGAGCAGGCTTCCGGGAACTGACCTGTATTCCGATCCGCGCGTTGCGTACGGACTGGTTACGCAACGCGCGGATCGTGAATTTTCGACTATCGTGGAGGCATCATGGCTGGTTCCTGGGGTGCGAACCCGGAAGAGCTTGAGTCGCTCTCAGTGTCAATGACTCGTGCGAGTGACAGGTTGGGTCAGATGTCCAGGGAGGCCACGTCTGCTCTTCACGCCGACATCTGGAGGGGCAGCGATGCGCAGCGTTCTCGTTCTCAGTGGGACGGAACGCTCCGTCCCCAGTTGGAGAACGTCGTCGCGTCGCTGAGTCAATGCTCGGAACTGCTACGTGACCATGCCCGTGAACAACGGGAGGCTTCGCGCGTCGAGTCGGGTTCGTCCTACGGAGTATTCGGTGAAACGGACATGTTATCTGGAACTCCGGGCCTGGCTGAAGGGTCTCTATCTCCGCCACCGCCGGAGAGTTCTTCGCCGGCCGAGACGGCCGCCTGGTGGAACAGGCTGACCGCGGCGCAGAAAGAAAGAATTATTGCGGACCACCCCGAGTGGATAGGAAACCGTGACGGAGTCGATTTCGCTTCGCGCGACCGCGCCAACCGGGCACTGCTCGATGATGAGCTGGGTCGTGCCATCGCGAATCGCGATGCGCTAGTGGCCACGCGCGACAAGGTGCTTGCCCAGCAGCCCCACGTGAAAGGTGGTTGGGCCGGATTCGTGGACCTGATATACACTGGTGATGAAGTGTTGGACCAGTTTATAATCAACGACTTAAACGACAAGATTAAGTACGCCCAGGAGCGGGTTGATTCGAATATGGCGTTGCGGAGTGTTCTTAAGAAAGCCGAAAGTAGTCATCTCTTGTTGTTCGACGCTTCGGGTTTGAAAACTAAAGCGGCGGTCTCGATTGGGGACGTCGACACGGCGGACCACGTGGCTGTCTACACCCCGGGTGTGTCGACTCGGGTCGAGACCAGCATCGACGGGTGCGTCCGTGATATGATTAATCTTCGTGACAAGACGGAGTCGGTGTTGATGCAACATAACCGTAGCGATGAGACGGTGGCTACCGTTGCTTGGCTCGGTTACGAAGCGCCGGATAATCCTCTCGAGCGCCAGGACGACATCCTGAATTTCTCACGCAATACTTTCTCCGACCAGAGAGCGAAGATTGGGGGCCGGGACTTGGCGAGCTTCTATACTGGGATCGACGCTTCGCGCGACTCGGATGCCCACGTGGTGGCTCTCGGTCATTCTTACGGTTCCTTGACAACAAGTGAGGCGCTACAGAAGAGCGGGACTCATGTCGATGATGTCGTGTTCTTTGGGTCACCAGGGCTCAATATCGATGACGCTGGGGATCTAGATATTTCCGGCTCCGCATACCTCATGGAGGCGGAGGACGATGTTGTGGCCGACTTCGGGGCATTTGGTGGCGATGCCAGCAATGTCTCGGGAATTGAGCACCTTTTAACCAGCGCGACCGAAGAGACGACAGAGTCTCGCGGACATAGCGAGTATCTGCGAGGCCAAAGCACGTCTCAACTCAATATGGCCAGCGTCGTTGCGGATTGTCCTGAGGACGCTTATTATGGCTTGAACATCGATAAGGGCGACCTAGTACGTGAAGCACTAGCGCGGTTCGATCCTACCCGACCAATACTCGTGCGTCTTCCATGAGGTCGGTTTCATTGGCGGCCGTGGCTGCTACGCTTTTTCTAGTCACTGGCAGCTGTGCGATTATCCCTGGAGGTAGTTTGAGTGACGTACCGCGGGATTCGGCGGGCGATTCCGCCGTCTTCGACGAAGTCACGTACGAGGAGATGGACCAACGAATCCTCGAGGCCCTTGAGCGGGTTAGGGAGCGACTCGCACGTGAAGTGGGTTCGCAATGGTCCAGCGGCATCCCGAAGCCCAAGACGGGGGTCTGCCCTGGCGGTATGTTTGGGCGCTACCGTCTCGGTGACTTCACCGGCCCGATCCCTGACGATCGGTGGGAGACGGCGCAGCAGCTCTTGATGGAGGAGTTCGCCCCGCTCGGGGCGACTGAACTCATCGTGCTCCGGGATGAGCCGGGACGCCACGTGATCGACATCGTCGGTGAGTACGGATTCATGGTGAGCCTCGGATCTGCGGAGCTAGCTGATCTCATCGTCTTCGGTCCATGCATTGCGGAACGCTGATAGCTCCGCGTGGGTGTTTGGACGACTGCTGAGCGGTGGGCGGTCGAGATCGAACGGGTAAGTCGCTGTGTAGACGGCCACTCGTCGCGCCAGCGGATTTCCGTGCCACCGATCGGCGCACTGCGGCCCGGCAGCGGGCCTACACGCTTCGCACCGCGCTCCGCCAACACCCGTTTGGGCGCTGGGGGGCTCATGGAGCGCCGGTCGGCATCGGCTGACGGGGCGCTCGACTACACCGAAGCGGTGTTGACCCAGTTCGAGTCGGCGTCGAGGTCGGTCGCGAGGTCCGGCGGGCGCCGCAAGGTGTATGCCGTGGGTGCGGCCCAGCCGATGGGGGATGGCCTCGAGTCGAGCGCCGTCTAGGTGAACCGGAGCGCTTGCGTGTTATAAGTCTTCTATGAAATCGATCCTCGAGCCGGTTGTGACTGCTGCGCTTGTATTAGTCGTGGGCAGCTGTGCGATTAGCCCGCGGGGTAGTGTGAGTGACGTACCGCAAGATTCGGCTGGCGATGCCGTTTTGGACGATGTCACGTACGAGGAGATGGATCAACGAATCCTCGAAACCCTTGAGGGGGTTAGGGAGCGGCTCGCACGTGAAGTGGGTGCGCAATGGTCCAGCGGTATCCCGAAGCCCAAGACGGGGGTCTGTCCCGGCGGTATGTTTGGGCGCTACCGTCTCGGTGACTTCACCGGCCCGATCCCCGACGATCGGTGGGAGACGGCGCAGCGGCTCGTGATGGAGGAGTTCGCCCCGCTCGGGGTGACTGAACTCATCGTGCTCCGGGATGAGCCGGGACACCACGTGATCGAGATCGTCGGTGAGTACGGATTCACGGTGAATTTCGGATCTGCGAAGCTAGCTGATCTCATCGCTTTCGGTCCGTGCATCGCGGACCGCTGACAGCTCCCTGTGGATGTCTGGACGACTGCTATGCCATGGCTGCGGCCCAGCGGATGGGGGAGAGCGTTGAGCCGAGCGTCGTCCAGGTGAACCGGAGCGCTTGCGTGTTATAAGTCTTCTATGAAATCGATCCTCGAGGCGGTTGTGGCTGCCGCGCTTGTTCTAGTGGTGGGCAGCTGTGCGATTACCTCTGGAGGTAGTGTGAGTGACGTACCACGAGATTCGGCTGGCGATCCGGACGTCTTCGAGGATGTCACGTACGAGGAGATGGATCAACGAATCCTCGAAACCCTTGAGCGAGTGAGGGAGCGACTCGCACGTGAAGTGGGTTCGGAATGGTCCAGCGGCATCCCGGGCTCCGAAACGACCGCCTGTCCCGGCGGTATGCTTGGGAACTACCGTCTCGGCGACTTCACCGGCCCGATCCCCGACGATCGGTGGGAGACGGCGCAGCGGCTCGTGATGGAGGAGTTCGCCCCGCTCGGGGTGACTGAAATCATCGTGCTCCGGGATGAGCCGGGACACCACGTGATCGAGATCGTCGGTGACTACGGATTCACGGTGAGCCTCCGGTCTGCCGAGCTAGCTGATCTCATCGCTTTCGGTCCGTGCATCGCGGACCGCTGACAGCTCCCTGTGGGTGTCTGGACGACTGCTCAGCGGTGGGCGGTCGAGATCGACTGGGTAGGTCGCTGTGTAGACGGCCACTCGTCTCGCCAGCGGATTGCCTTGGCCGACTCGCCGGTAGCGGTCGATGACCTGGTGTAACTCGGCCGTCATGGCGGCGACGTGCTCGGCTGTCGCGATCACGACCTCGTCGCTCATCCCGACCGTGTCCCGCCACCGGGCGGGCCAGGACGCTTCGATGTCGAGCCAGTGCTCGAAGCGCTGGTCGAAGTGGCGCAAGTAGTCGCGGGTGAGCCAGCCCCAGGCCGATTCGGCGTCGGGATCAGTCGCGAGGTCCGACGGGCGCCACGAGGTGTATGCCGTGGCCGCAGCCCAGCGGCGTTCGCGGCCGGTGCCGGTGCCGGTGTCGTGGACGAGGGCGACCGCAGCCAATTGTCGTAGGTGGTAGGAGGTGGCGCCGCTATTCGTGCCCAGAGCAGCGGCCAACTCGGTCGCGGTGGCGGGGCCGCCGTGACGCAGCGCGACGAGTAGCCGCGAACGCAGCGGATGGGCGAGGGCCTTGAGCCGAGCGCCGTCCAAGTGAACCGGAGCCGGGTCGGGGACCTCACGAGGACCAGCCATGCCTGCACAATACCTATGCACAGTTGCTTTGTATAGGAGTGCTCCGGGCCGCCTCTGCAGCGCATCCGTGCAGGTCAACAGGGGTATGCCGGTGATTTGTCGGGGACCTAGGGTGGCCCGTAGAATTGTCAACTGTTGTGCCGCACCGCGATCTGTGCCGGCGCCCGTCACGTGGGTGCCGCTGCCGATGTCACCCAGCGTCGCGGCATACCCCACGAGTCTTTCCACCGGAGGCTCGGTCACGATACGAAACGGACCGGCAGAAATGCGCACCTACACCCCCAAGCCCGGCGAGGTCGAACGCGCCTGGCATGTCATCGACGCGAGCGACGTCGTGCTCGGTCGGCTCGCGGCCCAGACCGCGGTGCTGCTGCGTGGCAAGCACAAGCCGACCTTCGCCCCACACGTCGACACAGGCGACTTCGTCATCATCGTCAACGCAGCCAAGGTGGCCTTGTCCGGCAACAAGGCCGAGCAGAAGCGCGCCTACCACCACTCCGGCTACCCGGGCGGTCTCCGCTCGATCACCTACGCCGAGCAGTTGGCCAAGGACCCGCGCAAGGTCATCGAAAAGGCAGTGCGCGGGATGCTCCCCAAGAACTCCCTGAGCCGTCGACAGCTGACCAAGCTCAAGGTCTACAGCGGCGACACCCACCCGCACGCCGCTCAGAAGCCCGTTCCCTTCGAGATCTCCCAGGTGGCCCAGTAATGGCTGACATGACGACCGAGGGCCTCGATGCTGTCCTCGAGACCGACGAGCCCGAGCTGAGCGAGTACACGACCGAGAGTTCCGAGGCGGTCGAGCCCGGCGCTGCCCGCAAACCGACGGCCTCAGCGCCGGGGTCGGCGACCGGTCGGCGTAAGCAAGCCATCGCGCGGGTGCGCATCGTGCCCGGCACCGGCACCTGGACGATCAACGGCCGCACTCTGGATTCCTACTTCCCGAACAAGGTGCATCAGCAGCTCGTCAACGAGCCGCTCGCAGTCCTCGAGCTGGAAGGCGCCTACGACGTGCTGGTCCGGGTGCACGGCGGAGGGCCGTCGGGCCAGGCCGGGGCGGTGCGTCTTGGTGTTGCTCGAGCGCTGAACGGGGTCGACCCCGATCTCAACCGGCCCTCGTTGAAGAAGGCCGGGTTGCTCACTCGGGATCCACGCGTGCCCGAGCGCAAGAAGGCCGGGCTAAAGAAAGCCCGCAAGGCTCCGCAGTACAGCAAGCGCTGACCGCCGCCATCGGGGTCTCGGCGCCCGGTCGATGCGCCGGGGCTCCTTTGAGCGGAGTGGGTTCCTTTGCGTATGCCGGGTGCGGCGTTATCGCTTGACGAACCTCGGGGGGCGAGAGTGTGGCATACACCATCGAAAGGTTGTTGTTGTGGGTCGATTGTTCGGCACCGACGGGGTCCGAGGAACCGCTAACGAAGACATCACGGCTGAGGTCGCGCTCGACCTGGCCGTGGCTGCAGCGCACGTGCTAGCCGATGCCGGAGAGTTCGAAGGGCACCGGCCGCTCGCAGTGGTCGGCACCGACGGCCGGGCCTCTGGCGAGTTCCTGTCGAATGCCGTGATCGCCGGACTGGCGTCGGCTGGTATCAGTGTCTTCAACGCCGGCATGCTGCCGACACCCGCGTTGGCTTTCCTCACCGCTGACCTCGATGCTGACCTCGGGGTGATGATCTCGGCATCGCACAACCCGATGCCCGACAACGGCATCAAGTTCTTTGCCCGTGGTGGGCACAAACTCGACGATCAGCTCGAAGACGCCATCGAAGCCCGGATGCGCGAACCGTGGAAACGACCGACCGGAGCCGACGTGGGTCGCGTGCACCCGCTACGCGACGCTGAGAGCCGCTACGTCAAGCGGTTGCTATCGGTGCTGCCGAACCGGCTCGACGGGTTGCATGTGGTCATCGACGCTGCTCACGGCGCCGCCTCGGTCACCTCACCGTGGGCTTTCCGCGAAGCCGGTGCCTATGTCACCGTCATCGGGGCCGAGCCGGACGGGCTGAACATCAACGACGGATACGGCTCGACCCACTTGGCGCGGCTGCAACGAGCAGTCGTCGAGAACGGCGCCCAACTCGGCATCGCCCACGACGGGGACGCCGACCGCTGCCTAGCTGTTGATGCGCACGGCGAGATCGTCGACGGTGACCAAATCATGTGCGTGCTCGCGCTGGCTCTCCGAGAGCGCGGCGAGCTGGCCAAGGACACGGTCGTCGCCACTGTCATGAGCAACCTGGGCATGATCCAGGCGATGGACCGGGCCGGGATCACGATCCGCCAGACCGCGGTCGGTGATCGCTACGTCCTCGAGGACATGAAGTCCGGCGGTTATTCACTTGGCGGCGAGCAGAGCGGCCACGTGATCTTCCTGGATCACTCGAACACGGGCGACGGCGTGCTCACCGGGCTCATGCTCGGTGCGCGGCTGACCGAGACGAAACGATCACTGGCCGATCTGGCTTCGGTGATGACCCGGCTGCCACAGGTGCTCGTCAATGTCGCCGGTGTCGACAAGAACGCTGTCGACGACGATCCGAAGGTGCAGGCTGCGGTCGCTGCGGCAGCCAGCGACCTGGGTGACACCGGGCGGGTGCTGCTGCGCAAGTCGGGGACCGAGCCCTTGGTGCGGGTCATGGTCGAAGCCTGCGACCAGCTGCGCGCCGAAGCGGTCGCCGACCAACTCGCCGCTGTCGTACGGCAGCGACTAACCCTCTGAGCGCACTCGGGGGTCGGGGCCACTCACATCGGGACACCGATCGACGTGACCACGTGTGCGGCACCGTCGTGCAACTGGTACGTGGCACCGACGATGCCGAGGGCGCCGGTGCTGACTCGCTCGGCGATGAGGTGGGACCGCTCGGTCAGCAGCGTCGCGGTTTGGCGCACGTGTTCGGCCTCGATCTCGTCGGTGCCGGCTTGGTCGTGCTTGCCGGCTGCCAACACGCTCGGGGTCACCCGTTCCACGACATCACGGACAAAACCCGGCGGCATGGTGCCCGACTGCACGGCTTCGATGGCGGCGCCGACCGCGCCACACGAGTCGTGACCGAGGATGACGATCAGCGGTATGCCGAGCACACCCACGCCGAACTCCAGCGATCCGAGCACCGAGGCGTCGACGACATGCCCGGCGGTGCGGACGACGAAGAGGTCGCCCAGTCCCTGGTCGAAGATGATCTCGGCCGCGACCCGGCTATCGGCACAACCGAAGAACACGGCGAACGGTCGCTGTCCGCCGGCCAGCTGGTGTCTCATCCCAGCGTCCTGATTCGGGTGGGCACGCTGGTCGGTCATGAATCGTGCGTTTCCGGCCACCAGTGCGGTCCAGGCATCTAGCGGAGTGCTCGGGCGAGTAGCGGTCGTGTCATTCATGATTGCCTCACAACCCAGGTCGCTTTCTGATCGTGGCGCCGAGGGACTCGGCCACCGAGGTGAAGAAGTCGTTGCCCTTGTCGTCGATGACGATGAATGCCGGGAAGTCTTCCACCTCGATGCGCCAGATCGCTTCCATTCCGAGCTCAGGGTATTCCAGCACCTCGACGTGTTTGATGCAGTCCTGGGCCAGTCGGGCGGCCGGTCCACCGATCGACCCCAGGTAGAACCCGCCGTAGGCAGCGCACGCACCGGTGACCTGCCGGCTGCGGTTGCCTTTGGCGAGCATGATCAGCGAGCCACCCGCGGCCTGGAACTGCTCGACGTAGGAGTCCATCCGGCCCGCCGTGGTCGGGCCGAAGGAGCCGGAGGGCATACCCTCCGGAGTCTTTGCCGGCCCCGCATAGTAGACCGGGTGATTCGCGAAATAGCTGGGCATCGGTTCGCCGGCGTCGAGTCGCTCCTTGACCTTGGCGTGGGCGATGTCGCGGGCCACGACCATTGTTCCCGTGAGTGAGAGCCGGGTCCCGACCGGGTGCCGCGTCAGCTCGGCAAGAATCTCGGGCATCGGCTGGTCGAGATCGATACGCACCACGTCGTCGGCCGCCTGCGCCGCGCCGCCCGCGCGATCGGAGCTACTCCCGGTGCCGGAGGTGAGTTGCGCGTCGGCAATCTCGGGCAGGAATCGTTCCGGTTCAGATTCGAGTTGCTCGATGAAGACGCCGTCGGGGGTGATCCTGCCGAGGCACTGACGGTCGGCCGAGCACGAGACCGCCACGGCCACCGGCAGACTGCCTCCGTGACGCGGCAGGCGGATCACCCGCACGTCGTGGCAGAAGTACTTGCCGCCGAATTGGGCGCCGAAGCCCAACTGCCGGGTCAGCTCGAGCACCCGCTCCTCCAGGACCCGGTCACGGAAGCCGTGACCGGTGCTCGAACCGCTGGTTGGCAGGGTGTCGAGGTATTTCGCCGACGCGTACTTGGCTGTCTTGAGCGCGAACTCGGCGGAGGTGCCGCCGATCACGATCGCCAGATGATAGGGAGGGCAGGCGGCCGTGCCCAGGGATCTCACCTTCTCACCGAGGAAACGCATCAGAGAGCTCTCGTTGAGCAACGCCTTGGTCTCCTGGTAGAGGTAGCTCTTGTTGGCCGAGCCGCCGCCTTTGGCCATGAAGAGGAACGTGTAGTTCAGTTCGTGCCCGGGCGCGGTGTCGGCATACAACTCGATCTGTGCAGGCAGGTTGCTGCCGGTGTTCTCTTCCTCCCACATCGTGATCGGCGCCATCTGTGAATAGCGCAGGTTGAGGGTCGTGTAGGCGTCGAAAACGCCCCGGCTGAGTGTCCGTTCGTCCGCGCCGCCGGTGAGCACGTGCTGGCCACGCTTGCCCATGATGATGGCGGTGCCGGTGTCCTGGCACATCGGCAGTGTGCCGTGAGCGGAGATGGCAGCGTTCTTGAGCAGATCCAGGGCCACAGCCTTGTCGTTGCTGCTCGCCTCGGGGTCGTCGAGAATGCTGCGCAGCTGCGCCAGGTGGTCCGGGCGCAGATAGTGCGCGATGTCATGCATCGCGGTCTCACTGAGCAGCCGCAGTGCCTCGTCAGCAACGTGGAGGAACTGCCGGCCGGCAAGTGCGCCCGAACCCTCGACCACGTGGACTCCATCAGTGGTGAGCAGGCGCCACGGCGTGTCGAGCGGACCGATCGGCAGTAGATCCTCGTAAGCGAAATCGGTCATCGCTGCTCCCGGCGTCTCGCTGCCCTGCGCTAGAACTCAGCGCGACCGGGGTAGTAAGCCCCGGCTTGGGCGACAGTGGCAGCCGAGGTGGTGGCCGCCCGCTCAAGCGCGGGGCGCACATCGGTCAGGACGGCATCGTGAAGCCGGCTGCGAGCTGCCGGACTGCCGAGCATCTCCGCATCGAGCAACCCGGAGATCAGACCGGCCATGAAAGAGTCGCCGGCGCCCACCGTATCGACGACGCTCTCGGCCCGCGCCGGCACAACGGCGGCCTCAGCCCCGCTGGGGGAGCTCACGGCATACACCGCGCCGGCACTACCGAGGGTGACGACGACCAAATCAGGTCCGAGCGCGGCCCACGCGCGCAAGATGTCCGGAATGAATGACCCCGGGTAGAGCCACTCGAGGTCTTCGTCGCTGGCCTTCACGATGTCGGAGGCTTCGACGAGCGCTTCGACCCGGTCGCGGACAGCCGCGGGCGCACCCATCAGCTCCGGACGGATATTCGGGTCGTAGGAAATCGTCGCCTGCTCTCGCAACGCTCGGACCAGATGCAGCACGTCGCTGCCTCCCGGCTCGTGAATGGCCGCGATGCTGCCTGTGTGCAGGTGACCAATGGCCGGCTCGGGTTGAGCTGCCGCGGCCGGGAGCTGCCAGGTGAACTCGAAACGATAGGTCGCCCGGCCGTCGGCGTCGAGCGCGGCGAAGGCAACCGGCGTAGCGGCGGCGTTGTCGCTGCCCGGAACGAGACGCACTCCGTGCCGTTGGCACGCCTCGGTGATTCGTCGACCGTGTTCGTCGCGCCCGAACCAGGTGCCCAGGACCACGGGGTGTCCGAGCGTCGCCAGCCCGAAGGCGACGTTGGCCGGGCTGCCTCCGACGTGCTCGGTGTGCGCTCCGGCGTCGGAGTTGACAGAGTCGACGGTGTCGATGAGAGCTTCACCGATGACCAGGACGTCGGCAGCGGCGTGGACCGGGCTCACGCTGACCAGCCTAAACGAGGGCCGGGTTTGGCGACCGGGAACGCATACCCGAGCATGGTGACGTGACCGACACGACCAACGAGCCCGACGTGCCCCCGTCGGTTGAGGCATCAGACTCAGCCGAGACGGCAGAGCCGACCGAACCGGTCGGTGGGGGTGAGGGGGAGAGCGCGGACGAGGTGGCTCAGCAGCGGCCTCGGAGCCGGTATGCCCTGGGCTCGGCGTCCAACATGGTGCGCTCGTTGTTCGTCGTGTTCGTCATGCTCGCCGGGCTTGTGCTGCTCGTGCCGCGCGGTGACATGCTTCGGGCGGTCATCGACCCGGCGCCGGTGGCCGCTGCGGCCGTGGCCGAGACCGGCGTGCCGTTCACCGCGCCCCAGGATCTGCCCGACGGGTGGACGGCGACCTCCGCGCGCTTCGGTGAGCTCGGTGACGCCGAGCAGGTCTGGCAGAGCGTGTGGACAACGCCGTCGGGCGGGTCGATCGCCCTCAAAGAAGCCGTCGATGCCGGTGACGACTGGGTGCGCCGGATCACGACCGATGCTGCGGTGTCCGGCTCGGTCGAGCTGGCCGGTCAGAGCTGGGAGCAACGCGTCGACGAACGTGGGCAGCTGCACCTTGTCCGGAACACCGATACCGACCAAGGGGTGCTCACCACGGTGGTCAGTGCGACCGGTGGGCTAGCAGAGCTGGAGGTCTTCGTGCCCGCCCTACGTGCCGTGACTGTGCTCGACTAGATTCACCTGCGGCCGGCCCGGCCGCTACTGCCCGGATGTCTCGCCCTTGGCGATCTGTGCTTGAGCCGCATCGAGCCACCGGGAGCAATGGGCGGCCAAGGCCTCGCCGCGATGCCACAAGGTCAGGCTCTCTTCGAGAGGGGCTTGGCCACCTTCCAGTCGGGCCACGATGGCCACCAGTTCGTCCCGTGCCTGCTCGTAGCCGAGGTCGGGGATATCGGAGATCCCGGCATCCATGTGCTCGGCGGGGGCAGCGGCCTTGTCCGAGGTCGTGTCCGGCGCGGATGCCGGGTCGGTCGGGTCCGTCACGACGTGCTCCCTTCGGGCGAGGCCGCGGGTGAAGCAGGGGACGGCCCGGTCGGTCGATGCCGTCGGGCACTATTCTGCACCGCCGCGTCAGGGCTGCGTCTCGGTGCCCACGTGGTCCCGTGGCAGGTCATCGGCCTGCACCGCGTCGTTGCCGACGACCTGCACACCGAAGTCTCCTCGGGAAACGAGCACCCGGAGCAGTTCCTCGGGGTGCACGTCGTCGCGCCCCCGCACGACTCGCCCATCCGCATGGGTGACCACGGCGTATCCGCGGTCGAGGGTCGACTGCGGGGACAGGAGCCGCACTTGGGTGCCCAGGTGCTTGATCCGGTCGCTCTCGTGGGACAAACGGGTGCCGAGGCGTTCGGTGGCCCGCTTCAGCAACGTCGCGATCTGCTGACGGTGGGGTGCGATGAGTGCTAGCGGGTCGGTCATCACGGCACGGGAGTAGTGCGCGACGAGCACCCGTCGCTCGGTGTCGAGCCGGCTCGCCAGGGCCCGGCGAGCGCGGGCCCGCAATGCTGCGGTGTTGGCTGCCTCACCGTTCGCGTCGGGCACGATGGCCTTGCCGGCGTCGGTGGGTGTCGATGCTCGCCGATCGGCGACGAAGTCGAGCAACGGGGTGTCGACATCGTGACCTACGGCCGACACCACAGGTGTGTGGGCAGCGTCGACAGCTCGCAGGAGTGTCTCGTTGCTGAACGGCAGCAGCTCCTCAAGCGCGCCGCCGCCTCGGGCGATGACGATGACATCGACCTCCGGGTGGGCGTCGAGCTCGGCCAATGCCGCCACGACCTCCGTCACGGCATGACTGCCCTGCACCGCCACTTGACGGATCTCGAAACGCACCGTCGGCCAGCGACGCCGGGCGTTCTCGACCACATCGTGCTCGGCGGCACTCGCCCGGCCGGTGACCAGGCCGACCAGCCGCGGCAAGAACGGCAGCGGCTTCTTGCGGCGGCTGTCGAAGAGCCCTTCGGCGGCGAGCCGCTGTTTGAGGATCTCGATGCGGACCAGCAGGTCTCCGACACCGACCGGCCGGATCTGCCGGGCGTCCAGTTGCAGGGTTCCCCGGCGGGTCCAGTAGGTCGGCTTGGCCTGCAGCACGACCCGCGCACCTTCCAGCAGCGGCGTGGGCAGCGCGTTGAGGGCGTGCACCGAGATGGTCACGGACATCGACATGTCGACTTCGGGGTCGCGCAGGGTGAGGTATGCCGTGTTGGCACGTCGCTGTAGTTGCACGACTTGGCCCTCGACCCATAGCGGCGACATCCGGTGGACGTAGTCGGCGATCTTGAGGCTGAGCACCCGGACCGGCCACGGAGACTCCGCGGTTGTGTCGGCTGCCTTCTCGGGCAGTCTTGCCGGCGTGCTCACCCTGGCACTCTAGAGGCGCGACTACAGGCAGCGGTCTGCGGCTTCTGAAACGACCTGCCCTGCATACCTGCAGGCGCGCCGGAGGCGTCATCGTCGACCGCCGCATACCATGTCAACCATGTTGTCCACCCAACCGCCCGGCTCGGCCGCGACCGGTCAGCCGCCGCTGACGTCCGCGTCGACTGTTGCGGCTTCCCCCGACGCGGTTCCGGATGCTCAGGCTCCTCCCACCGAGCCTGCCGGGACTCCCTCGCCCAAGCGGGTGTTGCTGGCCGCCCCGCGGGGGTACTGCGCAGGGGTGGATCGAGCTGTGGTCGCGGTCGAGAAGGCCTTAGAGCTCTACGAGCCACCGGTCTACGTGCGCAAGGAGATCGTCCACAACAAGCACGTCGTCGAGATGCTTCGACGTCGAGGTGCGGTCTTCGTCGACGAGACCGACCAAGTGCCCGAAGGCGCGACGGTGATCTTCTCCGCCCACGGCGTGGCACCGGCGGTGCACGAGGAGGCTCGGCAGCGATCCCTCCGGACGATCGACGCCACGTGCCCGCTGGTCACCAAGGTGCACCGGGAGGCTCGCCGGTTCGCTGCTGCCGAATACGACATCCTGCTCATCGGGCACGAAGGCCACGAAGAGGTCGTCGGGACCTCAGGTGAAGCACCCGAGCACATCATCCTCGTGGACGGACCGGACGCCGTCGACGATGTGCAGGTGCGCGACCCGGCCAAGGTGGCCTGGCTCTCGCAGACGACGCTATCGGTCGACGAGACGATGGAGACCGTACGTCGGCTGCGGAGTCGTTTTCCGGCACTGATCGATCCGCCGAGTGACGACATCTGTTACGCGACGCAGAACCGGCAGCTAGCCGTCAAGCAGCTGGCTCGGGACGTCGAGCTGATGATCGTCGTCGGGTCCCGGAACTCCTCGAACTCGGTGCGCCTGGTCGAGGTGGCGCTCGAGCACGGAGCCGGCGCAGGCCACCTCGTCGACTACGCCGACGAGATCGATCCGGCCTGGTTCGACGGGGTCACGACGGTCGGGGTGTCGTCCGGGGCGAGCGTGCCCGATGTCCTCGTGGAGGAGGTGCTCGACCGCCTGGCCGAAGCCGGCTACACCGACGTGCAGCCCATTGTCGCCGCCGAGGAGTCACTGATCTTCGCCTTGCCGAGCGAGCTGCGCCGGGCTCTCAAGGCCCGCTGACCACTCGTCGGCAGCCGGGACCAGCTCGGGGCTGCGCAACGATCGGGGGACCGATTCAACCTGAGCTGGGAAACCGACTGGATGGCTGTCGTCACCCAGTCCGAGTGCTTCCATGCGGCGCGCGGTGACCAGGAGCCGACTCTCCAGCGATCCGACCCAGGTGTTGTAGGCCGAGACTGCGCGGGCCAAGCTGTCCCCCACGGCTTCGGTATGCCGGGCCAACCCTCCGATCCGTTCGTAGAGCTGGCGGCCCAGGAGCAACAGCTCTCGGGCTCCCTCGGCCAGGGAGTGCTGGCGCCAGGTGACCGCAATCGTGCGCAGCAACGCGAGCAGCGTTGCCGGCGAGGCGAGCACCACCCCCCGGTCCAACGCGTACTCGTGCAGCGTCGGGTCGGCATCGAGAGCTGCGGCGAGGAAAGCCTCGCCGGGCACGTAGCAGACGACGAGCTCGGGAGATGTGCCTACCAGCTGCCAATAGCCCTTCCCGGCGAGCGCGTCGAGGTGTCGGCGTAGCGCCTTGGCGTGAGCTCGCAGCTTCCTGGCACGCTGCTCGGGGTCGAGCCCATCGGCTTGTGCCGCGAGGAACTGGGTCATCGGTGCTTTGGCATCGACCGCGACGTGCCGGTTGCCGGGCAGGTGGACGACCACATCAGGTCGGCGCGTTCCATCGTCGCCGACCAGCGTTGGTTGAAGATCGAGATCGCAGCGGGCCAGCATGCCCGAGGCTTCGAGAACGCGTTGCAACGACAGCTCTCCCCACGAGCCGCGTACGCCGGATGAGGATAACGAGCCGACCAGGCTGGCGGTTTGCTCGCGCAACCCGTCAGCGCTCGACTGCACCCGGGTCAGCTCGAGAGCGACCCGGGCGAACTGCTCGCCCCGGTCGCGTTCCAGGGTGTGCACCTGGCGCTCCACTCGAAGGAGGGCCTCACGGAGCGGCCCGACGAACTGGGTCGTTTCGATCGCGCGGTCGGTCTGGGCTTGCAGGTCCGCCACGCGATCACGCAAGACATCGCGCTCGGCGACCGCTGCCGCTACCTGCGTCGCACACCTCCCTCGCGCGAGCAGCACACCGACGAGCAGGCCGACGGCAACACCGACGACCCCAGCGACACCGGCGACACCGGCGACACCGACGAGCAGTGGCCACAACTCACCGACGGTCATGTCGCCGACCATGCCAGGTGCCTCTGACAACCCGGCCTGCGCGTGGCTGTCCCGTCGGGGTCAGGGCTGTCGAGATGGGTCTTGGGGCGTGGACTGCGTCGTGCCTGGGTCAACCCCGGCGGCGTTGCCTCGACCTCGCCACAGGTAGAGCCAACCGATGATGCCCAGTCCGAGGCCGTAGCCGCAGGTCAGCGGCCACCAGTTGCGCTCGCCAGAGTGCCAGCCCGGCACGATCAGCACGAGCACCAGAGCTAGTGTCCATCCGCCCATACCCACTTCGACGATCCGCCGGGCAGGCACCGATAGCGGTTCGTCGGGCTGTTGCGCAGGGGCCACGGCGCCAGCGTAACCCGACGCTCTTCGCCCATCCGCCTGGATCCGGCGCGTCGGTGCCGAGACGATGCGACGTGACCATCCGGATCGCGGGGTCCGGCCTCATGCTCGCCACCGGGGCGCGCTAGCGTTCTAGTCATGTCCACGACAAAGGCCGGGCCGACCCGGCGCAGCGGCATCGACAGCTTCTTCCACGTGACTGAGCGCGGTTCGACGGTGTCCGCCGAGATCCGCGGTGGGGTCGTCACCTTCTTCACGATGGCCTACATCATCGTGCTCAACCCGCTGATCATCGGCACGGTTCCGGACAGCACCGGTGCCTTCCTCGGCGGGGGAGCAGCCCCGGACCTAGCCAAAGTCGCCGCGGCGACCGCCCTGATCGCCGGAGTCATGACCATCCTCATGGGCCTTGTGGCGAACTATCCGTTGGCGCTGGCCGCCGGTTTGGGGCTCAACGCTTTCGTGGCCTTCGGGATCGCCACCCTTCCGCAGATGACCTGGGCCGATGCCATGGGGCTGATCGTTCTCGAAGGAATCATCATCCTCGTGCTCGTGCTATCCGGATTCCGGCAAGCGGTCTTCCATGCCGTGCCGAGCCAGCTCAAGACCGCCATCTCGGTGGGTATCGGCTTGTTCATCACGTTGATCGGGCTGGTCGACGCCGGCTTCGTGCGCAAAGCCCCCGCGGTGCCGGTCGAGCTCGGTATCGGCGGCGTGCTCGCCGGGTGGCCGCTGGTCATCTTCGTCGTCGGGATGTTCTGCCTCATCGCCATGTATCTGCGCAAAGTACGCGGCGCCATCCTCTACGCGATCGTCGGCTCCACCGTGCTGGCTATCGCCGTGGAGGCGGCCTTCCGGGTCGGGTCTCAGTTCGATCCCGAGGGTGATCTGGTCAACCCCACGGGATGGGGCCTGAACGTGCCGAAGCTGCCCGACCAGTTTGTCGGCACACCCGACTTCGGGCTACTCGGGCAGTTCAACCTGCTCGGGTCCTTCGGCAAGATCGGGCTGGTCAGCGCCGTCCTGCTCGTCTTCTCCCTGATGCTGGCCGACTTCTTCGACACGATGGGCACCATGGTCGCCATCGGTGGCGAGGGGGGCTTACTCGACGAGGAAGGTAACCCGCCGCACAGCGACCGGATCCTCGTCGTCGACTCGGTCGCCGCGATTGCCGGCGGTGCCGGCGGCGTCTCGTCGAACACGTCCTACATCGAGTCGGCTGCCGGTGTCGGTGAAGGTGCCCGGACCGGCCTCGCGTCCGTCGTGACCGGGGTGCTCTTCTTGCTCGCCACCTTCCTGGCGCCCTTGGCGACGATCGTGCCCTACGAAGCCGCCACTCCGGCACTCGTGCTCGTGGGCTTCCTCATGATGCAGCAAGTCAAAGGCATCTCCTGGGACGACGCCGAGATCGCGCTGCCGGCCTTTTTGACGATCGTCCTCATGCCCTTCACCTACTCGATTTCGGTCGGCATCGGGGCCGGCTTCATCGCTTACACGTTCATCAAGGTCGTGCGCGGGAAGGCACGTGGCGTGCATCCACTCATGTGGGTGGTGTCGGCGCTCTTCGTGCTCTACTTCGCTATCGACCCGGTCAAACAGCTGCTCGGTGTCGGCTGAGCGGGCTCACGCAACCCCGCCCAGCCCCCGCCGGGCAACAGCTGGTCGGCCAGGCCGAACGACTTCTCACGACGGTGGCGTCCGCGTGAACTCCACCTTCGGTTCGTTGGTCGTCCGCAACTATCGGCTGTATGCCGCGGGCGGGGTGATCTCCCACGTCGGCACATGGATGGGCCGGGTCGGGCAGGACTGGCTCGTGCTCACCCAGCTCACCGATCTGTCGTCGACGGCACTCGGGATCGTCACCGGGTTGCAGTTCCTGCCTTTCCTGGTGCTCGCCCCATGGGCTGGCCTGGTCGCCGACCGCTTCTCCAAACGCCGGGTGCTGCTGATCAGTCAGAGCGTGCTGCTCGGCACGGCGCTCGTGCTCGCTCTGCTCACGCTCACCGGTCTCGTCGAGCTCTGGCACGTTTACGCGCTGGCCTTTCTGCAAGGCCTGGCCACGGCCGTCGACAATCCGACCCGGCATGCCTTCGTCGCCGAGATCGTCGGCCCCGACCGGGTGGCGAACGCCGTCGCACTCAACAGTGCATCCTTCAACACTGGGCGCCTGCTCGGTCCGGCGGCGGCCGGGCTGCTCATCGCGGCGTACGGCATCGGGCCGGCGCTGCTGGCCAACGCGGTGTCGTTCGTGCCGATGCTGGCAGCGCTGCTCGCGATGCGGGCTGCAGAGCTTCGTCCGGCGCCCCGGGCCCCCGGCCGTGCTGGGGTTCGTGACGGACTACGCTACGTCCGCGGGCGGCCCGATCTCAAGCTCGTCATGCTTCTCGTCTTCGTGCTCGGCACTTTCGGGATGAACTTCCAGATCACCACGGCACTGATGGCGACGACTGTCTTCGGCAAGGGCGCAACGGAATACGGCGTCCTCGGGTCGATCATGGCGGTGGGCTCGGTCTCCGCGGCACTGCTTGCCGCCCGGCGCGCCCGCCCACGGTTGCGGGTGCTGTTCGGCGCACTCGCCGGATTCACGGTGACCAGCGGTGTAGCGGCTACCGCACCGACCTATCCGGTGTTCGCGGCAGCACTGGCCGGCTGCGGACTGACTGCGCTCACTGCGCTGACCACCGCGAATGCCGTGGTCCAGCTCTCCACGGAGCCGAGTATGCGGGGTCGCGTGATGGCGCTCTACATGGCGATCTTCTTCGGCGGCACCCCGCTCGGCGCTCCGGTCATCGGCTGGCTCGGCGATGTGGCGGGCGCCCGTTGGACCATCGGGGTCGGCGCGGTGGCCGTCGGCGCCGCGGTGCTTGTCGTGAGTTGGGTCGCCGTGAGGCGTGAGAATGTCCGCGTGAGCCACGTGTCACATCGTCGCCCGCACTGGCGACTGACGGTCGGTCCGGACGCCGAACGCCCGGCCCGGGCGATGCCCGAGGTCCGCCGGTGAACGCGCGCTTCCGGCATCGGTTCACGCTGATCGTGCTCGCATTGCTCGTCGTTGCCGCGATCATCGCTGCGATGACCCGATAGCGCATCGATCACATCCTGCAGGTCGACATACGGAACACCTACGGGCGTCGCTGTGCTAGCGCGCCGGCATGGATCATCGAGTCGGCGACCGAGGTCAGAGCTGACCGACCACCCAGTCGATGCACTCGGTGAGCCTCCCGACGTCCTCGGGATCGATGGCCGGGAACATCGCCACTCGCAGCTGGTTGCGGCCCAGCTTGCGGTATGGCTCAACGTCGACAATCCCATTCGCCCGCAAGACCTTTGCCACTGTTGCGGCATCCACGGTGTCGTCGAAGTCGATGGTGCCAACGACCTGGGAGCGCGCCGCAGGGTCGGCCACGAACGGTGTCGTGTATGCCGTGCGCTCGGCCCAGCCGTAGAGTCGCGCTGCCGAGTCGGCGGTGCGGCCCGTGGTGAAGTCGAGCCCGCCGTGGCCGTCCATCCACTCCAGCTGGGCAGCGAACATCGCTAGGGTCGCGACCGCCGGTGTGTTGTAGGTCTGGTTCTTGCGGGAGTTGTCGATTGCGGTCGGCAAGCTGTAGAAATCGGGCACCCATCGGCCGGTCGCGGCGATCTCGTCGACCCGAGCCAAAGCAGCCGGGGAGAAGGCTGCCACCCAGAGCCCACCGTCGCTGGCGAAGCACTTCTGCGGGGCGAAATAGTAGACATCGGCTTCGGCCAGATCGACCGGCAACCCACCTGCGCCCGAGGTGGCGTCGACAAGCACGAGCGCGTCGTCAGCAGCGCCGGGCACCCGGCATACCGGAGCCATGACCCCCGTGGAAGTCTCGTTGTGCGGCCAGGCGTAGACGTCGACGCCGTCCTCGGCGACCGCGGTCGCGAGCGTGCCCGGCTCCGCCTTGCGGATGCTCGACGCCGCCAGGAAGGGTGCTTTGTCGGTCACCGTGGCGAACTTGTTGGAGAACTCACCGAACGCCAAGTGTTGGGCTTTCTCGCGGACCAGCCCAAAGGCGGCGATGTCCCAGAACGCCGTCGTGCCCCCGTTGCCGAGCACGATCTCGTAACCCGCCGGGAGGGAGAAGAGCGTCGCTAGGCCGTCACGCACCTGTCCCACGAGATCTCGGACCGGCGCCTGCCGGTGCGACGTGCCCAGGACTCGGCCGCCGAGCTCGGCGAGACGACTGATCTGCTCGGGTCGCACCTTGCTCGGGCCAGAGCCGAAGCGTCCGTCCTGGGGACGCAGCTCAGTCGGAATCGTCAGCTGGGTGGGGTCGTTCACAGTTCACCTCCTCGCGCGGTGCGGCTGGGCGCCGCACGCTTGGAACCAGTCTCTCTCCGCCCCGCTCGCGCCGCTGAGGCGGGTCCGAGTGTTGGGCAGATCAGTGGACGACGCTGGCCGGTCGGCTCAGCTCGGGAATCGTCCGGCGATGGCCTGCGGCGTAGTATTGTAAGTACGTAAGCGAGTAATCGCTGACTGGAACGGATAGCTGAGGAGCTTCCCATGCATGCACACAAGTGGTACTCACAAGAGATGGACGACGCGATGAGTGACGACATGAACGACGACGGTCCCCGACGCGGTCGAGGACGACGTGGTGAAGGGACCGGCGGCTTCGGCGGTGGTGCCGGCGGCGGTTCGGGCCATGTTGGCCGGGGAGGTGGCCGGGGACGAGGACCTGGCGGACGTGGTGGGAGTGGTGGTGGACGTGGCGGGGCTGGTGGACCTGGTGGACGTGGCGGCCCGTTCGGGCGGGGTGGTGCGTTCGGACGGCCCGGCGGCTGGCAGCAGGCCGACCTGCCGCCGGCTGATGATGCTGCCGATTGGTTCATCGGACGCCTGCCCGCGGACTGGTTCGTCGGCACACCTGAGGTGAACGTCGACCGCGAGGAGCTCGTCGTCGTTCTGGAGTTGCCACCCATGGACGGCGAGTCCGGCGCAGCCGCTGCCGAAGGCCGTGTCAGTCGATTCCGGGAGGAGAGTCGGCAGGAGCGGATCGTGATCGCACTCGAGGCCGAGACGCGCTATGGCCGCAAGGTCAGCTGGGGCGCCCGGTTGGGCGAGCACCGCGAGCTGTTCACCCATCTCGCCGCCCCGGTGATGACCCGACTGCGTCAGCCCCAGCGGCAGGTCCTCGACACCCTCGTCGATGCCGGGATTGCTCGGAGCCGCTCCGAGGCGCTCGGGTGGTGCGTCACCTTGACCGGCCAGCACGTCGAGCCCTGGCTGGCCGAACTACGGGAGAAGATGCTGGAGGTCGACAAACTGCGCGCTCAAGGCCCGCAGATCTGACCGGTAGCCCCAGCCATCAGGTCTGGCCGGTTGTTCCACGTCAAGCCCTGAATCGTCTCGCGTACATGCGGTTGATGTTGTCCGCGTAGGCCAGGCGAGCCGCCGCGGTGGGGATCTCGTACCCGAGTGGGCCGCTGATCAGCAGGCTGGCCATCCCATGCACGTGCGCCCAGGTCACGATCTCCAACTCGGGCGAGGCATCGTCGCCGTAGAGGATCTGCACGAGATGCCGTAGGGACTCCCGCGCTCGCGTGGCGTGTTCGAGCACATCGGGATATCGAGCATGATCGATCATGTCGGGCCGGAACATCACCTGAAACACCCCGGGATTCGTGATCGCGAAACCCACGTAAGCGTTGGATGATGCCACTGCCGTCCCGCGAAGCCCCCCGGCCCTGACCTGGGCGTTGGCCGCTTCCAATCGGTCCGCGAGTTCGCTGAAGCCTTCGGCTACCACGGCGGCCAGGATCGCCTCCCGGTTCGCGAAGTAGTGGTACGGCGCCTGATGGGTGCACCCTGCCCGACGCGCCACCTCACGCATGCTCAGCGCGGAAGGTCCGCCCTCGTCCAGCAGCTCACGACTAGTCCGGAGCAGCGCGGCGCGCAGGTCGCGCGCTCTGCTCGGTTGGTCCGGGAGCTCGGTGTTCGTCACGACGTCAGCCTAGCGACACCCAGCAGCTCACTTGACAGTGTCTACCCAGGGGGTACTAGGCTAGACACTGTCTATAAGAGGAGGGTTGATGTACGACTGCATCGTCATCGGATCAGGTATCGGGGGGCTTTCTGCTGCAGGAATGCTGGCACGCGCCGCTGGCAAGCGGGTCCTCGTGCTGGAAAAGCACACCGAGCCGGGAGGGCTCACCCAATCATTTCGGCGAGACGGCGCGTCGTGGGACGTAGGCGTCCACTACCTCGGGGAGATGACGCTGAGGGATCAGTTCCGCGCCTACCTCGACTACCTTACGGACGGCGAACTGAAGTGGAACCGTATGCCCGAGGGCTTCGATCGTTTCATCTATCCGGGCATCGACTTCACTGTTCCTTCCAGCTCTATCGAATACCAAGAAAAACTGATCTCGGTCTTCCCGGGCGAGGAGCGAGCTATTCGACGCTACTTCCGTGACATCGATCGGACCTTCAAGTGGAATGTAGTACGGTTATCCCGGGGCATGGTCCCGGAGTTCATCGACCCGGTCCTTTCCTTGATTCAGAGGCTGACCGGCAGAACTGCCACGATGTCCACTCGTGACTACCTCGACAAGAATTTCCGGTCCGCCGAGCTCCGGGCCTTGCTGGCCAGCCAGTGGGGGGACTACGGGCTCCCTCCATCGCGCAGCGCATTTGCCATCCATGCGCTGATCGTGCATCACTACCTGAACGGAGCTTGGTTTCCGCAAGGAGGCAGTTCAGGAATCGCGCGCACGATCGAGCGGACCATCGAGCGCGCCGGCGGGGCCGTCCGCGTCGGGCAAGATGTCACCGAGATCCTCGTCGAAGGCGGACGCGCTGTCGGTGTGCGCGTCCTCGACCGTCGTGGCCCGCAACCCCAGGAATGCACGTACCGCGCCCCGATCATCATCTCCAACGTCGGAGTGCAACTGACGTTCGATAAGCTCCTTCCCACCGACGGGCATATCGGCAAGCTCACGCAGCGGTCTCGCCGAACAGTGCACAACCTGGGGTCCGGGACATCTGCGATCTCCGTTTATGTGCGGCTCGCGGACAGCCCTCGAACCATCGGCCTCCAGGGCGAGAATCTCTGGATTTATCGGTCACTCGACCACGACCGGATGTCCGAAACCGTCGAAACGCAGCTATTGGCGGGGGAGCCGGAGCAGGCTTTCGTGTCGTTCCCGTCCATCAAAGCGGGCGACGAAGACCACCACACTGCCGAAATCCTAGCCATCGCTGAAACTGCCGCGTTCACCTCCTGGCTGGACTTGCCCAGAGGCCAACGAGGGGCTGACTATGCGGCCCGCAAACAGCGTACCGGCGAGGGACTGATCGCGTTCACCGACACGGTCGTTCCCGGATTCGGCGACCTCGTGCGACGCTTCGAAGTGTCGACGCCTGTGACCATCGAGCACTACACCGCTCACCCGCAGGGATCCTTCCTCGGGGTACCTGCCACCCCCGACCGCTATCGGGCCAAGCCGCTGGGCCCCCGGACCCCGATCCCGGGCCTGTTGCTCTCGGGCCAGGATGCGGGCAGCCTCGGCATCGCGGGAGCGCTCATGGGCGGCGTAGCAGCAGCTAGTCAGGCGCTGGGGTCGAAGGGATACTCCATCATCCGGGGATCCGTCAAGGCTGCACCCCCGGTCCCGGCCGACGAACACGCCGCGCTACCTCCGGACAAGTACCGGGCTGTAGTCAAGGAAAAGCGACGGCCTACGCCGAGCATCTGGGAGTTGGTTTTCGAGCTCGACCACGCGGTTGGGGAGTGGACTCCCGGCCAGTTCGCACGCATCCTCGTGGGCGACAACGCGTGGCGCGACTACTCGATCGTGTCGCTGCAGGACAAACAGCTGAGACTGCTCGTCAGCACGCGAACGGGCGGGCTGGGCTCGCACTTCGCCGAGTCAGCGGTGATTAGCACGACCACGACGATCGAGCTTCCGCTGGGCCAATACAGCCTCACCGCGCCAGGGAAGCGCCGGGTCTTCGTCGCCACCGGCACCGGGATCGCGCCGTTCTTGCCCATGTTCGGTCAACTCGCCGACGCGGGAGAGCTCGACCAAGCCACGCTCCTGTTCGGCTGCCGTGGACAGAACGACGATCTCACCCGCAATCTCGACGATCCGATCCCCGCCCAGTTGTGGCGCTGCTATAGCCGAGAAGACTCCCCGGATGCCTTTGGCGGCCGCGTGACCGACGCGCTGACCGGCCTCGACTTCGTTTCGGCTGACACGGAGTTCTACCTGTGCGGCTCCTCCGCCATGGTTGCCGATGCCCAGGCCGTGGTGCAGAGCCGGGGTGCGCAGCACGTGTTCGTGGAGTTGTACTAGCCACGTGGCGGGGCACCCTCAGCGCGGCCTCAGAACGGGTACCTGCCGGATCAGGGCATCCGTCGGGAGCGCAGCCACTCTGCCGAGTCGAGCAGCGGCCAACCCGCTGGGTCGTCGCAGCCGGCCGGGCCGATGCCGACTGCTTCGGCGACCGAGTAGACCACCCGGTCGTGGAGCCGACTCTCCCGGCCGGCCCAGAACTCGACCTCCCAGGGCCGGATCCGGTAGCCACCCCAACTGTCGGGCACCGGCACGTCGTCGGGGCTGCCGGTGTCCGGATACCGGGCGGCATACTCCTCGAAGAGGGCGTCGAGTTCGGCGCGGGCGCCGACCGGCTCGGACTGTCTCGACGCCAGGGCGCTGACCCGCGACCCCCAGGGGCGTTCGGTGAAGTATGCCGCGAGCGCCTCCGGCTCGACCGGCTCGGCGATCCCGCGGAAACGCACGACCCGGAACATCGTCGGCCAGCCCATCGAGCCGGCCACCTGCGGGTTCCCGTCGATCTCTTGCGCTTTCGTGCTCGTCGTGTCGGTGACGAAACCCGGCCCCCGACGGTCGAGGAAGCGCACCAGCACCGTGCGGACGTTGGGACACCCAGCGGAATCGACAGTGGCGAATGCCATCGCCAACCCCTCAGGTGACTCGTAACCTCCTGCCCCCGCGGCCTGTGCGTCGGCCACCCACCGACTGAGCAACTCGAGAGGACTGTCGGGCAGGTCGTCGTCGGCCAGCCCAGCACCGGTGTAGTTCACCCGTTCGGTCACAGCATCGAGACTAGTCAGGTTGTCGACGGCCAGCACCAGGGGCCGCGGTGCCCAAAGCACGTTGCCAAGCCGCGTTGCTGTGCGCGACTTGTCGCATGAGAGTGCGGTTATCGCGAAATTCGGCCTGATCGTTGCGCGACTCGCCGCACGACTGTGCGCAATTGCGCGGATCATAGGACGTCCGTGCGGCATCGGGACATGGGACAGCCCGTGGGGAGCCGGAGATCTCAGGACCGGCCGGCATGCACGGTGGACGAGCCATGCCTACCCACGGGCTGCAGCGACTGCGTGGATTCCGCGGCAGTCGCGGTCGTCCCAGGTATGGACCGCCGCGAGGCGGTCAGGGACGGACCGCGCTACCGCGCAGCCACCTCACGTGTCCGATAGGAATGCACTACCTGACCACCTCCTTTCTCGTGTACCGGGGACGCTACGTCGAGCCCGGTCGGCCACGCAAGGGTTTTCCCGGCGGTTCAGCCCCGGTGACAGAGTGATCCCGTGACCGAGGTGACCCGATTGCGCACGATCGCGGTCGCGGCATACGGCCCGACGGCTTTGTCCTCGGTGGGGTTGGGGGCGGTGACTCCGGTGCTTGCCCTGACCGCGTTGCGAGTCGGGGCCGATGCCGGCGGCGCTGCGGTGGTCGTGGCTCTGCTCGGCGTGGGGATGGTGGCCGGCGACCTGCCGGCGGGGGCGTTCGCGGCACGGTTCGGTGAGCGGTGGGCGCTGATCGGCGCCAGCCTCCTCGAGGCAGCAGCTTTCGCGGCTGCCGGACTGACCTCGAGCGTGCCAGCGCTCGCGGCGGCAGTGTTCGCAGCCGGGCTCGCGCAGTCGGCTTTCGGCCTGGCCCGGCACAGCTATCTCGCCGAGGCGGTGCCGGCGAGCCTGCGGGCCCGGGCCTTGTCGACCCTCGGCGGGGTGCACCGGGTCGGGATGCTGCTCGGGCCGTTCATCGGGGCCGCCGCCGTGGCTCGGTGGGGCCTCGGTGGTGCATATGCCGTGGCCGCGGTCGCCGGGGTCGGCGCCGCCCTGCTCGTGCTGAGCATCCGTGACCTGGAGTCGCCCTCCCGCCAGACCGGCGGCTTGCCCGCTGCGGATGCCCCGATCGAGCAGAAGCTCACGGTCACACGTGTGTTGACCGCTCACCGGCGAGTGCTGGCCACCCTCGGTCTCGGCGTGCTGGCCATCGCGGCGGTCCGGGCAGCCCGGAACGCCGTCGTGCCGATCTGGGCCGAGGCCATCGGTCTCGACGGCGCCTCGACGAGCCTGGTCTTCGGCATCTCCGGCACCCTGGACATGCTGCTCTTCTACCCGGCCGGCTGGCTCATGGACCGGTACGGCCGCGCAGCGGTGGCCGTGCCGTCGATGCTCGTGCTCGGGATCGGGCTGCTGCTGATGCCGCTGGCCGGGTCCTTCTGGTCCTTGGTCGCGGTCGCCAGTGTGCTCGGAATCGGTAACGGGATCGGGTCGGGGGTCCTGCTCACCCTTGGCGCCGATGTCTCGCCCGCGCAAGGACGGGCTCAGTTCCTCAGTGGCTGGCGGCTGATGGCCGATCTCGGCTGGGTCGCCGGGCCGGGGCTGGTCGGCGCTGTTGCCGCGATCGCCTCGCTCGGGATCGCCTCCGGCGTCTTGGGGCTGATCGCCTGGGTCGGTGCGGCCTGGCTGTGGGTGTGGGCTCCACGGATGCCGGACCGGCTCAGCGAGGCGGACCGCAACCCGCCAGGGGCTCCTCGATGACTTGTCATGCGGTCCGTCGGCAGTTCGCTCAATCGCCACGGAATCGGCGCAAGGACTCGGCGCGCTCCAACGCGTGGTCGAGGATCGGCTCCGGATAGCCAGCGACATATCCGTCGGGGTGCTTCCATGGCTCGTGGGCGGCGGCTCCGGGCAGATGGGCGAGCTCGGGCACCCAGCGGCGTACGTAGTCGCCGTGCGGGTCGAAGCGCCGCCCTTGGGCGATCGGGTTGAAGATCCGGAAATACGGCGCGGCATCGGTGCCGGTGCCGGCCGTCCATTGCCAGCCGTGCGAGTTGGAGGCCAGGTCACCGTCACGCAACAGCTGCATGAAATGCCGAGCACCGTGCGGCCACCACACGTGCAAGTCCTTGACGAGAAAACTCGCGGTGACCATCCGGACCCGGTTGTGCATCCATCCGGTCGCGGCGAGCTGACGCATCCCGGCATCGACGAACGGATACCCGGTACGCCCGGCCTGCCAGGCCTCGAAGCCGGCACCGGGCTCGTCGTAGGTCATCCCCGCGATCGGGCGCAGGTCGGCCCACGCCGACTCCGGGTGGTGCCACAGCACGTCGGCATAGAACTCCCGCCACGCCAGCTCGGTCGTGAAGACCGCGGAGCCAGGGCTGCCGATCACGCCCGACGCAGCGAGGTCGGCGAGCAGCGTCCGAGGGTGCAGCTCACCGTATTTCAAGGCTTCAGACAGCCGCGAGGTGCCATCGTGGTCGGGCCGGTCACGCTCGGTGTCGTATGCCGTCAGCCCGCCATCACGGAAGTCGGCCCAGCGAGCGAGCGCAGCCTGTTCCCCGGCCTCGTGGTCCTCCGGTGGGAGGTCTGCGGGCGGATCGGGGATCGGGTCGCCGGCCAGGCCATCGAGCGTGCGCAGGGTGGCCGGCGCCGGCGCAGGTCCGGGAGCGCCGTGGGCCCGCCACGCCCGGGCGAACGGTGTGAATACCCGAAACGGCGTGCCGGCCCCGGTATGCAGGGTCCCCGGGCCGACGGCATACGGAGTGCCGAGCACCCGCAGCTCGGCCCCGAGGGCGGTCAGGGCGGTGCGGACCGACTCGTCCCTTTGGCGGCCGTAGGGAGTGGTCTCGCCGCTGACCCAGACCGTGCGAGCTCCGATCTCCCGGGCCAACGCGGGTACGATCGCTGAAGGTGTACCTGAGCGCACGAGCAGCCCTGCGGCATATCGTTCGCGCAGGTCGGCGTCGAAGGCTCGCAGCGATGCGGCCATACGGGCCTCACGGGTCGCGCCGGCACCCGCCAACAGCACTTCGTCGAGCACGAAGAGCACGACAACCGGGCCCTCGGACGCAGCCGACCACAACGGCGGGTGGTCGGCACATCGCAAATCACGGCGTACCCAGACTATTGACGGGCGGGTAGATCCGGCACTGAGCCTGGGCATGATGAGAGGCTATGCCTGTGACCCAGCTCATCGACACGACGGAGATGTACCTGCGCACCATCTTCGAGTTGATGGAGGAGGGTGTGACCCCGATGCGGGCGCGGATCGCCGAACGGCTCGGACACAGCGGGCCCACGGTGTCGCAGACCGTGGCCCGGATGGAGCGGGACGGACTCCTGCGAGTGGACGGCGACCGGCACCTGGAGCTGTCAGAGCAGGGGCGGCTGATCGCTACTCGGGTGATGCGCAAACATCGACTGGCCGAGCGGTTGCTCGTCGATGTCCTCGGATTGGAGTGGGAGTTTGCTCACGCCGAAGCCTGCCGTTGGGAGCATGTCATCAGTGAGCAGGTGGAGCGGCGGATCCTTGCGCTGATCGGTGCGCAGACCGAGTCGCCCTACGGCAACCCCATCCCGGGTCTGGCCGAGCTCGGGGCCAGCGCCGACACTCCGGTGTTCCGGAATGGGCTCGTCGGTCTCACCGAGCTGTCCGAGCTGGGGCCCGATCCGCAGCTCGCCGTCGTTCGCCGGATCGGGGAACCGGCCCAGAACGATCCGCAGAAGTTGGCCGAGTTGCGTTCCGCCGGGATCAAACCAGGAGTGCTCGTGCGGGTCACCATGCAAGAGAACATGGTTGGTGTGCAGCGGGCCGACGCTCCGGTCTCGGCCAAGGGTGGTGGCACGGGTGCGCTGGTCCGGTTGGAGCCTTCGGTGGCAGCGCACGTTTTCGTCTCCCTCGACGTCTGACAGTGCCGTTGGTGGGGGTCAGAACGGCCGGTTTCCGAGGCTAGCCCGAGATCGCGTTGACCAATCAGTGGTCGTTCTGTGACCTTAATGTGACATTTGCCGCCAGTTCAGCTATCGTCGCGAGCGCTGGCTCGTCCGGGCCGGCCCCGATGCGGAACGCCGAGTCCTGCCACCGCACCGGGTCACCACGAGAATCGCTGGGCAGGGGCGGGGGAACCATTAGCGGGCAACGCAACGGAATTGCTCATCCGCTGCGTCGCTCTTGGGGTGAAGCTCCCGGGTGCACGACAGGCCCGAGAGCCGAGTGACAACTCCCACTCGAACCCGACAGCTCACCTCGTAGGCGATCCGGAGAGGGACGCATGTCCAAGCACGTCGGGCGCCATCGCGCGCCGGGGTATTCACCGCTGGGTGAGGTCAAGGTCGTCGTGGCTGGTGTCCAGAAGCCAACGTTGCGGGCCTCGACGGTCGCGATCGCTTCGACCGGTTTGCTCGTGTCGATGGGTTTGCCCGCGCAGGCCGCTGTCGGCACCGCTGCCAGCCCGTCCGCGCCTGATCGACCTGCTTCGGTCGGCGACTCGACCATCGCCGCGGCTATCTCACCGGGATTCGTCGAAGCGGTCGCGGAAGCTCGGCTGGCGCAGATCAAGAGCGCCTCCGCTGCTCAGACCGGACCAGTTGTCAGTGTGCCCGTGAGCCCGGTTGTCCTGCCGGCTTTCGGTTCGCTCGACGGCTTCAAGGTGAAGCCCCCGGTTGTCAAGAAGACCACTCGCAACAGCGGCGCTCGCGCGACGGGAGGCTCGTCTAGGGAGCAGCCCAACAACAAGTCGAGGGAGCAGTCCAACAACAAGTCGAGGGAGCAGTCCAACAACAAGTCGAGGGAGCAGTCCAACAACAACCAGTCCACGCCGTCCTCGGCGCCGGCTCCCAACGGCTCGATCACATCGATCGCCGCTGGCCTGATGGGCATTCGATACCGCTGGGGCGGCACCTCGACCTCCGGCATCGACTGTTCCGGCTTCACCCAGATGGTGTATCGGCGGGCCGGGATCTCGATTCCCCGCACCGCCGAAGCTCAGCGCCGGGCCGCGACCAAGGTCAGCAACCCCCGGCCCGGTGACCTGGTCTTCTTCGGCTATCCGGCGAGCCACACCGGCATCTACGCCGGCGGCGGCATGATGTATGACGCCGGCCGCAGACTCGGCCGCACGGTGTATCGCAAGATCTGGACCAGCTCTGGAGTCTCCTACGGTCGGTTCTGACTCGGATTCTCCTCGGCTACCACGGCTATTGCCGTGTCGTCGACCTCACCGTCCTTGTGACGAAGCGTGGAGTTCATTGCTGGTGGATTCGTCTTGGCCAAGCACCGGCAGCTCAAGGCGGGAACGGCTGACATCAGCAGATCCGGAATGAGCGCTCGTGATGTTGGCCCAGCAACACGACGCGAGTGCCCCCGGCGCGACTCGAACGCGCGACACCCGCTTTAGGAGAGCGGTGCTCTATCCGCTGAGCTACGAGGGCCAGCCGCGCCATTGTGTCAGCATCCGGGCCACCTGCTCGACTCGTGGTGCCCTCCAGCGTGCCCTGCAGGCCGGACCGGCGCTACAACGCAGACACATGGGCAAGCATGGGCAGGCATGGCCTGAGTCGATTATCTCGACACAGGCGCGGCACCACGAGGCGGGTCGGCCACCCGACTAATCTGACTAGGTGAGTGTCATGGAGACGATGGCGGGCTGGTCCCGTGAACTGTCCGACGTCGGTGGCCGCAACACCCTGCTCTGGGCGTTGCCGGCAGCTGAGCGACCGGGCAATTACCTCGACCTGAGCAACGCGCACCCGGGTGGGGTTTCCATGTTTCTTGCTGGGCGCGTCACGAGGCTCTCCGACCTGGTCCGTGAGCCCGGCGCCTTCGACACGGCCCGGGACAGCGCCCGGCGTATCTGCCACGCCGAACGGATGCTGCGTCACGAACGCGGGTTGGTTACTGGCTTCGTCGCGGTCGGGACGGCCACCTGGAAACCACTGCGCACGTCGACGGTTGTCGAAGCTCCGGTGCTGCTACGCACCTGCACGCTCCGCCCGACCGGCGTAGACGAACCCGACTTCGAATTCGACCTGGGGCCGGATGCCATGGTCAACCCGGCCCTGGTCGACTACCTCGGTTCGGTCGTCGGTGCGCCGGTCGACGCGGCCGCGTTGGCCGGGCTCGCCGATGTCGCCTCTGGATTCGACCCCTACCCGGTGTATGCCGCCCTCGAGCAGTTCTGCGCCGACGTGCCCGGGTTCGCAGTGACGCCCTCGCTGGTGCTCGGCACCTACCCCTACAGCAAGCCCGCCATGGTCGCCGACGTCGGCACCAACGCCCAGTGGCTGGCTGAGGTCGACGTCGTGGCTGCGCTCGCCGGCGATGCCGCGGCAGCCGCGCGGCTGGACACCGAGCTGCCGGGTGTCGACAGCGACCCGGACCCCGAGTCGGAGTTGCTCGTGCTCGGCCTCGACGGCGCTCAACAGTCGGTGCTCGACGCAGTCCGGGCCGGTCAGCAACTCGTGCTCGAAGCGCCCTTGGGCACCGGGCGCACCCAGACGCTCGCCGCGTTGATCGCCGCGCTGGCCCACGACGGCAGACGCATCCTCTACGTCACGCCACGCCGGGACAGCATCCGTGCCCTGGAAGACCGGCTGGCCCCGCTCGGTCTCGACGACCTGCTGCTCGACCTGACCGGGGCTGCCGAGAACCGTGGCCCGGTTCTGCAGGCACTCGGGACGTCGCTGCGCCGGGTCGACGAGCTCGACATCGCAACCGTCGAAGCGCAGGCCGAGCCCCAGGGCCGGGTTGCCCGGGCCACCGAGATCGCCCAATGTCAACAGGTGCTCCGTGACCACGTGCGTGCGTTGCACGAGGTCCGCGAGCCATGGGGCATCACGGCATACGCCGCTCAGCAACACGTTCAGGAACTCAGTGGGCACGACCAGCCCCCGGGCTCGCAGGTGCGGCTCGACCCGGTGACCCTGCAGCGGCTCGACCACGACCAGCTCGTCGAGCTGGCCGCCCGGATCGAGGCCGCCGCTGCAGCCGGTGCCTGGTCACCCGAACCCGGCGGCGACCCGTGGTATGGCGCCGACATCCGTGACAGCGACCAGATTGAGCAGGCCCGCGAGATCGTCGGCCGACTGGCTGACGGGGCGCTCGCGCAGGCCAACCAGCAGCTCGACGCCATTCTTGCCGAGAGTTGGCTGCCGTCAGCCCGATCACCCCGCGACTGGGGGCACGCCTTCGACACGATGCGCGGGGTGCGCCGCACGCTGGAGGTCTTCCGGCCCGAGGTCTTCGACGTGCCTCTTGACGAGCACTTGATTGCCACCGGGTCAGCGACCTACCGCGCCGGGCAGACGATCCGGCTCGGTCCGGTCGCCCGCGCCAAAGTGCGCGGCCAGGCCCGGCGCCTGTTGCGGCCCGGGCGCCCGCCGGCGGACTTGCATGCTGAGCTCGCCTCCGCCCAGACTCAACGTCGGGCGTGGTACGACCTGGTGGGGGCCGGCGGCCGTCCCGAGGTCTCCCCCCGGATCGACGAAGCCGAGGAGGTGTATGCCGCGCTCGCGCGGGACCTGCATTGGCTCGGGCAGCGGCTCGCGGGCACCCCCGACCTGCTGGCGCTGGACCTGCCGGTGTTGCGCACCCTGATCAGCCGCCTCAACGAGCAACTGGAACGGCTCTTCGTGCTGCCCGAAGTCGCCCCGGTCATCGCCGAACTACGCGACACCGGCCTCAGCGAGGTGATAGACGACTTCGCCCACCGCGGGGTGCGTTCGGAACAAGTGCCCGGCGAGCTCGAACACATTTGGTGGATGTCGCTGACACAAGAGATCGCCACCCGCGACCCCCGCTACGCACGGCACGACGGAGTTGCGTTGCGCGACATCGCATCCCGGCTGGTCCGGCTCGACCTCGAGTCCCGTCAGGAGGACGCCCTGCGCGTGCGGGGAGCGGTCGACCGGCGCTCGATGCGTCGGATGGAAGACCATCCTGGTGAAGTCGACTTGTTGCACACCCAGGGGGCGTTGCCCCGCCGGCAGTTGCCGTTCGCCGACTTGTTCCGGGAGGCCGAACACGTCCTAACGGCCTTACGCCCGTGTCTGGTCGCCAGCCCGTATGCCGTGGCCCAGCTGCTCGGGCCGGGCACGTCCTTCGATGTCGTCATCGTCGACGACGCGTCGAGCATCACGGTCGCCGAAGGAGTCTCGGCGCTGTCTCGGGGTGCTCGGGCCGTGATCGTCGGTGACCCACACGGTCGCCGGCCGGAGCCGTTCCGAGTCGGGTCGCCCACGGCGCCCGACAGCACAGCACCACCCGGCCAGTCGCTGCTCGAAGCGGCCCGCGGCCTGCTCCCCGGTCGCGAATTGACCTGGTGGCACGCGCCGATGGACAGCCGGTTGGTTCTCGACGTGCTCGACGGCCGCACATCCGGGATTCCGGCACCCGTGGAGAAACCACGGGTGCGCCGCGTCGCTGTCAACGGCACCGCTGCCGACGTGCCGCCCGATGGGGCCGCCATCGAATGGAGCGAGGCTGAAGTGGAGCGCACTGTCGCTCTCGTCGTCGACCAGGCCCGCCACGACCCGACAGCCAGTCTCGCGGTCCTCACGGTCACCGAAACCATGGCCGAACTGGTCAGCGACCGGATCCGTCAGACACTGGGGCGTTTGGGGGTTGACGACCCCGCTGGGCAGGCCCTCACCGACCAATCACGCGTGGAACCGTTCGTCATCGTGCCGATGATCCGGGCCCAAGAGGTGTCCCGTGACATCGTCGTGCTGGCTCCCGGCTACGGACGCACTCCCGACGGGCAAGTGCCGCACCGCTTTCCCCAGCTCGACCACCCCGACCCCGAAGCCGACCTGCACCGCGCCACAACGGCCGCGCGAACCGAGCTGATCGTCGTGTCGAGCCTGAGCTGTGACGATGTCGATCCGAGCCGGTCGCATACTCCCGCAGCGGTACTGCTGCACCGGATGCTGCGATTCGCTGAAGGACGTGGAGTCGATCCGGCGCCGCCGACGGACAGCGAGCCGACCCGCGATCCGCTCATGCACGAGCTGGCTGAGCGGCTGCGCCGGGAAGGACTCGTGGTTGCCGAACGGGTCGGATCGGGTGAGCACAGACTCGATCTGGCGGTCGGCCATCGTGCGTTGCCCGGCCGGTGGCTCGTTGCCGTCGAGGGAGACGGCCCGGAGTATGCCGGGTTGCCGGGGGTGCGTGGCCGGGACGTTGCTCGTGCCGAACAAGTGGTCCGGATGGGGTGGCAACACGTGCGGGTCTGGAGTACCGACATCTACCGGGATCCGGCACGCGACGTGGCTCTGATCGTCGATGTGGTCCACGCGCTGGTGGCGGAGTTCGTCCCGGCTCAACCAGCATCGACATCGGGATCGGCATCCGACCCGAAACACGACCGCTCGTCGAGTGAACCCGTCAGCTCCCGCCGACCCAGATGGCTACGTGGCCGACGATCGGTCGAGCGGTCTCAAGACGACACGGACGTCGGCTGGGGCGAAGTCCCCGACGAGGGTGACCGTCGTGACTCCTGGTTGCGCGACCAGCGGCCACCGCACTGGGACTGAACTCCACCAAGTGATGCGGCCTCCGGGCCCGAATGGGCCCGGAGGCCGCGTGTAGCAGGCTTGGCCATGAATAGCACCGGCACAGATGCCACTCGCGACCGAGCCGACTAAAGGCCTCAGCGCGCCTTGAGCGAATCGCGGATCTCGCGCAGTAGCACAATCTCCTCCGAGGGCTCTTCGGGCGCCTCTACCTGGCCAGCTTTGCGACGCTCGCTGAGCTTGTTCATCGGCAGCACGAACGCGAAGTAGACGACAGCCGCGGTGAGCAAGAAGACGATGAACGCGTTGATGATCGCGCCGATGTTGATGAAGGTGGCTTCATCGCCACCTTCGACGAGCTGGAGGCCGAGCCCACCCGCTTCGACACCGCCCATGGCGGCCAGCAGCGGGTTGATGATGTTGGACACGAAGGCGTCAACGACGGCTGCGAATGCCGAGCCGATGACCACGGCTACCGCCAGTTCGACGACGTTGCCGCGCATGATGAAGTCTTTGAAGCCTTTGAACATGGTGTTGTGTCCTGCCTTTGCGTGGAGTTGTCGCTCCCTACTCTCGGCGGCCACCGAACACACCGTGGGGGAGGCGGTTTCGGCGTGTCCCCTGAGGAGCCTTGCAATACAAAAATACGCACGTTAGCGCCATGCGGGTACCCCGAGCAAGCGTTAGTGCCATCACTCAATACTCGTTGTCAGCCAAGATCGGGGCAGCTCGACGGGTCGGTGAGCCCAGGAGCACACACGGCCACCACGAAGCCACCCCCCAGTTCCGGACGCTGTGCCGCGGCCACCGAAGCCGCGTCAGCGGCCGGAAGCGCCAACAACAGCAACGGGGGTGGCCCCGCGCCGAAGGTGGTCCCGCCGGAGTCGCCGCTGCGGGCCAGCTGCACCGTCCCGACCCCGGCCGGAGTGCCCGTGCCCGGCGCGAATAGCACCACCCGATCGCCCGGTTGCAGCACCTCCAATAGCCCCGCGCTCGCCACCGGCACCGACATGCTCACCGTGCCAGGTCGACTGCCCAGCCCCGCCGAGCTACGCAGTCGGCGCGCCGTCAACACTTCTCCGGTGCCCAGCGACCCGCCCAGCACCTGCCCCAACGCTGTGTCGAGGTCGGAGATCACACCTTCCGGCAGCTGCTCGGCTGGCCGGTGCACGACCTGCAGATCGTCAGCAGTCAACACCGAGCCGACCGGCAGCTCACCGAGCGCAACGAGCGCAGGCACACCGACCGGCGGGGCCGGTGGCGACAGCGCACCGATCCCGAACCAAACCGCGCAGCCGGCTAGGACGGCAGCGACCCCACGGCGGACGCGCTGGACCCGGATGCGCCCCCGACGCGATCGTGGCCGCGCAGCTGAGGCCATCCGTCGCCACGGCGGCGGTGCCGTCAGCTGAGCCGGGTCGGGCTCGATGACACCCGCCTGACGAGTGCTCCCCAACCCAGATCTACCCACGTCCGACCAGGTCACGGCAGCTCGAAGGGCAGCGTCCGCCCGTCGAGCGCCCGGCGGCAAGGACAGGTGGCGGCCTGGTCATCGGCATGCTCCGGCAGGCGGGCCACGGCCTGGCCGATCAACGCCTTGAAACCGGGCATCGCCTGAGCGAAGACCTCGAGCACTTCCGTGTGGGTCACCCCCTCGCCGTGCTCAAGCCCGGCATCCAGATCCGTGACCATCGCCACCGACGTGTAGCACATGGCCAGTTCCCGAGCGATCGCCGCCTCGGGCATCGTCGTCATCCCGACGAGGGCCCACCCGGATTGTTGGTGCCCGACGCTCTCCGCCCGGCTGGAGAAGCGGGGGCCGTTGACGACGACAATCGTGCCACCGAGCGAATACGGCAGCTCGCTCTCGGCCAGGGCAGCAGCGACCGCCGAGCGCCCGGCGGCGCAGTACGGGTCGGCGAACGCGACGTGCACGACCCCGCCGACCTCGTCATATACGGTGTGCGGACGCCCCCACGTCCGATCGACGATCTGGTCCGGGACCACCACCGTGCCGGGTCCCAGTTCCGGCCGCAACGATCCGACAGCACATGGGGCGAGCACCTGGCGCACGCCGAGCGAACGCAACGCCCACAGATTGGCCCGGTAGTTCACCCGGTGTGGAGGAAACCGGTGATCGTGCCCGTGCCGGGCAACGAACGCGACAGTGCGACCATGCAGCCGCCCGACGACGAGGTCGTCGCTCGGCTCGCCGAATGGAGTGTCGACCGACACTCGCTGTGCGTCCTCGAGGAAGCTGTAGAACCCCGATCCGCCGATGACTCCGATGCCCGCTGTGCTCATGGAGGAAGGCTAGGGCAGGGGCATCCCGCGTGGCCCGGCCCTGGGCATCCCGAGCAGATCTGTGGATGCTGCTGTCAGCAGGACGATGGCTGTGGACAACCCGAGCGTGTTGCCGAGGGGCTCGTGCTTGGCCAGGTGAGGTTGTGCCGGGTAGTGAATCGTGCCCGGTCAGTGAGTCGTGCCCCGTAGTGAGTCGTGCCCCGTAGTGAGTCGTGCCCCGTAGTGAGTCGGGCCCGGTCAACTCCCGGTCGCCCGGTCAGCTGCCGGAAGTCGTGCCGGTCGACCCGGACCCGCTGCCCGATTCGGTGGATGACGTGGCCGAACCGCCCGACTGACCGGACGAGCTCGATGACTCTGCGGACCCGGTAGACCCTGACGATGTGGCCGACCCCTCGGACGCCTTGCCCGACCCACCGGAGGTTGTCGCCGAGCCGTTCGACGCTGACTTGCCCGACGCGGCTCGCGAATCGGTGCGGTAAAAGCCCGATCCTTTGAACGTGACCCCGATCGAGTTGTAGACCTTGCGTAGCCGGCCC
The DNA here is from genome assembly GCA_002748155.1 of Actinomycetales bacterium. Classification (GTDB taxonomy): domain Bacteria; phylum Actinomycetota; class Actinomycetes; order Actinomycetales; family Dermatophilaceae; genus Phosphoribacter. The sequence goes on along the minus strand of PDRO01000002.1, from coordinate 124,407 downwards.
TCGCATTCGGGGCATACTGACAGCGGGTCGTCACTGAACGACTGCACCGCGTCGAAGGTGTGGTCGCACGTCGTGCAGGCGTAGGCGTACGTGGGCACTCGGTCCTCCTGGCTCAGACAGCGGCGGAAGTCTACGCCTTTGTCAGCGGAACGACGTCCGCCGGGCATCCGGGCTGCCGTCCCATCTGCTCTCGTTGGCGTGCGCTGCGTGAACCGAGGTCGCCGGTGACTTAGTCTCATCAGGTGGCACGCGCACGATTGCTGAAACGGATAGGGCTGGCTGTCGGCGTACTACTGACGGTCACCCTGGTTGGTAGCGTCGTCTTCGGCGCGGCCCTCGTGCGTCGATCGTGGCCACAACACGGCGGGGAGATCACGTTGGCCGGGCTTGACGGCCCCGTCGAGGTGATCCGCGACAGTCTCGGAGTGCCACATGTGTATGCCGAGTCCGCTCGTGACTTGTTCCGGGCCCAGGGCTTCGTCACCGCTCAGGACCGGTTTTTCCAGATGGACCTGCGGCGGCACACGGCCAGCGGCACCCTGGCCGAGCTTGTCGGACCCGACGGGATCGAGTCGGACATGGTCGTGCGCACCTTGGGCTGGCGCCGGATCGCCGAAGCAGAACTGCCCAAACTGGCCCCGGCCACCCGGCAGTACCTGACGGCATACGCCGAGGGCGTCAACGACTACCTGGACCGGCGCACCGAGCCGTCCGATCTCGGTTTGGAATACGTCGTTCTCGGCCTGTCATCGCCCGACTACCGTGTCGAACCCTGGGACGAGATCGACTCGCTGGTCTGGCTCAAAGCGATGGCCTGGGATCTGAAAGCCAACTACCAGCACGAGTTGGCTCGGGCCCGGCTCAGTGCAACTCTGAGCCGTCAGCAGGTGGCCGTGCTCTACCCGCCGTTTCCGGCCACCGAGCACCGTCCGATCCTGTCCACTGTTGATTGGTCACCTCACCAGGACAGCGCCGCCTCGATCGTCCCACCGGCCCTGACGGACATCGCGAGTGTGCCCGGCACCCCGACGGCGGCACCGCCCGGGATCCAGCCCAGCGTCGTGGCGGCACCCGGCTGGTCGGCCGTCCGCGCGGCACCGTCGACGCTCTGGACCTCGACGGACTGGGCCCTGTCCGGTCTGAGCGACCTTGGCGGCCGCAGCACGACCATGAGTTCTAATTCGTGGGTCGTCGGGCCGGACCGCTCGAGCACCGGGAAACCGATCCTGGCAAACGATCCCCATCTGGGGGTCGGCATCCCCGATGTCTGGTATCAGGTCGGCCTGCATTGCCGCAACGTCGATGCCACCTGTCCTTTCGAGGTTGCGGGTTTCTCCCTCGCCGGAGTGCCGGGCATCATCATCGGGCACAATGCCCGGATCGCGTGGGCAATGAGCAGCCTAGGCGCTGACGTCACCGACTTCTTCCTCGAAAAGCTCACTGACACGGCATACATGCGCGATGGTCAGCCGATGCCGTTGCAGGTGCGCACCGAGACCATCCGGGTGCGCGGCGGCGACGACGTGCACCTGCAAGTGCGAAGCACTGATCACGGCCCGATCCTCAGTGAGGTTTCCGAGCAGGTCGCTGCCGCGGGCCGTCGGCCGGTCATCGGAGGAGTCGTGCAACAGGAGGCACTGGCTGTATCGATCGCCTGGAGCGGACTGGAGCCGGGCACCACCGCCGACGCGATCTTCGCGCTCGACGCGGCCGAAGACTTCGCGAGCTTCCGCGACGCGGCCCGGTCCTTCGTCGCGCCGGCGCTGAGCCTGCTCTACGCCGATGTCGAGGGCAATATCGGGTACCAGTCGGCGGGTCTGGTGCCGGTACGCCGAGCGTCGACCCCGGGCACGAAGCCGGGCTACCTTCCCTCACCCGGCTCGGACTCCCAATGGGATTGGCAGGGCTGGGTGCCGTTCGACGACATGCCGTGGGCGCTCAACCCCAGGGCCGGGTTCATCGTGGCGGCTGACCAGATGGTCAGCACGTCGTCGACGCCCTTCCTCTCCGCAGAATGGGACCCCGGGTGGCGTAGCGACCGGATCCGTGACCTGTTGACCGGCCAGCAGACACTCGGGGTCACCGACCTGCAGGCGATCCAGGCCGACACTCGCAATGACTTCGCCCCGACCTTGGTGGCGGCGCTGCTGCGGATCGACTTGTCCGACGACCCGTTCACTGCGGAAGCGCAGGATCTGTTGCGCACCTGGGATTGCACGAGCCCGGTCGACCAGCAGCCGGCCGCAGCGGCTGCGGCATACTATGCGGCCGTTTGGGCCCGGCTGTTGGAACGGACCTTCGACGACGAACTCCCGGACGACTTACGTGCCGACGGCGGGGCGCGCTGGCAGTCGGCTGTGGCTGCCCTGCTCGACCACTCCAACGATCCGTGGTGGGACGACAAGAGCACACCATCGGTCATCGAGAGCCGTGACGTGATTCTCTCCGATGCTCTCGTGCAGGCCCGGCTGGATCTCACCCGCCAGGTCAGCTCCGATGTCGACAAGTGGTCGTGGGGCAAGTTGCATTCAGTGACGCTCACCCATCCGGTCCTGGACGGCGAGCGTGCCTCCGGGCTCGCGCAGGCGATGGCCGGTGGAGGACCGGTCCCAGTCGGTGGGGGTCCGGGCGCGGTGTCGGCCTTCGACTGGCTCGCCGAATCAGGTTCCTACACGGTGACCTCGGCGCCGTCGATGCGGATGATCGTCGACTTGGCAGACTTCGATTCCTCCACGTGGGTGGCCCAGGCCGGGGTCAGTGGTCATCCGTATGCCGATCACTACGGGGACCAGGTCGGTGCCTGGGCCGCCGGCACCGGGTATCCATGGCCGTTCACGAAAGACGCGGTGATCGCGGACCAGAGCGACGAATTGCGGTTCGTGCCGCAAGCCTGACTGTCAGGCCGGGCACGCCCCGGTCGCCGGTGGTCCTTGGTCTCGACCGAGCGGGACCATCACGGCACGAGACCAGGAAACGGCCCCGATCCGATGCCGCAGCCGACACAACTGCCGTGTCACGTTGCCTGTTCTGGCTCCCGCAGCAGACAAGGGCCTAGCCTGGGGCGATGTTCATGGTCTACAACGTCTATAACGCGATGAACCGATGAAGACCGACAGCGGAGTCGTTGGCGCCGTCCACCCTGACGGCCTGGCCGAGGCTCGGCGCCGGATGGTCGAGCGTGGCATCGACGAGCGCAGTATCGCGGTTTTCGAGAGCTACTACGAGCAGTTGGCCGGCGGAGCCCGAGGGTTGGTGCCGGAGGGATCGATCGAGCCGCTCACCGAGCTGCCGACGCTGGCCGGTGTCCGGGCTGGGGACGACGCGCGGGCCACTGCATTGGGCTTGGTGGCGGTCGTCAAGCTCAACGGTGGCCTTGGCACGAGCATGGGGTTGACCGGGGCCAAGACCGCGCTTCCGGTGCGGGACGGCTTGACGTTCCTCGACGTCATCGCCCGGCAGGTGCTCGGGTTGCGGGAGCGTTATGGAGTCGCGTTGCCGTTGCTCTTCATGAACTCCTTCCGCACCCGTGCACAGACCGAGCAACTGCTGTCCGCCTACCCCCAGCTCCCCGTCGAGGGTCTGCCGTTGGGGTTCGAGCAGGGCTCGGAGCCCAAGCTGCGCGCCGGTGACCTCTACCCGGTCGACTGGCCCGCCGACGCCGAGCTGCAGTGGTGCCCACCAGGTCACGGTGACGTCTATCTATCCCTGCTGACCAGCGGAGTGCTAGACGCACTACGGGCGCGGGGGATCCGGTATGTCTTCATTTCCAACGGTGACAACTTGGGCGCGACCTGCGACCCGGACATTGCTGCTTGGCTCATCGAGCACGAAGTGCCATTCCTGGCGGAGGTCTGCCAACGCACGGTCAACGACCGCAAGGGTGGGCATTTGGCCCGCCGACGCGCGGACGGCCAGATCGTGTTGCGTGAGAGTGCCATGGTGCCGGCCGGTGAGGAGCACTACTTCACCGACGAGACCCGCCATCCGACCTTCAACGCCAACAATCTGTGGCTCGACCTCGACGTGCTCGCCCGGCGATTGGCTCAGCCCGGTGGGCTGGGGTTGCCGATCATCGTCAATCGCAAGACGGTGGATCCTTCCGACAAATCCTCGACTGAAGTTATCCAGATCGAGACCGCGATGGGTTCGGCGATCGGTTCGATCGACGGGTCGGCGGCCATGCTCGTGCCCCGGAGCCGGTTCCGTCCGGTGAAGACGACCAACGAGCTAGCCCTGCTGCGCTCGGATCGGTATCGGCTCGACGACTCCTGGCAGATCGAGCAGCTCGTCGACGGACCAGAACCCCGGATCGACCTTGGCCCGGGATTCACCTTGGTGCCCGACTTCGAGCGCCGGTTCCCCGCCGGGGTGCCGTCGTTGCGCCGGTGCACCTCCTTGCAGGTCCGCGGCGATGTCACCTTTGGTTCCGGTGTCGTGTGTGCCGGGGCGGTCACTCTCGAGGTCGACACCCCGACGACGGTTCCTGACGGGGCTGTGATCGGCGACAGTGCGCCGGACGGGGTCTAGGGGGCACTCGCGACTGATGCGCACCGTCGAACAGCATGTAACCGCATCGGTTCTGGCCGCCGGCTTGGTCGTCGGCCCCCAGCCGATCGGGGCACGTGCAGCAGCCGGGCACTCCAGTGTGCTGTCGACCGGTGCCGAACTCATCGATCTGGCGCACGATGTCTAGTGGCGAGCATCACCCGTGGCCGGTAGTGGTCAGCGTCGACGATGCCTACCAGCCTTTGGTGCTTCGGCCATTGAGGCGTTCGGACCGCAACGAGTGGCATGCCCTCCGGCAAGCCAATGCGGGATACGTCGCACGCTGGGAGCCGACGCCACCCGACGGGCAGGTGCCCACGGTGAGTTTCTGGCGCTACGTGCAGAACCTCAACCGAGAGGCTCGTTTCGGGCTGACTCGGCCCTGGGTGATCGAGCTGGCGGGGGAGCTCGTCGGTCAAGTGCACCTGTTCGGCATCGTCCGTGGGTCGTTGCAGTCAGCCGCTGTCGGCTATTGGGTCTCCGAGGCGCACGCCGGTCAGGGCATAGCCACCCGGACGCTTGCCGCGGTGACGACCTATGCCCTGGGCCCGTTCGGGTTGCACCGCGTCGAGGTCAACATCCGGCCGGAGAACGCCGCGTCGCTACGGGTCGTCGAGCATCTCCAGTTCCGGGACGAAGGGATTCGCGAGCGCTTCTTGCACATCGAAGGTGCCTGGCGCAATCACCGCACCTTCGCACTGACCCGTGAGGACACTGGCGGACTACCGGTGTCTTCGCGGTGGAACCAGGTCCGCTGAGCCACACCAGTCACAGGGCGCACTCCAGCATCATGCGCGACACACCGGGCGAGGTCCCCAGTGGTGCGTCCCGGGGTCCTTAGCGTAGGGCTCGTGCAGCCCTCTTCCTTGGTTTTCGTCGCGGTCGTGGCGATCTGGGCTGCCTTCCTCGTGCAGCACTGGGTCCGCCGCCGCGAAGCCATGACTACCGCGCGCTCGATCGACCAGTTCAGCGAGGCGATGCACTTGCTCGACCGGCGACCGGTCCGGGCTTTGTCCGAAGCCCGGCCCCCGGCGGCCATGATCGCGGCAGGCACGGCACCGCCGTCCCGGCATCCGGTCGTGCCGCAGTCCCCGCTCGTGGCCCGAGGCCGCGGCACAGCTGGCGGAGCGGCTGCGGCACCGTCGATCTCGGCCCCTCCGACTCATAGCGGCCCGTCGGCCGGCGTCCCCGGGGCCGCAGCGACAGCGGCTGCCGGCGACGGGCGGGGCAATCGGCAGCACCGGCATACCGGGGCCCGACGCGGGTCCCGGCCGGTTGCGCGTTGGGCCCGGGTGGTGTTCCTGCTGGTCGCCCTCGGGTCGGTGCCGACCACGATCGTGTTGGCCGTGCTCGGACGAGCACCATGGTGGGGGGTCGCTGCTTCTGTTGTTGCGGTCCCGCTCGCCGTTTTCATGCTTCGGTATGCCGCGGTGCGCGAGCGGACCCGGCGTCGTTTCGACCGGTCCATGGCGGCGTCCTCCCCGAATAGGCACACGTCGGTCGCCGGGGCACCCGCCGCGTCGGAGCCGCGCCGGGCCGCGTCCGAACACGCTGACGGCATACCGGCGGATGTGGCCTCGGCACCGGCGGCTGTCGCGCGAGACACCACGGCGGCAGCGACGTCGCGTGGTCAGCGGGCGGCCTCGCGAAGCGGGTTGGACGGCCCGACCTGGAACCCCGTTCCCGTTCCGCGGCCGACCTACGCCCTCAAACCACAGGTCGCTCGCCGCGATCCCGTGCACGCTCCCGTGCCTACTGCCGACCCGGTGTCTACCGGGACGGCCGGAACCGAGGCGCGACCCCAGCCGGAGGCCGGTGAGCAGGCGGCTCGTCGGGCCGTCGGCGACTGACTCGACCCGACGAGTCGACCCGAGTCGAACCGCCCAGATCTCAGTGCCGCGTGTGCCGCATCGTCGCCGACGACGGCCCGGCTACGACCCGGCTGGCTCGGCCAGGGCCGTGTCGTCTGGCGGGTCGCCTGGCTGCGCGGCCTGGCTGGCATCCCTTGCCGTCCCACCGGTGGTGAGATGGTTGAACACGGCGTTGAGCACCGCCGCCGTCGGCACTGCGATGAGCGCACCGACGATGCCGGCAATGACAACGCCGGCCGTGACTGCCAGGATCACGGCCAGGGGATGCACGTTGACCGCCCGACCGAGCAGGAACGGCTGCAACACATGCGATTCGATCTGCTGCACAGCGATCACTCCGGCGAGCATCAGCAACGCGACCAGTGGGCCTTGAGCGACGAGCGCGATGAGCACCGCGACCATCCCTGAGACCAAGGCACCGACGATCGGCACGAACGCACCGAGGAAGACAATGACACCGATCGCCGCCGCGAACGGCACCCGCAGGATCAGTGCCACGATCGTGATCCCGATGGCATCGACGAGGGCCACGATGATCGTGGCACGGACGAAGGCGACCAGTTGCCCCCAAGCGACGTGCCCGGCGGAGTCGATCCGATCCCGAGCCACCCGGGGGAACAGGCGCACGAGCCACGACCAGATCCGGTCGCCTTCGTAGAGGAAGAAGAACAGGGCGAAGAGCGCGATGAACAGACCGGCGACGACATGCGTTGCGCTGGTGCCGGCGCGGGTCACGGTGCCGCGCAGTGCCTCGCTGGACGAGATCGATGCCCACGCCTGGTCGAGGTAATTGGTCAGCTGGCTGTCGCTGATGCCGAAGGTGTCGTGCACCCAGACCCGGATCTGGGTGATGCCTTGGGTGATCTGCCCGGTCATCTCCGAGATGCCGCCGGTGATCTGACTGGCGACGAGGAACAGCAGCAAGCTGACCCCGGCGATCATGGTCACCACGGTGATCCCGGCAGCCGGCCCGGGCCGGCCCAGTCGCCGGCGCAGCCAGCTGTTGATCGGGCTGAGCAGGGCCGCCAACAGTGTCGCGACGACGACCGGGATGACCGCTTCGGAGACGAAACTGAGCAGGTATGCCGTCGCCACGATCGCCGCAGCGATAACCAGCACCCTCCAGGACCACTCGCTCGCGATCCGCACCCCCGGTGGCACGGCAGGATCTCGGGTTTCCGGTGTTGGCTCAGGGATGGGGTCGTGGGTGCTCGGCATGGGCCCCAGAGTATGCCGCAACGCGGCACCGACGCCTGGCGCTGTTCCTACTGGTCCTACTGGGCCTGCTCGCTCGGCAGGCACACCGTAGGGTAGGAACGTGCCTGCCCCGGAGGTCCGGTTTTGCCGCTGTTGCGGTGCCGCTACGGCCACGCGGATTCCCCCGACGGAGGATCGGGAGCGGGCGGTCTGCACGGCCTGCGGGTACATCGACTACATCAACCCCAACAATGTCGTCGGCACCCTGCCCGTGTGGGGCGGCGACCGGTCTGGGGCGGACGAGCCTGAGCAGCACTGGCGCGGGGAGCAGATCCTGCTGTGCCGACGAGCGATCGAGCCGCGCAAAGGCCTGTGGACATTGCCGGCCGGCTTCTTGGAATACGGCGAGACGATGGCCGAAGGCGCTGTCCGCGAGACCCGCGAAGAGGCCGGTGCGCGGATCGAGCTGGGGCCGCTCAGCACGGTGCTCGACGTTCCACACGTCGGGCAAGTACATGTCTTCTACCTCGCGCGGCTGCTCGACCTCGACCTCGACCCGGGCCCGGAGACCACCGAGAACCGCCTGGTCGCGCTCGACGAGATCCCCTGGGACGAACTGGCCTTTCACACCGTGCGTCGGACGCTGTCCCACTACGTCGATGATTGCGCGTCTGGTGTCTTCGCGGTACATACCGGAGCCATCGAGCTGCCGCCCGCTCGTCAAGTCCAGCCCGATCCAGCCCGATCCGGCCCGGCAGTTGAGAAGTAAGACCCAGCCGGGTAGCAGGTTCGGCCGCAAGCAGCACCTGCGCAGGGACCAACGGCGGGCGAACCTACTAAACGGACCCCTCCGACCTGAATGGTCCCCTCCGGCCCGACAACGGACCCGGGTGGCAAAGGCGGCGACGCCGCCCATGATCAAGGCCGGCCGGCGACGCCGGGGGACCGCAGGGGGACCCTCAGGAGTTCAGGGGCGCAGTGTGGCCCTGCCCTCGTGGTGCTCGTGATGAGCCGGGGGTAGGCTGACCGTGCTGGCTCTTCCTGTTGCAGATGCGAGGGGAAGTCGCAAGAGGGGTCCCGGTGAGACTCCGGAACTGCCCCGCAGCGGTGAGTGGGAACCACTACCGTCGATACGCCGGGTTACCGCTCGGGTTCGACGGCCAGGATGAGCCCCGGACCGGGACGACAAGCACCTGGCACGGGAAGGCCCACGAATCCGAGGCCCTGCCAGCGCGTCGCGCACCCGCGCGGCGTCCGGCGTTCGTCGCCTCGAGGGAAGGCGGGTACATGCACTCGCGGCGGGTCAGTGCGGAGCCCGGATCGGCCGGCGCGGCGCTTTGTCGTGCGCTCGGGTCTCGACCGGGTATCGCCCAATGCACCGACCGTTTTCGTGTCCATCTGAAGTCCTCGGCTCAAACCACACGGAGGCCTCTACGGAGCGCGTGGAGATCTCCTCGACCACATAGAGGCCACTCCTATGTCGAGCACCCGTAAGCCCCACCTTCTCTACGACAACGACGGCGCCCCGACACGGGACAAGCCGTGGATCATCCGGACGTACGCAGGGCACTCGAACGCGAAAGCCTCGAACGAGCTGTACCGCAACAACCTGTCCCGCGGGCAGACCGGTTTGTCCATCGCTTTCGACCTGGCGACTCAGTGCGGGTACGACTCCGACGACTACATCGCCCGGCCCGAGGTGGGCAAGGTGGGCGTGCCGATCAACAGTCTGGACGACTTCGAGATCCTCTTCGACCAGATCCCCATCGAGGAGATGAACACCTCGATGACGATCAACGGGACGGCCATGTGGTTGTTCTCGCTCTACGTGGCGCTCGCGCGGGAGCGTGGGGCACCCGTCGAGAAGCTCAACGGCACCACCCAGAACGATCTGATCAAGGAATATCTGGCCCGGGGGACCTACATCTTCCCGCCGCAAGCCAGCCTGCGGATCATCGCCGAGATGTATGAATTCGCGTTGCAGAACTCCCCCAGCTGGAACGCCTCCAACATCTGTAGCTACCACTTGCAGGAGGCCGGTGCCACCCCGGTCCAAGAGCTGTCGTTCGCCCTTGCCAACGCCATCGGCCTGCTCGACCTGCTCAAAGAACGTGGGAACATCCCGGAATCCGATTTCGAACGACTCGTCGGACGGATCAGCTTCTTCGTCAACGCTGGCATCCGGTTCGTCGAGGAGATGTGCAAGATGCGCGCCTTCGCCGAGCTGTGGGAGGAGATCACCGCCGAGCGCTATCAGGTGAAGAATGCCCGCTTCCGTCGCTACCGCTACGGTGTTCAAGTCAACTCGCTCGGGCTGACCGAGCAGCAGCCGGAGAACAACGCCTGGCGAATCCTCATCGAAGCGCTCGGGGTCACCTTGTCGCGGGACGCCCGATGCCGGGCCTTGCAGCTGCCGGCGTGGAACGAGGCCTTGTCGTTGCCCCGGCCCTGGGACCAGCAATGGTCGTTGCGACTGCAACAGATCCTCGCCTACGAGACGGACCTGCTCGAATACCCAGACTTGTTCGAGGGCAGTGTCGTGGTCCGGGCCAAGGTGGACGATCTCAAGGAACAGGCCCGGGCCGAGATCGACAAGATCCTCGGGATGGGTGGGGTGATCGGTGCGATCGAGAACGGCTACATGAAGTCGGCCCTGGTCAAGTCGATGTCCGGGCGGATGACCCGGATCAACACCGGCGAGCAGATCGTCGTCGGGATGAATCGGTGGACCGACGGGCTCCCGTCGCCACTGGTCGGTGGTGACGACGGTGGGCTCTTCATCGTGGACGAGGCATCAACCCAGGTCACCCTGGACAACTTGAAGAAGACCCGGGCCAACCGTGATCCGGAGCGAGCAACGGCGGCTCTAGAAGCGCTCAAGGCGGCGGCGCGGGACGGGTCGTCGATGATGGAGCCATCTATCGAGTGTGCCCTCGCCCGGGTCACGACCGGTGAATGGGCGCAGGCCTTGCGCGAGGTTTTCGGCGAATACCGCCCGTCTACCGGCGTCGACGGCCAGAAGCTCGGCCTTGCCGGCCACAGCGTCACCGAGCTACGGTCGCGGATCGACCGCCTGACTGACACGTTGGGGCACCGGCCACGCATCGTCGTGGGCAAGCCGGGCCTTGACGGCCACTCCAATGGCGCCGAGGTCATCGCCGTCTCGGCCCGGCACGTCGGGTTCGACGTCATCTACTCCGGCATCCGCCTGTCGGCCCAGGAGATCGTCCGGTCTGCGGTCGAGGAATCCGCTGACGTGATCGGCGCCTCCGTGTTGTCGGGCTCCCATGTCGAGCTGGCCCGGCAGATCATGGAAGGGCTCCGTGAGGAGGGCGCAGACCAGGACATCCACGTCGTGTTCGGTGGGATCATCCCCTCGTCCGACTTCGTCAAGCTGACGGACCTGGGTGTTGCCCGGGTATTCACACCGAGCGATTTCGACCTGATCGAGATCATGGAAGCGATCGTCGAGCTCATCGAGGAATCGAACCGTTGAACCGCCGCGACGCCTCCGGAGAGGATGTCGCCCGGGCTGCTCTCGCTGGACGACGGGCCGACATCGCCCGGCTCATCTCGCTGATGGAGGACCGGCGCGCGAGTGCGGCGAACCGCCGGGACGACGCCATCGCGATCCTCGAGAGGCACGCTCTCGACCACGGTCACCGGTGCGCGGTGCTCGGGATTACGGGTACGCCCGGGGCCGGCAAGTCCTCGTTGATGGCTGTCGTGACCCCGCGACTGCTCGCCATGGATCCCCGGCTACGGGTCGCTGTTGTCGCCATCGACCCCTCCAGCCCGACGTCCGGGGGCTCGTTGCTCGGCGACCGCACCCGGATGCGTAGCTCACCCGACGAACACCGGGTCTACTTTCGCAGTCAGGCGACGGTCACCTCCCTGGGCGGGATGGCTCCGGCGACCTACGAGGTATGCCGTGCGCTCGCCACCGTCTTCGACCTGATCCTCGTCGAAACGGTCGGGGTCGGGCAGTCGGAAGCTGACATCCGGTGTCTGGCCGACCACGTCTACCTCGTCCTCGGGCCAGCAGGGGGCGACGACGTACAACTGCTCAAGGCAGGAATCATCGAGATCCCGGACAGCTTCATCCTCAACAAGGCGGATGCGCCGGGCGCGGCCAAGGCGTATCACCAGCTGCAAGCCAGCCTCTGGCTGGCCCGCCCTTTCGACGGGGACGACATCGAGATCCGCCACACCTCGGCGCTACGGGGTGATGGGATCGACGAGTTGGCCTCGTCGATGCTCGACCGGGCCCGGGTCACTGCCTCGGTCGGTGGCGTCGCTGACCGGGCCGGGTATTTCCTGGCCCGGTGGGTGCGCGAGGAATGGGGTCGGGTCGGCAATGCGCACCTGCGCGACGTCCTCGGTGGCCCGGATCGGTTGCTCGCCGATCACGTCGGGTTCGGGCGCGCCCAGGTGGCCTTCGACAGCGACATCCGTCGATCGCTGACCGTCGTCACGTCGTGACGACCGTGCTTCCGGCCGCCCCGGTGAGCAGCTCAGGGCGTCGCAGTGTGGTTTGGCCCTCGTGGTGCCGACGGCCTGCCGGGCGGTACGCTTGGCGTGCTGATTCTTCCCGTTGCGCGTGGGACGGGGAGTCTTGACAGAGATTGCGGTGAGACCCCGGAACTACCCGGCAGCGGTGAATGGGAACGACCCCCGTCACGCGCACCATTCGAGCGCCTCGGACACGACGGCCAGGAGGAACCCTGGAACGGGACGAGAAGTATGGCCACCACTACCCCGAGGAGCCCGGTCCCCGGAGGTTACGTTCATGACTTCTTCGCTCACGTTTCCCAGGGGATCGGAAGAGGAGGCACAACTGTGACCATGGCACCAGGCGCCGACCAGACTGTCGCTGCGTCGGGGTCGGAGGACCCGGAGGGTCCGCTGGCGCTGGCCAGTGGTTTCAGATCCGTCGATCACGCCGGTTGGCAGGCCCTGGTCGCCAAGGTGCTCAATCGGGGCCGCCCCGAGGACAAACGCCTGGATGGCGACGCTGCCCAGGCGAAGCTGCAGACCACGACGGTTGACGGGCTGACTATCGAGTGCCTCTACGAGGCCGCCGGGCCGGATCCGGCACCGACCGGCTTTCCGGGGGTGATGCCGTTCACCCGGGGGAGTGGGCACCGACCGGCCGACGTGCCCTGGGGTGTGCGGGGCTATTTCGAGGACCCCGACGTGGCCGTGACTCGTCGGGATGTCCTGGCCGATCTCGAACGTGGCGTGACCTCGGTGTGGCTGGAGGTGGGGGACTACGCCATCCCACCCGGGCAGGTCGGGTCGGTGCTTGAGGATGTGCTGCTCGAGCTCGCGCCGGTTTGTGTATCCACTGTCACTGACCAAAGCGCCGCTGCCGACGCGTTGTGGCAGGTCTGGAAAGACCGCGGGATCGGCGATCAAGCGCGGGGCAACCTCGGTTTCGATCCGCTCGGCCACACCACTCGCACGGGGGCCGCGCCCGACGACACTGCGATGCTGGCCGGGGCCCGGGCCGCGCTCGCCGGCTTCCCGCACGTCAGGGCGATCTGTATCGACCTGCGTCCTTACCACGATGCCGGCGCCGGCGATGTCGATGAAGTCGCCTTCGCCGTAGCCCTCGGTGTGGACTACCTGCGCCGGTTGGAGACTGCGGGCATCGGGCCCCGCGAGGCCTTCTCCCAGATCGATTTCCGGGTCAACGCAACTGCGGATCAGTTCCTGACCACCGCTAAGCTCCGGGCCCTACGCCGGTTGTGGGCCCGGGTCGGGCAAGAGTGCGGCGTTCCGTCAGCCGACCGGGGTGCCCGCCAACACGCAGTCACCTCATGGCGGATGATCAGTCGAGACGATCCCTACGTCAACATGCTCCGGACGACGACGGCATGCTTCGGTGCTGCGGTCGGTGGTGCCGAAGCGGTCACCGTGCTCCCGTTCGACAACGCTGCCGGCCTGCCCGACAGGTTCAGCCGCCGGATGGCCAGGAACACCCAGATCGTGTTGGCCGAGGAGTCCAACGTGGGGAAGGTGCTCGACCCCGCCGGGGGGAGCTGGTACGTCGAGGGACTGACCGACCAGCTCGCGCACGCGGCCTGGGACGTCTTCCGCGAGATCGAATCCGGCGGTGGCATGACTTCCGCCCTGACCGGCGGCATGATCGGGGCCCGCATCGCCCGGACCGACGCCGAGCGTGCCAAACGGCTGGCGAACCGAGCTTTGCCGTTGACCGGGGTGAGCATGTTCCCGCAAGTCGACGAGACACCGCTCGATCGGGTCGAGCGCCCCGAACACCCGAGTCGCGGCGCTCTCTTCGAGGCGCACCGCGACTCGGAAGTGTTCGAGCAGATGCGCGACCGTGCGACGGCATACGAAACCAGCCACGGAGCACCTCCCCAGGTCTTCCTCGCGTGTCTGGGCACCCGCCGTGATTTCGGCGCCCGGGAGACGTTCACCAGCGCGCTGCTGGCAGTCGCGGGGTTGGCGACCCCGCGCAGCGAAGGTGGCACGCCAGCCGAGATCGGTGAGCAGGCCGCCCAAGCCGGGGTTCGGGCAGCCGTGATGTGCTCCAGCGCGGCACAGTATGCCGAGTCCGGCGCCGAGGTCGCAGCTGCCCTGAGAGAAGCCGGCGCGCAGCTGATCTATCTGGCCGGCAACCCGGCCGAGCTCGGCGACCATGCCGAGGTGGTCGATGGCTCGCTCGCCGTTGGCACGGACGTGGTGACCGCGTTGACCACTATCCTCGACGAACTCGGGGCACCTGCTGCTACGGCTGCCGAGAGCAGGAAGGACCAGACATGAATGCCATCCCGCGTTTCGATAACGTCGAGCTCGGAAGTGGCCAACCGCCTGCGGACGCAGCAGAGCAGTGGCAGCGCTTGATCGAGCAGAATGCGTCGTACTCCACGGGCTGGCAAACACCGGAGAACATCTTCGTTCCGCCCGTCTACACCGACGAGGACCTCGCCAGCCTGGACTTTCTGCACACCGTGCCGGGCGCCGTGCCGTTCCTGCGCGGTCCCTACCCGACGATGTATGCCAACCAGCCGTGGACGATCCGCCAGTATGCCGGCTTCTCCACCGCCGAAGAGTCCAACGCCTTCTATCGCCGCAACCTCGCGGCAGGCCAGAAAGGGCTGTCGGTCGCCTTCGATCTAGCCACCCACCGCGGCTACGACTCGGACCATCCGCGCGTCGAGGGCGACGTCGGTATGGCGGGGGTGGCGATCGACTCGATCTACGACATGCGGACTCTCTTCGACCGGATCCCGCTGGACCAGATGAGCGTCTCGATGACGATGAACGGTGCCGTCCTGCCGGTGCTGGCCCTCTACGTCATCGCGGCCGAGGAGCAGGGAGTCAAGCCGGAACAGCTGTCGGGGACCATTCAGAACGACATCCTCAAGGAGTTCATGGTCCGCAACACGTACATCTATCCACCCGAGCCGAGCATGCGGATCATCTCCGACATCTTCGCCTACACGAGCTCGAACATGCCCCGGTTCAACTCGATCTCGATCTCGGGGTATCACATGCAGGAGGCCGGGGCGACGGCTGACCTCGAGCTGGGATACACCCTCGCGGACGGGGTGGAGTACATCCGGGCCGGTCGCGCGGTCGGTCTGGATGTCGACGCATTCGCACCGCGGTTGTCTTTCTTCTGGGCGATCGGGATGAACTTCTTCATGGAGATCGCGAAGATGCGCGCCGCTCGCTTGTTGTGGGCTCGACTGGTCCGTGATTTCGAGCCGAAGAGCGACAAGTCGATGTCGTTGCGCACGCACTGTCAGACTTCGGGATGGTCACTGACCGCCCAAGACGTCTTCAACAACGTGATCCGCACCTGTATCGAAGCGATGGCCGCCACCCAAGGACACACCCAGTCGCTGCACACGAACGCTCTCGACGAGGCCATCGCGTTGCCGACCGACTTCTCCGCCCGGATCGCCCGGAACACCCAGCTATTCCTCCAGCAGGAGTCCGGCACCTGCCGGGTCATCGACCCTTGGGGCGGAAGCGCCTACGTCGAGAAGCTGACCGCCGACTTGGCGCAGCGCGCTTGGGGACACATCCAGGAGGTCGAGGCCGCCGGCGGAATGGCCAAGGCCATCGAGGCAGGGATCCCCAAGCTACGGATCGAAGAAGCCGCGGCACGGACCCAGGCTCGCATCGATGCGGGTCGGCAGCCGGTGATCGGGGTCAACAAGTACCAAGTCGAGGACGAAGAGCCGATCGAGGTGCTCAAGGTCGACAACGCGAGCGTCCGGGCCAGCCAGATCGACAAGCTACGACGGCTGCGTGAGGAACGTGACGAAGAGGAGACCCAGGCGGCACTGCAGGCGCTCACCAATGCTGCGATCCAGGGGAAAGGCAGCGCCAACCTGCTCGCTCTGATGATCGACGCTGCACGAGCCAAGGCGACCGTCGGCGAGATGTCGGATTCCCTTGAGAAGCCCTTCGGTCGGTTCACGGCCCAGATCCGCACGATCAGCGGTGTCTACTCGAAGGAGGTAGCCGGGGTGGCAGCCATCGAGCGGGCACGGCAACTCGTCGCGGCCTTCGAGAAATCACAGGGCCGCCGACCACGGATCCTCGTGGCCAAGATGGGGCAAGACGGGCATGACCGCGGGCAGAAGGTCATCTCCACGGCGTTCGCCGATCTCGGCTTCGACGTCGACGTAGGCCCGTTGTTCCAGACACCGGCCGAGGTGGCCCGGCAAGCTCTCGAGGCCGATGTCCACGTGGTCGGTGTCTCATCACTGGCCGCCGGGCACCTGACGCTGGTCCCGGCATTGCGCCACGAGCTCGACGAGGCAGGTCTGCAGGACCTGATGATCGTTGTCGGCGGCGTCATCCCGACCCAAGACTTTGACGAGCTGCGTGCTGCGGGAGCCGATGACATCTTCCCGCCGGGCACGGTGATCAGCGACGCAGCGGTCGGCATGCTGGAGAAGCTCTTGGAGCGGCTCGGTGCCCCGGTGCCACCAGCGGAGGCACCGGAGGAGCTCGAGGAAGCCGGCGTCACACATGCCTGAGCCGTTCGACCTGAACGAGCTAGCCAAGGCAGTCCGATCCGGCTCCCGGCTGCACGTGTCGCGGGCGATCACGCTCATCGAGTCGTCCAGGGCAGATCACCGGGCCCAGGCTCGAAACCTGTTGCGATTGCTCGCGGCTGAGGAAGCCGCAGCGTTCCGGGTCGGGATCTCCGGCGTCCCCGGCGCGGGCAAGTCGACCTTTATCGACGCACTGGGCATCCGGCTTATCGAAGCCGGGCACAAAGTAGCCGTTGTCGCCGTCGACCCGAGTTCGTCGCGCACGGGCGGGAGCATCCTGGGCGACCGGACCCGGATGGCGCAGCTGGCGGTAAGCGATGAGGCGTTCGTGCGGCCGTCCCCCTCCGGCGGTCACTTGGGCGGAGTTGCCCGAGCCACCAGGGAATCGATGATCGTGCTCGAGGCGGCGGGATACGACGTCGTCCTTGTCGAGACGGTCGGGGTCGGCCAATCGGAGGTCGCCGTCGCCGAAATGGTCGACACGTTCCTCATGCTTGCGCTAGCCCGCAGCGGTGACCAACTCCAGGGCATCAAACGAGGCATCCTCGAACGCGTCGACGTCATCGCCGTGAACAAGGCCGACGGCGACAACGAAGGCGAAGCGCGCGTCTGCGCCCGGGAACTGCGCGGGGCGATGCGCCTGATGAGCGGCGACAGCGATGCCGCGCCCCAGGTGCTGACCTGCAGCGCCCGGACCGGCGCCGGCTTGGACGAGGTCTGGGCGGCAGTGACCGCCCACCGGGCAGCGCTCGAGGCCGAAGGATCGCTGCTGACCCGCCGGGCCGCGCAACAGCGCGAATGGCTGTGGGCCCTGACCGAGACTGCTGTTCGCGACGCGCTGCACTCGAGCCCGAGCGTCGTCGCGCTGCGTGCCGACGTGGAGCGTCGTGTCGATCGCGGGGAGCTCAGCGCACCCGACGGCAGTTCGATGCTGGTCGAGGCATTCGCCAAAGACGGGGGCGAGGGGCGCTGGCCAGGCTGGTGACAACCGCTGCCGAGCGGGAGACACCGCGACGTGTGGCCGTTCGTGTCAGTGCGTCGAACGCCATTTGATCGAGCAACCCAGGCTGGGCCGGTGTGGCTCGGGCACTGGCTCGCCCGCAGCTACCCGGGTGAGGGCCTCATCGAGCAGGTCCCCGGTGACCGGCACACCGTTGCCCGGTGTCGACTCGTCCATCGCGCCGCGGTAGGCCAACGCCCCGGTCGCGTCGTAGAGGAAGAAGTCAGGTGTACACGCGGCGTTGAAGGCGTGCCCGACCTGCTGGCTCTCGTCGACGAGGTAGGGGAAGTCCCAACCGGCACGCGCGGCTTGCTCGTCCAAGTGCCGGGGTGCGTCATCCGGGTATGCCGTGGCGTCGTTGGTGCACACAGCGACCACACGCACGTCTGGGTGACGAGCGACGACCTGGCCGAAGACGGTCTCGACGTGCTGCACGTAAGGGCAGTGATTGCAGACGAAGGCCACGAGGGTGGCCCGTCCCGCGAAGTCGGAGCTGCGATGGACGGTGCCATGCACATCCGGCAGCTCGAACGACGGCATCGGTGTGCCGATGCGCACCATGGACGAATTGACAGCGGGCACAGCTCCTCCTCGAGGGGTGTTCAGCGTTGGTCGGGCGGGTTTCGGCACGTGCCGACGGTGTCGTCGAGCGTAGTCGCATCGACGCCGGTGCGGGTCACGCCAGACCGACGCCTAGACTCGTAGGTATGGCTGACGCCGTCGTGACCTGTCCGAAGTGCAGCACTCGCAACCGGGTCCCGGCTGCCGCCGCAGGCACCCTGCGTTGCCCTTCGTGCAAGACATCCCTGCCCTGGATCGTCGACGCCACCGATGCCGATTTCGACGCCGTTGCTGACAGCTCGAAGGTGCCGGTGCTGGTCGACTTGTGGGCGGCCTGGTGCGGTCCTTGCCGCCAGGTCAGCCCGGCCCTGGAGCAACTCGCTCGGGAGCGGGCCGGCGCGCTCAAGCTGGTCAAGGTCGACATCGACCAGTCACCGCGCACGTCCACGCGGTTCGGGGTGCAGGCCGTGCCGACGCTCTTGCTCTTCGACCGCGGTGTCCAAGTGAGTGTGCAGCGCGGTGCAGCACCTCTGGCTGCGCTACGGGACTGGGTCGATCGGTCGTTGCCGGGCCGGTGACGGCGGGCCGACGTGACCGCAGTGGACGTCAATCGGGACGCTGACCTGCTACCCAACAAGCGTTCGGGCGCCTAAACTGAGGTCTTCGGACCCGCGAGGAGTGATTCCCATGGTCCCGTCCGCCCGCGAGGAGCGTGGACCGCATCCGGTGGTGCCTGGTCCCGATGAGTTGATCGCCGATCCCGGCCGGCTCGCCCGCCGGTTCCGGGTCACGGTGATCGGTGATGTCCGTGTCGACCTGCGGGCCAGTTTGGAGCACCACCGGTTCATCGATCTCGCCGACGATGCCCACGAGCAGGTCCAGGTGCGCACCTCGATCGGGGGCACGGCCATGGGTTTCGCCCGGTCGGCCACGGCCCACTTCGAGCAGGTCGTGCTGCTCGGGGCGATCGGTGACGATTCGTGGACCGAGGCGATCCACCGCGGTTGCCGCCAGCCCGGAATGGTCGACCACCTCGTGGAGACCGGCCGCGTCAACAGTCCCGTGGTCGCGTTGCGGGACCGCCGGGCATCCGGCGCGAAGGAGGGCATCCGCCTGCTCGTGGCCGATTCTCCGGCTCCTTACGACGATCTCGACGAGGCGATGGTGGAATCGGCGGCCGCTGACATCGTCGGCAGCGACGCTCTAGTCCTCGATGGATACGCACTCCTGTCCGAGCCGTCGGCGCGGGCCGTCCGTCGGGCTGGGCAGATCGCCGCGACTGCCGGGATTCCGGTGGCTTTCGATGTCGTGCCGCATCAGATCGACGAACACCTCAAGCTGCTCGACTTCGTCGACGTGTTGTGCGGGGCGTCGATGATCTGGGTGGAGGCTGACACGATCAAGCGGCTACTGCACCTCCCGGTCCACCCGACTCAAGGTGTGTCCGACGTGGTTGCCCTCCTGGGCGAGTTGCCGGCACCGCTGCGGACCCGAAACCGCACGTGGTTCGTCCGCTACGGCACCGGTCAGATGGATCGCACCGTGGCGATGGCCGCTGGCCACCGCGCTGTCGAATACTGCACGGGGTATGCCGCGGCTCCCGAGACTGCGGCATACGGCTATCGGGTCGCGGCGGCAGAACTCAAGTGGTGGCTGGCCAATGCGCACGCTAGGGCGGCGCGCTGCGGACGAGGGGTCACCGCGACTGGAGCGTTGCACGTGCGCGACCGCTGATCTTGTGCAACGCCGTGGGGACGCATTGCGTCCCCACGGCGTCACGAGTAACGAGCGATGTCAGTGACACCGAGCTAGGCCGAGGTGTTGGCCAGACGATGCCCCATCGACGTCGCATACTGGTCAGCCTCAAGCCCGGCAACCAGGTGCCAGACGTCGTCCGATATCTGCACGGCACCAGCCAAGCCCGCACGATCCAGCGCCTCCGGATCGACCAGGCTTCCGTCCTTGACCTCCACCCGCACGCGGGTTTCGGCGAGGTGTTCGGCCTTGACCACGTTCGCCTCACCGCCCAGGGCCTTGAGCCACTGCTTGGCCTGGTTGGCCTCCTCGTCACCGACGACGATGATGCGCGGCTCGTCACTCACCGGCTCAGCGGCCTTCTTGGCGGCGGCCCGCTGCTCGGGAGTGCGGTAGTCGGAGATGATGATCAAGATCATGGCGGTCACGAATGCCGCAGTGATCGAGATCATGTAGAGCACCGCCGGACTGAACACCGGAATCGTGAACAGCGAGGTGAATGCGAAGGTCGAAGCGTTGACACCGCCGCCGAGACCGGTGATCAGACCGCCGACCAGACAGCCGACGAGCATTCGCGGATACACGCGTTTGTATCGTAGGTGAATACCGTAGAGAGATGGCTCCGAGATGCCGCCCAACAGCCCCGCGGCCAACGCGCCGGTGGCGGTCTGGCGCATCTGCATTTCCTTGTCGCGCCACGCGATGAACAGCACGCCTGCGGTTGCGCCGAAGCACGCGAAGTTCCACGAACCCATCGGGCCTTGGATGAAGTCGTAGCCGAGGGTTTCGATGTTGAGCAGCATCAGTGCATTCAGCGGCCAGTGCAAACCGAGCGGGACGAGGAATGGATACAGCAGCGGAATAATGATCGCGAACACGATCGGTGCGGTGTTGTTCAGCCAGGCAAGACCCGTGCCGATGCCGGTGCCCAGCCAGATGCCCAGAGGGCCGATCAAGAATGCCGTGACCGGAATCATGATGGCCATCGAGAAGAACGGTACGAAGACCATTTGGACGTTCTCCGGGAACACCTTGTTGAGGAACCGGTAGACTATGGCCAGTACCGCGACCATAATCAACGGCACGAAGACCTGCCCGCCGTATCCGTTGAGTTGCAGCGGGAGTCCGAAAATATCGGCTACACATGTGGTCTTGTCCAAAGTCTCGTTCGTCGAACATACGGTTCCCGCGTACATCGTGTCCGGGAAGCGGTCCGCTTCGCTGGCGATCTTCACGAACTCCGGCGTCATAAGTGCACCCATGACGGTCGCCCCCAGCCAGCCGTCGACGTTCAGGGCCTTTGCCGCGTTGAAGGCCACCATGATCGGCAGGAAGTAGAACACCGAGCGCCACATTGCGTCCATAAACACCCATGGAGCCGGCTTGTTCGGGTCACGGAAGTCGACGATACCCAATGCATCTAGCACGGCGGCGAAGGCAATAATCAGCGACGCGCCCAACAGCACACCGAGCAAAGGGCGGAAGCTGTTCGACAAGTACTCGAAGAAGGCATCAACGGCGGCGAGCTTACCCCGAGCCTTGGACCGGGCGGCCGCCTTGATGTCCGCATCGCTCTGCGGCCCAGCGTTGGCCATTTCGGGAAGGTTGTTGATCTCTTGGAAGACCGTCGCGACCGAGCCGCCGATGATGATCTGGAACCGGTCACCGCTCTGCGGGACCGCGCCCATTACGCCTTTGATCGACTCGACGATCGACACGTCGACGTCGCTGGCGTCGATGAGCTCGAAGCGTAACCGGGTCGCGCAGTGCGTCAGGCTGGTGATGTTGCTCGCGCCACCTACGGCTTGGACGATCTCACTTGCAGTATTGCTCATCAGTTGGTTGCCTCTCGTGAGATTCCGTGATTCACGCCTCGTCCACCGGGACGAGTGCGCGAACCTCAGCGGGGGTGGAGCAGATGACTGCCTTGGCGGCCAGTTCCTGGCACGTGGCCAGGGAGTAGCCGCGTACTGCGGCCTTGACGGACGGGATCGACGGGATCGAGCAACTGAGCTCATCCACCCCGAGCCCCACCAAGATCGGAACCGCTTGCGGATCCGAGGCGACGCTGCCGCAGACGCCGAGCCACTTCCCGTGGGCGTGCAGCGCTTCTGCGGCGTTCCCGATCAGGGTCAGGATCGCCGGATTGCACGGATCGACCTGAGCGGCCAGTTTCGGATGACCGCGGTCCATCGCCAATGTGTAGCTGGTCAGGTCGTTGGTGCCGACGCTGAAGAAGTCACAGCCCTCTTCGGCGGCGAACTGCTTCGCCATGACCGCGACCGAGGGAACCTCCATCATGATGCCCACCGACACACCGGCATCGGTGCCCACCTTCGCGCGCTCCTCGTCGAAGATCGCCTTGGCTTGCCGCCAGTCGTCGATCGTGGCGATCATCGGGAACATGACGTGTAGCTTGGCGCCTGCATCTGCGGCGGCCAGGATCGCGCGGCACTGGGTGCGCAGCACCTCGGGCTTGTCCAACGCGACGCGCACGCCGCGGACACCGAGGAACGGGTTCTCCTCAGGTGGAATCGGCAAGTAGGGCAACGGCTTGTCTCCGCCGACGTCCAGGGTGCGGATCACCAACGGCTGGCCGGGGTTGAGCGCTCCGGCGCAATCGGCGTAGACCTCGGCTTGGTCGGCCTCACTCGGGGCCGTGCCACGACCCATGAACACGAACTCGCTCCGCAGTAGCCCGACGCCTTGAGCGCCCTTGGTCATGGCCTCCTTTGCGTCGTCCACGCCACCGATGTTGGCGACGACCAGGACGTTGTGGCCGTCGGTCGTGGTCGCCGGCTCGTCCTTGTGGGATTCCTCGACGGCTTTGCGGGCGGCGATGCGGCGCTGCCGGTCCAGGATCGTCGCGATCTCGGCCTCGGTTACGTTGACTTGCAGCGTGCCCTTGGTGCCGTCCAGGACGACTCTCTGCCCGTCGGCGATGTCCAGGGCGCGTCCCTCCACGCCGGCTACGGCCGGGATGTCGAGGGACCGGGCGATGATCGCGACGTGCGACGACGCGCCGCCTGCTGTCGTGGCGAAGCCGACAACCTTGGTGCGGTCCAGTTGAGCGGTATCCGACGGCGTCAGGTCTTCGGCGATGAGGACGGTGCCTTCGGGCAGCTCCGGCTTCTCGCTGCGCTGCCCGGTCAGCTCCTCGAGGACGCGTTGGCCGACATCGCGAACGTCGTTGGCGCGCCCGGCGAGGATCTCGTTGTTGAGCCCGGCCAGTTGGTCGGCGAAGGTGTTGAACGCACCGCGCCACGCGAATGGGGCGCTCTTGCCTTTGTCGATAGCGCTGACGGCCAAGTCGAGCAGGTCGGGATCGCCGAGGATTTCCTGATGTGCAGCGAATATTGCCGCTTTGTCGGGCGAGGATTCCTTTTCGAGGCGTTTTTCGAGAGCCGAGAGGTCCAGCAATGCTCGGTCGATGGCCGCGTTCAACTTGCGGCGTTCTTTGTGGTGGTCATCGGCGAACTCATCGACCGCGATGTCATCGTGGTGTATCTGGACGACGGTGCCAACACCCAGGCCAGGCGACGCGGCGATCCCGAGCAGGAGGTTTGGATCTCCGGAAAGCGGTCCGGCTGCCTCGAAAGGCTCGTCGTCTATGGCATCCGTGGCGTCCGAGATCGGTTCGGATTCTTCGGCGCCCGACGGAAGCGGCGGGCAGTCCTCCCCGAGGCCGTCGACGATGGCCTTACTCAGTTCTTCGATAGCCTCTTCCGCGTCTTTGCCGTGCGCAGTGATGGTGACTTTATCGGCGCGCGCAACGGCCATGCCCATGATCGACACGATGCTCTTGGCGTTCGCGGAATCGTCGCCGCGTCGCAGCCGAATATCGGCACTGTATTTCTTCGCCAAGCTGACCAGGGTCGCGGCGGGACGGGCATGCAGGCCGGTGGGGTTGGGCACCAGGATGGCCCCTGAGCTGTGCGTTCGTCCATCGGTGGCGTCGGCGTCGGCATCTTGCGGCGCGGCCAGCTCGAATTCTGCTGCGACGTCTTGGCCGGCGGTGACGAGACCGGTGGCCGGGGTCACGTTTGCAATTCGCTCGGAATTAGTGACGACCACCTGGGTGAGGAGGCTCTTAGCATTATTGGCGATGAAGTCCAGATCAAAGTCGATAAGGCTCTGACCGACGTCGAGGGTCTCCCCTTCTTTGACTTTCGTTTCGAAGCCTTCGCCTTGCATCTTGACGGTGTCGAGGCCAATGTGGATCAGTACTTCCAGGCCCTCGCCGGAGCGGATGGTGATGGCGTGCCCGGAAGGCTGAAGATCGACGACTTCCCCTGCGATCGGTGACACTAGATGACCGTTCAGGGGATCGATCGAGAACCCTTCGCCCACCATTTTCTTGGCGAATACTGGGTCGGGTACTTGCTCGATGGGCATCATGATGCCGGTCAGTGGAGCTATCAGCGACACTTGGCCCGCTGAAGCAACTTCACTCATGGGAACTCCTCTTCTCCATTGAAGCGCGCACGATCGTGCTGCGGCACAATATACCATTAGGCGTCGGCCGGGCGATAGGTGGGCACAAAAAATGCTTCTCGCCCCGTCAAGGTGACGCCTCGATGAGTCCTGATGCCAGACGGAATACCGCGCTTTCCGCAGGGTATTTGACGGTCCGGGTCAAGACCTAGTGTCGGTAGTCCCGGGTGGGAGATTCGGACAGGCTTGGATCGCACTGGCTCCGGTCATTGGGGTGGAGCGTTGGGGTGTCGAGCCCGTCATCGGGGGCTCATGGCCACAGCAACGGCGACAGCGTTGCGGCCGAGGACCTTCCTTGTGCGTGGAGCTGAGGGGACTCGAACCCCTGGCCTTCTCATTGCGAACGAGACGCGCTACCAACTGCGCCACAGCCCCGAAGTGCGTCGTTCACTCTAACACTCGATGCATCCGGTCGCAGAGACTGCCGGCTACCGGGGAGGCCGGTCCGATGGTGATCCGGCTGGCGCGATCGATGCCAGGTCTCCCTCTTGTGATGCCAGGTCTCCTTCTTGTGCCGACGCCGGGTCTGGGGTGGCCGTCGCGGTCGGCATCGGGTTGCCGTGCCCGAGCCGGGTGAAGAACTCCCAGAGCTCTGTCGTGGTGTCGAAGCCGGGGCTGCTCGGGCCGGGGCGCTCACGTGGCTGGGGACTCGAGACGGATGGCGTTGGCAGTCCGGGCCGGGGGCTCGTGGTCGGGGTCGACTCGTCCCACGGTTCCGGGGTCTGCGGCTCACGGTGCGGCCACTCGTGGCCAGCACCGTCGACAAGGCCCAGCACGACGGATCGACCGTTGGGGCAGGGGGTTTCGGTCCAGGTGACGGGGCCGACGGTGCGCTCGATCTTCCCGCCGCATCGGTCGATCTGCCGCCAGGTCTGCAGCACGTCGGCAACGGGAGGGCCGAGCACCGAGATGACACTCAGGTCGGAGACACCGTCGACCGGCACGAGCTCGTCGTCGCTGCCGTGCACATGGATGACCGATACCGGTGCTGGGTTTGGGCAAGAACCCAGCTGGGTCGCACCGACAGGTCCGATCGCGGCGAAGATCGTCGTATCGCACGCCAGCCGGTAGGCCATCATGCCGCCCGTACCCAGCCCGGTGGCATACCGGCGTTCGTCATTCAGCGACACGAGACGCCCCAGATCGTCGACAGCCGCACCGACGTAGTCGACGTCGTCGATCTCGAGTGCCGGCGCTGATCCGCAACAGTCGTCGCCGACGTTCCAGCCGCCTTCGATCGGCTGCGGATACATGACGACGAAACCCTCACGTTCGGCCAACGCGTTCCACCCGAAGTCCGAGTCCGTGGGTGCCAAGGTGGTGAGGCTGTCTGCCAGCACGACCACCAGTGGTGCAGGCTCGGTCAGTGTTGCGGGTCGGTAGACCCGGTAGATCCGGATCCGGTCGTCGACGAGGAGCGCGTGGTCGCTGCGGCCGGCCGGCAACGGGTCCGCGCTAGTGGTGACGGTCGGGCTGGGCGACGGCAACCCTGGCGAGCTCGTCGGGCTCGACGTCATTGGTGGGTCGGCGGTCGGGGGCTCGCAAGCGGCGGTGCCGATCAGAGCGCACACCACGAGCGCCGACCACAGCCCAGCCCGGGCACGGGCGGACAACCAGGTCGTCACGTGTGCGCGGCGGGGAGCACGAGCGAGCCAGGTGGAACCGGCGATCGCGGCTGCGTCACTGCACCCCGGCGGAGTCATGTGTTCATCATGGCTCAGTCGTCGGCTGGGCTACACCCAGGAGGGGAACCACATGTGCAGCCACCACGTGTGATGCGGTACGACCTGGGCGGTATAAACCGGCAGGAACCAGGCGAAGATCACCACGGTGATCGTGACGTATCCACCGACAGCAGCGGCTCCCAGAGCTCGTCGTCGTGGTGACGCGGTGGGTCTTCCGAAAGCTAGCCCGGCGAGGTAGGTCACCGACAGCACCACCCAGGGCACGAACGACACCGCGTAGAACTGATAGATCGTCCGCTCTCCGAGCAGGAACCACGGAAAGTAACCCCCGGCATACCCAGCAAGGATCGCACCGGCCCGCCAATCCCGGGCGAGCAGCCACCTGAAGGTGAGCACGACGATCGCGGCAGCCGCAGCCCACCAGATCGTCGGAGTGCCGATCGGGGTGATGACCTTGGCGCACAAATCAACTGTGCACCCGTCTTCACCGAGCTTCGGATACTCGGCGAAGAAGGACGTCGGCCGGCCCATGACGATCCACGACCATGGATCCGATTGATAGCTGTGTGGGGTCGCCAAGCCTCGATGGAAGTTGAGGATCTCGGCATGCAGATGCCACCATTCACGTGCTGCGCCGGGCACGCGCGCCCACATGCCTTCTGCGGGGTGATCGGCTGCCCAACCGCGGTTGTAGCCGTGCGAGCTGACGAACCAGCCCCACCAGCTGAGCACGTAGGTGACTGCGGTCGTGCCGACGATGACGAAAAACGCCGGTATGCCGTCGCGGAGCTGGGCCGAGAGCCGGGGGCGGCGCAGCCCGACCGCCCGTCGGGCGGCCATGTCCCAGAAGACCGTCATCAGCCCGAAGACGACGAGGAAATACAAGCCCGACCACTTGGTGCCGGCGCACAACCCGAGGCTGATGCCGGCCACCCACCGCCAGGGCCGCCACCCCAGCCACGGTCCCAACCAATTCGGACCGTGCTCAACGCGGTGCTGCATCTTCCGGGCAAGGATGCCCCGCGAGCGGTCCCGGTCCAGTAGCAGCGCCCCGAAAGCGCATAGCGCGAAGAACATCACGCTCATGTCGAGCAGGCTGGTGCGTGAGTGGACGTAGTGGTGGCCCTCGACGGCCAACAGCAGCGCGGCCAGGGTTCCCAGCACCGACGAGGAGAACAGACGCCGAGCGATCCGGCCCACCATGAGGATCGACACGGTTCCGAGCAGACACACCGCGAAACGCCACCCGAACGAGCTCTCCGGCCCGAAGATCTCCATCCCGCCGGCGATCACCCACTTGCCGACCGGCCCGTGCACCGCCAGGTCGCCCAGTGTCGGGTCGAACACGTCGAGCGTGCCGTGGGTGAACGCTGTGTCGATCTCCTCCCCGTACTTGTCCGTGTTCCTCATCTCGACGCCGAACTGCAACATCGACCACGCCTGCTTGACGTAGTACGTCTCGTCGAAGACCAGCTGGTGCGGGCGGGACAGATCCCAGAATCGAAGCACGCCCCCGAACAGTGCGGCCAGCACAGGCCCCAGCCAGCCGAGCAGTGGCTGGGTCGGCGGCTGGCCCAGGAGCTTGACACGCAATGCCTGCTCGCCTGCTCGCTGGCGCGGCGCACCCGATTCTCTCGAGACGGTGCGCTCGCGTGCGGCGTCGGGGAGCGCCGGGGCCGGGGAGGTCATCGGGCACATGGTATGCCGCGGATGCTGCCGCGCCCGTGTGTGCTCGATCAGCGCCGGTGGATTCTCGTGATGGCAGGATGCGGGTATGCCGCCGGCGCGACACAGATTGGTCCGTTTCGCCTGGCTGTCGGTCGCGGCGGCGGTGGCCACCATCTCACTCAAGTTCACGGCATACCTGCTCACCGGTTCGGTCGGGCTGCTCTCGGATGCGGCGGAGTCGGTGGTCAACCTCGTGGCGGCGTTCGTCGCACTTATCGTCCTGCGGGTGGCCGCCCAGCCCGCCGACGAGCAACACCAGTTCGGGCACGCCAAGGCCGAGTATTTCGCTGCGGCGATCGAAGGGGTGATGATCCTCGTCGCGGCGCTGGTCATCGTCTGGACGGCGGTAGTGCGGTTCCTGCACCCCCTGCCGTTGGTGAACGTCGGGATCGGCTTGGGGGTGTCGATCGTCGCTTCGGCGGTGAATGGGATCGTCGGGGTGGTGTTGCTGCGGGCAGGGCGTCGACATCGCTCGATCACCCTCGTCGCCGACGGCAAGCATCTATTGACCGATGTGTGGACCTCTGCCGGGATCGTGCTCGGAGTCGCGCTCGTCGCCGCCACCGATCTCCAACGACTCGACCCAGTGGTCGCATTCCTCGTCGGGGTGAACATCATCCGCACCGGTGTGCACCTGGTGCGCCAGTCGATCGACGGGTTCATGGACCACGCGCCGAGCGATCAGGACCAGGCTCGGATTCGGCGAGTGCTCGACGAGTTCAGCTCCCCGGACGTGCTGATCCATCGAGTGCGAGCCCGCGTGGTCGGACACCAGATTCATCTCGCCATGGACGTGCTCGTGCCCGGCAAGTGGACCGTGCAACGCGGGCACGACCTGCTCGAAGAGATCGAGACCCGGTTCAGCGAGCTCTTCGACGGGATCTGTGTCGATACCCATCTCGAACCGTTGGAAGACCCGCGGGCCTACGAGCCCGAGTTGGATCAGACTTGATCGGCGTGCGACCAGCGCTGTCCGACGGTCCCGTTGTCGCCCCCGGGCCCCCGGACTTTCGCTACCTCCATGCTGACGGCCCCCGCACTTGGCCCCGAACCTGGCCTTCCCGGCAGGCTCACAACCAGGTCAGGCGGTCTTTGAGCAGCGTGTAGCCGAGAAAGGCGACGATGTCGATCAGGGTGTGCGCGATGACGAGCGGGCCGACCCGGCGGGTGCGTCGCCACACCCAGGCGAACACCACCCCCATGACCAGATTGCCGACGAAACCACCGAAACCCTGATACAGGTGATAGGTGCCACGCACGATCGACGAGGCTGCGATGGCCACCGGCATGCGCCAGCCGGCCTGCTCCAGCCGGGTGAGCAGGTAGCCGACGACGATCACTTCTTCGAGCAGGGCGTTCTGCAGTGCCGCGAGCACGAGCACCGGCACGGTCCACCATGTCGCGGTTAGGTTGGCGGCTGCCACCTGGGTGTTGAAACCGAAGGCCTTGGCGGCGGCATACAAGCCGAGACCCGGGATGCCGATGACCGCAGCGAGCAGGATCCCACCGCCGACATCGATCCGGGGCCGACGAAGGTCGAGGCCGAGCATGCGCGAGGATGAGATGGCCGGTTGTGGGGGAGCGACCCGAGCGAGCAGATAGAGCGCCAGTGCGACCGGGATCAGCGCCAGGGAGATGCCGACCAGCTGATAGGCCAGATCGAGCCAGGGACGTTCGGGTGTGACCGAGGTGTTCAGCGAGCTGGTCTGCTGGCCCAGTGGCACGGCGCGGGTCAACCGTTCGACGATCCGCAGGATCGACCAGATCGCCGACGCGCCCAGCGACACTCCGAGCACGACGAGGATCTCGATATGCAAGCCGGCCCGTAGGCCACCCGACCTCGGGTCGCGGGGCCCGAGGGCGCGAGCACTAGTCATCGCGTCGTCGACCGGGCTGCTCACGGAGGCCACGATAGGCGGTGCACGTCGGCGGTGAACGGGCTGCGCCATGGGACCGCTGAGAGAATGCCGCATGACCTCCGGGACGCTCGTGCTGGCTGCAACACCGATCGGGGATGTCCACGACGCCTCTTCCCGGCTCGCGGACGAACTGGCCGGAGCCGATGTCATCGCGGCCGAGGACACCCGTCGGCTGCGACGACTGTGCAACGCGCTCCGGATCAGCCCGGAGGGGACCGTGCTGAGCTATCACGAGCACAACGAGGCGTCTCGCACCGGCGAGCTGCTGGATCGGTTGCGGGACGGCGACCGGATCGTCCTAGTCGCCGACGCCGGCATGCCGTCGGTGTCCGATCCCGGATTCCGGCTCGTTGCTGCCGCAGCGGCCGACGGAATCCCGGTCACTGCCGTGCCCGGTCCCTCGGCGGTGCTCACGGCGCTGGCGCTCAGCGGTCTGCCGGTCGACCGGTTTTGTTTCGAAGGATTCCTGCCACGTCGTGCCGGCGAACGGGCTCACGCCTTGGCCGCCTTGGCCGATGAGCGGCGCACCATGGTCTTCTTCGAGGCCCCGCACCGCCTGGCTCAGACGCTGGCGGCGCTCGCCGAGGTGTTCGGTCCGGATCGACCGGCTGCGGTCTGCCGCGAGCTGACCAAGACCTGGGAGGAGGTCCGCCGCGCGAGCCTGGGCGAGCTGACGGAGTGGGCGGGGGCGGGCGTCAAGGGCGAGATCACGGTTGTCGTTGCCGGTTCCTCGGCCACTGCGAGCCGAACTGCGGCGGAGCTAGCCGATGTCGTCGCGGGTATTCGCGAGCGCGCCGCCGCCGGGGAGCGACTCAAGGATGTGTGCGCCGAGGTGGCGCTCGACACCGGGATTTCGCGGAAGTCGCTCTACGACGCCGCTGTCCGACGCGCCGACACCTCGCGAGCGCCGGACGCTAGTGGTGCTCGGCGGCCCGTTTGAGGGCGGCGAGGGTCTGTTGGATGCCGCGTCGATTGCGGCCCACCCGGTCGGAGACCATCCGGTTGGACAGAAACCGCGCAGGGGCCCCACGCAGGTCGGTCCACTGCTCGGTGACGGTGCAGCCGCAGCCGTCGTCGTCCGGGGCGACGTCATACTCCCAGCGCGAGATGTTCGTGGGGCCGATATAGATCCGGAAGACGAGCTGCCGGCCCGGGACAGCTGTCTCGATCACCCCGAAGGTCACCCAGCGCAGGATGCCGGCCCGGTTGACCCCGACGAAGCGGGCCCGGGGGGCGGGCGCTGTCACACCACTACGCCAGCTCACTCGTTCGCACTCCGGCGACCATTCACCCATCCGTGGCAAGTCAGCGATGAGATCGTAGACGAGGTCGGCCGGGGCGTCGATGTGCACGGTCTCCCGCAGATCTGCCATACCTCCATTGTCCTGAGCCCGGGTAGGCGCCCTGCTGCGGGGTCGGTTGATCCCGGCGTTGTCGGGAATCCCTGGTGTCCTGACGGTCACCAGGGCCGAGGGTCGGCGGACAGCGCGGTGTCGCGGGGGCTCACTAGGATCGTCGTTCATGAGCAAGGTTGTCTCAGCCGTCGCCTGGCCGTATGCGAACGGCCCGCGTCATATCGGTCACGTTGCTGGATTCGGGGTGCCGTCCGACGTCTTCAGCCGCTACATGCGGATGGCTGGGCACGACGTGCTCATGGTGTCGGGAACCGACGAGCATGGGACCCCCATCCTCGTGCAGGCCGAGAAAGAGGGGGTGACCGCCCGCGAGCTCGCTGACCGGTTCAACCGGGTGATCGCCGAGGATCTCGTCGGGCTCGGGCTCGCCTACGACCTGTTCACGCGTACGACGACCCGCAACCACTACGCCGTCGCGCAGGAGCTTTTCCGTGGCAACCATGCCAACGGCTACATGATCGAGCTGGCCCAACTCGTGGCGATCAGCCCGTCGACCGGCCGCACTCTGCCTGATCGCTATATCGAGGGCACCTGTCCACACTGCGGCTACCTCGAGGCTCGCGGCGACCAATGCGACGACTGCGGCCGTCAGCTCGACCCGGTCGAGCTCATCGGCCCTCGGAGCAAGGTCAACGGCGAGATTCCGAGATTCGAAGAGACGAGTCACTTCTTCCTCGATCTTCCGGCCCTGTCCGACGCGCTGCGCGCCTGGCTCGACGAGCGTGAAGCCAGTGGTTTGTGGCGCCCCAACGTGATCCGTTTCTCCAAGAACATCCTCGACGGGGTCCAGCCCCGGCCGATGACCCGTGACATCGACTGGGGTATCCCAGTGCCGCTGCCGGGTTGGCAGGAGAACCCGAACAAGAGGCTCTACGTTTGGTTCGATGCGGTCATCGGCTATCTGTCGGCTTCGATCGAATACGCCCGTCGCACCGGCGATCCTGATGCCTGGCGGACGTGGTGGAACGATCCTGAGGCCCGCTCCTACTACTTCCAGGGCAAGGACAACATCACCTTCCACTCCCAGATCTGGCCTGCCGAATTGCTCGGGTATGCCGGGCACGGCGCCAAGGGAGGTCAGCCCGGCACCGCTTTCGGGGTGCTCAATCTGCCCACCGAAGTGGTGGCCAGCGAGTTCATGACGATGGAGGGCAAGCAGCTCTCGACAAGCCGAGGACACGTCATCTACGTCCGCCACGTGCTGGAGCGATACGGCCCCGACCCGCTGCGCTACTACATCTGCGCCGCGGGCCCGGAGAGCCAGGACAGCGACTTCACCTGGGCTGAGTTCGTGCAACGCAACAACTCCGAGCTGGTGGCCGGGTGGGGCAATCTGGTCAACCGGACGGCGTCGATGATCGCCAAGCAGTTCGGTGAGATCCCTTCTGCCGCAGCGCTGGAGCCCGATGACGAGGCGTTGTTGTCGGCCATCCGGTCAGGCTTCGCCACGGTCGGTGGGCACATCGAACGCCAGCGCTTCAAGGCCGGCATCGGTGAGGTCATGCGGCTCGCCGGCGAGACCAACGCCTATATCTCGCGCACCGAGCCCTACAAGCTCAAGGCGCCCGAGCAGCGTGAGCGGCTGGCCACCGTGCTGCACGTGCTTGCCCAAGCGGTGACCGACCTCAACACGATGAGCGCGCCTTTCCTTCCGCATGCGGCCAACCGGGTGCACCGGGTGCTCGGCGGCACGGGCGACTTCGTGCCGATGCCCGAGCTGCGCGAGGTCGAGGATCTCGACGGCGGACCGGCATATCCGGTCATCATGGGTGACTACGGCTCGACTCCACGGTGGGAGTCCCGGCCGGTCGTGGTCGGCACACCGATCGGGCCACCGACGCCGGTCTTCGTCAAGCTCGACCCCTCGGTCGTCGACGAGGAGCTCGAGCTGCTCCGCGGGCAGCAGTGACCGGCGTGGCAGGACGACGCGGCACCGTGGCCGGGGCATCGACGTCGTCGAAGGATCGCACGAGTTTGCCGCCTGCACCCGAGCCGCTGCCGGTGCCTGTGGTCGACAATCACGCCCATCTCGACATGACCCGCCACGGTGACCGCCCCTTCGCGGTCGCGGATGCGGTGGCGGCAGCGAAAGCCGTTGGGGTGCAGCGAATCATCCACGTGGCCTGCGATGTCGAGAGTATTCGGCGGGTCGAAGACGTCATCGACCCCCACCCGGAGGTGGCCGCTGCGGTAGCGATCCATCCCAACGATGCGGCCCGCCTGCACGCACGCGGCGAGCTGGCCGCGGCATACGACGTCGTCGAAGCCGCGGTCGCCCATCCCAAAGTGGTTGCCGTCGGCGAGACCGGGTTGGACTACTTCCGCACCGAAGAGTCGGGACGGCCCGCCCAGGAAGCGTCTTTCCGCTGGCATATCGACCTAGCCAAGCGGCACGGGTTGGTCCTGCAGATCCATGATCGGGATGCTCACGACGACGTGTTGCGGGTGCTCGACGAGCAAGGGGCTCCCGAGCACGTCGTGCTGCACTGTTTCTCCGGTGACGCGCACTTCGCGGAACAATGCCTCGATCGGGGGTTCTACCTCTCGTATGCCGGGGTGGTGACCTTCGCCAACTCGTCCGGGCTGCGTGAGGCGCTTTCGGTGACGCCACTGGAGCGAGTGCTCGTCGAGACCGATGCACCGTTCCTGGCACCGCACCCGTGGCGGGGTCACCCGAGTGCCTCCTATCTGATCCCGACGACGGTGCGGTCGATGGCCGGCGTGCTCGGGGTGCCCGCACCGGATCTCTGTCAGGCGATCGATGAGACCGTGGCGAGGATCTACCGGCCTTGGGGCTGAGCTCTGTGGCAGAGCAGCCTTAGCGCATTCGTCATATTGGTCACACCCGACACAGTGGTCGTTATCAAAATTTGACCTTTTCGGATCGACCAGGCACTGTGGACCACTGATCGCCGGGAGGCTCAGCTCTCCGGCGCCTGCTGCCGGGGCCATCGAGGACGCGAGCCTTGGCACGCCACTGGCCACCGACGTAATCCGATGGCCATGCTGGCAGGGCGCCACGACTGGCCGACCCGGATCCCTCGACAGTTGGAGCATCGTGTTTTCCTCTCTCGTCAGCCGTCTCGTTGCCGTCGGTGCGGTGGCCGTCGTTGCCGCCGGTGGCTACGGCGCCACTGTTTATGACAAGGCCATCGAGCTCTCCGTCGACGGCGAGTCGATGGCCATGCACGTTTTCGGCAGCACTGTGGCCGACGCCCTGGCCAAGGAAGGGATCACCCTCAGCGAGCACGACCTCGTCGTGCCGGCTGCTGACGCGCCGATCGAGGACGGTTCGGCGATCGCGGTGCACTACGGGCGCAAACTCGTCGTGACCGTCGACGGTGAGCGCAGCGAATACTGGACCACGCAGATGACCGTGGACGATGCCCTCGACGAACTCGGCATCCACACCGCCGCCGGTGCGCTGATGTCGGTTTCCCGCTCGTCCGGGCTGGGCCGCGAGGGTCTCGAGCTCGTCGTGACCAATCCGCACCCGGTGACCGTGGTCGCCGATGGCACGACCCGCGAGGAGGCTTCGCACGCTCCCACGGTCGGTGACCTGCTCACCGAACTCGAGATCACTCTCGGCCCACTCGACCGTGTCACACCGGAGGCGGCGACAGAGGTCACTGACGGTCTGGCGGTCACCGTGCAGCGTGTCGAGCAGCGCACCACGCAGGAGACGGCGGCTGTCCCCTTCAAGACGGTCAAGGAAAACGACGCCAGGCTCGCGAAGGGCAAGACGCGCACCAAGACGGCAGGTGTGGCCGGTGAGCGGGTCATAACCTATGCGGAGATCTGGGTCGACGGCCAGCTCGAGAGCCGCACCGAGACCGCCAGCGAGGTCACCAAAGCTCCGATCACCAAAGTCGTGCGGGTGGGCACGAAAGCCCCGGCTCCGGCTGCCAAGTCCAGCTCGTCGTCCAAGCCCAGTTCGTCGTCCAAGCCCAGTTCGTCGTCCAAGCCCGCTTCGTCCGGCCAGACTGGCGGTTCGTCGGGTGCCGGCCTCAACTTGGCTCGGTCCGCAATGTGGGATCGGATCGCCAAGTGCGAGTCCGGCGGCCGTTGGAACATCAACACCGGGAACGGCTACTACGGCGGGCTGCAGTTCAACTACGCGACCTGGCTCAGCGTGGGCGGTGACGACTTCGCACGCCGCGCTGATCTGGCCTCCCGTGCGGAGCAGATCACCGTCGCCAACCGGCTCTACGCGCGCCGTGGTCTGCAGCCCTGGGGATGTGCCTGGGCCGCGTGAGGTCGCCGGCCCCGGCCTGATCGAGGCCACCTGGAGAACAGAGCGCCACGCAGGGATACGGGATGCGGTGCCATCAGTGCCGTGAATGCCACAAGTGCCATGGCCGCAGCGTCGTCCTAGTCTGGCCAGGTGAGTGATCAGGCCGGTTCGTCATCCGGTGAGCGCGGTCGGGTGCAGCTGTTGGGAGCGTCGGATATCCGTGAGTTGGCCGCTCGATGGCAGGTGCGCCCCACGAAGGCGCGGGGACAGAACTTCGTCGTCGACGCCAACACGTGTCGACGGATCGTGCGACTGGCCGAGGTCACGCCGACGGAGACAGTGCTCGAGGTCGGGCCCGGGCTCGGATCGCTCACTCTGGCGCTGCTGGCCGCCGGCACCCGGGTCACAGCAGTCGAGATCGATCCGGTCTTGGCCGCGGCTCTACCGGAGACGATCGCGGATCGTGCCCCACGGCATACGGACAGACTGCGTGTCGTCACGGGCGACGCACTCCGGATCACCGAAGTGGCCGGCGACCCGCCGTCAGCACTAGTGGCCAATCTGCCCTACAACGTCAGCGTCCCGGTCGTGCTGACCTTGCTCGAACGCTTCCCGTCCATCACCCGCGTCCTGGTCATGGTGCAGTGGGAAGTGGCGCGTCGGATGGCCGCCACGCCGGGCACCAAGGACTACGGAGCGCCGAGCGCCAAGATCGCCTGGTATGCCGCTGCCCGGTTCGTTGGGACGGTGCCTCGGCGTGTCTTCTGGCCGGTGCCCCATGTCGAGTCCGGCCTAGTCGCACTGGCTCGACGCGACCCACCCGTCGACCAGGTATGTCGTCGCGAGGTCTTCGCGGTCATCGACGCGGCTTTCGCGCAACGACGCAAGACCTTGCGGGTCGCATTGGCCGATTGGGCCGGGGGCCGGGATCAGGCCGAGGCGGTGCTCCGCGACGCCGGGGTCGACCACACCATCCGCGGGGAGGCGGTGCCGATCGAGACCTTCGCCACGATTGCCGCAACACGCCGGTGCTCGACACGCCATAAGGTGGAGGAATGACCATCGGTGCGAGTCCGCCACGGTCAGTGACCGTGCGCGTCGGGGCCAAGGTCAACTGTGAGCTCAAGGTCGGACCTCGACGCGCCGACGGCTTTCACGAACTGTCGACGGTGTTCATGGCTGTGGGCCTGTACGACGAAGTCACGGTGTCGCAGGCTGAGACGTGGGAGGTCGCGACAACGGGTCCGTATGCCACCGACGTGCCGGCCGGCATCGACAACCTGGCTTTGCGGGCGGCTCGCCTGTTGGCCCGGCATGCGCAGGTGACCGATCCGCAGGTCCGCATCCGCATCGACAAGGACATTCCGGTAGCTGGTGGTCTCGCCGGTGGATCGGCGGACGCGGCGGCGGCATTGCTGGCCTGTGATCACCTCTGGGGTCTGCGCCTCGAGCGGGAAGAGCTCTCCGAGCTGGCCGCCGAGTTGGGCAGCGACGTGCCGTTCGTGCTGGCCGGGGGAGTCGCCATCGGATCGGGGCGTGGTGAGCGCCTGGCGCCGGTGCTAGCCCAGGGCACGTTCCACTGGGTGCTGGCCACGAGCACCGAGGGTCTCGCGACAGCCGACGTCTACGCCGAATACGACCGGCTCGATCAGGCCAGCGAGTCGCTGACCCCAACGGCCGAGCTGATGACCGCACTGCGCGGAGGCGATGCCGAGGCGTTGGCCGCTGTCTTGTCGAATGACCTCCAAGATGCAGCCGTATCGTTGCGTCCCGAGCTGGCGACGGTGCTGTCGGCTGGTCTGGATTTCGGCGCCTTGGGTGGCATCGTCAGTGGATCCGGCCCGACGGTCGCTTTCCTTACCCGGTCATCCGAGCATGCTCTCGACCTGTGTGTCGCGCTGGCTGCCTCCGGGGTGGCCCCGGAAACCAAACGCGCCAGGGGCCCGGTCTCTGGTGCGCACGTCGTGGCGACACCGACTCGGGACTAGGCGGGACGATCCGCCGATATGGGAGTAGCGCGTATTGATTGTCCGTCCTTCTCCTACCGCCGTCGCCTGGCTGGGTCACGAGGCCGGAGCCGGTGCGGCGTGCCCGCACGGCAGGTGGGAACGGGTGCCGGGTCGCGTTGTGCAGCGCCAGTCGGGACGCGCTGATGGCGCCGCATCTGCTGGGGGCCGAGGGGCTGCACTTGGAGTATCCGACCAGGGTCGTCTTCGATTCGGTCACGCTGGGGATCGAGGAGGGCGACCGGATCGGCATCGTAGGCCGCAACGGCGATGGCAAGTCGAGTCTGCTGGGGCTTCTTGCGGGCCGGGTCGAGCCTCAGGCGGGTCGGGTCACTCGACGGGGCGGGGTCCGGTGCGGGATGCTCGGCCAGGCCGACGACCTGGACCTTGCCGAGCGCGTGGGCCGAGCGATCGTCGGGGATGCGCCGGAGCACGAGTGGGCGAGCAATCCGGCGATCCGTGACGTGATCGGCGGTCTGGTCGCCGACATCGACTGGCAGGCGCAGATCGGCACCCTGAGCGGAGGGCAACGCCGTCGGGTCGGCCTCGCGGCGCTGCTTGTGGGCGAGTGGGATCTGATCGCCTTGGACGAGCCGACGAACCACTTGGACGTCGAGGGCATCGCCTGGTTGGCCGGGCATCTGCGGACCCGGTGGGCGAAGAACGCAGGCGGGTTGCTCGTGGTGACTCACGACCGCTGGTTCTTGGACGAGGTGTGCACCGAGACCTGGGAAGTCCACGACGGGATCGTGGAGCCGTTCGAGGGCGGCTACGCCTCCTATGTGCTCCAGCGCGTCGAGCGCGACCGGATGGCTGCAGCTGCGGAGTCCAAGCGGCAGAACCTGATGCGCAAGGAGCTGGCCTGGCTGCGCCGCGGTGCCCCGGCCCGGACGTCGAAGCCGAAGTTCCGCATCGACGCGGCGAACCAGCTCGTCGACGACGTGCCGCCGGTGCGGAACCCGATCGAGTTGCAGCGCCTCGCGGTCGCTCGCCTGGGCAAGAAGGTGGTGGACCTGGAGGGTGCGGGGGTGCGCTTCGGGGACCATGAAGTCCTGCGGGACGTGACCTGGCGGATCGGACCGGGTGAGCGCGCCGGGATTCTCGGCGCGAACGGGGCGGGCAAGTCGACTCTGCTCGGGCTGATCTGCGGGACGCTCGCGCCGACCTCGGGGCGGGTGACGACGGGCAAGACGGTGCGGATCGGGATGCTTGATCAGCAGTTCTCCCAGCTCGCCGACATCGGCGGTGACCGGGTGCGGGAGGTGCTCGCCCGGACCAAGACCACGTTCCCCATCGACGGCAGAGACTTGACTCCGGCGCAGTTGCTGGAACGGCTCGGCTTCGCCCGCGAGCACCTGTCGGCCAGGGTCGACGAGCTTTCCGGCGGCCAGAAGCGGCGCCTGCAACTGCTCATGCTCCTGCTGGACGAGCCCAATCTTGTGGCCCTGGACGAGCCCACCAACGACCTCGACACCGACATGCTCACCGCGGTGGAGGACCTGCTCGACACTTGGCCAGGAACGCTTCTCGTCATCTCCCATGACCGCTACCTGCTGGAACGCGTCACAGACCACCAGTACGCCGTTATGGACGGCCGGCTGCGGCACCTGCCGGGCGGCATCGACGAGTACCTGCGGCTGTGCCAGGAGCGGGTGAGCACGCGGACCGGCCGGCCTGATCTTGCGATCGCAACTGCCGAGCCCAAGGAAGCGTCGGCGACCTCAGGTGCGGAGCGTCGAGCGGCCCGGAAGGAGGTCGGCGCGCTCGAACGTCGGCTGGAGAAGGTGTTGAGCAGCATCGAGACGCTGCATCAGCGCATGGCCGAGCACGACCAGAGCGACTACGAAGGGATGCAGCGGCTTACCGACGAATTGCGTGGGTTGGAGGCCGAAGTGGCGCAGTTGGAGGAGCGTTGGCTGGAGCTGGCCGAATCCGTCGACTGACCGGCCGGGTCGTGTTCGTCGCAGACGATCCGGTTCGGCGGATTCGCCCCGTTCTCGGAGCGCCCTGCCCCAGATGGCGGCGCGTTGTCACCCCGCAGAGAGCTCGCTGTCAAGATACAGTCGGGTCATGCCACGCCTTGAGCGCATCGATCACGTGCAGCTCTCCGGTCCGGTCGGCTCCGAGGACCTCATGCGGGGTTTCTTCGCCGGGCTGCTCGGGATGACCGAGGAACCCAAACCACCTGCACTTGCCCGCCGTGGTGGCTGCTGGTTCCGCAGTGGCGCGGTCGCCGTGCACATCGGGGTCGAGGCCGACTTCCGGCCGGCCCGCAAAGCGCATCCGGCCTTCGGCGTGAGTGATCTCGACGAGGTGGCAGCCCGACTCTCGGACGCCGGTTGCGAGGTGCGGTGGGACGACTCGATTCCGCAGGTGCGGCGGTTCCAC
This sequence comes from Actinomycetales bacterium, assembly GCA_002748155.1. Taxonomy (GTDB): domain Bacteria; phylum Actinomycetota; class Actinomycetes; order Actinomycetales; family Dermatophilaceae; genus Phosphoribacter. The sequence continues at coordinate 84,565 of PDRO01000002.1, read as the reverse complement.
ACCGACGACCCGGTGGGCAACCGGCTCGAGTTCCTCGAGGTCTGAGTCGCGACATCGACAGGGACGTGTTACGCCGACGCCTTCAGCAGTCGAACCGGCTATCGGCCGTCGGGTCGAGGTTGTCAGGATTCCATCGGGCTGCTGATTCGCCGTAGTAGCCCGGCCAAGCTGTCGCGCTCTGCGGCGCTGAGTTGGTCGAGCAGGCTGTGTTCGTAGGCGAGCAGGTCGGCCAATGCAGCATCGACGAGTCTCTGCCCGGCCTCGGTCAGCGCAACGATCACGCCTCTGCGGTCGATGGGGTCGGGGGTGCGGCGGACCAGCCCGCGCTGCTCGAGTCGCTGCACCCGGTTGGTCATAGTGCCGGAGGTGACCAACGTCTCAGTGACGAGTTGTCCGGGTGACAAGTGGTAAGGGGCACCGGCCCGGCGCAGTGCCGACAACACGTCGAATTCCCAGCCTTCTAGGTGGTGCCCGGCGAAGGCGGAGCCCCGGGCGAGGTCGAGTCGCCGGGCAAGCCGGGATATTCGCGACAGGACGTGTAGAGGTGTCAAGTCCAAGTCTGGGCGTTCGCGGCCCCACGCTGATACGATCCGGTCGACGTCATCGCCCGAGGAGCTCCCTGAGCTGTCGTGGGTTCCGCTGGCCAACACCATCCGAACGTACCTATTTCCCCCGCACTTCTCCACCTTGGATGGCGTCATCAGCGCGGCGGAGGCAGACTAGTCACAACGCAGACTGGTCACAACTATCTAGGAGAGTGCGTTGTCTGCATCGGCTGGCATCTGGGGACAAGAGTTGGTCGACACCGACGACGCCATGCTGCTCGGCATGGTGCGTGACGGGGATGCGGACGCATACGCGGAGTTGTGGCGGCGCCACCTGCCCGCAGCATATGCGGTGGCTCATCGCCATCGAGGCCGTACCCCAGCAGAAGACGTCGTTGCCGAAGCCAGCACTCGGGTCTACTCACTGATCGTCGCCGGCAAAGGGCCGACGACCAACTTCCGCTCCTACTTCCTCTCCACCGTCAAGACCGTTGCTGTCGATCATGCCCGCACCGAGTTGCGCGTTGTGCCAACCGAAGACGCGAGCTTGGAAGCTGCGGTTCCGACGGTCGAGGCGTTCGACGTGACCTCTTCGGTCGACTACGAGCTCGTTCGCGCTGCTTTCGGCCGGCTGCCTGAGCGTGACCAGCGCGTATTGTGGCACACCGCTGTCGAAGGCACTTCTCCGGCAAAGGTCGCCGGGCAGCTGGGTTTGAGCGCCAACGGGGTCAGAGTCACTGCCTTACGCGCCCGTGACAGCCTTCGAGCAAACTACCTGGACGCACACGCTGACCGCGCTATCGCCCGGGCCGAAGACGACGAGTGTCGTTGGGTGCTTTCGTCCATGGGTCGCTTCGTGCGCGGCAAGTTGCCCGTCGGTCAGAAGGCCCGGGTCGAGGACCATCTACGTGGCTGTCGACACGCTCAGGTGTTGGCTTCCGAGATGACCGACGCCAACCGGGCGCTCTCGGCTCTCATGGTGCCGCTGATCTTGCTGTCTGCTTCATCATCGGCCCCCGGCTGGGCCCTCGTTTCTGCGGCAACGGCATCGACGCAAGTGGAGGTCCCTCGCGGAGAGTTGAAAGCTACCCAAGCGGTTGGTGGCCTAGCGGCCAGTTTCGCTGCCAAAGTCGCAGCGTTGGTCGTCGGAGTCGCGCTCGGTGTCGGCTACGTAGCCAGCCCGAATCGGATGGGTGACGGAGATCGCGACGAAGTCGCAGTGGCAGCGGGAAGCTCGACGGCTGCCGATGACGCGGGAGCCAGCGCCACTGCCTCCTCTGACGCCCCTGTCCCCTCCGACGCTCCTGTCCCCTCCGACGCTCCTGCCCCCTCTGACGCCCCTGCCCCCTCCGACGCTCCTGCCCCCTCTGAGGCCCCTGCCCCGGACGGCCCCGCTGGTTCAGACGCCGGGGAGTCGACCGGCGGTCCAACTGCCAGTGTTGGCGTCACGTCGAATCCTGTGAGCACGCCAGCGGGCCCACAGGTAGTCTCTGCACCATCCGGGCGGCCCAGCTCCACGACGACGACCCGGTCGACGAGCCCGGCCAGACCTTCGGCCACGGGGTCCTCGTCATCGAGCGCCAGCGCGGGGCCTGGGGTGACGATTCCCGAAACAGGTGGTCTGGTGACACCTACGAGCGGGACGTCGACGTCCAGTCCCAGCTCGACATCGCGCCCAAGCACGGTGACACCCGTCCAGGTCATTACGGTGGACCCAGAGGCGTACTGGGGGCAGCCCTTCCCGGTCGGGGTCCGCCCGGCCTCCGGTGGTGACGCGTCGATCGAGTTCAGGCTGTACCCCGGCGACTACAGGCTGTTACCCGGCGACTTCGGGCTGTTCCCCGCTGACTTCAGCCTGTCCCCCGGTTCTCTCGCGGTCGCTGTTGACGTCGGCGAGTGGACCTGCGGGACGGGTAGCCGCCTCGTCGAGTGTTTCGGCACCGGGCCTGCGTCATTGACCGTGACAGCGACTGCTCCGAGCGGGTCTCCTCAGGAAAGGGCTGCTTCCCGGCCGTTGGCGGCGGATTCCGTGCTCCGGATCACGGTTGTCGAACCGGATGGCACTCGCACCACCGAGGCGGTCTTATTGCGCGATCCGGCAACGCCGATCCCGACGTCTTCGCCGACGCCTTCGTCTACTGCTTCGCCGACGTCTTCGTCTACTGCTTCGCCGACCACGTCTTTGCCCAAACCCGAGATCTCGGTGCCGCAGGCGGGTTCGTGGGACGAACCGTTCGATGTTGCGCTGACTCTTCCCGACGCCGGTGTCGGCATCGTGTCGGTCACGATCACTAGCGGCACTGTGAGTGTCGAGGTGGCCAGCGAAGCCAACTGGAACTGCGTGGACACGGGCACGCAGGTGTGGTGCGCCGGCATTGGCTCGGTTGCGCTCACCGTGACACCGATCGTGCCAGAGGACCCGGAAGCGATTCCGGATACGCGCATCTTCTTCGACTATTTCGGGCCTGGCGTTGTCGGCCAGCAAGCCATTGTGCCGATCGAAAACTGGGCTCGTGCCGACAGCGGCCAGTAGTCGGTTTGATGGCTGCGCCACGAGGTCATTGGGCTCGACGATGACAGCCCGCCCCCGGGAACCAGCGGCGGGCTCTCGCCGTGTCTGACCTGCCCCGATATGGGAGGTCGGCTCCCCGGGCTGGAATCGAACCAGCGTCGCTAATCCTGATTCAAAGTCAGGCGGGCCCTGCCAGCAGACCAACCGGGGATCGCGTCACCGCGGGCGGTGACCCGCCCTAGGATGCACACAATAGCGTGATGACGGTCTAGGGCCAGATGCTGGTCTCTACGGTCGCGCTCACTGGGCAGTGGCAGTTGGAGAATCGCCGGAAGCTCAAGAAGACGGGCGTCGCTGCACAGCAAGTAGGATCGGGGAACGTGACGACATCGCGCCCGGCCGCCGTCATCGTCCTCGCCGCCGGAGAGGGCACCCGGATGCGCTCGTCCATCCCCAAGGTTTTGCACACGATCGGTGGCCGGAGCCTCGTGCATCACGCCATCACCGCCGCTCGTGGCATCGACCCGGTGCATCTGCAAGTGGTCGTTCGGCACCAGCGTGATCTGGTGGCCGCCCATATCGCCGAATGCGACCCCGATTGCTTGATCGCGGACCAGGACGAGACCCCGGGCACCGGCCGGGCCGTCGAGTGCGGTCTCGCGGCACTACCGGACGATCTGGATGGTGTTGTCGTCGTCACGTATGCCGACGTTCCACTCCTGGAGGCCGAGACGCTACGTGAGTTGGTCCAGACTCACGAACGTGCTGGCAGCGCCGTCACCGTGGTCACCGCGATCGTGCCGAATCCCAGCGGCTACGGCCGGGTCGTGCGGGGTGCCGACGGCGGCGTCGAGCGGATCGTCGAGCACCGGGACGCAAGCGCCGACGAGCTGGCCATCAATGAAATCAACTCCGGCATCTACGCATTCAACGGCGGACTCCTGCGTGAGGCACTGGCTGCACTCACCTCCGCCAATGCCCAGGGTGAGAAGTACTTGACGGACGTGGTAGCCGCCGTCCGTGCGCGCGGAAGCTCGGTCGCGGCATACCGGCTCGATGACCTCTGGCAGACCGAAGGCGTCAACGACAAGTCGCAGTTGGCCCGCGTCGGCGTTGAACTCAACCGGCGGACCGTCGCCCGGCTGATGGCCGCCGGAGCCATCGTGCGCGACCCGGCGACCACGTGGATCGACGCCGCGGTCTCGGTGGGTCGCGACACCGAGGTGCACCCCAACACCCGATTGCTCGGAGCGACCACGATCGGGCCCGACTGCCAGATCGGCCCGGATTCCACGCTCACCGATATGGAGGTCGGCGAGGGAGCGACGGTATGCCGCACGCACGGCGAACTCGCCGTGGTCGGCCCGGGTGCCGTGGTCGGGCCGTGGGTGAATCTGCGCCCGGGCGCCGAGATCGGCGCCGACAGCACGATCGGCTCCTTCGTCGAGATCCGCAACACCCGGGTCGAGACGGGCGTCGAGGTGCCGGCCCTGACTTCCCTATCGCCTCGGGAGCAGTGAGCAATGGCCGTCCGCCGCAAGACCAAACGTCATCTGATGATCTTTTCGGGGCGCGCCCACCCGGCGCTCGCCGAAGCGGTAGCCGAGAACATCGGCACAACCATCGTGCCCACCGAGGCCTACGAATTCGCCAACGGCGAGATCTACGTCCGCTACGAGGAGTCCGTGCGAGGCTGCGACGCTTTCGTGATCCAGAGTCACACGGCACCGATCAACGAGTGGATCATGGAGCAGCTCATCATGATCGACGCGTTGAAGCGCGCCTCGGCCAAACGGATCACCGTCGTTCTCCCGTTCTACGGCTATGCCCGCCAAGACAAGAAACACCGCGGCAGAGAGCCGATCTCAGCGCGCCTGATGGCCGACGTGCTGAAAACCGCAGGTGCCGATCGGCTGATGACTATCGACCTGCACACCGCGCAGATCCAAGGCTTCTTCGACGGCCCGGTCGATCACCTGATGGCCTTGCCGATCCTCTCCGAACACGTCATCGATAAGTACGGCTCCGAGGAGTTGTCGGTCGTCTCCCCGGACGCGGGCCGGATCAAGGTCGCCGAGCAGTGGTCCAGACGGCTCGGTGGCGCGCCGCTGGCCTTCGTGCACAAGACCCGCGACCCGGCTCGACCCAACGAGAGTGTCGCAAACCGGGTGGTCGGCTCGGTGCGCGGACGTACCTGCATTCTCGTGGACGACATGATCGACACCGGCGGCACGATCTGCAAGGCCGCTGATGCGCTGTTGGCTGAGGGCGCGGCCGGGGTGGTTATCGCGGCCACCCACGCCATCCTCAGCGGCCCGGCGGTCGAGCGGCTCAAGGCCACCGGGGCGTCCGAAGTTATCGTCACCGACACACTGCCGCTGCGCGATGCTCAACGATTCGACAAGCTCACGGTGCGGCCGATCGCTCCGTTGATCGGCACCGCCATTCTCGAAGTCTTCGCCGACGGCTCCGTGACGAGCCTTTTCGAAGGTCGGGCCTGACCGGCCCGAGGTCGATGCTGCACCAATGTCGCTCGCAGGACCGGCCAGTACGGAACCGACCCGGCCGAGGCGCCACAAGCCCATGGCTGGTATCGACCTGGGTTTGCTTGCGGTAGTCGCTTCGGCAGCCGCATTCGCCACCTCGGGCCCCTTCGCGAAAGCACTGCTCGTGACCGGGTGGAGCCCGGGTGCCCTTGTGCTGGCCCGGGTCGGGATCGGCGGTCTGTTGCTGCTCGGACCGGCTTGGTCAGCGGCCCGGTCGGCGAACGTCGGGAGGGCCACCCTGCGCCGGAGTATGCCGGTCGTGCTCGGCTACGGCGCGGTCTCGGTCGCCGTCGTGCAATTCGCCTATTTCAACGCAGTGCAGCGACTGGCTATCGGCGTGGCCCTTCTGCTCGAGTTCCTCGGCATCGTGCTCGTGGTTCTCTGGGTATGGCTACGGACCGGGCGCCGGCCTGGTCGATCCACCCAAGTGGGGGCAGGGCTCGCACTGTCCGGGCTGGTTTTCGTGCTCGATCTGCCCGGATCGGTGACCCTCGATGCCGTCGGTGTCGCCTGGGGTCTGCTGGCCGCCGTCGGGTTGGCCACGTACTTCTTGTTGTCGGCGCGCCTGGACACCGGACTTCCCGCGGTCACCCTAGCCAGCCTTGGGCTACTTGTCGGAGCCCTGATCCTGGCTGTCGTGGGGGGCGTCGGGCTGCTTCCGTTGGCCGCGACTACGACCGAGGTCACGATCAGTGGGGTTCGGCTGCCGTGGTGGACCGCAGTAGTCGAACTGTGCGTTGTCGCGGCGGCTGCGGCATATCTCTTGGGCGCTGTCGGAGCACGACGGGTGGGGTCCACAGTGGCGTCGTTCGTCGGGCTGACCGAAGTGCTGTTCGCCGTGGCGCTGGCATGGTTGCTGCTCGGGGAACTCCCGACGATGACCCAGCTGGGTGGTGGGGTGCTCATCCTCACCGGAGTCACTCTGGTGCGTTTCGGTGAGTTGCGCGCCGGGCGACGTCAGGACGGTCCGCGGGGAAAGCCCGATTTCCGGTCATCCGCGCCGCCCTAGTAAGATCCGGGAGTTGCCTCGGCGAGGGACGTGCCACGACAGGTGGGTCATCCGTGATCGACGTGGGATCGATGACTGAGACGCGAGACAGGCTCAGGTCCTCGAGCCTCCGCCGCGCGTGCCGCGCCCCGCGTCGAGGCCCCGCCCCGTTCCGACCCATCGACACGAGCTGCCCGATCAGCCCGGCAGCCATCCGAGGAGCAGCATGTCCGAGATCAGACTGGTCGCCGAGCGACGCACGGCCTTCGGCAAAGGCGCGGCGCGCAAGCTCCGGCGCGCCCGCAAGATCCCTGCCGTACTCTACGGCCACGGCACCGATCCGGTGCATATCGCCTTGCCTGGTCACGACACGATGCTGGCCCTGAAGAACGCTAATGCCCTGTTGTCGATCGATGTCGAAGGTGACATCCAGCTGGCCTTGGCCCGCGACGTGCAGCGCGACCCGATCCGGCCGATCATCGAGCACATCGATCTCGTCATCGTCCGGCGCGGTGAGAAGGTCACGGTCGACGTCCCGGTGCGCCTCGAAGGTGAAGCCGAATCGGGCACGGTCGTCACGACCGACTACACGACTGTGCAACTACTCGTCGAGGCCACCGACATTCCCACTGCGGTCGCCATCTCGATCGAGGGCTTGCCGGCGGGGAGCCAACTGCACGCGAGCGACCTGGTCCTGCCCAAGGGTGCCGAGCTAATCACCGACGCCGATGCACTGCTGGTCAACGTGACGATCCCGTCGGCTGAGCCGGCCGAGGACGAAGGCGAGACCGAGGGCGTCGAGCTGTCGGATTCGGGGTCGGGTGCCGCTGACGAAGCGGCCGAGTCGGGCGACTGATCACACGACCCACCGCGTCCGCCGTGGGCGAGTGGAGGAACCGTGTCCCAGTGGCTCGTCGTCGGGTTGGGTAACCCCGGCCCCAGGTATGCCGCCAACCGGCACAACGTCGGCGCCATGGTCGTCGGGGAGTTGGCTCGGCGACACTCGGTGACCGGCGGTGCTGGGCGGGGCCGCAGCGACTCTGACGTTGCCATGACCACGACGTCGCTCGAACGCTTCTCTGCGCACCGCGCGCGGGCTCACGTGTGTTCGGTGCGGCTCGGTGTGCTGCCTGGCGGTGTGCCGGGGCCGGCCGCCGTGCTCGCGGTGCCCGCGGCATACATGAACGAATCGGGTGGGCCGGTCAAGGCGCTGCTGGGTTTCTACGGCATCGATCCGGACCGGCTGATCGTCGCGCACGACGACCTGGATCTGGCGGGCGGCACGATCCGGCTCAAGCGAGGCGGAGGCGAGGGCGGTCACAACGGCCTCCGGTCGATCTCCAGGGCTCTCGATACGCGCGACTACCTGCGGGTGCGGGTCGGGATCGATCGTCCCCCCGGCCGCATGGATCCGGCTGACTACGTGTTGCGAGACTTCTCGTCGGCGGAGCGGGTCGAGCTGCCACTGACGGTGGCAGAGGCGGCCGATGCTGCGGAGCTGCTCGTCCATCGGGGGCTGACCGACGCGCAGCAGGTCGTCCACGCTCCACGGGCCACATGAGTGTGGACGGCGCCGGCCACCCCTGCGGTCGCCTCGGCCCGTGACGACGACTGTGAAACCACGACCCTGACCGGCCGCCAACCCAGCTGGGCTCAGAGTCTGCCGGTTTGCTCGCGGAAGACTCACCCGGCTGTCGGATCCGGCAGGCACTCGAGGATTGTGGCCAGCACCCGGGCGGACACATCGGGGTGGCAGACGAGCACGTCGGGCAGGCTCGGCTCCTGCCGGTTGTAGCACAGTGGGCCGCCGGAAACCCGGCTGGTGTGCAAGCCCGCAGCCTGCGCCACGGCGATCGGGGCCGCCGAATCCCATTCGAACTGACCTCCAGCATGAACGTAGGCATCGGCGACTCCGGTCAGCACGGCCACAACCTTGACACCTGCGGAGCCCATCGGCAGCAACTCGCCACCGAGCGCTTCCGCCAGCTCGGTAACAAAAGCCGGCGGCCGGGTGCGGCTCACAGCGAGCCGGATCGGCATACTCGGATCGCGAACCGGGAGCGCCGGTGGCCGGTCCGTGCCGAAGGTGCGTCCCGCCGCCGGTTGCGCCACCGCCCCGGCCGTCAGCTGCCCCTGCGACGACAACGCAACGTGCACTGCCCAGTCATCGCGGGGTGGTTCGCCGAACTCCCGGGTCCCGTCCAACGGATCGATGATCCACACCCGCTCGGCCGTCAGCCGGTCCAAGTTGTCCACCGACTCCTCGCTGAGCACGGCGTCGCCCGGGCGCAGTTCGGCCAACCGGCCCAGCAGCAAGTCGTTGGAGCGGATGTCACCAGCGCGCCGCAACACCGCCGGGTCACTGAGCAAGGTTGCGTCGGCACGCAACCGCATCAGCAATCGGCCGGCCTCATCGGCCAACGTCCGGGCGATGGCGTGGTCAGATACGGCGTGGTAGGACGTGGGCGTGGGCATCTGATCGGAGTCGGTCCGGGACCGGCGGTCGTTGACGGATGCACGGCGGGCTCCTGCCCAGCTCGGCTCCTCGGATGGGCCATTGGGGAGTTGGAGGTTTCGGGTCACCTGGAGAAGCCGTGTGTCGGTGACACCGGATCATCGTAGTCCTGTAGCGAGTCGGTTCGTAGCGCTCGGGAGAGCACTGCCATCTGCTTCTTGCTGGGGACCACGATCGAGATGCCGCCGCGTGAGGTGCCTATGCCCTTCCACGGGGCCGTGATGAAGCTGATGTCGTTGCCACGCACGTTCCGCAGCGAGAACGCCAATGCGCGCATCGTGGCGACATCCAAGGACTGGTCGACGGTGAGGTTGCTCGTGCCCGCATCGATGAAACTCGCCAGCTTGATCGGGTTGAGCAGCACTTCTTTGCTCAGACCCTTGAGCAGCACGGCTTTGACGAAAGCCTGTTGGCGCCGCCCACGGGAGATGTCGCCTTGGCTGAGTCGGTATCGGGTGCGCACGAACTTCAAGCCGGTCTTGCCGTCCATGTGCATCACCCCGGCGGGGAACCCCGGGCTGGCTTCGGCCACCCGGACGTCGACCCCGCCGATGGCGTCGGTTAGCTGCTTGAACCCGTTGAAATCGACGATAGCCACGTGATCGATGGGGACGTGGATGAGCTGTTGCAGGGTGAGCACGAGCAGCTTGACGCCGCCATAGGCGTAGGCGGCATTGATCTTGTTCTTGCCGTGTCCCGGGATGCCGACATATAGGTCACGGGGGAAGTGGATCAGGGTGACCGCGCTGCGATCGCCGTTGATGTGAGCCAGCAGGATGACATCGGAACGGCCGCGGTTGGCGTGGTCTCGGGAGTCAGTGCCAAGGATGAGCATGTTCAACGGGGCGCTGGCAGCTTCACTACGGGGCGGGGCGGTCACTGTGGTGACGCCACCGGTGGAGTTGGTCACTTTGGCCGTCGGCGAAGGGAGCAGGTCGTCTTGGCGCACGTTGTTGCTGACGATCTGGTTGAGATAAACCAGGTAGCCCCCCGCCGTGAGCACGACTAAGCCGCAGACAACAAGTGCGGCCCACGCGATCCGACGGCGTCGCCGCCCAGGAACCCGGCGTCCGGCTGGTGCTGACGCCTGGGTCCGATCAGTGCTCACGGGACGTAATTTAGTCGTTCTTCCCATGCAAGTCAGACACCCCGCCCGGCGTTCCGACCCTATGCAGTGGTTGGGAACCAAACCCGGCTACTAGACTGCTGCACTTGTGGCTCTCACCATCGGTATCGTTGGGCTGCCCAACGTGGGCAAATCCACCCTCTTCAACGCGCTGACGCACAACGAGGCGCTCGCTGCGAACTACCCGTTCGCGACCATCGAACCCAACGTCGGTGTCGTGCCACTGCCCGACGACCGACTGGGACGACTGTCGGAGATCTTCGGCTCGCAGCGCATCGTGCCTGCCGCCGTGTCGTTCGTCGACATCGCCGGCATCGTCCGCGGAGCTTCCACGGGGGAGGGGCTGGGCAACAAGTTCCTGGCCAACATCCGAGAAGCCGACGCGATCTGCCAGGTCGTCCGGGTCTTCGTCGACGACGACGTGGCCCACGTCGACGGCCGGGTCGACCCGGGTGGCGACATCGAGACGATCGAGACCGAGCTGTGCCTGGCCGACCTGCAGACCTTGGAGAAGGCCGTGCCCCGGCTCGAGAAGGAAGCCCGGCTGGCCAAGGACCGGCGCGCGGCATACGACACCGCGGTGGCCGCGCAACGCTGCCTGGAGTCGGGACAGACCCTGTATGCCGCGGGCGCGGCCTTCGACGTCGACCCTGAGTTGGTTCGTGAACTGCAATTGCTTACGACCAAACCGTTCATCTACGCCTTCAATCTCGACGAGGACCAGCTCACCGACACTGCCCTGCACGCCCGGCTGGCCGAATCGGTGGCCCCGGCCGACGGCGTCTTCTTGTCGGCCAAGCTCGAGGCCGATGTCGCCGAGCTCGACGAGGCGGATGCCCGTGAGCTGCTCGAGAGTGTCGGGGTCGACGAGCCCGGCCTGCACCAGTTGGCCCGGGTGGGTTTCCACACGCTCGGGCTGCAGACCTTCCTCACCGCCGGTCCGAAGGAGTCACGAGCCTGGACGATCCGGGCCGGCTGGACCGCCCCGCAAGCCGCCGGGGTGATCCATACCGACTTCCAGCGCGGTTTCATCAAGGCCGAGGTCGTGTCCTTCAACGAGCTCGACCGCGCCGGCTCGATGGCCGCCGCCAAGGCTGCCGGCAAGGTGCGACTGGAGGGCAAGGACTACGTCATGCAGGACGGCGACGTCGTGGAGTTCCGTTTCAACGTGTGAATCGGCACGTTTGCTGAGGGCAGGGTGATGTGGGCTGGTTACGAACAGGTGGACATCGCAAGGCGCGTTAGGTCAACTGAACACGTGCACAGCCGTCGCCGCCGCTCGGCGGACCAGGTATCCCCGGCCCGGGATGTCTTCGGTGACGATCGGGCGGCGCACTCCGAGGGCCTGCTCCTCGCCGTAGTTCAACGCACCGAGCAGCAAACCCACACCGCCACCGGCGATCTCTGCGAGCACGCTGCGGTAACTCTCGCCCACTTGCGATGGTGTTCCGCCGACGGCGATCACACCGGCGTCCTCGTCGACCAGACGCAGGATCTCCCGGACGACGGGCTCTATCTCTGTCCCAGTGAGCCGCGCGGCGTCGTCGATGATCAGGGCCAGGTCCGACCGGGCTTGGCGCAACTTGATGAGCTCCTCGACATCGTCGATGGTGAGCACGTGGCTGGACTCGGGCCAGATCGTGGGGTGTGGTCCGGGCGCTCCACGGATCACCGCCACTGTCCGATCCTGGTCGAGCAGCGCGGCAGCCACGGTGGCAAGGGCTGTGGTCCGGCCGCTTCCGCGTGACCCGAGCGCGGCGATCCGGCGCTCGCCTGAGCCCGGGCGGAAGCCGACCACCCGGATCCCGTCCGTCGCGACCGGAAGGCACTCGGGCAGCGCCGCGACCGGTTCCGGCGCCTCGGCGCGGGAGATCCGGTGCGGAAGCACTGGGATCGGCACTGCACTGCCATCATGTCCGGCCGCCGATCGCTGCCCCAGCTCAACCAAGGCTTCGGCACGTCTCGTCGGTGTCGGGTCGGGTAATAGGGCGGCCAGTTGGACCTCCAAGTGGCTGGTGGCATCGATGGCTCGTCCGGGCGGCGGGTTCGCCGGAACGGAACTGCTCGGCACGCCGAGCAGTGTGAGATCGACCTGGTCGGCGGGCAGCAGGACTATCCGACGGGTCAGCGAGGACGCGACCTGACCGGAAAGCAACCCCCGGCCACCACTCACCGCGAGGGTGAGCCGGGCATCCGCGCCGGTCCGAGCCAGGGCCAGCAGTTGGTCTGCGGTGGTCGCGGACCTGGCTCGCTCCAACGATTCGATGACCCGTTCCCAATCGTCGACGAGCAGGATCCGGGGCGCCCGGGTCGGGCTGGTGGGTTTGGTCAGCTCAGCCAGGAGCCGGGCCAGTCGGGGTAGATCACTTACCGGCACAGACGCGCCCAGGTGGGGCAGGTCGTCGATCCCGAGTAAGGCGCCGGTGTGCACGGCATACACATGCAGTTCGTCCGGTGAGTAGGCGCGAGCGAGAGCTGCGCAGATGGTCTGCAGCGTGCTCGTGCGCCCACTGCGTGGGCCACCGACGATCCCGAGATTTCCTTCGCCGAAGGGATCCCACGTCCAATCTCTTTGCCGCTGTAGGGCTGGCTCGTCGCACCGGCCGACGACAGGCGGAGTGCTGGGCGGTAGTGCGTCGAGGGTGAGCAGGGCGGGCAGTGGTGCCAGCCAGGGCGAGTCGGGCGGCCGGATGCCGAGCTCAGCCGTGGCTCGGCTGGTTGCGGCGACGAGTTCGTCGAGCTCGCTTCGGCCTGCCAGATGCCCCGGCCGAGGCAAACCGACCCCATTGATCGACAGCACGGTGACCGCTGGGGTCTCCGCGATCGTGGCCGGGCCGGTGGCTAGCGGGCTCTGCACCTCTGTCAACCCGGTGGCCGAGCTGCTCACGAAAGCTCGGCCGGGAGTGTGCTCGCCGATCTTTGCCGCCACCGGCGACTCGAGCACGTCCAGCGAGTCGACTGCGTCACGCACCCGCAACGCCACCCGGAGGCCCAGATTGGTCCGCATGTCAGGGGTGACCACACCGCCGGGCCGTTGGGTCGCGACCAGCAGGTGCACACCGAGCGACCGGCCGACGGAAGCCACCCTGACCAAACCGTCGACGAAGTCGGGCAATTCCTCGGCGAGACTGCGGAATTCGTCAACAACGATGACGATCCTGCCGACCCGCTCGTCATCGACCCCTCGGATGCGCTGGTATGCCGCAAGGTCACCGACGCCACGCGCGGCAAAGACCCGTTCACGGCGCTTGAGCTCGGCGTCGAGCGAGATCAGCGCTCGTTCGGTGAGTTGCGGGTCGAGGTCGGTCACCAGGCCGACGACATGTGGCAGATCCCGGCAAACCCCAAAGGCAGCCCCACCCTTGTAGTCGACGAGCACGAACGACAACTCATCCGGCCGATTGCCGGCCGCCAGCCCGGCCACGACACTCACCAGCAGCTCGGACTTGCCGGATCCGGTGGTGCCACCGACCAGGCCGTGCGGGCCATCACGGACGAGATCGAGCCACACGGGCCCTGCCGCGCCCATCCCGATCGGGAAGGACGTCGTGCGCGGGCGTTGGGTCCAGGCCGACGCCACATCGAGGTGCTGATCCGTCCGAGGTAATCCGAGCAACGAGAGCAGGCCTACGGACTCTGGGATCCCGCCGTGCGCGGCACTGGATGCGGCATCCCGCAACGGGCGGAGCCATTGCGCTAGCTGACCGGCCCACCGGGCGTTGACAGTGTCGACGGTGAGCTGCTTCACCGGCCCACCCGACGGTCTGGTGAGCGTCGGAGAGCTGCCACTGAGGTCGAGCACGGTCGTCGTGTCGGGTGGCAGCGCGGTGACTCGATCCGCGATCGCCAGTACATGCACCCGCTCGCTTGGGGCCACACGCTCGGCATCCTCGGTGATCACGACGACGTCCCGGTCGGGGGCGGCAGCAGCCAAAGCGGTGGCGGTCTCGGTGGCGGACGTCGACTCCGGCCAGCCCGGCAGGTAGTGCGGAAGAAGCGTCAGCCATCCCCAATCCGACTGGGGTGCTTCAGGATCGAGACGAATCGCGACGCGCGCAGGGGAATGCCGCACGGCCAGCCCACCGACAATGGCACGCAGACTCCCCAGCGCAGCATCACGGGGCCCGGCCACCCCGGTGCATCCCACCAGGTCCACGGTCACCGGCACGTCTTGAAGGAGTGGCTCGTGCGGCCACCCCGGCGCCGACACGTCGGCCGCCATGGACCCCACACCCACCCGGACGAGCAACGAACCGGGGCCGGTGCGATCCCACAACGCCGCGAGCCGGTGTCGGGCGACCTCCGCGAGCCAGGCCGGTCCGGGATCGGCCGTCTTCCGGGCCCTGGATTCGGCCGCCACGGCCTCGTCTAGTGCGCGATGCGCGGCTGTAAGGGCTGCGGCATACCGGACCCGGTCGGCCGCGCTGGTACGGCGCCCGGTCCGCCGGTCGGCCCACCACGAGCCAACGAGCACGAGCGGCGACATCAGCCCGAACATCAGCATGGTTGCCGACTTGGTGACGAACGCGAGGACTCCGCTGAAGACCAACGGCAACAGCACCGCAGCCCACGGGATACGACGCCGCTGATCTTCACCCGGCTTCTCCGGGAACGTGATCGGCGGGCCCGGTTGCCACGGAGGTTGTCGCGGCGCCCGGGACACCACGAGATAGCCCTGGCCGTCGCCGCGGATTGTCGCGCTGGGCAGCTCGGGTTTGGCCAACACGACGGTGGTCTCACCCAGTCGAAGCCGCGTGCCTTCGGTCATCAGTCCGGCCGCCGCCGTCAGCGGTCGCCCATCTAGCCAGCTGCCGTTGGTCGATCCCAGGTCACGCACCGTGACCGAGTCGCTCGTGACGTGAATCAGCGCGTGCCGGCGCGACATGGCCGGGTCAGTCACGTGGAGCGGGCAATCCACGTCACGGCCAATGAGGTGCCGGCCCGGCGGCAAGTCGTGCAGCGCGCCCACATCCGGCCCGCCGACGACCTGTAACCCGAGCAAGGCAGCGCGTCTGGCTGACGGGAGCCCGAGCGCCCGGGGTGAGCCGTGGCCAAGACCCGGTTGCCCGGGTTCAGCCTGGCCGGCCCGGGTGCGCGCCAGAGTCACGACGGTGCCTTGGAGCAGCGGCGGATGACCCAACAGGGCAGTCCGCGGCAGCACGATCTCGTCGACGCGAGCCTGAATCCCATCCCCGGGCTCCCCAGGCATGCCTGCGTCCGGGGTGTTCTCGGGCAGCGCACGGGCACCGGCGGGCCACACGTCGAGCAGGTCGCCGAGCGTCGCGCCCTCGCGCACCTGCACGTCGAGATCGACCCGCCGCGACCCGTCGGCGATCTGTACGGTGAGGCGCACAGCTTGTCCCTCCGTCTCGGGTGCCACCGGCGGTCGGTGGCGCTGCGCCAAGGTTTAGTCGATCCGAGCCGACGACGTCGGAGGTTATCCACAGCGTCGTGCGGCGCTGATCTGCGCGCCGTCAGCACGTGCTAGCCGGCGGTGACCTCGGCGAACCCTTCCTGGAAGGCCCCGATCAACACGTCGACGTCGTCGACGGCCGCCGCGTCGATGGTCAACCCGATGCTGCAGGTGTCCTGGTAGGAAGTCATCACCGCCATGATGGCCACGCCCGGCAGCGGCCCGAACGGGATGATCCGGTCGATCCGGGCACCGGCCAGGTAGACGGTTTCGGTCACCCCCGGCACGTTCGACGCGGCGAGGTCGGTGCGGGGTCCAACCCGCACGGCGACGGCGCCCACGGTGGACGGCACCCGGTTCACCAGTGGCGCCATGAGGGAGAAGGTGTCCATGGCCGGTTCGTTGGTTGCTTGCAACAGCAGGCCCCGGATCGCCGCGATCCGCTCGGCCGGGTCGGTGGTGCCAACTGGCGCGGGGATCACGGCACCGGCATACGGATTGCCGCCCAACGGGTCTTCGGCGCGCCGCAACGACACCGGCACGGTGATCGGCAGCTCGTCAAGGCGCACCCCGTGGTGCTCGTGGTAGCGGCGGATGCCCCCGAGCAACCCGGCCAGATAGGCGTCGTTGACCGAACCACCGGCCGAGCGGGCCGCGCGGCGCAGGTCGCTCAGCGGGCACTCCAGCGACCTCAGCAGCCAGAGTCGACCATCCCGATGACGCAGCAGCGGTGACGGCGTGCCGACGTCGCCCGGGGAGAGCACCCGGCGCAGGGACGCGAGATACCGCTGGCCTGCCGCCGCCGAGCGCAGGGGGTTGGCGACGGCCCGGGCAGCGGTGCCCGCCAACGTGGCCGCGACCGCGGGGGCGTCGCGGAGCAACTCGCCGAGGCCATCGGCGGTGATGTGCCACGGGTCCCGGTCCCGTTCCCCGGCCCGGCCGGTTGCGCGGGGCACCGGCTTGTTCGGGGTATGCCGACGGGTCCGGCTGTGCAGGGCCGACAGCAGCCGGGCCATCTCCGCGCCGCCGGCCACGGCGTGGTGGATCTTGAGCAGGTATGCCGCCCGCTGCCCTTCCAGTCCTTCGACGAGGGTCGCTTCCCACAGTGGCCGGCGCCGGTCGAAGGGGGACAGCAGCAGGGTCTGGACCAGCTCGAAGAGGTCAGTCATCGTGTTGCGGGTGCCCAGCTGTTGGCGCCGAAGATGGTAGCTCAGCCTGAAGTGTGGATCGCGCGACCATGCCGGTGGTCCGGTCGGCAGGGCTGGTTCGACGATCCGCTGGCGCACCCGGGGCACCAGGTCGGCGGCCCACTCGTGGGCGGCGACAAGGCGTTTCCAGTTGGGGGAACGGTCCAAGATCAGCAGGGTGGCGATCGTCGAGGACTGTTCGGGGTGACGCTCGGAGCGCCACAGGGTGGTCTCGATCTCGTCGAGGTGTTCGGCCCGGCTCCATTCGCCGGCCATGAGCCAGCGCCGGTGTTGTTCGCTGGAGGATTCGGCCATCACCATGCCGTCCCGTCTGACTCCTCGCCGGGGTGTCCGGGCGGCAGGCCCAGGCACGAATCGGCTTGCGGGCCATCGCCGGATCCGTTGCCGAATACGGTGGCGGTCGGGTTGCGGGCGGTGACCGCAGTCATCGTCGTGGTCCGCGAGCCGTGAGGGAGCACCGTGATCAGTGGCCGCTTCATGTCGCCTCCACCCCCGTGCATTCGGTCAGCACCTGCTGCATGTCTGCATGCAGCGCGTCGATCTGCTCGTCCAGGTTCTCGGTAGTCCAGCCTGATCGAGGCTCGAGGACACGGATGCGCACTACCCCGGGCCGGATGACGTGTCCGTGTTTGGGCAGCACCTCTCCAACGTTGCACAACACGATCGGCAGGACCGGGGCCCCGGTCTCAGCAGCCAGGTGGAAGGCTCCTTTGCGGAAGGGCAATAGCCTCGGAGTCGAGGAGCGGGTGCCCTCGGGGAAGATGACCAGCGAGGTGCCCGCCTCGATCCGCTGGGCGACCGCCGCCAGCGAGGCCTTGGCTTGATCGGAGTTGCTCCGGTCGATGAAGACCGGGTCGAGCAGCGCCGAGCCGAGCACACCGCGAAGGTCGTAGCGGGCCTCCTTCTTGGCCACGATGGTGAAGTCGCGGCGCAGCAGCACGCCGAGGAAGACCGGGTCGAGAGCACTCTGGTGGTTGGCTACGACGATGGCCGGTCGTGACGGTTCGAGCAGTTCCCGGCCGGTGACGTCGATTTGGATACCGCCCAGGCGCAGCACACTGTCGCAGCCGAATGCGACGGCGGCATTGACTCCGAGGCTGCGGTTGCCGGTGGCGAGCCCGAGCGCCGAGCCGATCACCGCCCCGGCGTTGAAACCACCCAGGGCAGCGAGCGTGCGCACCACCCCGACCGCTTCGGCGTCCTGTGGGTCGTCGAGTGCGAGCACCGGCCAGCCGTTGCGTCGCGCGGCCTGTTCGAGACCGCTCTCCGGGTTGAGCGCGACCGGTGAGCCCACGGTCGCGAGGAACGCGACATCCTCGGTTCCGTTGCCGTAGCCGTAGCTGCGGAGCAAGTCGATGCCGTGGGTGCGGGCGAAAGCCCGCACACCCTTGCCTTTTTCCGGCCCCCAGAGCATCCGACCTTCGATCGCACCGGTGAGCACGCCGTCCTTGACTTCGAGGCGGGTACAGACGAGGTGTTTGATGCCCAGGTCGCGGGCCACCGGCGCCACTTGGTATGCCGTCGCCGCAGACGAGATCGCGATGGTGTGCCCGGCTTGGCGATGGGCCCGCACGAGCTGACGCGCCTGGGGCCGGATGGTTTGGGCGATCTCGTGGAGGAACAGGCGTTCGCCGAGGTCGACGAGGGAATCCTCTTGGCGGCCGGCCAAGGCCGCGAACGCGAGTTCGCTGGCTTTGGTCGGCGAACCACCGAGCTTGGTGCCGTCGACGGCGGCTGCGAGGGTCTTGGCCGCGTCGCGGAGCCCGACTTCACGAGTGCGGACTCCTTCGGCGAAGAAGGCGCTGGCGGTGTAGCCGGAGACCAGGGTGCCGTCGAGGTCGAAGAAGACACCGATCTCGGGCCCCTGGGGACCTTCGGCGATCCGGCGCAATTGCTCACTCAGCTGCATCAGCGGCCCTCGGGGTGGTGACGGTGAGGTAGCGTCGCTGCGCCACCTGGGCGATGTGCGTCAAACGTTCGTTGACGAGGGTGAGCTCGGCGAGGAAAGCAGCGCGTCGCTCGGCCAGATCCCGGCGGCGTGCCGCCGTGTCGTCGTGGTTTGTGCTCAGGGGTTCGGGCTCGTGGTCGGAGCCGCGGGGGTCGCCGGAGTCGTCGGAGTCGTCGTGGTCGGCGTCGGTGGTCGCCGGGCTGGGCCGCTGGTCGCTGAGCCGCATGAGTCCGCGGAACTCGGCGAGTTTGAGGGCGTTCCGGAGCAGTTCGAGCGACACCGACTCGGCGCTGGCGATCTGGCGCTGGCGCAGCCACTGTTCACCGAGCCGCATCGAGTCGGCGAGCAGTTCGTCGTGGTCGTTCTCGTGGATATCCGCGCCGTCTGCGGCGACCAGCCGGTCGGCGAGCACGTGGTAGGCGTCGATGAACGGCCGTAGCACGAGATGCGAAAGCAAAAGGGGTGCCTCGTCGATCGCTTCGGCGGCCCGGGCGGTGGTCTGCTCGGGTTCTTCGCCGGGCTCGGTGAGGGTGGCCAGCTCTTCGCGTAACTCGGCGAGGAAGTCGTCTCGTCTCGGGAAGAAGAACTCGAACTTGAGCAGGTCGCGCAGCGCCAACGCTTGCCGCCGGGCGGCACGTACTGCGAGCTTGGTGGCTTTCGCGGGATCTTGAGGGGCTCCAGGTGGGTGCAGGGTGTCGGCGGCCTCGAGCAGCGCGATCTCGCCGATTGCCCGGCCGACGAGGACGTGGATGATCGTGTTGCGGTAGAAGGCGGCTACGAGGTGTTGCTCGTCGGCGACCTGCCACACCGACTCGGGCCCGGCGTCGTAGCAGTCGAGCACTCCCGAATCGACCAGCTCGTGCAGGGCACGGCGGATCGACGACTCGTCGGTCAGGGTTGCCGAGCCGGCGACCGGCCAGGCTCGGGACTCCACGTAGTCGGCCAGCGGAGACAGCGTCAACAGCACTTGGTCGAAGGTCAGGGCTCGGTCGGAGCCGAGCAGCGCCAGGCACACGAACGCGGTGACGGTCACCGGGGTGGCCCGGTTGATCTGGTGACTGGCGTCGAGGGCCAGTCGCTCGACGAGGTGCGCTTCGCCGATGCCCTCGTTGCGGAGCTGAGCCAGCCGCTCGCGCAACGGGATCGGTGTCCCGAAACTCAGATAGGCCCGTCCCAGGCGGCGTCCTTGCAGCCGGGCCATCGACACCAGCCAGCCGAGGTCTTCGGGTGTCTTGGTCGCGCCCTTGGCTTCACGGGTCATCCGGCTGACTTCGTGTAACTGGTCGTAGACGATGGCGGCGGGCACGATGAGCACGTCGGTCTCGTCGTGTTGGTCGACGGCGTCGGCGAGGTAGTTGAGCAGGCCGTGGGTTGGGGGCCGGAGCTTGCCGGTCCGGGTGCGCCCGCCCTCGATGGACCAGGCGAGGTTGGCACCATGGCGGGCCAGGTAGGCGACGTAGGCCCGTAGCACCACCCGGTAAAGGGCCGAGTCCTTGGTAGAGCGGCGGATGAAGATCATCCCGGTCTGGCTGGCCAGCTTCCCGATGACCGGTAGGTCGAGGTTGGCTCCACCGATCGTGTAGGTCGGGCTGAAGCGCCGGGCGGCCAACGCCAAGGGCAGCACGAACCCGTCGAGGTAGGAGCGGTGGGAGAAGGCGAAGGCGAGGCTGTGGGATCGGTCCAAGCGGCGCAGCTCGACGAGGTGCTCTTCATCGACGACGACGTCGTGGGCCCGAAGCATCCACCGGCCGAAAGTGTTCCAGGCTCCGGCGACGCGCTCGCGGTGCGAGGCGAGCATCTCGTCGAGGACCGGTTCGGCTTCCTCGCGCACGGCTTCGACCGAGTGGCCCAACTGCTCGGCATACCGCTGCAACGCGCCGGCGAAAGGCGCCTCCCGGAGCACGTCACGGGGGTGCGGCCGCCCATCGAGCCAGGGCAGACGTCGGGTCACCACGACCTCCTCGCGAAATCCGACCGGAATCCCGAGGATAGACGGTGAACGAGGCACCGTGGGTGCGTCTCTCACGACGGCCACGCAGCCAACCAGAGCACACGTGTCGCTGCGAAGGCGGTAGTTATCCCCAACCGGCTGGGCGCGGGTCGCGGCGTGGGCGCGGCATACCTAGCATGGGTCGCACAGCGGGAGGAGGTGCCAGGAGCATGGCTGACGCGTTGCATCACGTCGAGGGTGAGGTGCGTGAGCTCATCCGGCGATCTGGGCTGGACCCGATCCGTCACCAGGGTGAGATCAACCAACTGGTGCGAGCTGCGGTCGACGACTACGACGAGCGTTCGCTGTCTTCCGGTATGCCGACTCTGCCGAGCCTCGACGATGCGGTCAAGACCATCCTCGACGCGGTCGTGGGCTGGGGGCCGCTGCAACGCTATTTCGACGACCCGCTGGTCGAGGAGATCTGGATCAACGCCCCCGACAAGGTCTTCGTCGCCCGGGGCGGCTTGGCCGAATTGACCACCACCATTCTGACTGCGGACGAGATCCGGGATCTGGTCGAGCGGATGCTGCGAGCCTCCGGACGGCGGGTCGACCTGTCCAGCCCGTTCGTCGACGCGATGCTCGCCGACGGTTCCCGGTTGCATGTCGTCATCCCGGACATCACTCGGGACCATTGGACCGTCAACATCCGTAAGTTCGTCGTGCGCGCCACTCATCTCGACGACCTCGTCCGGCTCGGAACCCTTACCCGCCCGGCAGCGGCGTTTCTCGAAGCAGCGGTCGTGTCCGGCTTGAACATCCTGGTCGCCGGCGGCACCCAAGCAGGGAAGACGACACTGCTCAATTGCCTGGCCGCGGCAGTGCCGGCTCGCGAGCGCGTGGTCACCTGCGAAGAGGTCTTCGAGCTGAAGATCCCGCTGCGCGATGTGGCGAGTATGCAGTGCCGACAGGCCAGCCTCGAAGGGACCGGCGAGGTTCCGTTGCGTCGGTTGGTGACCGAGGCTCTGCGGATGCGGCCCTCGCGGATCATCGTCGGCGAGGTCCGCCAGGCCGAGAGTCTCGACCTGCTCATCGCGCTCAACTCGGGATTGCCCGGGATGTGTACGGTGCACGCCAACTCGGGCCGCGAGGCGATCACGAAGATGTGCACGCTCCCGCTACTGGCCGGTGAGAACGTGTCACCGAGATTCGTCGTGCCGACCGTCGCGTCTTCGATCGACCTCGTCGTGCAGATCGCCATGGACTACGACGGAGTACGCCGAGTGCGTGAGATCATCGCCGTGCCCGGTCGGGTTGAGGGCGATGTCATCGAAGTAGCCGACCTGTTCACCACGCAAGGCGGTGTCCTGCGGCGTGGCGACGGTTTCCCCCCACATCCGGAGCGGTTCGAGCGAGCCGGATACCGGGTGACCGAACTGCTCGCTCAGGAGGCCCGATGATCCCGTTGTTCGTCGGACTCCTCTTCGGGGCCGGTGTGTTCTGCATGTACTGGTCGTTCTGGCCACGAGAGCCTTCCGCGCCCCGGAGCTCCGGCCCTCGACTGACCGACCGGATGGCCGACGAGCTCGTGCAAGCAGGCTTCGAGGCGATCACCGTGCGCCAGGTCATCGTGGCCAGCGTGATCAGCTTCGTGGCCGTCCTGCTCGGGGCATACTCCACCACTCGTGCCCTGCCGATCGCTGTCTGCTTCGCCGCCATGGCCGGCTACGCCCCACGGGTCCTGGTCGGAATGCGTGCCCGGCGACGGCGTGCGCAGCTGCGGGACCTGTGGCCCGACGCAGTCGACAACATCGCTTCGGCCGTGCGGGCCGGGCTGGCCCTGCCCGAAGCGCTCGCTCAGCTATCGGTCCGTGGCCCGGAAGAGTTGCGACCGGCTTTCGCGGCTTTCGCCGAGGACTACCGCTTCACCGGGCGGTTCCAAGAAAGCCTCGACCGGCTCAAAGACCGGTTGGCCGATCCGGTCGCAGACCGGCTCGTCGAGTCGTTGCGGATTGCGCGCGAGGTCGGTGGTTCCGATCTGGGCCGCGTGCTCCGCACCTTGTCGACGTTCCTTCGTGAGGATTCCCGAACCCGCACCGAGCTGGAGACCAGGCAGGGGTGGACCGTCAACGCCGCCCGAGTGGCGGCTGCCGCGCCGTGGATCGTGCTCGGGATGATGTCGGTTCAGCCCGGAGCGGTCCGTGCCTATTCGACTGCGACAGGGGCTCTCGTGCTCGTCATCGGGGCGTTGTTGACCGTGCTCGCCTATCGGCTCATGGTGCGGATCGCGCGGTTGCCCGAGGATCAGCGGGTCTTGCGATGAGTTGGCTCACATCATGGTCGCTGCCGGGTGGTCTCACCGGGCTGATACTCGGGCTGGGCGGGTGGCTGATCATCGTCGGTCTGCCCGTGAACCGACGACCGGAGCTGGCTGAGCGCATGGCCCCGTATTTGCGGGACGCATTGCCACCGTCGCGTCTGCTCGGCAGCCAGCCGGATGCCTCCAAGGGTTTGGCGCTGCTGCTACGGCCACTTGTGCGAGACCTGGCCGTCTGGGTCGACCGGGTGATGGGTGGCTCAGCCTCGGTGCGGCGTCGCCTGTTGCGCGCGGGACGGGGCCTCGACGTCGACGGATTCCGAAGCGAGCAGGTGCTCTGGGGTGCGGCTGGTGGCGGGATCGGTCTGATTCTCGGTCTGCTGGCCATCGTGGGTCGAGAGGCCTCGGCCGTCGCCGTGGTTGTCCTGGTCGGTTGCTGTGTGCTCACCGGGGTGATGGCCCGTGACCAGTGGCTGTCCCGTGAGGTGCGGCTCCGCGAGGAGCGGATCATGGCCGAGTTCCCCACGGTGGCCGAGCTACTCGCACTCGCGGTCAGTGCCGGCGAAGGAGCGGCGGGAGCTTTGGACCGGGTATGCCGGCTCTCTCGCGGCGAGTTGTCGGTCGAGTTGGGTCGGTGCTTGGCCGATGCCCGAGCCGGGGCAAGCCTGCCGAGCGCGCTGCAGGGCCTGGCGGACCGGACCGGGCTGGTCAGCCTGGCTCGGTTCGTCGACGGCATGATCGTGGCCGTCGAGCGCGGGTCACCGTTGGCGGAAGTGTTGCGGGCCCAAGCCCAGGATGCCCGCGAGGCCGGGCGCCGCGCCGTCATGGAGTCCGGCGGACGTAAAGAGATCGGCATGCTCGTTCCGATCGTGTTCCTCGTGCTGCCGATCACCATCGTATTCGCTATTTTCCCGGGTATCGCGATGCTCAGACTCGACATGTAGTCCGTTGCACCAACTGGTGCTCACACCAATGAACCGACACCAACTCACGCCTCGACAGGGGAACCACATGAAGAAGCTCACGAACGTTGTCTATCTATGCTTCCACGCGTGGCTCGTGGGCATGCTCGGCCTGCGGGTCGCGCTGGCGTCGTTACGCCGCCCGGGGCCGGGCTCGGACGTCGGCCGCACCGACCGTGGTGACGTGCCCGGGTGGGTGCTGATCACGGTGATGAGCGCTGGGTTGGTGGCCGCCCTCTGGGTGCTCGCCGAGGATCAACTCAAGGCGCTGTTCACCGACGCAGTCAACAGCGTGACCGCAGGTCCGTGACGTAAGTAGCGATAGGTGGTCGAGAGCAGGCTCGAGCGTGGTTCGGCGGTCGCCGAATTCGTCATGGTCGCGAGCTTGGTGCTCCTGCTCGGGATGGGACTGTTCCAGCTCGGGCTGATCTTGCACGTCCGTAACACGGTCATCGCGTGCGCTGCCGAGGGCGCGCGAGCTGGTGCCCGCGCCGATGCGTCGCCGGCGGAGGCTGCCGAGCGCACCCGTCAGCTCGTGACCGACAGCCTCGGCACGGCATACGCCCAGCGGGTGACCGCCGAGCGGGCGACGACGGATGCGGGAGTGGCGGTCGTCGAAGTGCGCGTCGACACCCCTATCCCGGTCATCGGGTTGATCGGACCCAGCGGCTCGATGCAGCTGGTTGGCCGAGCTTTCGACGAGCGGCAGGTGAGCGCGCCATGAGACTCGCGTTGCTGGCAGACCGCCTCCTGCGACTCCGTCGCGATTCGGGTCGGGCCATCGTCGAGTTCCTCTTTCTCGGTGTGCTCGTGCTGGTGCCGCTGGCGTATCTCATCGTCACGCTCGCCGCCCTCCAGGGCGCGGCCTATTCGGCGACGACTGCGGCCCGTGAAGCAGCCCGCGCCTTCACGACGGCCGACACTGCGGAAGCAGCGCTGCCGCGGGCCCAGGCGGCGGCAGCCTTGTCCTACGCCGACTTCGGGCACGAATTCGGCGTCGCTGGTAACGACGTCATCGTCGCGTGCGACGGAATGCCTTGCCTGCGACCCGAGGGCCGGGTGAGTGTCACGGCGACGATCACCGTGCAACTACCGTTCGTGCCCGATTTCGTCGCCTCAGCTGTCCCCGCAACGGTGCCGGTGTCGGCGACCCATGTGTCCGTGGTCGATCGTTTCCGGGGTAGTTGACATGTCGTGGTGGCGGGTTGTCTCGCGGGCCGTTCGGCGGGGTGAGCGCTCCGACGCCGGTCAGCTCTCGGTGCTCATTCTCGGGTTGTGTCTCATCACGACGCTGCTCGTCATCGGCGGGATCGATGCGACTGCCGCCCACCTGGCCCGGGTGCGGCTCATCGACGTGGCCGATGGGGCGGCCCTTGACGCGGCTGACGCTCTCGATCCGTCGGCCGTCTATTCGGGCAAGCTGAATCGGGCGGTTGCGCTCTCGGATGCCACAGTCCGTGACTCGGCTGGCGCATACCTTGCGGCTCTCCCGATGCCGTCGGGGGTGACGTCCTGGCGGATCGGCTCCGGCACCGGGGCCGAGTCCGCTGACACGGCCGTTGTTGTCGTCGAAGCCCAGGTCGAGCTGCCGATGACCGGCGGTGCTCTGGCCTTCCTGGACCGGCCGATCACCATCACCACCCACGCGCGGGCCCGGGCACCGTTGAGCGAATAGGCTGGTTTGTCTGCCGAAGCTGGCGTCACACTGCTCACGTCACCGGTCAGGTTCGGATTATCGAGGACGAGGAAAACCATGCGAGAAAAGCTCATTCACGAAGTGGGTAGGGGGAAGTCACGATGACCAGCAACCAACGCGCCGCCCACGTCCCGATCGTCATGGCCGCCGTGGTGGCTTTGCTCATGTTTTCGTTCGCGGCATGTGCGCCCAGCGCCGATACCAGCGAATCTGCCGCCGGCTCCGAGCCGAAGACCACCACCGTGACACCACTGCTCGAGTCAGCTGAAGTCCGGCAGCGGGGTCTTGATGCCGTGGCGCAGTTGCTAGCCGGTGACACCGAAAGCGTGCTCGACGGTGCGACGGCACAAGTCAAGGGTGAGATTACGGCCGACGGTCTCACAGCCGCTTGGGAGCAAGCGATCTTCGGAGCTGGCGAGTATCAGTTGACTCTCGGCGCAAAGGTCAGTCAAACCCAAGGCCTCGATGTCGTCAAGAGTTATCTGCAGTACGCCAACCGGGTCGTGCGCGTGACGACGAGTTTCGACAGCGAGAGCAAGCTGGCCGGGGTCTTCTTCGCCACCGCGACAGCGGCCGAAGTTGCCGACCTAGCAGGTGCCACGACGACTGACACCTCCGCGGCTACCGTGCCCGAGGGCGCCGAGCGGGTGGCCGTGGGCGAACGCGAGCTTCCCGGCATCCTCACCGTGCCGGCGACCGCCCCGTCGGCTGTCGTGGTCATGCTCGGCGGCTCGGGCCCGACGGACGCGGATTCCACGGTGGGAGCGAACAAGCCGTTCGCACAGCTTGCGGCTGCCTTGCGCGACAGCGGTTTTGCTTCGCTACGTTTCGACAAGAGGTATGCCGCTCACCCAGAGCTAGCCGAGAGCGAACCGGTGACCATTCAGGCCGAGTACCTCGACGACGCTGCGGCCGCGATCGAGCTGGTCCGAGGCAACCCGAAGACTGCTGGGGCCGCTGTCGTGCTGCTCGGGCACAGTCAGGGAGCCATGGTGGTGCCGGCAGTGTTGGCTGCTGACCCGGGTCTGGCCGGGGGAGTGTTGCTGGCTGGCAGTCCCCGCAGTCTCTGGCAGATCATGCTCGACCAACAGCTCGACGTTATCGAGACCAGCGGCAAGAGCGCCGACGAGCAGTCCGATCTCGTCGCGCAGGCCAGGGCCCAAAGCGCGCTGGCCGAGGCGATCACCGATACGAGTGGTCCGGGGGCCTTCGGGCTGCCGGCGAGCTACGTTGCCAGCGTCAACGCTCTCGACCACGCCGCGCTGGCCAGTGGCCTGACTATGCCGTTGTTCGTAGCTCACGGTGAAGCCGACTTCCAGGCATCCGTCGAGCGTGACTTCGAGGCCTGGCGCCCGGTGCTGGCCGGCAACCCGAGTGTCGAGTATCACCGGTACCCCGGCCTCAACCACATCTTCATGCCGACTCAGGGCAAGACCACGATCGAGGAGTATGCCGTGCCCGGCGAGCTCGACCTGGCCTTCCTCGCCGATCTCACCCGGTGGCTGGATCTGTTCTAGGCGCTCGGCACGACCTGCGAAGACGCGCACCGACCCGAAGGAGGCTCCGGTCAAGATCTCTGAAGCAGGCGGAGTTTGCATTGTCCTGTCGGGAGAGTCCGTTTGTCGGACGCGGTGGCTGGCGTGCTGCTACTCGTCCTGGTGGATGCGGGACCTGACCCAGCGCGTGCCCAACCAGGCCACGAGCAATACCAGGGGCGCGAGAAGCCCCATGAACCAGGCTTCTTCGATTCCGGTGGCATCCACGACCGGGGCAACGACGTAGCCGAGCAGACCGAGGACGTAGTAGCTGATCGCCACCACGGACAAGCCTTCTACGGTGTGCTGCAGTCGCAGCTGGGTGTCGGCGCGGGTGGCTCGGGCACGAAAGCCGTGTTGCATGGCCAGCGCCTCGAGGTCTCCGGTGACCGACAGCAAGTCGTGCAGCACCTCCTCTGCCGGCTGGCCCGGTGTCCGGATCTGCGAATACGACGAATCGTGTCCACCCCTGGGCAGCCACGAGGGAATCGCCGGCGATGATGACGCTTCCGCCGAGCACGCGTGAGGCGACCCCAGGTGCGAACGCGCTGTAGCTGACGAACTCGGTATGGCTTTCCCAGTCGATTCGATAGGCGCCACGGTGGAAAACGTGGTGCTTGAGGGCTGATTCAGGCTCATCCTCGCCGATCAAGTGCGGCTCACCGCTGATCGCGACGAGCTGCTCGATGTCGAGTGCACGATCCCGGCTGGATGCGCGTCGCGGCAACTTCAGGCCAGGTGAACCGCCCTCGATGCCACGGTCCCGGACTCCGGCAGGCCACACGACACACGTCGTGTGAGTGGCGTCATGGACGCGTGCGCTGGCGGCATACCTGCGTAAGGTTTCTCTATGGCCCGCTATCTCGATGTGCACCCCGTGGATCCTCAACCTCACTCGATCCGGCAGGCCGTCGACATCCTCCATGAAGGCGGTCTGATCGCCTACCCAACCGACTCGGGCTACGCGCTCGGCGCGATGCTCGGCAATCCCGAAGCCAAGGACCGCATCCGCGGCATCCGCCGCCTCGACGATCGGCATCATTACACGCTGGTCTGTCGTGACTTCGCCCAGCTCGGGCAGTTCGTCATCCTCACCAACCGGGTGTTCCGTGCTGTCAAGGCAGCCACGCCCGGTAGCTATACGTTCATCTTGCCGGCGGCTCCCGAGGTGAAAGGCAAGTTCCTGCATCCAAAGAAGCGCACGGTCGGTGTCCGGATCCCGGATCACCCGGTCGTGCGGGAATTGCTCGGTGAGCTCGGCGAACCGATCCTGTCGAGCACGCTCATCCTCCCCGACGAGACTGAGCCGATGACTGAGGGATGGGCGGTCAAGGAGACCCTCGACCACGCTGTCGACGCCGTCATCGATTCCGGGGAGTGTGGATCCGAGCCGACCACCGTCGTCGACTTCACCGGAGAACTACCGGTGGTGATCCGGGTCGGGGCCGGCGACCCGCACCGCTTCGACAAGTAGGGACAAGCGCGCGAGCGTCAGTCGGCGACCCGGGGCTCACCGGTCAGCTCGACGCCGGCCTCCCGCAGTTGCTCGATTGCCTGCGCGGTTGTCTGGGCCGCCACGCCAGCCGTGAGATCGAGGAGCACTCGGGCGCGCAATCCCTCACCGACGGCATCGATCGCAGTGGCGCGCACGCAGTGATCGGTCGCGATACCGACGATGTCAACGGCTTCGATGTGGTGTTCGCGGAGCCACGATCCCAGCAGCGGGCCGTCCGAGCCGTCTGGTTGGGCAGCACGAGCCTCGAAACCGCTGTATGCCGCCTCGTTGCGGCCTTTGAGGAAGACAGCGTCGGCTCGGTTGATGGCCGGCAGCACGGCGGGATGGAACTCAGCTCCCTCCGAGCCGATTGCGCAGTGCACCGGCCAGCTGTCCCGGAAGTCGGGCTCGTCCGACCAGTGTGCGCCGGGTTGCTCATGCCAGTCCGCGGTCGCAACGACGGCGGCATACCGATCGCTGTGCGCGTCGAGCCACTCGGAGATGTCGAGGGCGACATCGGCGCCTCCGGACACGGCCAGTGAGCCGCCCTCGCAGAAGTCGTTCTGGACGTCGACGATGACGAGCGCACGCTTGGTCAGTGACATGACGGCATTATCGATGACATCAGGGCTCAGCGGCGGGAACGATGCCGTTGGTCACGTAGCTGGTGGGGATGCACACCTCGCCCCGCTGCAGTTGCCAAGCCACTCGGGGCAGCTCGGCCACGGACTGCCGATGACGCCGGCGAGCGGCCTCGAGGTCGCCCCCGGCTTCGGCGTGCTCGACCCGCTCCCCGTTGTGGACCAGGTCGACGATCAAGGCCCGGTCGTCCCCGTCGTCGACGGGCATCCCACCGATCCCGACGATCTCGGCCTCGGCGTGACCGTGCGGGCCGCGGCGGCGCAAGGCCCACTTGTTGCCGCCGACGCTCCGCTTGTCGGTGCTCTTCTTGGCCACCGGCTCCAGCCTGCCGTCGAGCCCTTCTCGGGCGACCAACTTGTAGACCATCGATGCCGTGGGGTGTCCCGAACCGGTGACCAGGGCGGTGCCGACGCCGTAGCCGTCGACCGGGGCAGCAGCCAGAGCAGCGATGGCGTGCTCGTCGAGATCGGACGTGACGATGATCTTCGTGTCGTGCGCGCCGAGCGCATCGAGCTGTTCGCGCACCTCGTAGGCCTGCACGAGCAGGTCACCCGAATCGAGCCGCACCGCCCCCAGCTGCGGACCGGCGAGCCGGACCGCGGTGGCCACGGCCGCAGCGACGTCGTAGGTGTCCACGAGCAGTGTCGTGCCCGGCCCGAGTGCGTCGAGTTGGGCGCGGAAAGCCTCTTGCTCGGTGTCGTGTAGCAGCGTGAAGGAGTGGGCGCTGGTGCCGGTCGTCGGCACCCCGTAGCGGCGCCCAGCCTCCAGATTGCTCGTGCGCGCGAAGCCGGCGATGTAGGCGGCCCGTGCGGCCGCCACCGCCGCCTGCTCGTGGGTGCGCCGCGACCCCATCTCGATGCACGGCCGATCCCCGGCAGCGGTCGTCATCCGCGAGGCTGCGGAGGCAATCGCACTGTCGTGGTTGAGGATCGACAACACGAGCGTCTCCAACACCACAGCTTCAGCGAAGCTGCCCTCGACCACGAGCACCGGCGACCCGGGGAAGAAACACTCGCCCTCGGCATACCCGCGGATCGACCCCCGGAAGCGGTAGCCGGCCAGCCAATCGCACACCTGCGCGTCGACAACCCCCCGGGCCCGCAGGTCGGCGATCTCGGCCTCACCGAACCGGAAGTCGGCGATCGCATCGAGCAGGCGCCCGGTGCCGGCGAGCACCCCGTAGCGGCGCCCCTCGGGCAGGCGTCTGGTGAAGGTCTCGAAGACACAGCGCCGGTGTGCCGCGCCACTGCGGAGCGCCGCTTGCAGCATGGTGAGCTCGTAGTGGTCGGTGAGCAGGGCGGTGCTCGCACCGTGGATCGTGGTCACGGCGACACTGTACGGCGACATTGTGCGGCAACACGGCATCGCTGCTCCGGATGGGCAATTGCGGATGGGCACACGGTATGCCGTGGGCTCGCCTCACGGGCAGGGCTGCGGGCCTACAGTGGTCTCGTGTCTGCTGTGCTGTCCGTGCCGGTTCTCTGCCAGCCGGTGCTGTCTGCACCGGTGGCCGAGCCCGAGATCGTGCACGACCAACGACCGGCGACGGCACTACCGTGGATCACCCTCGTCTGGAACGACCCGGTCAACCTCATGTCGTACGTCACCTACGTCTTCCAGTCCTACTTCGGTTACTCCCGGCCCAAGGCCGAGCGGCTCATGCTCGACGTGCACACCAAGGGCAAGGCGGTTGTCTCGCAGGGCACCCGTGAAGAGATGGAGCGCGACACCCTCGCGATGCAGGGCTATGGGTTGTGGGCCACCTTCGAGAAGGACACCTAGTGGCCAAGCCCTTCAAGAAGCATGGGGATCGCTACGTGGGTCACTTGGACGGCACCGAACGTGCGGTTCTGGCCCGGCTCATCAAGCAGACTCGTGCGCTGCTGGCACCGGAGGTCGTGCCGAGCGGAGACCCCTGGGAAGATCTCGATGCGCTGCTCGATCGTGCCGTCGACGATGCCGCCGCTGATCCAGCCGAGGCGCCCCGAACGGCGGACGAGCCGCGCGATCCAGCGCTGGCCCGGTTGTTGCCGGACGCCCATCGAGGCGACCCCAAGGTCGCGGCCGAGTTCCGGCAGATGGCCGAGCAAGACCTGCGTCAGCACAAGTACGCCACGTTCACCCGAGCGTTGGAGGCGTTGCAGATCGACGACGTGCCGGACGACGAACGCATCGAGCTGACCCGGGCGCAAGCGGAGGCGCTCGTCGTCGCCCTCACCGACGTGCGGCTCCTCCTGGCCGAGCGGCTCGGGCTGCACACTGACGAGGACGTCGGCGACGTGGAGCGGGCGGTGCGGGCTGACCCCAGCCACCGGCTCGCCTACCCCTTAGGTGTCTACGACTACCTCACCTGGTTGCAGGATGCGTTGCTCGGCGCCTTGTCCGGGCGGCGGTTCCTGTTCTGATTGTGATGTGACTCTGATTCTGATTGTGATGTGACGCAGTCGACCCACTGCGGCTGCTGAGACCTGCGGCGGCCCGTCCCTATCCTGATCCGGTGGCCGACGCACCAATCGGGATCTTCGACTCCGGCTACGGAGGTCTCACAGTCGCCCGGGCGGTGCTCGACCAGCTCCCGCACGAGGCAGTCATCTACTTCGGTGACACCGCCCGGACGCCCTACGGTCCGCGACCCATTGCCCAGACCCGCCGGTTCGCGCTGGAGTGCTTGGATCACCTCGTCGACCGAGGGGTCAAGGCCCTCGTCATCGCTTGCAACACCGCGAGCGCCGCGATGCTGCACGACGCGCGGGAACGCTACGACGTGCCGGTGCTCGAGGTGATCCGGCCAGCGGTCCGCCGCGCTGCCCGGGCCAGCAACAAGGACACCGTCGGAGTGATCTCGACCACGGGCACCCACACCTCGGGTGCCTACGTCGACGCTTTCGCTGCGGCACCACACCTGGACGTCCTGTCGGTGCCCTGCCCGAGATTCGTCGAGTTCGTCGAAGAGGGCATCACCTCCGGTCCTGAGCTCATCGAGGTGGCCCGCGACTACCTGGCGCCGTTGCAACGCTCCGGGATCGACACGTTGATCCTCGGCTGCACGCACTATCCGCTGCTCACCGGCGTCATCTCCTACGTCATGGGCGAAGGGGTCACCCTCGTCTCGTCCGCGGAGGAGGTGGCCAAGGACCTGTTCCGAGTGCTCGCGGACAGTGGGCAACTACGCCCAGACACCCTGCCCGCACCACGACACGAGTTCGTCACCACCGGAGACCCGCAGGTGTTTACCCGGATGGCTCGGCGGTTCCTCGGCCCCGAGGCCGCGGTCGAGGCCCGCCGCGAAGAGGTGGCGCCCGGATGAAGCTGGTCATCGTCGGCTGCTCGGGGTCATTCGCCGGCCCGGATTCCCCGGCGTCGTGCTACCTGCTGCAAGCGGAGTTCGGGGGGCGCACGTGGAGCATCGTGCTCGATTTCGGTAGTGGCGCGCTCGGGCCGCTGCAACGGCATACCGACCCCTTGGCGCTCGATGGGGTCGTGCTCAGCCACCTGCACGCCGACCACTTCCTCGATCTGTGCGGGCTCTACGTCATGCACCGTTACCGGCCCGAGCGACGGGTCGCTCGCGCGCCGATCAGGGTCTTCGGTCCGGCCGACACCCCGGCCCGGGTCGGCCTGGCCTACTACGGCAAACCGACCGCAACTGTGCCGGGGTTCTCGTTCACCGAGGTCGGCGACGGCACTCGTTTCGGCGTGGGGCCGTTCAAGGTGCAGGCCTATGCCGTCAACCATCCGATCGAGGCCTACGGCTACCGGATCGAATGCGACGGCGTTGTGCTGGCCTTCACCGGCGACACGGACAGTTGTGCCGCGCTCGGCCCGCTGATGACCGACGCCGACCTGGTGTTGGCCGACTCGGCGTTCGTCGACGGTCGCGACGTTGACCCCGGTGTGCACTTGAGTGGGTCACGGGCCGCCCAAGCCGCACTCGAGGCCGGCGGGGTGCGCCGACTGATGCTCACCCATATGCCGTCGTGGAACCACCCGGAGGTATGCCGCGCGCAGGCCGCCGCCATCTGGCCCGGCAAGGTCGAAATCGCCCGCCCCGGGGCGACCTACCTCATCTGAGCGTGCCCGGAGTCCCACCGGGTCCGCGCACGATGGTCAGCGGACCGGGGATACCACCTGCCGGTCGAGCCGACCGCACTCCGGTCGGGCCCGGCTAGCCTGACCTGGTGACACCGACGACTGGCTCTGCCGACTCCAGCAATCCCGCGTCTCGCCACGACGGCCGGGCAGTGGACGAGTTGCGCCCAGTGCGGATCACCCGCAATTGGCTCGACCACGCCGAAGGCAGCGTGCTCGTGGAGTTCGGCAAGACCCGGGTGCTGTGCGTCGCCAGCTTCACCGAGGGCGTGCCGCGCTGGCTCAAAGGCCAAGGCCGTGGTTGGGTGACCGCCGAATACGCCATGCTGCCGCGCTCGACGAACACCCGATCGGACCGCGAGTCGGTCAAGGGCCGGATCGGTGGTCGTACCCACGAGATCTCGCGGCTCGTCGGCCGGTCGCTCCGGTCGGTGATCGACACCCGTGCGCTCGGGGAGAACACCATCGTGCTCGACTGTGACGTGTTGCAGGCCGACGGAGGCACCCGGACGGCCGCGATCACCGGGGCTTGGGTGGCGCTGGCGGACGCAGTCGCCGATGCCCGCCGGCGCGGCGTGATCAAAGGGACCGCGGAGCCACTGACCGGGTCGGTCGCCGCAGTGTCGGTCGGCGTGGTCGCTGGCCGTGCCGTGCTCGACCTGGACTATCCCGAGGACTCCACGGCCGAGACGGACATGAATGTCGTCGTCACCGGTGACGGCCGGTTCGTCGAGGTGCAGGGCACGGCCGAGGGCGAGCCTTTCGACCGGGCGCTGCTCGACCAGCTCGTCGACCTCGCCGCGGCCGGGTGTGCCGAGCTGACCGGCATCCAGCAGGCGGCCCTGGCGGCGACGCCGCAGGAGCGGCGATGACCGGTCAGCGGATCGTGCTCGCGACCCGGAACACCCACAAGGTCGATGAGCTGCGCGAGATTCTCGACGAGGTGCTGACCGAGCTAGGGCTCGAGCTCGTCGGGCTCGATGCGTTCCCCGAGCTGCCCGACGTCGTCGAGGACGGCGTGACCTTCGCCGACAATGCGTTGCTCAAGGCCCGCAGCGTGGCTGCCGCAACAGGATTGCCGGCACTGGCCGACGATTCGGGTCTGGCTGTCGATGTGCTCGGTGGCGCACCCGGGATCTTCAGCGCCCGCTGGGCCGGTCGTCACGGTGACGACCGGGCCAACCTGGAGCTGCTGCTCGATCAACTCGCCGACGTGACCGACGAGCATCGAGGCGCTGGATTCGTCTGTGCCGCAGCACTGGTGCTGCCCGACGGCACCGAGCGCGTCGAGCACGGCCACTTCCGCGGCATCCTCACCCGTGAGCCGCGCGGCTCGAACGGATTCGGATACGACCCGATCCTGCGCGTCGTCGGCGACACCCGGACAGCCGCCGAGCTGTCCCCGGCAGAGAAGCACTCGATCTCACACCGGGGCAAGGCTTTTCGAGCGCTCGCCGAGCACTGTCGCGAGCTGCTGGGCTGATCGTGCCGCTGAGCGGTCTGGGCACGCGGCCCAGTCGGCTCAGCGCGGGCAGAGCGCCCACAGGTCGAGGTCGAGCAGCACGCCCGCGGCATACTTGCCGTCGGCGCCGCGCAGGGTCATCGACTCGTCGCGGCCCTTGGTCGCCACCAGCCGCAGCCGCAGCGCCCCCACGCCCGGAGCACTCATCTCGGCCTTGTCGAGCACTTCGGACCAGGCGTAGACCGTGTCGCCGGCGAACGCGGGCGAGGTGTGACTGCCAGCGTTGATCGCGACGATGAGCTGGGCGTTGGCAAGACCGTTGTAGGACAGCGCACGGGCCATCGAGATGACGTGCCCCCCGTAGATGAGTCGCTGCCCGCCAGGCCGGGCCTCGGTGCTGAAGTGCACCTTGGCGGTGTTCTGCCACAGGCGGGTTGCCATCATGTGCTCGGCGTCGGTGAGAGTGACCCCGTCGACGTGGTCGATCTTCTCGCCGATCTCGTAGTCACCCCACCGGTGCGGTTCGCCGGCCGCCGCCGTGTCGTATGCCGTGAAGTCCAGTCCCGCAGGGATGACCAGGTCATCGGGGGAGACGACCTTGGCCAGCTCCGGCACGACGGCCTCCGGGGCGGGTGCCTCCGTGTTGCGCTTGTTGACCATGACCCACCGGCACCATTCGATGACTGTCCTGCCCTGCGCGTCAGTGCAGGTCGAGCGCACGTATACGACTCCGGTCTTGCCGTTCGAGTTCTCCTTGAGCCCGATGACCTCCGAGCTGGTGCGCAGCGTGTCACCGGGGTGAACCGGCTGGTGGAAGCGGCACTCGGCATACCCGAGGTTTGCCACGGCGTTGAGCGAGATGTCGGGCACGGTCTTTCCGAAGGCGATGTGGAAGCCGATGAGTTCCTCGACCGGGTGTCGGTCGAGGCCGCAGTCGGCCGCGAAGGCAGCCGAGGACGGGATGGCGAATCGGGTGGGGTAGAGCGAGCCGTAGAGCGCCCGGTCACCCTCGGTCACCGTGCGCGGAGTCGCGTGGTCGATCACCTGCCCCAGTCGGAAGTCTTCGAAGAAGTTGCCCGGATTGGTCTTGGTCATCTCGCCGCCCTCGCTTCGCCGCTGTGGGATCTGCCAGCAATCTACCGAGCTTGGCGGCAATGTGGCCGGATGGGGTGTCGTGCCCTGGGACACTGTGTGTCGGTCGAGCGTCGAACTGCGTCACGGCCTGCGGCGCCATGTCGCCACCGGGTGAATCCGTCACCGACAGGTGTCCGCGCCTGGATACAGTGGACGGCGCGCGCACGTGGCGGAATTGGCAGACGCGCCAGACTTAGGATCTGGTGCCTTCGGGTGTGCGGGTTCGAGTCCCGCCGTGCGCACGAATCGCCCCTGAGCAAGGAGAGCATCTGTGACCGACCGTTTGCAGCCCGGCGACCCGGCCCCATCTTTCACGCTGACGTCTGATGTGGGCGACCAGGTGTCGTTGGCCGACTTCGCCGGCCGCAAGGTCATCGTGTACTTCTATCCAGCTGCGATGACCCCAGGCTGCACGAAGCAGGCGTGCGACTTCTCCGACTCGTTCGACGCGCTGACCGAGCAGGGGTATGCCGTCGTCGGGATCTCCCCGGACCAGCCGGCCAAGCTCGCGAAGTTCCGCGAGCGCGACGGGCTGACCATCACCCTGCTGTCCGACCCCGACAAGTCGACCCTCGCCGCCTACAGCGCATTCGGCGAGAAGAAGATGTATGGCAAGACCGTCCAGGGTGTGATCCGCTCGACTTTCGTCGTCGACGAGCAGGGCACGATCGTCGAGGCCCGCTACAACGTCAGGGCCACGGGGCACGTGGCCAAGTTGCGGCAGGACCTGGGTCTGTAGGGCCAGTGTCGTGGTGGGGCCCGCTAGGCTGGGCACGGCGTGAGAAAGGGACACGATGAGCCAGGGACAGTCGATGAGCCAGATCGAGGCTGAGATCGAGCAGGCACGCGATCGGTTGGCCGAGACCGTCGATCAGCTGGCCTTCCGGGTCTCGCCGCAGGAGCTGGCCCGGCGCAGGAAGGAATCACTGGCGAACTCCTTCCGGCACGCCACGAGAGACGAGGACGGCAGCCTGCGCATCGAGCGGATCGCTGCGGCGGTCGGCGCGGTCGTGGTCGTGGTCGTCGGGATCGGGCTGCTGCGCCGTCGGCGCGGCTGAGCCGTCGATGAGCTATTCATGAGCGCTGCCGCTCCGCTCGGCCACGAACACCACCGGCTGCCCATCCGGATGCTGGCCGACCGGGTGCTCGTGACTATCGATTCCGACTCCGGTGAGCGGCGTTCCGGTGGCGGCATCGTCATCCCGGCCACGGCCTCGGTCGGCAAACGGCTGGCCTGGGCGAACGTGGTCGCCACCGGGGGCAATGTGCGGCATGTCGAGGTCGGCGACCGGGTGCTCTTCGACCCCGAGGACCGGCACGAGGTCGAGTTGCAGTCGACCGACTACATCCTGCTGCGCGAAAAGGACCTGCACGCGGTGGCCGCCACCAGGGTCGATGACGGTCAGACCGGCCTCTACCTCTAGAATCCCCGGTGGCCGGGTGGACGTGGCCGGCCTGTGGCCAACCGATTTCCCCGCTACGACAGTGAACGTGTACAGTCTTGGCTCGTTGCGCGCCGCTAGCTCAATGGCAGAGCAAGTGACTCTTAATCACTGGGTTCGGGGTTCGAATCCCTGGCGGCGCACCACTGACTTGATCACCGCAATCGTGGCACGCGATCCTGCGGCCTGTGCGTCACGGACAGGCCACCCGCCTGGCCGGGGCTAAGGCCGACGAAGCAACCAGAAGCCGATCCCTGCGGCTGCCACGATCAGGCCGAGGCCGCCGATGAGCAATCCTCCGCTTCCGGTCGCGGACGACTCGGCTGCCGGCGCTGCCGCCGGGTCGTTGGTCTCGGGCGGTGGCGACGCCGTGGAGGGTGTGGTCGGGTCGTTGCCGGCTGACGAGGCCCGTGTCGACGGCTCGGTCTGTGCATCACCCCGCACGGTGAACGTGCTCTCGCCGCTGATCGGGTGCCCGTCCGCGCTGACCACCCGGTAGGCCACCCGGTAGTCGCCGGGCCCGGGCCGCGGGTCGACGGCTACTTTGAGCTCGGGGCCGGTGATGGTCAGCGGCGAGGTCGGCACGACAGTGCCCGAGCGGGACAGCGCCACCTGCGCGAAAGTGGTGGAGATATTCTCGTTGAAGAGGAAGATGATCTCGGCCGGTCCGGTGTCCAGGACCGCGCCGTCAGCAGGCGTGACCGAGATCAAGGAACTGTGCGCGGGCACGACTGCGGGCCCGGCCGCGGCCGGTGCCGCGGCATACCCCGAGCTCGCGGCATACCCCATCAGCAGCGCAACGAGCAGCAGAAGGCTCCGCACGACCCTTGGTCGAGCGCGAGTGCAGCCGTCGGTCACGAGACCTCCTCATGGTGCCGACCCAGCGATATCAGCCTGTCTGAGTGGCGTATTCGCCAACTCCACTCCGAGATAGTAACCCCGTCGCTTAGAACCCACTACCTGCTGCCGGCGAGGATGCGTTCAGTGCCTGCCAATCCCTACTCCTCGCTGTCCCCTTCCGCCGCTGCGGTGAGCTACCTCCGGGCGATCCGCTCCTGCGCCTCCCGGTAGATCGCCTGGATGCGAGTCTGGAGTTGTACTTTCGGTGGGACGTCGT
Source organism: Actinomycetales bacterium (assembly GCA_002748155.1). GTDB lineage: Bacteria > Actinomycetota > Actinomycetes > Actinomycetales > Dermatophilaceae > Phosphoribacter. Next base: position 45,940 of record PDRO01000002.1, on the reverse strand, counting down.
CCAGTACTCCGCGACGACGATCCCGTCCTTGTGGAGTTCAAGTAGCTCGATCTGGTCGCGGCACCGCCCGGCGAACACATGGACAGCCAGCAGCATCGGATCGCGGAAGGCGTCCAACGGGACCGCCGAGCCTTCGGGGATCTGCGAGCCAGCGATCTCACGACGATCGAACGCCTTTGTGGGAGATGGCGTAGCGCAGGTCCCGGACACTGAGGTTCCGTGTGCCGCTTCATTCGCGTAGAAGGATCGGGCTTCAGCGTGCGGGAGCGCGACGATCTCCCTGAAGTGGGACCAGCTCAATAGTGGCGACAGTGTCGCCACAATCTCTTGGTCGTAGCCTGCACGGCCTTCCTTGAGTACCTCGACGTCGATCATCCGGCCGATGTGCCAATTCCGCAGGGTCAAGGTCGCGTTCGCCTGTGCCGCTGCGCCGCCGCTCTGGGCTTGCCCCATAGTTGCCAGGCATAACCCAATCCTCGTCCTCGTCAGCCGTGGCTCCTTCGGGTCGGCCAGAGGACACCTACGATGGGCTGAAACTGACAGAGCTGCAGGCCGACGCGCTCACTCCAGTGGCCCGAGAGATAGGTGGACGAAGCATCCACAACCGTCCCGTACCGGACAAAAGTCAGCGTCAGGAACGCGCCTCTCGCTAGGGCGGGCAGGCCTTTTCAGTGATCCAGGGTGTAAACGGTGTCATTGGTAGCCCCGAGGGTGGGCGCCAATGTCATCTGCGGGCAGCCACAGCTCAGCCCGGTCGGTCCTCCACGGATGGTCCCTCGGTCGAGATCTCGAACCCTGAGCATTCTGGGGTGAGTGACGGGATTCGAACCCGCGACAACCGGGACCACAACCCGGTGCTCTACCAGCTGAGCTACACCCACCGTGTGCACCCGCTCCAAGACCAGACCCGGCCGGATGCCCAACGGCCAATCGTACCGGGTCCGGATCAGTGCTCCGAACCAGATCGTGGGCTCGGCTGCAGGGTGGTGTGATCGACGACGAAGTGCTCACCGAGGGCCCGCGCCGTCGCGGAGTCCGGGCCGGGTGGCGGGACGAAGACGGCAGCCCGGTAGTACGCGAGCTCTGCGATCGATTCCCGGATGTCGGCCAGCGCACGGTGCCCCCCGGACTTGGCGGGGGCGTTGAAGTATGCCCGGGGGTACCAGCGTCGGGCCAGCTCCTTGATCGAGGAGACATCGATGATCCGGTAGTGCAGCCAGCTTTCCAACTCGGGTAGGTCGCGGGCGAGGAAACCGCGATCGGTGGCGACGGTGTTGCCGCCGAGGGGAGCTCGCTGTGGCTCGGGCACCCAGGTGCGAACGTAGTCGAGAACCTGCTGTTGCGCCTCGCGCAGGGTGGCCCCGGCCGCCAGCTCGTCGAGCAGCCCGGAGGTCGTGTGCATGTCACGGACGAAATCGTCCATCTGGGCGAGCGCTTCGTCCGGGGGGCGGATGACGACATCGATCCCGGTGCCGAGCACGGTGAGCTCGTAGTCGGTGACTAGCGCCGCGACCTCGATGAGCGCATCGTGCTCCAGAGACAGCCCGGTCATCTCGCAGTCGATCCACACGATGCGGTCGGCCAGAGCCCGATCTGAAGGTCGGGTCGTGTCGCCGTGGGCGTGAGACTCGGGCGAGGTGACCGGATTGGCAGGCTCGGTCGATTCAGAAGTGGGGAATGCGGACGTGCTCACCCCGACAGCCTAGGTGGTGCACCGAGGGTCTGTCCGGCCGAACCCGGCATACGCCGGCGCCGAGTTCGATGTCGTCTGCTGGGCTACTCTGACCGGCATGCTCTCCGGGTCAATTCCACCCCACCCGTCGCCGAGACCAGCAGCCAACCCGACCGCCCGGCCCGGGTTGCGCCGGGTCCTCGGCTACGGCGCCCTGGTCACGGTGTTCTTGGTGTGCTGGGTGCTGCTGGCCGTGTTCAACGGCATGGCGTTCGGCGTGCAATTGGCCTCACTTACGGCCCTGCTGGCGGCGTTGCCGCTGCTCGTCGTCGTACCGGTCTACCTGTGGCTCGACCGGCTCGAAGCCGAGCCCGCCCGCTACCTCGTCTTCGCGTTTCTCTGGGGTGCCCTCTGTGCACCGGTAGGGGCCCTGCTGCTGAACACGACAGCTGAAGTCATGCTCATGAAGAGCGGTTTCGCCCAGGCCGATTCGCTGACGGCGATCCTCGCAGCGCCGCCGGTCGAGGAAGGACTCAAAGGGCTCGCGGTGCTGGCCATCGCGGTGATCCGGCGCCGGGAGTTCGACGGAGTCATCGACGGAATCGTGTATGCCGGGCTGGCTGGGGCGGGCTTCGCCTTCAGCGAGAACATCGTGTACCTGGCACAGGCGTTCCAGGAGCAGGGGGCGGAGTCACTCACTATCGTCTTCGTGTTGCGCTGTGTCATGGGCCCCTTCGCACACCCGCTGTTCACGGCGTTCATCGGTATCGGGCTGGGGCTGGGGGTAGCCGTTGCCCGCACCACAACGGGGCGGGTCGGTTTCGGGACCCTCGGTTATCTGTGCGCCATTTTGCTGCACGGCATCTGGAATGCCAGCGCCACCGTCGGGGTCTACTTCGAGACCTACTTCTTCTTCCAGGTGCCGATCTTCATCGGCTTCGTGGTGCTCATCGCCGTGCTCCGTCACCGAGAGTCGGCGACCATCAGGCGTTTCCTCAGCCGATACGCCGATGCTGGCTGGTTCTCCCACCAAGAGGTCGCCATGCTCGCGTCGGCGTCCGGCCGCCGTGCTGCCCGCCGATGGGCAAAGGCGCGAGGTGCCGCCGCTGGCCAAGCCATGCGCTCCTTCCAGGACGCTGCGAGCGCCCTAGCCCTGTTGCGCTCCCGGATGCACAGAGGCGTCGCCGAGACAGCCGCGATCGAGCACGAGCGCGTGTTGCTTGATGCGATCACGAGCAGCCGCCGAGTGTTCACTGGAGGCAGCGTGCTCACCGGAGCCAGGTGACCGTCCGCCCAAGGGCCTCATCGGATGAGTCCTAGACTTGCTGGGTCGCCGACCGCTCCACCCGGCCGGCGTCAGCTTGCCCCCGTAGCACAACGGATAGTGCAGCGGCCTTCTAATCCGCAGGTTGCAGGTTCGAGTCCTGCCGGGGGCGCCCGGCAAACGCGACTAGATTGCACGAAGCTGCCCCTGCCAGTTGCTGACAGCGCCCGTTGGTGGTATTACCCCTCTCGGAGCTTCTAGCGTCAAGGCTCGGAGCTTCTAGCGTCAAGGCGTTGGACCGTTCGTCGTTGCGATCCCGGCAGCTGCGGTTCACGCTGAGCCAGCCGAACGCCAGCATACTTACGGCACCGTACCTGCAAGAGAGGTCTCTGTGACATCGGTCTTGACTCAGTTCACCTCTGTTCGCGAATCGCGCGCCGTCGTCATCGCCAGTGTCCATGTCAGGTATCCGAGTGGCCTTCCCGCGCTTCGGGGAGTGAGCGTCGTTGTCGGTCGCGGCGAGATCGTCGGTATCGTCGGTGAGCCGGGGTCAGGCAAGTCAGCCGTGGCGCGCCTTGTCACCGGGAGTTTGGTCCCCGAGGAAGGCACAGTGACGGTGTTGGGGCTTTCTCCGGCGACCGACACTGACGAACTGCGCGATCGTGTTGGTGTTCTCTTCGAGCCGGCCGGTTTCGATGTCCAGCGGACCGCAACGGAGTGTGTTGTTGCCAGTGCGATGCTTGCGGGCGCGAGCATGGAGCAGGCGCGGTCGCGCTGTGATGAGCTCTTCCGAGACTTGCGCCTAGTCGAGCACTCACGACGGTTGACCGGAGAACTGAGTCCGGGATTGTTGCGGCGAGTCGAGCTCGCGTGCTTGCTTGTCCGCGATCCGGAGGTTCTTGTCTTGTATGAAGCCACCGCCGGTTTGAACGCTGACGAGAGGTCCTTAGTGCGATCAGCCATTTTGGAGCAGCGCCGCCAAGGGGCCGGAGTCCTATGGTGTTCCATAGACGCGGCCGAGGCCAGCGAGGTGTGCGACCGGATCCTCGTTCTCAAGGGCGGTATCGTGACCAGTCGGGGAACTGCCGAAGAGATTGCGGCTGATTCTCGGTTTTCCGTAGTCGAATTCACGCTCGACCCTGATGATGTGGAGCAGTTCCTCTCGCTCGTCCCCGAGACGGTGAGGGCGGTTGTCAAAGATCCCAAAGTCTCACTCCACGGGCTTGCTCCGCGGAAGGTCCCGGCAGTCATTCAACGGGCTGTTTTGGACGGAATCAGAATCTACGCGGTCAACCCGAGGGAGAGCCTTCAAGAACACGAGATGTCGATGGACTAGCCGTCTCCAGGTCACCCCGCCCATCACCCCAGTGCCACAGTCACCGTCAACTCGCCGACCTCGCGCTCGACCCCCCCAACCCCCGACACAGCCCGCCTACGGGCGCGTTGTACTCACCTGGCACTCAAGCGCGAAGAGCCGGGGAGTAGCCGGAAACGCGGAGTGCCTCGGGGTTCCCCCTGTATGGGAATCCCGAGGCACAACGCACGGTTTGACTACCAGCATAGGAAGCAGACCGAGAGCGTGTCGTTCCCATGTGGCGTTGTGTCGTTGTAATCAGCCGGTGTCGAGATTTGCGGAGCGGCCATCGAGATCACGACGGCCGTCATCAGCGTTCCTGCGATCGCTCGCATTTTTCCTCCTTCGTGGTTCTCGGAAGAGATAGCCGGAACCTCGTGTCTCTAGCCTCGCTCCGCAATCGAGTCATGACAAGCGGTGCGGCTGACCGGGACGGGGCATGGCAGGTTCGCGCCAGCACTCGGGCCGGATGCTCTTATTCCTTGTCAAGCCTGTCAGGCAGTGATGAGCCACGCGTGGGAACGGATGGTGGGTTTGGTGTTGGGGTGGGTCTGCCCCGGGTCTGGTTGACACCGAGCCTGTTAGGACTGTCAGTCCTGGCAGGGAGGATGATGACCATGCCTCAAGCGTTTCCGAAAGAGTTCCGCGACGATGTGATCGCGGTGTCACGTCGGGCCGAGGCGCCCGTGTCTGAGGTGGCCAAGGACGTCGGGATCTGCGAGTCCGGTCTGCATCGGTGGCTGGCCCTGGCCGGTATCGAGGACGGTCGCCGCCCCGGGACGTGCTCCCACGATGGTGTGCCCCCTCATCACTGACCTGGCCGCTGAGGGGGCCACGATCCGAGTGCCCGTGATCGTCTCTTGCCGGGTCCGCGCCCAGCTGTGCCGGGCATCAACACCTGGACCGAACACACCCACCACCGCCAGCGGCGGCAACGCCGCCTCGGTCGCCTGACCCCCATCGAGTTTGAGACCATCTACCAGCCCGCCCGAGCGGCCCGACACGACGACCCACCATGACTGTCAACCAGACCCTGGGCAGACCCCGTGCAGGAGGCCCTTCACGAAACGGGGTGAACCCCACTTGGCTGCCTGTCCCCGGCGACGTACGCTCGTGAGCGGCAGGGTGCTTTTCCATGCTGGACGATCTCAGGTCGTGTGAACCCGATTATTCATGTGGGACAAGCATCTTCGTTACCTAACACACCGCACGCCCCATCGCCGACTCGCGGGTCCGGGTCAGCGCAGGATCAAGCGATTCGTAAACTGGTCGTGTCAACCGAGTGGAGACAGGAACGGTGTCAGGCGTACCAGGAGAGTTCGTCAGCCGAAACGCGCTCAGAGTGTTCGAGTCCTTGGCTGTCCTGACGCGATCTGACGTGATCGAACTCATGGATCGGTCACATCTCACCCGACACGAGACCGAGCAAGCGCTGACCGAACTGGAGTCTCACAGCCTGGCTGTTCGCTCACAGGTGGATGCCACGAGCTGGCGAGCGATGAACCCTTTGGCTGCCAAGTCCGATCGTCTTGCTCATATCGAGAGCGAAGTGATCGATGCACTCCGGATGCTGCGACTGGCTCGCGCTGAGTACACGAGCCTGACCTCGGCCTATCTGAACGCTGCCCGCACCGTTTCGGCACCTCACGGCCTCGAGGTTCTCACCGATCGTGACGAGATCCTGCAACGCATGGAACAGCTCCTTAATGGAACTAAACGTCGTGTGTGGTCCTTCTTGACGACCCGTCCGACCCCCCGCGCCGTGCGGGAGTCGAAACCGCTCGACGATCTGCTCCTCGCGCGCGGGGTCTCGCTGCGCACGATCATTCCTGACGCGTTCGCTCGGGATCGTCGACTGATGGCGGGCATGCGCGAGCGAACCTCCGACGGTGTCGAGATCCGCCTCACCCCCGACCTGCCCGGGCGTTTGGTCATTATCGACGAGTGGGTGTTCGTGGCGTTGGAGCCAAGCGATCCAGATCAGGGAGCACTGATCACGTTGAGCGCAGGTTTACGCGCCGCTGCCACGGACCTCTTCGAAAGACGATGGACCACGGCGACGTCTCTGCCATCCGATCCTGAGGTACCGGTCACGGACGAAGTCCGCGAAGACCGTGACATCTCTCCTAGCGAGCGGCTCTTGCTTGAGCTCATGGCACAGGGCTACAAGGACGAGAAGCTCGCGCGGACTCTCAATCTCTCGGTTCGCACCGTGCGCCGCATGATAGCCACCTTGAGTGAGGATCTCGGGGCTAACAGCAGGTTTCAGATGGCTCTGCTAGCCCGGTCCCGGCGCTGGTTGTAGACGCATTCCGCGGGTCACCACTGGCGAGATGCTGCCATGACCTCATACTGACGATTGCGCACCGTTGCCCGGGTGGCCTGAACGCACCTGGAATGGGACTCATGACCTTCGCAGCAGTGCTCACAGCCAGCTTGGCCGAGGTGTGACGTGGACGTCTCCGTGCTGCTTCCGCTGGTGCCGAGCCAGGTGGAGCAAGCGACTCCGTTCGCGGCTCTGGCCGCATACTCGGGTGCCTTACGGCTCTGGCAGGGGCAATCTCTTCGCGTTGACGCTTGGCATACCTTCGCTGCGCTGGCGGGTGCTGGGCTTCGGACCAGTGTTGGTGTCGGGGTTTCGCTCATGCCGCTACGTCACCCCGCCGAGGCTGCGATGCAAGCCCGCTCGATTGCTGCGACCGTTGGTCACCCGATTGTTGCGGGTTTCGGCCCAGGGGGGCGGAGCTTCCAGGCGGCCGTCCTAGGGCGACCGTATGCGAGTCCAATCGGCGCCGCCCGGGAGTATCTGCGGATCGCCGGTGGCCTGATTAAAGACGGGGCTGTGGAGTATTCCGGGAAGTACTTCTCATATGCGGGCGAGTTGCCCTCTCTTCCCACCAAACCCATCAGTCTCGGCTTGGGCGTATTGCGCCCCGCCATGGCGAAGCTTGCTGGGGCCGAGGCGGACGCGGCCATCACGTGGATGACTCCTGCCTCCTACGTTTCTGACGTCATCGTTCCTGCGGTCGCGGAGACCGCTACGGATGCGGGGAGGCCGCGGCCCCGAATCGTCGCCATGGTTCCGGTCGCGCTGGCTCGCCGAGACCGAGCGGCTCACGAGCTTGCCCTCGCCAGCAATGCCCCTCACCTACAGGCAGAGCACTACTTGGACATGCTGCGCCGTGCTGGCGCTGATGTGCGCCCTGGCGACCTTGCGCACAACGGGAAAGCAGCGATCGCAGCAAAAGCGTTTCTTACGGGCGACCTTGACGAAGTGCTCAACGGTATCTTGGAATTTAAGGCTGCGGGGGTCGACGAAATAGTTCTCAACGTTACCGGTCTGTTCAACACTTATGGTCCGCGCGTTGCGGTCAACGAGCTGCAGGTCCTGCTCGACCACGCTCTGAGAACACTCAGTTCCGCTTCGACGCCATCTGATTCTCGGATACCAACGCGCGCTCTGGTCAGCCCAATCCAGCAACAAGGAGTCCTCGCATGAGCCGGACGAAGCAGTCACTTATCCTCTGGGCTACCGGACGACTGTCCGGTTCTGCCCCGCTCTCGTTGCCGGCTCAAGGCGTCATGGTGGCTCTTCTGGAAGATGCCAAACACTTGCCGGTGCTCGCTGGTGGTGGCCTCGTCGGAGCCGGGTCCACGGTCTTCGTACCGGAGAGCGCTGTTCTCGAAGCACCACCGGTGCCCGGAGCCCTCGTCCCATACGGTGGCGATGGCTGGGGCCTCACCGGCGAGCTAAGCCTCGGGACAACGTTCTTCGTTCAGGTACAGAAGTACGCAGTCAGTGAGTACCTGTCGATCTTGGGCCCGACGCTCGTGCGCGTCGACGATGGCGACGACTTGGCGTGCTTTATGGCGGACGCAGACCGGGCTCGGGCGGAAGGCGTTTTTCCGGCCTACCTCACCAACCCGGTAATTCAGCTCGGCGATCAATGCGCCCTCGGTGCCACTTCGGACCACGACGGCCCGGCCTGGCGCCTGCACGTGCGTGCCGACGGTACGTGCTCCACATCCTCGTCTGGGAGCGCCTTGGGCTCGGTGACCTCATCTCTCGAGGAACTCAGCTACGAGTGGCGACGTCGCAACGAGGCATCCAGGCAACCGTGCGCCGTCGCCCTCGGTGACCGGATCTGCGAAGAGGACAGGGTGGCGATGCTGTCGTCCCGCCCGTGGATCGGTCGCTACCACGTGGCCCTCGACGGACTCCGTCAAGCCTGCTATCACGGGCTGATCAACTTGCGAGTGAGCGGCTTTGGTGGCTCACTCGCCGAGTCCTACGAGCCGCGCTCCACCGAAAAGACGGACGCGCCCTTGCTTATGTGGAACGAGGAAGCGGCCATCCTGTACGACATCCGGACATCCAGGTTGTTACGGATGTCGATCGAGGCGGGGCGAGTCGTCGATGCCGTGCTGGCGAGGTCGATCCAACCGGCCACAGTTGAACCTCGGGCGGCCGCTGTCCTCACTGAGCTGGCCCGCCGAGGGATGCCCGTACTACCGGAGCTGGCGTCAGCATGACCATGACTCTGACGCCGGGGGACCTGGTTCGACGGTCCCATACGGCTGCGCCTCCGGCTTCATCCACGCCAGCACCACCTCCGGGTGCTGCGGCAGGGCACCTGGAGCGTCTGGGCCGCCCTGTGGTGCTGTGCGACCTCTACGACCGGACTGGGTTCACCTACTACGACCAATTGGCCCGGTTCGACCCCGGTGAAATCCCTGTGCTGCTGCGAGCCATATCCGGGCGCAGGGGACGGGTGCTCGAGTTAGCTGCCGGAGCCGGCCGACTTACGTTGCCGATGCTCGCCCTCGGCCTGAGCGTTACCGCTCTAGACCTTTCCGAGGAGTTACTAGCCCTACTTCAGGAACGGTCGGAGGCCAGAGGTGTGGCTGCAGGCCGCTGCACCGTCGTCGTAGCGGATATGACCGACTTCGACCTCCGGGACCGCTTCGATACGGTCGTGCTCGGCTCGATTTCAGCAACGGTTCTCGACGGTGTCGGCCGCCGACTCCTGATGACTGCGACTATGCGTCATCTCTGTCCGGATGGTGTGTTCCTCTTGACGCTCGGACACTATGACACATCAAGGGCCTACGATCGTCACTACGCCATCCGCGGCGCGACCGGTGCGCCATTCGACCTCTTCGAACACTACGAGGCGGGCGCTGGGTATCGGACGGTGACCGTCATTCCTCAGCAGCCCGACGGTGATTTCGTGCCCGTGTGTATATCCCGGCCGCGAGTTGTGGATCCAGACATCGTCCTGGCCGAAGCAGCAGAGGCCGGATTCCAGGTCACCCGCGTCACGCCCATCGCTGAGGTAACCGAGACCTTCCGTGAATGCCTCTACCGTTTGGAGGTTGGCTCATGAGCGGCGCCGGACCGCTTTGGCCGGCCCTCCTGCCTCACGACCGACAGGGCGACGACGCCTTGTGCATGGCTCGCGCTGAGGGGACGCGGGTGACGTTCACCGATGGCACGTCAGTCTTGTGCGGGACCAGTGGGTTGTGGAACGCCAACCTGGGATACGGCAATACAGCTATCGCGGACGCATGTGCGACGGCCCTGCGAGAAGCCTCCTATCTGGGGGTGTTTCGATACGAGCACGAGCTGGCCCGGGAGGCCGCCGCTGCGCTTGTGTCGATCGCTGGCCTTGGCTCCGCCGCACGGGTCATCTACTCCACTTCGGGTGGGGCGGCCAACGACCTAGTCATGAAACTCTGCCGGGTGTTTCACCAGCTTCGCGGCGATAGAGGTCGGCCGCTGATCGTCGGGCTGAAGAACTCGTACCACGGGCTCACCTACGGCAGCTTCGCTCTGACCGGCGAAGACCTGGGGCAGCGCTGGTATGCCGTGGACGGTCGCTTTGTGCGTCACGTCACCGTTAATTCGGTCGCCGAACTGGATGCCGTCATGCGCCGCGAGGGAAACCAGGTTGCCGCGATCGTGGTCGAACCCGTGCTCGGCACGGGAACCGTCCCCATGGAGCCCGACTACATCCGAGCTATCGGGGCTTGGCGTGATGACCTTGGGTTCGTTCTCGTTGCCGATGAGGTTGCCACGGGCTTCGGACGTACCGGGCCTATGCTCGCGACGGACACCTGGCCCATCCGGCCAGACATCGTCGTCCTCTCCAAAGGACTCACCAACGGCACCCAAGCGGCGGCCGCTGTCGTGGTGTCGGCCTCTGTCGCTGCACCCTTCGCCCGCTCAGGTGTCATGCTCGCCCATGCTGAGACCCAGGCCGGCACCGCGGTCGCCTGCGCCGCGATACTGGCCACGCTAGCCGAGTTCCGCCGTCTCGAGGCACTTGCCCGCGGTCAGCGTGTGGCGACTCGCTTGGAAGCCGAATTGGACTCGCTCGTGTCCGCTTCGGCAACTCCGCTCTCGCACGTCGGGGTTGGCCTCTTCCGAACGCTGCAAGTCTCTGAGCCGGATGGTTCTCCCTTGCCACAGCCGTTGGTCGCGGACCTCGTCTCGGCCGTGCGTGCCCGTGGCGTCGTCGTCCACCCTGGCCTGAACGGGCTGCAACTGGTTCCGGCGCTCCTCTATACCGAGCCCGATGTCACCGAGCTGGTCACCGCAGTCGCGGACGGGCTCGAGCTGTTCCGGGGGAAGCGGATGGCAGCCGCGTGACCAACCAGTGGGAGTCAGCGACGCACACCGTGTTGCGAGTGCGGGCACACACCCGTGACGCGAGGGCGGCTGTCGTCGTCGACCCCGCCCTGACCAGTCACCCCGCGACATCCCTCGTCGACTCGTGGTTGGGAACGATGGGAGTGCTGAGCACTATCTCCGCGATGCCAGCCACCGTTGGGCTGATCGATCTCACCGCCGTTGGCGAGGAAGTGCTCAGATCAGATCTGGTGGTGGCTGTCGGTGGGGGATCGACGTTGGATCGAGTCAAGCTAGCCACGGTGGCAGCTGCTTCTGAACGAGTCCTCGCCCATGTCGAGCTGCGCTCCCGGACTGGACTGGTCATGCTGCCGGTGGACGCTGACCGTCCAACGCCCCTCATCGCAGTGCCGACGACCCTCGGCACTGGCGCGGAAAGCAGTGCGGTGGCAGTGCTCGATGAGGCTGATCGGCGCAGGCTTGTCCTGGGACCCGCCTTGCGGCCCCAAGCAGCCGTGCTCGATGGCCGGCTGAGTGAGGGGTTGCTGCCTGTCCAAGTCGCTGAGGGCGTGCTTGAAGTCCTGGCTCGTCTGGCCGGGCCATACTGCAGCGTCGAGGAGGCTCCGTTCAGCACGTCTGACCTACTCGTCGAGGCCGCTGTCCGCGGATGTGGCGCGCTGGGCGAGCAGATATGCCGGCCTGGTCGGCGGCCCGAGCCCATGGACCCCCAGGGCTCGATCGCCGACGGGTCGGCCATTCTGGCGAGCCATCGGGAGGAACTATTGCGTCTGGGTGCCGCGAGTCACAGCCAGCACCTTCGCCGGCTGCAAAGCCGTTGGGGGGCGGTGCTATGGCCGTTGGCAAACGAGCTTGCCTTCGTGACTGGATCCCGCAAGATGGTCGCCACTCTCACGCTCTGGCCGGGGGTCTGGCGGTCGGCTCTGGCCGGAGACCGGCGATACGGGAACCCCGAACGCATCGTCCGATTGTGGAACGTCCTTCGAGAGGCTATTCACGTCACTCTACCCGTCGATCCTGCCGCGGGAATTGCCGCTTTAGCGCGGCGCTGGGGCGCCCATGATCGGGTCAGCACCACTTCTTCGGAGGCCACTAAATGGGCGTCCAGGTCGGTCCGGGCTTGGGGCTCGGGCCTGCCGGTGCTGGCCGGGCTGAGTGTGCCCGATCTGCTCGACTTGCTCCGCTCACCTGCTTTCGAGGCCGTGAGCGGAGCTTGACCGAAGTCCTACCGCCCGGTGGGGCCGCAAATCACTCAACGCGAAGGAGGTGTAAGCAATGGAAGCCACTCGGTTCGAAGACGTTCCCCTGGAACTCGAAATGCAGGAACTGGAGACGATGGAGGCGCCCGGTTGGTTCAGCGTCATCGGGGTTAGCGCAGGCATTACCATCGGCGCTTCCGTCGCCTACGGCAGCTGGGCTGTCAGCGCAGCTATCGTGACGTGAGTTGCGTTTATTCGGCCGCAGGAATTAATGGAAGGAGGTGAACACCTATGACGAATGACACCACGATCGCCGAACCTATAGAACTGGACATGCAAGAACTCGAAGCTATGGAGGCCCCGGGCTTCTGGACCGGCGTCTCGGTCGGCCTTACCATCGTCGGCACAGCTACCGCTAGCGCGATGCTCTACTCCGCGGTTTCGGTTATTACCTAACCGTCTTGCACCAAAAGACCGGGGCCTGTAGCAGGCCCTCACCTGCTACAGGCCCCATTCTACCGTGAACTCAGGAACGGAGGAAGCCCCAATGAACACTAAGAGGATCCTGTATGGGCTGACCGGCGCCTTGATCGCAGCGGCCCTCGTAGTCCTCATCGCAGCAGTCAGCGTCAGCTCGCAGCGTGGCGTGCTTATCGCCCTTGGCAGCTCGCTCGTCATCGTGGGTCTGTCGACCTCGATCGCATTCAGGCGGGTCCACGATGGATAAGAGTCCGGTAGTCAGCTTCCGCAAGACGACTAAGAGCTACGGAGCCCGCCCGGCAATCAAGGACGTCTCTTTCGATATTTCCTCTGGCCGAGTAGTCGGCCTGCTTGGTCGAAACGGCGCGGGCAAGTCCACCTTGATGCGGACCCTGCTGGGCCTCACCCAGGCCGATTCTGGATCAGCATTGCTTTGGGGCCTTCCGTATGCTGATGCTCCGCAGGTCGCTAGCCGGGTGGGTGTTCTCATGGACACCATGACCGCGATCCCCGGTAGCACCGGCCGGAGCGAGCTGAGACTGTGGACAGCTGCTCTGGGCTTGGCCGACCATCGCGCGGATGAGGTGCTCGAGATCGTCGAACTGTCGGACGCGGCCAACGAGCGGGTGCGCTCTTACTCCACGGGTATGCGTCAGCGACTTGGCCTTGCGGTCGCCCTGCTGACCGACCCCGAACTCCTTGTTCTCGATGAGCCTACCAACGGCTTGGACCCAGAAGGGGTGCGGTGGTTGCGGGTCTTGGTCCGTCGTTTGGCAGCCGAGGGCCGTACGGTCCTGCTGTCCAGCCATCAACTCGCCGAGGTGGAACGCACCGTCGACGATGTCGTTGTTCTTGAGAAAACGGTGCGCTTCGTGGGAACCCTTGAGGACTTTGTCGATGGCGAGGCGACACTTGAGGACCGGTTTTTCGAAGTCATTGCACGTCAAGAGGTGAGCATCCATGCCTACTCGTCTTGAGACCACCGGATTACGCGCCGCGCTTGCCTGCGAACTACGCAAGACTGGCATCGGACGAGCGCTCAAAGTGCTCGTCGGCGCCGCGGTCTTGATGGCTGGTTTGACTGCTTACGGCTGGACTACGTTGACCGTGAGCCCTTCGAATGGGCTGGCACTCACGCCCGAGACCCTGGCCGGCGAGATCGTCCGATCATGGATGACGGTGTTCCTGTTCGCTGGCATCTTTGCTGCCCTGCTCTACACCCGCGACGCCGGTTCCGGGGGCTTGGCTCGGTCGGTCCTCGCGGCTGGCAGCCGGCAGCGTCTCTTCGCCGTCAAGATGGCTGCAGCCACGATCGTCGGCCTCGGTTTCGGGGTCCTCGCGGTCGTCGGAGCGGTGGGCTCGACCTTCGGTCTCGCCAGGTGGCAGCAGGTCGACATCGAATGGACGAGCGAGGTCACCTGGACGGCGCTCGGAGTGTTCTTGACTTGTCCGCTCGCCGCTCTGTTCGGCCTCGCCGTCGGAATGATCGTTCGCAATACCGCCGGTGCAATCGGTGTACTACTCGTCACGACCCTCCTCCTCGAACCCGGGCTGCAACGGCTTGCTCCCGAGCAGGCCAAGTATCTGTTCACCATTGCTCTGAGCGGCGTGTACCGCGATCACGGCCAGGTGTTGTCGATGGCGTCCGGAGCGATCACGGCTGGTCTATGGATCGCTGTCCTGGCCATCGTCGCCCGCTATCGGCTCATGACCCGGGACGTGACATGAGATGGCGGGCTTGAAGACCTCGAAGCGTTCGGCCGCCGTCGATCTGGAGCACCCTCGGCTTGCTGGCTCAGCCCGGCTGCTCCCGCCTCGTGGACCGGGTGCTGGCTGGATCGTTCAGTGTGGTGTCACGAACTTCTTCCGGGTGTCCCCGGCGTTCGCTGAGGTAGCGACCCGACTCGATGGCAAGAGGAGTGTCGGGGAGCTAGCTGCGGAGCTGGGCAGCCCTTGGACAGTCGACCACGTGAGCGCCGTTGTCTCGGCGCTCCACACGAGAAGCCTGCTGGATGATGGGACTCGCCCCGCGAAGCCTTCTCGGGTGCGGTTCGCGCTGCCGATGACAGTTCAAGTCACCGTGCTCGATCCTGCCCGTATCCTGCGGTGGAGCCACCCGCTCATCCGGGTATTGCTCAGTCGGAGCGGCCGGTTTGCGCTTAGTGCTGTTGCGGTAGTCGGACTCATCCTCGTGGGCACTCAGTGGCCGGACGTCTGGGCTGCTCTGGGTGCACCGCTGCCGGCGACGGCATACCTCGTCGTTCTCGTCGCTGTTCTGCTGACAACCGCGCTGCATGAGTTCGGGCACGGCGCTGTGCTCACGTATCACGGTGGCCGGCCGTCGCGGATGGGTTTCATGCTTTTCTACCTTGCGCCGACGTTCTTCTGCGACGTCTCCGACGGTTGGCGGCTGCCTCGTCCCGCGCAGCGTGTGCAGGTAGCCCTCGCTGGCGTCGCCACTCAAGCTGTCGTCGGGGGCCTGGCTGCGATAGGGGCCTCGGGCACTACCGGGCAGGCTCGCGCGACCCTGCTCGTGCTAGCCACGGCGACCTACGTCGGGGCCGTGATCAATCTTGTTCCGTTCGTCAAGTTCGACGGCTACATCGCGCTGATGAGCGCTCTCGACGTGCCCAATCTGCGCCATAGAGCAATGGCCGACGCGCGGGCCGCAACCGCGGCCGTCTTCTTTGGTGGCCGTCGACAGTCCCAGCTTCCACAGCTGAGTTGGGCCGTGCCGTATGGCCTAGCGTGTCTGCTCTTTCCCTGGCTCCTCGTGGGTACGGCAGCGGCGCACTGGCTGTCGGTGCTGGGCAGTTTCGGGCCAGTCGGCTTAGTCGCCATGGCTTGTGCAACAGGGGGAGCGCTGTTCGTCGTCGGGCGCGGGCTGGTGCGCTTGGTTCAAGCTGGGAGATCCGGTGGTGCGCCGATCTGGCGGCTGGCTTCCGTGACGTCTTTGCTCGTTGCCTTTGCCGCGGCTGCTTTGGTCTTGTTGCAGGTTCCCATCTCGGCCACGGGTGGTTACTACGTCGCGAACGATGGCACCGCCAGGATCGTTCTTTCCAAGTCCCTGCCCGCGCCCCTCGCCTCCGATGACCTCTCGGTCACCTTCCTGGCGTCCGGCGTCGTCGCACGCACTCCGATTGCTCAAGGCGATCTCGTCTCCGTGCAGTCCAGCCCTGGAGAGGGCCCGGTCGGGGCGGTGCTGCCGATTGCTTCCGACACGGTCGTTCACTATGACACAACGTATGCCGCCCGCACGGACCGGCCGCTCGTTCGGCCAACTGGACTTGCGGTCATTACCGGTTCGCCCGCTCCTCTTTACACATGGCTCTATATCACGTATGTCGCTCCCGTGCTTCCCTGAGGACATGTCATGAATCTTCGATACCTTCAGTACTGCACTCCCGCGAGTCCCTACTTCGAGCGTGGAGACAACCACCCGGACTATGCCGCAACGGAAATGCCTCTTCCGATCGGCTGGGAACGAGAACTGGACTCGGATTGGTGCTACATGCGGCCACCACGATCCGAACTGCCGGGTCAGGGGTGGAAGATCCACGTGTCCGCCACGCTCGATGATGCCGAAAGCACCCTTGGCGTTGTTTCAGACTATTGCATCGAACGGGGCATTCTCCTCAAGTTCATCCGTAGCCCTTGGGTACTGGTCCGGCGCAACAGCAAATACGGTGACCGTTCGGCAAGTGGGAAATTCATAACTGTTTTTCCACATCCAGATCGGCTTGCGGACGCGCTCGATGAGCTTGACCAGCTGTTGGGCGGTCGGCCAGGTCCTTACATCCTCTCGGATCTACGCTACCGAAACGGTCCGCTCTATGTACGCTACGGCGGTTTCGCCCGGTTGACCACCATTGACGAGAACGGTCAGGAAGTGTACTGCATTCGCGATCCCGAAGGACGTATGGTGCCGGACGAGCGACGCCCGGTCTTTCGTCCGCCTTCGTGGGTTGACGTGCCGGAGTGTTTGACGGAGTCTTTGGCAGCTCGCAACGCCGCCACGCTCAAAGGTTTTCCCTACCGGGCTGTTCGTGCGCTGCACTTCTCAAACGGTGGTGGCGTGTATGACGCGATCGACACCAAGGCCAACGAGCACGTGCTCCTCAAGGAGGGACGCCCCCTGGCTGGTTTGGACGAGCAAGGCCGAGACGCAGTCGCGCGACTTGAACGGGAACACTGGGCCATGGACCGGTTGGCCGACCTGCCTGTCGTCCCACAGATCCGGGATGTTACCCGCGGCCACCTTCACCACTACCTCGTGCGTGATCTTGTGCCCGGCCGATCCCTGGCGGACGTGAGCGCTGAGCGCAATCCACTCATGGGCGGCCCGGGCGCACTGTCACCCGAGGGGTTCGTTGCGTGGATCGAGCCACTCCTGGCCCGGATCGGCAAGAGCGTGGTCGACATGCATGACCGGGGGGTGGTTTTCGGGGATCTACATCCCAACAACGTTCTGGTCGACGCCACTGACCAGATTGCGTTCATCGACTTCGAGGGCAGCAGCGCCGTAGAAGACCGGGCGAGGCAGTCGATCGGCGCGCCCGGATTCCGGGCTCCTGTGCACTATGCCGGCGTCGAGACCGACTATTACGGACTGGGATGCCTGCGGTTGAGCTGTTACCTCCCAGTCACGGTGAGCATCGTCTGGGACATCGATCGCGTGGAACAGATACTCGCGACGATCGTCGAGACCTTCCCTGTCCCCCCTGACTTCGCGTCGTTGGTCCGTGCCAATCTTGCTGGAGCCGCCGCACCTGGGGTCGACCACGAAGAAGGAAACCGGACGCGGCCGGACGACGCTGGCGAACCACGCCGGCCCCGGGCACTGACCCCATCGGATCTCATCGCGGGTATCGTGCGGGCCCAAACCCCGGATAACGACGAGAGGCTCTTTCCCGGAGACGTCCATCAATTCCTGGTCCCCGGAGGTTCCGTGTCGTTCGGTACCGGTGCTGCAGGAGTGCTTTATGCCCTGGCCCGGCACGAGGGTAGCCAGCAGAGCTGCCGAGTGCGTTGGCTGCTCGACCGGATCGATGATCCCACTCTGCGGCCGGGCTGCTACGACGGGCTCTCAGGCATCGCCTTTGCACTGGACCGTTTGGGCCGGTCGAACGAGGCCGCCCGGTGTCTTGAGCGCGCTGTGGTTGCATGGGAGCAAGCTCCTCGAGGTCTCTCACTCTTCGACGGTGCAGCGGGTTTGGCTCTAGCCCTGCTCGATTTCGGGGGTCGGCACGCCCGGCCAGATCATGTCGACCGGGCTGACCGGGTGCTGTCCGCAGCGCTCGACGCCCATCGCGGGCCGCTGCCCGGAGGGCTGTTCTACGGATGGGCCGGTGTCGCCTTGGCCCGCCTACGGCTCTTTGAGGCAACCGACGATGAGAAACACCTCGCGGGCGCCTTGGAAGCCATGCAGTCCGATCTCGGAGTGCTGGGTTGGTCAGCGGGTGCTGAGGCGGGGCTCTGGAGCCATCCGGTGCTGGGCGTGGGCGGCGCGGGTAGTGCAATGGTGCTGCATGACCTGCGGCGGTATGCCGCGGGGGCCCCGGTGCTGGAGGCCTTCTACGAGTTGGCTGAGCCGCTCGGGCGCAGATGGGCGCGGGGGGCCGGGCTAGTCTCGGGACGGGCCGGGACAATGCTGGCTCTGGCACATTGTCGTAGCGAGCTCCCGTGGGCTGATGCCGCCCTCGACCGGCACGCGAAAGACCTCTCCTGGCATGTCGTTCCTTGGGACGGTGCGCCTTCAGTGCTTGGCGAAAACGGGCTCAAACTGTCGTGCGATTTCGCAACCGGTAGCGCCGGGGTGCTGCTTGCCTTGGAGGCTGTCCAATCCCGATCGGCTTGTGGGCTGCCGTTCTTCGACGTGAGCCATGACTGAGACCAGGCGACCGCTCGTCTCGGTGGTTTGTGCTGCCTACCAGCGGTCTTCGGCGATAGTGCCGACGGTGAAGTCGGTGCTGGCGCAGAGCTTCGGTGACTTCGAACTGATCGTCGCTCTGGACGGTTGCACCGATGACACGGGGCACTGGGTGACGTCGGCGAGTCAGGGCGACCCCCGGGTTCGGTTGCTGGAACTCCCGCGGTTCGGACACCCAGCAGGTCCGCGAAATGCCGCCGCCAAATTAGCCAAGGGAGAATATATCGCCTATGTCGATCACGACGACCTCTGGGATGTCGGTCACCTCGCCGAAACCGTCGGGCTGGTTAAGTCCGGGGTGGACGTAGCAGCCACGGCGCTACGTACCGTGGATCGGCACGGTCGGCGCACGGGTGGAAGCGCTGATGCGGCGATGTGCTGGCATCCGATGCTCCAGGTTCTGGCGCCTCTGTTCCAGCCATCGGTAGTCGTCCACCGCCGGGACCTAGTGGCACAGGTGGGGGGCTGGTATCACGGTCCAGGCCTCGAGGACTGGGATCTCTGGTGGCGTTTCGCTGAAGCAGGTGCGTCCACGGCGACGAGTCTGGCTGTGAGTGCCACGGTGATGATCGACGCTAATACCCGACGTCATCGGATACCGCGACCGCATGTCATGCCGATCGCACGATTCGCCACAGCTGCGGCGGCAGCATCAGCGCTCATCGAGCTTCGTCAGTTTGCGTTCAGCGAAAGAGCGATAGAGGCAGTCACCGCCGACCTGTACGCGCTCTACGCCTACCTTGTCGCAGATCGACGCTTCGTGTGGCCTCAAGGTTGGGACGAGCGTTACCCCAGAACCGCAGCAGCGCTGGTGGGTGCGCTGCAAGCCTCCGACTCAGGCGTTGTCACGGGATGGAGTGATGGTCTGATCGTGGTCCCCCGTCAGGGCAGCTACATCGTGGCGGCGCCATTGTGGGTTGCGCGAGCCCAGCATGCCTTGCAGGTCCGGCGGCTGACTGCCTCTGCCTATCCTCGTCTGATCGCGGGTTTGCGAGCACATTGCCACCGTCTAGGTGGCACCCTGGCTCTAGAGCCTGCCTGGAAGCCAGCAGGGGTGAAGCGGACGCCATTGCCGGTGTCCCCAGTCGACCAGAGAAAGGGTGTTCGGGTTTGACAGCAACAGTTGACGAGGATGTCATTGCGGCCGCTCGCGAACGTCATCACGAAGGGGACGATCTCTTCGTCTGTGCTCTGTCATTGGAGCAGCCGTTAGCAGTGACTAAGCCTGCCCCTGATTGGGGGCGCATTGTGGCCGCCATCGAAGGGGCTGGGTGGCGGCTGGAGCACTGGACGGTCTCGCAGAACCACGTCTTGGGCACCCAGGCCTTCCCGCTTTTTAGGCGCCGACAGCCAGACTGAAGGTGCCCGTCGATTTGCGAACGAGCACGGCACTGCCATAGGCGAGGCAGGCATCCTGGCGGCTCAGCAGCCAGCCTGCTAGCGCGTAACTCACCCGGTCCGGGCCGATGGCGGGCGTCATCGGCCGTCGGCAAGCCGGTGCGCGCGGCATACCAGGTGTGTTCCGGTGCGTCTGTTGAGACTACGGGAGCGAGTTGCAAGGATGCCGTATGTGATGGCGGCGCCGACAACTACGGAAGACCTCGTCGGTCTGGTCCGTGCTGTCGAAGCGCTACGCGAGCAGATCGACGGCTCGACGTTTCCGTTGGCGCTGCCGACTACCGAAGAGGCTCACCGGGTCCGAACCGGTCTGCTCAACCAGCTCGACGACTACGTGCTGCCGCGACTGCGGTCGCTGGAGGCACCGTTGCTCGCCGTGGTCGGTGGGTCTACGGGCGCCGGCAAGTCCACACTGGTCAACTCGCTGGTCCGTGCAGTCGTTTCGAAACCCGGTGTGCTGCGCCCCACGACCCGCTCGCCTGTGCTGGTGCATCATCCGCAGGATGCGCACTGGTTCGCTGACGACCGGGTCCTGCCGGGGTTGGCTCGACTCACCGGATCAGTGACCCAGGACGACTCGAGTGCGGTCCGCCTAGTGCCCAGCGAGGCGCTCGAGCCCGGGCTGGCGCTGCTCGATGCCCCGGACATCGATTCGGTCGTGACCAGCAACCGGGATCTGGCGACCCAACTGCTCGCCGCTGCTGACCTCTGGCTCTTCGTGACGACCGCAGCCCGGTATGCCGACGCCGTGCCGTGGGAGATGCTACGGCTGGCCGCGGAGCGGGGCACCTCGATCGCGATCATCCTCGACCGGGTGCCGCCGGAAGCGCTCGATGAGATCCACGATCACCTCGCCAGTATGTTGCGTGAACAACAGCTCTCGCTCGCACCGGTATTCACCGTCCCCGAGGTGCCGATCGGCGACGACGAACTGCTGCCCGCCGATCACGTGGCCCGATTGCAGTCCTGGCTGGTCGGACTGGCCAAAGATGCGCGCGCCCGGGCCACCGTGGTGCGCAACACCCTTTCCGGAGCACTGGACTCGTTCGAGCCACGGATCAGCGTGCTGGCGACCGCTACCGACGAGCAGACTGCGGCCACCCGGGCCCTGACCAGAGTCGTCGACACGGCATATGCCGAGGCGGTCGAGCATGTGCAACAGGGGGTCTCCGACGGCACGCTGCTGCGCGGTGAGGTCCTTTCCCGGTGGCAGGAGTTCGTCGGAACGGGTGAGTTCTTCAAGCAAGTCGAATCCACCGTGTCACGGGTGCGCGATCGGATCGTCGGCACGCTCACGGGCAGGCCGGCACCGGCACGGGAGTTGGGTGAGGCTCTGCAATCCGGTGTTGCCACCCTCGTGACCGCCGAGTCGCGCGTGGCTGCCGCTGAGGTCGCCCGCGCGTGGCGCGGTATGCCGGGTGGTGAGCTGCTCTTGGAGCGGCACCCTGGGCTGGGACAGCCGGGCCCGCAGTTCGAGCAGCAGGTCGAGCGGCTGGTCCGCGACTGGCAGGACGACGTGCTCGACCTGGTGCGCAACGAGGGTCAGGACCGGCGCACCACAGCCAAGGTCGCGGCATACGGGGTCAACGCCCTCGGTGCCGTGCTCATGCTGGTGACCTTCTGGCATACCGCCGGGATATCCGGAGCCGAGGCTGGGATTGCCGGTGGCTCGGCCGTGCTCGCGCAGAAACTCCTCGAAGCGATCTTCGGCGATCAAGCCGTACGCAGCCTGGCCGCGCGAGCGCAGGGCGCGCTCGACCACCGGGTGCGCGAGCTGCTGCGTGTCGAAGCGGTCCGTTTCACCGGGGCGATCGTGCAGGTTCAGGTACCGGCGCAACAGGGGCGGCAGCTCACGGCCGCTGCGCTCGGGGTGACGGCAGCTCGATGAGCCCGCTACGGATGGGGTCACAGACCGCCGCCTCGGTCACCGCCGAGGTGTTGACCGAGCAGGCGGAGTCGCTCGCCCAGGCCCTCGACCTGGCTTCTGCTGTGTTGGAACCGGCCGCAGTCGATCTGGCCACCAGACTCGTCGGCAAGGTGCGCGAACGCACGTCGATCGCCGGTGACCACACGGTGGTCGCATTGGCAGGTGCTACCGGCAGTGGCAAGTCGTCGCTGTTCAACGCCCTGATCGGCGAGCCGGTCGCCGCCATCGGGGCACGGCGGCCGACGACATCGACACCGACCGCCGCGATCTGGGGACCGTCGGCGGCCACCGAACTGCTCGATTGGCTACACATCCACCAGCGGCATGCGGTCGCCACCAGCGATCGTGTTGCGGCTGACGGGGCGGGGCAAGGCACGACGATCGGATCGTTGCAGGGGCTGGTGCTGCTCGACCTGCCGGACTTCGACTCGCGGGTGGCTGAACATCGTCAGGAAGCCCAGCGCATCCTCGAGTTGGTCGATGTCTTCGTCTGGGTCACCGATCCACAGAAGTATGCCGATGCGCTCCTACACGACGACTACGTCCGAGCCTTGGCGACGCACGACGCGGTCACTCTCATCGTGCTCAACCAGGCCGACCGGCTGACGCCGTCAGCGGTGGAGATGTGCCGCAACGACTTGCGTCGCCTGGCGCAGGCCGACGGGTTGACCGAGGCCCAAGTGCTGGTCACGTCAGCCAGCACCGGCGCAGGCATCGACGAGCTGCGGCAACGGCTGGCAAACGTCGTGGCCGGAGCCAGCGCAGCACGCCAACGGCTCTCTGCCGACATCGTCTCGGTGGCCACCAGGTTGCGCGCGGGTGTCAACGACAACGAGATCGCGCTTGCCGACGATGCCGACGCGGCCCTCGTCGACGCCTTGGCCCGTGCGGCCGGAGTGCCGGTTGTCGTCGATGCGGTGCGAGAGGACTACCGGCGGGCATCCGCGCAGAGCGGCGGGTGGCTCTTCACCCGATGGATGTCGGCATTCCGGGCCGATCGGTTGGCCAGACTGCACTTGGACAAGGTGCTCATCCGCAGTTCGGTGCAGGAATCCGAGATCCGGGCCGTCGTGGGCCGCTCGTCGATCCCGCCTCCGTCGCCGGCCGCCCGCTCGGCGGTCTCGTTAGCGCTCCGTGAGCTCGCCGATCGAGCTGGGGGGTCGTTGCCGGTGCGCTGGTCCCAGGCGGTCACTGACGCCGCCACGCCCGAGGATCACGACCTGTCCGACGATCTCGACCAAGCAGTGCTGCACACCCCGTTGCGCACCCGCAACCCGGTCTGGTGGACCGTGATGGGCGGTCTCCAATGGTTGCTCGGGTCGGCTGCCGTCGTCGGTTTGCTCTGGCTCGTCGTTATCAGCGTCGCCGGGTGGTTGCAGCTGCCCGAGTTGCCGGCCCCGACGCTCGGTCCGTTGGCCTGGCCCTTCGTGCTCTTTGGCGCAGGTGTGCTTCTCGGGCTGGTGGCCGCAGCCATCACCCGAGCCGTGGCACGGGCCGGGGCTGCTCGACGCGCCGCACAGGCGGACCACCGACTGCGCGAGGCGATCCACGAGGTCACCGTAGAACGGATCGTCGGGCCGGTCGTCGCTGTGCTGGAGCGGCACCGGCGCACCCGTGAGCTTCTCGACCGGGCGCGGTTGGCGCGGTGACCGGTCGTCGGCCGGTTCTGCCCTGAGCCTGGTTACCCACATCCCCCGGCCGGTCGGCCGGGTTGTCCACAAGCCGCGTTGTTCAGTATGCCGTCGCCGCGCCGAGTCGCGCACGCTGGGGTCGAGGTGGGACGAACCCACCGGATGCCCACCAGCTGCGACCGAAGGGAACCGAGATGAACGACAGCTATATGACCATCGCGGGCAATGTCACCGCCGACCCGATCCTGCGTGAGGGCAGCAATGGTGCGAGGTTCGCGACCTTCCGGCTGGCCTCCACGCCGCGGCGCTTCGACGCCCGAGCCAACGCTTGGGTCGATGGGACGACCAACTACTTCTCCGTCATCGCCTTCAACACGTTGGCCAGGCACGTGGCTGACAGCGTCAAAAAGGGCGAGCCGGTCGTCGTGCACGGCCGGATGCGCATCGCCACCTGGGGTGATGCCAATGCGCCAGCCACCACGGTCGAGATCCAGGCGAGCCTGGTCGGGCACAACCTCGCCTTCGGGACGACCAGCTTCGAGAAAGCGGCTCGACCGGTGCGGCCCGACTGGGACGACCGCTACAACGACCCACAGCTCCAAGGTGATCTGAGCAACCTGGGCACGGACCAGCCGCGGGAAGGCGAGGTGATCGAGAAGCAGAGGGCCGGGACTGGAGCCGATGGCTCGGCGGATCCGACCTGGGCCGAGCCGACGCCAGGCCAACCCGCCTCTGACTGGCGATCGCTGTCGGTCGCCGATGCCGAGACCGACGACTACGTCGTTCGTGAAGCGGGGTGATGCTCTGGCGGGCCGTGATTCGGTGGCTGGGCACTGTGGCGGATAGCCTTCGGCGTCATGGCCGAGTTCATCTACACCATGACCAAGGCGCGCAAGGCCGTGGGCGACAAGCTCATCCTCGACGACGTGACGATGGCGTTCTATCCGACCGCCAAGATCGGTGTCGTCGGGCCCAACGGCGCGGGCAAGTCGACGATCCTCAAGATCATGGCCGGGCTCGACCAGCCCTCCAACGGGGAGGCCCGGCTCAGCCCGGGCTACTCGGTGGGCATCCTGCTGCAGGAGCCACCCCTAACCGAGGACAAGACCGTCCTGGGCAACGTCGAGGAGGGCGCTGGGCAGATCAAGGCCAAGCTCGACCGATACAACCAGATTGCCCTCGAGATGGCCGAGCCGGACGCCGACTACGAAAAACTCGGCGACGAGATGGCCAAGCTGCAGGACGACATCGACCACGCCGACGCATGGGATCTCGACTCACAGCTGGAACAAGCCATGGACGCGCTGAGGTGCCCGCCGCCGGACGCCGACGTGCGCGTGCTCTCCGGCGGGGAACGGCGGCGGGTCGCCTTGTGCAAGCTGCTGCTGCAGAAGCCCGACCTGTTGCTGCTCGACGAACCCACCAACCACCTCGATGCCGAGTCGGTCCAGTGGCTCGAACAACACTTGGCTCAATACCCGGGCGCCGTCCTGGCGGTCACCCACGACCGCTACTTCCTCGACAACGTCGCCCAGTGGATCGCCGAGGTCGACCGGGGCCGGCTCTATGGCTACGAAGGCAACTACACGGCATACCTGGAGAAGAAGGCCGAGCGGCTCAAGGTCCAAGGCAAGAAGGACGCCAAGATGGCCAAGCGGCTCAAGGACGAATTGGAGTGGGTCCGCTCCAATGCCAAGGGTCGCCAAGCCAAGAGCAAGGCCCGGCTGCAGCGTTACGAAGAGATGGCGGCCGAGGCCGAGCGCACCCGCAAACTGGACTTCGAGGAGATCCAGATCCCGCCCGGCCCACGGCTGGGCTCGCAGGTCATCGAGGTCGACAAGCTGCGCAAGGGCTTCGGCGATCGGGTGCTCATCGACAACCTGTCGTTCACCCTGCCCCGAAACGGCATCGTCGGAGTCATCGGACCCAACGGTGTCGGCAAGACCACCCTCTTCAAGACGATCGTGGGTCTGGAAGAGCCCGACGGTGGACGGGTCAAGATCGGCGACACGGTGAGGATCTCCTACGTCGACCAGAGCCGGGCCGGCCTCGATCCGGACAAGACCCTGTGGGAGGTCGTCTCCGACGGGCTCGACTTCATCAAGGTCGGTCAAGTCGAGATCCCGTCACGCGCCTACGTGTCACAGTTCGGCTTCAAGGGTCCCGACCAGCAGAAACCAGCCGGGGTGCTCTCCGGTGGTGAACGCAACCGGCTCAACCTCGCACTGACGCTCAAACAGGGTGGCAACCTGCTGCTGCTTGACGAGCCGTCCAACGACCTCGACGTCGAGACCCTCGCCTCGCTGGAGAACGCGCTGCTCGACTTCCCAGGCTGCGCCGTCGTGATCAGCCACGACCGGTGGTTCCTCGACCGGGTCGCCACGCACATCCTCTCCTACGAGGGCGACCAGGGCGACCCGTCGAAGTGGTACTGGTTCGAAGGCAACTTCGAGGCCTACGAGAAGAACAAGATCGAGCGGCTCGGCGAGGAAGCTGCCCGGCCGCACCGGGTCACCTACCGGAAGCTCACCCGCGACTGAGCAGCCAGCTGCGCAGCGTCCGGCAGGCGTTCGGCTCATACCAGGACAGTTGAAGTCGCTCGGCCCGCGCCCGTACCGGCATGAGCGGCTGCACCCAGCGGCGCACGACTAGCTCGTCGACGTCCGGGCCGACCGCGTCGACGGTCAGATGAGGAACGATCGACTCGGGTCCTGGGCCGAAGATGCCGGCATACGGCACGAAGCGGGGAAAGGCTCGGCTTAGGGCCGCCGTGAGCTCCCGGAACCGTCCGGCAGGCTCGGGGACTACGTGGATGATGCCGTTCGGGAAGGTCGCGACTCTGGTGAGCTCGTAGTCGAAGGCCATTGTCTGCGAGGCGATGTGCGTGATCACCGGGTCAGCCTTGAGCAGATCGTCGGGCCCGATGAAGGGCGCGAGCACGGTGATGTGAGCATGTGCGAAGCGTGGGTCGGTCGACCGGTAGGCCGGGTCGTAGTGCTCGTGTCGGGCGCGAACAAGGCGCTCCAGCTCAGGAACGGGCACGACGAGGGCGCTGTGCCCCGGCCAGGGAGCGCTCGTGGAGGGCCGGGTCACCCGAGCCCGGCCAGCTCACGGACGGCGCTGATCACGGAGGCGAAACCCGGGTGTCGCGGGTCGACGAGCCCGAAATGCTCGCAGTCGTCGATGACCTCCAGCCGGCATGCGGCGTCCTCGGCAGTGCGGGTCCGGTGATACTCGACGCTGATCCGCGCCGGCAGGTCCGGGTCGTCCCGGCCGTGCAGGATCACGGCAGGAGTGGTCAGCCTCTGGAGCCTCGGGTCGGCATCATGCCAAGCATCCGGCGCTGTGTCGGGGCCGCCGCCGAGCAGCCCGTGGATCGCCGACGAGACGATCTCGTCCTGAGCTGCGGCCTGCAGGTCCACGACGCCTGAGAGCGAGACGACACCGGTCAGTTCGGGGCACCGATTCTCACTGCCGGTCCATACGACGAGCTGACCACCCGACGAATGTCCCACGGCGATAAGCGGATCCGGGAGCCCGGCATCCGCGGCGACGGCGGTCACCGCGCGACGCACCGAGTCGCCCGTCCCGGGCCAGCCGCCGCCCGGCATACCTGTCCGGGCATATTCGACGAGGGCGACGTGACACCCGGCCCGGGCGAGGGCCGCAGCGAGGGGTCGGACGTATCCCCAGTCGTAGACCGCCAGCCACAGGCCACCGTGCACGAGGGCCACGGTGACGCCCAGAGCCGCACCGGGTGGTTCGTACACGTCGTAGCGGTCGGTCTCCAGCGGGCCGAAGCGCTCGGAACGGGTCGCCAACACCCCACACTCCTATCAGACTCGGCAGAGGCGATGCGGCAGGCCGGGGTTGTGCTCCATCCCTGGTCCGTCGGCAAGCCCGGTCGGGGCGCCGATAGCCTGAGTGACGATGCTCTCGGTGTTCGCGATCACCGTCCCGATCTATGCCTGTGTCGTGGTCGGGCACGTGGCCGTCCGGATCGGTGTGTTCCGGCGCGAAGACATGGCTGTGCTGTCGAAACTCGTCGTCACCTTCGCGCTACCGTGCCTGCTCTTCCTAGCCGTCGGCACCCGCGACCTCGCGGCGTTCTTCGTGCCCACCTACTTGGCGGCGTATGCCGTGGGGCTGCTCGTGACGTATGCCCTCGGCTACACCTACGGTCGGTGGCGTAGCGGTGGGCAGTCGGCGCCGAGCGCCTTCGACGGGCTCGGGATGGCCGCGCCGAACAGCGGGTTCGTCGGCTATCCCACGCTGCTGCTCGCCCTGCCGTCGGTTGCCGGGTTGGTGCTCGGGCTGAATCTGCTCGTCGAGAACCTCCTGATCATTCCGCTAGCGCTGATGCTGGCCGAAGGTGCCGCGAGCGAAGCCTCTCGGCGGCGCACAGCGCTGGCCTACGCCCGTCGGCTGACTCGGAACCCGCTGCTGATCGGCTTGCTCGCCGGCCTGCTCGTCGCTGCATTGGGCGTGCCGTTGCCGGCAGTGCTCACCCGCACAGCTGACCTGTTCGCCCAGGCCGGGACAGCGGTGGCGCTGTTCGCCGTGGGCGGGGTCCTGCAATCCTGGCCCTCGGCAGCCACGCTGCGGCGGGTGCTCGTCGTGTCGCTAGGGCGCCTTGTGCTGTCCCCGGCGCTCGTGCTGGGGGCCCTCACGCTGCTGCTCGCCGTCGGGATGCCCGGGCTCGACCCCACCCTGCGCGTCGCGGTGTTGCTCAGTGCCGCCATGCCGGTGTTCACGATCCTGCCGGTCTTGGCACATCCCTACGGCGAGTCCGAGTCGACCTCTGCGGTGCTGCTCGTCACCACCGGGCTGGGCTTCGTGACCGTGAGCGCCCTGCTGGTGATCCTCGGGCCCTGAGTGCTGCCGCCACCGCACTCCCGCGTCGGCAGCGGTTATGACGTTCGTTACACCGGAATCCAGATGGTCCGAAGTGCGGGACAAAGGGCGATGCTAGAAGGACATCGATCACCCCCAAGGGGCCGTTATGCGCAGCCTCACAAGCCGATTCCTGGCCAGCCTGATCAGCGCCAGCTTGGTGCTGGTCGCCTGTACCAACCCGGACAACGACACCTCAGGGGAGTCGTCGCCGGCCGGGCCGGGTGGGTCCCTCGTCTTCGACGGGGAATCCGGTCAGAGCTCGGAAGGGTGGGCCGAAGACGTCGATCCGGACTCCGTCTTCGGTCTACACCGACGCAAGGGGATCGAGCCGGTCCTCAAACCCGAGACTCTCGTGCTCAGCGCTGAGCAAGCGCAGGCAGTGCAGCAGATCCGGATCACCAACGAGGACGAGTGCCTCAGCGACTCCGACGTGCATCCGATGTGCCGCTTCGAGCTCGAGTTCGCGGAGTTGCCCGACGGGCTGGCCGTGGGTTCGGTGGTCAACAGCGGGACGACCGAGAGCCTTCCCCATGGATTGCTCGTCAAAGTCACCGAGATCGATGGCAGCACGGTGTCGGCGGTGCAAGCCACCCTGCAGGATGCGCTGGTGCAGGGCGAGTTCTGGATCGAGCACACCTTCACTCCCCAAGAGCTCCGTGCCGAGCCGCAACTGGCGCCCGGTGTCGAGATGGTGCCGCGGTCGGCCGGTGCCGGTGCCGGGGTCGGCGGTGGACCCGGTGCCGTCGGCGCGGGCCAGGCGGCACCCCTGGCACAGTCGCCGGCTTTCGACGAGCTGAGCCTGCCGGGGAAGCTGAAGATCCACGTAGAGCCGATCGACGGCGTCACCGTGGATGGGACATTGGACTTCGGGGCCGGTTGCGGTCTCACCGGTGGTGTCGGCGGCTCCGATGTGGCGTGGTTCGAGTTCAGTTGCCGCGCTTGGGAAAAGGCCGGTCTCGCCGTGCGCTCGACCACGACCGGCGTGAAAGAGTCGAAAAGCTACCCGGTCGCGCTCATCCCGTTTACCGCCTTCCCGGTCCCGATCGGACCGGTCGTCGTCGTCGTGGTCGTCGACATGCTCATCACGGTCGACCTCGACGGCACCGTCCATGCCACTCTGGAATACGGAGCGACTCAAAGCACCGAAGTGACCACTGGCCTGCGATACAGCATCACTGGCGGTCTCGACCACACCGGCTCAGTCGACTCCAACGGGCTCAAGCTGCCAACTGTCCTCGGCGGTGACGTCAGCGCCGGCGCCGTCGGTCGCGCCGAGCTGCGACTCTCGGCCTACGGCGTTCTCGGTTTCGGTATCGGCGCGGAAGCGCGCGTCGGCATCGTCGGCGGTCCGACGCAGACCCCGCGGTGGCGATTGACCGCCAACGCCGGCATCTACGGCCGGATCTTCCTGGGACTGCTGGGATATGAGCTGACCGGGCGAGTCAGCTACCATCTCCCGGGCGGTGGATACGAGATCGCCAGACACGTCAATGCCGCGCCTGTGATCCATATCGTCTGGCCGGACCCGGGGACGGTGATCGTCAAGAACGGTCTCCTTCCACGACAGGTGGAGGCCACCGCGATCGACTCGGAGGACGGGCCGGTGCCTGTGATGTGGACCGACCAGACCGACCAGGTGACGGTGACCGGCTTGGGTCCGCAGACCTTGCCGTTCCATGCGTTGGGTGAGCACAAGCTTGTCGTGGAGGCCACCGACAGTGAGGGCAAGATGAGGGGGGTGTCGATGACAGTCACTGTGGTGGCCCCGACCACGACGATGACGATCGCGCTTCGAACCCCCGACGGCGCCGCCGTGACAGATCCGAAGACCGCCGTCGGTGACCTGCTTCTTGCCGACGCGGAGATCACATCGACTGCGATCGAGCCCCCGTCATGCAGCGAGTTGACCTGGACGGCAACCCACGCCACCGTTGAGAAAGGCAGTGGCTGTCGGGCGCGGATCACCCCGACGACCGGCGGGGACGGTACGGTCACTGCGACGCTGACCGACGATTTCGGTCAGCAGATCACGGCTACCGCGACGTTCACCGCTTTCGTGCCTCTTCTTCCTCCCGGGGCCGGCGCTCCGGCACCGCGGTTCGAGGCGATCAACGCGACCTACGGTGACCGGGAGCTCGTGTCGGGCGACACGATGCCTGCCGCCGGCACCGTGCAGCTGCGGGCCATCTATCTCAATCCTCAAGCGGCCAAGCAAGCGGTGACCTACGACTGGCAGTACGTTCTTGACGGTCAAGCTCCAGTCGAGCTGGTCTCGACGCCTCCGGATGGTGGGGAGACACCGAATGGAGACATTCGCAGCTACGTGCCCGTCGACCACTATCACCAGCACACGGTCGAGTTCCGGCTGACGATCCGTTCGGCAGCCGATCAGAGCGTCATCACCACCCGCTCGATCACGATTCATTGGATGGCGCGTCCGCGATGACGAGGCAAGCTCACGCCTGATCGGCGTGGACTAGCCCATGTGCAGAACCGCACACTCGTGCGGCGAGTCAACTCCGATGGGCGTCGAATCACGAGAAAAGTGCACTCACGAAAGCCGATTCCCCAAGGTTCCAGCAGTGCGGGAGGAATGGACGATTGCCGGCGTGGGCGACGAGATGGCCGCGAGGGGGATCCGGGCCCGAGACTTGTCACGGCGCCGGACCGGCATACCCCACGAGCCGAAGGCAGAGCACCGCGTTCGTCTCACCGACTTCGGCCGGTGAGCGAGCCTGCGATGGGTTGTACCAGCGCGCGACATCGACGACGATCGACATCAGCGCAAGCACAGTGTCGGGCACGTGATCGAGCAGGAACTCACCCGCGCTCTGGCCGCGTTCGATGATCTCGCGCACGGTAGCGTCGATCTGTTTGCGCAGGTCGAGCACTTCGTCTCGATGCTCGTCGGACAGATGCGGGAACTCGTGCTGCACGACCCTGGCGATCGCATAGTGCTCGGCGTGCCAGGCGCTGAAGCGCGCCACCACCGAGGCGAGTTGGCGGGCCGGGGTGTCCCGCACGTCCACGGCACTGCGGACCAGCGCCAGCGCCTGCCGGTGACCCCGGCGGGACAGCTGGTAGAGCACGTCCTCCTTCGAAGAAAAATGCACATAGACACCTGCCGGCGACAGGTCCGCTCCGGAGGCGATGTCACGGGTGGTGGTCGCGTGATAGCCCTTGTCCGCGAAGGCTGCTGCCGCTGCACTCAACAGGCGCCCGACAGTGTCGCGCGGGGCCGCGTCAGACGGCTCCGGCGGCGGCTGAGCGCTGAGCTCGGCTGGGCTCGACACAGTGGACAGGATGCCGCACCTGTGACATGCTAAGCAAGCGCTTAGTCACCGCACCATTCGGTGTGTCCAGACCTGGGAGGCCGGTATGCCGCGCACTCTGTATTCCGAGGAGCACGAGGACTTCCGGGCGAGTGTCCGGGAGTTCGTCGAACGCACGATGGCCCCTCGGGCCGATGAGATGATCGAAGTCAAATCGATCCCTAGAGATATCTGGCTGGAGGCCGGTAGGCAGGGGATGCTCGGCATCGACATCCCCGAGGAGTTCGGTGGTTCGGGTGCCGGTGACTACCGCTTCAACGCGGTCCTTGCCGAGGAGTGGGGCGCCTTCAACGCGGCGACGGCAGCGTGTTTCGGAATCCATGCCGACGTCTGTCCGCCCTACGTCGTCGACCTGGGCACTGACGAGCAGAAGCAGCGCTGGTTGCCCGGGATGGCCTCCGGCGAGCTGATCTGCGCCATCGGCATGACCGAGCCCTCCGGCGGCTCCGACCTGGCGGCCCTCAAGACGACCGCAGTCAAAGCCGACGACGGCTCCGGCGACTGGGTCGTCAACGGCTCCAAGACGTTTATCACCAATGGCTATCAGTGCGATCTGGTGATCGTCGCCGCCCGCACCGACCCGAGCAAGGGGCCCAAGGGGATCACCTTGTTCATGGTCGAGCGCGGCATGGAGGGCTTCGTCAACGGCCGCAAGCTCGACAAGGTGGGTCAGGACGAGTCCGACACCGCCGAGCTCTTCTTCGAGAACGTCCGGGTCCCGGACAGCAACCGGATCGGCCCCGAGGGCGGCGGATTCATCGCGATGATGCAGCGCCTGCCCCAGGAGCGCATCGGAGCGGCGGTGGCCAATACCGCCCACGCCTTCCAGATCTTCTGGGAGACAGTGCAATACGCCAAAGACCGTAAAGCGTTCGGCCAGTCGATCGGCCAGTTCCAGTACAACAAGTTCACGATGGCCGAGATGCAGACCAAGCTCGAGGTGTGCCAGGCGTATACCGATGCCTGCGTCGTGGCGCACTCCGAGGGCAGGCTCACGCCGATCGACGCGGCCAAGGCCAAGTGGTGGAGCTCGCAGGTGCAGTGTGAGGTGCTCGACGATTGCGTCCAGTTGCACGGTGGCTACGGCTTCATGAACGAATACCGCGCCGCACGCGCTTGGCGCGACGCCCGTGTCACGAAGATCTGGGCCGGCTCCAACGAGATCATGAAGGAGCTCATCGGCCGCGAGCTCGGCTTCTAGCTAGGATCCGATGCCATGAGTAGCCACGGGGGAGTGCACGCGGGCACCGTCGCGATCGTCACCGGCGCGAGCCGGGGTATCGGGCTGAGTATCGCCCGGCGGCTGGTCGGAGAGGGTGCCCGTGTCGTCGTCACGGCGCGCAAGCCCGAGCCGCTCGCCGCCGCCGCCGCCGAACTCGGCGGCGAGGAGTATGCCGTGCCGTTGGCCGGCAACGCGACCGACCCGAACCATCAGGACGAGGCAATCGCCCTGGCGCGTGAGCGTTTTGGCGGTTTGACCTATGTGGTCAACAACACCGGGATCAACCCGGTCTACGGGCCGATCCTCGGTGTCGATCCAGAGGTGGCCCGCAAGATCCTGGACACCAACGTCGTGGCTGCGTTCTCCTGGGTGACTAAGGCGGTCGCAGCGGGGCTCGGCTCGGCGGAGCACCCCGGGGCGGTGGTCAACATCGCATCCATCGCCGGCCTGCAGGCGACCGGGCCGCTCGGCTGGTACGGGGTCTCGAAGGCGGCCCTGATCCACCTGACCAGCGAGTTGGGCTACCAGCTGGCTCCGGCGGTGCGAGTCAACGCGGTCGCACCAGGAGTGGTCAAGACGGATTTCGCCGAGGCGTTGTACGCCGCCGACGAAGCAGCGGCAGCGGCGGCATACCCGATGGCGCGCCTCGGCGTGCCCGGCGATGTCGCGGGCGCCGTGTCCTTCTTGCTCGGTCCCGACGCCGGGTGGATCACCGGCCAGACCCTCGTCGTCGATGGCGGTGTGACACTCGGCGGGGCCATGTGACGAGTCGGGCGATGTCCCGACCCGGCGCCGGGTGAGAGTCAGTCGCCGTAGTGCATCCAGACGCCCTTGACCTCGGTATAGGCGTCGATGGCATACGGACCCATCTCGCGACCCCAGCCGGAGGCCTTGAAACCGCCCCACGGTGCGGTCATGTCCGGGATCGGCGGCATGTTGACGAAGATCGCGCCGGCCCGGATTCCGTTGGCCAGCCGGTGCGCCTCGTTGAGATCACGGGTCCACACGGTGGCGGCCAGACCGTACTGGGTGTCGTTCGCGCGGTCGATGAGCGACTGGAGTTCGTCCTCGTCGTCGTAGCGCAGCACGGACAGGACCGGGCCGAAGATCTCGTCCCGGGCGATCGTCATCGTGTCGGTGACGCCGGCGAAGATGGTCGGCTGGATGAAGTAGCCGGTGTCTGCGGCCCGGGCACCGCCGGTGACCAGCTGTGCACCTTCGCGCTGACCGGTGGCGATGAGCTCGCTCACCTTGGCTAGGTGCTCGGCTGACACCAACGGACCCAATTGCGTCGATTCCTCGAGTCCCGAGCCGATCGTCATTCCGCTGAGACCGGCGGACATCTTCGACAGGAACTCGTCCTCACGTTTGGTGTCGACGTAGAAGCGGGTGTATGCCGCGCAGACCTGGCCGGAGTTGAGCAGGCCGCCCATGATGTTGCCGCCGACGGCGGCATCGACATCGGCATCCCGAGCGATGATCGACGGCGCCTTGCCACCCAGCTCGAGCGTGACCCGTTTGAGGCTGTCCGCGCTGCCGCGGACGATGGATTTCCCGACTTCGGTCGAGCCGGTGAACGAGACCTTGTCGACGCCGGCGTGATCGACCAGGGCAGCTCCGGTGGCACCGTCACCGGTGACGAGATTGATGACCCCGGGTGGGAAACCGACTTCGTGGGCCAGCTCGACGAGCCGGATCGACGTCAAGGGGGTCTGCTCGGCCGGCTTGATGACGACGGTGTTGCCGGTCGCCAGGGCCGGCGCGAGCTTCCAGACGAGGATCATCAGCGGGAAGTTCCACGGAGTGATCAAGGCGCACACGCCGACCGGTTCCCGCCGCGTGTAGTGCAGGGTGTCGGGGAACGACACCGGTGCGGTGCGTCCCTCGATCTTCGTGCACCAGCCGGCGTAGTAGCGGAGGTGTTCGATCGAACCACCGACGCTGACCATCGAGGAGATGCCGATCGGCTGCCCTTGGTCTTTCGTCTCGAGTTGGGCTAGCTCGTCGGCGTGCGCTTCGACGGCGTTGGCCAGGGCAAAGAGCAGCCCGGCCCGTGCCGGCGCCGGCAAGTCGCGCCACGCCGGGTTGGCGAAAGCGGCCCGGGCCGCCTCGACCGCGTCGTCGATGTCACTCGGTGAGGCGTAGCCGACCTCCTCGAGCTGCTGCTCGGTGGCCGGGTCAAGCGTCTCGAAGGTGCCGCCCTGGGCGGGTCGCCATGCTCCGTTGATGTAGAGCTGGGTCGTCATGTGAGTCAACTCCTTGCTGGGATCGTGGCGGCTCGATTTCTAGAGCCGACTGTTGCCGAGTCGCCCGTAGCGTTCGGGGTCGGAGCGTCGCATCCGGGTGGCCAGGATGACCCCGACGATGGCCGCAAGAGGCAGGGTCGCGGTGATCGCCCAGGCGATGGCCTCGCTGGCGCCGGTGAGCACCTCGAAATTGAGCACGGCCAAGACCATGCCGCTGGTCAGGAGAACCCCAGCGATCACGGGCAGCACCCGCACTCGAATGACATTCTCGCCGAGATCGGGGCGCTTGCGGAAGAACGCTACGACGGAGAACGACGCCAACGCCATGAGGCTGATAACGCACAAGGTGGCGAGGTTGGTCAGCCACGAGAAGAGAGTGAGGACGGGATCGGCGTCGGCGATGGCGAAGATGGCGACGATGACGAGTGCCAGGCTCGACTGCAGGACCGAACCCACGTGCGGGCTCTGGTGCCCGCCGTGCGTGCGCCCGAGATGCCCGTGCAGAAGGCCCTCACGGCCCAACACGTAGAAGTACCGGGAAGCGGCGTTGTGGAAGGCGACGAGCGCGGCGAAGATGCTGCTCATGAAGAGGATGAGCATCGTCCTGGTCACCCAGCCGGTCGTGTAGCCGTCGGCGAGCGAGAAAAGGAAGTCCGTCGGGTCGGGCAGCCCGGCGATGGTGTCGACGAGCTGACCCGCGCCGGCTGCCATGACCATGCACCACGACGAGAAGGCGTAGAACACCCCGATGACGACGACCGAGATGTAGGTCGCCATCGGGACGGTTCGGCGGGGATTCTTCGCCTCCTCGGCATAGATCGTCGATGCCTCGAAGCCCATGAAGCATGCGAAGCAGAACAGCAGGGCGATTGACGGGGTCCCGGCCAGCACGGTGCTCGGTTCGAATGGGACGGCATTGAAGCCGTCCGCACCGCCCTGGGCCAGGACTGCGACATCGAGGATGAGGACGATCGCGTATTCGGCGATGACGAGGGCGCCCAGGACCTTGGCGGATAGGTCGACCTGGCGGTAGCCGAGCACCGAGACGAGAGCGAGGGCCACGAATACGAAGATCCACCAGGGCAGCTCGATTCCGAAGGCGCCGAAGACCGCAGCGCCGGCCACCCCGAACAGCCCGTAGAGACCGATCTGCATGCAGTTGTATCCGAGCAGGGCCACGAGAGCGGCCGCTCCGCCGGCCGGTCGCCCGAGCCCCAGAGCCGCGAAAGAGTAGAAACTGCCGGCGTTGGCGACGTGCCGGGCCATTGCCGTGTAGCCGGCCGCGAACACGGCCAACAGGATCATGACCGCGACGAACAGGGCGGGCATGCCCGGCCCGTTGCCCAACAACATGCCGATCGGCACGCCCCCGGCCAGAGCCGTGAGCGGAGCCGCCGCCGAGACGACGAAGAAGACGATCAACCCGACGCCGAGCGCACCCCGGCGTAGCTCGTGTGCCCCTGCGGCAGGCTCCGTCGCGGTCGCGACCGATTCGCTCACGGGCGGCCCTTCTCGATCTCACGCACGCTCTCCAGGAGAGCGTCGCAACCGGTCCGTAGCAGCTCGCGCGTGATCGTCAGCGGCGGCATGAGCCGCAGCACCGTGCCATAGCGACCGCACGGGACGAGGATGATGCCCTTCTGGAGTAGTGATCCGACGAGAGCACCGACAGTCTCCTCATCCAGTGGTTCTTTCGTTGCTTTGTCGGCGACCAGCTCGATGCCGATCATGAGTCCGCGACCACGGACATCCCCGATGAGCCGGGTTTGCTCTGCCTGGGCACGCAGGTAGTCGATGGTTTCCTGCCCGACTTGCGTCACCCGGTCGAGCAAGGCGCCTTTGTCTTCGGTGAGGATGTCCAGATTGGTCATCGTCACGACCGCGTTCACGCCGTTGGCGGCGAAGGTATTGGGGTGGGTGCCGTCACCGACCTTGGCGGCGAGGTCTTTGCGGAACGTGCAGCCGGCCATCGGCACGTCACCGCCCATGCCCTTGCCCCAGATGAGGGCATCGGGCTCGACACTCGACTGCTCGATGACCCACAAGGTGCCGCCGCCACGACCCGCACCGGCCTGGACTTCGTCCGAGACGTACAGGGCGCCGTGCTTCTCGCAGATTTGTTTGACGCGCTCGAAAAACCTCGGTGACGGGGCGATGTAGCCACCCTCACCCTGGATGGGCTCAAGGAACACGGCGGCGACGTCGTCCGCTCCGGTGTAGGGGGTGTTCATCACGTAGTCGAGGTAGTCGGCGCAGCGCTCCTCGGACTCGGCCTGACTGGTGCTGCCGAACGGACAGCGGTAGCCGTATGGGTAAGGCACGTGGATGACATCCGGTACGTGGACGTTGCCTTGGTGGTAGCGATCCCCAGTCGTCATCGACCCCGCCCAAGTGTGAACGCCGTGGTAGGCGCCGTGGAACGCGATGATCTGGCTGCGCCCGGTGATGGTCTTGATGAACTTCAGCGCTGTCTCGATCGCGCTACTGCCCGACTGGGCGAAATAGGTGATGCAGTTGTCGCGCAGCCCGGGCGGCATGACGGCGGCGACCCGTTCGGCCAATTCGGTACGCCGCACGCTGGACAGGTCGGCGGCGTGCATGAGTTCGTCGATCTGGGATTTCATCGCTTCGACCACCCGTGGGTGGACTCGCCCGACCGAGCTGACTGCGACGCCGGCGGCCATGTCGATGAGGATGTTGCCGTCGACGTCCTGGACGGTGGAGCCTCGGCCTCCGGCGAAGACGATGGGGAATCGACCGGCGCCACGGGCCATCGACTCGACCTCGAAGGCACGAGCCAACCACTCCTGGGTTCGGGGGCCGGGCACCTCGGTCTTCATCAGGGGTGCGGTCGGATAGTTGAGCTGAGCGAGACTGGCTTCGTCGAGCATTGCGGGTCCTCCCGATCCAGAAAAGCGGCGGTGGAACATGCGATTCGCGAATCCGTGGTCGGCACTGTAGAGACGTCCGGCGGTGCCGGGTTGACGATCTGTGCCGACTGTCTTGACCGGCCGCGCCATCGCAGGCGCATCCTCGGGAAGCAGATCGTTGTGGCCTTCCCGAGAATAGGTCGACGCTTCCGCAACCATGACAACCATCGATGCCGCATCATGGGCTACACGAACTCACCCACGCGGGGTGTGGACACCCGACACCCCGCTCGAGACGACGACTCGGCAATCCAGGTGCCGGGGCTGCGGGACGTGCAGTCCGGGTCACCTACTTGGAGCAAGACATCGGGGAGGTGACCGATGCGAGAGGTGCTCAGCACCGACTCGGTCGGTGAACGCGAGCGACTCGAGTATTGGCACGAGGTCGTGCGCACGGTCTTCTGGCCCCTGTCGGTCACGATAGACGGCACCTCGGGCTACCAGGCGTCGGTGAGCCGAGACCTCTGTGGCGCTCTTGAGCTGTCGACGGTCCAGGCTCAACCTCATACGGTCCGCCGCACCCGAGAGCAGGCCGCTGCAAGCCCGACATCAACGGTGTCCCTCGGCCTCCAAGTCGGCGGTCCCGGGACTCTTCGACAGGACGGTCGTGACTGCCGCCTCGAGCCGGGGCAGGCCGCTCTGTTCGATCCGGCCCGGCCCTACACGATGGTCTTCCGCGCCCCGTTCTCGCTCGCGGTGTTCTCGCTGCCGCGCGAACTCGTCCAATCGGTCTGCACGAATGCCCGCACTGTGACCGCTCGTGTCCTAGCGCCAGACACCGATGTCTCTCAAGCGGCCTTGTCCTACTTGTCGTGTGTCGCGACGGTTTCGGCTCAATCTGGCTTGACCGATGTAGCGCTCTCCAACGGGGCACTGAACATCGCGACGGCGTTGCTGCGGGACGCTTTCGGTTCCCACGACGACGCGCCTCACGACGAGACGCACCAGCAAGCCCAGGCGTTCATCGAGTTCAACCTGACGGACCCATCGCTGACTCCGGCTCGGGTCGCGGCCGCCTGCCATGTCTCGCTACGCCAGTTGTATCGCGCGTTCGACGCCGCCGGTCAGTCGGTCGCCGGCACGATCCGCCAACGACGCCTCGACCGGGCCCGAGACCTCCTGTCGATCCTGCCCCGGAACACCCCGGTGGCGTGGGTCGGGGCACGGGTCGGCTTCGGCTCTGCGCAACAGTTCACGCGCGTCTTCCGGGAGATGCACGGGCTGCCGCCGGCGACCTGGCGGGCGACCCAGGAGACTGAGGCCTCGCCCAGCTGACGACTCGCCCAGCTGACGAACGGTCGGAGGCAGCTCTCGCGACCTGTCGGCCGAGAAATCGCGTGCGAGTGGTCACTTTTCCCGCAACTCGACGGGTCCGGCGGTTGACTCGCCGCATGGCTGTGCAGTTATGCGCAGGATGGCTACCGTGCTGGCGCGGGGGCCAGCGCACACCGCCGACCGGTGACGACGGCTAGGGCGGCCACGGCAGCGAGGCCGGCCGAGATGACGACGAAGACCCCGGGGTCACCCGGCTGATAGCCGGCCCCGAAGACCGCAGTGGCGCCGGCGATCCCCAACACCGATCCGAGCACATCGCTCAGTTGCAGCGCGGCCGACGCCTGCCCGTGCTCCTGCTCGGGTGCCAGCTCGAGCACCAGCACCGACAGGGTCGTGGAACCGGTGCCCATGCCCAGGCCACACAGGGCGACCCACACCGCATACACCGGCACGATGGCATCTATCGAAGCCGCGTGCGCGAGACCGAGGGTGGCCAGCGCGAGCGCACTGGCTCCGAGCCACACGAGACGGGCTCGGCCAGCCGTGGTGGTTATCGGCACTCGGCCCTGTAGCCACGATCCGCTGGCCCACCCGATCGCGCCGGTGGCCACGACCAACCCGGCGGCAGGCAAGGACAATCCGTAAACCTGCACCAGCAGCAACGGCAGGAAGGTCACCGACGCCATGAACGAGGCATTGAACAGGCCACGCGACAGGATGACAGCCGGCAGCCCGCGAGCGGCGCGCACCGTGCCCGGCGGGACCAGCCGTGGTGCGAACAGGGCGATGCCGAAGAGCCCGATCGTTGCGGCGGCCACGGTCCACGCGACCCACGGGCCGCCGTTGCTCTGCTCGTTGATCGCCAGCTGCACGAGCCCAGCGGACACGGCGACCCCGGCACCGAGAGGCACGGCTGCGGGGCGAGCGTCGGGCCGGGGTGGCGCCGACCCGGCGGCATCGAGCGCTGGCCCCTCTGCCTCAAGACCACTCTCTGGCTCGACCGGCGAGCCCGGGCCGGTGTCGAGTGCCCGGCGCCGCGCGGTGATCAGCAGCGCCGTCAGGACAGCCGGGGCCAGGATCACACCGAAGACCCAACGCCAGGTGAACGCCTCGGCGATGAAGCCCGCCGCTGGGGCGCCGAGGACCGAGGGCAGCACCCAGGCCGCCGAGATCCACGTGAACACTTTGGGGCGTAGCGCCGCCGGATAGACCCGACCGACGGCGACGAATTCGGTGACGATGAGCAACCCGGCCCCGAGCCCGGCGATCACTCGGCCGGCCAGCAGCAGCCCCCAGCTCGGCGCCACCGCACACACCACGATGCCGAGAGCGAAAGCCGACTGTCCGGCATACATGCCTCGAAGCGGGCCGTATCGGTCGGCCCAGCTGCCGGCCAGCACGTTACCCAGCAGCATCGCGGTCATCATCGACGAGAACGCCAGGCCATAGGACCCCACCGCGCCCAGCTCGGCCGCCGCCGACGGCATCGCCGTGGTCACCGCCATCGTCTCGAAGGCGACCATCGTCGTCAGGGTGACAAGAGCGATGGTGACGACTCGATACTGCCCGGCCATCGGCGAGGTCGGGTGCACCGGGTCAGCCCGTGGCCCTGGGGTGGCCGACACAGGCTCTCCTTCCCTCGGCGTCCGGGCCCGGCTATGTTGAGCAGCCGGTCGAGACCTTGGCGGACTGACACGGTGACCCTCAACCATCCCAGACTCCCCGCTCGATCAGCACGTCACGCAGCAGCTCGATCCGGTCGCTGACCAGGCCGTCGACCCCGAGGTCGAGCAGGGTGTGCATGAGGGCCGGGTCGTCGATGGTCCACACGTGCACCTGCTTGCCCAACCGGTGTGCGGTGCATAGCAGACTCGTGGTGACCAAGGGCAGGCTCCGTCCAGCCACATCATGAGCGAGCGGGATCTGTAACACCTGGGCGGGGGAGGCGATCCAGCGCGAGAGTTGTGCCGGCAGCAGCCGCAACGCGGCCGTGCCCAGCCGACCGGCTGCGGTGGCCACCCGGGGCCCGGCGAGCCGCCGGAACCGAGCCAAAGAGCGGTCGGAGAAGGAGCCGACACACACCCGGTCGTATGCCGCGTGCCGCTCGATCACGCGCCACAACGGGCCGACGGCGCCCGGGGACTTGATGTCGATGTTGACCCGCGCGTCCGGGAAGGCTTCAAGGAGCCCATCGAGCCGGGGGATCGGTTCGCGCGCGCCGACCCGGGCGAGCCGGACCTGTCGCCACGGCAGGGCTGCGATCGGCCCGGTGCGGTCGGTGACGCGGTCGAGGTGGGTGTCGTGGAAGGCCACCACCACTTCGTCGGAGGTGGTGTGCACATCGGTCTCCAGATACCGAAAACCTAATGCGACAGCGTTCTCGAAGGCCCGCAGCGTGTTCTCGATGCCGACATTGGGGGCATACCGCGCACCACCCCGGTGGGCCAGGGCCAGCGGCGGCGAGCCGAAATAGCAGTGGTCGGCGGCTGATGGTGGCATGCCGGAGGCGGTGACTACCCGGGCTCTTGCAATAGCCGCATGATGTGTTGTCCGAACTCTTCGGCGGTCCGTCCGTCGCGGACGACGGCGGTGACGTTGTCGATGATCGGCATCCGCACACCGTGTTGGGTCGCCAGCTCCAGGATCGCGCCGCACGAGGCCACTCCCTCAGCCGTCTGTTTGGTCACGGCGATGACCTCGTCGACGGACATCCCCGAGCCGAGATTGCGCCCGAAGGTGGAGTTGCGGGAATGCCGCGACAGGCAGGTGACGATCAGGTCACCGACGCCGGCCAACCCGGCAAAGGTCGCCGGGTGCGCTCCCAGGGCCAATCCCAGCTCGGTCATCTCGGTGAGCCCGTGGGTGATCACGGCGGCCTGCACCGAGTGCCCCAGGCCCAGACCCTCGGTCATACCGGATGCCAACGCGATGACGTTCTTGACCGAGCCGCCGAGCTCCGCGCCGACTACATCCTCGTGGACGTAGGGGCGGAAGAACGAGGTGGCACACGCATCGGCGACCCGCTGCGCGGTCTGCAGCGAGGCGCCGGCCACTGTGGTGGCAGCTGGCTCCTTGGCGGCGATCTCGCGCGCGATGTTGGGACCGGACACGGCGACTACCTGCTCAGCGGGCAACCCGAGGCATTCCATGACGACCTCGGTCATGCGCTTCTGGGTGCCCTTCTCCAGGCCTTTCATGAGCGACACCATGACGATGTCGGGCGGCAACAGCGGGCCCCATTCGGCGAGGTTGGCCCGCAGCGTCTGGGCCGGGACGGCGAGCACGGCGATGCCCGAGCCGTCGAGCGCCTCGGCCGGATCGGTGGTCGCCGTCACGGAGACCGGCAGCAACAGGTCTGGCAGATAGCGCACGCTGGCGTGGTGGCGCTGAATGTCCTCCACCTCGTCGGCGAACTTGCCCCACATGCGCACCCGGCACCCGGCAGCGGCCAGCACCGAGGTGAAGGCGGTGCCCCAGCTGCCCGTGCCGAAGACGGCCACCTGCTCTTGGGTTGGAGTCCGGCCGACTGCGTCTGCGCTGTTCACAGCGCCAGCCTGTCACGTCGGGTGCGCTTCCCGCGAGGACCGGCCCGCAGACAACTCTCGTGTCCTCGAACCGGCACAGCGGATGGCGGTCGCCCTATCCCGGAGGTGGTCACCGGCCGGGCTACGATCCTGCCCAAGACCGTCCCGGTCAGACTCTGGTGAGCCAAGCCAGCCCGGTTTCGCGTTCCTTGTGGATGCCGGCGGTCACGAGCGGCGCCGCCGCCTCGACGATCTTGTTGCCGATCAGCGGGATTGACGAGGTCAGCTCGCCCAACACCTCGACCTTGGTGTGGTCCTCCGCGGTCGGGGTGAGCACGATGCTGCCGATCAGCCCGACCGGGGCATGGCCCATCGAGATCCGCATGTTGCCGAAGCGGACACCTTCTTCGTCCGGATCGTCGTAGACGATCGTCTGGTTCGCCGTGATCGACATGCCAACGATCCGTTTGGCGTAGTCGGGGAAGCCCTTGGTCGGCATCTCCCGACTGGTGTGGACGGCTGCCCGGTCCGGCCCATCGAAGGTGATCTCGACGGAGTGCGATATCGCGAAGGTCGCCACGCACACTTGGCTCTGGAAGTCCTCGTCAGTCATCATCTCGAAGACCAGTTCCACCGGGGCGGGATAGACGAACGACTCGCTGATCTGCATTCGGACAACCTATCCGTCCGTCTGGGCGCGAACCGCATCGGTCAGCTCGGTGAGTCGGGGTGTCACCTCGTTGAGCACGCGCTGCAGGTGACTCCTGGATCGACCCAGTCGTTGAGCGACCCGGTCGGCCTGACGTTGGAGATCAGGTAGCGCCAGGCGCCGTTGGCGGGCATCGTCAGCGCCGGTCAGTCCGTACGGCTCGAGAATCTCCCAGCCGCGCAGCACCAGGCCCGCCGACTCGGCGCGGGCGGCGATCCGATCGAGTGCGGCGGCGTTCTCGGCCAGTTCCTGGGCATGGACCTGAAGCGCTGACCCGGCCCGGTCCAATTCAGCGGCCAGCTCGGCGGTCAGGGCGGGTAGGTCCGCCGACGGGGCCATCGGATCCTGGTGGTATGCCGGGCGTGCGGGTGCATCCGCCTGGTCGGGCCGTCGGTGCCGCTGATCGCGCCAAGAGCCGGACAACTCGTGGGCGAGACCGGCGAGCTCGGCGGCCGACGTGCGCAACACCCCACCGGCACGAGAACAGGACGCGGGATCGGCTCCGCGGGGCACGGTCACCACCGGGCCGAGCTGTGCCGGTGCGCGATCCGGGGGCGATCGTGATCCGACCACCCGGGTGGACCGCCGGGGGTGGCGCACTCGGCCACTGCGTGCAGGGCTGCGGCAGCTGCCTCGACCAGCTGATCGGTCAGCTGTTGCGTCCGGGCGTCCCCGACAACCGGGTCGAGCGAGAGCACGAGCGACTCCGTCGCCCGGCTCAGCTCGCCGAGACGCGCCAGCCCCGGGTCGCCAGGCCGGCGTGACCGAGACGACCCACCGGCAGCAGCTGGTTGTCGGGGCATCGATTCACCATAGGCCCTGAAACCGGGTCGCAGGATCGTTCTCCACATCACGGCGATGCCGATTCATGCGCGCAGCCGCTGCCACCGGGCATAGCTCAGCGATCGCAGCAACCATTCTGCGGGCCCGAAGCGGAAGAACCTCAGCCAGCCCGCCGAGAACAGCAGCAGGCCGAGCCACACCACGGTCGCCAGGGCGACTCCCGCACCCGGGCCGATGACGCCGAACCAGCCGGCGCCGTAGCCGTAGGAGAGTGTGCTGAGGACGACGGACTGCGCCAGGTAGACACTCAGAGACATCCGCCCCCCGGCCTGCAGGAGTTGCCCGAACCTGCCGGTGCCGGGCGCGAGCAGCAGGCTCAGTGCGGCC
This sequence comes from Actinomycetales bacterium, assembly GCA_002748155.1. GTDB lineage: Bacteria > Actinomycetota > Actinomycetes > Actinomycetales > Dermatophilaceae > Phosphoribacter. Next base: position 1,133 of record PDRO01000002.1, on the reverse strand, counting down.
AGGTAGGTCAGCGCCATCGCCGGCGCTACCGCGAAGCCGATCGCCGCCCCCAGGAGACTCGCGGACCCACCGAAGAGCACCAGGGCGGCGGCAGCCATCGACACGACGAGCGCGGGTAGTCCGATAGTGGCGAGCACGCGCGTGGCGAGTGGGCGGGAGGACGACGGATCGCTCAGCATGGTGGTCCGTCCTAGGGCTACGCCGGCGAGGAAGAAGGCGAACGCCGCAGGCCCCTGCAGGACGGCCAAGAAGCCGAACGTCTCGGCCCAGTTGGCCGAGTGGACGCCGACGACATCGCCGAACGACCCCGTCGCGAGGGTGGTGATCTCCTCGGGCGGCAGCGGAACGGTCAGTTCCTCCGAGACCGGCATCAGCACCAGCGCGGCGGTGAGCCAGAGCGCCGCAGCGACGGCATACACCGTTGCGGCCACGCGCAACAGCGTCCGCGAGCTGAGCCGCCGGAGCGGGTATGCCGCCGCACCCACCACGGCGTAGAGGACCAATATGTCGCCGGGGAAGAAGAGCAGCGCGTGCCCGAGACCGAGGATGACCAGACCCAGCATCCGGCGGGCGTACCGGCGCCCGAGACGGCTGCCGCGCTCGGCGGCACGGTCCAGCTGGACAGCCAGTCCGTAGCCGAAGAGCAACGCGAAGACCGGATAGATCTTCAGCTGCCCGAGCGCGATCACCGCCCACCGGATCGCCAGGTCGACGGTTGTGTCCGCCGCGCCCCACCCGATGTCGGCGTGTTGCACGATGAACTCGACGTTGACCAGGGAGATGCCCAGCAAGGCACAGCCCCGGAGGGCGTCGACGAGTCGATGTCTCTGGGACTGCCCGATGGGCTCTGCGGCTCCGCGGGCGTCGGGAGCGGGGTCACTCATGGTCACAACTTATGCCAGCAGCTCCTAAAAGGCAAGTCACTCGCATTGAGCCATGGGCTATCATGTGGGCATGGGATTGCGCGAACGGAATCGGCGGGCGGCGATGCGGGAGACACAACGCGCGGCCATGCGGCTCTTTCGTGCTCGCGGATTCGAGGCCGTCACGGTGGAGGACGTCGCGGCCGAGGTCGGTATCGCCCCCTCGACGATCTTCCGGCACTTCGGCACCAAGGAGGCGTTGGTGCTGTG
>PDRO01000031.1 GCA_002748155.1 Actinomycetales bacterium | reverse complement strand
GCCACAGCCAGATCGGTATCTCTCTGCCCATATGCAGTGCAATCAGCGAACAGACCGCCCAGATCACCAGATTCACAATCGGCCCCGCCCAGATCACCAGATTCACAATCGGCCCCATGGCGGTGATCAGCTCGTCCTCGCGTCCGTTCACCGCCCGCCCGTGTTCGCAAAATCCGCCGCCGCCGAAGATCATCACCCGGCGCACCGGAACGCCCTGCACATGGCAGCCCCAGGCGTGGCCCAGTTCATGCAGGAAGATCGAGCCGAATAGAATCGCCACAAAGATCAGCCCTTCGGCCAGCCCGGCCCCCGCGTTCAGCATTACGATCAGCAGCGCCAGCATGATGGCCGAGCCGCCGATCCGGTTTCGGAATTCATGCGTTTCCCTTTTTGTCCAGACCTAGCGCAGGGCCGGTCAGGAGGCCAGCGCAAACTCAGCCGGGGAAGCGGGCCTCGAACCGCTCCAGAACCGTGGTCAGGCGGCGGTCCAGCCGGGCGCGGGTCTGGCGGGTAATGTCGGCGGGCACGCCGAAGAATGGCCCGGCGATGGCCCCGGCCATACAGGCAATCGTGTCACTGTCCCCACCGATCGAGACCGCCCGGCGGATCGTGTCCTCAAAATCGCGCCCCTCGCGAAAGGCGACCAGCGCCTGTGGCACCGAGCCGGGGCAGGTGGCGTCAAAGCGGTAACTGGCGCGGATCTCGTCCAGGGTGAAGGTCAGGTCATAGCCGCTCAGGGTTGCGACCTCGGCCATGATGTCGGGTTTTGCGGCCCCCTCGCGTGCCATGATCCCGGCCAGAGCGATGGCCTGCGCGCCCTTGATCCCCTCGGGGTGGTTGTGGGTCGGCGCGGCGCTGTCGACGGCGAGGGTCAGGGCCTCGTCCCGGCTTCGGGCCACGGCGATCACCGGCGACACGCGCATGGCCGCGCCATTGCCATAGCTGCCATAAGGTCCGCGCGCCGGGTCCTTGGCCCAGGCGTCAAACAACGCGCCATATCCCGCCTGCGGATACCAGTCATGAAAACGGCGGTAGGCGGCGGCAATGTCGCCCCCGCGCAGGAAAGCATCCGCCAGCGCCAGGGTCATCACCGTGTCA
>PDRO01000014.1 GCA_002748155.1 Actinomycetales bacterium | reverse complement strand
CCTGGAATGTGGCGCCCACTAAAGCCGTCGAGCTGGTCGACGTGCCACTGCGGAAGCCGCTGTGGCAGCGCAACCGCGAAGGTCGTCCCGTCGTGCGCGGTGACCTGATCGGCCATCCGGACACAGGCTCGCGCTACACCTCGATCACGGTCACCGACCACCCCACCGGACGAGGGCATCCGGCCCTCGATCGGGTTGACACCTCCCGGCGTGTCCGGAGGCTCCCATTGTTGGGCGGATCTGGAGCATGGCAAGACCGAGCAAGTACCCCGAGGAGCTTCGGGACCGGGCGGTGCGGATGGTCGCGGAGATCGTGCCGCAGCACGGGTCGCAGTGGGCTGCGATCACGGCTGTGGCCGACAAGCTCGGGGTCGGTGCCCCCGAGACCGTGCGCACGTGGGTCCGTCGAGCTGAGGTCGACGCCGGCAAGCGGCCGGGTGTGACCACGCAGGAGGCCGAGCAGCTCAAACGCCTCAAGCGCGAGAACGCCGAGCTGCGGCGGGCAAACGAGATTCTGAAGGCAGCTGCGATTCTCTTCGGGGCCGAGCTCGACCGGCCCGGGAGACGGTGATTCGGTTCATCGCCGAACACAGGGACCACCAGGTGACCGACCCCGCCACTGGCCGGGTCGGTCTCGTCTGGGGAGTCGAGCCCATGTGCGCTGTGCTGTCCGAGCACGGCGTCAAGATCAGCCCCTCGACCTCCTACGAGTGGATCGACAAGAAGCCCACCAAGCGGCAGCTGCGCGACGAGGAGATCGTCGATGCGATCCTCCAGCTGCGGGAGTCCAACAAGCTCAACAAGCGGCTGGGGACCAGGAAGATGCGGCTCACACTCCGCGGCGCCGGCCACGACGTCGCACACTGCACGATCGAGCGGCTCTACCACCAGAACGGCTGGGAGGGCGCCCGCTACGGATCGCATCACAAGACCACCCCGCCAGACGAGAAGCACGATCGGCATCCCGATCTGGCGGACCGGGACTTCGCGCCGGTGGCGCCGAACCGCTTGTGGGTAGCGGACTCCACGTATGTCTCGACATGGACCAGGATGGTGGACGTGGCGTTCGTGATCGACGCGTTCGCCCGCCGGATCATCGGCTGGCGAGCAGCCCGGTCGATGACCACCGACCTGGTCCTCGACGCGCTCGAGCACGCGTTCTTCACCCGCAGTCAGGAAGGCATCAGCGACCTGACCGGGCTCGTGAGTCACAGCGATGCGGGCAGTCAATACACCTCGGTGGCGTTCACCACGAGGCTGATCAAGGCTGGCGTCGACCCGTCGGTCGGCTCGGTCGGCGACGCGCTCGACAACGCGTTCGCCGAGACCACCGTCGGCTCGTTCACGAACGAGCTGATCTGGCGCGAAGGGCCGTGGCACGACGTCGACCACGTCGAGATCGAGACGCTCACTTAGGTGGATTGGTTCAACACCGAGCGGCCCCACGAGTACCTCGACGACCTCACCCCAGCCAGGACTGAGGAACTGCACTACATTCACACCAGCACACCGACACCCGTCGGGTGACTCAGGAAACCCAGTCCCCGGACTTGCCGGGAAGTCTCAGTCCAACACCCCGAAAGCGATGAAACGGTCACGCTAGACACGATCACTGAAGCCGACACCAAGTACTGGGGACCTAGCCAAGCGCTGGCCGGACGTGTACCCCCGCTATCTGAGATCCGTGGCCGAAGACCTCGTCGTCGGACTACGTGAGGCTGGGTACGGACCGGACGAGATCCGGGCCGAACCGAACCGCTTGGGTGTTGATCCGCCGACGGAATAGGTGTCTCACCGATCACGGCCGACGGTGTCAGTCCAAGTCAGTCGAACTGGGCGTGATCGGCCACGACTCCTGGCCAGAATGCGCTCAGCATGTCATTCCCCCGGGCTGGACCCGGACGAGCGACGGGTCAGCGCAGGGCGACCCCGATGACGTGGCCGGTGACGGACACTTGGCCCTCGACGCTGACCTCGGCGTCGAGCACGACTTTACGTTCACCGACCTCCAGCGGCCAGGCACGCAGCTGCAGTGGCGGACCGATCGGGGTGGGGGCTTTGAAAACGACCTCGAGTTTCGCAGTGACACAACGGAGTCGGGGCTCGGTGCCGGGATCGCGGCCTTGCGCGGCATACAGTGCGGCGGCGGCCGTGCCGATGCCGTGGCAGTCGATGAGCGAGGCGAGCAGCCCACCGTAGACCGCTGTGGGGATCGCGGTGTGGTAAGGCCGGGGCTGGAACGTGCCGACGCCTTCGGTGCCGGTCCAGAAGGTCTGGATGTGCAGGCCGTCGTCGTTGAGTCGGCCGCAGCCGTAGCAGACGGAGAGGTCGTCGGGGTAGAAGTCCTGGATCGGGCGCTGGTCCATGGCGCCCACGATAGGCCCGTGGACCCGGCCTGATCCCGCTAATCGTTCGCCGAATCCTCGGCCGGTCGCACGGCGAAAGACAGGCCGTCGATCCGAGCGCGGAGTTCGCCGTCGGCTGCGAGCCGCTCACCGACCCTCGTGGCCAGCGCCTCGACGCCGGTGGCGTCCAGACCGGGACGCAGCCACATCGTCAGGCGCAGCACCCCGGACGCCGGTGGTTCCCCGTCGGAGAGCTCGTGGCGAGCCACCGTCGGCTCGTTGCCGAGCACCGTGGCCACGGCGGCGGCCACCTCCGGGTCTTCGTGGGCGGGCAGCCACGGCCGGGCCATCGCCAACGCCCACACCATGCTCGGCCGCAACGCGAGCGCATGGTCGCTGCCCAGGTCGATGAGCAGCGTGTCGCATTCCTCGCCGATCGCCGTTTGAGCCGCGAGGTCGGCACCGACCGGGAGCGGACGGGCCTTCGGGTCCCACGCGGTCAGCGCCGACACTCCGGTGAAGACGGGCAGCCCGCGCCGCCCGTCCGGGGCGGTGAGCGTGACGGTAGCCATCTCGGGTTTCCCCTCGACCCGGCTCCCGTCACGCAGCTCGGTGTCCACGGCAACGGTCAGCGCCGGCACCAGCCAGCGCGCAGCCGCGACGACACGCATCAGCTCCCGGTCGGCGTCCGTCGAGGGCTGCGACGCGGCCCGGGTCAGCGCCGCGAGCACCTGTGGGTCGGGGTCACCACGGTCTTGAACGTATGCCGATGAGCTCAGGGTGCGTTCGGCGGCCGGTGCCCTGGGTGGGTCAGGGTGGTCAGGGTGGTCAGGGTGGCCAGGGTAGCCGGAATGGTCGCGATGCCGAGGGTCCGGGGTGGGCTCAGGCCGGGTCATCGAGCACTGCTTCCAGCTCGATCTCGACCCGCATGTCCGGGTGGAGCAGCCCGGCGACCTGCAGCATTGTCGCCGCTGGCGGATGCTCAGCGAAGACCTCACCGTGCACCTGTCCGACGATCTCGGCGTCACGCCGGTGCACGACGAACACCCGGGTCCGCACCACATCGGGCAGGTCGCCACCGAGCTCGCGAATCGCCGTGAGCCCGACCTCCAGGGCGACCCGGGCTTGGCCGGCCGGGTCGTTGCTGCGCAACACCTCGTCGTCACCGGCCGCGGTGCAGCCACTGACGACGATCCGGTCACCGACCCGCACCGCCCGGCAGTAGCCGAACGACGCCTCCCACGGCCCGCCCGACCAGACCCGCCGACGTTGCCGGCTCACGGGCGACCCGCGAGGTCGAGCGCTTCGGGGAGGGTGAACGCTCCCTTATAGAGCGCCGAGCCAATGATCGCCCCCTCGACACCAGCGGGCACCAGACCCCGGATCGCGTCGATGTCGGCAAGAGTGGACACTCCCCCGGAGGCGATGACCGGACGAGCAGTGGCCGAGCAGACCTGCTGCAAGAGCGCAAGATTCGGGCCGGCCAGCATGCCGTCCTTGGTGACGTCGGTGACGACGTAGCGGGTGCAGCCCTCGGCGTCGAGGCGGGCCAATGTCTCCCAGAGGTCCCCGCCGTCCTTGGTCCAGCCCCTGGCAGCCAGGGTGGTGCCGCGCACGTCCAGGCCGATGGCGACCCGGTCGCCGTGCTCGGCGATCGCCCTGGCGGTCCACTCCGGGTCTTCCAGGGCGGCCGTGCCGATATTGACCCGTCGGCACCCGGTGGCCAGGGCGATCTCGAGGGTCTCCGCGTCACGGATCCCGCCGGAGAGCTCGACCTGCAGGTCCAGGCGGCCGACGATCCCCGCGATGACCTCACGATTGTGGCCACGACCGAAGGCCGCGTCGAGGTCGACGAGGTGGATCCATTCGGCGCCGTCGTCTTGCCAGCGTTTGGCCGCGAGCCAGGGATCACCGAACTTCCAGCCGGAGCCGGCGATCCCCTGCTGGAGCTGCACTGCTCCGCCGTCGGCGATGTCGACAGCCGGCAGCAGCTGCAACCGGGGGGGCGAGGTGTCGGTCACGACAGGGTTTCCTTTCCGTGGCACGGACCGGTCCGGATTCGGTGCCGGGTCACAGCGACCGCACCCAACTATGCAGCAGATGGGCACCGGCATCCCCAGACTTCTCCGGGTGGAACTGGGTCGCACACAGCGGGCCGTTCTCGACGGCGGCGACGAACGGCCGGCCGTATTCGGCCCAGGTGACGATCGGCCGCACCCGTTCGAAAGGACCCGTCGGCTCGAGCGGAAACGCCTGCGCGGCATACGAATGCACGAAGTAGAACCGCTCGTGTTCGACACCGGCGAACAGCACCGACCCCTCCCCCGCGACCACCGTGGACCAGCCCATGTGCGGCACGACCGGTGCGTCGAGCCGTTCGACGAGCCCCGGCCACTCCCCGAGACCGGGCTCGGGGGTGTCGGCCGGCTCGGTGGAGCCGTCGAAGAGCACCTGCATGCCGACGCACACCCCGAGCACCGGACGGCCGCCGGCCAGGCGCTGTTCGATGATCCGTGGCCCATCGGCCGCCCGGAGCCCGGCAAGGCACGCATGGAAGTTGCCGACGCCCGGCACGAACAGGCCGTCGGCCCCGAGAGCTGCGACCGGGTCAGCCGTGAGCTGCACGGTGGCCCCGACGCGTTCGAGTGCGCGCACCGCCGAGCGCACGTTGCCGCTGCCGTAGTCGAAGACGACCACGTGTCGACTCATGGTCCTGCCACCTCCTCACCTCCCATGGTGCTACGGATCAGGATCGTTCGAATTCGGATCGCCAGCGTTGATCCTCCTGGGCCAGCCGGTCGAAGACCTCGACACCTTGGCGGCGCGGTCGGACCAGTCGCGCACCAGGCATCGCGCTCGGCTCCCGATCGCCGACCGCGAGATCGTGACCGGGCAGACCCAGTGCGCCGAAGACCTCCTGCAACACCGTGACCGGCGTGCCGCGGGCCTCGTGCAGCAGCCGGGACACGGCCGGGCCGGCTTCCCTGCGCCCGGCTGTCGCAGCCAACTGACCGGCCGTGGCCGGCGCCAGGTGCCTGACCCGGACCATGCCCTGGCCCGGTTCCCAGACGAGCCAGCCCCGGCGGGGCCGTAACACGTGGGGCACGACACTCAAGACCACCCGTGGACCGACCTGGGCAACCCCGATCGCTCCGGTGAGCCGGCGTGGCACCTGGCGGCCCAACAGCACGGCAACCGGGTCGTCGTAGGGTGCGGCGGTCACCGCGCGCGCGTCGGATGGCATGATCGCGGTCCAGCCGTCGCCCAACGCGGCGACGTAGACGGCAACCAGTCCAGAAGCTGCCCAGGCTGCGGCCAGATCCGGGTCAGCCCGCACGAGCAGCAGCCCGCGCGTCGTGGCCAAAGGAACTGTGGTCGGCTGCCCGTCGCCGGATCCGGGTGATCTCACTCGGATCTCATTCGGAGAGTGTCCCTTTGGCGCTTGGCACCCCACTGACCCGAGGGTCGTAGGCAATAGCCGCGCGCAACGCCCGGGCCAGTGCTTTGAACTGGGCTTCCACGATGTGGTGCGGGTCGCGCCCGCCCAGCACCCGCACATGCAGGGCGATGCCGGCCCGGTGCGCGAAGGTCTCCATGACGTGTTTGGTGAGCGAGCCGGTGAAGCTGCCGCCGATGACGACATGCTCCTGGCCGGGCGGTTCACCGGTGTGGACACAGTAGGGACGACCGGCGACATCGACGACGACCTGCACGAGTGCCTCGTCCAGCGGCACGGTGGCGTCACCGAAACGACTGATGCCGGCCTTGTCCCCCAAGGCGCTGCGCACTGCGTCTCCGAGCACGATGGCGACGTCTTCGACGGTGTGGTGGGCGTCGACGTCGACATCACCGGAGGCGGTCACCCTGAGGTCCACCAGCGCATGTTTGGCAAGCGACGCGAGCATGTGGTCGTAGAAACGCACCCCGGTGTCCACCGTGCTCTGACCGGTGCCGTCGAGATCGAGAGTCAGCTCGACGTGCGACTCGCTCGTCGTGCGCGTGAGGCTGGCCCGTCGGGAGGACGAATGGCTCATGCCGGGGCTCCTTGGGCTGGTCTGGTCCGGGAGGAATCAGTGGATGCTGCGGGTGCCGGGGATGAGACGGAGGCGCGGGCCTGCCGGTGACTCTCGTCGAGCCGGGCCATCGCCTCGAGGAACGCCGTGGTTTCCTCGGGCGTGCCGGCGGTCACCCGCAAATGGTGGTCGATGCCGACGTCACGCACCAGCACGCCGCGATCGAGCAGCGCCTGCCAGGTGCGGGCCTGGTCGGCGAGCCCGCCGAAGAGCACGAAGTTGGCGTCACTGGCGACCGGCGGGAAACCTAGTGCGGCACACTCATCCACGATCCGGTCGCGTTGTCTCTTGATCGCCTCGACCTCGGCGAGCAGCGCCGCCCGGTTGGCGATCGCCGCCCGGGCGATTGCTTGGGTCTGGCTGGACAGGTGATAGGGCAGCCGCACCAGACGTAGGGCATCGACCAGCTCCGGGGCGGCGGCGAGATAACCGACCCGCCCACCGGCGAGCGCGAAGGCCTTGCTCATCGTCCGGGTGACGACCAGATTGGGGTATGCCGTGAGCAGGGTGAGTGCCGAAGGGGTGCCGGCGCGTGCGAACTCGGCGTAGGCCTCGTCGACGACGACGATGGCCGGGTAGTCGGTGCGGGTGGCCTCGAGCACCTCTTGCACGACCGCCAACGGCAGGGCCGTCCCGGTCGGGTTGTTCGGTGAACACAGGAAGACCAGGTGGGGGCGTGCCTGGCGCACTTGGGCCACGACGTCGTCGGCATCCAGGTTGAATGCCCCGGTCGGGCTGCCCCGGTGACCGTCGACCCAGGTGGTGCCCGCGGTGCGGCTGATGATCGGGTGCATCGAGTAGGCGGGGGTGAAACCCAGTGCGACCCGGCCCGGCCCACCGAAGGCCTGCACGAGGTGCAGCAGCACTTCGTTCGAGCCGTTGCCGGCCCAGATCTGCTCGCGGGTCACCGCGACTGCGGACTGCTCGAGCAGGTATGCCGCCAGGTCGTCTCGCAACGCGGTGAACTCGCGGTCGGGATAGCGGTTCAGGCCGGTCGCCGAGTCGGCGACGGCTGCCGTGATCGCCGCGACCACGGGCTGGGGCACGGCATACGAGTTCTCGTTCGTGTTCAACCGCACCGGGACGTCCAATTGTGGTGCCCCATAGGGCTCTTGGCCCTGCAGGTCGGGGCGTAGTGACCGGGCGACGACCTCGGCGGCGCTCACGAGGGCACCTGGTCACCGAACCGGGCCGTGAGTGCTTGCCCGTGGCCGGGCAGGTCCTCGGACTCGGCGAGAGTGACCACCCGGGCCGCGATCTCGCGTAACGCCGGCTCGTCGTAGGTGACGACGTGGATGCCGCGTAAGAAGGACTGCACCGACAGCCCGCTGCTGTGTGCCGCCGACCCGGCGGTGGGCAGCACGTGGTTGGACCCGGCTGCGTAGTCGCCGAGGCTGACCGGGGTCCACGGCCCGACGAAGATCGCGCCGGCGTTGGTGATCCGGGCAGCGATCTCGGCAGCGTCGCGGGTCTGGATCTCTAGGTGCTCGGCCGCGTAGGCGTCGCAGACGACCACCCCGGCGTCGAGGTCGTCGACGAGCACGACCCGTGACTGCCGGCCACCCAGCGCCGTGCCGATGCGCTCGCTGTGCTTGGTGTCGGGGACCCGGCGGGCCAGCGCCTGCTCGACGTCACCGGCGAGCGCCTCACTGTCGGTGACCAGCACGCTCGCGGCGAGCGGGTCGTGCTCGGCCTGACTGATCAGGTCGGCGGCCACGTGCTCGGGGTCGGCACTGTCGTCGGCGAGGATGGCGATCTCGGTGGGGCCGGCCTCGGCGTCGATGCCGACCAGGCCCTGGACGAGCCGTTTCGCAGCGGTCACCCAGATGCTGCCCGGGCCGGTGATCATCCGCACCGGCTCACAGGTCACCGTCTCGGCCGCTCCGTCGGCTCCGACCGTTGTCTCCTCGAAACCGTAGGTGAGCATGGCGATCGCTTGGGCTCCGCCCACGGCATACACCTCGTCGACACCCAGCAACCCGCAGGTCGCGAGGATGGCCGGGTGGGGGTAGCCGGCGAAAACCCCGGTGTTCTCCCGTTGCGGGGGGCTGGTGACCGTGATCGAGCCGACCCGGGCCTCCTGGGCGGGCACGACGTTCATGATCACGCTGGAGGGGTAGACCGCCAAGCCACCGGGAACGTAGAGCCCGACCCGCTCGACCGGCACCCACCGCTCGGTCACTGTGCCGCCGGCCACGACCGTCGTCGTGACGTCGTCGCGGCGTTGGGCCGCGTGCACGATGCGGCACCGGCGGATCGACTCGTCCAACGCCGCCCGCAGCGACGGGTCGAGCGCGTCCAACGCGGCGGCAATGACGTGCTGAGGCACCCGCAGGTGCTCGGGCGTCACACCGTCGAACCGCTCCGAGAGCTCACGCAGCGCCGCTGCGCCCCGCTGCTGCACGTCGTGGACGACCGGACGCACCTGCTCGGCCGCCGCCGCCACGTCGAAGTCGGCCCGCGGTAGGACTTCGCGCAAGGCACGGGTTGACAGGCGCTGTCCACGCAGATCGGTCCAGGTCATCACGGCCACGGCCGCCAGTCTACGGGGCCAGCCCGGTTCGGCTGCTCGGCCTGCGCCGACATCCACCACCCGACCGGCCACCGTTAATGCCTCGGGCCGGCTCGCCGCCGGGCAGGATGAGTCTGTGACGACGACGGTGACCTTCCTGCCACCCGCCCTGGCCGACGCGCCAGGCACGCCCCGATTGATGCCTCAAGGGCCAGACGGTGCCTTGGTGTCGGTGTCGACCACCGGCGACTACGTGCGCCTGGCGGTCGTGCTTGCGGCCATCACCGTCGTCACTGCGGTGGTCGCCCGGGTCGGTGGGCTCTCGACGGGATGGGTGCAAGTCACCGCCGCAGCGCGCGCCACCCTGCAGCTGGCCCTGGCCGGCACGGTGATCGCGGCGGTGCTCCAATCGTGGTGGTTGACCGCCGGTTTCGTCGGGCTCATGGTCGTCGTCGCGTCGGTGACCGCCGGACGGCGCGTGTCGGGGCACGGCACCTGGTGGTGGGGTTTCCTACCGGTCACCATGGCAGCACTCCCGGTCTCGGCCGCATTGCTCGTCAGTGGCCTGGTGCCCATGAAACCGATCGCGATGGTGCCCGTGGTCGGGATCCTCGTGGGCGGAGCGATGACGACGACCGGCCTGTCCGGCAAGCAGGCACAGCAGGAGCTCGTCGATCGGCAGGGCGAGGTGGAGGCAGCCATGTCGCTCGGGGTGCGCGACCGGGATGCCCGGCTGTTCGTCGCGCGGGACGGCGCTGCCCTGGCACTCGTTCCCGGCCTGGATCAGACCCGGACCGTGGGTCTGGTGAGCCTGCCGGGGGCTTTCGTCGGCATGTTGCTCGGTGGCGCGACACCGGTTCAGGCAGCGGCCGTACAGCTCATCGTGCTGCTGGCGCTGTTATTCGTAGCGTCGGTGGCAGCGGTGCTCACGGTCGAGCTGGTAGCGCGGGGCCGGCTGACGCCACCTGTGCAACAAACCTCGGAGGCGACCTAGTTGACCTTCCGAGTGCGCCCTTCCCAGTAGGGGGCCCGCAGGATGAACTTCTGCAGCTTGCCGGTGGCCGTTCGAGCCAACTCGTCCCGGAACTCGATCGAGGACGGAGCTTTGTAGCGTGCCACTTTGACCTTGCAGTGATCGATGAGTTCCTGCTCGGTGACCTCTGCGCCGGGACGCAGCACGACCAGAGCCTTGATCGTCTCGCCCCATTTGGTGTCGGGCACGCCGATGACCGCCACCTCGGCGATCGCCGGATGGGAGAACAACGCATCCTCGACCTCGATGGACGAGACGTTCTCACCGCCGGTGATGATGACGTCCTTGCGCCGGTCCGAAATGCTCAGATAGCCCTCGTCGTCGATGATTCCTCCATCGCCGGTGTGGAACCAACCCCCCGCCAGACACCGATCGCTTTCCTGCGGGTTTTCCCAATACCCGGACAGACAGACGTTGGATCGGGCGAGGACTTCGCCCTCCGGATCGGTGGCCAATTCCACTCCGATGGCCGGACTGCCGGCGCGGACCAGCTTGCTGGCCCGGTCGGTCGGTGCCAGGGCGTCCCATTCCTGCCGGTTGCGGTTGATCGTGAGCAGCGGCGCGGTCTCGGTAAGCCCGTAGATCTGGATGAACTCCCAACCCAGTTCCTCTTGGACCCGGACGATCGTTGTGGTCGGCGGTGGCGCACCGGCAACGATGATCCGCACCCGATCCCGGCCGGGCACCGGACCGTCCCAGGCCTTGGCGGCATCGAGCACCGAGGCGACGACGGCGGGGGCACCACACAGGATGGTCACACCCTGTTCGTCGATCCGGCGCAGGATCTCGGCCCCGTCGACCTTGCGCAAGACGACTTGGCGCACGCCCAACCCCGCGCACACGAAGGGCATCCCCCACCCGTTGCAGTGGAACATCGGCAGTGTGTGTAGGTAGACATCCCGGTCACTGACACCCAAGTGGACCGCCATGCTCATGGCATTGACCCACAGGTTGCGGTGGGTGAGCTGCACACCCTTGGGCCGGGCTGTCGTTCCCGAGGTGTAGTTGATCGTCGCCGTGGCGTTCTCGTCGGGCGCCGACCACGGCGTGGGCTCGCCGTCGTCATCGAAAAGGAACTCGTCCTGACCGATGACAAACGTGTGCTCGCACGGGATCCCCTCCAGCTGGTCGACCAGCTCGGGGTCCACGAAAAGCACTCGGGCGCCGGAGTGCTCGACGATGTAGGTCACTTCGTCAATGGAGAGCCGGAAGTTGATCGGCACCAGGATGCGGCCGTATCCACAGATGCCGAAGAAGGCGGTGAGCAGGCGCGCCGAATTGTGCGACACCATGGCGACCCGGTCGCCTTCGGCGATCCCGAGCCGCTCCATGGCCCGGGCCATTGACCTCGCTCTCGCGGCCACCTGTGCATAGGTCAGATTGCCGAGCGAGGGGGCCGGCTGATCAGGCTCGTCGACGATCCCGATTCGGTCCCCGTAGACCGTCTCGGCGCGGCGCAGGAAGTCGTTGACAGTCATCTGTACGAGCATCGGAACCTCCAAGGACGTCGAAGTTCGCCCAATCTAGTGCCGTGAAGGCACCGCGTGGGGGGTCACGGCATGACTTCTTGGCTCGGGAAAACAACCCCGGACCCGAGCAGATCCAGCAGCACAGCCCACTCCCACGCGACCTCCGCCCATGCCTGGTATCGACCTGAGCGGCCGCCGTGACCGGCCGCGAGCTCGGTCCGCAAGATGATCGGACGCCGGATCGGATCGTCGGTGACCCGGTCACGCAGCCGGGACACCCATTTAGCCGGCTCGGTCACGAGCACCCGGACGTCGTGCAGGCTCGCCGTCACGACCATCGCCGGATAGTCCCCACGACGGATGTTCTCGTAGGGCGAATAGGCGCGGATCCGGTGGAAGGCCGCCGCGCCGGCCAGGGGATCACCCCACTCTTCTCGTTCGGTCGCCGTGAGCGGCAGCGAGGGATCGAGCATCGTCGTGAGCACGTCGACGAACGGCACCTGGGCGCACACCACCCGGAACCGGTCGGGTGCGAGGTTGACGGCCGCCCCGACAAGTAGGCCACCTGCCGAACCGCCTTGGGCGGCAACACGATCCGGTGCAGCCCAGCCGGACCGGGCGAGTTCGTCAGCGCAGGCGAGGAAGTCGGTGAAGCTCTGTTCCTTGTGCTCGAGCCGCCCATGTTCGTACCAGGACCAGCCCAACTCGGTCCCACCGCGGACGTGGGCCAAGGCAAAGACCACACCCCGGTCAAGCAGGGACAACACCGAGACCGAGAAGGCAGGGTCCAGGGCGACACCGTAGGCGCCGTAGCCGTAGAGCAGGGCCGGTGCCGAACCATCGGGCCGGACGTGCTCGAGGTGCACGAACGAGATGGGCACGTGGGCGCCGTCCGCCGCGGTGGCGACCAGCCGTGACTCGCGCAGGCGCCCGAGGTCGTAGCCGGGCACCGGCCGCTGTTTGATCAGGGTGACCGTGCCGGTGGCGACCTCCAAGTCCCACACCGACGGCGGGGAGCTGAGCGACTCGTGGACGAGTTGAAGGGTGGCCGACGCCGGGTCGGGGGTGGCACCGAGCCCGATCGTGCCCGCCGGGCGGGGTAGGCGGACCGGGCCCGGCATACCGAAGTCGGCGGGGCCGCGGACCGGTCTCGACGGATCCGTGACCGGCGTGACCCGCACGGCCGTGCTCCCGTCGGCGCGCAGTGCGATCGCGACGAACCGGTCGTATGCTTCGACCCCGGTGACCAGCTCGTCGGGCCCAGTCCATCCGGTGGATGACCAGTCAGCCATCGGAGCACCCGGGCGGGGCACCCAGACGATCTCGAAGTTGTCGCGGGTCGCATTGTGCCACAGCAGTATTCCGGTCCCGCACGGTTCGATGTCGTAGAGCACTCCCGGTCGGCGGGCGGCCACCGGTCGTGGCCGTTGGGTGGCGTCGTCGGCCGGGAGCAGACTGATCTCGGAGGTGGTCTTCGAGTGAGCCGACACGATGATCCACCGGTCGTCGCGGGAGTTCCCGACCGAGAGGAAAAACCGCTCGTCCGGTTCCTCCAACACGAGCGTGTCCTGGGACGGGTCCGCACCGACCTCATGCCGCCACACCTGGAACGGGCGCAT
This sequence comes from Actinomycetales bacterium, assembly GCA_002748155.1. Lineage (GTDB taxonomy): Bacteria > Actinomycetota > Actinomycetes > Actinomycetales > Dermatophilaceae > Phosphoribacter. Next base: position 55,416 of record PDRO01000014.1, on the reverse strand, counting down.
CGCCTCATCCGGGCGGCAGTAGAACAGATGCCGGCCATCCCGTGACCACGCCAGACCTTCCGTTATGCCACACACTCCAGTGTCGAGGATCGAGTCGTCATCGAGATCGCGGACCGTGACGTCGAATCGTTCGTTGCCGGTGCGGTCGGCGGCGAAGGCCAGCCGGGTGCCGTCCGGACTCACCTGCAAGCCACCCAGCTCGAAGAAGTCACTGGAACCTGCTTCGGCGTTCTCGTCGAGCAGCACTCGTTCGTCGGCCGGTGGCTGCTCGTCGGTCAGGACCGGTCGGCCGGTGTCGCCGGCCTGGGGCACCCGCGCATGGATCGGGTAGTCGAGTCCCTTGATGGTGCGTGTGTAGTACCACCAGCCGCCGTGGGAGACCGGCACATTCAGGTCGGTTTCGCAGGTCCGGTCGGTGATCTCGGAGACGATCTGCTGCACGAGCGGATCCAGGTGGCTGGTGCGCTGCCGGGCGTAGTCGTTCTCGTCCTGCAGATACGTGGCCAGACGGGGATCGTCCCGATCGGACATCCAGGCATAGTCGTCCACGATGGAGCAGCCGTGATGAACCCGTTCGACGGGCTCTTTCGGGGCTCTCGGAGCGACCGGCCAGGCAGCCGAGGGCCTGGACCTCTCGGGGTCACTGGGGTCAGGTCGGCGCACGATGGCACTGTAGCCACTGCGGCCCCGGCATCGCCGCGGCCGACGACCCGCGCTGGAAGTGATCCGCGGCAGTCATCGTCGGCAGGCTTGCGCGACTATCGGATCGGGCTGTCCCACGGCGGCGGGATCCGGGAGCTGCGCAGCTCGTGTCGCTTCCCGTCAATGGGGTCGCGGAAGAGCAATGCGGTTGCAACCAGGCCCAGCGGATCGGAGAAGTCCGTGTCCGGCACGTCGCGGACCACGGGATACAACGGATCGGCGTGGATCGGGATCCCCAGCCAGTTGAGCTGAGCGCGGAGCTGGTGGGTGCGGCCGGTGTGTGGACGGAGCGCATACAACCCCAGGTCGGCTCGGTGGTCGAGCAGGTGGATCTCGGTGCAACTGTTGGGTGGTGCCTCGGGCACGACCCGGGCTTGCAACTGCCCGTGGGGCTTGTCCAGGTGGACCCGCAACGTCGTGGGGGTAGCCAGCTCGGGACGCACGGGGGCACAGGCCAGATAGTGTTTCTCGGCCGCGCCGTCGGCGAAGACCTGCTGGTAGGGACCGCGCCATCGTTGCTCGGTGGTGAGCAGGAGCACTCCGGCGGTGAGCCGGTCGAGGCGGTGGGCCGGCGCCAATCTGGGTAGCCCGAGAGCTACCCGCATTCGCGCCAGGACGGTCTCGCGGATGTGTCGGCCTCGGGGCATGGTGGCCAAGAAATGGGGCTTGTCGACGACGACGATCCGCTCGTCGCGGTAGAGCACCGGCACGTCGAAGGGAACCGGCACCTCGTCGGGGAACGGCCGGTGCACCCAGACGACCGATCGGGGCACGAACGGGGCATCGGGGGCGACCGGCATACCATCTGGTCCGGCGAACTCGCCGGCGGCCAGGAGCTCGTCGATCTGTTGAGCCGGCAGCGGCAGTCGGTCGACGAGGTGGTCACGGAGGCGGGTCCACGGCCCGGCTTGCGGCATCCGAAGCCGCACTGCGTCGACCCCGTCGCGTTGCGGCAGCGGGGAGGCCGGGATCCCGCTCCTAGCCACCTGGACCGTTAGCCACGCTGCGGCGAGTAGGCGGCCCGGATCGCATCGACGAAGGGGCTGTAGTCGACGGCGGCCAAGTAGGCCGATCGCATGGTGGCGTGGTCGGCGATGCCCTGTCCGGCGATGTCGAAGGCGGTGCCGTGGTCGACGGATGTGCGTAGGATCGGCAAACCGACCGTGACCGAGATCGTCCCATCGAAGTCGAAGGTCTTCGCCGCGATGTGTCCTTGGTCGTGGTACTGCGACAGCACGCCGTCGAAACGCCCGGCCAGCCCGAAATGGAAGACCGAGTCGGCCGGGATCGGCCCGGTGACGTCGATGCCCTCGGCACGGGCAGCCTCGACCGCCGGGGCGAGGATCTCGATCTCCTCGTCACCGAAAGCGCCGCCTTCACCGCCGTGGGGGTTGACTGCGGCCGTCGCCAACCGTGGCTCGGGCACCCCGAACACCTGCAGTGCCCGGTGAGCCCGGCGGATCGACTCGACCTGGTCGGCGACGGTGAGCGTGTCGAGCGCCCGGCGCAGTGACAGGTGCCGGGTCGCGAAGAAGATCCGCAGATGATGCCCAGGAACGAGCCCCCGGCGCACGACGAACATCGTGTCCTGATCGGTGACCCCGGTGAGCTCACCGAGCATCTCGGTGTGCCCGAGGTGGGCGCTGCCCGCCGCCCAGATGGCTTCCTTGTTGATCGGGCCGGTCACCACCCCGGCAACCGAGCCGTCGAGAGCCGCCCGGGTCGCCGTCTCGATCGCGACGACCGCGGCCCGCCCGGCACGGGCGTCGACAACGCCCCAGTCGGGGGCCTGGTCACCGAGCACACCGATGTCGTAGACATCGATGACCGGGGTCGCTTCCGGCTCCGGCGGCGCTGCTGGCTCGGTGTCCCAACGGTCCACGACCCGCACGTGGACATCGAGTCCGGTCACCTCGACCGCCCGGCGCACCTGAGCGGCATCACCGACCGCGATGCCGTGATGGCCGTGGCCACCGGCGAATTCGGCCAAGGTTCGCACCGTGATCTCGGGGCCGATCCCCAGCGGATCGCCGACGGTGAGGGCGAGCACGGGTCGGTTCATCGTCCGGCCTTTCGGGAACACGTGCATGAACGAGCGGGGTATGCCATTCTTGCGCACTCCCCCATCCAGGCGGGTTGACTTGCGCCGACGGTTCCTGGGGCTGTTCCTCGCCCGTGATCGGGATCAACACCTGCCGGTGTTGTGCGCCGAACCAGGTGACGTCGGCTTCGGGCCATGACCACCAATTCAACTTCCAGGAATAAATCGAGGCAGACTTATGGCAAAACAAGACAAACTCACGTCTCAAAGCGAGGATTTCAACGATTGGTACAATACTGTCGTACAGAAAGCAGATCTAGCCGACTATGGGCCAGTGCGCGGCACCATGATTATCAAACCATACGGTTGGGCATTGTGGGAGAATATCCAGGGGGCGCTGGACAGTCGCTTCAAGGCCACCGGTGTGCAAAACGCCGGTTTCCCCATGTTTATCCCCATGAGCTTCTTGCAGAAAGAGGCGGCTCATGTCGAAGGCTTTGCCCCAGAACTAGCTGTTGTCACCATTGGCGGCGGGCAAGAATTGGCTGAACCTATCGTGGTGCGCCCAACCTCTGAGACGATGATTGGGCATGCGTATGCCAACTGGATCCAGAGTCACCGTGACTTGCCGCTGCTGCTCAATATGTGGAACAGTGTGGTCCGTTGGGAACTGCGCACTAAATTATTCCTGCGCACACTGGAATTCTACTGGCAAGAAGGTCACACCGCCCATGCTTCCCCCGCGGAATGCGATGAACGTACGCGCATGATGCTTGACGTCTACACTGATTTTGCCGTCAACGAAGCGGCCGTGCCGGTGATTCCAGGCGTTAAATCAGAGATGGAACGCTTTGCTGGCGCGAATGAGACGTTGACCATTGAAGCGATGATGGGAGATGGCAAGGCGTTGCAATCCGGCACCTCCCACAATTTGGGGCAAAACTTTGCCAAAGCGTTCGATATTCAATATCTGGACCACAATAATGAACTGCAATACGCCTGGATGACCTCTTGGGGGGTAAGTACGCGCTTTGTGGGGGCTATCATCATGACGCATGGGGATGACCATGGTTTGGTCTTACCGCCACGCCTCGCCCCCTACCAGACCGTGATTGTGCCTATCTACCGCCAGGATGCGGACAAGGCGTTAGTGATGGACATGGCCGCACGCCTCCAACAAGAACTGGTTGCCGCTGGTATCCGTGTTAAGGTGGATGATCGCGAGAACTTGACCCCAGGTTTCAAGTTCAACGATTGGGAGCTGCGTGGTGTGCCTATCCGCCTTGAAGTTGGACCACGTGATGTGGCGAAGCAGACTGTGGCTCTGGCTCGTCGAGATATTCCCGGGCGGGATGGCAAACAGTTTGTGGCGCAAGATGGCATTGCGCACGCGGTGGCTGATTTGCTCGTGGAGGTGCAGCAAGCGCTGCTCGACCGTGCCACTCGGTTCCGTGACGACAATACCCACGACGTGGACAACTACGATGATTTCAAAGCGGCCGTTTCCACTGGTTTTGCTCGCGTTTGGTGGGCAGGGGACAGCGCCGATGAAACCCGAGTCAAAGAAGAAACCAAAGCCACCCTTCGCTGCTTCCCCATCGACCAACCTGGCGGCAGCGGCACCTGCTTCCTCACCGGCAAGCCAGCAGATAAAGTGGCGATGTTCGGGCGGGCGTATTAGCCAGATAGTTGAAAAATCCTGCAGTCGGGCGGCCGGGCAGTCAACTCGTCTCGTTTACTGACGCATCGACAGATCACGAAACAAGCGAACTAAGCACAGGAAACCCTCACGGGCCTTTGGAAAAAGCTTATGCAAAGCACCGGCAGATACTGAACTAACCAGCTATCAACTGTTGATTCGGGCAAATTATGTGCGTCCTGCGGGAGCCGGGATTCACGTGTTTATGCCATTGGGCTACCGGGTCATCCGCAGGCGAGGGAACGGTCTACGAACTCAGGCAGCCCGGGCCGAGCAGCGCCTTGAGGTCGCCGAACAAAGCTGGGCTGGGAGTGACCCGGTAGGCGTCGTCGAGACGCATGAGCACCGACCGGCCCGGCTGCACCAGCTGCACCCGCACCTCGGTGACCCCGGGATGCTGGCCGAGCACGTCACGCAACTTCTCGATCCGCCCGCCGGTGGCCTGGCGCAAGTGCATCGACACGACGACCGGGCCACGCGGCCCTTCCCGCAGGTCGGGGATGATCAGCTCCTGGGCGTAGAGCGAGATCACATCGTCGCGGTTGTTCACCCGCCCGCGCACCGCCACGACCGTGTCGGGTGCCAACTGGGCCGACACCCCGGCATACGCCGATGGGAAGAAGAGGCACTCGATGGCCCCGTCGAGGTCCTCGACGGTGGCGATCGCCCAGAGGTCACCCTTCTTGGTCCGTTTCAGGGTCAGCCCGGTGATCAGCCCGGCGACGGTGACCGTCGTGCCGTCCGGTCGTGGCTCGTCGCCGGTCAACGACGCGATCGAGGTGTCGGCGTGCCTGGCGAGCACGTGCTCGATGCCGAACAACGGATGATCGGAGACGTAGAGCCCGAGCATCTCCCGCTCGAAGGACAGCAGGGTCGCCTTGTCCCACTCGGTGTCCGGGATCGGCGGCAAGGCAACGAACTCGATCGCTTCCTGGCCACCGAAGTCACCGAAGAGCGATTCCTGCCCGACGGCCTCATGACGCTTCTCGTCGGCGAACGCATCGACGTAGGGCTCGTGCACCCGCACCAGGCCTCCACGGGTGTGTCCCAGCGAGTCGAATGCTCCGGCCTTGACGAGCGACTCGATGGTGCGTTTGTTGAGCACGGTGGCCGGGCACTTGCGCAGGAAGTCTTCGAAGGACGTGAAGTCGCCCTTGTCCGCCCGGGCGGCCACGATCGCGTCGACGACGTTGCGCCCGACGTTGCGGATCGCCTCCAGGCCGAACCGGATGTCCGAGCCGACGGCCGCGAACTGGGCGACCGAGGAGTTGACGTCGGGGGGCAGCACTTTGATGCCCATGTGCCGGCACTCGTTGAGGTAGAGCGCGGACTTGTCCTTGTCGTCGCGCACGCTGGTCAGCAGCGCGGCCATGTATTCGGCCGGGTAGTTGGCCTTGAGGTAGCCGGTCCAGTAGGACACCAGCCCGTATGCCGCAGTGTGCGACTTGTTGAACGCGTAGTCGGAGAACGGGACGAGAATGTCCCACAGTGCCTTGACCGCGTCTTCCGAGTAGCCGTTGGCGAGCATGCCGGCCTCGAAAGGCACGAACTCGGCCTCGAGGATCTCCTTCTTCTTCTTGCCCATCGCCCGGCGCAACATGTCGGCCTTGCCGAGCGAGTAGTCGGCGACCCGTTGAGCGATCTGTTGCACCTGCTCCTGGTAGATGATCAACCCGTACGTGGGCTCGAGGATGTCCCGCAGCGGCTCGGCCAGCTCCGGATGGATCGCCTCGATCGGCTGTTTGCCGGTCTTGCGCAGTGCGTAGTTGGTGTGACTGTTGGCACCCATCGGGCCCGGCCGGTAGAGCGCCAGGGCGGCGGAGATGTCCTCGAAACTGTCCGGCTGCATCTGGCGTAGCAGGGTGCGCATCCCGCCGCCGTCGAGCTGGAAGACCCCGAGGGTGTCGGCTCGGGCCAGCAGCTCGTAGGTGGCCTTGTCGTCGAGGGTGGCCGACAGCTCGTCGAGGTCGACGTCGATTCCTCGGTTGGCGGCGACGTTGGCGATCGCGTCGTCGAGGATGGTCAGGTTGCGCAAGCCGAGGAAGTCCATCTTGACCAGCCCGAGCTTCTCGCAGCTCGGGTAGTCGAACTGGGTGATGATCTGCCCGTCCTGCTCGCGTTTCATGATCGGGACCAGATCGAGCAGTGGCTCGCTCGACATGATCACCCCGGCGGCGTGCACCCCCCACTGCCGCTTCAACCCTTCGAGCCCGACAGCGGTGGCGACGACCTCCTGGGCCTGCGGGTCTTCGTCGTGCAGCGCCCGGAATTCGGCGGCCTCGGCATACCGGGGGTGGCTCGGGTCGAAGATGCTCTGCAGCGGCAGGTCCTTGCCCATGACCGGTGGCGGCATCGCCTTGGTGAGCTTCTCCCCCATCGCGAACGGATGGCCCATGACCCGGGCGGCGTCCTTGACGGCTTGTTTGGCTTTGATCGTGCCGTAGGTGACGATCTGCGCGACCCGGTCGTCGCCGTAGCGTTCGGTGACGTATCGAATGACCTCGCCCCGGCGGCGCTCGTCGAAATCGACGTCGAAGTCGGGCATCGAGGGGCGCTCGGGGTTGAGGAAGCGTTCGAAGAGCAGCCCGTGCGGGATCGGGTCGAGGTCGGTGATCCCCATCGCGTAGGCGCACATCGAGCCGGCCCCGGAGCCACGGCCCGGGCCGACCCGGATGCCGCGATCCTTGGCCCAGTTGATGAAGTCGGCGACGACGAGGAAATAGCCGGGGTAGCCCTTGCCGATGATGACCTCGGCCTCGAAGTCGACCCGAGCCTGCACCTCGGGTGAGATGCCGCCCGGGTAACGCCGTTGCAGCCCGCGCTGGACTTCCCGGCGGAACCACGAGGTCTCGTCCTCACCGTCGGGCACCGGGAACCGCGGCATGTAACGGCCCTCGTCCTCGGTGAAAGTGACCTCGCACTGCTCGGCGATCAGCAGCGTGTTGTCGCAGGCCTCCGGCAGCTCGCGGAACAGCTCACGCATCTGGGCGGGGCTCTTGAGGTAGAACTCGTCGGAGTCGAACTTGAACCGGCCCGGGTCCATCAGGGTCGAGCCACTCTGCACGCACAGCAGGGCGGCGTGTGCCGTGGCGTCCTCGGCCTTGGTGTAGTGCAGGTCGTTGCTGGCCAGCATCGGCAGCTTCAGATCTTTGGCCAGGCGCACCAGCTCGCGGTTGGTCTGACGCTCGATGGCGATGCCGTGGTTCATGATCTCGATGTAGAAGTTGCCCTTACCGAAGATCTCGCTGAATTCCCCGGCGGCCTGCCGGGCCGCGTCGTACTGTCCGAGCCGGAGTTTGGTCGGCACCTCCCCACCGACGCACCCGGTCGCGCCGATCAGCCCCCCGGCATACCGATTGAGCAGTTCACGGTCGATGCGCGGCTTGAAGTAGTGGCCCTCCAAGGAGGCCAGCGAACTCATCCGGAACAGGTTGTGCATACCCCCGGTGGTGCGGGCCAGCAGAGTCAGGTGCGTGTAAGCGCCGCCCCCACCGACATCGTCACGGGTGTTCACCTCGTCGGTGCCGAACCGGACCCGGGTCTTGTCGGTGCGGTGCGTGCCCGGGGTCAGGTAAGCCTCCACCCCGATGATCGGCTTGATGCCGTGTTTGGTGGCCTTGGACCAGAACTCGTAGGCGTCGAAGACGTAGCCGTGGTCGGTCGTCGCGATCGCCGGCATCCCCATCCGGACCGCTGCGGCCATCAACTCGTCGATCCGGGCCGCCCCATCGAGCATCGAATACTCGGTGTGGCAGTGCAGGTGAACGAAGTTGTCGTCGCGGCTGGGCTGGGTGGGCATCGAAGCAACTGTATGCCGCGCCGCCGACACCGTTCGGCGTGTCGCCACCGGTGTCCACGGACTGTCTCACGAGCTGGCTGGGCGGGGCTCGGTCACTCGCCGGCGATCCGGTCGAGAGCCGACTGCAGATCGTCGGGGTAAGGGCTGGTGAAGTGCACGTATTCCCCGGTGCCGGGGTGTTCGAAGCCCAGGCCGACCGCGTGCAGCCATTGCCGGGTCAGCCCGAGTCGCTCGGCGAGGGTGGGGTCACCGCCGTAGAGCGGGTCGCCGCAACACGGGTGACGGATCGCCGCCAGGTGCACCCGGATCTGGTGGGTGCGCCCAGTCTCGAGGTTCAGCTCCAGCAGGGCAGCGCTGCGGAAGGCATGGAATGCCTCGATCACTTCGTAGTGAGTGACCGCCGGTTTGCCCGAGGCGAGCACCGCGAATTTGAATTCATGCCCGGGGTGGCGGCCGATCGGTGCGTCGATGGTGCCGGTCATCGGATCCGGCAGACCTTGGACAAGCGCATGGTAGGTCTTGTCGACCGCGCGGGTCTTGAAGGCCCGTTTCAACCGGGTGTAGGCGTATTCGCTCTTGGCGACGACCATCAGCCCCGAGGTGCCGACGTCGAGTCGGCTGACGATGCCCTGTCGCTCACTGGCGCCGGAGGTGGAGATCCGGTAGCCGGCAGCGGCCAACCCGGCCAGCACGTTCGGCCCGCTCCAGCCGACACCAGGATGGGCCGCGACCCCGACCGGTTTGTCGACGACGACGAGGTCGGTGTCGTCGTGGACGATGCGCATCCCCGGCACCGGCTCGGCGACCACCTCGAGGAACGGGCTGGGCGCAGTGCCGGGCAACTCCACCTCGAGCAGGTCGCCACCGGTGACCCGCGCCGACTTGCCCACCACCTGCCCGCCGAGGCGTACCGCGCCGTCGGCAGCCAGGTCGGCAGCCTTGGTGCGGGACAGGCCGAAGAGCCGAGCCAGGGCAGCATCCACGCGCTCACCGGACAGGCCCTCGGGCACTTCGATGATCCGGGTCTCGGGGGGTCTCACGATGCCGCCCCGTCCGGATCGTCGCCGTCAGCTCGCTCTCGGGTCTCGGCTGTCGCCTCGGGTCGGTCCGGGGCCCTGACGCCCTCCAGGTGTATGCCGCGCAGCGAGAGCAGGGCGATCAGCGCGGCCGCGGCGACGATGGCGATGTCGGCGACGTTGCCGATGAAGACGTGGTAGTCGAGGAAGTCCACGACGTGGCCCCGCCCGAATCCCGGCGGCCGGATCAATCGGTCGGTGAGATTGCCGAGCGCTCCGCCGAGCAGCATCCCGAAGGCCCACGCCCACCCGAGGCTGCCCAGACGACGACTGGCCCGGAGCACGACCGCCGTGACGATGACGGCCACGATGGTCAGGAGCCAGGTGCTGCCGGTGCCCAGGGAGAAGGCGGCACCGGGGTTGAGGACGAGCCGGAGCCGGATCAGCTCACCGATGAACGGGCGAACCGAGCCATCAGACAGCGCGGTGAGCGCCCACGCCTTGCTCAGTTGGTCGGCGGCATACCACGCCACGGCCACCACGCCGACGATCCGGAACAACCGTGGTGAAACCGGCGCACCGGCCGGTGTGGCCGACGATGACGCGGAGAACGGCGGCGCGGGCGGCATCGTCAGCCGCGCTCGGCCTTCTCCTTGCAGTCCCGGCACAGAGTGGCCCGGGGGGCCGCCTGAAGCCGGAACTTGCCGATCGGTTCGCCACAGGCCTCGCAGATGCCGTACGTGCCGTCGTCGAGCCGCTGGAGCGCGTGCCGGTTCTGGGCGAGTTTGTCGCGGGAGACGTTGGCGACCGACAACTCCTGCTCACGCTCGTAGGTCTTGGCCCCGGCATCGGCTTGGTCATCACCCGAGCCGTCGCCGGCATCCCGGATGAGCCCCTGCAGATCCTCTTCCAGGACCCGCAGATCGTCCTGGGCGCGTCGAATGTCGTGCTCGATCTCGTCGCGGAGCTCAACCAGCTCGTCTTGGGTCCACGGGTCCTCGCCGCTGCGAACGGGCAAGGTCCCGGTCTTTGCCGAGGACCGCCGACGGCGCGCATCTGGCCGGCCTTGCGACGCTGACGCGCTGGGCCGCGGCGCCGCCCCGGCCTTTCCGGTTGCGCGCGCCTTGGGCTTGGCCGCCCGTCTCGTCGGGCTCCGTGTCGTCGACTGCTGTGGGACCGCCTTCTCACCGGTGCTGCTCTTACCCTTACGGCTCGCGCCGGGACGACCGGTGCTGCCTTTCGTGCCCGTGGCGGGTGGTTTCGCCGTGGACGAGCTGGCCGGCGTCGCTTGCTTCCGGGCTGCCGGCTTCGAGGTTTTCCCGGTGGATGACTTCGACGTCTTCACGGTGGGCGATTTCACGGACGCTTTCGGGTCGGCTGCTTGCTTCGTGGCTCGAGGCGACGGCCCGGCCGCAGCTGCGGCCGTCGAGGTGCGGCTGCGCTCGGCAGCTGATTCCTCGACGTCGGCTCGCACTGGCGACGTGGAGCCAGACCGTGCGGGCAGAGCCACCTCGCTCTGGTGGCCCGGCCCGCGGATCACCCGGACCATCTCAGCCAGGACGCCCTTGGCTGCGGACACCGGGTTCCTCCCCTTGCTGGCCGCCATGGTCGTGGCACTCCTTGCCCGCTCGTTACAGATGTGTCGCGGCTGAGGATAGGACACTCCTGCTCCCAAACGCGCGCGGTGCCCGGGCAAGTCGCCCGAAAACCACTGGACTCGCCGGATACCGACCCGCGGTTGGTCAGTCGTGTGTCTCGCCGTCAACCGGCTCGAGTGACATCTGCGAGGATTCGGCCAGCTCGGTCAGTTTCTTCTCGAAGAAGGTCTGCAACTGGGTCCGGTAGGTGTGCTCGAAACCGCGGAGTTCCTCGATCTTGCGTTTGATGATCGAGCGTTGACCTTCCAGTTCGTCAAGGACCCGGGCCTTCTTCTGCTGCGCCTCGGCAACCATGCCGGTAGAGCGTTCGCGGGCTTCGGTGAGCATCTGCTCTTTGAGGCTCGTGGCCTCGGCGAGTAACTCGTCGCGCTGACGCTGGCTGGTGCCGATCAGTTCGTCGTGCTGCGCCTGGGCTGTCGACAGCAGCTCGTCGTGACGGGTCTGCGCGGTGGAGACCAGTTCGTCGTGCTGAGTCTGGGCTGTCGACAACAGCTCGTCGTGACGGGTCTGCGCGGTGGAGACCAGTTCGTCGTGCCGAGCCTGCGCGGTGGCCAGCAACTCGGCGCGTCGCGCCTCACCTTCGGCGACATACTCGTCGTGCAGTCGCTGGGCCAGCTCGATAAGTCCGGCAGCGCTGGCTCCACCTGCGGCAGCGCTGGCTCCACCTGCAACAGCGCTTTGCCCTTGGTCTCCGTCCCCGGCGTGTTGGGCAGCTTGAGCGCGCTGCTCCGCCTCGTCCGCTCGGGTCTGGGCCTCGCGCGCCATCTCTTCGGCTTCACGGACGCGGGCCTCCGCGGCCTCGGCACGATGCACGGCATCGTCGAGCTGGCTTTGCAGGTCGCCGTCGGCCGCACCCTCTTCGGGTGCGTGTCGAGCGGCCGCGACCCGACCCTCCAGGGTCTCCAGCTCGCCTTGTGTGGATTCCAACTCCGCGCCAAGCCGTTGCTGTTCCGCCTCGGCCTCGGCGATCTGGGCCTGCAACTCGGCCAGCCGAGCCTCGGCCTGCACCTGTTCCGGGGACTCTTGGGTTGCCGGGTCGACCGATTCTGCGGCCTCATCCTGAACCGGCTTGAGGCCGCGGCCGGCACGACAGTCGTTGAGCTCCTGCTTGAAGTCGTCGCGCTGGGCGATGAGCGAACGCATCTCGGCGACGACCTCGTCGAGGAAGTCGTCGACGTCGCGCTCGTCGTAACCCTTGCGGAACTGCGTGGTCTGGAACTGCTTGTTGAGGACCATTTCGGGCGTGAGCGCCATAGTTCACCTCGGACGGACGTGGATGTTCAGGATCACGGTACCGAATGCGGCCCAGAGCCCCCAATCGTGCTGGTTGGGCTCACCGAACGCACCGAGCTCAAACGCACCGAGCTCACCGGGCTCGACCAGAGGCACCGGCTCAGAACGGCTGGATCCCCATGAGCGTCGAGGTGATGAGGAAGAGCACGATGAACGCCAAGTCGATCCGCAACCCACCGATGGTGAGCGGCGGAATGATCCGCCGGACCATCCGCAACGGTGGGTCCGTCACGGTGTAGACGACCTCGGCGGCCACCAGGACCACGCCTTGGGGTCGCCAACTCCGCGCGAACATCCGAACGTAGACCAGAACCAGCCGAGCGATCAGCAGGACGAGGAAGAGGAACAGCAATAGTGAGACGACCTGCCAGGCGAGACGCATGAACCCAGTCTGACTGATCGCCCACCAGCTACGAAAACGCCGAGGGCCGGAGTCGGTGCACCAGCGCAGACTCAGCTCTGGTTGAACGGCCCCGTGACGGGCTCGCCTCCGGGCGTCTCATCGTCGGCAGTGACCTCGACGTGTGCCGGTGAGAGGAGGAAGACCTTGGCTGTCACCCGCTCGATGCCACCGTGCAACCCGAAGACAAGGCCTGCGGCGAAGTCGACCAGACGCTTCGCATCGGCGTCGTCCATGTCGGAGAGGTTCATGATCACCGGGATGCCGTCACGGAAGGACTCGCCGATGGCCTTGGCCTCGTTGTAGGTGCTCGGATGGATGGTCGTGATCCGGCTCAACGGGCCCATTTCGGTTTCCCGCACCACCTGAGCGACCGGTACCGACCGATTCGGTAGCGGAGTGACTGCAGCTCCACTGCCGCGCGACTCACGCTGCTCGCGAGTGTCCTCCGGCATCTGGTCGTAGTCGTATTCGTCTTCCTCGGCGAGCCCGAGGTAGACCATCGTCTTGCGAAGTGCCCCAGCCATACCCCGATCCCCTTGTCCTGATCTCGATCCTGGGTGACGATCCGCGCGCGCCGCAGATCGGTGGTTCGGTGGCCGACGAGCACGGTTGCGCGCCGGATACTTCGACGTTAGCGAAGCACCGGCCGAGAACCGAGGATTGCCGTCCCGACACGCAGGTGTGTCGCACCGTGCCGGATCGCCGCCTCGAGGTCACCGCTCATCCCGGCCGACACCCACGTGGCCCCCGGATGACGCTCGCGCAATCGGTCGGAGAGGTCTTCCAGTCGTGTGAAAGCGGGATCGGGATCGGCGCCGAGCGGGGCGACCGCCATCACGCCCCCCAACTGCAGGTGCGCGCTCTCGGCGATGAGGTCAGCGACCCCGATCAATCCGCCTGGCGTGACGCCGCCTCGGCCCAACTCGGGCCGGGAGGTGTCGCCGGACCGCCCGGGGGCGAGTGCGTCGTCGGCCAGGTCGACTTGGACGAGGCAGCGAAGCTGACGCCCGGACCGGGCGGCGCCATGCTCGAGTGCCCGCACCAGGCGAGGCCGGTCTACCGCGTGCACGACATCGGCGTAGGCCGCCACCGCGGCCGCCTTGTTGGTCTGCACTTGGCCGATGAAGTGGAGCACGGGTGCCGTGCCGACGGCCGGCACGGTCTCGTCGGTACCGCGTACTTCGGCGAACTTGGCTCGGGCCTCTTGGTGACGATTCTCACCGAAGTCGCGGACCCCGAGCTGCAAAAGCGCCCGAACGTCGGATGCCGGGAAGAACTTGGTGACGACGATGATGGTGAGATCGCCAGGATCGCGACCACAGCCACGGGCTGCTGTAGTCACCCGCTCCCTGACGGAGTCGAGTCGGCATGCCAACTCACGGCAGCGCTCCGGCGCGGGCACGAGCGAACGCGGCTCATCGGTCACGGCATCGTCACCACCTGCTCTCGCGGCTCCGACGCCCGATCACACCAGCGAATCGCCCGATCGCGGCATCCGGATCGTCGACGCCACCGGAGCCGCCGCGCCACAGGAGGCTCACCGACAGCTCCGGGCTCGCTACTTCAAGAAGTCGGGCACGTCGAGATCGTCCCCGTCGTCGAAGCCGGTACGACGAGGCGGAACCTTGACCGGCTGCATGCGTGACGGCGCCGCCGGCGTGTCGTCCGCGACCGGGGCGGGTGCCGCTTCCCGCCGCTCGACCGGCTCTTCAGAGTCCGGAGCCAACGCTTCGGCGGTGTCGCTGCGTGCAGCGGCCTCGATGACCGGGGGCACGGATGAGCCGTTGGTGCTGCTGGACGACGCAGCCGGTGGCTGCAGCGCTTTTCGTCCGCCCCCGCCGGCCTGTACGGATCCCAACGCACGAGCGTCCTGGCGCAGCGTCGGCTGGCCTCCGTCGAAGCCAGCGGCGATGACTGTGACCCGCACCTCGTCACCGAGCGCGTCGTCGATGACCGTGCCGAAGATGATGTTGGCTTCGGGGTGGGCAGCCTCCTGGACGAGCCGGGCCGCTTCGTTGATCTCGAAGAGGCCGAGGTCACTGCCACCGGAAATGGAGAGCAGCACCCCGTGGGCGCCATCGATCGACGCCTCCAGCAGCGGGCTCGAGATCGCCAGCTCGGCTGCCTGCACCGCGCGGTCTTCTCCTCTGGCCGAGCCGATACCCATGAGCGCGGACCCCGCCCCTTGCATGACCGACTTGACATCCGCGAAGTCGAGATTGATCAGGCCGGGCGTCGTGATCAGGTCGGTGATGCCCTGCACACCGGAGAGCAGCACCTGATCGGCGCTTCGGAAAGCGTCCATCATCGACACCGCACGGTCGCTGATCGACAACAAGCGGTCGTTCGGGATGACGATCAAGGTGTCGACCTCGTCACGCAGCGAGGCGATGCCGTTCTCGGCTTGGTTGGCCCGGCGCCGGCCCTCGAAGGTGAACGGCCGGGTGACCACACCGATGGTCAGCGCGCCAAGACTCTTGGCGATCTTGGCCACGACCGGCGCGCCACCGGTGCCGGTGCCGCCGCCCTCGCCGGCGGTGACAAAGACCATGTCGGCACCCTTGAGGACTTCCTCGATCTCCTCGCTGTGGTCCTCGGCAGCCTTGCGACCGACCTCCGGGTCAGCGCCGGCCCCGAGACCACGGGTGAGTTCACGGCCGACGTCCAGCTTGACGTCCGCGTCACTCATGAGCAGAGCTTGTGCGTCTGTGTTGATGGCGATGAACTCGACGCCCTTGAGTCCTACTTCGATCATCCGGTTGATGGCGTTGACACCACCACCGCCGATGCCGACGACCTTGATGACGGCTAGATAGTTCTGTGGTGTAGCGACCACGTTGGAGGCCCTCCTGCTGTGCTCGGTGTGGTTCGGCGATCGTGTTGTGTGGTTGTACTACGTGTGCGGCCCTACCGAGTGTGCTGCGGCACGGACTGCGGCGTCGGCGTGTCGGACTAATCTAAACGTCTAGTCGAGATATAGTGTTGTCTCGCTTGCACCATTGCCCTGACGGTATGCGGGTGATCGGGTCGCGGCAATCTTCGTCGCGGCGTGTCCTGAACCTGTCCCTGAGATTCATGAGCGATTGCTGGCGTGCCGTGTAACCAGCGTTGTTCCAGTGGTAGTTGAGACTTGTGGGACTCATGGGAACAGATGGTCCGGTCTCATTCACGACTCCGGGTTGCACTCCCCTGACCACTCTTGGCCTACCCCGGTGATCACCCGCCCGGCGGAACTCCGGCAACACCCACACCCATCACTCACCGAACGATCACGACACCGCCATCGACATCCGGGTTTCGGCGTCCGTTACCTACCCGGTGTTCACCTGGTGACCGGCGTGTCCGGGACACTGACATCGATAAACGAGGGCTCGGTGGCCAGCAGAGCCTTGAGCACGGTCAGCTTCGTCGTCTCGTCGCCGGGCCCACCCCAGGCCACGTCGACCTCACCGAGCCGGAACGTGACCATACCTGCGCTGCTCACCGTGATCTGGGTGATCGTCGTGCGCAGATCCTCGGGCAAGACACCGAGCATCGCGGCGACTGCCTGCAGTCCTTCCGGTGCCGGGGTGGACGCCCGACCGTCGGTGCTGTTGACGACGACCAGATCCGACGGCACGGTGTCGACTGCGCGGAACACCACGCCCGCATCGTCGACCAGCCCGAGGCCGGTCCCGGTGCGCACTGCGAAAAGTGCCTCTCGCAGCGTGACGCTGACGACGATAGTGCGTGGCCAAGACCTGGTGACGCCCACGTCGGCCACGAACGGCACCTCGCGCACCCGCTCGGCTGTCGCCCCGACGTCGACCCGGGCCAGTGGCTCACCGAAGGGCACTGCGGCCGCGTCCAGGACGACCTGCTGGTCGTCGTCGTCGACTCCTTCGACGACCACCGACTCGACGGCCATAACCGAACTCCCCCAGACCAACCAGCCAACCGCGCCCAGCACCGTGAGAGCCAGGACCACGCCCACCGCGACCCGGCGCGGACGTTGCCGCATCCGCGACATGCGCTGCTCGAACCGGGACCGGGCCGACGACCGTGACCGACCGCGGCCCGAGCGGTGTCGGCGGGCCCGCGCTGCGGGTGGTGTCAAGCCGGCCCGCCCCGGACTCATCGTGTCCCGTCTCCCGCGTGCCGGGCAGCGAGCAGTTGTAGCAGCTGCGGGCCGACCTCGTTCATGTATCCGGGACCGACGGTCAGCACGAGATCACCCGGCCGGGCCAACTGGGCCAACGCATCCGCCGTGTCATCGAGGTTGGCGACATAGTGCACCTCGGCTGCCCCAGCCGCCCGCGCGGCGTCGGCCACCAGGGCACCGGTGACTCCGGGCAGTGGATCCTCGCGCGCGCCATACACATCGGTGACCACGACGATGTCGGCCGGCGCGAGGGCGGTTCCGAAGTCCGCTGTGAAGTCCCGGGTCCGCGAATACAGGAGTGGCTGGTAGAGCACGACGAGACGTCCCGACTCGGCTGCCTGCAGCCCGGTGGCGATGACGGCAGCTACCTTCGGCGGGTTGTGGGAGTAGTCGTCGACGACTCGCACACCGGCCGCTTCACCGAGCTGCTCGAAGCGCCGGCGCACCCCACGGAACCCGCCGAGCGCTGCCAGCCATGTTGTCACCGCAGTCCGGTCGGGCTGGTCGGCCGGCGCTCCACCGGGCAGTCCGTAGAGCAAGGCCGCGAGGGCACCGGCGGCATTGAGCAGGTTGTGCTCACCGGGGACGACCAACTCCAATCGGTATGCCGCGGGCGCACCGACGGTCTGCGCGCCGGCGAGTTCGACCGTGGCCGACGCGCTGAGCCCAGCCAGGCGCAGGTCGCGGAGCCGCACGTCGGCATCTGCGGACCGGCCGTAGCGGATCACCCGGACTCCCTGGTCTGCCGCCCAGTCGGCGAGCGCCGCGGCCCCAGGATCGTCGGCGCAGGTGACGAGCAGGCCCCCGGGCTCGATGGTTCTGACGAAGGCTCGGAAGGCGGCTTCGACGGCCGGCAGGTCGCCATAGAAGTCGAGATGGTCGGCTTGCACACTCGTCACGACGGCGATGTGCGGCCGGTACGCGACGAAGGACCCGTCAGATTCGTCGGCTTCGAAGACGAACTGGTCGCCCTGCCCCAGATGGGCGTTACCGGCCAGATCAACCGGGTCGCCACCGATGACGTACGAGGGGTCGAGTCCTGCGGCGGCGGTCGAGACGGCGATCATCGCCGTCGTCGTCGTCTTGCCATTGGTGCCGGCCACGGCGATCCGGCTCGGGGACCCGGACGCGAACGCGGCCAGAGCCTGGGCCCGGTGCAGCACCCGCAGCCCCCGCTGTCGCCCGGCTGCCAGCTCGGGGTTGTTGTCCCGGATCGCCGAGGAGATGACGAGCGTGTCCGCCCCGTCAACGTGCGCGGCGTCGTGTCCTACGTCCACGCGGATACCGAGACCGGCCAATCGGGTCAGGGTGCCGGAGTCGCGGGAGTCCGAGCCGGAAACGGGTGCACCCCGGTCGTGCAACATCCGGGCGATCCCCGACATGCCTGCCCCACCGATTCCGACGATGTGCACGGAACCGAGTCCATCCACGTCGGGCGGCGTTGCGTCGTAGTCGAATCGAGTCGGTGGCAGGCCTACCGGCAACCCGCCGGTCGGGCGGCTCACGGGCTGACTCCGGCTGCCTGCATGATGAGGTCGGCAAGGGCGTCGTCAGCCGTCGGGCGACCGAGCCCGGCAGCTGCTGTGGCCATCGCCGCGAGTCGTGCGGGGTCGGCGATCAAGGGCATTACCTCCTGGTCGATCCACTCGGGGGTGGCGTCGGCGTCGTCGACGAGCAGGCCGCCCCCAGCCGCTACCACGCCGGCTGCGTTGAGTCGTTGCTCGCCGTTGCCGATCGGAAACGGCACATAGGCAGCTGGCAGTCCGACTGCGGTCAGTTCGCAGACGGTGTTGGCGCCGGCGCGGCAGACGACGAAGTCGGCGACGGCATACGCCAGCTCCATCCGGTCCACGTAAGGCACGACCCGGTATGGGGCACCGGACCGGGCCACTGCGGGTTCGAACTCCTTGCCGGCGCCAGCGACGTGCAACACCTGCACACCGGCGTCGGACAAGGCCCCCGCACGGGCGGCGAAAGCCTGGTTGAGCCGCTGAGCGCCGAGCGAACCGCCGGTCACCAGAACGGTAGGCAACCCGGCTGTGAGACCGAATTCGTCGAGTGCTTCGGCGCGGCGAGCGGGTCGGTCCAGACCGCTGATCTCCTGGCGCAGCGGCATCCCCAGGCAGGTGGCGTGGCGCAGCCGGGTGGACGGGAAGGTCGTGGCCACGTGCCGGGTCAGTCGGGCGCCCAAACGGTTGGCGAACCCGGCGCGCGCGTTGCCTTCGTGCACGACGATCGGTATGCCGCGGCGCCGGGCGGCTAGGTAGGCCGGGGAGCTGACATACCCGCCGAAACCCACGACGACCTCAGCGCTGCTGTCGACGACCGCTCGATCCGCCGCATCGACAGCAGCCTTGAGTGCCGCCGGGAACCGCAGCGACGCGGCATTCGGTCTGCGGGGCAACGGAACCCGCGGAACGAACCGCAGCGGGAGGCCGTGTGACGGCACGAGCCGGGCTTCCAGCCCGCTCTCGGTGCCCAGAGCGGTGACCTCGACGCCGGGCGCCCGGCGAGCCAAGGCGGCCCTAGTGGCCAGCAATGGGGAGACATGACCTGCGGTTCCGCCGCCGGCCAGCAGCACGCTGCGCAGAGTGTTGCTCATACCGGATCACTCGCTCCGCTGCGCTCGCTGTCCGCTGACCCTGCCTCGTGGTTCGTCTCGGTCATCCGAGCCACCGGTGGCGCCGGCCACGCCACGGACGCGGCAGCACGGCGAGTGATCGACGTACGACACCGGGACGATTGGCGAGTGCCTCTCCGGCCCCCGGCTCATGGCGGGCGAACGATACGAGAATGCCCATCGCGAGCATGGTGGTGACCAGTGCGGAGCCGCCGGACGAGACGAAGGGCAAGGGCACCCCGACGACCGGCAACAGTCCGATGACCGCACCGATGTTGATCGTCGCTTGGAGCAGAATCCAGCCGAGGACTCCCCCAGTGGCGATCCGCACGAACTGGTCGTCGGTGCGCACGATCAGCCGGCGACAAGCCGTGGCCAGGGCAGCGAAGATCCCGAGCACGACCAGGGTGCCCGGCAGGCCGAGTTCTTCTCCGATGATGGCGAAGATGAAGTCGTTGTGAGGTTCGGGCAACCAAGCCCATTTCTCCTTGCTGGCCCCTAGCCCGACTCCCCACCAACCACCGTCGGCGAGGGCGTAGAGCCCGTGCACCGACTGGCCGCACGCCCCGTCGGGGTCGTTGGCACATTCGGCGGACAGCCAGTTTGTGATTCGACCCATCCGGTTGGGGCTGCTCATCACGAGCACGAAGGCGGTGACGGCGCCGGTGAGCACCGTGGCCAGGAACAGCCGAGCCGGCACCCCGGCGACCCAGAGCACCGCGGCGACGATGCCGAGCAGGACTAGGGCGGTGCCGAGGTCACGCCCGGCGAGCACCAACAGCAGGGTGACTGCAGCCACCGGCACGAGGAACGGTATGAGCACATGGCGGAACTGGCCCAGTCGGTGGCGTTTGTTGGTCAGCACGAGGGCACCGACGAGCACCAGGCCGATCTTGGTGAGCTCGGAGGGCTGCATGGACAACCCGGCGGGTAGCCGAAGCCAGTTGCGGTTGCCACCGGCCTCGACCCCGAGGCCGGGCACGAAGACGAGCATTTGCAGCACGAGGGCGATGGCGAGGCTGGGCACGGCTAGCCGCCGCCACCACGTGGGGCTGATCCGCGCAGCGACGAGCGCCACCACCGATCCCAGAGCAGCGTACTTGGCCTGGTCGGCGAAGACCGCGAACGCCGAGCCATCGTCCTTATAGGAGGTGATCATCGATGCCGAAAGCACCATGACCAGTCCGATGAGCACCAACGCAGCGGTCGCCCCGACGATCACGTAGTAGGAGGTGGACGGGGTGTCGAGACGGGCCAAGGCGCGTCCGAAGACGGTCGTTGGGCCGGCCTCCTCCGGTGTCGGAGCCGCGCCCGTGCCGGTCCCAGCACGTGGTCGGGCCGACGGGGCCCGCCGGGCAGAGCGTCGCGAGGCCTCGGCGTTGATCGTGCTGGTCATCGTGAAGACGGCCCCTCGGCGGGGTCGGCACCAGGCAGCTGTCGGACTGCCGCTTCGAAAGCATCGCCGCGAGCACCGTAGCTCGGGAACTGGTCGAGAGACGCGGCAGCGGGTGCCAACAGCACGACATCACCCGGCCGGGCCAGACGACTCGCCTCGGCGACGACCTGCTCCATCAGGGCACCGCCGCTGTCGAGGCACGACATGTCTCCAGTCTCGGGGATAGCCACTTCGACGACCGGGACATCCGAGGCGTGTCGAGCCAGCGCCTCGGCGATCAGCCGTCGGTCGGTGCCTAGGAGCACGACACCACGAAGCTTCTCGGCGATCTTCTCCACGAGCGGGTCGACATCGACACCTTTGAGCAAACCCCCGGCGACCCAGACGACCGAGTCGAAGGCGATCAGGGCGGCCTCGGCAGCGTGCGGATTCGTCGCTTTCGAGTCGTTGATATACCGCACACCGGCCACCGTGGCGACCTCGGCGATCCGGTGCGGGTCGGGGCGGAACGATCGCAATCCGTCGCGGACCGAGAGCGGCCCGACGCCATACGCCCTGGCCAGCGCAGCCGCCGCGAGCGCATTGGCCAGATAGTGCGGAGCGACGCTGGGAGCATCCCCACGCAGGTCGGCGAGTGTGCCCAACTCCGCCGCCGAATGCGCCCGTTGCTCGACGAACGCCCGGTCGGCCAGCACGTCCTCGACGATGCCGACCATCGACGGTGCCGGCACACCGAGGGTGAATCCGACCGCACGGCAACCCTCGACGACGTCGGCGTCGATGACCAGTTGCTCGGTCAGCGGGTCTTCGACGTTGTAGATACAGGCCAGATGGGTCTTCGCGTAGACCCGCCCCTTCGCACGCAGGTACTCCTCGAAGGAGCCGTGCCAATCGATATGGTCGGCGGCCAAGTTGAGGCAAGCCGAGGCGACCGGTGAGATCGAACGCTGCCAGTGGAGTTGAAAGCTGGACAGCTCCACGGCGAGCACGTCGTAGGGCTCGGGGTGCAGGACGGCCTCCAGCAGCGGAGTGCCGACGTTGCCGGCACTGGTGGCCCTCAGACCACTGGCCCGCAGGATCGACGCGAGCATGTTGACCGTCGTCGTCTTGCCGTTGGTGCCGGTGACCGTGAGCCACGGGGCGGCACCGTCGCGGGGCCGCATCCGCCACGCGAGCTCGACCTCACCCCAGACCGGTATGCCGCGCGCTTCTGCTTCGACGAGTAGTGGCTGGGTGGGTCGCCAGCCCGGTGAGGTGACCACCAGCTCCGGTGCCGTGGCGGGATCGGCGGCCTCCGGTGGCATACCTGCGGTGTGTTGGGGCCCCAGGCGCACGTCGACTCCGAGCACCGAGAGGATCTGGGCCCGCTCGTCGACAAGCTGGTTCGCGCCCGGCATGCTGGCGTCGACGACCACGACCTGGGCACCGTGCTCCCACAGCACATCGGCCGCGGCGAAACCACTGATTCCGAGCCCGGCAACGAGCACCCGCAGCCCCCGCCAATCGGCATCCCGGTGGGTCAGTCCGGGACGTGGCTCGTAGCCGGCACCGGTCAGCTCATCCATCTCGTTCACACTGCACCAACCACCCATTCGGCGTAGAAGACTCCCAGGCCCAGCGCAACGAAGAGCCCGGCGATAATCCAGAAGCGGATGACGACGGTGACCTGCTCCCATCCGAGGATCTCGAAGTGGTGGTGCAGCGGTGCCATCTTGAAGACCCGTCGCCGGGTGGTCTTGAAGAACCCCACCTGGATGATCACCGATAGCGACTCGATGACGAACAGGCCGGCGAGAATGACCGACAGCAGCTGGGTATGGGTCATGATCGCCAGGCCGGCGATCGCTCCCCCCAGCCCGAGGGCGCCGGTGTCGCCCATGAAGAGCCGCGCCGGAGAGGCGTTCCACCACAGGAACCCGAAGCAGGCGCCCATCGCCGCTGCCGCGACGATCGCCAGGTCGAGGCTGTCGCGGACCTCGTAGCACTTCAGGCCCGGGTTGATCTGGCAGTTCTGATTCGAGGTCCAGATGCCGATGAGGACGTAGGCGCCGAAGATCATCGACGACGCACCCGAGGCCAAGCCGTCGAGACCATCGGTGAGGTTGGCGCCGTTGGACATTCCGGCGATGATGATGTTGGCCCACAGGACGAAGAGGATGACGCCGAGCACTGGCCCGGCCGTCCCGAGGTCGAACGACGTGTCCCGTACGAAGGACACTGCCGTGGAGGCCGGGGTTCGGTAGCGCTCGTTCTCGAACTGCAACGCCAGCAGCGCGAACACCACCGCGACGATGCCCTGGCCGATGAGCTTGGGCACGGTCCGCAGACCGAGTGATCGCTGACGCGAGATCTTGGTGAAGTCGTCGACGAATCCGACGAGCGCCAACCCGGTCATGAGGAAGAGCACGAGCAGCCCGCTGGCGGTGGGCCACTGGGCCTGCACCGAACGCCCACCCACGTAGCTGTCGAGCATCATGCCCAGGTGGGCCACGACGTACGCGACGATGGTCGACCCGACGATGACCGCGCCACCCATCGTCGGCGTGCCGCGCTTGGTGTGGTGCGATGTCGGCCCGTCGTCCCGGATGAACTGGCCGTACTGGCGCCGGATGAGGAATCGAATGAATACCGGGGTGACCAGAAGAGCGAGCGTCAGAGACGTCGCCACCGCAATGAGGACGCCCTTCACATCCCCTCCTCCCGGCCAGCGACCCGATCCCCGAGCCACCGTAGCCCGACATCCCGGCTCGACTTGAACAGGACGACGTCTCCGGGGCGTGTCGCGTGGTGCAACACCTGGTATGCGGTGTCCGGGTCATCAGCACGCAGCACCCGGGTGGAGGGCATGCCTGCGGCCAGTGCACCGTCGGCGATCGGCCCGGCCTCGGCACCGACCGCCAGCACCCGGTCGATGCCCAGAGACGCCGCCAAGGCCCCCATTCGACGGTGTTCGGCCTCGGCGTCGGGGCCCAGTTCGAGCATCTGGCCCAGCACCGCCCAGGTGCGGCGCGCCCGGCCTGCCCCGGGTTCGCCGATCTGCTGACCTGCCCTTCCCATAGCCGTAAGCGCCCGCAACGCGGCGGTCATCGAGTCGGGGTTGGCGTTGTAGGCGTCGTTGACGACGGTGACCCCGTCCGGGCGTTCGACAACCTCCATCCGCCAACGGCTCACCGGGCCGGCACGTGCCAGGTGAGCAACGGCCTCCGGCAACGGCATACCGCACTCGAGGGCGACGGCCAACACGGCAAGGGCGTTGCCCACGTGATGACGTCCATGCAATGCGAGGGTCAGCTGGGCGGTACCGACCGGGGTGTCGACCGTGCACGTCGGCCGGCCGCGGGCGTCGAGCTCGATATCGCGGGCCCGGAGTGTGGCGTCGGCCCGCTCGCCGACGGTGACCACCCGGGCTCTGGTGTTCTCGGCCATGGCCGAGACCCGGGGGTCGTCGGCGTTGAGCACGGCAACCCCATCAGCGGGGAGGGCAGCGACCAGCTCGCTCTTGGCTGCGGCGATGGCGTCCTGACTGCCGAATTGTCCGACATGGGCGGTGCCGACATTGAGCACGACCGCAATCTGGGGTGGTGTGATCCGGGTGAGGTAGTCGATGTGCCCGAGCCCGCGTGAACCCATCTCGACGATGAGGTAGCGGGTCGCGGCGTCGATCCGGCACACAGTGAGCGGCACGCCGATCTCGCCGTTGTAGGACTCGATCGGGGCGACCGTCGGGCCCAGCTGATCAAGGACCTGCGCAAGTGCGTCCTTGGTCGACGTCTTGCCGGACGATCCGGTGATCCCGACGACCTGCAACCCGCTGCAGGCCCGGTCGAGCACCGTTCGGGCGACCCGGCCGAAAGCAGTCTGGGTGTCGTCGACGACCAGGCAGGGTAACCCCGGGACCGGTCGCGAGGTGAGCGCGGCCACGGCGCCGGCGGCGGCAGCAGCACCGACATAGATGTGCCCGTCGGCGTGTTCGCCGACCCTGGCGACGTACAGGCTGCCCCGGACACACGCCCGGGAATCGGTGACCACCGACCCGTCGATGAGCACGTCCGTCAACGATCCAGTCGAAGGTGCGGTTCGACCATCGACCGCGACCCTACCCGCGGCGTCGTACAGGCGAGCGCCGGTGGCGTCGACGAGGTCTCCGATGGTCACCGGGATCATGACCGACCCTCCTCAGCGCTCGTCGCGTCCTCGAGCCCGTGCGGGACGAGGGGATCGTCCGGGCGGTACGGCCGGCCCCTTAGGGCGGCAGCCAGGGCGTCCCGATCATCGAAAGGCAATACGACCCCGTCGATCTCCTGACCACGTTCGTGGCCTTTGCCGAGCACGACAACGGTGTTGTCGGCAGCCCGGCCGCAGGTGCGTGCCAACCGCACGGCGTGGGCGATCTGGTCACCTCGTCCGGCACCGGAGCACACGGTGCGTTCCTGCCGGGACGGGTGGTCGGCCGGCTCGGACGTCACCTCGGCCGGTAAGGACTCCCGAGCACCGAGCAGGACCTCCCTGCGGATCGCTGCCGGATCTTCGGATCGGGGATTGTCGTCAGTGATCACCAGGTCATCGGCCCACCGGGCGGCCGCGGCACCCATCGCGTGTCGCTTACCCGGGTCGCGGTCACCGCCGGCTCCGAGCACGACGACCAGCCGGCCCGGTGTGGACGGGCGCAGCGCGGCGAGCGCTGCCTCGACGGCTTGGGGAGTGTGCGCATAGTCGACGATGCACCGGGGGTCGGTTGCCGAGTCACCGGCGACGACCTCCATCCGGCCGGGCACCACCGGCACTTCGGAGAGTGACTCCTGCACGTCGGTGGCGGCATACCCCATGGTGATCAGGGCGACCGCCGCTAGGGCCGTATTGAAGACGTTGAAGGTGCCCGGCAGTCGTGGACGCAAGGTCAGGGACACGTCCGGTCCGATCACCGTGAATCGGCTTTCGGGGGCGAGCCCCACCACCCAGTCGGATGCCGGCGCAGCCTGGCCCCGGCCGACCGACGCGAGTGTGGTCACCGGGATCCCGGCACGTCCGACCAACTGCCGGCCCCATTCGTCGTCGACACACACCAGGCCGCGCCGGGCGTGAGCCGGGGTGAACAACGCGGCCTTGGCCGCGAAGTAGTCGGCCATGTCCACGTGGAAGTCGAGGTGGTCCTGCGACAGGTTGGTGAACAGCGCGAGATCGAACACCACACCGGCAACCCGGTGCTCGGACACGGCATGGCTAGACACCTCCATCACCACCGTGTCCGTGCCCTGCTCGCGCATCACAGCGAGGATGGCGTGCAGGTCGCTGGCCTCGGGTGTGGTGCGTACCGAACTGAGCCGACGATCACCGATCCGGGTCTCTACCGTGCCGATCAGGCCGGTCGCCGACCCGAGTGCGCGTAGGGCCGTCTCGAGGAGATAGGCCGTGGTGGTCTTGCCGTTCGTCCCGGTGATCCCGATGATTCGCATGCCCTCGGCCGGGTATCCGTAGATCCGGGCAGCCAACTCACCGAGCCGGACCCGTGGCTGCGCACAGACGAGCACGGGCACGCCGGGCAGGCTATCGAGGCGTTCGATTCCGGTGGGATCGGTGAGCACCGCGACCGCCCCGGCCGACACTGCGGCGTTCGCGAAATCGGCGCCGTGGGCTCTCAAGCCCGGCAGGGCGGCATACAGGTCGCCTGGTCGCACGGTCCGCGAGTCCAGGGACACGCCGGTGGCATACCCGTCGACCGGCGCTATGTCCAGGTCACCGGAACAGCTGGGACGCCAGCAATGAGCCTCGGCCAAGCGGGCGAGCTCTGCGAGCGGGACCGCCGGCAGGCTCGTGGGTCGTGGTGCTGGCACGGCTAGAAGGCTATCCCCTGGATCGCCGGTCACTGATTACCCCCGGGGCACCTGGCACGAGCGGCTCGTCCGAGACGAGTGGGAATCCCGGGGCAGCTGATCCGGTCGGTGGCACCTGGTAGGACTGCAACGCGTAGGTCATCACAGACGCGAAGACCGGGCCGCAAAGGCGACCACCGCTGACCGGTCCGACAGTCGGCTTGTGCATGGTCACCGAGACAACGAACCGTGGATCCTCGGCCGGGGCGAAACCGATGAACGACACGGTGTAGCCGTGATAGCCCCCGACTTCGTCGTCGAAGCGATTCGCCGTACCGGTCTTGCCTGCGACTCGATACCCGGGGATCGCTGCTTTGGTCGCGGTGCCGCCGGGCTGGGTGACCTGCTCGAGCATTCGGCTCATCGTCGTAGCCGTCTCCTCGGAGATCACCCGGACGCTCTCGGCCGGCTTGGCCGGGGCCACGGCACCGTCGGGAGCCACCGTCTGCTCGATCAGGCTCGGCGACACCCGGACACCGCCGTTGGCGATGGTCTGGAAGACCCCGGTTGCTTGAATCGCGGTCAGCGAGTAGCCCTGGCCGAAGAGCATCGTGTAGCGCTGCGAGCCATTGAGCTCGTCGGCCGGGGTAAGCAGCCCAGCCGACTCACCGGGGAAACCGATGGCGGATCGCTCCCCGAGGCCAAAGGCTCGGAAGTACTTCTCGATCGTGGCAGCCGGCATTTGCTCAGCCACGAGAATCGTGCCGATGTTGCTTGACTTGACCAGCGCGCCGGCCACGGTCAAGTCAAGCGTGGGGTGGTCGGCGTAGTCCTTGAAGGCCCGGTCGGAACGACCCAGCCGGTTGGGCACGATGACCCCGGTCGTGGGCTCCGCAACGCCTTCCTCGAGGGCGGCCGAGTAGCTCATGACCTTGCCGGTCGAACCGGGCTCGTAGACGTCGGTGAATGGTTGGCTTTGCAGAAGAGAGGCGCGCGCGTTGGCCACGTCGGTCGGGTCGAAACTCGGGTAGCTCGCGACCGCACGCAGCTTGCCGGTCTTAACCTCCTGGACGACGATGTAA
Source organism: Actinomycetales bacterium (assembly GCA_002748155.1). Classification (GTDB taxonomy): domain Bacteria; phylum Actinomycetota; class Actinomycetes; order Actinomycetales; family Dermatophilaceae; genus Phosphoribacter. The sequence goes on along the minus strand of PDRO01000014.1, from coordinate 27,756 downwards.
CCGGATTGGGCCTGGGTCTTGATCACCTGGTTGGCGATCTCGTTCTGGGCGAACCACTGCAGATCGGCGTCGATGGTCAGATGGACGTCGCTGCCGTCGCGGGCAGGCACCTCATCCTCTTGCGCCCAGGGGATGACCTCGCCGTCCCGGGCCTGTTGATAGATCTGCTTACCCGGGGTGCCCGACAGCTGGGCGTCGGCCAACACTTCGATGCCTGCGCCTGGGGTTTCGTCATCGACGACGACACCGACGAGTGACGCCGCGGTCATCCCAGCGGGGTACTCGCGTTGGAACGTCGTTTCGCTGTGTATCCCAGGGATGCCCATCTCGGCGATCTGGCGCCAGACCAGCGGCGAGACGTTCTTCGCGATGATCCGGTAGGGATCGGTGCCGGTGAGTTGTGGAGCGAGCGCTTCCGGCGTGGTACCCAGCAACGGGGCCAGCCGCTGCGCCGCACCGGCTGCGCCGACGGTCACTCGTTTGCCGTCCACCACCGCGGTGTAGGAACGCACCGCATCCTGGTTCACGGACACGGTGCGCCGTTCGATGCTGGCCGCGAGCACAGTTCCCTTACTGTCGACGATCGAACCGCGCAGCGCCGGAACAGCCACGCTGGTGAGCCGCTTGGTCAGCGCGGCTTCCTGAACCGCTGAGGCATCGAACGCCTGGACTCGGACGAGTTGAGCAGCGAAGACCGAGAACACGAACATCCCGAGAAGCCACATCCCGCGAGCCCGGCGGACCGGGTTACCGACGCGGGGTACGCCCGGGCCGGGACGCCGCGACGGTGACTGGCGAGCGTTGAGCTGGCGAGCGCCCCGCGCTTGGTGAGCTGGCATGTCAGGTCCCGGGGGCCGGCGCCGGCGGTGCTACTGGCGCTGCCGGTACTGGTGGTGGCTGCCCCTCGGCGGGCGCCGCTGGCGCCGCTTCTCCAGGGGGCACTGCCGGGACGGCTCCCTCGACAGGTGCAGCCGGTGCGGCAGGCTCAGCGCCTTGGGCGGGGACGGCCGGAGCAGCGGGCGGTGGCGGTGGCGGCGGCGGTGCTTGTGGGTCGGAGACAAGGTTGATCGCGGCGTCCGCCGTTGCCGGTTCGGCGACCCCGATGATCGCGCCATCGGAAAGCCGGATGAAGGCCATCGACCTGGCCGGAACCATGCCGAGCCCGATGGCACGTTTGGCCAGAGCAGCCGGGTTACGTTCGGCGTCGAGCGCTTGGGTGAGCTCGTGTTCCTCATCGGCGAGAGTCCCGGAAGTGCGGGTCAACTCCTCGACGGCGAAGGTGCCCTGAGCGAGTTGAGTGTTGAACAGGAGCAGCAGGAGCAGACCGATCACGAGCAGTCCCATGCACAAGCCCGCGAAGGGCGCAGTGCCGGATCGTTCGATCGCGGCCGGGACGACCCGCAGGCGTCGGCGCGCATGCCGTGCTGCTATTGCACCCGGCCCGCTGCCCGTCGTCGTCCGCAGGCGGGTTGGCGAACTGGCCTGACTCATCGCTGCTCCCCCTTGTGAATGGACGGGTTGATCCACCCGGTCGACGTCATGATGTGAGCCTGATCCGCTCGGCGGCTCGCAGGCGAGCCGAAGAAGCCCGTGGGTTGTCCGCGACCTCACCCGCCGCGGGAGTCTCGGCTCCTCGGGTCAGCAGGGACAGGAAAGGTGCATCCTCGGCGCGCTCTACCGGCATCCCGGCCGGTGCCCTGGACGTCGCGCCCTCAGCCAATCCGCGTTTCGTGATGCGGTCTTCGAGAGAGTGGTAGGACAACACGGCGATCCGGCCACCGACTCGCAGCAGGTCGATCGCAGCCGGCAACGCCCGTCGCCACGCGTCCAACTCCCCGTTGACCTCGATCCGCAATGCCTGAAACGTGCGTTTGGCCGGGTGCCCGCCACGGTGTTGCGCGGCAGCCGGAATGACCCGGCGTAGCAGATCCACGAGTTGCCCGGACGTCGTGAACGGTGCCCGGGCGCGTTCGACAGCCACGGCCCGGGCGATTGCTCGGGCGTAACGCTCCTCGCCGTAGTCACGCAACACACCCGCCAGCCGGTCGGGCGGATAAGTGTTGAGCACATCGGCGGCGGTGGTTCCGCCGGCCTGGTCCATCCGCATGTCCAGCGGGACGTCTTCACGGTAGGCGAAGCCGCGTTCGCGCTGGTCCACGTGCAGCGATGACACTCCGAGGTCGAACAGGACGGCGTCGAGGCCGCTGAGCCCGAGGTCGCCCACGACGTCGGCGACCTCGTCGTAGACGGCTTTCACGAACGTGACCCGGTCGCCGAATGGCTCCAGGCGTCGGGCGGCCAAAGCCAGGGCCTGCCCATCACGGTCGATTCCCACGACCTGTGCTTGCGGGCAACGCTGCAAGACCGCCTCGGCGTGGCCGCCCATCCCGAGGGTTGCATCGACGCAGACCGCCCCCGGCTCCTGCAGAGCAGGCCCGAGCAAGTCGACGATCCGGTCGCGCAGGACCGGGACGTGCCGGCCCGCGACGCACCGACCGGCGTCGAGTTTGGTCATCGAGGACTCCTGCTCCGGGGTTCGAGATGTGCTGACGGGTCCTGCTCATTGCTCAGTTCGTCGTGCTCGTCGAGGCATCGCGGGTGTGAGGTCGTGAGTGCTGGTTGCTGGTCCTGCCCTCAGGTCCCCATCCGCTTCGATGGGTTCTCGACCGCTGGCGGATCCGGCACGGGGGAAGTCGTGTCGGGACCGGAAGCGGCTGGAGACCTGGGCGCAGGCACCCGCACGATGCTGCGGTGACCAGCCGGAACGGCGGCTCAGAAGACCCCGGGCGCCACCTCCTCGGACTGGCTGGCGAAAGCCGGCTCCTTGGTGGCCAGGTAGTCCTCCCACGCGGGCAAGTGCCAGATCTCGACCCGGCTGATATTGCCGATGACGGCAAGATCACGGTCCAACTGGGCGTAGTCACGCAGCATGGCCGGGATCGTGATCCGGCCCTGCCGATCGGGGACCTGGTCGGTAGCGCTCGAGGCCAGCACCCTGGTGTAGTCCCGAACGTGCGCGACCGTCCCGGGAGCCTGCTGCATCGCGGTCGCGATCCGGAGGAACTCGGCGGTCGGATACACGACGAGACAGCGTTCCTGCCCTTTGGCCATGACGAGGCCCTCGGCGAGGCCGTCCCGGAACTTGGCCGGCAGGATCAGCCGACCCTTGTCGTCGAGACGAGGCGTGTAGGTACCGAGAAACACCAGGCACCACCCCTTCCGTCCGACCCGTGACCCGGCTGATTCCACTGCGTCACTCCATGGTGCCCCACCATACTCCACTTCCCTCCACCAACCCAGCAATATCCGCGAAAATCACGGATATTCCGAGGCATTGCACGACATGCTTGCTGTTCAAACTAGGTGGAGGAAAATGGAGGACTACCACACCCGGCAGTCCGAATGACGGTCAGGCTTCCACTTGGCTATCGCACCGACGCCCCGTACGCTCGCCTGACCGGTGACTCGGCGATGCTCCGGGCACCCTTGGAAGGGCCTGCTGCACGGGTAGGTGACAGGTTGGGTCAGGACGGTGGAGTGTGAGCGTGGGGAGTTGTGGAGGATGAGCGGACCCGATCCGAGAGGTGAACGACGGCACCCCACGGCACCTCCGAGGCCGCCGGTCCGCTCACCGGCACCTGCCGAGGTGACTGATCGATCGACCCCGGAGGCACTGGCCGAACTGCGCGCTGCGGCCTCCCGGATCGCCGGGGCGATGCAACAGGTCATCGAGGGCAAACCCGAGGTGATCAGCACGGCGATCACTGTGTTGCTGGCCGGCGGCCACCTGCTCGTCGAAGACGTGCCGGGAGTGGGCAAGACGATGCTCGCCAAAGCGATGGCCCGAGCGATCGACTGCTCGGTGCGCCGGATCCAGTTCACCCCCGACCTGTTGCCCTCGGACATCACCGGAGTCAATGTCTTCAATCAAGATGTGCGCGACTTCGAGTTCCGCCCCGGAGCAGTCTTCGCCAACGTCGTTGTCGGTGACGAGATCAACCGTGCGTCACCCAAGACCCAATCGGCACTACTGGAGTGCATGGAAGAAGGCCAGGTCACCGTCGACGGACGGACGTACACGTTGCCCAGGCCCTTCATCGTCGTCGCCACCCAGAACCCGATCGAGATGGAGGGCACCTATCCCCTACCCGAGGCTCAGCGTGATCGGTTCATGGCACGGATCTCGATCGGCTACCCGGACCCGGCCGCCGAGGTGGCGTTGCTCGACTCCCACGCCGGGATCTCGCCGCTCGAGTCGCTGACACCGGTCACAGACGCAGCCACCGTGGCCCGGATGATCCGGGTCGTCCGGGACGTCTACGCCGCGCCAGCGGTGCGCCAATACGTCGTCGACTTGGCCAACGCCACCCGGACCAGCCCGGCCATTCGGCTGGGTGCTTCACCGCGCGCCGCTCTACACGTGCTGAGGGCAGCGCGGGCACATGCAGCCTTGCGGGCCCGGGACCATGTGCTCCCCGACGACGTGCAGCGGATGGTGCCGATCGTGTTGGCCCACCGGATCATGCTCTCCGGGGACGCCACCTTGGCCCACCGCACGCCGGCCCGGGTGCTGACCGAGTTGCTCCACGCCACACCGGTGCCGGTCGCGCCTCGCTGAACACTGATGCGGGCACGATGAAGCGTCCACAGCTCGTCATCCGGCGGCCGTCCGGCACTCGGCTGCTCACCACCCGGGGACGAGCCTTCGTCGTCGCCGGGTTGACCGTGGCGGTGGTCGGGATCGGGTTGGGCTTCCAGGACGTCATCCGGATCGGGTTGCTCCTGCTCGGCCTCCCGGTCCTGGCCGCGCTGCTGATCCGGCGCCCGGCCGGTCTGGCCGTGACTCGCGCGACGGATCCGGCTCAGCTCGTCGCCGACGAGCCTGCCCAGGTGTATACGACGGTGACCAACACGGGGAATCGCGGCACCGCCTTCATGCTGGCGACCGAGCGGCTGGGGAAGCGACTCGGCCAGTCGCCTCGGATCCTGCTCGCCGCGGTCGGACCGGCGCACCGGCGGACGATCCGGTATGCCGTGCGGCCGACGGTGCGCGGGAGGCACCGGCTGGGTCCGCTCACCGTTCACCTGCGCGATCCTTTCGGGCTCACCAGACGATCGGTCGACGTCGGTGCGACGACCGAGATCATCGTGCTGCCCAGGATCGACCCATTGCCGGGCAGGCGACCCTCCGGCTCCGGGCTGGGCACGGAGGGAGAGATCCCGCACTTGGTGGCCCTGCACGGCGAGGACGATCAGTCGATCCGCGAATACCGGGACGGTGACGACCTACGCCGGATTCACTGGCCGACCACCGCCCGGACCGGCAGTCTCGTGGTCCGTCAAGAAGACCGACCGTCACGACGACGAGCCGTCCTGATGCTCGATCCACGCCGGCCGGCCCACGTGGGCACCGGCCCCGGGAGCTCCTTCGAGTGGGGAGTCAGAGCGATGGCCTCGGTGTTGAACCACGTCAACGATGTCGGGTATGCCGTGCATCTACTCACGCCGGAGACGGTTCGGTCCGGACAGGTCAACCTCGCCACCGATCCGGCCAACGGCCTGCGGGTCCTGGCGGTCACCGAAACCGTCCCGAGCGCCGAAGCCGAACAACTGGTCCAGGCGTCGCACAGCCTGCTCGCGCCCGGGGGGCTGTGTGTCGCGATCGTCGTCGCGTTCGACGACACGTTGGTGTCCCGGCTGGCCCGGCAACGCCCGTCAGGAGTGAACGGGCTAGCTCTTGTCGTGCCCGGCCCGGCGGACCAGGTGGGCACGATCGGCACTGCACGGGCGGTCGAGCTGTTCACCGAGTCGGGCTGGCGGGCCACTGCTGTCCGTCCCGGTGACACGATCAGCACGGCTTGGCCCAGGGTGGCGTCCCGAGACCTGCATCCACACCGAGGCACACCCGATGAGCACGAAACGATCGAGCGCTGAACGATGAGTGTCATCAGGTCGGCCTCACTCGCTGCGGCTGCGGCCCTCACTACCCTGTTCTCGGCGACCGTCCTGGTGACCGACCGAGCATGGTTCTGGCACGGCTGTTGGCTCGCCGTGGTGGCCACCGCGGTGGGGATATCGATCCGCAGCGTGAGCTCCCGCGCCGGCCTCGTCCTTCCGGCTCAACTGGTTGCCGTCGTCGTCGCCGCGACCTGGGCATTCGCCCCTGGGACAACCTGGTGGGCAGTGCCGACCATCGCCACGGCGCAGAGGTTCTCCGAGATCTTCGTGCAGTTCGGTCGAACGGTCTATCAGGCGTCGTCGTCCCCGCTCCCCGCCGTCCACGCGGTCACCGTCACCCTGGCCCTGGTAGCCGTCGTCGTCGTCATCATCGTCGACCATCTCGCCGTCACCCTCGCTGCCCCGGCCGTGGCCGGGCTGCCATTGTTGACGGTCTTTCTCAGCGCCGCGGCGAACAGCTCGAGTGCCCTCCACCCCGGGTATTTCGCCGCCGCCGCTGTGTCATGGCTGGTGTTGTTGGCCGACGGCACACACCAACGAATGCACCGATGGATCGATCCCGCCGGGAGTGCGGGCACGGAGCGCCTCGGCGACACCCGCTTTACCGTGATGGCCTTCCGGGTCGGTGGCTCAGCGGTCCTCGGATCCCTCGTGCTGGCCGCCCTGTTCAACCAGCTTCCGACCCGATACGTCCTGGACGGTTTGGCTATCGGTGAACCGATGGGCAGCAGCGTCCCCGCCCAGATCGGTTACAACTCCACCGTCGATGTCGGCCGAAACCTGGTGAACCGCGACCCGACCGTCGTGTTCCGCTATCGCACGACCAGCTCCGTGGCAGCCCCCTTCCGGGTGTTGGCCACGTCAACCTTCGACGGCACCAACTGGAGAGCCGCGACACGACCCCAACTCGGCACCGCCGCCATGTTCACCGTGTCGCCCGAGGTCGGCCGGACCGAGCAGACGGTGACCGTGTTCGACTATTCACTCGCGCCGCCGGCACTGGCCACACCGCAGCCGATCGTGGCCGTCGATCTGGGCGATATCGCTTGGCAGGTAGATGAATCGACCCGGGACGTCTACGCCCAGTCGCAGCCGGCTTCGTATTCCGCCAGATACGTGGAACTCGACCTCACAAGCGATCTCCTCCGCTCCGGCGTCGAACCCATCATCGGGTCCGGCACCCCCGAGCTGGAGCCGACCGATCCGGCGCTGTGGGTACATCCAGCCTCTGTTTCGGCCGTCACCCGGGCACTTCAGGAGGTCGAGTCCTCGGCCCGTGCGCCGACCGACACACCGTACGGCATGGCCGCGGCCATCCAGTCCTGGCTGCGCTCCGAAGGTGGTTTCACGTACAGCCTGGAACTCGGTGATGTCGACACCACCAGCGGTGCGCCGGTGGACCCGATCACGGCCTTCCTCGAGAACCGGCGCGGGTATTGTGTGCAGTTCTCCTCCGCCATGGTCATGATGGCCCGGCAGGCCGGCATACCCGCCCGGATGGCCATCGGATTCCTCCCCGGCACCCGGAACGACGACAGCTATACCGTCACCACATCCGACGCCCACGCCTGGCCGGAGCTGTATCTTGCCGGTGCCGGCTGGGTGCGGTTCGAACCGACGCCGTCGGCACGCACCGGCGCCGCACCGGGTTGGACCGTCGCCACGCCGGACTCGAGCTCCTCTCCCACCACACCCGCCCCGTCGAGCGACGACCGAACCGAACCACCCGGCGAAGCCCCTCGGCCGGACCCAATCCTCGGACAGCCCGACGTGCCGCAGTCCCTGGCCCAGCGGATCACCGACTGGCTCGCCGGCCCGGCAGGACTCGTGGTCGTCGGACTCCTTCTCGGGATCCTCGGCAGTCTGGTCCTGCCGGTGACTTCCCGGTTGGTCCACCGCTCTCGCATGGCGCGGGCCGGAACACCCGAGCAGCAGGTGGAGGTCCATTGGCAAGCGATGACCGACCGCCTCGAAGACCTGGGGGTGCCACCACCTCCGGGCGGGACGCTGCGCGATGCCTGCACCTACTACGTGCAAGAAGGGCACCTGCACGGTCCGGCACGCCGATCGTTGGAGAAGCTGGCAGCGACGGTCGAGCGAGCCCGGTATGCCCGGCCCGGGGCCCAGGTCGATCCGGTCCGGCCGCATCGAACCCGGATGATCATCTCATCGGTAGCCCGGACCCGCAGGTGGCGTCACCGCCTCCGGGCCCTGCTGACGCCCCGGGACGCGCGCAACTGGTGGGTCGAGCAGACCCGGTCAACGGTTTCCCGCCTCGGCAGGCCCGTTCGTGGCCTACTGACACGAGTTGATCGGCATACGTCGAAGAACCGGCGACCCCAGCGCTACCGGCTCCGGGCGGATGACAAGGACGATCAGTCGAGGTAGTCGCGAAGGACCTGGGAACGCGACGGGTGGCGCAGCTTGCTCATCGTCTTGGATTCGATCTGCCGGATCCGCTCCCGAGTGACGCCGTAGACCTTCCCGATCTCGTCAAGCGTTTTCGGCTGACCGTCGGTCAGCCCGAAGCGCATCGACACCACGCCTGCTTCCCGCTCCGACAGAGTGTCCAGCACCGAGTGCAACTGTTCCTGGAGCAGGGTGAAACTGACCGCCTCGGCCGGCACGACCGCCTCGGAGTCTTCGATGAGGTCACCGAACTCACTGTCGCCGTCCTCACCGAGGGGGGTGTGCAAGGAGATCGGCTCCCGGCCGTACTTCTGCACCTCGACAACCTTCTCGGGGGTCATGTCGAGTTCTTTGGCCAGTTCTTCGGGAGTCGGCTCACGACCCAGATCCTGAAGCATCTGGCGTTGGACCCGGGCCAACTTGTTGATGACCTCGACCATATGCACCGGGATCCGGATCGTCCGGGCCTGGTCTGCCATGGCTCGGGTGATCGCCTGACGGATCCACCAGGTGGCGTAAGTCGAGAACTTGTAGCCCTTGGTGTAGTCGAACTTCTCCACCGCCCGGATCAGGCCCAGGTTGCCCTCCTGGATGAGATCCAGGAAGAGCATGCCCCGACCGGTGTAACGCTTGGCCAGACTGACCACGAGGCGCAAGTTGGCCTCGAGCAGGTGATTCTTGGCCTTGCGACCGTCTTGGGCGATCCACCAGAGCTCACGTTTGAGTTTCTGGTCGATCTTGGTGCCCGAGTTGAGCTTCTCCTCAGCGAACAGCCCCGCCTCGATCCGTTTGGCCAGTTCGACCTCCTGCTCGGCGTTGAGCAGAGCGACCTTGCCGATCTGTTTGAGGTAGTCCTTGACCGGGTCGGCGGTGGCACCAGCCGTGACGACCTGCTGAGCAGGCGCATCCTCCTCATCGTCGTCACGGATGACGAAACCGGCCGCCTCGCTGTCGTCGCTCCCGGGGGTACGCCCCGACTTGCCCCGGCCGGCGGCCGCACCGGTGACCGAGTCGCTGTCGTCGTCGTCGGTCTCGTCCGAGTTCTCAGAGTCCTCAGAGTCCTTGCCGTCCTCTGTGTCGTCCGTGTCGTCCGTGTCGTCGGTGTCGTCCGTGCCGTCGGTGTCGTCCGTGTCTTCGGTGTCGCCGGCATCGAGATCGACCTCGTCGGGTGTGATGGCCTCGGGCAGTTCCGAGTCGTTCTCGACCGACTCCGAATCGGCTGCTTCGGTGGCCGGCAGATCCGGCTCGGCTGCCGCTGACTTCTTCGACCGGGTGGCCCGGCGGGGAGTCGGTTTGTCACCCGCGGCTTTCTTGGCAGTCTTGGCAGTCTTGGCAGCGGCTCTGGTGGGCTTCTTCGCCGTTTTGGCGGACGTGGCCTCGTCGGAGGGATCGGTCTGATCGGGTGCGGTGCCGTCCTTGTTCCCGATCGCTCGGGGTTTCGTCTTGCGGGTAGCAGCCGCCTTAGCCCCGGTCTCGGCGGCCTTGGTCGCCTTCGCGGTCTTAGGTGCTTTCGCGATCGTGGGTGCTTTCGCGGTCTTGGCCGCCTTGGCGGCTCCCGTGGTCTTGGCGGTCGCACTCGCTTTGGCTGCTGCTGTCGTCTTAGCGGCTCCGGTCGCCTTGCGCGCCTTGGCAGTCTTGGTCGTCTTGGGCTCAGCCGTGGCTTTGGGGGCTGTCGTGGCCGAAGCGCCGGTGGTCTTCGCCGTCGACTTCTTGGCGCTCGCCGAGCCCTTGGCAGCCCGTTTGCCGGGGCTGGCAGCCTTGGTTGTTCCCGCCTTGGCGGAGGTGGTCTTGGTCGTCCGTTTGGTCGAGGCCGTCGTCACCGCTCGACCGGACGCTGCGGGCACCGCTCGACGGCCCGGGCCACCCTCGATGTCCGGCACGGTCGAATCAGGGGTGGGCTTGGACTCGTGCGTCACGGGCTACCTTTCGCAGTCGGCGCACCTCAAGGGCAGGCCAACCGGCTACGCATGCTGTGGGGATTCGGCGGCACGTGGCGGTTGAGGTGGCCAGGACCCCGCATCCGCCGCATCGGCCACCCCCATTATAGTTCCGGACCGCGCGCAGACCGAACCAGGCAGGCCCACTGACCGAGTGCTGGCAATGCCGACTCGGCGTCAGTGCTCTCGTCGGAGCTCTAGTCGAAGCTCCCGTCAGTGCTCGTGGCCGGACTTGACCGCGAGCACCGGGCAGGTCGCATCGAGCAGGATCCGCTGCGCATTGGATCCCAGAATCAGCTTGCCCACCGGGGTCCGGCGTCGCAGACCGATGACGATGAAGTCGGCGTTTTCTTCCTCGGCCACCGAGATGAGGTCCTCCGCAGGGTCGTTCCCCCGCACCAACTGACGCTCTTCGTGCGCTAGTCCGAGATCGTCGAGCTTGCGCCGGACGGCAGCGAGCTCCGCCTCGAACTTGGCGGCTTCGTCGGCATCGAAGTCTTTCCCTCCCCGCTGGGAATTGATGACGATCAGCCTGGCCTGCCGCAGCTCGCACTCCTGAGCCGCGTGCCGCAGAGCGGCCCGGCCCTCCTTCGTTGCCACGTAACCGACGACGATGGCCACAGCTACCTCCTTGTCGACCTACCGTGTTGTTCACCAACCCGTGTTGTTCACCACCCGCGTTGTTCACCAACCCGAGTCCGTGAGGTGACGTTACCGGATCACCGAGACCTCGTGCGGATCCTGCCGAACATGACGCCGCAACGCATCGTCGACGATCCGGGCGACCTGGCCGACTTCGATGAGGAACCCATCGTGTCCGCACTCCGAATGAATGACTTCCAACCGACCCTTCGGGGCAAGTCTGGCGAGTTCCTCCTGTTCACGCACCGGATACAGCCGGTCGGAGTCGACCCCGATCGCGGTGACCTGTGCTCGGACACCGGCCAGCGCTGCCCTTACCCCGCCGCGGCCGCGGCCGACGTCATGGGAGTTCATCGCCTCGGTGAGCACCAGGTAGGAATTGGCGTCGAAGCGCCCGGACAACTTGCGGGCATGGTGATCGAGGTAACTCTCCACGGCATACTGGCCACCGGAACCGAGCGGGTCGGTGCCCGGCTGAACCGCCCTGGAGAAGCGGATGTCCAACTCGGCGGAGCTGCGGTAGGTCGTGTGCGCGATCCGCCGCGCGATCCCGAGTCCGGTCACCGGCCCGGGTCCGGATTCGTAGTAGTCACCCCCGACGAATCCGGGGTCGCTACGGATGGCCAGCAGTTGTGGCTGGGCCCAGGCGATCTGGTCGGCTGTAGCCGCGGCCGTGCTGGCCACCACGACAGCCTGATCGACCCGCTCGGGTTGGCCGACCGCCCACTCGAGCACTCGCATCCCCCCCATCGACCCACCGATGACCATGGCCCATTGCCGGACGTTCAACGCATCGGCAAGCAAAGCCTCGGCTGCCACATGATCACGGATCGTGACGAACGGGAACCGGCTCCCCCACGGCCGACCGTCAGGTGCGAGCGAGCTGGGCCCGGTGCTGCCCTGACAGCCGCCGATGACGTTGGCTGCCACGACGAACCAGCGATCGGTGTCGATCGGGTGCCCGGGGCCGACCAGCCCATCCCACCACCCGGGGGAAGGGTGCCCGGAACCGGCAGTTCCGACGACATGGCTGTCACCGGTCAACGCATGTTCGACGAGGATGGCGTTGTCGGCGGCGGCGTTGAGCTCCCCCCAGGTCTCATAGGCGAGCCAGGCACCCGGCAACGAGCCACCGCGCTCGAGGCTCAGCTCGCCGATCTCGAGGAATCGTCGGTGCCCGACGTCATCTCCCGGACGCCAGAACCCACCCGGTTGGGGTTCGATGCCGTTCACGGGTGCTCCTCGGACTCGCGCTTGCCCAGGCGACCTGCCTGAGCCTGGTCATCACCCGGGGCACCCCATCGCGCGGAAGGGTTGCCGGCCAGCAAGCCGGGGCTTGGCACTGGCGCTCATGACCCGCTGGAATTATACCTGCGATCACCTGGCACCGGCATCCCCCTGCCGTGCTCACCCGGCGCGCCGCCCCGGATCGGAGCCGACCTGGTCCGGGCGGACTCCCAGCTCGAGCAAACGGTCGACGAGCCCGGCGAGCGAGTTACCCGGGTCGTGCTCGAGTGCCCGGTCGACGGCCAGCCCGGCCGAGACTCCGTCGCCGACGAACCAGAGGTGCACGGCCAGGACACTCAATAGCGCAACGGCTCGGGTTGGCGGAGTCTGTCGAACCAGCCAGCTGAGTCGCTCGACCATTCGTTGGCTGCGCTCGACTTCCGCTGCGCCGTCCAGCCGCCAGCCGATGCTGTCTGTCCCGATTCGACGCCGCCGGGGCTCGTTGGCCTGGCCGCGGGCGTCGGCTCGTGAATCATCGGGCCGTGGGAACCATCGATCCAGCAGAGCGAGCAACCTGGGGTCAACAACTCCCCGTCCGAACGTGCCCGGGCAGAGCCAGGCCACCACCACGTCACGGAACCCGGGGTCGTCCAGGCTCGCGATCATCAGGGCAAGGGCGTGGGCACACGGCAACGCCGGGGTGAACCAATGCCGGTCATCCACCCGCAGCAAGTCGGCCCACCCGCGAATGGCCAGCTCCTGCGCAGCCGTGTCCAGCGAATCCAGCCCGACCAGTGCCTGACCGAGCACGTCGGGCAAGTCCCCCGGCTGATAGGCCAATCGGCGCTCCAGGAACTCCCTGGTGGCAGCGGGCCACCTTCCGAGAGCGACGAATTCAGCGACTGCGGCGACCTCGCCGTCGGGCGGCAGCGGCATCCCTTCGGGTGGGCAGCAGCCGGCGGAACACATAGGGAAGAAAACCCGACCGTCGCGGACGACCATCCAGTCGTTGACTTCGACACCCGCTGCACCCAGTTGTCGACAGGTGGCACCGACTACAGCGTTGCTGGACCCGGCCTGCTGCTCGTAGCCGATCACCGTTGCGGAGTCGCATTCGGCCCGGGCCACGTTGTGGGCGAGGACTCGGGCGGCCTCGCCGATGCCCTCGGCATCGGGGACATCGATCCGCTGCACCACCGTGACCCGAGGCCCGAGCTGGCCGACGACCACGACCGAACGCTCCGGATGAAAGCCCAGTTGATAGGGCACGACCTTGACCAGGTCGAGGGGGTCGCTGATCCGGATGGTTTTCGCCGTCATCGTGCCACCCTGACCCGGACGGCAACCGCTGGATCAGAAACGGCGCGGGCCTGTGGACGATGAGCAATCAGCTACTGGAGCTGTGGATACCCGGCGAACACCACCGGGCCACTACCGCACGACGTGCGAGGGGATAGTCGTGGAATGCCCGGAGCTACCAGGAGCCGGGGCGTCTTGGACGGGCATGTCCTGCGGGCCCCGGCCGGTCGCTCGTGCCTGGGATCCGGAGGCAGCCGCAGGGGCGTAGCCACGCTCCCAGGCAAGGTAGTCGTCAGTGTCTTGCAGCAGTACACTCGCGAGCCAGGCGACGACCATGGCGTCGTCGGCGAGGCCGAAGACAGTCAGGATCCCCTCCGGCACCACGTCGATCGGCGAGACCACGTAGACCAGAGTCCCCAACACCGCCAGCAGGCGCCCGGTGCTCAACCCGCGGTAGCGACCCGACACGGCCGCCGAGACCATCCGCGGCAGCGCGGCGAGCCGTTCCAGCAACCCCGGGGCACCCGGTCGAGCACCGGCCCCCACCGCGGTGCCAAGACCTCTCAAGGCGGCCAATCGAGCGGTTCTGGTGCGTCGTGCCATCGGTATCTCCTTCGGCCAAGCCGTAGACGGGTGTCGACCCGCCGATAGTGAAGACGCTCGGGTCGGGCGAATGATTCCGCCCCGACGCTCAACCGTCGTCGGACACCCCACGCAGGAAGGCTTCGACATCGGCACCGATCTCGTCGGCCGAGGGCAACGGACCCGTGCTCGAGGTCAGTGGGCTGGGTGTGCGACGGCCCTCTTGGAACGCGTCGAACTGCTGCTCAAGCGCCGCGACAAGTGTCTGGACTTCGTGGTTCTCGGCGAGTTCGGCGGCGACCTGGGCCCGGGTGGAGACCGCCGCTTCGGCCAAAGCGTCCCGGGAGAAGTCCAAACCGGTCGCGCCGCTCAGGGCGTCCAGGGCGACCAGCGACGCGTCCGGGTATTCGGATTGTGACAAGTAGTGCGGCACGTGAACGGCATACCCCATGGCGTCGTGACCGTAGTCGCCCAAGCGCAGCTCGAGCAGCCCGGCGAAACTCCCGGGCACGTGCACCTGCCCGAAGACCGGCTCGATCTCGCCAAGCAACCGGGTGCTGTTTGCGTGGGGAGTGACCCCGAGCGGCCGGGTGTGCGGGACAGCCATCGGGATGCCGTGCACACTGACCGTGAGCTGCACCCCGAGCGTGTCGATGAGTCCGCGCACGGCCTCGACCATCCGATCCCATTGGTAGTCCGGCTCCGGGCCAGCCAGCATGAGGAACGGGGTGCCCGCCCGGTCGAGGACGCGATGCACGTGCAACGCCGGTGTTTCGTATGCCGACCAGTGATCCCGGTCGAAGACCATGACCGGTCGCCGGCCCCGGTAGTCGAGGAGTTGATCAACGTCGAAGGTCGCCACGACCGTGGACTCGTGGACCTCGATGACATGCTCGGTGAGCGCGCGTTGGGTCGCCCCCGCATCCACGAAACCCCCGAGGGAAGTCACGAGCACGCCCGCACCCGCTTCGGCCGGATCGACCCCGGGCTCGAAGCGATAAAGGCTGGTCGGGTCCTGCACCACGGTCCTTTCCACATCACGGCAGTGACAACATCTGACGTTCCAACGTACGGGCTTCGGAGCGCATTCCGCCGCTGCAACGCCCATCCCCGCGATGGTCAGTCCGGATTCCGGTTGCCTGCGCGACAGGCGGCGAGGGCTCGGTCGATCCGTTTCACGGAGACCGGGTATGCCGTGCCGAGGCGCTGCGCGAAGAGCGAGACTCGCAGTTCTTCGATCATCCAGCCAATGTCGGTGACCGCGGTGGCCGCCCGCTCGCTGGGGCGCAGCTCGGCCAGCAGCGCGGCATACCGCTGCTCGACCCCGAGCACCTCGGCCATCCGTCGGGCGTCACGATCCGGGTCTTCGGGTGCCTTGTCGAGGCGATGCTGCACAGCCCTCAGGTAGCGATCGAGGTCCGGCAGCCGAGCCAGGCCGGTATCGGCGAGAAACCCGGGCCGGATGAGCTCGGCCAGCTGGCTTCGGACGTCGGACACCAGCTCCCGCCAGACCGGGTTGGCTCGCCCAGCCAGGAAGTCGAGGCGCCGGGTGAGTTCCAGGTGCCGGCGCAGGATCGGCTCGGCTAGGCCAACGACCGTGGTCACTCGGGCTGCGACGTGGGTGCGCACGGCAGCCAGCGCCTGCTCGAATTCGGCTGCGGTGCGGGGCGGTTCGTGAGCGTGCTCGATGACGATGGCATCGACGGCGCAGGCTCGGGCGTCGTCGAGCAGGGCCGGCACGGACCCGTGCGGGTTGTGGCCGAGGGCGAGTTTCTGCTGGTTGTCGAGCCGGGCGAGCACCTGTTTCCACGGTGGCACCGTGTGCAGCAGCAGCAGGCGCCGCACCCCGAGCCGGTGTTCGGTCTCGGCCTCGGCTCGGGTCGGCAGCACCTGCAAGGACACCGAGTCGCCACCGTCGACGAGCGCCGGGAAGCCACGCACTCGCCGGCCACCGACCGTGGCCTCGTGCTCGCGCGGGATCTCGTCGACCTCCCAAGCCCGCATCCCGGTGCGGGTGATCGAGGAGCCGGCAGCGGCGACGTCACGACGCACCTGTGGCGCAGCCTGGTCCCGGACCGCGGTGAGCGAGGGACCGGCAGCGACCACGTGCCCGGGCCGGTCTTCGACGGAGAAGGTCATCCGCAGATGATCCGGCAGCCGCTCAGGCGCCCAGTCCTCAGCCCGGATGGCCACACCATGGGTCTCACGCAAGACCTCGGCCAGCACATCGGTGAGCCGACCGTCGGCGGGGCCGAGCGATCGGTCTCGCAGCACCCGGACCGTCGCCGCAGCGTGCTCGGGGGCCGGCACCAGCAACCGTCGGACACTCTTGGGCAAGGTCCGGATCAGCGCGGCGACCAACTCCTCACGCAGCCCGGGCACCTGCCAGTCGAAACCGTCCTCGGTCACCTGGTTGAGCACGTCGGTGCCGATGTGCACGGTCACCCCGTCCGAAGCGCTCCCCGGCTCGAACTGGTAGCTCAACGGCAGGGACAGACCTCCTTGAACCCAGGTCGTCGGATAGGCATCGGCACCGAGGTCGCCGGCCTCCGCCCGGACGAGCAGGTCCTCGGTGAAGGTCAACATGTCGGGGTGCGCCCGGCGGGCCCGTTTCCACCAGGTGTCGAAGTGCCGGGCCGACACGACATGCTCGGGGATCCGGTCGAGGTAGAAGTCGACGAGCACGTCGTCACCGACGACGATGTCACGCCGACGGGTGCGGGTTTCGAGATCGGCGAGCCTTTCGAGCAGCCGCCGGTTGTCGTGGAAGAAGGTATGCCGAGTGCTCCAGTCCCCTTCGACGAGGGCGTGCCGGACGAACATTTCCCGGGCGAGTGCGGGGTCGACGCGCCCGAGCCCGACGAGCCGGCCCACGACGAGGGGCACGCCGTAGAGCGTGACCCGTTCGGCGGCCACGGCTGAGCCCCGGCGCGCCGACCACCGGGGCTCGGCATACTGGCGCTTGACGAGGTGCCCGCCGAGTTCTTCGGCCCAGGCCGGGTCGATCCGGGCCACGTCGTGGGCCCACAACCTCGTCGTTTCGACGAGCTCGCCGACCATGACGAACTGGGGCTGCCGGCGCGCCAGTGCAGACCCGGGCGAGATCGCGAAGCGGGCACCGCGAGCACCGAGATAGTCCCGCTTCGCCTCGTCACGCACCCCGACGTGGCTGAGCAGACCGGACAGCAGGGCGTGGTGCAGCGCGTCGTGATCCGGCTCGGCCTGCCCGTGCCGGCGCGTATCGAAGCCGGCGCGGCGGCAGGCCTGGCGCAGTTGCGAGACGAGATCCTGCCATTCGCGGACCCGCAGGTAGTGCAGGAACTCCGCGCGGCACAGTCGCCGGAAAGCGCTGCCGGAGAGCGTCTTTTGCTGGCCCCTCAGGTAGTCCCATAGGTTCAGGTAGGCCACGAAGTCGGAGTGCTCGTGGGTGAATCGTCGATGCGACGCCGCGGCGGCCTCGCGCTGCTCCAGCGGCCGCTCCCGCGGATCCTGGATCGACAAGGCGGCCACGACGACGAGCACCTCGTGCAAGCAACCTCGCTTGTCACCCTCGACGATCATCCGGGCCAGGCGAGGATCGACCGGCAGCCGTGAGATCGTCCGCCCCAGTTCGGTGACCCGGCTGCGGGTGTCGGCGCGGCCGGCCGGGGCGGGCGACGGGTCGAAGGCTCCCAGCTCCTCCAACAGCCGCACGCCGTCGGTGACCTGACGCGAGTCCGGAGGGTCGACGAACGGGAAGGCGGCCATGTCGCCGAGGCCGAGGGTGGTCATCGCGAGGATGACCGAGGCGAGGTTGGTGCGCAGGATCTCGGGATCGGTGTATGCCGGGCGGCTCTCATAGTCGTCCTCGCCATAGAGCCGGATACACACCCCGTCGGCCAGTCGGCCGCACCGGCCGGCTCGTTGGCGGGCGCTGGCCTGGGAGATCGGCTCGATCGGCAACCGCTGCACCTTGGTGCGTTGGCTGTAGCGCGAGATCCGGGCAGTGCCGGTGTCGACGACGTATCGGATGCCCGGGACGGTCAGGGAGGTCTCTGCGACGTTGGTGGCCAGCACGACCCGACGCCCGGCGTGCGGGCGGAAGACCCGGTGTTGCTCGGCCGCCGAGAGGCGGCCGAAGAGCGGGAGGATCTCCGTGTCGGGCAAGCGCATTCCGGTCAACGCGTCGGCTGCGTCACGGATCTCGCGCTCGCCGGAGAGGAAGACCAGGATGTCGTGCGCGGCGACCTCGTCGTGATGCGTGGACTCGGTCCACAGCTCTTCGACCGCCTCGCAGATGCCGGTGACCTGGTCGACCTCGATCCGGGGCACTGCCCCGTCGGGCCCGGGCAGGCCGTGGCGGACCAGCGGCCGGTAGCGCACCTGCACCGGGTAGGTGCGCCCGGACACCTCGATGACCGGAGCGGGACCCCCGGCGCGGTCGGCGAAGTGGCGGGCGAAACGCTGTGGATCGATGGTGGCCGACGTGATGACGACCTTGAGGTCCGGACGACGTGGCAGCAGCTGACGCAGATAGCCCAACAGGAAGTCGATGTTGAGACTGCGCTCGTGCGCCTCGTCGATGACGATCGTGTCGTAACGGCGTAGCCGACGATCGCGCTGCAGCTCGGCCAGCAACACCCCGTCGGTCATCACCTTGACGAGTGAGTCGCGACTGGTGGCGTCGGTGAACCGCACCTGGTAGCCGACGACTCCGCCGAGCTCGACACCTAGCTCTTCGGCCAACCGTTCGGCGACGGCCCGGGCGGCGATCCGGCGCGGCTGAGTGTGCCCGATCGTGCCCCGGATGCCCCGGCCCAACTCGAGCAGGATCTTAGGCAGCTGGGTGGTCTTGCCCGAGCCGGTCTCCCCGGCGACAACCACTACCTGGTGGGCGCCGATCGCTTCGGCGATCTCAGTGCGGCGTGCGGCGATCGGCAGGTCGTCGGGATAGTGAATCGCCGGAACCGACGCCTGGCGACGGGCCCAGCGCTCGGACATACCCGCCAGGATAAGTTGCGCGGCATACCGAACCGCCCGGTCCGAACAGCGAGGTATGCCGCCGACACCCTTCGGAAAGGCCCATGGCCACTGGGCACCGGGGGCTGTTTCCGGATTTGCCCGCGAGCGAGGCACGGGTGGTGGATGGGTAGATCGGGCGGGTGGGGTTGTCGGGCTCTTCCCACAGGAGGGTGTGGTGAGGGGATCCCGGTGGGTCGACGCGTGGCCGACCCGGCGGGCGTGCCGGCTTCTGGACATCTGTGAGTCCAGGGTGGGCCGCTGGGCCACCCGGTACACCAAGCATGGGATCGCGGGCCTGACGACCGCGCTCAACCGGTGGACAGGCGGTCATGGATGCTCGGCCACTGCTCGATGCTGGAACCGGACCAATGAGAGCAGCCACGCCCGCGTTCGATGAGATGCGCGACCCGGCGGCGGCTTACTGCGCGTGCTGCGGCAGGATCGACAGCCACTCCCATGGACAACGCCCAGCGAGGCTGCAGCGTGGAGCCACGACGTAGTTTGCTCTCGAGGGACTCGCCGCCGAAGTCGATCAACCTGCGTCCAGTGGCCAGGGCATGCCGGATGGGCGCATAGAAGTAGCTCGCGAAGTAAGCGCCGCTGACCGTGGCCCGTTGGTAGTCCATCCCCGCCACGCGCATGAACACCGTATCGTGCCAGGGGTATCCGAGAGCGAACGCCACCGCATCACCGTCCGAGTTCCGGGAGACGAAGGCGGTGGCCGACTCGGCCAGGCCCCCGTGGCAGCAGAGCCGCAGGTAGTCGGCGGCTGCCGCTGGGTCTGGGTTGTCGCCGTGATGGCCCTGAACCTGTCCCAGAAGGGGAGCGACCTCGTCGACGACGTGACGCAGCGGCACGATGTCGGTGCGCAGCCCACTGGCATCGGCTCGGCGCAGGTCGCGTCGGACACCGCTGCGGTTGTTGCGGCTCAGCGAGTCGACGTAGTCGTCGAACGACCCGAAATCCGCAAGGTCGAGCTCGGCCACCGGCATGCTGAGTACCGGGACGGCGGATCCGGGGAGGATACGGTGGGTGACGAGGTGGAGCGCCTCGGCCGTCGGAACGTGCGCCACCAGGAGTGCGGCGCGCCCGATCTTGTCGGCAACGGCCTCGACGGTGCTCCGCTGGTCTTCGGGTGTAGCGTCCTCGACATGGGGAAAGTGGCTCTCGTACCCGGCACAACCCCCGAGCAGCCCGTACTCGTGAACACGTTCGCGGAGAGCGTCCTCGTAGAGCCATTCGTGGGTATACCGAGGGTTTGCTTGGGCAGTGACGGCCCGATGCCCGACCGCGGCCGCCGCGACGCGGGTCTCTCGTATCGCGGGCATGTCTGCCAGTTCGCTGAACGCGAGCAGCCACGCCTGGCTGGTGTAGAAGTGTCTGCCGTTGAGGACGTTCCATCGACCCGCTGGGCCGGGACGTGAGCTGGCGGGCGTAACTACAGCCACAGTTGGGCCACTGCTCCGATGGCCATGCTGCCGACCAGTCCGGCACCCGCGTAGAACGCAAACGCGTTCCACCGCACGACGGCCCGAACCGCGACCATCGCCGGCACAGTCGTCATGGCACCGGCCAGCAGGAAGGTGACGGCCGCTCCAGGCATCATGCCCTGGGAGAGCAGGCCTTGAGTGATCGGGATGGCCCCGACGCCATTGAGGTAGAGCGGGACCCCGACGCCCGCCGCCAAAGGGATGGCCCACCAGTCGCCCGTCCCCAGCGCGGAGGTGACCCAGTCTTGTGGGACGTATCTGACGATGACACCCTGAGCGATGATCGCGAGCACGAGCCACTTCCCCATCATCCTGAGGTCGCGGAGCATGTCCCTCCCGAGGCGGGGCCAGTCGATGGCTCGGGCGTTGTCTCGCAAGATCTCCTGCCACGGGCGGCCGTCGTCATCACTCCACGGGCACGGGGAATCGTCGCCTGTGCTGGCGGAACCTCCTTGTGGACACGTGGGGGCTGGGCCCATCGACTCAGTGTTCGTTTCGTGGCTTCCGATCGGGACGACCCGTGCAGCGTCTGCCGCGCTGTCGGTGCTCCTGGATCCCATCGCCGCCGTCGCGGTCTGGGACGGTGGTGTCTGGGACGGTGGCATGACATCAGCTTCGATCGACGGACGTAGGACAGTGCGGAAGCCGCCTCGGCGCTCGATACTCAGGACGATCAGCCCGGCGCCGACGCTGAGCACGATGGCACCGAGGAGTCGGGCCACAGCGACGTCGACCCCCAACGCGGCCGCCGAGAGCGCGAAGATCTCTGGGTCCATGACCGGTGAGGCGATCCAGAACGCCATGATGACAGACAGCGGCACGCCGACCCGTAGGAGTCGGCTGATGAGGGGGATGACGGTGAAGGAGCAGAACGGGCTCAGCGCTCCGACCGCAGCCGCCAGGATGACTCCGAGTGGGCCGTGGCGGTTGAAGCCGCGTTTCGCGACCATGTCGAGGTTGAGGTGCTGGATCAGCACGCCGAGGAAGATGGCCGCTGCGAACCAAGGCATCAGTTCCAGTACCGCCTCGACGGTGAATCGGAAGAACCACGCCAGCTCTTCGATCACGTTGCGTACCTCACGACGTCGTGGGCGACTTCATGCACTCGAGACCCAGACGGGAGGCCGGGGACTCGCATCGACTCTCAGACGGCCCATCACCATGTCGGCCGCAGAAGGGAATCGGTCCAGGCAGTTGACGTTGACGCAGTACCGGATACTCGTACCCTGCCGGCGCCGACACAGGAAGCCGACCTCATATAGGACTTTGAGGTGGTGGGATGCCGTCGACTGTCTCAAGGCGAGGGTGTCGACGATCTCGCCCACGCCGAGTTCGTCGGCCGAGGTCGACAAGAGGTTGAGGATGCGGATGCGGGTGGGGTCGGATAGTGCCCGGAACCACGAGGCGAACAACTCGGCCTCGTCTGAGGTGAGTTTCTTTCTATCCATCAATCTAGATTATCCGATTGACTATGAAGGGTCAAGGGTAGCCTCTGGAAGCGCACCGTCCATGCCAGCGGCCTGGCTCGGCGTCGCCGCCGCAGGGCGGTCGTCATCGAGAGCACCTCCGGTGAACAGCAGAACGGCGACTCCCAGACCCAGTGCTCCACCGACGAACTGGGCGCCGACGAATGGCGGAACCGAGGCCGGAGCGATACCCGCGAATGTGTCGCTGAACGCGCGGCCCACCGTGACTGCAGGGTTGGCGAAGCTCGTTGAGGCGGTGAACCAGTACGCGGCCAATATGTAGGCACCGACCATCGGCGGGATCCAGGACGACTGGCCCTGCCAAAGCAGGCCGAGGATGACGGCGACCA
The DNA here is from genome assembly GCA_002748155.1 of Actinomycetales bacterium. Taxonomy (GTDB): domain Bacteria; phylum Actinomycetota; class Actinomycetes; order Actinomycetales; family Dermatophilaceae; genus Phosphoribacter. The sequence continues at coordinate 5,395 of PDRO01000014.1, read as the reverse complement.
AGCCGGAGGTGGCCACCACCTCGGCCAGCAGCAACGGCAAGCCGGACCTTACAGTCGTCGAGGCTGCGAACGCCGGGAGCTGGAACATGACGTTTGCTAAGGCGCAACCGCCGACACCGCCCACGATCTGGGCGCCGATGTAGGCGGGCACGTCCACGGGGTCGGTTCGTTGCCGCATCGCCAGGACAAGGGTGACCACTGGGTTGAGGTGGGCTCCGCTGACGGGCCCTAGGAGAACGATGAGCACGCACAGTCCTAGCCCCGTCGCGATGCTGTTCTCCAGGAGCTGCAGACCGACATCGTCCGACGATAGCGTGGCCGCCATGATCCCTGATCCGACGACCAGAGCGACAAGGGCTCCAGTGCCGAACAACTCGGCGAGGGTGCGGCGCCACAGCGGAACGGCGCTCATCGGCGAGCCTTGATGATCGCACCATGCATCTGCTCCGCGACCTCATGAGTGAAGGTGATGTCGACCTCAGTGAAGCCAGCTTCCTCGAGCAGGGCGCGGTACTCGGCCCGGCTCAGCGCCCCCGCGATGCAGTCGGCGTACGAGCCGCGGTTCGCCCGGTCTGTGGGCGTGAGTTCGTCCTCGGCGACGACATCAGACAGACCTATCCGGCCGCCGGAGCGAATCAACCGCGCCATCTCGGTGAATACCGCGGACTTGTCCTCGACCAGGTTGACGACACAGTTGGAGATGACGACATCAATGCTCCCGTCAGGCAGCGGCACATCGTCGAGCATCCCGTCCAGGAACTCGACATTCTCGACACCCGCCTCCCGGGCGTTGTCACGAGCGAGCTCAAGCATCTCCTCGAGGGCGTCGACCCCGTAGGCCTTGCCCGTGGCCCCGACCCGTCGAGCCGACAAGATGACGTCGAGCCCGCCACCGGATCCGAGGTCGAGCACCTTCTCACCAACCCGCAGGTCCGCCACTGCAGTGGGGTTGCCGCACCCGAGGCTTCCGAGCAGAGACAGGTCGGGGACGACGTCGGGTCCGAGTTCTGGATAGAGGGTGGAACCGGCAACCTTGGGGTCGGTCGGCCCGCAGCATGTCCCTTCTCTGAGGGCGGTGGCCGCTGCGGCGTACTTGTCGCGCACGTCGGCGCGCAGCGTCTCCCTGGTCATGTAAGTTCTCCGATCACGTTCGAGCAGAAACACGGTGTACGGGCCTGGGGTAACCCGGTTTGAACGAAGCGACATCCGCCTCAGGTGTGGTGTCTGTAGCGCAGATCCGATCGGCTTCAGCCACCCCATCGGCGAGGATGGCGTCCATCTCGGCGGGCTCGCAGGACGCTCGGGCGTTGACGACGACCCTCGCGACCATGACCGTGGAGTCGAGCCCCTCGTCGAGGACAGGTTCGCCTCCGACGAGACTGAGCTTGACTACCCCCTCGGGTGCGGAGCCCCGGACCTTGACGTGACCGACGAGGTGCTCGGATGCGCGGCAGCGCGCGTGGATGACCTCCGTGACCGTCCGGCACCATGTCGTCAGGTCGAAGAGTGTCCCCGTCACTGTGAACCCCGCATTGAGCCAGGCGAGTTCAGCCTCGGCACGGGCATAGCGGTCGTAGTCGATCGCCACATCCCACTCGCCGACGACATCCCTGTCCCAGGCGGTGACCAGCTCGTCGAGTCCGGCCCCGGTGGCGGCGGAGTATCCGACCACAGTGGCACGGGGGTACCTGTCGGTAACCAGGCTGGTCACCGCGTCCAAATCGTCGGCTGCTAGGAGGTCGGTCTTGCTCACTGCAACGACGTCTGCCTCGGCGACTTGGTGGTCGAACAGGTACGCGACGTCGGATTCCTCGTCACGCTCCCACACCTTGGCGAAGGCTCGATAGCGCAACGGGTCAACGATGGCGGTCAGGGGTGCCACGACCAGTCGTTCCCCATAGATGTTGCGAAGCGGTCGCACGACGGTGGCTTGCAGATCGGTGCACGACCCGACTGCCTCGATGAGTACGGTGTCGGCCGACCCTGCAGCAAGGAGCCGATCGACGAGAGCCGCCAAGTCCTCGAACCGACAGCAGAAACAGCCGCCGGTCACCTCGTCGACCTGCTCGACGCCTTGCCGAGCCGTCGACGTATCGACGAGATCAACACCCTGGTCGTTTGTGATGACCGCGACCCTTTGGCCCCTGGCCTGCAGGAGCTTCGCGGCGGCAACCATCGTCGTGGTCTTGCCCGCGCCGAGGAAACCGCTGAGCGGAATGAGTGTGAGCGTCATGATGATCCTTCGCAGCAGGTGTCCCCGCCTGTGAGCGGGAGTTGCGTGGTCGACCGCCGCGGGCTGACGGCGGTGAAGCTCGCTCGGCGTCGGGCACCGAACGCGGCCAGCAGGGGGGCGACGCGCGGCCTCAGGGCCTCGTCCCCGATCAGCACAGCGGTCGTGAGTTGGCGTGACTCGCAGCCACGTAGGGCCTTTGCCTCATGCGCGCCGGCCCCGAACTCCAAAGAACGTACCCCCTCGGCATACGCATCGCGCATCGGCATGTCGAAGCAGAAGGGAAAGTACAGCCCGGATCTGGCTCCGACAATGCCGTAGTCGAAGCCGGCCCACTTGACGTGAACACGTCGTCGCCGCCGGATCGCGACGCTGGCGGCAACCACCAGACCGCCACGCACCCCGAGGTAGCCCCACAGATCGGCATCCGCAGCCAGGAGCTCACGCAGGATGCCGCTGATCTGACCAGGCTCCTGGCTCGTTCCGTTCTTCTCCCGGTTGAGGCACACCAGGTCGGCAATCCGGTCCACGAACGGCTCGAGGTCTGCTCCGCGCATATGCTGAACAGTCAACCCGGAGCGGGCCAACTGCACCTGATCGTGGGTGACCCGTTGACGGCGCTTCCTGGGCAATGTGGAGACGTGCTCGTGGTAGGAGTTGGCACCGAGGGTGAGGTAGTCCTCGACCCCCCAGAAGGTCGTAGAACCGCCAGCGTGTTCGAAGGCCCGAGCCATCTCGCCGAGACCCACCCGGTCGGGGATCCACGGGGCGATGACACTGGCTGCCCCCGCCGCGTCTGCGGCCTCAAGGAGCTGGGTCGAGAGCGTGTCGACCAGACCTCGGGTCCAGAAGTTGTAGGCCGGTTCGCTCCGGTATCCGAGCGGCGAACCGACGACGAGGCACGGGAACAAGGCGTCCTGACCCCACGAGTCGACTTCCTCGGTCGCCGACCGGCTGGCTTCCACCCCGCAACAGACCTGTGCCCCATCCGGCGCCTCCCACCCTAGGTAGGTACGCGGGTCCCAGTCCACTCCGGCAGGCTCATCGAACAGATACCCAAGAAGCCAGGCATGTTCGCCAGCAGCGCGGGTGGCCACAGCGTGTATTGGCTTGGCCTGTGCCGAGAGCACTGATGTCGTCCCGGCCGCCCACGACGGTGTCGAGTACGGCCAGGCGTCGGGCATGTCCGCGACGTCCTCGCTCCACCCTCGGACCGGAAGTTCGGTCGTCGTGCTGACGTGCACCCGCGCAGACCCGCTCACGGCACCTCCTCAGCACTTCACACAGCAGCGGACAGCCCCGACACTCTCGGCCGCCTCGCGCCGTTCCTGCCACAATTGGTCAACACGCGGGTCTTCGTGGGCCCAGTCAACCCAGAATCCCCGATCCTCCAGTGCCAGGTCTTGAACCCACGGCGAATAAAGCAGCGGTGACCCCTTGAACAGCAGCAGCCGCGTCTGGAGCACGGTCGGGTGGGCGACCTCCGCCAGCCCCGTCTCAATGAGGAAATCCTCGAAGGTCAGCAACTCGTCGTACTCCACCCAGGGCGTGAACGGGATGAACGTCGGGTTGAGCACAACGCCAAGCCGCTCGGCCTCGGCGATGGCGCGGCGCATGGCGGTTGTGTCGATCCCCTTGTCGAATATCCGCAGGATACGGTCCGACGGGAACTCCAGGGCAGACGTGACCGTGGTCAGGCCCATCTCGACGAGCTCTTCCAGCTCCTTGGTGTAGTCGAGCAGGTGGTCCACCCGGGTGGTGAACTCGAAGGTCGCCGCCGGACCCAGCTTTTCCCGGATGCGCCGCATGATGGCGATTCCGATGGTGCGCGAGTTGAAGAACTCGGCGTCGATAAAGACGAAGTGTCGAACCCCCTCGTCCGCCAGCGCCAACGCATCGGCGACCACGGGCTCCACTTCGTAGGCCGCGACCCCCCCGTCGTAGGCGCCGTACACCGAACAGTAGGTGCACCGATGATGGCAACCGCGGGACGCCTCAATGTTGCCCACCATTCCGTGGGGTCCGTGGTGCGCCGGGTAGTGGACCAGCGCCGGGAACAGATCTCGAGCCGGGCGGGAGTACGAGAGCCTCTGGCGACGCGCGCGGGGCGCCATCCCACGTGAGGTCATCACGCCCGGCACCGCCTCGAGCGCATGTAAGCTCGTCGTTTCCGCTAGGTCGGAAGCGACGCGTTCCGGCTCATCGAAGAGCACGCCGTCGACCCGGCGAAGAAACTCCGGCGCGTTCATCTGAGCGTACGATCCGTAGGCCGCTACCAGTGCGTCCGGGTATGCCTCCCGAACGGTCGGCAGCAGATCGATGGAACGCTGCAGCGACTCGAACTGTTGCACTGACAACAGGACCAAGTCGGGCTGCGCGATCGGCATAGCCGTCGGCTGCTGATCCTGGTCCCAGCCATACACCTCGACGCCGCAATCACGAAGTGCCGCGGCCGCAGTGGCGGCGGCCAGCGGTTGTAGGCCCGCCTCGAACGGTGAGATCACCACACACGAACTCATCGAGTCGACTCCCAACTCTCCTGTCTCGATGCCCTTGCAACGAGTACTTTTAAATGTACGCACGAAAACCGAAGCAGCGCAACACCCGGAGTGTGAGAGTACCGGGAGCATTGGGTAAGAACTCGGACGATTGCCGATGGTGTTAAGCGGATTTTCTTACTTGGGGTGGGGGCGTTCGTCGAGCCCGCCTGCGTTGAGGAGCATGCGGACTCTTCTATGCTTGTCAAGTTGAAGCGCCCCAGGTTCTCCGCCGCTCCTGTACGGGTTGAGGGTCGGGTAGTGGGCTTGCTCGAACTCCACGGGGGTCATCATCTCAAGGGTGTTGTGCTGGCGCCTGGTGTTGTACTAGTCGATGCAACCGGCGGTGGCGTACTCGAGATCACTGATGGTCCGGTAGGGGCCGGCGTGGAAGACCGTGGTCCCGATGCACTCGGTCGTGTAGAGGCCGATCACGCACTCCATCAGTGCGTTGTCGTACGCATCCGCGACCGACCCGACCGACGGGTCGACGCCAGCCTCGATCAGCCTCGTGGTGAACGCCACCGAGGTGTATTGGGCGGGTTCAACCGGTGGATGTGACACCAGTTTGATTCAGTGATCGTAGTTGCTCGTCGAAGACCTCGGTCGGGGTTTTTGCAGCCGAGGA
>PDRO01000013.1 GCA_002748155.1 Actinomycetales bacterium | reverse complement strand
CGAACCCCGCCCAGGTGCGGACGTCGGTGACGTTCATGACCCCGGGTCCGGTTCGGGGCATCGGCGGTGACGTCCCGGTCGAGCAGGTCACCGGCCCGCTTGCTGTCCGTGGCCGGGATCGTGGCCCGGACCCCGGTGGAGCGCCTGATCCCTTCCAAGCCAAGGGATCTCATCGCCCGATCCACGCTCCCGCGCGAGGCGTGCGGTGTCGTACGGCGCACGAGCACGGTCATCGTCGGCCGCCGGTGGAGACCTTCTGGTGTCATCCGGCGCCCGCTCTGATGGTCGAGTTGCCAGGCAAGGTCTCGTCCCTGATTGGTGACCGTGGCGTCGCTGATCGCCAAGCTGCGACAGCGGCGGGTGCTGCCCGTGCAGTCCCGGCAGGTCCGCGCGGCGATCTGGCAGCCCCGCTCACGCAGCACCCAGCAGATCGACTCGACCGCAGTGGCCCTCGGCCCGCAGCTCGTCGATGAACGTGACGATCACCGGCCGCGGGGGTCGAGCTCCCCCGCGAAGAAAATCGAGGCCCGGCGCAGGATCTCGTTGTCGTCCTCGAGCCGGCAGACCGTGGCCTTGAGGCCCGTGATCTCAGCGAGTTCCTCGCTCGTGGCACCCTGGCGCTGTCCGCCGTCAATCTGGGCCTGCACGACCCAACGGCGCACCGTCTCCTTGCCGAGGCTCCTTGACCTTCGAATCGATCCTCTTCGGCATAGTTCGCATCCCTGCCAACTCACAAGGACGCGGCATCAAACCTGGGACGGTTCATTCACCCTGCATTGGGATGAGCCAACAAGATGAGCCAACAAACGGCTTGCGCGAGGCTCAATCGGCTTCATCTCGAGAGCCGGTCATCGGTTGGCTGACGTACCGTCGTGGCGGACCCGTTCCAGTGACACCGGGTGGGACAGCCAGGACCCACGGTGACGGAGTACTCGTCCAAGCAACGCCCAAGTTCGCCGACACCGACAACACCACAGCCGTAGCAATCCGCCAGAGCCTGCACCAGTCAGGGCTGCTCCAACCCATCCCATAGTGCTTCACGGCCAGTAGACTCAGACCCTGCCTACACCCTAGTCAGAGATGAGCCTCCAATTCCTTCATGCCCAGGCCACCGTCGGCGGCACGCGACTGCCATGCTTGACTCCATGACCGACCGGCAGGCACGGACACCGACGAGGTGGCAGCGGCTACACCTTGCCGGCACAGGCGCCGCCCTCGTCGATCAGTTCGCGCTCACATCGGCTCAGCCGACCGCTTGTGCACGGGCACCCCGAATGCTCCGTGGAACTAGCTGCACCCAGTCCGGCAGCGACCTGGTGCCGCGATGACGAACGTCCTTCACCTGCTAGACGATATCCCGCCGTATTCCGACACAGACCGCTTCAACGACTGGATGTCCACCGTCGGCGAATCGCTAGCTCATCATCAGCAGGAATGGCTATCCGCTGTCGCTCGCGTTGAGCAGCTCAGCAAAGACCACGGATGGATTCTGCTCTCGTGGATCGAGGAATCGGCCAACCAAATCGTGCGTACGCCCGCACCGGACTTTCTGATCACGTGCGTTTTCGCGATGTCGTTGGCCCTTAAGAGCGATCTGGACCCGAGGGACTGCCTAGTCGTTGCTGCACTGCTTCGACGAGCATGCGTACTCACCGGCCTGGACTACACGGCTGGCGTTATCCAGGGCTGCGAGCAAGCAGGGTCACCGGGTCAAGAGGCTAAGACCCTGCTCCTTCACGCTTCGCCGGACCTGCCGCGGACTCACGCTGAGTCGGGCTCTGGCAAGACATTCACATTTACGCGGGTAGATTCCGGATTCGACGCTTCCGAGCTTGAACGCTGGTAAAGGAGATGCGCAATAATAATTAAGTGGAGTTCATGGGATCGTCCTAGAAACCAGCACTCCCTTGATAGTGCTATTGCGCAAGGCAGCCAGATCCAACTGGCGACGCCGCCCGGGAAGATGAGATCCGACACCTGGTTCGAACGCGGGATCGAGTATTTGGAAAGCAGAGGCTATGTAGCCAACCCGGAAGGAACACACATGATCCCAGGTGATAACTCATGGATGAACTCTCTTCAGCCCCACCGTCAATTCGCGCGCTCGTCAGTGGTTGGCCAAGAGGGGTACCCCGCTGGCTGTCGATTCTTTTCACTCGGACATAAATCAACTGCTCAAAGCGGAGTCTCCACAAGGCATATTGAGGTGCTCGCTGACCGCCATCTTTTGAGAATCCACCCACTTAGCCCAGGGCAGCGAGGCTACAGGAACGCCCAGCAGCCAGTTCAAGCTCAACTCGTCTGCGCAATCACTAAAAGCACGAAAGCGACGATCAGAACTATCGAGCGGTAGCCTTGGAAGAACCTCCAAAGCTTCCGTTTTCGCGCCCATTCCTGGTTATACCCATCCACCCATTCTCCGGTCTGAATATTCACAGGAACATTGAAGACCACCGTAGTGAGGATCATAGTTGCTAGTAGGATTGCCGTAACGAGTCGGGCATAAAAGACTACTGACGACTTGTCTTCCGTAAAGCTAACCAGAAGAATCGCTAGAACCAGGCTCAATGGCATGAGTATCGGCATTATGCGGCCGAATGTCCTGAGCAGTCCTTTCTGGAATCGGATCTGGTCGTCAGGTTCGAGCTTAGCGATGACCGGATGGACACAGGACCAGGAGCCGCTTTCGGCGCCTGCGAGCCAGCCCGTAATGACGAGCGCGGCTATCTCCAGCGACATAATCACAGAGGGCCTCCCTCGTAGAAGGGTTCTTTCGTTCGGATGCGGCGTCTAGCCGCGGGCTGCGGTGAACCCCCGCTCCAAGTCGGCGACGATGTCGTCGATGTGTTCGAGGCCGACCGCTAGCCGGACCAGCCCAGGGGTGACGCCGGCAGCGAGCCGGTCGCTGTCCGGCCCTTGCGAATGGGTCGTCGATGCGGGGTGGATGACGAGCGAACGCACGTCACCGATGTTCGCCACGTGCGAGTGCAGGGTCAAGCCTTCGACGAACCGCTTCCCGGCTTCGACTCCCCCGGCGATCTCGAACGCGAGCACGGCGCCAGAGCCCTTGGGACAGTATTTCTGAGCCGCCTCGTAGTGCGGGCTGTCGGGCAAGGACGCCCAGCGCACCGATTCGACCTGATCGTGGCCTCGGAGGAACTCGGCGACTGTGCGAGTGTTCTCGACGTGCCGGTCGATCCGCAACGAGAGGGTCTCAATACCCTGGCTGATGAGAAAAGCGTTGAGTGGCGAGATCGCCGGACCGAGGTCGCGCAACAGCTGGACGCGGGCCTTGAGGATGTAGGCGAGGTTGGCGCCCAGTGGCGAGCCGACCCCAAGGTCGCGGGCGTAGACCAAGCCGTGGTAGCTCTCGTCGGGGGAGTTGAAGTTGGGGAACCGCTCTGGATCGGCGGCGAAGTCGAACCGCCCGGAGTCCACGATCACCCCGCCCACGGCCGTGCCGTGACCACCGAGGTACTTCGTGGCCGAGTGCACGACGATGTCGGCGCCCCACTCGAATGGCCGGGTCAGGTATGGCGTGGCCACCGTGTTGTCGACGATGAGCGGCACTCCGGCCTCGTGGGCCACCCCGGCCACTCCCTCGATGTCGAGCACCTCGACCTTGGGGTTGGCGATCGTCTCACCGAAGAAGACCTTGGTGTTCGGTTGCACGGCGGCACGCCATGCGTCGAGATCGTTCGGGTCCTCAACGAAACTCACCTGCAGACCGAGTTTGGGCAGGGTGAACTTCAGCAAGTTGATCGTGCCGCCGTAGAGCGACGGTGAGGCGACGACATGGTCGCCGGCCTCGGCGATGTTGAGGATTGCCAGCGTCTCGGCCGACTGACCAGAAGCCACCAACAGCGCACCCACCCCGCCTTCCAGTGAGGCGATCCGCTGCTCGACAACATCTTGGGTTGGATTCATGATCCGGGTGTAGATGTTGCCGAACTCACTGAGCGCGAACAGGTTTGCTGCGTGCTCGGTGCCCTTGAAGGCGTACGACGTCGTCTGGTAGATCGGCAGGGCGCGGGCCCCGGTCGTCGGGTCGGGGACTTGCCCGGCGTGGATCTGCCGGGTCTCGAAAGCCCACTGGTCCTGAGGTGAAGTGTCAGTCATCGTTCGCTCTTTCGGTTCTCTGGAAGCCGAGTGGCTCCGCACTTGCCCCCGGCCAAGTGACCGGCAGCCAGGTCCTCACCCGGGGCACCCCACCGCGGTGGAGGGTTGCCGGCCAGCGAGCCGGGGCTTGACGCTGGCGCTCATGACCTGTGCCGAGGCTAGGGATTCACCCCAACCCGGGACAGGTGTGTCTCGCGGTGTGGAACGACGGACTATCGCTCGCAGCATGATCTGTAGGTCCGACCGGACCGACGTGTCGCAGGGGTGCGATTCCTTCACGGTCAGCTCGGACACCGGCACCGAGAGGCTCCGCACCACGCTACAAATGTGATATCACTTTGATGTCAAGCCGAGTGTCGACAAGGAGACTCCGATGAACGCCACCGATCTGAACCCGGCCCAAGGCCCGAGGCACACCCCACCCGCCCATGGGCCCGTCGGTCCGGCCGGTGCCCGGGTCGTCATCTCCGAACGGACCGCCTTCGCTGTCGACGGCTTCGTGGCGCTTTTCGTGACCCTGATCCTCACCGCCGTAGGCATCTGGCGCGTCATCGCACTTGCCGAGACCGATGCCCCGGGGACGGCGGGTAACGCGCTCAGCTTCGTCGTCCCGTTCGGGTTGGCGATCCTCGTGATGACATCGATCATCATCATCCAGCCGGGCGAGACCAAGGTCGTGCAGTTCTTCGGACGGTACGTCGGCACCGCCCGTAGGACCGGCTTGTTGATGGTCGTGCCGTTGACGACCAAACGCAAGGTGTCGGTCCGGGTGCACAACTTCGAGACCAGCGCCCTGAAAGTCAACGACGCCGATGGGAACCCGGTCGAGATCGCCGCCATCGTCGTGTGGCAAGTTGCTGACACCGCGAAGGCGCAGTTCGCTGTCGAGGCCTACGACGACTTCGTCAAGGTGCAATCGGAAGCCGCCCTGCGGCACGTGGCGACGAGCTACCCCTACGACGACCCGGAGTCCGGTGGTGACTCGTTGCGGGGCTCGACTGACATCGTCTCGGCGGAACTGGCGCGGGAAGTGGTCGAGCGGGTCAAGATCGCCGGAGTCGAAGTGCTCGAGGTGCGGATCAGCCACCTGGCGTACGCGCCGGAAATCGCGCAGGCGATGCTGCAGCGGCAGCAGGCCTCGGCCATCATCGCGGCCCGCACGAAGATCGTCGACGGAGCGGTCGGGATGGTTGAGCTGGCGCTCAAGCGGCTGGACGAACAGGAGATCGTCGACCTCGATCCGGAACGCAAAGCCGCTATGGTCTCCAATCTGCTCGTCGTGCTCTGCAGCGAGCAGGACACCTCGCCGGTGATCAACGCCGGCGGCCTCTATCACTGAGTTCCGACGATCGAGCACATCGTGCCGACGCAGGACAGTGAACGACCGGCGAGCGTGCGTCGGCAGCGTCACGCGGTGCTGCTCCGACTCGACCCGGTGCTCCATGCCGCGCTGGCCCGTTGGGCTGACGACGAGTTGCGCAGCGTGAACGCGCAAGTCGATCTGGTGATCAGACAGGCTCTGGCCACCGAAGGGCGACTACCGACTGGAACGGCGCCGCCACCGCGCCGGGGACGCCCCCGCAGCGACCGGGAGCAGTCGTGAACGAACCAGCTGACGACCGGGCCCCCACCGGCGAACGGACACCGCAACTAAGCGAACCAGGGCGCCGGGGCATGGGGGCTATCCAGGGGATCTGACGACGGTCGAGAAGCCGTCACGCAGGAATCGCCTCCGCCTCCGCCTCGGGGTCGGGTAGCCGGACCACCCCGTGTGGGGTAGCGATCGCGGCGGCAAAGAGCTCCACCCCGGAGTTCCGGCAGGTCTCGACTGCCGCATGGTGCCAGAGCCGATCGCTGTCGATGACCCGAGCTCGCCCGGGCCGGGCGATCACGACGACCAGGCCGCCACCACTGCCGGCGATGGCGTGCGCGAACGGCAGGAAATACCGACCCCGGTCCTCGACCGGCTCGCCGGGCAGCTCCGGCACGGTGCACGGCTGGATCACCCGACGGGTCGGCCCACACAAGACGACATAGACGGCACCGGCAGCCCGATCGGCATCGGTGGCGAAGAGGTCGACGACATCGGTGAAGATCTGTGGGTCGGTGATCGCTCGGCGGGCCCAGTCCTTCGGCAGGTCGTAGAAGCTCATGACGAAAGAGCTTGCCGCAGATCGTGATCCCCCAGGAGGTTATCCACAATGACGACGAGCGGAGCCGCACTTGTCCGCAGACCCCGCCCGTGTCGCTTGTGGGCCGGACCGGCCCGGGGGTCGAGACCCTCGGGCCGGTCCGGTGAATCAGCTACAGCCGCTGGTCGATCCGCAGCCTTCACAGACGTAGCAGGAACCAGCCGGGCGCATCTTGGTGCCGCATGTCAGGCACATCGGAGCGTCGGCGTCCTTGCCCTGGAACTTGGCGAGCAGATCCTGAGACGAATGGATCTGCCCGCCGACCTCCCGAGCGGAGGCAGCCCCAGCACCCGAGGTGACCTCGGCAGAGTGGTCGGCACCGAGCACACCACCAGAGGCGTCCCCGGCACCTTCCCCGCCCCCTGCTGATCCGTCGGACCGCCCCGTCTCGTCGGAGGCCGGCACCGGGGTCGTGAACACCGACTGAGCCGAGGCTTGCAACTCGTCCGCGAGCTCCTGGTCGGAGGCTTCCGGAGCGGCATACGAGCCGGTCTCCAGGTGCCGGGCCCGTTCTTCGGCGGTGTAGATGCCCATGAAAGAGCGGGTGTCGAAGTCGAGGTAGTCCAGCGCCAAACGGCGGAAGACGTAGTCCATGATCGAGCTGGCCATCCGGACGTCCGGGTCGTCGGTCGGACCGGCCGGCTCGAAGCGCAGGTTGGTGAACTTCTCGACGAAGGTCTCCAGCGGCACCCCGTATTGCAGCGCGATCGAGATGGCCAGAGCGAACGAGTCCATGACACCGGCCAGGGTCGAGCCCTGCTTGCCCAGTTTGAGGAAGATCTCGCCGAGCCCGTCGTCGGGGTACGACCCTGCGGTGAGGTAGCCCTCGGCCCCGCCGACGGAGAACGACAAAGTCTGTGACGGGCGCCTCTTGGGCAGCCGCTTGCGCACCGGCCGGTATTCGACGACCTTCTGCACCAACGGCTCCGGTGCCGCAGCGGCGTCATCGGCGTTCTCGGTGTCGCTGGTGCTGTCTGACGTCGAGTCCGCCTTGGCGTCCGAGAGCGGCTGCCCGACCTTGCAGTTGTCGCGGTAGACCGCGAGCGCCTTGAGGCCGAGCTTCCATCCCTGCATGTAGACGTCGGCGATCTCTTCGACCGTGGCCGTCTCGGGCAGGTTGACCGTCTTGGAGATCGCTCCGGACAGGAACGGTTGGCAAGCTGCCATCATCCGCACGTGACCCATCGGCGAGATCGCTCGGGCGCCCATGGCACAGTCGAAGACCTCGTAGTGCTCGGGTTTCAGACCCGGGGCGTCGATGACGTGGCCCTTGTCGGCGATGTATTCGACGATCGCCTCGATCTGCTCCTGCTGGTAGCCGAGCTTGGTGAGCGCTCGCGGGATCGTGAGGTTGACGATCTGCATCGACCCGCCACCGACGAGCTTCTTGAACTTCACGAGGGAGAAGTCGGGCTCGACACCGGTGGTATCGCAATCCATCATGAATCCGATGGTGTTGTGGCTGACGAATCCGGCTGCCACATAGGTGACATTGGCCGGCACCGACAGGTCGTAGGTCGGCTGGACACCGCCGTCGTTGTTGGCGGCCACGGTCTCATAGAGGTAGCCGGGGGTGTGCCCGAGCCGAGCGTCGCCGGTGTGTTCGACCAGGTCGGTGGCCACGAGCGACGACTTGCGCCCTCCGAGGAACCCGATCTCGGTGCCGAAGCGGACAGTGTGGTCGAGGTGGTCGAGGTGGTCGAGGTCGCGTAGCTGCACCACCTGGACCGGTCGGTCGCCGCTGTCCGTCGTGCGTGTGGTCGTGGGGTAGCCGAGTGTGAGCAGGATGGTGCGCACCTCGTCAGCGAAGGTGGCCGACGAGATGGACACGCTCGGAACACCGTGCAGGACAGCGCCGGCGGCCTCGAATAGGCCCCGCAGGAATGCGGCATACACGCCACGGTCGTTGCTCTCGAGGATCGCGGCGGGCACCCGCGGAGTCCAGCCGTTGCCGGCGTGGTCGACGCCGGGCAGGTCGTTGGCGAAGCCGGCCGCCTGCCACCATCGGGCCAGCCGGACCGATGGCAGCGTGACGTCGTGCTGACCCTGCTCGGCGCGCACTACCGGGGTGAGGTTGAACAGGCCCTTGCTCAGCACTTCGATCCGGGACACGACATCGGCGTCCGGGCCGGCGACGCGCAACCGGAGGCCGTCGGCGTGCAGGCTGCCGTCGCCCATGAAGTAGCCGACGAGCTCGGCCAACTCGGTGTCGACGTGGGTGGGCACGTGCAGGGTGCGATCACCGGCGTCGTAGGTCTGGTCGAGCACCGGCAGCGGCACCTGCCGCGGCTCGCCGACGAGCGTCCCCAGCTGGATCGGCACGACGTCGCCGACCGCGATCTCGGCCAGCCGCTTCCACTGCCAGCTGCCAGTCTGGTCGTCGATGACCTTGACCCGGTGGGCCAGGGTGCCTTGGATGTGGTAGCCGCTCGTCGTGACGATGTCGCGGGTGGGCTCTTCGCCGTTGACGAAGAACTTCGTCGCCCGCTGTGGGCCTTCGTCGGTCGAGACGTGCAGCTGCACATCCTGCCATCGGTCACCCCACACGTTGCCGAGATCGGAGAGCCGTTGCAGGCCACGATCGGTGGTCACGAGGGTGTCGCCGGTCAGGCACCCGGTCGGCGCCAGGACGCTGGCCTGGGCGTTGCGGAAGCCGTGCTCGGCACCCAGAGTCACCACCTGGTCCCAGGCTTTCGTGGCCAACTGATGGATGTCACGGTCCATCGTGTCGAGGGTGCGGACAGTGTCGTTCGCCGCTTGGTGCTTGCGCATGATCCGTTGGTGGGCCTGCGCGTTGCGGGCGTACCCGGCATACGGGCCGACAACCGCAGCCAGCTCAGCCGAGCGCTTGTAGGCGGCGCCGGTGAGCAGACTGGTGATGCTCGCGGCCAATGACCGGCCACTTGCCGAGTCATAGCCGTGGCCGGTGGCCATGAGCAGGGCACCGAGGTTGGCGTAACCGATGCCCAGCTGCCGGTAGTCGCGAGTGGTGACCGTGATCGCTTCGGTCGGGAAGTCGGCAAAACAAATTGAGATATCCATCGCGGTGACGATCAGCTCGACGACCTGCTGGAAGGTCGCGGCGTCGAAGGTGTCGTCGTCGCGGAGGAACTTGAGCAGGTTGAGTGAGGCGAGGTTGCAGGAGGAGTTGTCCAGAGACATGTACTCGCTGCACGGATTGCTCGCCGTGATCCGCCCGGTCTCGGGGCTGGTGTGCCAGTCGTTGATCGTGTCGTCGTACTGGATGCCCGGGTCGGCGCACTCCCAGGCTGCCTTGGCCATCCGGTCGAAGAGGGCGCGGGCGTCGACCTCCCGAGTGACCTGACCGTCGAGGCGGCCTCGCAGGCCGAAACTGGTGCCGTCCTCGACGGCACGCATGAACTCGTCGGTGACCCGGACGCTGTTGTTGGCGTTCTGATACTGCACGGAGACGATGTCTCTGCCACCGAGGTCCATGTCGAAGCCGGCGTCTCGTAGTGCGCGGATCTTGTCTTCTTCGCGGGCCTTCGTGTCGATGAACTCCTCGATGTCGGGGTGGTCGACATCGAGCACGACCATCTTGGCGGCCCGGCGGGTCGCGCCACCGGACTTGATCGTGCCGGCCGAGGCGTCGGCCCCACGCATGAAGGACACCGGGCCGGAAGCGGCGCCACCGGAGGACAGCAGCTCGGTGGAAGCCCGGATCCGGCTCAGGTTGAGCCCGGCCCCCGACCCACCCTTGAAGATCTTGCCCTCCTCCTTGTACCAGTTGAGAATCGAATCCATCGAATCGTCAACGGAGAGAATGAAGCACGCCGACACCTGCTGAGGCGAACGGGTGCCGACGTTGAACCACACCGGGGAGTTGAAGGAGAAGACCTGGTGTAGCAGGGCATAGGTGAGCTCGTGCTCGAAGACCTCGGCGTCGTCGTCGGTGGCGAAGTAGCCGTGCTCCTTGCCCGCTTTGACGTAGGTCAACACGACCCGGTCGATGAGCTGACGCAAGGAACGCTCCCGCGTCTCGGTGCCCAGGGCACCCCGGAAGTACTTCGTCGTGACGATCGCCCCGGCATTGACCGACCAAAAGTCAGGGAACTCGACACCGTGCTGCTCGAAGATCGTCTCGCCGGTCTTCCAGTTGGTCTGCACGACATCACGCAACTCCCAGGTGACCTCGTCATACGGGTGCACGCCCGGAGTCGTGTAGATGCGTGGCATGGACACTCCTGTGCCTTTGTCCGCAGCGGCGTGGCCTCCGGTGAGGCGGTTGGCGGTCTCAGTCATGCTCGTGCTCCCTGGTGTGTGTCGTGCGTCGAACGTCTGTCTAACCGCGGCCACGGACAGTGCCCTCAGGAGGGGGCAGCTGTTGTGGCAGTTCGGGTATGCCGGTCCCTAGGTCTGGGTGGTCGGTGTTGTCGTGCACCTATGCCCGACTGAGCCAGCTGCATCAACGGCCTCAGTGAGCGTGGCAAGTGTGGTGGTTTCGCTGGTGTCCGTCGCGACGTCGCGCTCAGCTCGCAGCAGGCTGATGGCTGCCTCGAAGTCCTCGAGGTTGTCGAACGCCTGATAGACCGATGCGAATCGAAGGTAAGCGACCTCGTCGAGCTCGCGGAGCGGCTCAAGCACGGCCAACCCGATCTCGTGGGCCTCCACCTCGGCACTGCCGGCGCCCCGGATCGATTCCTCGACTTGTTGAGCCAGCATGGCCAGCTCGTCGGCAGAGACTGGACGACCCTGGCACGCCTTGCGGACCCCGGCGATGATCTTCTCCCGGCTGAACGGCTCCGTCACGCCGGACCGTTTCACCACGGCGAGGCTGGCGCTCTCCAATGTCGTGAACCGGCGCGCGCACTCGGGGCACTGCCGCCGGCGCCGGATCGCAGCACCGTCGTCGGTAGTCCTCGAGTCGATGACCCGGGAGTCGGTGTGCCGACAGAACGGACAATGCATGGCACCCCTTCCCGAGCGTCGTTGTGATCGGTCGATCCGGGCCACCTGGGGATGTCGCTGGGGACAACCGGTGGACCGGCACGGCCTCTCATGTGTATGAGCTGTGGGTAACGCACTCCCACTTGTGAACTACATGTGGATGAATGACAGCTATGTAACTACTAGATGTAGGGGTACTCTGCCCCGAATAGCCGACGATGTCAATGCCCGTGTCAACCCTCCCTCGCAATACGCCGCTCACCTGCGACATCACGGCGACGCCTCGTGACCAGGGTCGCCACGACCGGTCTTCTCCCGAGGTCGGCCGCCCGCCCACGACCGTGACACAGTCACGATCGGGACGAGCGGCCTGCAGTCCAGGCCCTGAGGCGTCGGCAGCACCGGGTCGAGGTGTGCTGCCGAGGACTGCCTCCCGTCAAGGCCGGGTGGGTGCCCGGACGGGATGGCCTTGCCCTGACTCGGCCGAGCGGGCTCGGCACACGAGTGCCCAAGCGCGCCGTGCGCGGCACCCGAATCAGGCCAGCAGCTGGCGGGCCGGCAGGTCAGGGCACTGCCGGGATGACGACCCGCTGCCCGGCCCGCACGTGCGTGCTGTTCATGTCGTTGGCCAGCTGGATGCGGACGACCGCTTCAGTCATCGGCAAGGCCGGCAACTCGGTGACCGCGATCTCGGACAACGTCTGACCGGCAGCCACTACGACAACGCGCTGCGAGCCTGTCACCACCCCTGCTCCCCCGCCCGGGGCGGACCCAGCCGTTCCACGACCATCCCTCACCCCGGCACCGACGCCGACGACAACCCCGGCGATGAGCAATCCCACCATCACCAACACGACAAACCGGCCGCGCCTAGTGAGCCGCACCGTGGCACTGTCCGCCACCGGCGGAACGAGGCGCAGCTCCGGCCGGCCACGGCCGGACGACGGGATCGAATGCCAACCGGCAACTGCAGACATCTGACTCTCCTCGCGCTCACAACGAACTCTCCGCGACCGACTCCCGACACCAGCTCGACGAGTGGATCGAACATCTGTCTCAAGGACATCTGTACGATGTCTAGCACATGCGTACGACAGATGTCGAGACATGCTCGAACGGATGTTTGGAAATCGCGTTCGATCGGCATACGCTTGTCACCATGCAAGGAGTGCACCACGCACCACCGACACTCCTCGCCGCGCGTCCGTCGATGTCCCGGTCGAGTCCGTCCTGGAGGTAGCCATGGCCCACATCACCGAAATGCCTGAGCACGAAAGTGACGGCCTCACCGTGCGGCAGCGTCGGGTGCTGGAAGTGATTCGCAACTCCGTCGATCGACGCGGCTACCCACCCAGCCTTCGCGAGATCGGCGAAGCGGTCGGCCTGACGAGCCCGTCCAGCGTCGCCCACCAATTGACCACCCTGGAACGCAAGGGCTATCTGCGACGCGACCCGCACCGGCCCCGAGCTATCGAGGTCATCTCCCCCGACACCCCGGGCGGCGAGCCCGGCTATCGAGGAGGCGGATATCGCGCAGCGTCGCAAGGAGATTCGCACGAATGGAGCCGGCACGACTTGGAGACCGACTCGGGTGACGCACGCCCCGATGCGAGCTACGTCCCAGTTGTCGGTCGGATCGCAGCCGGCGGCCCAATCCTTGCCGAGGAGGTCGTCGAAGACGTCTTCCCGATGCCCCGCCAGATCGTCGGAGAAGGACAACTGTTCCTGCTGCGGGTGGTCGGCGATTCCATGATCGAGGCCGCGATCTGCGACGGCGACTGGGTCGTGGTCCGTCAGCAACCCACCGCCGACAACGGCGACATCGTGGCCGCCATGCTCGACGGAGAGGCGACGGTCAAGACCCTCAAGCGTTACGACGGCGCGTCGTGGCTGGTGCCGCACAACCCGGCCTACGAGCCGATCGACGGCAAGGACGCCACGATCCTGGGCAAGGTGACCGCAGTGCTGCGCCGCGTCTGAGGGTGCCGACGCCCGGCTGGAGCTCAGGTCAGCCGGGCGGCCAACTCCAGCAGCGCAGGCGTGATCGGACCGTCTACTTTGATCGTGGTCTCGGCGTCGCCACGGGTCGGGCCGCGCGTCAGCACGGCGACCGGCAGCTCGAGTTGCGCCGCGCGCCGGACGAAGCGATAGCCCGACATCACCGCCAACGACGATCCGAGCACGAGCACTGACCGGGAGTCCTCGAGGGCGGCGACACAGGCGTCCACCCGGCCGCGAGGCACGGACTCACCGAAAAAGACGACGTCAGGCTTGAGTGAGTCAGACCCGCAGTCCGGGCAGTGTGGCGGCACGAATCCCCCCACTGCATCTTCGGGCAGCACGATGTCCCCGTCCGGACGGATCTGGCTGCTCACTTGTGAGCCATCCGGCAGAATCCGCACGAGGTGCTCGGCGAACCTCGGGTTGGTCGCCGACAACTCCCGTTGCACGTCCGCACGACGCACCCGAGTCCCACACGAGAGACACACGACGTGGGCCAACGAGCCGTGCAACTCGACAACCGGGTCGGCACCTGCCAGCTGGTGCAGGCCATCGACGTTCTGCGTGACCACCGCTCGAAGGAAGCCTCGTTGCTGTAGCCGTGTGACGACCCGATGACCGTCGTTGGGTGTCGCCGCCCGAAAACGCTCCCAGCCGATGAACGACCGGGCCCAGTACCGCTGCCGGGCCGCGCTCGAACCGACGAACTCGGCATACAGCATCGGTTGCACGCGCCGGACTCCGTCGACACTGCGATAGTCAGGGATGCCGGAGTCGGTGGACAACCCGGCCCCACTGAGCACGAAGACCCGGCCGGCTCGCACGAGATCAGCGACCAGCTCCAGCACCGCCGGTTGGCCTGGCACGTGCCGAACCTATCCCTGAGTCCTCGCCTGCCCAAACCGGTCGACTACCCGGCAGTCAGATAACTTGACGTTATAAAATGTTGGGGTGATTGACGCCGCCGGGCTTCGCGTTATGCGAGCCATCGCCGAAGAAGGCAGCTTTACCGCCGCTGCCACCTCGCTCGGCTCGACGCAACCGGCGATCTCGCAAATGGTGCGACGCTTGGAGCACCGCACCGGGACCACCCTGGTCGAACGCTTCGGCCGCCGAGTCCGCCTCACCGAAGCCGGGGAGGTGCTGGCTCGCCATTCGGTAACCGTGCTCTCCGCCTTGGAAGCCGCCGAAGAGGAAGTCGCCGCCATCGCCGGATTGCGGGCCGGCCGGGTGCGACTGATGGCTTTCCCTTCTTCGTCGGCCTCGCTGGTACCGCGGGCGCTCGGCCTGCTCAAGGAGCGTCATCCCGAAGTATCGGTGCGTTTCTCCGAAGGAGAACCTCCCGAGTCGCTCGCAGCGCTGCGGGCGGGGGAATGCGATCTCGCGGTGGCGTTCGCGTATGCCGGCACCGATATCGGACGCGGCGAAGACCTCGAGCCGTTCGTCATCAGGCCCTTGATCAACGACGAGGTGCGGGTAGCGCTACCGCACGGGCATCGGTTGGCACCCCGGGACGTCATCGAACTCTCGGCGCTGGCCGAGGATCCGTGGATCGCCGGGTGCCCCCGCTGCCGCGGGCATCTGCTGGCCTTGTCGAAAGCTGCAGGCTTCTCCCCCAACGTCGCCTTCGAGACCGAGGACTACGTGGCTGTTCTGGGGCTGGTTCGCGCCGGCCTGGGAGTGGCCCTCGTGCCGGAGTTGATTCGCCAAGCGGCACACGAAGACCGAATCGTCTTTCGACCGCTGACGACACATCCGCTTCGTGAGATCCACGCGGTGACGACCGAAGACCTGCAGCGTGTCCCGGCGGTGGCCGCCACGTTGGCTTGTCTGGAACAGAGCGCGCGGGAACACCGAGGTGCCCAGCACGAGCAACAGGACAAGCAGGACGAACACGAGAAGCAGGACGAGTAAGACGAGCAGGTCGGCCAGACCGTGGGGCATCCGGCTGACCACGGGCGCCCGACAGCACGAGCCCATCCGGCCGATCGAACATGCACCGTGTTCAATCTGCCCGATTGCTACGGACCTCTGGTCGCCACGTGCACGACTCCGGGCTCACCTGCAGGGGTGATGGCGATGTCTCCGTGTTGGTCGGTGCGCAGCACTGTGTAGCCGCGGCGACGGAGCACGGCAAGTGTCGACGGCGCCGGGTGACCGTAGTCGTTGTCGGCACCGACGGTGATCACGGCGACCGGGGCCGGCAGCATGTCGAGCAACGTGTCGTCCCGGTTGGCCGAGCCGTGGTGAGCGACTTTCACCACGTCGACGGGCCACGCCTGCACTTGCGGGTCACTCCGCAGGGCCCTTGCGATCGCCCGGGCCGCTTCCTGCTCGATATCACCGAGCAGGACAATCCGAAGGGGCCGGCTAGGGCCCTTTTGGGCCGGGTCTGCGTCGGTGGCGGGAGCCTCACCGGACCCACCGCCGACGCCACTATCTGAGGCCGGAACACGGCCAGACCCGTAGACCTCGGCCGCGAGCACGATCGAGGCGTTGTTGGCCACGGAGCCGTCACGAATGATCCGGGCCGGCCACCACACTCGGGCAGTCAGACCCGGCCACCGCAGCAGCTCGCCGGCGTGCACCTGACGCACGGGGACCCCGGCTGCCGCTGCCCACGCGGCGACTTCGGCGGCCTGCTCCGGCGGCTCAGTCACCGGCGAGGTCAAGAGTTCGTGCACGGCTCGACCCTGGGCTGCACCGGTCAGTCCCATGACGTGGTCGGCATGGAAGTGAGTCAGCACGATCGCGTCGAGCTCCCGCACGTCGAGGCGATCGAGGCACGCATCCACGACCTGGGGCTCGGGCCCGGCATCCACGAGGACGGCATGCCCGGGGCCGGTTGCCAACACCAGGGCGTCCCCTTGGCCCACGGCGCACGCGACGAACCGCCAAGCGGACGGTGGCCACGCGAGGTCTGGCACCGGGGTGACACCGCCGAGCACCAGGAAGAGAACAGCGCCCGCCACCGTGGGGTGGGTCCGGACATGCTGTGCCACAACCGGGCCCGCGAAGAGCAGGATGCCGGTCAACACCGCCAGCAGGACCGCGCCTGTAGGGCCGCTGGGCCACGGCACACTCCCCCAGCCTTGGTCGGCTCCGAGACGCGCGATCCACGCGATCCCCCAGGCGGGGAGCCCGGCTGTCCAGGCCAGTACGGCGGCTCCGGGCAGCCAGATCAGGGCGAGAACCGCGACGACGACCCCCGCGATCGTGGCTGGGGCCACGAGCGGCCCAGCCAGCAGGTTGGCTGGGACGGCGACGAGCGACACCGATCCCTGCAGCAGGACGAGCACCGGCGCGCACGCCAGCTGGGCGGCAACCGGCACCATCAACGCCGGACCCCACGCCGAGATCCGGGCCGGCAGGCGACGACCGAGGCGCTCGCCCCACGGGCGGGCGAAGACGATGAGCCCGAGAGTCGCGAGTACGGAAAGCGCGAATCCGTAGGACCGTGCTAACCAGGGATCCCAGCACAACAGGCCGATAATCGCAGCAGCCAGTCCGGGGGCGGCGGCAGCGTTGCGGGCCGTCCCGAGGCCCACGAGGCCGACTGCGCCCATGACGGCTGCACGGAGCACGCTCGGCTCGGGATGCACGACGACGACGAACCCGACGAGCGCACAGAAGGCCACCCACGGACGAGTTCGGCGCGGCAACCCGAGGACCCGAGCGATTCCGAGGACCGCACCGAGCACGATGGCCACGTTCGATCCGCTGACCGCGCTGAGATGGGAGAGCCCCGATTGCAGCATGGCATCGGTCAGGTCGGGAGACGCCGTGGTGGTATCGCCGATGACCAATGCCGGCACGAGACCTGCGGGGTCACTCGGCAGACCGGCCGTGGCGGCCCGGAACCTGTCCCTGATGGTGTCGGCCGCGCGGACAACGCTGGGCGGCTCGGCCACGACGATCGGTGTCCCGCGCGGGCGCAATACGGCGATGACCTCGTCGCCCGCCTGCGCCGGCGACAGCCGACCGGTCGCCCGGATCCGTTCCCGCCAGTTCAGCTGGAGCCATTGGGCATCAGCGACAGCGAGCACGGGTGAGTTGACGGATCGGTGCTCGCCGCGGCTGGTGAGCTCGTGGACATCCAGGCGGACGACGACCTGCTGACCACGCGCGTGCTGACGGATCGGTCGGGAACGGACCGGACGTGGTTCGCTCGCGACAGTCGCCACGACTTCTACAGTGGCTCGACTCGCGGCCAGGTCGCGGACGGCTCCCACCGAACGCCATGCCTCATGGCCGGCACAACACGTGGTGACCAAGGCGATGGCCACGGCCGTCAACCCGAGCGATGCTATCCAAGTGCGTCTGCCGTTCCTCGCCGTCGCGGCGACGAGACAGCCGAGGCCGACCGAGGTAGCCGCGAAGGCCACCGATCCGATGGCGACGACCGAGGCTCCGGCCCACTGCAAGCCGACCAGAGTGGCCCACGACGCGAGGGCCGGCACGAGTAGCCGGACATCCAGGCCGACCCGGGACCCGGGACCGGCTGCCACCGGCGTTCGGGTCACACGGTGACCTTCGGGGTGAGCTGGACGAGCAGCTTCTCCCCGATGCCGCTGACTTCTCCAAGCTCGTCGACGCTGGAGAATCGGCCATGCGCATCCCGCCAGTCGATGATGCGTTGTGCGAGCACAGGACCCACTCCCGGTAGCGATTCGAGCTCCCGTGCGGAGGCATTGTTGAGATGGACCGGGGCGCCGGATCCGGCACGACTGGTCGCAGTGACGGCCGGCCTAAAGGCACCTGGAAGGATCGACTCCCCCGGAGCCGGCACATGCACCTGCTCACCGTCGCCGAGTGCGCGGGCCAGGTTGATCCGCTTGAGGTCGGCGGTGGTGAGCGCGCCTCCGGCGGCGTCGATGGCATCGGTCACCCGGGATCCTTCCGGCAGGTGCACGACACCGGGGCCGGCCACTTCACCGACAACGTGGACCGTGATCCGGGCCGGGCCATCTGCTCCGTCTGTGGTTGCCACGCCCGCAGTCGGGGTGCCCGGCAGCAGACCCGGTGCGACTGCAGCCGCAGATGTCGACGTGGTCGCAGCAGCACCGACGGTCACGGGACGAGCTGCGCTGGCCGCAGTGGCCACGCGCACGGAAAACCAAGCAGCCGCCAGTACGGTCACGAGAAGCAGTCCGAGGACAGCGGTCGAACCGGGCCGGACTCGACTGCTCCGCAACCCCGCCGGTATCGCCAGCGTTGCCGTACCTATCGCCCGATGCCGACCTACCCGACGCCGATCGGGAAACCCACGTGCACGGTCGCGACCTGACGAGCCGCCGGCGCTTCCCGCCCCGGCGCTCGAATCACCGACCGCCGCGACAACCGCCGTGGCTGGCCGCTTTCCACCAGGCGAATCCGGGACCCAACCCGGCTCGGCCACGTTTCGTGGCCGAAGGACATGCAGTGCCCGGTCAGCTCCTGCTATCTGCGCGGCTCTGCCCATGCTGTCGACGCTAAGAGGGAGCACGCCTACACGCCTGGTCTCACCGGTTCTCTGTGGACAACCCGGAAGTGGCCGGCCAGGTTGTGGACAGCCCGAACGATGAGTCAGCCACGGTTCGGTGACTCAAGCTGCTCGATGACTCAAGGTGCTGGGGTAACTCAAGGCGCTCGGTAGCGATCCACTGGTTCGGTGGGTTTCGCCGGTGTCTTTCAGGTAGGCGGGTGTGGTGGCGCGCATGATGGCGCACCAGGACCATGAATCATGGTCAGAGTGCGTCATCATGCGCGCCATCCCACCCGGTTTCACCCTAGACACAGCAGCGAGGTGATCGGTCCTGGAATGCAGTCCCAGGACAACGAGGGCCGTGAGCGCCGGCTAGGTCGACCCATCGCCGGAGGCCCTCAGCTCACGCCACTTCCCGGCGATGTTGCCGAAGTGCCGCACGATGACGATCACCCCGAGAGCCCACGCCCACAGGGCAGTCGCTGCCCCGAACCCCCCGGGCAGCAGATCCAGCATCGCCAGCACCCCACCGACGATGGTCAGCCCAGCGGCCACGAGTGAGCCCAACGCGACCCAACGGCTCACGACGAACACGAGAGCGAAGACCGCGGCCAGCGCCACGGCATACCAGGGATGCACGGCAAGCATGGCACCCAGAGTGGCTGCCACACCTTTGCCGCCCCGGCCTTTGAGAAACGGTGAATAGACGTGTCCGAGCACGACCGCGACACTCACGAGGTATGCGGGCGAACGCCCGAGCAGCAGCAGCGTGGCCAACGCCGGCGCCGCCCCCTTGATCACATCGAGGATGCCGACGAGCACACCCCACCAGCGCCCCAGCACCCGGCCCGCATTGGTGGCCCCAGGGTTGCCCGAGCCGGTCGAGATGTCCTTGCCCAAGACCCGGGCGAAGATCGAAGCCGGGTTGATCGCGCCGACGAGGAAGGCAGCGCAGACGACGAGAACCACCACGAGCACACCAACCACGCCCGAAAGCTGGAACACCTCCGAGGAGAGCACCAGCGACCCGTTCACGCAGACCTGCTCGGCTCGACCCCCGGCGCCACGATCACCGCGACAGCACCGGGGCCGACATGAGCCCCGATGACGGCACCGAGCTCCCCGACCCGGACCTCCCGGGCGTCCGGGATCCGTTCTGTCAGAGTCTGGGCCAGCTCGTCGGCGCGCTCTTGCATGGCCAGGTGCTGAACGATCACGTCGACGCCTCGGCCCCCGTCTCGCGCCTCGTCTGCGGCCTCGGCAGCCAGCTCGACCAACCGGGAAAGGGCCTTCCCGGTCGTGCGCACCTTGGCGATCGGTTCGATGTGCCCCTTTTCGAGCGCCAGGATCGGCTTGATCGACAATGCGGAGCCGAGCAGTGCGGACGCCGAGCCGATCCGCCCACCGCGCCTTAGGTGTTCGAGGGTGTGCACGTAGAAGACCACTCGGGCAGCAGCTGCCCGTTCCCGCACGAAGGTCGCGACCTCCTCGGGCCCGGCACCACGCGCCGCGGCCTGAGCCCCGGACAAGACGGCATACCCCATCGCACCGCCGAGCACTCGGGAATCCACGACATGAACCGGCACCGGTGACTGCGACGCAGCGAGCTGAGCCCCTTGCACGGTCGCCGACATCTCCGCTGAAATATGCACGGACACAACCGAATCAGCACCCAGTTCAGCGGCTCGTTGATAGGCCTCGAGGAACTCCAAGGGTGCCGGGCGCGAGGTCGTCACCGGCACGAAACGGCGCAGTGCTTCGGCGATCTCGGGGGCACTGATATCGACCCCTTCGCGGTGCTCACGCCCGCCGATCACGACATGCAGCGGAATGACCCGGATCGGGACCGCGGCCGCAGCCAGCTGGTCGGCGCTGAGGTATGCCGTGGAGTCGGTGACAATGGCGACCTTCATCGACGAAACTCCTTACCGGCGTAGTGTCCCGCTGCCCGTGAACCCGGCTAGACGGGGACGACGTTGACCAGGCTGGGCGGGCGGACGATGACCTTGCGGATCCCTTCGACAGTCGCGGCCTGCACCTTGTCGCGGGCTAGGACGAGGTCACGCAAGCTGTCCTCGTCGATGTCGGCCGGCACGTCGAGACGGTCGCGCACCTTGCCCCTGATCTGCACGACGCAGGTCACGGTCTCGTCGACAATGAGCTCCGGGTCGGCCACCGGGAACGGCCCGCGGGCCAGGCTTCCGTTGTGCCCCAATAGCTCCCAAAGCTCATCGGCGATGTGTGGAGCCACCGGGGCGGTCATTTGGACGAGTGCTTCGACGACTGATCGTGGTGGCGCATCGAGCTTGGTCAAGGCGTTGTTCAGCTCGGTGAGCTTGGCGATCGCGGTATTGAAACGCAGTCCTTCATAGTCCGCGCTGACCCCGGCGATAGTCCGATGCAGCAGCGTCGTCAACTCTTGACCGGGCTCGTCATCCACGACGCGGACGGCGCCGCTCTGTTCATCGATGACGTTGCGCCACAAGCGTTGCAGGAAACGCACCGAGCCGACGACTGCCCTGGTCTCCCACGGCTTGGACAGCTCCAACGGCCCCATCGACATCTCGTAGACCCGCAGCGTGTCGGCTCCGTAGGCGTCGTACATGTCATCGGGGCTGATCATGTTCTTGAGCGACTTGCCGATCTTGCCAAACTCGCGCCGAACCGGCTCTCCCTGCCAGGTGAATGCCGCGTTGCCGTCGGCGTCGACCGACTCCACCACCTCGGAAGCCTCGACGTATTGCCCGCGCACGTCGGTGTAGGCCGGAGCCTGGATGTAGCCCTGCGAGAAGTAGGTGCGGAACGGCTCCTCACTGGACAGGTACCCCAGATCGTGCAGCACCTTGTGCCAGAAGCGGGCGTAGAGCAGGTGCAGGACGGCGTGCTCGACGCCACCGACGTATAGGTCGACACCGCCCGGGTCACGAGTCCCTTCCGGGGCCCCGGCCACCGGATTGGCCTGCCGGCCGAGCCAGTAGCGCTCGTTCTCCGCGTCGACGAGGGCGGTGTCGTTGGCCGGATCGCAGTAGCGCAGGTAGTACCAGCAGGACCCGGCCCAGTTGGGCATCGTGTTGGTCTCGCGCCGGTAGGGCTGCACCCCACGCCCGTCGCCGAGGTCGAGCTCGACCTCCACCCACTCGGTGACCCGCGACAGTGGGGTTTCCGGCTCGCTCGCGGCGTCATCGGGATCGTAGGTTCTCGGCGCGTAGTCGGGCACGTCGGGCAGCGTCAACGGCAGCATCGAATCGGGCAACGAGTGTGCGATCCCGTCGTCGTCCCACACGACCGGGAACGGTTCGCCCCAATAGCGTTGCCGGCTGAAGAGCCAGTCACGCAGCCGGTAGTTGATCGTGCCCGAGCCGATCCCCTTCTCCTTCAGGTATGCCGTGATCCGTTCCTTGGCTTCGGTCACGGCCAGTCCGTTCAACGAGACCTCGTCATTGGCCGAGTTGCAGCCTTCGCCGTCGCCGACGAAGGCCTGGCCGTCGGCGACCGACCCGGGCCACTCCGGTCGGTTCAGCGGCCGGACGACGTCGATGATCGGCAGCGCAAACCTCATGGCGTAGGCGTAGTCCCGCTCGTCGTGGGCCGGCACGGCCATGATCGCCCCGGTGCCGTAGCCCATCAGCACGTAGTCGGCGATGAAGACCGGGATCCGGTTGCCGTTCAACGGGTTCGTCGCGAAGGCTCCGGTGAAGACGCCGGTCTTCTCACGGTCCTCTATCTGCCGCTCGATGTCACTCTTGCGGGAAGCGGCCCGCCGGTATGCCGCGACCGCTGTCGCCGGGGTCGTCGCCGACTCCGCGGGGCCTTTCCAGAGGTCGTCGGTGCCGTCCGGCCAATCTCCTTGTGGCACCAGCTGATCGACGAGTTCGTGCTCGGGTGCGAGCACCATGAAGGTGGCGCCGAAAAGGGTGTCCGGACGAGTCGTGAAGACCGGGATATCGGCCTGGTCGCCCCCACCGGTGAGCACCGGGAAGCGCACGAGCGCACCGGCGGAGCGCCCGATCCAGTTGCGCTGCATGATTTTGACCTTCTCGGGCCAGTCGACCCGGTCGAGGTCGTCGGCGAGCCGGTCGGCATACGCGGTGATCCGCATCATCCATTGGCGCAGATTGCGCCGGAACACCGGGAAGTTGCCCCGCTCCGAACGGCCCTCGTTGGTGACCTCTTCGTTGGACAGCACCGTGCCCAGACCGGGGCACCAGTTGACCGGTGCCTCCGACGGGTAGGCCAGTCGGTAGTCCTCGAGGACCCTGGCCTGCTCGGCCGGCGTGAGCTCGGCCCAGGCGCGTCCCGCGAGCAGTTGATGCTCCACTGCGCCGGACTCGAGCTTCGCGATCAGCTCGCTGATCGGGCGGGCGGCACCACGCCCTCCGTCGGCGCGCTCGGCGTCCGGGTCGTACCAGGACTCCCGGATCCGGGTGAAGATCCACTGGGTCCAGCGGTAGTAGTCCTCGTCGATGGTGGCGAATTCGCGGCGATCGTCGAACCCCAGCCCGAGCCGGCGCAGTTGCCGGCGCATGATGACGATGTTGTCCTCGGTCGTCTTGCGGGGATGCTGACCGGTTTGCACGGCATACTGCTCGGCCGGCAGCCCAAAGGCGTCATAACCCAACGCGTGCAAGACGTTGCGACCGTGCATCCGGTGATAGCGGGAGAAGACATCGGTGGCGATATAGCCGAGCGGGTGGCCGATATGCAGTCCAGCGCCCGACGGGTAGGGGAACATATCGAGCACGAGCAGCTTCTCACCCAACTCGGCGACCACGTCCGGGGCGGCCCACGGACCGGCCGGGTTGTCGGCTCGGAAGACACCGGCATCCTGCCAGCGGTCCTGCCAGGATTGCTCGATCCGGGCCGCTAGCTCGGCGGTGTAGCGATAGGGGGTCTCGTCGCTCATGTCGAGTGGTTCTCCGTGCTTAGTCTCGGGGCTTAGTCTCGTGGCTCAGTCTCGGCGCTCAGTCTCGGCGCTCAGTCGCCGGGGACGCGACAAATTTATCGGGTCGAGCGAAAACCCGTATGCCGCACGTCGCCGGGGCCCGATCACTAGACTCGCGGCCATGGCCGGCGCCGGACCCCGTGTGTCTCGTGAGCACACGGTCACCCAGGCCGATACCGCACAGCAGGTGGGCAGCGGCGAGCTAGCTGTGCTGGCCACACCCAGGCTCGTCCAGTGGCTGGAGCAGACGACCTTCCACGCAGCCCGGCAGATCACCGAACCAGGTGCCACGAGTGTGGGCACACACGTGCGCGTCGAACACCTCAAGGCAACGCTGGTCGGCGCGATCGTGACGTGCGAGTGCGACGAGCCGATGGTCGATGGTCGGCGGCTGGTCTACCCGGTCCGAGCCCTCGACGACAGCGGCGTCGTAGTTGCCACTGGCGAGATCCACCGCCACATCGTCGACACCACCCGATTCCTGGAAAGGCTGGGCTGATGGCCGGATCGAAACGTCTCGGCGCGCGAGAGCTCATCGAAGCGGTCGTCGACCCGGGCAGTTGGGCCAGTTGGGATGCCCCGGCTCTGCCGGTCGCCGAGCCCGGCTCGACGTATGCCGCGGAGCTCGCCGAAGCGGCCGAGCAGGCCGGCACGGACGAGTCGGTGATCACCGGCGAAGGGCGGATCAAGGGCCGCCGGGTGGCCCTGGTCGCCGGGGAGTTCCGGTTCCTCGCCGGATCGATCGGCCGAGCGGCGGCCGAGCGGATCGTGCTGGCTTTCGAGAGAGCCCGGCGTGAAGAACTCCCGCTCTTCGCAGCTCCTTCGTCGGGTGGCACCCGGATGCAGGAGGGCACCCCGGCCTTCCTCGGAATGGTGAAGATCTCGGCCGCCGTCGCCCAGCTGAAATCGGCCGGGATCCCCTACATCGTCTACCTACGCCACCCGACCACCGGCGGGGTGTTCGCCTCCTGGGGTTCACTCGGGCACGTCACAGCCGCCGAGCCGGGTGCGATGATCGGCTTCCTCGGCACCCGGGTCTACTCGGCGCTCTACGGGAGACCCTTCCCCGATGGGGTGCAGACCGCCGAGAACCTGCACGCTTGCGGGCTCGTCGACGCCATCGTGCCGGTGGAGCGACTGGCCGAGCTGGCCGACCGCACCCTCAACGTGCTCGATGCCCGGCATACCGATCACGAGCCGATCGGCCGGCCCGACGAGCCGCACGAAGACCCGTATGCCGGGCTGGAGCCCCCCGAGAGCGCGTGGGACTCGATCGTGTTGTCCCGCCGATTGGATCGGCCCGGGGTCAAGACACTGCTCAAACTCGGTGCCTCGGACGTGCTGTTGCTGCGCGGCACCGGTCAAGGAGAGCACGACCCGGGGATGCTGCTGGCGTTGGCCCGGTTCGGCGGCACCCCGGCGCTCGTGCTCGGCCAGGACCGGCACGCCCAAACCCTCGAAGAACCGCTCGGACCGGGTGGGCTGCGGGTTGCCCGGCGCGGCATCCGGCTTGCCGCCGACCTGGACCTGCCACTCGTGTCGATCATTGACACCGAGGGCGCGGCCCTGTCCAAGGAGGCCGAAGAGGGCGGGCTGGCCGGCGAGATCGCCCGGTCGATCGCCGACCTGGTCATGCTCCCGGCGCCCACCCTGTGTGTGTTGCTCGGGCAGGGCACCGGTGGTGGAGCGTTGGCGATCCTGCCGGCCGACCGGGTCATCTGTGCCCAGCACGCCTGGCTCTCACCGCTGCCGCCCGAGGGTGCGTCGGCGATCGTGCACCGCACCATCGACCGAGCCCACGAGCTGGCCGAATCGCAGCGGGTGCGCTCCACCGACCTGAAAGCCGACGGCATCGTCGACCGGATCGTCCCGGAGCACCCGGACGCCGCCGAGGAGCCCGAGGCCTTCTGCCAGCGGATGGCCGAGGCGATCCACACCGAACTCGACGAGCTCTGGCGCGCCGGCCCGCATGAGCGTCTCGAGGCCCGGCTAGCCCGCTACCGGGCGCTCGGCATGTGAGATCGAGCGCACCAGCGCCGAACCGAGGGCCCCGTCGCCATCGGAATGCTGCCCGGTCGCCGCCAGTTCCCCGGCGCCGTCTACGATGTGATAGACGGATATCCCCCGGCATCGGGCCCTGATCTGTGTGGGCACGCGCCGGTACCCACGAGGAAGGCATCCCATGGAGCTCATCGAGGCTCTGGAGAGTCGCGCGGACTCCCTTGTCGACGAAGCAGTGGAACTGCTGGAACACCGGTTGGTGCCGCCCTACAAACACGTCGAGCCAGAAGTGCTGCAGCAGCGGCTCGGCAAGTCGATGACCACGCTCATCACGGCCTTGAAAAAGCGCAACCCACTGCCGGTCATCGAGCACGGCAAACGGGTCGCACACGCACGCTTCAACGCCGGATACCAGTTGGAGGAGATCCAGACCGCCTTCAACGCGTTGGAAGAGACGATCTGGCAGTTCCTCGTCGACGAAGTGGATTCTGACCATCTCGCCGAGGGCCTGGTCATGGTGGCGCACCTGATCGGCGCGATCAAGGACCAGCTCGGGCGCACCTACGTCGAGTTGGCCAGCCACCACCACGCGCCGAGCATCAACACCTCGCGCCTCTTCGCCGGCCCGCAAGGCGGCTGACCGCCAGGGCGTTCGAGGTGACCCGCTCCGACGGGCGGACGTTTCGGCTGCCTGCCGAACGGCAGCCCGTGGCCCACGTCACCCCGGCTGCCGCGCAATATCCGCTAAAGCTCCGCACCACAGCACGCCAGCCGCCGAGGCCACCGGGTGATACACCTGGGATACCCCGACATCACCAGATCGAGCATCCAGGAGCCCCGATGGACAGCTCGCCGTATCACCGCCCGAAGAGCTATCCGGCTTCCTCCTTGACCTCGATGGGGCCCGATACCGACCCTTTGCCGGTCGTCGTCGTCGGCGCCGGCCCCGTCGGAATGGCGGTGGCACTGGGCTTGGCGCAGCGTGGCATTCGAGTCACGGTGCTCGAAGCCGCCGACACGGTGTCGTTCGGCAGCCGGGCCATCTGCATCTCTCGCCACAGCCTCGAAGTTGCGCACCGGCTCGGGTTCGGCGAAGCCGTCGAGGAGACCGCCCTCCCGTGGCTCGGTGGGCGCAGCTACTTCCGCGAAGCCGAAGTCATCTCCTTCCGGATGCCGATGGCCGAGCATGACGTGCGGGCTCCGATGGTCAACATCGGCCAGTCGGAGCTTGAGCAGATCATGGTCGACCGGATCCTGGCCGACCCGTTGGTGACCCTGGCCTGGCGGGCCGAGGTGGTCGGGTTCCACGATGACGGATCAGTCGTCGAAGTCGGTGTGTCGACGGTCGAGGGCCTGCGGACGCTGCGGGCCAGGTGGCTGGTCGCCACCGATGGTGGTCGCAGCAGGATGCGTGAGCTGGCCGGGCTGAGCTTGGAGGGAACCAGCTACGAGGGTCGCTACGTCATCGCCGACATTCATTGGCCTTCGGACCTGCCGGTCGAGCGGCGAGTGTGGTTCGACCCGCCGACCAACCCCGGCTCGACGGTGCTCATGCACCGTCAACCCCATGACATCTGGCGGGTCGACTACCAGATCGACCCACGAGCCGATGTCGACGCGGAGCTGCAAGAGGACCGGATCCGTGAGCAGATCGCCCAGCATCTCGACTGGCTGGGCAACGACGTGCCGTGGACCCTGGAGTGGCATGGCCTCTATATGGCGCACGCCCGGGCGCTCGATGACTTCGTGCACGGCCGGGTCATCTTCGCCGGAGACGCAGCGCACCTGGTGCCTATTTTCGGGGTGCGGGGACTGAACTCGGGGTTGGAGGACGCCGAGACCCTGGCGTGGATGCTGGCTGCGGTCATCGACGACCGCGCCGAACCCGCCCTGTTGCAGGCGTATGCCGTGGAGCGTCGCTCGGCGTGGGAGCAGAACGTCAGCAACGCCGCCAAGTCGACCCGGATCATGACCCCCGGCACCCAGGGCTACGTCGACACCCGTGAGGCCATCCTGCGCTTGTCCGCGGCATACCCGGCGTTCGGCTTCCTCATCAACCCGCGCCAGTCCAGCGCGACCCACGCACACACGTCCATGCTGACCTGGCATGCCGATACCCAGGCCCGGGGCACGCTTCCGGGAGACCCGGTTCCCGACTGGCGGGTGGTCGGCGAGGACGGGTCCGCGACTACCCTGAACGTCCTGCGCGGCAACGGTTTCGGCCTGCTGGCTTTCGGTTTCGACGACAGCATGTATGCCGCAGTCACCGCCGGTGCGGAGCGCCTGGCCAAGGAGTTGGCCCCGGAGCCGACTCAGCTCGTGCTGGTCAACGGCACCGCCACGCCGATCGGCCATCCGATGATCGTCGACGAGCAGCTGCAGTGGGCCCTCGGTGCCCGCGACGGCGAAGTCTTCGTCGTGCGCCCGGACGGGCTGTTGCTGGCCCGACTGGTCGACCCGACCGATCTCGACCAGGTGTCCGACTCGATCCGGTCCGGCCAGGCTCCCGAAGGCGGACGGATGGCCCCGGAGTGGCCGGACACGACCCCACCGGCCGACCGGCATCTGGAGCATCTATGGCTGAGCTTGTCCGACGCCATCGACCGGGTGGACCAACAGGATCGTGAGGGAATGCTCACCAGGCTGGCGTTCCTGCTCGGCAGCCTGGTGCCGGTCAACCGCTTCGCATCTGCGCTCGGCAGCGCCGTCGAGCTCGGTAAGGACGACCGGCTGGACAGTGTGCATGCCGCGACCGAGCAGGGCTACCCGGGAGGTGAGGCTCGATGAGCGACTTCGACGATGCAGTGGCCATGACGCCGACTCTGACCCCGGAGCTGTTCATCGCCGATCTGCCGCCCTCGTGGCGGGTGCACCGGGGCCCGATCAACGGTGGGTTGACCGTCTCAGCTGCGGTCAAAGGCCTGCTGGAGCGGGTGGAGACCGAGTTGGGCCACCCCGACCCGATCTGCGTCAGCGCCTTCTATCTCGCAGCCGCCGATCCAGGCCCGGCGGAGATTCATACCGAGATCATTCGGTCGGGTCGTTCGATGTCGACCGGCCAGGCGAACGTCGTGCAGGCCGGGGCCGATGGTGAGCCCAAGGAGCGGCTGCGAGCGCTCGCCACCTTTGCCGACCTGGGCACGTCCGCGCCCGAAGCAGTCGGGATCGCCCGTCCCCCCTATCTGCCTCCACAGGACGAGTGCATCCACATCGACGACCTGCCCGGCTACCCGCGTGACGAGGTCGAGGTCATGCAGCACTACGACATGCTCATCGACCCCGACACCACCGGCGGCCCGGACGGGCGCCCGTCCGGGCTCGGACAGCTGCGCGCCTGGTTCCGGATGCGCGACGGCCGTGACCCGGACACTCTGCTGTTGCCCTTGGTCGTCGATGCCTTCCCGCCGATCGCCTGGGACCTCGGAGTCTCCGGCTGGGTGCCGACACTCGAGCTCACGGTCCACGTGCGCGCCCGGCCAGCACCCGGCTGGTTGCGGGTCGAGATCACGTCCACCAACCTCGCCGGTGGTTTCGTCGAGGAGGACTCCGAAGTCTGGGATTCCGCAGACCGCATGGTCGCCCAAGCCCGTCAGCTGGCCAAGGTCATCCACGCCCCGACCAGCCTGCCGGTCGGCCACGGCTGGGTTGTCTGAACGCCGGGCATCACCTACCGGAACTCCCCTTGACTCGTCCGTGTGCACGCTGAGTTGGCGGATCATCGGGTCCGGGTGGATGCTCTGGCGTCCGGCCCACGCGTTCCCGAGGCTAGTACCGAGTCCCCGGTGACCGGGACTCCAACCCGGGGCTACCAACAAGGCAACGAGGGTTCGAGCCTCCGATCTTCCGACTATGAGACCGCCGGCGCGTCGGCGCCTGCGCTCAGCACCCCGGTGAGGTAGGCGGCGATGATCGCGTGTTCATCGACAACGGCGGTTCGGATGATCCGCTGCATCACGAGTGCATCAACGAGACCGACGAGGTCTCGGGCATGTGCCTCAGGGCTGGCCGAACCGAGTGCGCGGAGCAAGTCCTTGGCTGCTTGGGTGAACGACTCCCGGACAGGTGGCCGAGTGGCCAGGGTGTGGCTCAGCTCCGGGTCGTGCTGACACTCCAACAGCAGCACGAGCCGGGCACGGTGTTCGTCCGCACGCTTCATCGTGGCGTCTAGCCCTGCGACCAGCATGCGAGCCGCATCCCGCGCAGTGGGGGTGCCATCAGCTCGCAGCATTGAAAGATCCTCCATCCTCCGCGTACCCAACCGGTCGACGATGAGGGCGATCAGATCCCGCCGCGTCCGCGCATAGTACGAGGTGGAACCATCAGCCAAACCAAGCTCGCGATCAACGTTCAGGTGGGTGAGCGCCCGGGCCCCGCTAGTCGCAAGGATTCGGACGCCGGCGTCCGCGATCTCCGTGCGACGGTCTGCCATTTCGTTGTCACCCCTTAGGCTCGAGCCGTTTTCTACTCTACGTTCATAGAGTACCATCATAACCAGCACTATGGACGTAGAGGAGTGGAGAACACCGATGATTCTGTGGTTCGACGACATCACCACCGCCGACGTGGAGCGTGTCGGAGGCAAGGGCGCCAACCTTGGCGAATGCGCGCGGGCGAGCCTGCCCGTACCGCCCGGGTTCTGTGTCACCACCGATGCCTATCGGCAAGCGACCGCCGGGCTGTCAGGCGCCCTCAGCGCCGAGGCCGCACTCCGGGACGCCGCTGCGGCGCGCCAGCGGATACTCGCCCTGTCGATACCGGAAGCCGTCGAGGCCGCCATCAGGGAGGCGTACGCCGAACTTGGAGAGCCCATGGTGGCCGTCCGCTCCTCGGCAACGGCCGAGGACTTGGCGGACGCAAGTTTCGCCGGGCAACAAGACACCTACCTTGGCGTGCTGGGCATCGACGAACTCCTGGATGCGGTGCGTCGATGCTGGGCGTCGCTGTGGACCGACCGAGCGGTCGACTATCGCCGCCAGCAGGGCGTGCCCACCGAGGGATTGTCATTGGCCGTCGTGGTGCAGACGTTGATACCCGCCGACACCGCCGGGGTGCTATTCACCCGGGATCCCGTCACCGGTGACGATTCAGCGATGCTGGCTAGCTCCTCCTACGGGCTCGGTGAATCCGTCGTTGCCGCACTGGTAACACCGGACACGTTCTCACTGTCGCGCGGCCTACGAGCGGTGTCGAGCAGGGAGATCGGCTCGAAGCAGACCCGTATCGATCAGGTTCCAGGCGGTGGAACGATCACCACCGATGTCCCAGAAAGCGACCGGGCCCGACAAAGCCTCACAGATACGCAATTGATGCGACTGCTTGCATTGGGCGAACAGGTGGAATCCCACTATCAGTCCGGGCAAGACATAGAGTGGGCCTTCGTCGGAGACAAGTTGTACTTGTTGCAGGCTCGACCAATCACAGCTAGCAGATCCCGCCTGCAGGGCCACACCCCCGTGCGTGGAGGCATTGAGCGCGAGTTGCGCAGCGACTTAATCGAGCACTTCCCAGCGCCCTTCCCCCTCGACCTCCATGTCGCGCATCGGGTCATGGACGCAATCGGCAACCTGATGCGCACGGCAGGCCTACGTACCATCGAAGAGACAACGCTTATCCAGGGCGACGATGACGGCATCATTCACACCAGTGTCAGCAAGCCCCGCACCAGCCCAAGAATGCTGGTTCGGCTGCCGTGCATGATGGCTAAGGGTGCGCGCTACGACCCATCAAAATGGCCTGAAGACGAGGCCGCGTTCCGCAGGCGACTAAATGCGATGGCCACACGGGCTCACGGGTTGCCAGAAGCCGATGACGATGCTTCGCTTCAACTGGTTCGCGACGCAGTCGCAGAAGTCGTGTCGATATCCAACACGCGCTATGCAAAGTACGCGTTACCCATGCTTGCAAACCTGGCCATCGCTTACATACTAATCAGGCTGGCCAGGCAGCGCCACATAATGAAACCCCAAGACATCTATGCGGGCGCACCCTACAAGACCGCAGAAATCACCGCAGCAATAACGAACCTTGCGACGACAGCCCGCGACTACGGCATCGCCGACACGATCATCTCTGCGGAGCCGGGAACGGTAGGCCGGACTCTCGCGACGTCTGACCGGGGATCAGAGTTCCTAGACCAGGTAGTTGTCTTCCTAGCCGAACATGGGGCCAGAACACCCAAGCCGTGGCTACCCTTCTCGAATCGCTCTTGGCGCGAGGAACCAGAGGCGCTCTATGCCTTACTTGTGGCCTCACTGCGGGGTATTCAACTCACACAGGACCAGTCTCGTGATCCGGTACGAGACGTCGAGCAGCAGCTGCCTCGGTTCTTGCAGCGGCGATGGCGCACCAACGCCAACCGGCTTCGCGCCCGTCACATTGCGCGCGAGGGCACGCTGTATCTGACCGAGGAGTTCTTCTGTGTCGCCCGGGAGGGCATGGACGAAATCGCGCGTCGCCTCGTCGACCGGCACCAACTAGAAACAACCGACGATCTGCGTTTCCTCTACTTCCGGGAGGTCGAAGAGGCCTGCCGTGACGCTCAACTGTCGCTGCAACCGATCGTCTCTCGTCGGCGTCGCAAGCGAGGTATGGCGGAGGCGGTCTGGTGGGATCGCGGCCAGGCAGACGCGGACGCGGACGCGCTGCGCGGCGTGCCCGCCAGTGCGGGCCTGGCCACCGGAACCGCCCGCGTCATCCGCTCCCCCGAGGAATTCCGTCGGCTACAGGCCGGCGAAGTGTTGGTATGCCCGTACACGGACCCCACGTGGACACCGCTGTTCGCACTGGCAACCGCAGTCGTGGCAGACACGGGCGGCCCGCTGTCGCACGCGGCGATCGTCGCCCGCGAATACGGTATCCCCGCGGTGCTGGGAGTCCCAGGGGCCACCGGCTTGCCCGACGGTGCAACCCTGCTGGTGGACGGCAGCAGCGGCACCGTAGCCATCGGTGAACAGAAGTAACGGTGAACACCGCTGTCGCTGAGTGGGGTACGACCCGTAAGTGGCTGTGCCTCGCGACGGTGTTGCTCGGCGCGGTTGCGTCCAGTCTGCTACAGACGTTCCTGACGGTCAGTCTGCCCACGATCACCACCGAGTTGGACGCTGTGGCCTGGTACGGCTGGGTCAACGGCCTCTATCTCGCGGCTGCGACACTGGCGATCCCACCGTGGGCGATCCTGTCTGATCGCGTCGGCCCGCGTGTGGTGCTCATCACGGGCATGGCGCTGTGGGCGCTCGGCGCTCTAGCGGTTTCGTTCGCCGACTCAGCTGCTTGGCTGCTGGGGGCAAGAACTGTCCAGGGGATCGGCTCCGCCGCCGCCGTGCCGGCGAGCTTCGCCGCGATCACCGCGGTGTATCAGAGCCGCTACGGTCGCTTGATCGGGCTCGTTAGCGCCGTGCAGGCGACGGCCACCCTCGCGGGCGGGCCCCTGGGCGGTTGGCTAGGCACCTGGTTTGGTTGGAGAACCTCGATGCAACTGGTCGCCATAGTCGCGGCCGTGCCGGTGGTCGTCGGCTGGTTCGTGCTGCCCGACAAGGCGAACGAGCCGCCCCAAGCCAAGACACCTCGGCTGCTACGGGCTCCCGCCGCCCAGCGCGCTGTCGCTCAGACGATGCTGCTGGCAGTGGTGGCGTTCGGTGTCGCCACCTATCTGCCCCTGTTGCTGCAATCCCAGTTCGGCCTCGACCTGGCGCACACGGCCGTATCCGCCACGCCCGCCCTATTGGGCGTGGCCATCGGCTCGGCGATCGGCGGCTCAATGTCAGATCAGCGCGACACGACGGTCGCCGCATGGTTGATCGTGGTCGCGGGTTTACTTCTCGCCTGGGTACCTTCGGTCGCAGCGGCCACCATTGGCAGCGCCCTCGCCGCAGCTGGCGTCGGTGTCGGCCTGCCATCCCAGCTCATCGCCATTGAGCGCGTCGCCACCTCTGCCCACGCGGCCAAGGCGGCCGGCCTGATACAAGCCGCACGTAACATCGGCGGCGCGCTCGGCGTCGCCCTGCTCGGCATACCTCTCCAGTTCAACGCCGCCCCCCAAGCGGGGACCAGATACGCGTTTGCCGCCATGTTGTCGCTGGCGCTGATCGCGTCTGCGGTGTCGGCCATCACCGGCAACGCTCGGACCGACAACGGCACCCGGAGCACAGGGCCGGGTAGTCCGACTCCTGGAACCGACGCTGAGCGAGCAGCGAAGCCTCCCCACCGACCGTGAACCCGCCGCAGCCTGAAGCAGGGGAATCCTCGGGTTGAATGTCGATGACAGCGAGGACAAGACGTTGTGGCGCAAGTTCCTGACCGACCTCAAGCAACGCGGCCGGTCCGGGGGTGTTGCCGGTCATCTCCGACCAGCACGCTGGGCCTGGTCATGGCATTGCGGTGCTTCGTCGGGGCCTCGCATCAACGCCGCCGGGTCCACTTCGCCCGCAACCTACTCACCCTGGTGCGTGCTGCTGGCCGCAGGCATCCGTGCCTATGGCGGTTAGCGGCAGGCTCAACCCCAGCAGAACCTCCCGCACCCAAGCCGAGGAGCGGAATAGCATCCAATCCGGCAAAAAATGCCAATAGCCTGGCGCTAAATTCCTTTCAATGAAATGCCCTTGTATAGCTTCCTATTGAAATAGGCAGCAAATACGGCTAGCACTAAGAAGCCGATCACCTTGGTGAGCAACTCCGGCAGGGCAATGTCAATTCCCGCTTGCAACTGAAACCACGTCTGGAATGGCAGAATAACACTAATCATCATTGACAGGATCAACAGTGGCGAAAGCAGACAGGTGCCGTAGAATGCGTTTTTCTTCAATAAATACAAGGACAAGAACAGCAAGGGAGAAAGGAAGCCCATGTCCACAATGTAGGTAACGGAGGTTGTGTAGTTCTCTAAATAGCTCAGCGGCTTGTTGGAAACATGAGCGGTAATAATGTCCGGC
The DNA here is from genome assembly GCA_002748155.1 of Actinomycetales bacterium. GTDB lineage: Bacteria > Actinomycetota > Actinomycetes > Actinomycetales > Dermatophilaceae > Phosphoribacter. The sequence continues at coordinate 35,401 of PDRO01000013.1, read as the reverse complement.
AGCCAAGCCACGAAAAGCATGACTCCGCTAGCGATAACGAATAACTTGAGCCCTAGAGTTGCTCTAAAACTGGTGGAGAAACCCTTTTCGTACTCGTTCCTCAATTCTTGGATGCCAGCGACCATTGCAAAAAGGCTAAGGGATAGCAGCGAGGTGTACGCCAAATGCAGCGCATTAAAGACCACACCGAAAGCCAAGTTGACGGCGTAGTAGAGAACCACGAAAAGCAAGGATACTAGTCGCAATAGCGATCCAAGAGAGTGCCGCTTCCTGTCTTGATAAGTGAACAGAAGCAGCAGGGGAGCGGCGATGAACAACATTACGCAATCAGTGCCCCTAAAGATGGGCGCGAGAAAGACGTTGTCGTTCTTGTAGATTCCGCTACCAAAGAGCTCTATTTCATTTCCATAGACGCTCTTAACGGCGAACGGCGCTCCGCCATCCGTCCAGAACAAACCAACACCACTCACTACCACGACCAAGAGCGCAATCAAGAGACTAAAGCCGTGAATCGCTTTTCTCATTTTCCGCCTTGCCTCCAACTGGGTGTTCATTGCCGAAAGCTGAATCCTCGCCCACATGACTCCGGAAACCGAACCACACGAACCCAGGAACGGCATAACATCAGTGGGGCACCGTGACAGTCGGCGCGTTTCATCGCTGTGTCAAGCCCAGCGACAAGAATCGAGGCTACGTCCTGCACAGTCAAGGGGCCAGTCGTTCGCAACGCTGAAAGATCATCAAAATCACATGTGGCCAACCCTGTCCATGATCAACGTAATTCAGATCGCGCGTGCGAGCGTAGTACTCAGTGTCTTCACGACACCAAACCCACCCGTCACCGCAGGTCAAAGCCCTACGACCGCCCGACCACGACTGACCCAAGTCAGGCCAGACTGACGAGCCGACTAGAGTTCAGGCGATCCGCGCAACCAGGGCTTGGGCCAAGTCGGGGGCCACGGAATAGCGCGGTTCACCCTCGCACAGTAGGCGCGGTACTCATCACCGAATCTAGCCCGACACCACCGTTCTTCGGTCGCGCGGACCAAGCCGGTCAACAACGCCCAGAAAATGACTGGCAGCAACAGCATCCAGGCACTGGCACTGCTCACAGCCAATCCTGTGCAGACAAGCGCGAAAGAAACATAGATCGGGTTACGAACCCAGGCAAAAGCACCGCTTGTCGCCAGTTCGCCGGCATCGAAGGACCGGTGGAATCCAGACCTGAGGGCTGCGAATACCCAGAGAGCCGCCCCAGCGGGCACAAGGACCCAGCCCAAAACTCTCCACAACGTCGCGATCGGTAATTCGACATCTGGTATCACACCGCTGCTGACTGCCACCCAAGCCGCAACTGTCATAGCGATAACTGCAACAACATACACCGGGCCGATCCCGTAGAGTTTCACGTCAACTCCTTGTTGATCACGAAAACCCTGCAGCGTGGCACTAGAGCTGATTCCCCCCTTCTCTTGCCGGCAAGCGCGGCTGGCGAGCCTATGCTTCGGTGTCGACCATCACCAGTTGAAGGTGCGAATCCGTTATCGCTTTCACCGAATGCGGCTCGTTCGGTGCCAAGTAGATCACGTCGCCGGCATCCAGAGTGGCCGCTTCAGCGCTCACAGTGAAGGCGATCTGCCCACTGAGCACCGTCATGACCACGGCCCTGGGCGAGGTGTGCTCGGTCAACTCCTGGTTAGCACCGAAAGCGAAGTAGACGACTCGAAGAACGGAGTTGTTTACGACCACTTTTGATGTGGTTGCGTCCGTCGTGGCCGGTAGCCCATCGAGGACGCTTTCCTTGATCATCGATTGCGAGGTTTCAGTTGGCTTGATGATCGGCTCCTTACTTATGATAACTTGCGGTGCTCGAACAGGTAAACAGACTACAACGGCAGCTGTACGCGTGTCAAGACCTACGCCATATTCTGACCCTTCGGACTGCATTTATAGAATGGCTGCGCTGCGCTCCTGGTCGTTGTTGAGCTCCCGCGGAACCAGAGAATTGATTCGAGTCATCGGCGCCACCATGCTGTTTTCGCGCGTTTTGGATGCTCGCTCGGTGCGCCGCTCTCGCTAACCCGCTGAGAGGGGCTCACCACCCGCCACTAGCCTGTATCCGTGACGACTACCCCCGCGACCACCGGGCGGTGGCGGCTGTCCGAGCGCTCGCTGGTCTTCTTGCTCGCGGCCGTGACGATGATCGGGCCGTTCACCATCGACACGATCTTCCCTGGCTTCGCCGGGATCGAACGCGAGTTCGACGTCGACCCGGTCACGGTGCAGCAGACGATCTCGATTTACATGGTGAGTTTCGCCGTGATGAGCCTGCTGCACGGCCCACTCTCGGATGCCCTCGGCCGACGCCCGGTGATGATCTGGGGACTGCTGTCGTTCGCAGCCACGTCCGCATTCTGCGCCCTTGCCCCGTCCATGACATGGTTGCTCGTCGCTCGCGGCCTGCAGGGATTGGTCGCCGGAGCCGGCATGGTCGTCAGTCGCACCGTCGTGCGTGATGTTTTCACCGGTGAACCCGCCCAACGCGCTATCGCGCACATGTCGATGATCTTCGGGCTCGCCCCCGCGGCCGCACCAATCGTCGGGGGCTGGCTTCTCGGGTGGTCGAGTTGGCGATCGGTCTTCTGGTTCCTCGCCGGGATGGGCCTGGTCTTGGTCGCGGCTGTCGTGGCGCTGCTCCCCGAGACGCACCCCGCGGAGAACCGCACCCCCGTGCAGCCCAGAGCTCTTCTTGGCGCCCTGACATCTGCGGTCCGCAATCCCGGTGTGCGCCGCCTGCTCGCGGTGTCGTCGTTGAACTTCGCGGCGTTGTTTACCTACATCAGCGCTGCGCCGGTCATCGTGCTGACGCACCTGGGGCTTGGTGAGCAGGAGTTCGGGTGGCTCTTCGTGCCGATCGTCGCGGCGATGATCACCGGGTCCTGGTTGACCGGGCGGCTGGCCGGCCGTTTCCGGCCCACCCACTTCATTTCCGCAGGTCTGGCGATCGCCGCCGCGGGCGCCGTGGTGCAGCTGACGCTGAGCTCCATCGGCGTGCACCAGCTGCCGTGGCTGCTTCTCGCCCCGGTAACCACCGGCCTGGGTATCGCACTCGTCTACCCGATCGTCACCCTCGCCTTGCTCGATCTGTCACCACGCCATCGAGGCACTCTGTCGTCGCTACAGTCCTTCACGAACACCTCGCTCAACGCGGTGGTCGCCGGAGCCGTCGTACCGCTGGTCAGCGCCCGGATGCCGAGCCTCACGGTCACAGCGCTCGGCTTCAGCCTCGCCGCCTGGGCCGCTTGGGCCTGGCACGCGCGGCGTTCCCGGCCGGTGCTACGCACTCCCGCCCACCCCGAGAGCTACGAGCCGACCGACCGGATGTGACGCCGACTCGCCAGCCAGGCGGCCGGTCATCGACCGGCGTCATCAACGAGCACCGCAGCGTCATGGCTGAGCCGGCGGGCGCTGTCGACAAGCCCGAACCCGTGAGTATGCCGCGCACCTCGTGCAAGGCGAGGACGTCAACTATTGATCCAGTGAGCAGCGACGAGCAACTCGGGTAGCTTGTCCGTCGGCACCTTGCCCGTATCCGACCCGAGGCGGTTCTGTGATGGAGGTTTCCCTGCAAATCGCGAACTTCACCTGGCCCGGCGGCGACAGCGACATCGCATCGCACCTGCGCACGATCGGGAATGCAGCGGACGCCGCAGGCTTCGACACGGTGTGGGTCGTGGACCATTTCTTCCAGCTCGAACCGATGATCGGCCCCGTCGACAACGCCATGCTCGAGGGGTACTCAACGCTGGCCTATCTGGCAGCCGTCACCGAACGGACCCGACTCGGCACTTTGGTCACCGGGATCCACTACCGAAGCGCCGGCCTCCTGGCGAAGACAGTCACCACGCTGGACGTGTTGTGACAAGGTCGCGCCTGGCTCGGTCTCGGAGCGGGTTGGTCCGAGCGCGATTCGTCGGGTCTCGGCTTTCCGTTCCCGCCCCTGAAAGAACGATTCCAGCAACTCGAGGAGACGCTGCACATCATCTTGTAGATGTAGTCGGGAAATCGCAGTCCGTATCGAGGCGATCACTTCACGCTCGCCGAGCCCATCAACAGCCCTCAGGTGCTCAGCACCCCGCGGCCGCCCATTCTCATCGGCGGCAGCGGCGAGAAGACGACGTTGCACCTGGTCGCCCAATACGCCGATGCGTGCAACCTGTTCGCATTCGCCGGTCCTGACGAACTCTCCCGCAAGCTTGATGTGCTCAAGTGCCATTGTGAGAACCTCGGCCGCGACTACGACGAGATCGAAAAGACGGTTGCGGGCTTCATTCACAGCGGGCAACCCACGAGCGAGTTCGTCCGGCAACTCGAACCACTCGCCACTATGGGTTTCTCCCACGCTATCTTCAACGTCTACGACGACTACACGGGCATTCCCCTGGAAACGATGGGACGGGAGCTGATCCCCGCACTCGCAGAGTTGTGAGCCGAGTCCGTGCCGGCCTGTGGAGTAGGAGGCGACGATCCCGGAAGCGGGGTTCCTGGAATGGACACGGACCAGGCGGCTCGCGCGTAGATGCATCATGAAGGAGTGGATACTGGTTCATCCCAAAGGCGCTGTTGGCGGCTAAGTGCGCACGCACCCAACCAGCGGAGCCCCGTCACCACACTTTCCTTTGGGAAGAGCCTGATATAATTACCTGAGAGGCCGAGAACAAATAGTGTGGGACTAACGCGGCTGAAGCCTTCACGCGAAGGTGCGCGGGGGCCGCAGTGTAAATGCGGGCACACACCCGTGCTCATGTGTTCGCCAACTGCGACCGTATGGAATACATACCGGAGTGGAACATGAGAAGAGTTCTAGTAATCAATGGTCATCCCGACAGGGAGAGCTTCTGCCATTCCTTGGCGGAAAAATACAAGGCGGGAGCGGATCAATCTGGGCCGGATTGCACTATCGTCAATCTTGCGGACTTAGAGTTTTCGCCAATACTGCAGCATGGGTATAGGAAACGAACTGAGCTGGAACCGGACCTGAAGAAGGTGTGGGAGCTGATAAAAGAGGCGAATCATTTAGTCTTCGTTTACCCGAATTGGTGGGGAACTTACCCCGCACTACTGAAGGGGTTTATTGATAGACTATTCTTGCCGGGTCTTGCATTCGAGTTCCAAGCGAACAGGCCGCTGCCTCGAAGACTGCTGAGAGGAAGGTCGGCCCGGTTAATTGTAACGAGCGACAATCCGAATTGGTACTATGCGCTAAGGCATCGAAGGCCCGGCCATAATTCCATGAAGCGATCAATTCTGGGGATTTGTGGCGTAAAGCCGGTAAGAATCACAACCCTAGTTGGCGTAACAAAGTCGACAGATGCTCAACGAAAAGCCTGGCATGAACAGGTGGAAGAATTGGGCAAGAGGTTAGTGTAGTACCAGGTGCTTAGATAGTGAACAGGCAGGGATCAGGCGGCTCGCACGTCGATGCGTCATACGGAGATGGATCCTGATTCCCAAGCTGACCGGCGTCGCACTGGTCGAGCATGGCCTCGCAATCGCCCCCGGGCATCCTACGAGCAGCTTGTCAGGGTGTGCTCGATTCCGTCGAGGGCGACGTGGAGCTTTCTCGTGAACCAGGCGAGTGGTTCTGCGGTGAACGCCTGCTCGATCGCGGCGTGGATGGCTCGCCGCTCGTCATCGGTGGCTGGATACCCACGATCGGATCCCATCTGGTTCGGGTAGTAGTCGTGGAAGCATCGGGCACCGGCATTTGATCCATTGAAGTCGTAGTTTTCGATGGCGCGTCGGTTGTCGATGACCATGTCGAAGACCATGTCGCAGGCAAGGATCGCGTTGGACGGGGTGAATCCTTGCCGCAGCAAGATGGCGCACAGATCATCGACCAGGCGCATCGAGGCCAGTGGCAGTATGCCGCGCGCGGCTTCGGTCGCGGAGCCGGGGTGACTCTCCCAAAGGTGCCACAGGGCGAGGGCGTGCTGGCTGAGCACGTGGCGCCAAGTGCCGTCACGGGAAGGCCAGGCGGCGTGCTCGAGGAGATGACTGAGACCGATACGGACGAGTTCGTCGCGGTCGGCGGCGTAGCGGTAGAGGGTGGTTTGCCCGACGCCGAGTCGGTCACGAACGGCGGCGACGGTGAGACCGGTGAAACCGACGTCGATGACGGCGTCGGCGATCACTTCACGGGTGAGAACAGGGGGGCGTCCCATCCGGGCGGTGGAGGTCTTGACGGGTCCGCTCGTCCGACGCCCACGTGGTCTACCGGTCATGGAATAGCGATCTGCGCGTCCGGCTCATGAGTGATATCGGGCGGCCAAACCCGGGCTCGGAGTCATCCCGCTACCGCCATCGCGCGACCGAACTTGGGGTGCACGAGCACGAACAGTGCGACAAGAGCCATGATGCTGGCGCCGACGATGACCGGCAGTGGCGCCCACACGCCGTACAGCAGGGTGCTGGCCGTGGGGGCGACGATGAGGGTGAGCCCGTTGGTCGCGCCAACGAGGCCCGCGATGCTGCCTTGTTCGTCGCGACGCACGAGCAGAGTCGGGCCGGCGGTATAGCCGGGCATGGCGATCCCCAGTCCGAAACCGACGACGAAAACTGCCACGACGAGCGGAACCATACCGAGGTTGGGGATCAGCAACGCGTACCCGACGAAGGCGATGACAGTACCAACACGCAGCAACGTCACGGGTGGCCACCCGCTGGCGGGGACGATGACTCCTTGGGCGACGACCATGCCGATTCCCGCCGCGAGTAACGAGCCGCCGGTCACGACCCCCGTGAACTCCGAGCTGAGCACGAAGCGGTCCTGAATGACGAAGCCGATAAGGACCTGCATGAACCCGAGCGCGGTGAACATCCCGAAGCCCGTAACGAGGAACGGCCACACCCGGGGGTCGGTCGGGCTGACGTTCGCTGGTTGGGGTATGAGCTCGTGTCGGGGTTCACGACGCAAGCATGTCGCGACAACGACTAGGGCGACGGCCAGGAGCACGGGCACGGCAGCGATGGGCCAGATCAGACCGACCCCGGCGAGCGCCCCGCCGACCAAGGCACCACCGATCATCGACAGTCCTTGGACTGCGCCCATGCCGGCCATGCCCTTCGTGCGGGTCGCCTCGTCGGGGGTGACGTCGGCGATGTATGCCTGTGCAGTCGGCAGGACCGCGGCGATCGCGGCACCCATGCCGACACCGCGCAGCAACACGAACAGGACGAACAACACCCCGGCCGGGAGCAAGCCCTGCATTCCGAGCGCGGAGACGATCGTGAAACCGACCATCACTATGACGGCAATCCCGAGCGCCGCAACCAGGACCGGCTTGCGACCCCAGGATTGCGAGCCGCGACCCCAGACCGGACTGCTCAGCACCACCATCAACGCTGCAGTGCTGATCGTCACTCCGATCTGCCATTCGGCAAGCCCGACCTCACGAGCCAGTGGCGCGATGATCGGGTTCAGGGTCATCAGCCCGAGGTAAGCGAGGAAGACGGTCGCGAGCAAGAGCGGCACTTGCGGTGTCGCCTGCTCGATCGCGGTCGGCTCCTCGGGTGAGGGTGCCTGGTGATCACCCAGGGCGAGTTGCCAGTCCCGATCCTGCGGCTCCTTCGTCATCAAGACCTCCTTCGATACCGGCCCAGCGCCGATCCCCTGATCACGCCATCATACTTTCGGCACTACACTACCGAAACTAAGGCGGCGGGCCACCTGGACCACGCACTGGTGGGAGCTTTGTTGAGACGGAACCGCGTTGAAGCAAATCGCCGGATCTGTTGGCTCCGGGCCAGCAAGCACGGTGGCCGTGTTGAGGATCAGGGTCGGCGGGTCGGCCAGCAACACCCGAGCGATCGACACCCGTTGCGCTGGCCCACCCGAAACCGATGCGTCCTCGCCCACCGCGGAGCCGTGGCCGCGCGGCGGGCTGTGACTACCAGCACATGACCGAAGTCGTCGATACCACGCCTCTCGACCTGGCCGCCGCACAACAGCTCCGAAGCTCCTTCCGATGAGCCGGGGCCGGGCCCTGCTTGTCAACCTTTGGGTGAGACACCTCCTTGAACGCCAAAACCGGGATACGCACGCCCCGCAGACAGAAGCGCCACACGCTCGCGGTAGGGTCAAAACCGCGTTCATCCAGGTCCCCCCAGAGAGGTACACACGATACTGATGCTCTATTTCTCTGATCACCCCAGCAATCTCCATAAGATAGCTCAGACCAACCCGGCTATGCCCCAATCAACGCTGACGCTCGAGCCGAGATAGGAACAAGCAGTGTGGAAACAATAGCGCAACTCCTATCGATGAAGCCTTCGTCAAGGCCCGTCAGGGAGATCTTCTGGTGTCTAGTCAACGGGACAACCAGTGTTCCAGGAATCGTCGAGCACACCGGCACACCGCGACGAACCGTAGAGAAAGTTCTCAGGGAACTCCACATTCAAGCTAATCACAACGGATGCTACCTCGTTGACCAGCAACTCGCCGGCATTCTCCGCGACAATGCGACTGCGCCAAATGGCTTGCGCATCAAACATGCCTGGGAAGCACGGGCCCACGAACTAGCGGAGCAGATGACTCAGGTCATCGAGAGTGGTCCTGCCCCGAACAGATCTCTTGACCACGTTCAAGCGACTCCCCTGACTGCCGCGCGCCGCGCCCTATATCTCCAGTCGGCCTACGACCTTGAACGCATCAAGGTTGTATTCATCGGAGATCACGATCTCACGAGCGTCGCCGTTTCGATGATATCACCACGAACTGAAATCGGTGTGGTTGACGTTGATGAATCGCTTCTCCAGCATCTTGCCGAACTGAACCTCCGTGGCACCAATCCTACCACTCTGCGATTCTCTGATTTACGCTCAGAGCTCCCTGCCGAGTTTAGTCAGAGGTACGATGTCTTCGTCACGGATCCCCCGTACAGCCCCGAAGGGGTCGCCCTCTTTCTGGCGCGCGGCTTGCAGTCACTGCAATCGCTCGTCACGGGAAGAGGAATCATGGTCTATGGATACGCGCAGCACATGCCACTTCTCGGCCACAAGGTGCAGCGGGAAGTTCTTCGTCTTGGTTTCACGGTCACGGAATTGCTGCCTAAGTTTAATGCCTATCATGGAGCTCAGGCGATTGGATCGCGAAGCGATCTCTACGTTCTCCAACCGACTTCACGAAGTAAGAAGGCACGTGAACGCGTCACTTCGACGGCGATCTACACGCGAGGGCATGCCTCACAAGAGTCTGAGGCCTCGCCACTCGAATCAATAGCCAGGCACATCGCAACCAGAGCGGGGGGTGTCAGAGGACCAGTGATAGACCTCAGGCGCCAACCAGACTCCGCCCTATTCAGCACACTACTACACCACCGCACCGACAGCTACGTCTACGCAGTTGTCCGGAGTTCGCACCCAGATGTAGCCTCAGAGGTAGGACAGCGTGCGCTCCAAGGTGACTACTTCTACAAGTGGGTGCTAAAGACATTGAGAAACCAGCCAGCTCCGGGAGTCACGATTGTCGAAGGCCGGCCCACTACCAACCCGTCGATCGTATCCGAGTTTCTCAATGACGTCACTTTCGAAGAAGCGGCCCTCAGTGCTCGGAGTGATCAGATCAAGATACCCAGCCCGGATGATCTAGTTGACGCAATTAACTCCGCGCACCCCAGCCTGGATATTTCTCTTTCGACGCCTTTACGAAATCTTGGGCGCAGCCAACTCCGCTGGGTTACGTCAATAGTCGCACAACACGCCTAGATAATCGCCAGCCCGAATGTGCGAGCAAAGACTCGGCCATACCGATCCAGCAGCGCAAGACGCTTCGTTGTTTCAACTAGCACTTCGTCCTCAAATAGACCTCTGAATGCAATTGGGCTGCCGTTGGGGAAGGCTGACGGAATTTGGTGAACCGACCCCCAGGCTTCCATTTCGACCAATGGCGCGCTTCTGAATGAGTTCACTAGCTACTACGGAGCCGCTAAGAAGTCCAGACGTCAACCACCGGCCAAGATTCATCCGAGATAACCCCAGGGACTCTCTTTTCCAGCATCTCTGGCCAAGCGGTGCGGGAGAACACCCGTTCACTCCACTTGCCCCACGCAGAGTCCACCTAGCCTCGTGCACACGTCATGACCAGGCCGGACATCCCCTACTCACCACGTTCGGCCGAGGGACAGCACCTTCTCCCGCAACGGAAAGAGACCGCCCGGGAAATGCACGCACCACGTCACAACCGGCGGTGGACGCGGCCAGCGCTCGTGGCACGCCAGCGGAACTGCCAAGCCCAGCAGCCCCGATAGGTTGGCGCGACAGCCAAGCGCCGGAAAGGACACTTCATGGCCACCCAGGCTCTGACGCACAGCACAGTCGAGCTCACCCGCGACCTCACCTCGCCACCGGAGGAGGTCTTCGCCGCCTACGCCGACCTCGACGCCCGCACCGAGTGGGTCGCCCCCGAAGGCCAGGAGATGGTCTACAGCGACGGCTCGTTCCGCAAGAACGGCACCGACAAGTTCAAGTGCGGGCCCACGGGGCAGGCCGAGATGGACGGGCAGGTGCGATACGTCGAGATCGACAAGGACACCCGCATCGTCTACCTGGAGAGCATGACGATGGGCACCGACCCCGTCGCCGTCTCACTGGTCAGCTGGCAGCTGGACCCCAGCACCAAGGGCACCCGCCTCACTGTCGTCTCCCAGGTCTGTTCCTACATCGGCGACGACATTGTCGAAGGCACCCGCGAGGGACTGGGCGCCACCTTGGACCAGCTCTCCAAGTACCTCGAGAACCGATAGAACAACCTCGTAAGCGACCTCGTGGAGGCAACGATGACGACCCACACGCAGGGGTTCGGCCCGAACAAGAAGCCCTCGCCGGGATGCTCCACCACGAGTTCGACCGGCTCATGGCAACCGAAACCGACGAACTGAACCGACTCACCGCCAACCGCGACCGACTCGAACAGGAGCAAGACCGGCTCATGCAAGCCCACTGCGCCGACGCAGTCCCGCTACCCGTCCTCAAACAAGAACAAGACCGCATCCTGGCCGAACTCGACACCACCAACCGCCGCATCGACCCCCATCACGGCGACCACGCCGACGCCACAGCCCACCTCGACGACGCCCTCGGGCTACTCGTCAACTACGCCGACACCTACACCCGCTGCGACGACACCAACCCGCAGCTGTGCAACCAAGCCTTCTCTATCAAGGTCCTCATCGACGAAGACCACGAACTGCGCGTCGAGCACAACCGGCCCTTCGAGATGCTCCTCGATCCGCAAGTCAACGCCAACGCCCTGACCTGGGCCCAAGACAGCAACAAGGCCCGAACCTCGACCAACGTTTCCGATGGCAACGGTCCGAGCCTTGTGCGTGGAGTGGAGCTGAGGGGACTCGAACCCCTGACCCCCTCCATGCCATGGAGGTGCGCTACCAGCTGCGCCACAGCCCCGTGTCCGGCCTGCCGGACAACCCTCCAATCTTAGCCAACCTCGTCGTCGGATGAGAAATCGTGTCCCTGGACGCCCTCGTTGTAGCCGGCGATCCGCAGCCGTCCGCCGAGCTCGGTCTCCTGCAGCACGGTCCATGTGCAGTTGCCCATCGTGGCGAAGGCGGCATCTGCCGACCGCGGCAGGTCGACCAACTCCAGCATGGCCGCCCGCAGGCACGCCCCATGCGTGACCACCACCCCGACCTGAGTGGGTGTCAACGCCGCGACGAATCCGCGTAGAGCCGGGACCATCCGGGCCAACACGTCGGCGGTCGACTCGGCCCCCGGCAGGAGCACGGTCTCGTCCTCGCCGGCCCAAGCTGCATACTCCCGCGGGAACCGCTCAGCGAATTCAGCCCTTGTGAGCCCTGTCCGCTCCCCCACTGAGTATTCCCGCAGCCGCCGGTCGGTCTCGACCGGCAGATCGGCGCACTCACCGATGTAGGCGGCCGTCTGGGCGGCGCGTGCCAGATCGGAGGTCCAGATCCGGGCCGGTCGCATATCGGCTACGAGCGGTGCCATCCGGCGAGCCTGCGCATGACCGACCTCGTCGAGTGGGATGTCCGTATGCCCTTGAGCGCGCCGTGCCAGATTCCAGGCGGTGCGTCCGTGTCGCACGAGCACAAGCCGACGCGCCTCGACCGGTGCGAAACCACTCATCCGGGTCGGCATCAGGTGTCCGGACCCGCAGAGTCGGGGGCCTGGACGACGTCCAGCTGCAGATCCAGCGCGGGGCAGTCCCGCCACAAGCGTTCGAGCTGGTAGAACTCCCGTTCCTCTTCATGCTGGACGTGGACGACGATGTCACCGAAGTCGAGCAGCACCCAGCGGTCGTCGCGGCCACCTTCGGATCGCAGTCGCTTGCATCCCACTTCACGCAGCCGACGCTCGACCGCATCGACGATCGCACCGATCTGGCGTTCGTTGGTCGCCGAGAGCAGCACAAAGATGTCCGTGAGGGCGAGCTGACTGGAGACGTCGATCGCGACGATGTCGGCAGCCTTCTTGTCAGCCGCCGCAGCGGCGGCGGCCCGGGCCAAAGTGACGGCGTAGTCGGTGGCAGTCACGTGGTCCTCACCGCGATCGAGTCCGAGTCCGGGCCCCCGTGAGGCGGGTCAGAGCATCCGACTTTCTCGGTGCGAGCCGTAACGGCCGGCAGCGCCCCCGAGGTGTAAAGCCGGTGTTTGGCGATGTATTGCACGACGCCGTCGGGCACGAGATACCACACCGGCTCCCCCCGGCCCACCCGCTGCCGGCAGTCGGTCGAGGAGATCGCCAGGGCCGGCACCTCCTGCAACGTGACTCCCTCGGTCGGCAGATCCTGGTCGGACAGCTCGTGCCCGGGCCGGGTCACCCCGATGAAGTGCGCCAACTCCCACAACTGGTCGACGTCCTTCCACGTCAGGATCTGGGCAAGCGCGTCGGCTCCGGTGACGAAATAGATCTCCTCGTCCGGTCGTTGGCTGCGTAGGTCACGCAGTGTGTCGATGGTGTAGGTCGGCCCGCCACGGTCGATATCGACCCGGCTCACGGTGAACCTGGGGTTGGATGCCGTTGCGATGACCGTCATGAGGTAGCGATGCTCCGCGGCAGCGACCTCCCGGTGGCTCTTCTGCCACGGCTGCCCGGTGGGCACGAAGACCACTTCGTCGAGATCGAAGCTCGCCTGTACCTCGCTGGCGGCTACGAGGTGACCGTGATGGATGGGGTCGAAGGTGCCACCCATCACTCCGATCCGTCGGCTCAGTGCTGGCCCCCGTCGGCGGCGTGCCGGTCACGCACCTTGTATGCCGTGCCGCGGAAGGACCACACCAGGGCCAACAGCAGCAGCAAGGCCGCTAGCGCGAGGATGCCGTAGAGCATCGGGGGCATCGGCATCTCCCGGTGCGCCTCGGCGGCACCCTCGGCTCGGAGCAGGGCAGGCAACACGCTCGCGGACATGGGTCAATGCTAGCGGGTTCACCCGGCCGGCCGGCACAGCACTCCCGTAAACGGGCTTCGCCGGGTGGGGCGCCTACGCTAGACACATGGTCGTCGATCTGACCGTGGTCATCCCGGTTTACAACGAGCAGGAGGTGCTGCCCCTGCTCGCCGAACGGCTGCGCCCGGTGCTCGACGGGCTTGACACCACATACGAAGTGCTCTGCGTCGACGACGGCAGCGACGACCTCACCCCTGCGCTACTGCAGCGGATGAGCCGGGAATGGGATCAACTCCGGATCGTGCGGCTGCGCGCCAACGCCGGTCATCAGGCAGCCATCTCGGCTGGCCTTGCGCTGGCACGTGGCGACTACGTCGTGACCATCGACGCCGACCTGCAGGACCCGCCGGAGCTCATCGCCGACATGGTGGACATCGCCCGAGCTGAGAACGCCGATGTCGTCTACGGCGTGCGCAGCGACCGTTCCACCGACTCCGTTTTCAAACGCACGACCGCCCGACTGTTCTACAGGGTGATCCGGCGGATCTCGGGCACGGCGGCCCACAGCAACGCCGGCGACTTCCGGCTCATGTCCCGGGCCACCGTCGATGCGATCAATTCGCTGCCGGACCACAACCGGGTGCTTCGCTTCGTCGTTCCGGCCTTGGAGTTCCCATCGGCCAGTGTCGAATACCGTCGCGATGAGCGGGCCGCGGGCACGTCGAAATACCCGTTCCTCAAGATGCTGCGGCTCTCGGTCGATTCGGTGACCGGCTTCTCACTGGTCCCGTTGCGGTTGGCCACCTATCTCGGGCTGGGCGGCGCGGCCCTGACCCTGCTGGCCAGCTTCGCCCTCGTCATCGCCTCCCGCAACGGCACAGTGATCCCTGGGTGGACCTCCACCGTGCTCGCCGTGGCCGGAGTCGGTGCCCTTCAGCTCATGTGTCTGGGCATCCTCGGCGAATACGTGGGAAGGATGTATACCCAGCTCCAAGGCCGACCCGCGTACTTCGTCGCCTTCGACTCGCACGCCGACACGCGTCAGACCCGGAGTTGACCGTCGCCCTCGACGATCCACTTCGTCGTGGTGAGCTCCGGCAACGCCATCGGCCCACGTGCATGCAGCTTCTGTGTCGAGATGCCGATCTCGGCTCCCATGCCGAACTGGCCTCCGTCGGTGAACCGGCTCGACGCATTCACCATGACGGCAGCAGCATCGACCTCTGCCGTAAACCGCCTTGCTGCCGAACGGCTTTCGGTGACGATGACCTCGGTGTGCATGGTGCCGTTGGTGCGGATGTGCTCGATCGCCTCGTCGAAGCCGGGGACGGTCCGCACGTTCATCTCGAGCCGGTGCCATTCGGTGGCGTAGTCGGCTTCGGAGGCAAGCTGGAATGCCGCACCGACGGCTTCGGCGTGACGGCGCACCTCGGGTGCCACATGCAGGACCACCCCGGCGCCCGAGAGGGCGGTCAGCACCTTTGGCAGGAACTGCTCGGCGATCGCCTCGTGCACGAGCAGCGACTCGGCCGCGTTGCAAACACTGGGCCGTTGGGTCTTGGAATTGACGACGAGCGCCAGCGCCTTGTCGAGATCGGCGTCCGCATCGACGTAGACGTGGTTGACGCCGGTGCCGGTCTCGATGACCGGCACGGTCGACTCCAGCACGACGGTGCGGATGAGGTCTGCTCCTCCTCGGGGAATCACCAGGTCGACGTGCCCACGCGCGGTCATCAGCGCCCGAGCTGCGTCGTGCCCGCCTTCGAGCAGGGCGACGGCCGCTTCGGGCAGTCCACAGGCGGCCAGGGCTCCACGCACCACGCCGACCAACGCCCGGTTTGACGACGCAGCTGCCGACCCGCCGCGCAGGATCACGGCGTTGCCGCTC
This sequence comes from Actinomycetales bacterium, assembly GCA_002748155.1. Taxonomy (GTDB): domain Bacteria; phylum Actinomycetota; class Actinomycetes; order Actinomycetales; family Dermatophilaceae; genus Phosphoribacter. Next base: position 20,090 of record PDRO01000013.1, on the reverse strand, counting down.
TTGAGCCCCAATGAAGCAGCGTCGACGGTGACATTGGGCCGGGCTTCGTAGATCATGCCGACAACCCCCATCGGCACCCGCACCTGACGGATATCCAAGCCGTTGGGCAGGGTCGAACCCCGCACCACCTCGCCGACCGGGTCGGGCAATCCGGCAACCTCGCGCACCGCGGCCGCGATGTCGGCTATCCGGGCCGGGTCGAGCAGCAGCCGGTCAAGCAGTCCGTCGGCCATCCCCGCATCCCGGCCACGCCGGAGGTCGTCGGCGTTGGCCGCAACCACCTCGGCAACCGATGCGTCCAGAGCGTCGGCCACGGCATACAAAGCCCGGTCCTTGTCCGCTCGGGTCAGCAGGGCCAGACGGTGGGCGGCCCGGCGGGACGCCGCGGCCACGGCGGCAACATCAGCGACAACGGTGGGGTCGATATCGGCCATGCTTCTAGGGTATGCCGCCGTCCGCAGGCACCCGCCCGGTACGGTCCCGGCGATCCGCAGTCGTCATCACCCGTCCCGGCCGAGCTCCGGTTGCTATCGGCCGAGCACCACAAGGTCATCGCGGTGGATGACCTCACGTTGGTATTCAGGGCCTAATTCCCGACCCAACTCGCGAGTGGACCGGCCCAGCAGGGGTGGGAGCTCGTCGGATCCGTAGTTGACCAAGCCGCGAGCGACCGGCCGCCCGGATGGGTCGCACACGTCGACTGGGTCGCCGCCGACGAAGTGCCCCCGGACTGCCGTCACCCCCGCCGGCAACAGCGACTTGCGCCGGATCACGACGGCTTGCACGGCGCCATCGTCGAGGATGAGCCGGCCCTGGGGACTGGTGGCGTGGGCCAACCAGAGCAACCGGGACGGAGGACGACGCGGACCCGGCACGAAGGCCGTGCCGACATCGTCACCACTCAGCGCCGGATGTATCTGGTCGACCGACGTGAGCAGAGCCGGGATGCCGGCCGAGTTGGCGATCGTGGCCGCTTCGACCTTGGTCGCCATCCCCCCGGTGCCGACCTGGCTGCCGGAGCCGGCAACGACGACGTCGGCAAGGTCGGACACGCCCCGCACGATCGGCACCCGCTTGGCACCCGGCCAGCTCGGGGGGCCGTCATAGAGGGCGTCGACGTCGGAAAGCAACAGCAAAGCGTCGGCGTGCACGAGGTGGGTCACCAGCGCTGCCAACCGGTCGTTGTCGCCGAACCGGATCTCCTGGGTGGCGACGGTGTCGTTCTCGTTGATCACCGGCAAGCTGCCCAGCTCGAGCAGTCGTTCCAAGGTGCGCCGGGCGTTGAGATAGTGGGTGCGCCGGGTGACGTCGTCGATGGTGAGCAGCACCTGGCCCACCGTGACCCCGTGAGCAGCGAATGCCTGCTGGTATGCCGCGACCAAGGCTCCCTGACCGACGCTCGCGGCAGCTTGCTGGGTCGCCAGGTCACGAGGCCGTCGGCGTAGTCCGAGCAACGGCATACCGGCCGCGATGGCACCGGAAGAGACGAGCACGATCTGAGTCGCCGGATCGGCCTGCATCCGAGCTGATATCGCGTTGACCAGCGCGACGAGCCGCGCGACATCCAGCCCACCGTCAGGGCCGGTGAGCGAGCTGGACCCTACCTTGACGACCAGGCGGCGGGCCCGGGCGACAGCGGATCGGGGCACGGGAGATCAGTCTAATCCGGCTCGTCGGACTCGTGGTCGGCCTGCCGGTCAGCCCGGCGCTCGGCCGCCAGCTCGGCTTGGGTGGCTGCGCGCGCGGCATACCGATCACGCATCCGCTCGCGCTTGTCCTCGCGGGTGGGCCGACCGGGTTCCTGCAGTCGTAGGTCGGTGCCCCGGGGGCCGAGCAACTCGGCACCGGTGCTCACGGTGGGTTCCCAGTCGAAGACCACCGCGTCGTCCCCGGGCCCGATGAGCACGGTGTCACCGGCGACCGCACCGGCTTCGACGAGAGCGTCCTCGACACCGAGGCGAGCCAACCGGTCGGCGAGGTAGCCGACCGCTTCGTCGTTGGTGAAGTCGGTCTGGTGCACCCAGCGGGTGGGCCGGTCGCCGATGACCCGGTATGCCGGGCCGGCCGGGGTCGGCTCGCGCCGCACATCGAAACCCGAGTCGTCAACGGCTTTGGGGCGCAACACCATTCGTGGCCGGACGATGTCATCGACCTGTTCCCGGGCCGCACGCACGTGCCGCGCCAACGAGAAGACGAGCTCGCGTAGCCCGGTGCGCGCGACCGCCGACACGATGTGCACCTCATGGCCTCGAGCCTGCAGCTCGGCGAGCACGAATTCGGCCAGCTCCCGGGCCTCGGGCACGTCGGCTTTGTTGAGCACGACCACCCTGGTGCGTTCCGACAGCGGTCGGTCGCCAAGCGCTTCGTCAGGCACATAGAGCGACAACTCACGCTCGAGCACCTCGAGGTCGGTGAGTGGGTCACGGCCCGGCTCCAGGGTGGCGCAGTCGATGACGTGCACGAGCACCGAGCACCGTTCGATGTGCCGCAGAAACTCCAGACCGAGCCCCCGGCCCTCGTGGGCTCCGGGGATCAGCCCGGGCACGTCAGCGATCGTGAACCGTTCGTCGCCAGCAGTCACCACGCCGAGGTTGGGCACGAGCGTCGTGAACGGATAGTCGGCGATCTTGGGACGAGCGGCCGAGAGCACCGACACGAGTGAGCTCTTGCCCGCGGACGGAAACCCGATCAACCCGACGTCGGCGAGGGTCTTGAGCTCCAACACGATGTCGAAGCTCTGGCCGGGCTCACCGAGCAACGCGAAACCGGGAGCCTTGCGGCGGGGCGAGGCCAACGCCTTGTTGCCCAGCCCACCGCGACCACCCCGGGCGATGACGTGCTCGGTGCCCATGCCGACCAGGTCGGCGAGGACCTGCCCCGAGTCGTCCTTGACGACAGTGCCCTCCGGCACGAGCAGCACCAGGTCGGCACCGTCCGCCCCGCTGCGCTCGTCACCGGCTCCCGGCGCGCCCGATCCGGCTCGTTGGTGCGGGCGATGGTGGTAGTCCAGCAGTGTCGTGACCTGTGGGTCGACCCGCAGGATCACCGAGCCGCCGCGGCCGCCGTTGCCGCCGTCCGGCCCACCGAGTGGTTTGAACTTCTCCCGGCGTACCGACGCGACGCCGTTGCCGCCGTTGCCGGCCGCGACGTGCACGACGACACGGTCGACGAACGTGGTCGCCATCGGTAAGCCTCCTCATCGGCCAAGCGAACGCCAGGCCTGGAAACGCCGAGGGCGGGCCGCCATCGGCCCGCCCCGCACGTCATCTCAGCTCAGTGCCGATCAGGGCTCAGTCGCTCTGGTCACTCTCGGCCATGTCGATGTTGACTGTCTTGCGGCCGCGGCGCGTACCGAACCGGACTGCGCCGGGCACGAGTGCGTAGAGGGTGTCATCGCCGCCTCGGCCGACACCGTCGCCTGGGTGGAAGTGCGTGCCACGTTGGCGGACGAGGATCTCGCCAGCGTTGACGACCTGCCCGCCGAAGCGCTTCACACCCAGCCGCTGGGCATTGGAGTCGCGGCCGTTGCGAGTCGAGGATGCGCCCTTCTTGTGTGCCATGGTGGTCTCTCCTTCTCAGGCCGTGATGCCGGTGATCTTGACCTGGGTGAGCGCCTGGCGGTGGCCCTGACGCTTGCGGTAGCCGGTCTTGTTCTTGAACTTCATGATCGTGATCTTCGGGCCCTTGCCGAGCTTGACCACCTCGGCCGACACGCTGGCTTTCGCCAGGGTGGCCTGGTCGCTCGTCACGGTATCGCCGTCGACGAGCAGCACCGGCTGCAAAGTGATCTCGTCGCCGGGGGCACCGGCCACCTTGTCGATGAGCACGAGGTCACCCACGGCGACCTTCTCCTGGCGACCGCCAGCACGCACAATCGCGTACACGTCCAACTCACTTCCATCTCACGGGGGCACGCGCTCTCGGAACCGTCACGTAGCAGCCTGCAGGATCACAGGGGCACAGATCGGTGGGCGCACCAACGTCTGATCGTACCGGCGACCTGTGCGCGTCGGCAAACGCCGGGTTGGCACCCCGGCAGTGTGCCGGGTCGTCAGGTTTCGCTGGTGCGGGGTGGACCCGCCGGAGCCACGACCCGGCCACGGCGTCTGCGTCGCGGGGGTGCCGTAGAACCACCGATCTCGGGTGCCGGGTCGTGCTCGACTGCCTTGTCAACGCTGGTCGCTGCGATTGGTGGCGTCTCTTTCGTCGGTGGCGTCGGCTCGGTGTCGGTCGTGGCGGTTCCCGCCTCGGGTTCGCTCGGCGTCTCGGATCCGGCTTTCGGGGCACCGTCGGCGTGCGCAGCCTCGCCGGACGCCCCGTCCGGGTCGTGGGCAGGGCCGCCACTTACTGTGCTAGCCGTCGTGTCGGCAGTCGCGTCGGCCGCTGTGTTCGCCCCAGTGTTGGCCCCAGTGTTGGCCACGGAGGGTTCGGCCGTTTCCTCGGTCTCGTTTTCTTCGGTCTCGTTGCGGGCGGCGCTCTTGACCGCAGCAGCATGCGCCGCAGCGGCGATCTGTGCCGGGGTCGGCCCGCTCGGCGCGGCTGCTGGCTTGTCGCGCTCGGGTGCCACATCGGAACCACGTCGACGTCGGTTTCGGCCGCCCCCGCTCTGACCGGACTGGTCGGTGTTCTGCGCCTCAACAGGCTCGGAGTGCACGAGGTAGCCGCGCCCGGAGCAGGCCGCGCACGGCTCGGAGAACGCCTCCAACAGACCCGACCCGACCCGTTTACGGGTCATCTGGACCAAACCCAGCGAGGTGACCTCGGCGACTTGGTGTTTGGTCCGATCCCGGCCCAAGCACTCGAGCAGTCGGCGCACGACGAGGTCGCGGTTGGATTCGAGCACCATGTCGATGAAGTCGATGACGATGATCCCGCCGATGTCCCGCAACCGCAGTTGCCGCACGATCTCCTCGGCTGCCTCGATGTTGTTCCGGGTGACGGTCTCCTCGAGGTTGCCGCCGGCACCGATGAACTTGCCGGTGTTGACGTCGATGACGGTCATCGCTTCCGTGCGGTCGATGACCAGTGACCCACCCGAAGGGAGCCAGACCTTGCGGTCCATGGCTTTGGCGATCTGTTCGTCGATGCGGTAGTGAGCGAAGACGTCCTCGTCACCGGTCCAGCGGACCAATCGCTCGGTCAGGTCAGGAGCCACGGACGTGACGTAGTCGTGCACTTCGTTCCATGACCGTTCGCCGGCAACCACGAGCTTGGCGAAGTCCCCGTTGAAGACGTCCCGGATGACTCGGACGGTGAGATCCGGCTCACCGTGCAACAAGGCCGGGACCGCACCCTTCTTCTTGCCCGTCGATTGGGCCTTGGCCTGGATCTGCTCCCAGGTCTTGGTCAGTCGTTCGACGTCGGCTCGCAGCTCTTCCTCCGACGCGCCTTCGGCAGCCGTCCGGACGATGACACCCGCGCCTTCCGGGACCACTTGACGCAGGATCCGCTTGAGGCGTGCCCGCTCGGTGTCGGGCAGTTTGCGGGAGATCCCGGTCATCGAGCTGTCCGGCACGTAGACGAGGAATCGACCGGGCAGCGAGACCTGCGAGGTCAACCGGGCGCCCTTGTGACCCATCGGGTCCTTGGTCACCTGGACAAGCACCGCCTGGCCCGATTCGAGAGCATTCTCGATCCGCCTGGGCGCCCCCGACTCGAGGCCCGCAGCGTCCCAGTTGACCTCGCCTGCGTAGAGCACAGCGTTACGTCCCCGGCCGATATCGACGAACGCAGCTTCCATGGACGGCAGGACGTTCTGCACTTTGCCCAGGTAGACATTGCCGGCCATCGAGGCATTGGTCTCGCGTGAGACGTAGTGCTCGACCAGCACGTCGTCCTCGAGGACACCGATCTGGGTGCGGCCCTCCAGGTTGCGCACCACCATGAGCCGTTCGACGCTTTCCCGGCGGGCCAGGAACTCGGCTTCGGTGATGATCTGGCGACGACGCCCGGCCTCCCGGCCCTCCCGGCGGCGCTGCTTCTTGGCCTCCAATCGGGTCGAGCCGCGGACACCGACGACCTCGTCGCGGCGCTGACGCACCTTGGTCACCACTCCTGGGGCTTCCTCGACCTCGTCGGCACTGCCACCGCGACGGCGGCGGCGGGTGCGGCGCCGAGTCGTGCTCTCGGCGAGGGCGTCGGCGCCGGTGTCGGCGTCAGGACGGGTGGATGACTCGGCCGTCCCGTCCGCGTCCGTGCTGGGCTCATCGTCGCTCTCGACGCCGGCGTCCCCGCCGCGACCGCGACGACCGCGGCCGCCACGACGACGACGGCGAACGGCGCTGCCGTCGCCTGGCTCGTCGCCGTGATCCGCGTCGTCACCGGCCTCGACGAGCCTCTCCGAGCGCTCGGCCCCCGCCCCGTCGTCGTCAGTGGGCTCCGGCGCCTTGGCCGGAACGTCGGGATCAACCGCCGGTGTGGTCCGCTTCCGGGACCGGGCCGGGCGAGCCGGAACCGCAGCCGGTGGCTGGAACAGCAGCGACAAGCCCGAGCTCGGTGGCGGCTCAGCCCCGGTCTGCTCGGTTTGCTCGGTCGGCTCGGACGGTTCGGACTCGTGACCACCGGAACCCGTTTGCTGTTGCACGTCCGTGGCCGTGTCGGCCGCGGTGTCAGCAGCCTCGAACAGCGGTGGGGCCACCTTCTTCTTGGGGGTGGCTCGCTTGCGGGTCGACGCAGCGTCGATCCCCGGAACGGACTGCTGGTCGGCCTCTGTCTGAGGCGGGTCGTCGAATGCCGCCGTAGTGTCGGCTCGAGTTCCGTTCCGCGCAGTTCGTTTAGTGGTCTTCTTGGCCGGCTTTCGGGTGCCTTGCTCGGCCTCGGTCTGCTCGTCAGCGTGCTCGTCAGTGGGTGCGGCGGGCGCGGTGGCCTCGCCTGACCCGGCGGTCGGCACCGTCAGGGTGAGCGCCTCGGAGAGTAGCTCGACGGTCGCCGGTTGCAACTCAGGGGTCTCGATGTCCGAGCGGTCGGCGGGGCCGAGCAGTCCGGATCCGTCGTCATCAGATGCCATCGCAGGCGTCCTCTCGTCGCTGCCCGGCAACGGCCACCCCAGGCCGACAGGCCCCACGTCACCGCGGCGCGCGGTGTGCGTCGTCCTCGTCGCGGTTGCGGCGGGACGGAAGTCATCTCGCTATGTCTCGGTCGGCTCGCGCGGGATGCGCGCCACCACGTCGACACCGACATCGTCCTCAGTATCGGCCAATGGATCGGCCACCCGCGCTCCACCGTCACGCAGGGGGCCTTGGGCCAGCCGCGTCACCAAGGGTGGTGTCGGCAGCCCCAGCCCGGCAACTGCACGCAGCGCGGTCAGGACATCGTCGGGGCGCACGGCCGGTGTGGTATGCCGTACGACCATACGGATTATCCCACACCCGGCCGGGCTGGGCAGCCCGGCGTCCACCCGCGGGTCGCCGGCCTCCCCCGTTTCGATTTGCAGCACAGCGCCTCGGACGTCGAAGGTCCGTGGCCCGGCCTTGCGGATCCGGGTGACCTCGACCCGGTCCTGCTGCTCGAAAACGGCGACGGCGCTAGCCAGTTCCGGACCGGTGACCCCGGGAAAACACAGCTGCCACTCGCTGGCCTCGAGGCGGGCAGCCAACGCGCCAGGAGGTGCCTCGATCGCCGCGATCACATCGAGGCCCTGAGGCAGCGCGGCGTCGAGAGCGACCCGCAATGCGGCCGGATCAACCCGCCGGGCCAGCGCGAGCTCGACGTACTCGGCCTCGCTGGCGGCTCCGGTGGCCGCGGCATTGGCATACGAGATCTTCGGATGGGGATGGAAACCAGCGCTGAAGGCCATCGGCACGTCGGCTCGGCGTAGTGCGCGCTCGAGCGCTCGCTGGAAGTCTCGCGTCGAGCTGAACCGCATCCGGCCCCGTTTGGCGTAGCGCACGCGGATCTTCTGCACCGCCGGAGGCGGTGGCGGGCCTTCCGGCCCACGAGACCGGGCCACTGCTCAGGCCCACTCCGGAGGCTGGCCTCTGCGTTCCAACTCGGCCCGGCGGATCTCGACCGCCTCCTCGATCGACGGTGCCCGCCCACCGAGCCGCTTCGGCACGAAGACCTGCTCGGCCTCGGACACCGGCGGGTAGACGGACCACACCCGTTCCAGCAGCTCACTCATGACCTGCTTGAGCCGAGCGGTCGCGACGCCGGGATCCTCGCCGGGAGACACCGTCATCGGCGGCGCGATCGCGACATGGATCGGGATCTTCGTGCGCCCGATCCGTTTCGGATGATCCTTGGTCCAGACCCGTTGGGCGCCCCAGACGATCGTCGGCAGGATCGGCACGTCCGCATCCTGGGCCATCCGGACGGCACCGGTCTTGAAGTCCTTGAGCTCGAAAGAGCGGGAGATGGTGCGTTCCGGGTAGACCCCGACGATCTCGCCAGCCCGCAGCGCCTCGACGGCGAGTTGGTATGCCGCCGCCCCGGACGAGCGGTCGACCGGGATGTGTTTCATACCACGCATAAGTGGCCCGCTGACCTTGTGCCGGAACACCGCATCCTTGGCCATGAACCGGACCAGACGCCGATGCGGCTGGGCCGCGAGACCGGCATACATGTAGTCGAGGTAGCCAGTGTGGTTGAGCGCCATGACAGCCCCACCCCGGCGCGGCACGTATTCGGTGCCGGTCAGCGTGAAACGGAGCCCCTGCACCCGGAAAAGGGTGCGGATGACCCCGACTACTCCCCAATAGACCGGATCCACACCGACCAGCCTATGCCAGACCATCGCTCGGACGGATGCCTGCCGTCACGCATGAATCACCATCAACCGGCGGCGTCGAGCCCCACCACGTCACGGGTGACGTCACAGGCGCCGTCGCGGCGCAGCACCGACCACTGACGTCGGCGCAGGATCCGCAGCATGGCTTCGTTCTCGGGGAGCACGTCACCGACGATCCGGCGATAGCCGTCCGCGACGGCCTGCTCGCTCACCCGATCCACGAGCAGGGCGCCCACACCACGCCGCTGCCAAGCGTCCTCGACCAGGAAGCCGACGGCCCCCACCCCGGCGTCGTCGGTCCGCACCAGGTGGCCGAGGCCGACGATCCGGTCGGCACCGGAAGGGATCGCGGCGATCGTCACCCCCACGCGCGGATCGAACATCCAATCCACCAGGGCGTCCGCTACTCGATCCTGCCCCGAAGCACAGACGGGCTGCAGGCACCGGCGACGGAGAGTCTCACTCGAACAGCGTCGGTGCATCGCCCGCACGAGCGGGCGATCTGCGACCACGAGCCGTCGCAGCCAGACCCCGGTCGTTGTCACCTTCACGGTCTCATGGTATGCACAGAAAAATAGCGCCTAGGTTAAGCAAAGCGCGGAAATACCGCACTGGAAAGGGGTCAGGACAACCTGCGATCCATGCCGTAACACCCCTGGGCGGGGGTGCTCGAGAAACCCCGATGGACGAGGATCTGGCGCATCTTGCCGTTGTCCAGACTCACCTCGGCGTGCAACTTCGGATAGTGCTGGCCGCCACCGAGCGCAATGACCACCTCGACCAGGGCCGTGCCGATCCGCCGTCCCTGATAGCTGTCGTCGACCATGAAGGCAACCTCGGCCGCCCCGGTCCAATCCGGTGCCATGAGATGCCCGAGCCCGACCAACCGGTCCCCGACGAATGCTCCTACGGCCAGACCTTCGCCGCGGTCGAACACCCACCCGAGGAGTTCCTCGACATTCGGCTCGCCGAAATAGCGTCGACGGAGGGTCGTCTCCGAGCACCGTGCGTGCAGGTCACGGATCTCGTCGATATCTGCCGGCACCACATCACGGAACAGCACCCGGCACCCGCAGGTGTCCTCGATGAGCAGCGGGAGATCGGGGGGCGTGGATCGGTCGTCAGAAGACCCCGACTCGCCGACCGAAGGTGGGAGGGTAGCGACGACTGTCGACACCTCGACCTCCTCCCAGCTGCCGATGCAGGTCCTCGTGACATGAACCTCTGGGTATGCAGAGTTCTCGGACGCAGCTCTCGCGAACTAACGCGCCGTGATGCGCCACGATAACGCGCAGCACCGCACACCGACCCGCCGATGCGACCCACGCCACGCATGACCCTCACCACATCGGACGCCACCGAGTAGCCGCGGCTGGGCCCCGCCGCGGCCGCTGCGCAGTGCCGGTTCGAGCGGGTGCCGACCGGATGGGAAGATGCACGCCATGACCAACGCAGCCACCCGCCCCACCGGACTGATCCACGGGATCCCCGACCGCCCCACGGTCGACGGCCTCGAGGAGAAGTGGGACGCGGTATGGGAGGCCGAAGGTACCTATCGTTTCGACCGCGAACGGGCCCTCGCCGGGCCGCGCGACCGGGTGTTCGCGATCGACACCCCGCCGCCCACGGCCTCCGGGTCGCTGCACATGGGGCACGTGTTCTCCTACACGCATACCGACTGCATGGCCCGCTACAAGCGGATGGCCGGGCTCGAGGTGTTCTACCCGATCGGCTGGGACGACAACGGCCTACCCACCGAGAAGCGGGTGCAGAACTACTACGGCGTGCGCGGTGACGCCCACCTTCCCTACGATCCCGGTTTCGAGCCGCCGTACCGAGGCGACCGCACCTCGTCCAAGGCTGCGGACGAAGTGGCCATCAGCCGACAGAACTTCATCGAGCTGTGCGACGAGCTGACCGTGCTCGACGAGCAGGCTTTCGAGTCGTTGTTCCGCCGGATGGGATTCTCGCTGGACTGGAGCATCAACTACCGGACCATCGACAACCACTCCCGGGCCACCGCCCAGCAGGCCTTCCTGCGCAACCTGGCCCGCGGTGAGGCCTACACCAACGAAGCCCCCGGACTGTGGGACGTGACCTTCCAGACCGCGGTGGCCCAGGCCGAGCTGGAGGCCAAGGACTATCCCGGGCACTACCACCGGGTGGCCTTCCACCGCCCGGACGGCACCCCGATCCACATCGAGACCACTCGCCCCGAGCTGATCCCGGCGTGTGTGGCGCTGATCGCGCATCCCGACGACGAGCGCTACCGGCCGCTGTTCGGCACGACGGTGACCTCCCCGCTGTTCGGTGTCGAGCTGCCGGTGCTAGCGCACCGGGCCGCCGAGCCCGACAAGGGCGCCGGCATCGCGATGTGCTGCACCTTCGGTGACCTCACCGACGTCATCTGGTGGCGTGAATTGCAGCTGCCCAACCGCTCGCTGATCACCCGCACGGGACGGTTGGCTGCCGAGACCCCCGACTGGCTCACCGGGGCAGGCGCCCAGTTGTATGCCGCGCAGCTCGCCGGCGCGACGGCATACCGGGCTCGGTCGGCGATCGTCGATGCGCTGCGGGACAGCGGTGACCTCGACGGTGAGCCCACCCCGACGATGCGCAAGGCAAACTTCTACGAACGCGGGGAGAAACCGCTGGAGATCGTCTCCTCACGGCAGTGGTATATCCGTAACGGTGGCCGGGATCGCGAGCTCAACGACGCGCTGGTGCAGCGCGGCCGGGAGCTGGCCTTCCATCCCGGTTTCATGCGCAACCGCTACGAGAACTGGGTGCGGGGACTCAACGGCGATTGGTTGATCTCGCGGCAGCGCTTCTTCGGGGTGGCCATCCCGGTGTGGTACCGCCTCGACGCCCAGGGCGAGCCCGACTACGACGAGCCGCTGGTGCCCACCGAGGATCAGTTGCCGATCGACCCGGCGGTCGACCGGCCCGAGGGCTTCGATGAGTCCCAGCGCGACCGGCCGGGCGGGTTCACCGGTGACCCCGATGTCATGGACACCTGGGCTACGTCGTCGTTGTCACCGCAGATCGCCGCCGGGTGGCGCGGCGACCCGAAGCTGTTCGCCGCGATCTTCCCGATGGATCTGCGCCCGCAGGCCCACGACATCATCCGCACGTGGCTGTTCGCGACGATGGTGCGTGCCCACTTCGAGCACGGTTCGGTGCCGTGGACCAATGCTGCGATCTCCGGGTGGATCCTGGACCCGGACCGCAAGAAGATGAGTAAGTCGAAGGGCAACGTCGTCACCCCCGAGGCCCTGGTCAAGGAACACTCGGCTGATGCGGTGCGCTATTGGGCCGCATCCGGGCGATTGGGCACCGACGCCGCGTTCGACCCGGGCCAGATCAAGGTGGGGCGGCGCCTGGCGATCAAGATCCTCAACGCGAGCAAGTTCGCCCTCGGCTTCGGCGTCCCGGATGACGAGGGTGGTGCGGCCTCGCGCACCGGCGAAGAGTCCACGGCCCACGAGCTGGTCACCGAACCCCTCGACCGTTCGATGCTGGCCACGCTGGCCGAGGTCGTCCGGGTGTCGACCACCGGCTTCGAGGCGTGGGACTACACCCGGTCACTGGAGCAGACCGAGTCGTTCTTCTGGACCTTCTGCGACGACTACCTCGAGCTGGCCAAGGAACGCGCCTACGGCGGCCAGGGCGATGCGGCTGCCGTCTCGGCGAGGGCTGCCCTGCGGATTGCCCTGGACACGCTGCTGCGGCTCTTCGCGCCGATCCTGCCCTATGTCACCGAAGAGGTCTGGTCGTGGTGGCGCGCGGGCTCGGTGCACCGGCAGAGCTGGCCGACACCCGAGCAGGTCCTGCCGGACGGGATGGCAGGTGACCCGGGTGTGCTATCGGCGGTGTCGGAAGCCCTGGCGGCGGTGCGCAAAGTCAAGTCCGACGCCAAGATGGGTATGCGGGCGACGATCACCTCGATGACACTGGCCCTGCCGGCTGCGCTCACCGCCGGTGTGCAGGCGGCGGCCGCCGACCTGTGCGCCGCCGGCCGGATCGAACAGCTCGCGTATGCGGAAATGACCGGCGACGCCGACACCACCGAGGTGCGTGACGCCCAGCTGGTCGCCCCACCACCGCGCCGAAGCTGACGCTGCCGCTGCGCCGCCACGCTGACGCCACCGCGATCCTCAGTGCGTGTAGTAGCTTCGGCCGCACGTAGCGGCTGCACCGATGCCATCGGCGACCGAACCTGCTACATGCGGTCGCGCTGACGGCCGAGCTCGCTCTCGACGTGACCGACCGGGCCGATGAGGAACCACGGGTGGGTCCAGCCGCCGACCCGGCCCCGATCGTGGGCGAGTCCGGCGGTGTCCAACCGGTCGACCCGCCCCTGCCCCGGATCGTAGACGAGCAGGGTGCCCCGCCGTTGGCTGCCGGGCACCAGCAACGTCACATGCCGGGGTAACCAGGCGTTCCCGACATACAACACCCCGGGGCGGGACTCCCCCAGGTGCGCAGCCAACTGCTCGAGTAGTCCGATGAACCGCTGTGGCCCGAGATGACGGACCAACACGCTGCGGTAGCGCGTGCCCGATCCGACCGCGCCCGGTGGCCCGATCACCTCCGACCGGAGATCCACCACGGACTCGAGCTCGCGGCATACCCCCCACGGCGGCGTCCCCAACCGGCGCGGCCATGGGAACTGGAGACGTCCGGTCGGGCCGAGTAGTGCCGTGGTGCGCTGGTGCACCAACTCCTGGTAGGCCGTCAAACGGGCGTGCGGGGTAGGCAGATCGGGAAAGGCACGACCTGATGGGTCGCCGGTGGCCAGCCAGTGGACTAGTGCCGGATCGAGGAGCATTCGGGCCGTGGTCAGCGTTGCCGGCCCGCAGGTCGTCGCGTCGACCTGGCGAGGCGCTGGCCGGCCGGGGACCAGGCGGAACGGAGCCGACGCACCAGGATCGTGGGGTATGCCGGCCATGCGGGCTAGTGGAGTGGCGTCGGCAGGGCGGCGCTCAGGCCGACTGCCGCCTCGGACGCTTGGTCACCCGAGGGACGTCGCGGCGCACGATCGTCGGGTTGACGTTGTCGAAGACGACCTCGCGGGTGACGACCACTTTGGCGATGTCCTGCTCGCTCGGCACGTCGAACATGACCGGCAGCAGCACCTCTTCCATGATCGCCCGCAGGCCACGTGCCCCGGTGCCCCGGATCAAGGCCTGCTCGGCGACTGCCTCGACCGCGTCGGGAGTGAACTCCAGCTCGACGCCGTCGAGCTCGAACATCCGCCCGTACTGCTTGACCAGAGCGTTGCGTGGCTCGGTGAGGATCGAGATGAGCGCCTCCCGGTCGAGCGGTGCCACCGTCGTGATCACCGGCAGCCGACCGATGAACTCGGGGATCAACCCGAACTTCATCAGGTCTTCGGGCATGACGTCGGCATAGGACAGGCCTTCGTCGACCGCGGTGTGCAGCTCGGAGCCGAACCCGAGGCCCTTCTTGCCCGAGCGGGCTTCGATGAGCTTCTCGAGACCGGCGAACGCACCACCGACGACGAACAACACGTTGGTCGTGTCGATCTGGATGAACTCCTGGTGCGGATGCTTGCGCCCGCCCTGCGGTGGCACCGACGCGGTCGTGCCTTCGAGGATCTTCAACAGAGCCTGCTGGACGCCTTCACCGGAGACGTCCCGGGTGATCGACGGGTTCTCGCTCTTGCGGGCGATCTTGTCGACCTCGTCGATGTAGATGATGCCGGTCTCGGCCTTCTTGACGTCATAGTCGGCGGCCTGGATCAGCTTGAGCAGGATGTTCTCGACATCCTCACCGACATAGCCGGCCTCGGTGAGGGCCGTGGCGTCGGCGATCGCGAACGGGACATTCAGCATGCGCGCCAGGGTCTGGGCCAGATAGGTCTTGCCGCAGCCGGTCGGGCCGATCAGCAGGATGTTGGACTTGGCGATGTCGACGCTGTCGTCTGCCTTCTTGGCTGGGCCTTCGCCTGCCTGGATCCGCTTGTAGTGGTTGTAGACGGCCACCGCGAGGGCGCGCTTGGCGGTGTCTTGGCCGACGACGTAGGTGCTGAGGAAGTCGAAGATCTCGCGGGGTTTGGGCAGCTCCTCGAGACCGAGGTCGGAAGACTCGGCGAGTTCCTCCTCGATGATCTCGTTGCACAGGTCGATGCACTCGTCGCAGATGTAGACCCCTGGGCCTGCGATGAGCTTCTTGACCTGCTTCTGGCTCTTGCCGCAGAACGAGCACTTGAGCAGATCGCTGCCGTCACCGATCCGTGGCACGCGATTCCTTTCGCCTGGCGATCACGCAGCGTCGCGCGACCACTGTCTTCGGTCTGTCGTCGATCCTTGGACCTGCACAGCCGACGGTACCTGCACAACAGCCCCAGGACCTTCCAATACACGCGCGATTTTGTCCTGCACGTTCGTTGTCCGCTAATGGCGGACAACACGACTGGGCGGACGGTGTCGCGAACGGCGGCGATTCCTGCGGCCGGACTACTTCTGCAGCGACGCCTTGCGTGAGACGAGCACCTCGTCGATGAGCCCGTACTCCTTAGCTCCTTCAGCGGAGAGGATCTTGTCGCGCTCGATGTCCTGACGCACCTGGTCGGCTTCCCGGCCGGTGTGAGCGGCGATCGTGTCTTCGAGCCATTCCCGCATCCGGATGATCTCGTTGGCGTGGATCTCCAGGTCGGAGGCCATCCCTCCGGCCCCTTCGATGGCCGGCTGGTGGATGAGCACCCGGGCATTCGGCAACGCGAAACGCTTGCCCTTGGCGCCCGCGGCCAACAGGACGGCTGCGGCTGAAGCGGCCTGGCCGACGACGAAGGTCTGCACGTCGGTGCGGATGTACTGCATCGTGTCGTAGATCGCGGTCATCGCCGTGAACGATCCGCCGGGCGAGTTGATGTACATGAGGATGTCACGGTCCGGGTCCTGGCTCTCCAGGACGATGAGCTGGGCGATGATGTCGTCAGCCGACGCATCATCGACCTGCACCCCGAGGAAGATGATCCGATCCTCGAACATCTTCGTGTAAGGATCCAGGCGCTTCATCCCGTAGGACGTGCGCTCCTCGAACTGGGGCAGGATATAGCGCGCCTGAGGCGCGGACGACATGGGCACGGCACCGTGAGGCTGACCGGGCGGGTTCAGGATCATCGAAGCGTCTCTCTCGTCAGGCTCGGGCGGTCACTCGGTGGAGGGGGTCGTGCGGGTGGCATTCGATGCCCGCTCAACAACGTGGTCGACGAAGCCGTAGTCCATGGCCTCCTGGGCCGTGAACCAGCGGTCTCGGTCGGAGTCCTTCTCGATCTGCTCCACCGATTGCCCGGTGTGCTCGGCGATCAGCGCTGCCATCTGCTTCTTGATGTGCAGCATCTGCTCGGCCTGGATCTTGATGTCCGACGCCGTGCCGCCGATGCCACCTGACGGCTGGTGCATCATGACCCGTGCGTGTGGGGTCGCGTAACGCTTGCCGGGGGTGCCGGCCGAGAGCAGGAACTGCCCCATCGAAGCCGCCATGCCCATGGCCACGGTGGCGACGTCACACGGGACCCACTTCATCGTGTCGTAGATCGCCATGCCGGCCGTGACCGAACCCCCGGGGGAGTTGATGTAGAGCCAGATGTCCCGGTCAGGGTCCTCGGCGGCCAGCAACAGCATCTGGGCGCAGATGGCGTTCGCGTTTTCGTCACGCACCTCGGAGCGCAGGAAGATGATCCGCTCCTTGAGCAGCCGGTTGTAGATGTGGTCGTCCAAGCCGCCGGACATCTTCTCCCCGGCCATGACGACATCGTTGCGTGCACTCACCACAGGCTCCATCAGTGTCGTTCCGGCAGTCGTTCAATTGGCATCGTCGTTCAACTAGCATCATCGGGTTGTTCCAGCAGCATCGCCGGAGTAGCCACCGTCCACTCCATGGCACAGGTGTGGGGCGGCCCGGTTCACCCGACCTTAACGCCCGGGACTCGGGCGATACTCCCACGATCCATTCTTGTTCGCCGTGGGCGCACAGCAGCACACCCAAGGCACGGCACCTCGACCCGGCCGGCCGCCCTCGCCGGACAGCCCCGCTAGTCGTTGTCGTTGTCGTTGTCGTTGTCGTTGTCGGCGTCGGTCTCGGTCACCGGCTCCGCGTCGACATCGGCATCGGTATTGGCATCGGCATCGGACTCGCCGTCACTGTCCTGCGGGGCCGGCGGTGGCGTCAGGTCAAGGACATTGCCGTCGGTGTCGGTGACCGTGGCCCGTTCCAGGACCACTGCCAGCGCCTTACGCCGGGCAACTTCACCGACCATCGCCGGGATCTGACCCTGGGCGTCGAGGGCCTGGGCGAACTGGTTCGGGTCCATCCCGTACTGAGCAGCGGAGCTGACCAGCAATTCGATCAAGTCGCCCTGACCGACCTCAACCTTCTCCTGTTCGGCGATCGCGTCGAGGACGAATTGCGTGGCCATACCCTTGCGGGTCTCGGCGTCCACCTCGGCCCGATGCTCGTCGTCGTCGAGTTTGTCCTCGGCTTCCAGGTGACGCTGCACCTCAGCCTCGACAAGGCTCTCCGGCACCGGCACCTCGACGCCCGCTAGCACAGCATCGAGCAGCTTCTCCCGGGCCTGCATGGCTTGGGCGTCCCGGTGTGCCCGCTCGACATCGGCGACGATGTCGGCCCGAAGCTCGTCGAGAGAGTCGAATTCGGATGCCAGTTGCGCGAAGTCGTCATCGAGGGGAGGCAACTCACGCTCCTTGACCGATTGCACGGTGACCGTGCACTCGGCTTGCTCGCCCTCGTGGTCACCACCGGCCAACGGCGCACTGAAGGTCGTCGTCGCACCCTCGTCCAGCCCGACAAGCGCTTCGTCCATACCCTCGAGCATGTTGCCGGCGCCGACTTCGTAGGACACCCCGGAAACTTCGTCGATGGTCTCATCGCCGATCGTCGCCGAAAGGTCGATGGACACGAAGTCACCGGTCTGCACCGGCCGCTCGACACCGTTGAGGGTCCCGAATCGTTCACGTAGCGCTGTGAGCCGCTCGTCGACGTCCTCGTCGGTCACCGTGATCGGATCAACGGAGACCGCCAACGTGGTGAAGTCGGGCAACTCGAGGTCCGGGCGCCGCTCGAGCTCGGCGGTGAAGACCAGTTGGGTCTGATCGTCGAGGGGCACTTCGGTGACATCGACGTCGGGCTGGCTCAGTGGGCGCAGCTCGTGCTCACGCAGGGCGTCCCCGTAGAACTTCGGCAGGGCGTCGTTGATCGCTTCTTGCAGCACGGCTCCTTTGCCCAGGCGCTGGTCGATGATCTGCGCCGGCACCTTGCCGCGACGGAAACCCGGCACCTGGATCTGCTGCCCGATCGACTTGTAGGCCGCATCGAGGCTCGGCTTGAGCTCCTCGTAGGGCACCTCGACGGTCAGTTTGACCCGGGTCGGGTTGAGGGTCTCCAGAGCGCTCTTCACGGGCGATGACTCCAGTCGGAAGGGGTATGCCGCGGGGCAGGCACTGATCAGAGCCGACCGGGCGGCGCGGACGACCGACCTATGCTAACTGCCGGGCTGCGTCGCGCCGAATCCCGGTCGATGCGTCACTCGGTCGGGGTAGCCGGATTTGAACCGACGGCCTTCCGCTCCCAAAGCGGACGCGCTACCAAACTGCGCCATACCCCGTCCCGCTCGGCTGCTGGATCGGCCATCCGATCGGGTTTCGCACAGCACGTCGAGCCGCACTAGGCTAACCCCTCGTAGCGACCGGAGCCGACACAGATCCTGAGTAGGCTTCGATCCACACCCGCGGGCGTAGCTCAATGGTAGAGCCCCAGTCTTCCAAACTGGCTACGCGAGTTCGATTCTCGTCGCCCGCTCCCAGCGAGGCCGACCCTCGCCGCGCGCGTCATCGGGTCGGCCGCACGATCGGCGATCGGGCCTGCCGGGTCACCCGTTGCGCACGAGGCGTAGGTCGATGGCTGGGTGGCCGGCAGCGATCCCTTTCGCCTCGTAGCCCTCGACCGGGCGCCACGACGGCCGCGGTGACCGCCCTGCGGTGAACCCGCCGTGGTCACGCACGACCCGCTCGGTGTATGCCGCGTACTCCGGGCTGTCCGTCGCCACGAGCACTTCGCCGGTGCCGGTCAGGCGGTCGGCGAGCAGATCGAGGGTTTGCGGCGAGACGAATCGGCGACGTCGATGTCGAGTCTTGGGCCACGGGTCGGGAAAGAACAGGTGCACCGCGTCGAGCGCTCCGCCGGGCACCCGAAGCTCGAGCAGTTCTACGGCATCCGCGAGCAGGATGCACACGTTGGTCAATCCGTGTTCGTCGGCGGCGGCCAGGGTCCGGGCCACTCCCGAAGGGTGCACATCCACCGCGATCAGGACATCACTCGGATGGGTCGCGGCATACGCGATCGCCGCCGCGCCATAGCCGCTGCCGACTTCGAGAACGACCCGCCCACGTCCGGCAGCTCGACGTGCGCAAGCGGCGGCGAGAACCTCGTCGCGAAGCGCGAACCGCGGCCCCAGGAGGGCGAGGCGACGCCGGTTCAGTGACGAGAGCCGCCCCCGACGTGCGTGAAAGGTCGGCACCCGAGTCACCGGCTGCTGAGCGCGCATTTCTCGAGAGTATGCGACTACGGTGGTTCTGACCGCAGTGTCGCGCAGCGCGGATCGGCACAGGTCGATTCGAGAACCACACCCAACAGATGAGGAGCGCCCAGGATGGGGATGTTTGACGAGATCAAAGACAAGGCGACCGACGCCGTCCAGGACAACAGCGACAAAATCGCTGCTGGGGTGGAGAAAGCCGCCGACGTCATCGACGACAAGACCGGCGGCAAGTTCACCGACAAGATCGACATGGCCGAGGAGAAGGTCAAGGGGGTCGTCGAAGACCTCGGCAAGAAGGACTGATCGCTCGGCCCCGAAGGACGACCTGGGCCCCGCCGCCGTGCCAGGCAGCGGGGTTCAGTCGCGCCAGATGAGCAAGACGGCACGGTCGTCGTGCTGTCCCGAGGACGCGGCGTCACACAACACTCGGGATCCGCCGACGAAACCGAGGGAAACCATCGCTTCGGTGGTGCCCATCAGCCGATCGGCTCCATTGACCAGGTCGTCGGGGTATGTCGAAATCGTGCTGGCTGACACGTATGGGAGGCAGGGGCTGGCCGTTGGGGCCGCCCGACCGACATAGGAGATCTGATGAGCCACTACCTGTTGAACAACGTCCAGCCCCACGGCCGGGTCCTGCAGCCCGAGCAGCTTCAGCGTGTCATTGCTGACGTGACCGCTCTGACCCAGCAGATGCAGGAGGCCGGTGTCTGGGTGTTCGCGATGCCGTTGACCGATCCGAGCGCGGCGACGGTGGTCCGCTCGGTCGAGAATGAGGTG
>PDRO01000001.1 GCA_002748155.1 Actinomycetales bacterium | reverse complement strand
CCTGGAATGTGGCGCCCACTAAAGCCGTCGAGCTGGTCGACGTGCCACTGCGGAAGCCGCTGTGGCAGCGCAACCGCGAAGGTCGTCCCGTCGTGCGCGCTGAGCTGATCGGCCATCCGGACACAGGCTCGCAATACACCTCGATCACGGTCACCGACCATCCCACCGACGAGGGCATCCGGCCCTCGATCGGGTCGGTCGCGGATGCGTACGACAACGCACTGACCCAGTGCGTGATCGGCCCCTACAAGACCGAGTGCATCGGGACCACGGTCTTCCACGCCAGCCCCTACCGGACCATCAGTGATCTCGAGTACGCCACCGCCGGTTGGGTCGACTGGTACAACACAGGGCGCCTGCACAGCACCCTTGAGATGATGACCCCCGTGGAGTTCGAGCAAGCCCACTACGCGACCCTCAACCGAGAGCCGCAACCCGTATAGGAGCGGCGGAGAACCTGGGGCGCTTCACGGTAGCGGGGTCGTTCCGATCGCGGACGCGGCAAAGGCGACGGCCACGGCGATCCCAGAGATGATCCTGGTGCGCATGTGTTTCTCCCTCATACTTCGGTAGGTACTGCTCGGTCCTGGTGTTGTTATAACCATGTCCCCGAGGAATCGCCGGGTCACGAGTTCGCCGGGGGGGATAACGTGCCTGGACACAAGTGACCACCCGCCTGTTGGCCCGCCGTGACAGAGGTCGGGGCGCCCCGTCGAGCTGTAGCATCGTGGTACTCGGGTGGTGGAGGTACTGATGGCCCAGTCGACGGATGCCATGGGCGCTGGAGCCTCTACTGATCTCAATGGCCGTACTCCGCTCACCGAGGACCAAGTTGCGTCGTTCGCAGCGCTCGGTCTCGACGCGTTGGCGTTACGGGTGTATGAGCTGGCGCTGCTGCTCGACGACTGGACGCCGGTCCAGATGTGTGAGTGGCTCGGTGTTGACGCCGACGGTCTTGGGAGCGCAATCGAGTCGTTGACCGCCAAGGGGCTCCTCACGCCCTCGCAAGAGATCGCCGACGTCCTACGTGCGGTCAACCCGCGGGTCGGACTCAGCCGGCTCATCGAAGAGCGCGATCGGACCCTGCGGATGGCGCTGGAGCGGCTCAGCCAGACCCGGGCAGCCACGCAGAAACTGATCGAGGTTGTCGACGAACACGACACCCGGCAGCGAAGCAGTCTCGAGCAAGTGACCGGGCGCGACCGTGTTACCGACCGGGTCTCCGAGATCCTCAGGCAGGCTACCTCCGAGGTCCTCACCATGCTGACGATGCTGCCCAGTCCCGACGCGATGGCCAGGGCGCGGCGTGGTGACGCCGCCCTCCTTGAGCGCGGCGTCCACACTCGGATGCTCGTACTGATTGGGCACGTGCGCCGCTGCCGCGAGTACGTCGGCTACCTTGAAGAGCTGGTCGAGCTCGGCGCCGAGGTGCGGGTTGTGGCCACCCTGCCGACGCGGATGGTCTTGGTTGACGAGTTGGCGGCGATCGTGCCGAGCGACCCCGATGAGCCCGGTGCGGGCGCCACCATCATCCGCCACCACAGCCTGATCCGGCTGATGCGCGACACTTTCGAATCGTTGTGGAACGACGGTCGGCTGCTCGGCGACAATGACGACTGTCCCGACGGACACGAGCCGAACGAGCTGCAGCTCGAAGTGATCCGGCTTCTCGGTCGCGGCAACAAGGACGAGGCCATCGCCCGGCGCGTCGGGATGTCGTTGCGTTCAGTACGCCGTCTCATCTCGCAGATCAGCCAGGATCTCGGGTCGAACAGCCGCTTCGAGCTCGGTGTGGTGTGTAGCGCGCGGGGCTGGGTGAAGCCCACCGAGCGGCGCTGACGCTGCCCCTGCACAAGGTGCCACGGCTCCTTGTGCCCCTTCCGGAATCGTTGTCGGCGGTCGCGCCCGCCGGGCAGTGTCGAGGATATGACCACCGAACAACCGCCGGGGCGTGCTCGCTCTGGAAGGAACCAACGATGAGCTCCATCAGCATCGACCGACGCGCCGTCGACCCCCGGCCACCGGTCCAGGACCGGCCCCACGACGCCGCCATCGAGATCCATGGCGTCCGCAAGAGCTACGGAGGCCGCGAGGTCCTGCGGGGCATCGACGTCGCTGTCCGACCGGGTGAGTTCTTCGGTGTCCTCGGACCGAACGGAGCCGGAAAGACGACACTCATCGAGATCATCGAGGGGCTGCGCAAACCCGACTCCGGCGAGGTCGAAGTGCTCGGGGCCTCGCCCCACCAGCGTCGCTCGGCTCTGTTGAGGCGGGTCGGCGTCCAAACCCAGAAGGGCGCCTTCTTCACCCGGCTCACCGCCCGGGAACACCTGCTCACCATGGCCTCGCTCTACCACGTCTCGCCGTCGCAGGCCGACCAGACACTCGCGCTCGTCGGGCTGACCGGCCAGGCTTGCGTCCGCGTCGAGAAGCTCTCCGGAGGGCAGAAGCAGCGTCTGGCCATCGCCGGTGCGCTCGTGCATGAGCCCGACGTGATCTTCCTCGATGAGCCGACCGCCTCCCTAGACCCGCAGGCGCGCCGCGACCTATGGACCGTTCTCGGCGATCTGCGGGCCCAGGGCCGCACGATCATCTACACCACCCACCACCTCGATGAGGCCGAGGCTCTATGCGACCGCGTCGCAATCTTGGTCGCCGGTGAAGTCCGGGCCCTCGATACCCCGCACTTGCTCAAGGCTGCCAGCCGCGGCACGGCCCAGGTGCGGGTGCCAGTCGGCCATTTGGAGCCGACTCGCGGGGCCGCCCTCATCGGCGTTCTCAATACGCGCACGGAGGGCGGTGCGCTGGTGCTCGAGACCGACCGGCCTAGCGACGTTCTGCTTCAGGTGAGCGAACTCTGCGGTCACGACGGTGTCGAGACCCGCACTCCAAATCTTGAGGACGTCTACCTGGAACTCGCCGCCGACCAGACAGATCACGAGGAAACAACCCGATGAGCACCGCGACCCGGACTGCTGGCACGTCGGACACCACTCCCGCACGGGTGTTTCCGACCTTGGTATTAGCGCACCGCCGAGCGGCGACCCGCGACGCCACGACTATCTTCTTTACCTTCGCGTTCCCGCTGATCTTTCTGTTACTTTTTGGCTCGATCTTCCACGGCCAGGACGTCGAGCAGTCTGGTAAGAGCTACATTCATTACATCGCGCCTGGAGTTCTCACGTGGGGGGTGGCGAACGCCGCCGTCTTCTCGATCGCCTTCGCCCTTATGCAATGGCGCGAGAGCGACCTGCTGCGGATCATCCGCATGACCCCCACGCGGGTTGGCACCCTGCTATCGTCCAAGCTGGCAATCGCGCTGGCTGTCGCCGTGTCCCAGACCGTATTATTTGTCGGCGTAGCAATGATCCCGTTCTACGGTCTGCGCCTTGCCGCTTCGTCCTGGCAGGCTGTGCCTTTGCTCGCGCTTGGCGTGGCGACGTTCTTCGCCCTCGGTGCCGTCATTGGCTCGGTCATGAACACGGCCGAATCGGTGGCCGCCGTGAGCAATGTTGTGATGCTTCCGATGGCGTTTCTCTCTGGCTCGTTTTTCCCGCTCGACATGATGCCCGGCTGGCTGCAGCAGGTCGCGCAAGTATTTCCACTTTACTACCTGAACGACGGCGTCGGCCATGCGCTTGACGGCACCGGCTCGATCTCCGATCTCCTGGTCTCGCTCGGCGGGCTCGGCGGCTTCGGTGTTGTCTTTGCGGCAGTCGCTGTTAAGGTCTTTAGGTGGAGTGATGACGAGGCGTGGCTCCGGGACGCATTGAAGTGAACCTCGGGCTAGGCGGAAAGGGTGTTCTGGTCACGGGTCGCCCCGGTGGTATCGGCAGCATTCGCCGCCGCCGAACGCGACGGCCCAATGCTCTCGAACCCGCAGGGCATCGCCAACCTCGTTGTCTTCCTCTGCTCTGCGGCCAACGTGAACATCACTGGTGAGACTAACCGCGTCACTGGCGGCAGATAGGAACCCGGCGTGGTCAGGACCCGGGCGTCCCCGGCGCCTGTGCTGGCGTCGCCCAACCCCAGCCGTGCACTCCACGCTTCGTCCTGACCCGACAGCAGCCAATGACGACAGAGACCGCGAGGTCGTGTCACATTCGCGCTCTGTCGGACGTCGTATGGGTATGAACTCGCTGATTGTTGTCGGCGCCGGCTACGCCGGTGCACTTGCCGCTCACCGTGCGGCCTCACGCGGCTTGGAGGTCACGCTCGTCAACGAGGGGGACGCCCTCGTGGACCGCATCCGCCTCCATGAGGTCATCGCGGGCACCCGAGCTCCTGAGCGGGCCAGACGCTCGCTGGCCTCCATGCCGGTGCGCCTGATCGTGGGCCGGGCCGACCATGTCGGGGATGGCGTCGTGCGTCTCTCGTCGGGGGAGACGGTGGCAGCCGACCATCTCCTGTTGGCGACCGGCAGCACTGGTGGTGTGGGCTCCTGGTCTTGGGCGCAGACCCACCGGAGGGCCGTCGAGGCGCTGGGGGCTGGAGCCTCGGTCCGGGTTCTGGGCGCGGGCCTGACCGGCATCGAGACGGTCACCGAGCTGGCGGGTTCGCGGTCAGACCTGCGTCTCGGTCTCGTGGACCCCCGCGGCGTGGGAGCGGATCTCAGCGACCCTGCACGGGACTATCTGGATGCGGTGCTCGACCGTCTGCGTGTGGAGTTCTGCACGGCTCTTGCCGATCGACCCGCAGACCACATCATCGACTGCACTGGGTTCACCACCGACACGCTCGCTCGGGACAGCGGCCTGTCCGTCGATGACCGCGGCCGGATCCTCGTCGGTGATGACCTGCGCGTCCCTGGTCATGATCGGCTCTGGGCCTGCGGCGACGCAGCTGCTGTCGAGGGTCAGCCGTTCCTTCGCTGGGCGTGTGCGTCGGCCGGCCCCATGGGCGCCCATGCCGCAGACAACATCGTGCGCGCTAGCCACGGTCGCCCAACAGAGCCGGTGAACATCGGCTTCGTCGCGAAAGCGCTCAGTCTCGGACGCCGAGACGGCCTTCTGGACTGGGCCGGGCGTGACGACACCCCCAAGGGCCATGTGTGGAGCGGGCGGAAGGCTGCCTATGCGAAAGAACTCGTCTGCCGCTTCGCCGTAGCCGCCCCACTAAGGTGGCCGCGGAGCTATCGGTGGATGAAGGGTCCGCATGACTGAGCAGCCTCGGATGTCGGTCGACGAGGAGTACGCGCGGCACCGTGGACTCGTCATCCGGGTCGCGTATGACGTCACCGGATCGTGGGTCGACGCCGAAGACATCGCCCAACAGACGTACGTGCGGTGGCGCAACGCCCACCAGCCGGTGCACAACGCGCGTGCCTACCTCGCGCGCATTGCCATCAACCTCGCACTCGACACGGTGGCGCGTCGTGAGAAGGTCGGCTATCCGGGCCCATTTCTGCCCGAGCCGGTGGCCACCGGGCAGGGAACAACGGACGCCTTGGATGACGCCGCTGAGGTCGAGGCCGCCCTCATGGTCGTGCTGGGCACCCTCAGCCCGTTGGAGCGGGCCGCCTTCCTCCTGCACGACGTGTTCTCGTTCACTCATGCCGAGATCGGCGTCATGCTCGACCGAGAACCTGCCGCCATTCGACAGCTCACCAGCCGGGCCCGCAGCCATGTCGCCGCGCGGCGCCCGGATCCGTCACGTATCGACCGGACCGAGCTCGTCGCGCTCACCGAGCGGTTTCTCGCGGCTGCCCGCACCGGAGACCTCGCGGGTCTGACCGCGCATCTCACCGACGACGTCGTGTTCATCGCGGACGGAGGCGGCCGGCGCGCGGCCGCGATGCGGCCTGTCCGCGGTGGGGACAAAGTGGGCCGTCTGCTCCTCGGTCTTGCCAAGAAGGTCACGGACACGTGGCGGCTGGTGCCGATCGAGGTGAACCACCGGTTGGCGATCGCGATCTTCGACGGCGACACGCTCGACCAGGTCCTGTGGTTCGTGTTCCGCGACGGACGCATTGCCCAAGCGCTCTCGGTCCGGAACCCGGACAAGCTCGTCGGGGTCACCGACACACTTCGTGCCATGGGCCACGTCGATTAACAGGTGCGACCGGGAGGTCGCTGTATCGGGTCCGAGCACGCACTGGGAGTGATGCGGCTACGGCGGGGTGCAGCACGTGGTGGCCGCCATGCTGTTCGGTGATGTCAGGATGGGAGTCTGGCCACCGTGCATCAGCTCGTCACTGGTGCCCAGGTGCGCCCGCATGGGACCGACCGAAGCGGAGAACGAGTCTGTGTGGGGCAGACTCGATCATACGAACCTGCAACACAACCACGTCTGCTCGCTGATCAGGGCTTGGACGTCTCCCAGGAGCCATCGATGGACAATGCTGAAATCACCTCCCTGATCGTGGCAATCGCGAAAGCGCACCGGTCGGCCCTGAGCGAGACATTGCGTGGGTTGGGTCTGTTCATCGGTCAGGACATCTTGCTGGTCCGCGTGGTCGATGCCGGCGCCGCATCGCAGAAGGCGGTGGCGACCGCCCTCGCCTTGGACGAGGCGACCGTCAGCGAGAGCATCACCAAGCTCGCGCGTGCGGGGCTTGTGGAACGGCTGCGGGATGAGGCCGACCGCCGCGCCTACCGGATCGTCGCGACAGACGCAGGCATCACCGTCGCCGAGCGCGTCCGTGAGGCCTGGGCCGAATGCGAGGCCACCGCCGTGGCATCGCTGAGCGACGAGCAGGTCGCCACCCTGAGGGCGGCCTTGACGAGTGTTCTTGTGAACCTGCCGCCAGGCTGGCGGCACCCTCGACTGCCGCGTTGATCGTGCGCCTCGGCTGCTGCTGAGGGTCTCGGCGCGGTATGCCGCGGGGCTGGCCCTTGGCAGCATCTCTAGTGGCAGAAACTTGGGCCCCCAAGTATAGTTAGCGTCCTGACCGGATCGGCATGATGCAGAGAGGACGGGATGAATGAGGTCACAAGCTCGGGTATTCGTCGCCGGAGCCACCGGCACCGCGGGTAGCGCGATCGCTGCCCGCCTGAGGCGTGATGGGCACACTGTCATCGCCTCCACGTCGACCGCCGAGGCCGCACCGACGCTGCAGCGGATGGGGTATACCCCGGTGGTGCTGGATCTCGCCGACCGTCGCGACGTGCGGCAGGCCGTCGAGGATCACGCCCCTGACATCGTCGTCAATGCCGCTCGAGGGCGGACGAACGCCACAACGCAGGAGCCTCGCTTCGCTGACGCCCTCGCCGAGGCCGCCGACGCGGTCGGGATCGACGGCATGGTCTACGTATCGGTCTTTCGGGCAGACGCTCGCACCGGCGTGCCGCACTTCGACGTCAAGGCACAGATCGAGGGATCGCTCTCGGGAAGGACGTTTCCCGTCGCAGTGCTCCGTCCCACCACCTTTATGAACCTGCTCCTGTCACCCATGGTTACGGGGAGCGTGCGCGACCATGGGGTGTTTGCATCGCCGCAGGGCCCAGACTCGGCAATCGCTTACATCCACGCCGACGAAGTGGCCGCCGTTGCCGGCCACTTGATCGCTG
Source organism: Actinomycetales bacterium (assembly GCA_002748155.1). Classification (GTDB taxonomy): domain Bacteria; phylum Actinomycetota; class Actinomycetes; order Actinomycetales; family Dermatophilaceae; genus Phosphoribacter. The sequence goes on along the minus strand of PDRO01000001.1, from coordinate 13,050 downwards.
CGGACAGGCTCGAAGCTGGCGTCTTCGCCTTCGGCGGGCCCGAACCGCTCACAACCCGTGAAATCGCCGACCGCTACGGACAGGTGCTCGGCCAGCCGATCGACGTGCAACAGATCCCGCTGGAGGCCATCAGGCAGAGCGCGGGAGAGGACCTTGCAGCGATGGCCGCATACCTGAACACGCATGATTTCATCGTCTCGGAGCCCACCTTCCCTGCCGGCTATGTACCCGAACCGATCACGTTCGACGAGGCGCGGATCCAGGCGGCATTGAAATGAACCTCGGGCTACGCGGAAAGGGCGTTCTGGTCACGGGTGGCTCCGGCGGTATCGGTCGCGCGATCGTGGCGGCGTTCGCTGCCGAGGGCGCACGGGTGCGGTTCACCTACAGCACCAACACTGACGGGGCGCAGCAACTTGCCGATGAGGAGGGCCTGGCAACGCCGATCGAGATGCAACTCGGCTCTGCCGAATCGGTGTCGGCGGCATACGCGGTCGCCGAACGCGACGGCCCGATCGACGTCCTCGTCAACAACGCGGTCCAGTGGCGTCCGGATCCGAACGACCACGCCACGCCCACCTACTTCGCGACGAATATCGATGGGCCGCTGCGCCTCACATCATTGGCGGCGCGCCGCATGGCCGAGCGCAAATGGGGGCGGATCACGACGATCTCGTCCAACATCGCCGAGGACGGCATGGCGGGCTCAGTGCTCTACTCCACCGCGAAAGCGGCGCTGCATGGAATGGCCGCCAGTCTGCAATGGGACGTTGGGTCCAGCGGGGTGCTGATCAACACAGTTCTGCCCGGACTGACACTCACCGACCGCGCACGGTCCGTGCTACCGGACGAGATCCGCGAGCAGGAACGCCGCGCGACGCCCACGGGGGTGCTCTCCACTCCGCAGGGCATCGCCAACCTGGTTGTCTTTCTCTGCTCTGCGGCCAACGTGAACATCACCGGTGAGACTATTCGCGTCACTGGCGGCAGATAGGATTCGGCACGCATCGACTGGACCGAGTTTCGTCGCGCCCACGGAGCGGGTTCTCGTGGCTGCCCGCGCCCGAGACCTCGCGTGTTTGACCGCGCATCTCACCGACGACGTCGTGTTCATCGCGGACGGAGGTGGCCGGTGCCCGGCTGCGATGCGGCCCGTTCATGGTGGGACAAGGTGGGCGGCCTGCTCTTCGGTCTTGCCCAGAGGGTCACGGACACGTGGCGACTGGGGCAACGTCGATTGACAGGTGCGATCCGGAAGCCCCTGCATCAGGTCTCCGCCAGGCGATGAAGCAACCCTCGATACTGTCCGGTATGCACGCGGGCGGTGGACGAGAATGGTCCGGTGAGCACGCTGCCGCTAGGTCCGACCACCGGTGGTGCGCGACTGCGTATTGGTCGGCATGGTGTTGGCACACCCGTGGTGTTGGCCCCGATGGCCGGCATCACGAACCGTGCCTTCCGTCGGTTGTGCCGCGAGTATGCCGCCGACGCGCTCTACGTTTCGGAGATGATCACCTCGCGTGCCCTGGTGGCGCGCAATCCCGAGACGCTGCGCCTCATCGAGCACGACCCCGACGAGCAGACCCGGTCGGTGCAGCTGTATTCGGTCGACCCAGTCACCGCGCGGGTTGCCGCCAGGATCCTCGTCGACGAGGACCGCGCCGACCACATCGACCTCAACTTCGGCTGCCCGGTGCCCAAGGTCACCCGTAAAGGAGGAGGTTCGGCGCTGCCCTGGAAACGTGACCTGTTCCGCGCCATCGTTGCCGCAGTCGTCGAGGAAGGCGCGCGCCGGGACATCCCGGTGACCGTCAAGATGCGCATGGGGATCGACGACGAGCACCTGACCTATCTCGACGCCGGCCGGATCGCCGAGGCCGAAGGAGTGGCAGCGGTCGCCCTGCATGCTCGCACGGCCGCCCAGCACTATTCCGGGCAGGCGCACTGGTCGGCCATCACTCGGCTCAAGGAAGCCGTCACCACGGTGCCGGTGCTAGGCAACGGCGACATCTGGAGCGCCGACGACGCGCTGGCGATGGTTGCCGAGACTGGCTGCGACGGAGTTGTCGTCGGGCGCGGCTGTCTCGGCCGGCCGTGGCTCTTCGCCGACCTGCACGCGGCTTTCGCCGGATCAGCACACCGGATGCGTCCGAACCTCGGTGACGTGGCGGCCACCTTGGCCCGGCACGCGGCATACCTTGTCGAGTTTTACGGGGACGAGAGTCGCGGGTGTCGCGACATCCGCAAACACGTGGCGTGGTACCTCAAGGGTTTCCCGGCCGGTTCCGAGTTGCGCCGCGACCTGGCCCTGGTCGACTCGCTCGCTGCCCTCGACGCACTGCTCGACCGGCTCGACCCGACCGTGCCCTGGCCAGGGCCCGATGCCGACGGGCCACGCGGGAGAGCCGGGACGCCCAAGCGGGTGTCGTTGCCCGAAGGCTGGCTCGAGTCGCCCGATCTCACTGAGGCTCAACGGGAGATGATCGCCGCAGCCGAGCTGGGGGTCTCCGGCGGGTGAGTCACCCAGGGAGATCACTCACGTCGCGTCTTCGCCGGCGAAGGTCGCGAGCAGCCCTAAGGCAACCAAGCCGAGTGCTGGTGCGGCAGTGATCCACGGTGCGCGCTCGAGATGCACCGCGGATTCGGCCAGTACCTTCCCCCACTCCGGTGAGTCGTGCGGAGCGCCGATGCCCAGGAAGCTCAGACTGGTCAAAGCCAGCGCCATGTGCGGCAACCGGATCAGTGCATGCTGGGTGAGTGGCGGCAGTGCCATCGGCACCAAGTGCCGCGACAGCATCCACCACCGACCACCACCGCTGAGGCGCCCGGCCTGGTAGAAGCCGGTGGCCCGGATCTCGCTGCCGAGGGTACGGGCGTGAACCGCGATGGGAATCCAGCCGACCGCGCATACGGCCACGGTCGCCGTGGTGAGTCCGGCACCCAGCACGGCGGCCATGATGATCCCCATGAAGATCGGGGGGACCGCGTTCAGGACATCGGCGATGCCCGGCCGGTTGCGGGAGTTCGCCAGGCCGATGATCGCGCCCAGTCCCAGGCAGATCGCCGTGCACAGCACCGCCAAACCGATCGTGACCAACGATCCCTGCGACAGCCGGGCCCACACGTCCCGGCCCAGCGCGTCGGTGCCCATCGGGGCGGTCCACGACGGAGGCCGGAACTGACCGCCGTCGAGGTTGATGCCCGCCGAGCGGAACGCGCCGCCCACGATCACGAGAGTGAGTATGCCGGCGAGGACCGCGACGAGTCTTCGGTTGCGGTTCCGCCGTCGCTGACCGACAGCGAGTGCGGAGCCGTGCCCAGCACGCAGCGTGGGCCCGAGCAGAGCGCGGTGGCTGACGATACCCAGTACCCCCAGCACCAGTCCCGTGGCGACCAGCAACGCGAGCGCACCCTGCACCACGGGCACGTCCTGCGCCAACCCGGCCTGCAGCGCCAGCCGACCGAGGCCTGGAATCGCGAAGATCTCCTCGATCAACACGGCGGCGCCGATGGTGCCGGCGATGATCAAGAACGCCTGGGGGATCGCCACCGCCAGGGCCCGATGGGCCACGGCTGTGATGAGTCGTTGTGGGCGGAAGCCGTTTGCCCGCCAGGTGAACAGCCACTCTTCGCTAGCGGTCGTCCGGATTGCGGAGGTGAGCACTCGGGCCAGGATTCCCGACATCGGCAGGGCCAGTGCCACCGTGGGCAGGATCGCGTCGACCGGATCCTGCCAACCCAACGCGGGTAGCAACCGCCACCGGACCGCAACGAGGGCGATCAGAGCGATCGCCAAGACCATCGTCGGGATGCTCGCCAGCACCGCGAAGACCGCCGTCGTTCGCGGAGAACCGGCGTCGAGGCCGCGAGCGACCCGCAGCAGACCCGGCCCGACGAGCAGGATGGCTAGCCCCAGGGAGACCAGCGTGGCCACCCCCGCCAGGCTCAGCGACACCAGCCACGCGTCCTTGATCGTCGACCCGAAAGCTCTCCCGCTCACCCAACTGGTGCCCAGGTCTCCGTGCGTCAACCCGACCAGCCACCCCACCGCCCCCTCGATGGGGTTGGCGGCCAGGTTGAGATCTTCACGGATGGCGTCCAGAGCTTGCGGGGTTGCCGGTCGTTCGCCGAAACGGGCGCGGAAGATGCGCAGCGCCGGGTCGTCACCGGATAACCACGGCATCGCTGATGCCACCACGACCACGCCGCCGACGGCGAGGGCCCAGGCGACAGCTGTCCGGCCGTGGCGGCGGGCCGCGCTGGTCATCGTGCTATCGGGGTGTGCATCGCCTCACCCAGTGGTGTGCGTGAGCATCCGGAAACGTGCCGGATCAGTGGAGATGCCAGTCACGCCTTCCCGGACCGACACGAAGATCCGCTGATGGGCGAGCGGCACGAAGCTGGCCTTGGACAGGCCGAGCGCCTCTGCTTCGGCGGTCAGCCGGTCCCGCTCCTCGCCCACCGGCGCCATCATGGCTTCGGCGATCGCCGCATCGACGGCCTCGTCACACAACCGGCCGATGTTCCACGACCCTTCGCAGCCGAACGCTTTGTTCACACCGGAGGCCCACTCGCTCGTCTCGCCCGTGGTGCGATGGCTGGTCACCACGACGTCGTAGGTCCCACCGAGGATGTCCGTCTCCATCAGGGTGTAGCTCTTCACTACGGGGTCGGCGACGGTGAATCCGGCCTCTCGGAGCTGATCAGCCACGATCGTGACGGCGGCAGGCAATTCGGGCCGGTCGTCGTACGTCGCGACGGTGAGCTCTTCACCATTAACTGCAGCAGGCTCGGGAAGCACCACATCAGGACGCAACTGCGCCCAGCGCTCTCCTTCCAGGGTGGCGGTGGCCACGCCGGCATGGTTCTGGAAAGCGCCCTGCACGACCGCTTCCGAGGACAGTGCCTGGGCGGCAGCCGAGCGCAGGCCCGGATCGGACAAGATCCCCTCGGTGTTCAGGAAGGCGCCGGTAAGACGCGGCTCGGCAATCGTCACGATCTGGCCTTCGGCGAGTTGCCCGAGCTGGGTGATCGGGATGTCGGAGGCGATGTCGAGATTCCCGGCACGGAGGCCGGCGATCCGGGCAGACGGATCGGAGATGAACCGCACGTCCATCCCGGAGGACGCAGGCTTACCGTCCCAATACTGGTCGAAAGCCGTCAGGGTCATGCCACTGGTCGTGGGCTGCTCGGTCAGCTCGAACGGCCCGGTTCCGGTGCCGACCACATCCGGCTGTTCGGCAGCCTGGTAGGCCTTCGGGGCCAGGATCATCGTGCCGGGCGTGGTGAATCGGTTGGCCAGCACAGGATCGGCCCCGGCAGCGGTCACCGTGACCGTCTTGTCGTCGTCGGCAGTGATCGTGAGTTCCAAGCCCGCCAGTGCCGCTGGCTGCGGTTTCGCCTTTTGCGCCGCGGTCAGTGCGGTCACCACGGCCTCGGCGGTGAGTGCGGTGCCGTCATGGAACGTCACTCCGTCCCTCAGGGTGAACCGGACTGTGGTGTCGTCGACCACGTCGAACGCTGCGGCCAGAGCGGGCTCGACGTCTCCGTCGTCGCTGATCCGCAGCAGCGTTTCGGTCACTCCGGCGCGGGTGAGGCTGTAGCCGTCGTCGGTGTACGGCGACATCCCGGTCCTGGGCTGCCAGGTCATCGCGACCGTGAGCTGTTCCCGGTCGGCGCTGGAGTCAGAAGACGCGGGGGTGCCGGTCGACGTGCAGCCGCCGGCAAACAGAATTGCGGCCGCGAGAGCGGCGATGGATCGGGTTCTCATGTGGGCTCCTTCGATGTGGAACGTGTCGGGGTATTCGTGGGGTGGTTGGTCGGTGCGGTCTGCTCGGTGGCCAGCAGCGTCGACGCCGGGGTGTGCGCGTGCGGCAGCCTCGGGACGGCAGCCACGAGTCTGCTGGTGATCGCCGACTGCGGCGCGCGCAGGACCGAACGGGTCTCGCCGGCGTCGACAACCCGGCCTTTGTCGAGGACCACGATCGAGTCGCAGGTGTAATACGCGACGCCGAGGTCGTGGGTGACCAGCAACAGTGCCAGATTCATCTCCGCGCAGCCTTTGAGCAACCCGTCGAGGACGGTCTGGCGGACGCTGGCGTCGAGATCGCTGACCGCCTCGTCGGCGACGATGACGTCCGGGTCGACACTGAGCGCGCGGGCGATGGCGACACGTTGCCGTTGCCCGCCGGATAGCTGCGCGGGCCTGCGCTTGGCGTGCGCGGCGCTGAGACCGACCACGTCGAGGCATTCGTAGGCGCGCTGCCGATGGTCTACGTCGATCCGCAGGCAACGTAGTGGTTCGCAAACCGCTTGGAGCACGGTCATCCGGGGGTTCAAGGTCGTCGACGGGTCCTGCGGGACGAACTGCATTCGGCGCCGCAGCCACTTCAGATCGCTGCCGGCATGGATTGCCCGGCCGTCGAAGCTGACCGTGCCGGTGTCCGGGGCTTCGACCCCGAGGATCAGCCGCAACAGCGTCGACTTGCCGGATCCGGATTCGCCGATGACCGCGAGCCGGTCCCCGTGGCGCAGTTCTAGGGACACTCCGTCCACAGCCCGGATCGGCGCGGAACCAGCCGAATATGTTCGGCTGAGGTCGGCAGCACGTACTAGCGGCGTGGTCATCGGGTCACCGACAGGTCCCACGGCAGTTCCAGAGCGCGGGTGGCCGCCACCAGGGCGGCCGCCGAATCATGCTGCGGCCGGCCCAGCACTTGGCTGGTCGGGCCAGCGGCCACGATTTCGCCCCCGTCCAGCACGATGGTCCGCTCGCACAGCTGGGAACCGAGTGCCAAGTCGTGGGTGATGAAGACCAACGCACCGTCGCCCACGATCTCGGACAGGAGCGTCACCACCTCGCTCTGCACACTGACATCGAGGGCAGAGGTCGGTTCGTCAGCGATCAGCGCGGCCGGGCGCGACACGGCGGCCACAGCGATCGCGACCCGCTGGCGCTGGCCACCGGAGAGGGTGAGCGGGAACCGGCTCAGCGTCTGCTCGGGGTCGTCGAAACGCATCGACGCCAGCACCTCGATCGCCCGTTGACGAGCCCGGGAGCGCGACCAGCCCTGGCGCCGTAACGGCTCGGTGATCTGGGCTCCCACACGCACCAACGGGTTCAGGCTGGAACGGGGATCCTGGAAGACCGCTCCCAGAACCGGGCCGCGCAGTCTCCGCAACTCGTCGCGGTTGGCCCGAAAAGGATCGATTCCACGCACTCGGACCTGGCCGGTGACGCTCAACCCGGGAGGCAGCAGGCCGAGGATGGCCTTGGCAGTGAGGCTCTTGCCCGAACCGGACTCACCGACGATCGCCAGTCGTTCCCCCGCCGCGACGTCGAACGAGATGCGGTGGATGAGCTCCGTCTCGCCCGCGCTCACACGGAGGCCGTCGACACTGATGGTCGGACCGGTCATGGCGTCAGTTCCTCCTCGGGTCTGACGATCCTCTGGACGCCAGGGCGACCGGGCTCGCTCCGAGGAGCTCTACCGTTGCGGGACAGCGCCGGGATCACACCGGACTTCGCCTGACGCACAGCACCTGTGCGGTGTTAGCGGCCCGAGCCTAGCAGCGGCACCGAACACGGCCCGGCCGACGTGAGACGTGTCGGGCTCGGCAATCGTAGGCTGAACCCATGGCTCGCCACCCATGGACCTCCGGCACCGTGAGGCTGGCCCAGCGATGAGCTACGGCCCCGCTGACCGGGAGCGTTGGGTCACCGAAGACCCGACGCAGCGCAGGGCTGACCGGCGAGATTTCGCGCGCGACCGGGCCCGAGTGCTGCACTCGGCCGCCTGGCGCCGGCTGTCGGCCAAGACCCAAGTCGTCCAACCCGGCTTGGACGATTTCGTCCGCACCCGCCTGACCCACTCGCTCGAGGTCGCCCAGATCGGCCGCGAGTTCGGGGCTGCGTTGGGCTGCGACGCCGACGTCGTCGACACCGCATGTCTGGCGCACGACCTCGGTCACCCGCCTTTCGGTCACCACGGCGAGTCCGTGCTCGACCGGCTCGCTGCCGCAGCCGGGGGATTCGAAGGAAACGCTCAGACGCTGCGCGTGGTCACCCGGCTGGAGCCCAAACGCGCCCACCCTGACGGCCGGCCGGCCGGGCTCAACCTCACCAGGGCCAGCCTCGACGCGGCAACGAAATACCCCTGGTCACGTGGCGACGCACCGTACGCCACACACAAATTCGGGGTGTATGCCGCGGACCGGCCGGTGTTCGACTGGTTCCGGTCCGATGCGCCGACGGGCAGCAAGTGCCTGGAAGCCCAGGTGATGGATTGGTCCGACGACGTCGCCTATTCCGTGCATGATGTCGAGGACGCCATCGCCTCCGGATGGGTCGATCCGCGTGTGCTCTACGACCCGGCCGAAGTCGCGGTCGTGGCCGAGGTGGCCTGCAAGACCTATGTGCCCGACCTCGAACCTGCGGCGCTGGAAGCGGCAGCCGAACGGGTCGTGCTGGCGGGCGGCATACCACGACGGTTCGACGGCAGTCGCAGCGACCTAGCCGCTCTCAAAGACGTCACCAGTCGGCTGATCGGACGATTCGTGCTTATCGTCGAATCGGCCACCCGGGAGGTGCACGGCTCCGGACAGCTCACCCGCTACGCCGCCGACCTCGTCGTCACCGACGACGTGCGAGCCGAAGCGTCGTGGCTCAAGGCGGTGGCGGCCCACTACGTCATGCACACCGACGAGCGACGCCAGCTCATGACTCGGCAGGCCGAAGTCATCGAGGGACTGGTGTCGAGCTACCTGGCCGACCCGAGGCGCCTCGATGCCGACCTGGCCGCCGACTTCGCCGTAGCGGCCGACGACGCAGCCCGACTGCGGGTCGTCATCGACCAAGTGGCCGCCCTGACCGATCCCCGGGCACTCGACCTCTACGCTCGCTGGAGTCGGTGAAGCCACGCCAAAGCACGTCACGCCCGTGGGTGTCGTGGACGGTGCGTGCTGAGCCCGCCATGCTCCCAGCCGACCTGTTGGGGACGACGACAAGCACGAGCCCGAGCACCCGGCATACACTCGCCAAGACACGGGCGAGGGAGGTGCGCGGATGGCCGGGCGGATCCGGGCCGAGGACATCCTGGCCGTCAAGGAACGCGCCGCGATCGAGGACATCGTCCGCGACCACGTCACGCTGAGACGCACCGGCAGCTCATTCAAAGGCCTGTGCCCGTTCCACGACGAGAAGACCCCGTCGTTCAACGTCAACCCCGCCAACGGCTACTACCACTGCTACGGGTGCGGTGAAGGTGGCGACGTCATCAGCTTCGTCAGCAAGGTCGAGCAGCTGAGTTTCACCGAGGCGGTCGAGCGTCTCGCCGCCAAGGTCGGCGTCGAGTTGCGGTACGAAGACGGCGGGCGCCGCGACGACCACCACGTCCCGGGTCAACGAGCCCGGCTCGTCGAAGCCCACCGGGTGGCGCAGGAGTTCTACGCGGCATACCTGCTCGCCGCCCCGGAGGCCCGAGGCGGTCGTGACTTCATGCGCGCCCGCGGTTTCGACAGCGCCGTCGCGACGCACTTCGGCATCGGGTTCGCGCCACGCGGTGGGCAGGAGCTGGTCCGGCACCTCCGGGCCAAGGGCTTCACCGACGACGAGCTGCTCACCGGGGGGCTCGCGGGGCAGAGCCCGCGCGGGCTCTACGACTGGTTCCGGGGGCGGCTGCTCTGGCCGATCCGTGACCGGGCCGGGGACGTCGTCGGCTTCGGCGCTCGGCGGATCTTCGACGACGACCGGATCGCCGCGAAGTACCTCAACACGGCCAAGACACCGATCTTCGAGAAGTCCAAGCTGCTCTACGGGCTCGATCTGGCCCGCCGGGCCATCGCCCAACAGCGGGTGGCCGTGGTCGTCGAGGGCTACACCGATGTCATGGCCTGTCATCTGGCCGGTGTCGGGACCGCGGTCGCCTCCTGCGGCACAGCGTTCGGTGGGGAACACATCAGCGTGCTGCGCCGGATCATGCGGGACGAGCCCGACCTCGCGCCGGCACGGGTCGTGTTCACGTTCGACGGCGACGCCGCGGGCCAGGCCGCTGCGATGAAGGCGTTCAAGCAGGATCAGCGGTGGGCCTCGCAGTCGTTCGTGGCGATCGCGCCGGGCGGGCAGGATCCGTGTGAACTGCGCCAGAACGCAGGTGACGCGGCGGTGCGGGATCTTGTCGAGGATGCCGTGCCGATGTTCGAATTCGCGGTCCGCACGACGATCGGGCGTTTCGACCTCGACACCGCGGAAGGGCGGGTGCAAGCGATCCGGGCGGCCGCCCCGATCGTCGCCGGGATCCGCGATCGCGCGTTGCGCCCGGAATACACGCGGATGGTCGCCGGCTGGGTCGGGGTCGAGGTCGAGCAGGTGCGGGCCGAGGTCCGGCGCGCCGGGCGCGGGGCGGGTGACCACAGTGGCGCCGGCGGCCCGAGTGCTGATGTCGGGAGGCCTGCCGCCGGGCATGCCGCGCGTGCCGACCGCTCCGGTGATGGGGGGACGCAAGGCTGGTCGGATGCCGATCCCGACCCGGCGAGCATCGAGCCGACCGCTTCCGAGCTGGCGGCGGCGTTGCCACCGCCCGATCTGCGTCACCCGATCGTGCAGGCCGAGCGTCAACTGTTGCAGTGCTTGCTGCAGTTCCCCGATGCGATCGACCCGCCCGCGCTCGCTGAGGTCGCCGCAGCTGACTTCACGGCGCCGGCCCACCAGGCGGTGTATGCCGCCGTCGCCGCGGCCGGGGTGCCGGACGGGCGCAGCGCCGCAGCCTGGTTCACTGCGGTGGCCGAGCAGGTGCTGCCAGCGGCGCAACCGTTGCTCAGCGAGCTTGCGGTCGCGCCGCTGCCAGTGGTGCCGGATCCGCTGACCGGCCAGCCGAGCGTGCGGTATGTCGAATCGCTCTTCGTCAGGTTGCGTGAAGCCGGGCTCAGCCGCCGGATCGCCGACGCCATGGGGCAACTACGACGCAACGAGTCAAGCCCCGAGCCCGATCCGGTGATCAGCCGAGACCTGGGAGCACAACTGCAACAGTTGCAGATTGAGCTTGCAGCGTTGCGCTCTCGGGAGGAGGGGTGATGGGGTGGGTGATGGAGCACAGTCGTTGGGTTGGCAGGCGGAGGAGGAACGATGAGGTGGTTGCGGATCCGAAGGACTGCGCCCGGGCTGCCGCCCGAGGTGCGGGCGGCGCTTCCGTTGACCAAGGGCGAGCGCCTGCTGGCGGCATCGTGCTCGGGTCGGGAAGCCACCGGGTTCGTCTGGCTACTGGCGACCAACCATCGGCTGGCGGCGGTCGCCGAGGACGGGCAGCTCGGCTGGGTGCATCCCTGGCTTGAGGTCGACTCCGGTGTGTGGGGCCGTGAGGCGTCCGAGTTGACCTTGACCTTCGTCGACCGGCCTCGTCCGCTGGTCTTCCCGATGGCCCAGGATGCTGTCTTCCTCCAAGTGGTGCGCGAACGGGTGCAGGCCAGCGTCGTGAGTGCGCAGGACCTCGACTTGCCTGGTCCGGGGAAGGCCCGGGCGGCTCTCCGTCAGGACCTCGCGACCGGAGAGCTGATCGAGCAGGTCGTGCTCGGCCGGGGCACCCGGCCCTCGGAACAGATCGACCAAGCAGCTGCAGATGCCTTCGCCCAGATGCGTGAGGAGGCGGGGCTCCAACCGGTTCGTGGGTAGCATCCTGGGGGCCCTGCGGTGTGGACCTCGTCGTGGTTGAGCCGGTTCTTCTCCTCGCTAATAGGCCTGTCGGAGAGCACTCTCGCTGGCGCGCGGGCGGGAGGTCCGTCCCTGTCTGCTTTCGCCATCGCCGCCGATTGTCCACAGCCCTTCGGGTTGGTCGAGTGTTGTCCACAGGCGGGCGGTTTGGGGTTTGGGGTGTCGGTGCCTGCTCGTAGTGTGTGTACATGTGTTCGACGACTGGTGTGGTGTCTCGGGTGGGTCTGATGGCCGGGCTTGAGGCTGCCCACGCGGCTGTCGATGACCTGGTGGGGGCTCCGGAGCTGACGGGTCAGGTGTTGACTGTCGCCGAGTGTGCGGCCGCGGTGCGGTCGGTGGAACGACTCGCACGTCGGATAGAAGCGATCCGGCTTCGAGTGGTGTCGGCGGCGGCCCGGTCGGACGTCGCGGCGCAGGCCGGGCACGCGAATACCGGAGCGTGGTTGGCGTCGACGACGAAGACTGCGGGTCGGGATGCGGCCGGGCAGGTCCGGCTCGCCGAAGCCCTCGACACCGGCCTCACCCGAACCGGGGAAGCCCTGGCTGCCGGGGATGTGCCGGTGGAGCACGCCCACGTCATCGCGACTACGGCGAGTCGGCTGCCCGAGAGCCTGACTCCTGCCGAACGAGACAAGGTCGAAGCCGGCTTGGTTTCTACCGCTGCTCGGGTCGACCCGCACCGGTTACGGCGGGAGTCCCGGACCGCGCTGGTGTTCGCTGAACGAGACGCGGCGCAGGTCGCTGAGCATGAAGCCCAGCTCGTGCAGGATGAACAGCAGTGGGCTCGGACGGTGGCTCGGTTGACGATCCGGGACAACCAGGATGGGACCAGTCGTGGCTGGTTCATGGTCCCGACCCTGGCTGCGAGCATCCTGGCCAAAGCTGTCCAGCAACTCGCCTCACCCCGACGCACCAACCCGGGCACGTCCGCTGAGGCGGTCGCGGCTCCCCGTGGGCAGCAGACCCTCGGCGGGCCAGACTCTGCCGACAAACAGGCCGGTGGGCAGGACTCTGCCGACCAGCGGGGAGCTGGCGGTGATGGTGCAGCGGTGACGTCGGATTGGGCTCATGTGTACGGGCTGGCGTTCACCGACCTGCTCGAACACCTGCCCACGGATCGGCTCACCCGTAAAGCCGCGGCGACGATCGTCGTCACCACCGATCTGGCCACCCTCCGCCACGACCTGGGTGTCGCCCACGTTGATACCGGGCAGACGATCACCGCCGGAGACGTGCGGCGCCTGGCCTGTGCTGCGGGGATCGTCCCCGCCGTCCTGGACGGGGAATCGCTGCCATTGGATCTGGGCCGGACCCGACGGTTCTTCACCGAAGCTCAACACACCGCG
>PDRO01000016.1 GCA_002748155.1 Actinomycetales bacterium | reverse complement strand
CCGCGAGCACTACCAGGTCGAACGCGACGACACCCTCAAACTGCGCGACTTCCCCACCATCGCCCACGTGGCCGGGTGGATCCGCAGCAAGGCCGGCCTGCCCGAACCCGCCGCAGCACCAGCAGCACCAGCTGCAGCTGCACCAGCCGCACCAGCGGCAGCCGCTGCGCCAGCGACTGCTGCTCCAGCGGCCGGAGACGAAGTCACCGCCAAGGTCGTCGAGATCGTCGCCGAGCTGACCGGCTACCCAGCCGACCTGCTCGACCCCGAACTCGACCTCGAAGAGTCTTCGCCGCCGTCCGCGAGCACTACCAGGTCGAACGCGACGACACCCTCAAACTGCGCGACTTCCCCACCATCGCCCACGTGGCCGGGTGGATCCGTGACCGCGCAGGCCTGTCGGGGACGACGCCGGGCGCCGCTGCCCCAGCAGGGGCACCCGCCGCCGGGACGCCTGCTGCACCTGCAACACCCGCAGCACCTGCAACACCCGCAGCACCGACGGCACCCGAGGTCATCGAGGGCAGCCTGACTGCCATCGACGCTCTCCCCCGCCGGATCCCGGTCGCGCTGATGCGCCCAGGTCTCGGGCAGTGTGTCGCGACCGGCGTTCAGCTGGACGGCGCCCGCGTGGTCGTCATGCTCGACGAGGGCGGCGTGGGTGAAGCACTGGTCAAGCGACTGGGCAAGGCCGGCGCCACGACACTCGTGCTCGACGTGGGGATCTCGACCGACGACCTGTCGGCCCAGCTGGACACCTGGCTGAACGACGGCCCGATCAACGGGGTCTACTGGCTGCCGGCACTCGACGAAGAGGGCAACCACGACGACCTCAACCTCGCCTATTGGACGGAGTGCCTGCGGCGCCGGGTCAAGACCCTGTACACGACGATGCGCCGCCTCTACGACGACGCACCGTTCCTCGTGTCTGCGGTCCGTCTCGGCGGCAAGCACGGCTACGACGCCGACGGCGCGATCGCCCCAATGGGTGGTTCGGTCACCGGATTCACCAAGTCCTACAAGAAGGAGCACCCGGAGGCCCTGGTCAAGGCAGTCGACTTCCCGGCCAGCCGCAAGACCGCCGCTATCGCCGATGTGCTCATCGACGAGACCCTGCGTGACCCGGGTGCGGTCGAGATCGGCCGGATCAACGAAGAGCGCTGGGGCGTGGGCTTCACCGAGATCCCGTTCGCACCCCTCAACGAGGACGGCAGTTCCGACGGCGAGGGCGGTATGCCGCTCACCAAGGACTCGGTCTTCCTCGTCACCGGTGCGGCCGGCAGCATCGTCTCGGCGATCACCGCGGACCTCGCCAAGGTCTCCGGTGGGGTTTTCCACCTGCTCGACCTGACCCCGACGCCGGATGCCGATGACGCGGACCTCAACGCCTTCCGCACGAACAAGGACGGCCTCAAGACCACCCTCGCCGCGCGGATGAAGGAGGCCGGCGAACGCCCGACCCCGGTAGCGATCGACAAGGAACTCGCCCGGATCGAGCGTTTGGCCGCCGCCCTGACTGCCATCCAGGCGGTCGAGGCGGCCGGTGGCACGGCGCACTACCACTCGGTCGACCTCACCGACCATGGCGCGGTCTCTGCGGTCATGGACCAGGTGCGCGAGACGAGCGGCAAGATCGACGTGCTGCTGCATGCCGCCGGTCTGGAGATCAGCCGCAACCTGCCGCAGAAGGAGCCGCGCGAATACGATCTGGTCTTCGACGTCAAGACGACCGGGTGGTTCAACGTGTGGTCGAATGCCCGGACCATGCCGATCGGCGCGGTCGTGGCCTTCTCTTCGGTTGCAGGTCGTTTCGGCAACCAGGGACAGACCGATTACAGCGCGGCAAACGACCTGCTCTGCAAGGTCATGTCCTCGCTGCGGCACAAGCGGCCCGAGACCCGGGGCCTTGCCCTGGACTGGACCGCCTGGGGCGGGATCGGGATGGCCACCCGGGGTTCGATCCCGAAGATCATGGAGATGGCCGGTGTGCAGATGCTGCCGCCGGACGCCGGTGTCGCCTGGATCCGCCGCGAGCTCACCTCATCGGCATACACCGGAGAGGTCGTCGTCGGTGGCGTCCTGGGCGCGATGTGCCAGGACACCCACGAAACCGGTGGGATCGACCCGCAGGCAGTCCTCGGTGACGGCCCGCATGGTCCGATGACCGGTTCGGTGGCCTTCTCCTACACCCAGGGCCTGGTCGTCACGACAACCCTCGACCCGAAGGAGCAGGCGTTCCTCTACGACCACCGCATCGACGGCATTCCGGTGCTGCCCGGTGTCATGGGCATGGAGTCGTTCGCCGAAGCCGCCAGGTTGCTCGCGCCCGAGGGCTACCGGGTCGGTGCGGTCGAGGGAGTGGACTTCCTCGCCCCGGTGAAGTTCTTCCGGGACGAGCCACGCACCCTGACGATCACCGCCCGGGCCGAGCCGCCATTGGATAACGGCGACATCCTCGTGCAGTGCACGCTCACCGCGGAGCGGGCTCTGCCCGGTCAGGCGGCCCCGACGAAGACCACCCACTTCACCGGTGCCGTCCGCCTGACAACCGCCATGGCGGAGTCGGAGACCGAGAAGAAGTTCAAGGCGAAGGTCGAGGGCACACCACTGGCCAACAGTGACGTCTACGCCTTCTACTTCCACGGCCCGGCATACCAGGTGGTCGGCGAAGCGTGGCGTAAGGGCGAGGCGTCGATCACCCGGATGACCGAAGACCTGCCGGACAACCACACCCCGGCTGACCAGCCGACCACGAACGCTCCGCGCTTGGCGGAGCTGTGCTTCCAGACCTCCGGGCTCTGGGAGGCCGGCACGCAGCACCGGATGGCGCTGCCGACCCGGGTCGGCCGGATGCGGGTGCTGATCGACCCGGCAAGCGTCGACGGACCGCTTTACAGCATCGCCCGGCCGGCTGGTGAGAGCGCCTTCGACTGCGCGATCGTCGACGGCAAGGGCAACGTTGTGGTCCGGATGGACAAGTACGAGAGCATCGTGCTGCCCACTCCGATTCCCGAGTCGGTGCTCTCCGCACTGGACGCCACGTTCGGCGGCCCGAAGGGCTGAGCCTCGTTAGCACGACACGAGCGGGCGGTTCCCATCTGGGAACCGCCCGTTTCGTGTCACTGCGTGACTCGGTGTCGACACGGGTCACGAGTTGTCGCGCTTGCCCCGACAATCAGCAAGCGGGCGTTTGATGCCCACCACCACACCAGCACCTGCCAGGTTGTCCCTGTTGCCCCGTCAGTCAGCGAGCGGAGCAACCAACCAGGACTGCGAAGGCCGCGCCTCGGCCAGCGCTGAACTAGCTTCGAGAAGGTGCGGCGGGTCGTCGCGTTCACAGGTCACAACGGTGACGACGTAGTTGTGGTCCCGTCGCCACCAACCGGTGAGGGATCCCTCGGCTACTCCGGTCCTGTCCTCGACGACCAGAGGCGCCCAGCCGCCGACCTCACGCCCGGTGCCGAGGCTGACTTCCACCGACCGGGTGTCGGCCCGCAGCCCGGTATGGAACACCTTGAGCGCCGCTTCCTTAGCCGACCAGATGAGATTCGCCGCCTGGGCTTGGCTGTCCTCGCCGGGCAGACCACGGAGGTGCTCTTGCTCGGTCGACGTCAACCAGTCAGTGACGAATCCGGGCGAGCGTGGCTCCACGAGTTCTAGATCGATCCCAATGGTTCCGGCCCCGGGCGTCGTCCTCGTCCCGTTCCCGGCCAGTTGCCCACTCACGAGGGCTACCGCCCACCCTGCCCGATCGGCGAGGGAGAGCTCGAACGCCAAGTGCTGCCCGTCGACACGAACGTATGGTGACCCGTCGTCCCGGTTGAGGATTTCGATGCCCGCGAGAGCCTCCGAGGCCAGCGGACGCCCCAAGATGACCGCGACGGCGCGTTTGCCGACATACCGACGCAATAGGTACTCGTTGCGTCGTTTGGCGAACCGGATGCCAGCCAGCTTGTCGGCTTCGATCGCGGACAACCAGGTGTTGTCGTCAGGAAGGTCGTGCTCCCCGATCGCCATCCAGTACACGGTGTCGATCCTGTCTCTGCTCCCCCACTTGGACTCGAACCAAGAACCTACCGGTTAACAGCCGGTTGCTCTGCCGATTGAGCTATGGAGGAATGATGCCGGAACAGGCTAGCAGACCAAACCTACTCACCACGCAGTCGACAGCTTCGAACAGCAGGCCCGCTCTTGACCCTCCCGGAGGCGCCCGCTCCGCTCCCGATCGTGCGCGTCGTCCGGCAATTGCCGTGCCGCCGCGGCACCACGAGACTCGGGGCGCCCTGAGTCCACGCCCCTACTATCCCGGTCAGCGAAGCCCCACAGATCCCATGGTGTTGCCCACCGCGGGCAACCTGAACCGTCGCCCGTCACAACGCCGACTAGCGAGGATCTACAGCCCTCAGGATGGCGGCGCCCGATTCGGAGGCACTCCGATTCGGAGGCACTCCGAAGTATCCGGCGGGGTGGTCCCGGTCGGTCACCGGTGGCGAGCGCCCACGGCGCTGCCTGGTTTGGGGCGGGCTGGGGGTGGTGGTCAGCATCGTCGGTGCTCCGTCTGCCATGGCCGCGATCGTTCGGATGCGACCCGGTGGAACTCGACGGTTTTGATG
>PDRO01000012.1 GCA_002748155.1 Actinomycetales bacterium | reverse complement strand
CGAGCCGTTGGCCAAGATGATCGAAGCCGAGAAGGTCACCTTCGGTGCCGGGGTGCCGACGATCTGGAACGACCTGCTGCAGTATCTCGACACGCACGATGTCGATGTCTCCAGCTGCCGTTCCCTCATGGTCGGTGGGTCAGCCGTCCCGCCACCACTGATGAAGGCGTTCTACGACAAGCACAACATCGGCATCGTGCAGGCGTGGGGGATGACCGAGATGTCACCGGTCGGCACCTTGGCTGTCGCACCAGCGGAAGTCGACAAAGGTGGTGACGAGTATTGGCGTTACACCTCGACCCAGGGGCGGCTGTTGCCCGGGGTCGAGGCCCGGCTCATCGGCCCGGATGATGTCGTCGAACCGTGGGATGGTGAGACTGTCGGTGAGCTCGAGGTGCGGGGGCCGTGGATCACCGGTTCCTACTACGCCGACGGCAGCGAATCCGAGGCTGAGCTGGCTGAGATAGCAGCGAAGTTCCATGACGGCTGGTTGCGGACCGGAGATGTCGGCTCGCTCACCGCGGACGGTTTCCTCGTGTTGACCGATCGTGCCAAGGACGTGATCAAGAGCGGGGGTGAATGGATCTCGTCGGTCGATCTGGAGAACATCATCATGGGCCACCCGGACGTCCTCGAGGCCTCGGTCGTGGGTGTGCCCGACGACCGGTGGGGTGAACGGCCGCTGGCCAGTGTGGTGTTGGCCTCGGGCACGTCGACGACGGTTGAGGAGATCAAGGCCTGGATGGACGGCAAGACCGCGAAGTGGATGATCCCCGAACGCTGGGCCATCATCGACGAGGTCCCCAAGACCAGCGTCGGCAAGTTCGACAAGAAGGTCCTGCGCAAGCAATACGCCAACGGCGACCTCGACGTCTCACTGGTCGACTGACGCTAGACCGGACGGCAGGTAGTTGCCACGGCGCCTGCCTCGATCGTTCACCAGCCGTCAGGTTCGGGTTTCAACCACGAGCCGCCTCGGGATAAACCCCGAGGCGGCTCGTCTGGTGTGGAACGACTAGGAACGACTAGGACAGACGCTCGTAGATGATCGCCATGCCCTGACCGCCGCCGACGCACATCGTCTCGAGTCCGAACTGGGCGTCGCGCTCCTGCATGGCGTGCAACAAGGTGGTGGTGATCCGCGCTCCCGTACAGCCGAAGGGGTGACCGAGAGCGATCGCGCCACCGCGGACGTTGAGCTTGTCGAAGTCCATCCCGAGTTGATCGGCCGATGGCAGCACCTGGGAGGCGAAGGCCTCGTTAATCTCGTAGAGATCCATGTCGTCGATGGTCATGCCGGCCAGTTTGAGGGCCTTGCGGGTGGCTTCGATCGGACCCAGACCCATGAGCTCCGGGGAGAGTGCGCTTGCTGCTGTCGCGACGACCCGGGCCATCGGTGTCAGGCCGTGATCCTTCGCGAACGTGTCGCTGGTGACGATCACGGTGGCGGCACCGTCGTTGAGGGCGCAGCAGTTGCCGGCTGTCACAGTGCCGTTCTCACGGAATACCGGCTTGAGGCTCTGCAGAGCTTCCAGGGTGGTGCCGGGACGTGGGCCATCGTCGGTGTCGACGACCGAACCGTCCGGCAGCGTGATGGGAGTGATCTCGGCAGCGTAGAAGCCGTCTTCGATAGCCTTGCCGGCTCGCTGCTGCGAGATCAGGCCCCACTCGTCCTGGCGCTCGCGGCTGATGCCGTGGATCTGGGCGACGTTCTCGGCGGTCTGCCCCATCGCAATGTAGATGTTGGGCAGGTTGCCGCTTTCACGCGGGTCGACCCACGGAGCACCCTGCTTGGCCTGCTCTTCGGACCGGGCGATGGCTTCGTGGAACTTGGGGTTGATGTCATCGGGATCCATGCCTCCGGCACCCACGAAGTTGGTGTATTGCGACACCGACTCCACGCCGCCAGTGATGAAGGCGTGCCCCTCACCTGCTTTGATCGCGTGGAAGGCCATCCGAGTGGTCTGAACGCTGGTCGCGCAGAAGCGGTTCACCGACGTGCCGGGCAGCGCGTCGTTGCCCAGCAGCACCGCGATCACTCGGGCGAAGTTGGCGCCGTGTTTGCCGGAGAGCTCGGCGGCGCCCCAGATCACGTCTTCGAAGGCGGACAGGTCAAGCTCCGGCACCTTCGCCAACGCGGATTCGATGACCTGCACCGACAGATCGTCGGGCCGGACGTCCTTGAGGGAGCCCTTGACGGCTCGGCCGATCGGGGAGCGGGCGGTGGCGACGACGACTGCCTCGGGCATGGGATCCTCCTGGTTTGGCGGGTGCACGCTAGTTCGCAAGTGATCGTATTGGCGTGCGCCGCGACGTGCCAGCGATCCCAGCCCGTGACATTGGACTCTGTGCCGACTACCAGCTCACGTCGATGATGCCGACCACCAACTCATGCCGATGATGCCCACTACCGGCTCACGCCACAATCGTGACCCGGGTTGAGACCTCGGTCAGGCCTGACCGGTCTTGCGCAGCACGTCCTGGAACCAGTCGACGCTCGTGTCGAAGGCTTTGTGCCCGGCGATCCGCGGGAACTCGATGGCGCGCAGCTCGTCGCCCTGCTCTTCGTCGTTGCCGATGACCCCGGGCGTGCCGGCGATCGCAGCTTCGACGGCCTTGTCGACCATGGCTTTGATCAGCGCGAGGTCCTGCTTGTTGGCCGCGGCCGAACGGCTGAAGTAGCCCGACTTCTGCACCATCGTCTTCTCTGCGCCGAGCTTGGCGGCGAACTGCTTGGCGAAATACTGGCCCGGGTTGATCATGTCGAGTTTGACGTGCCCGAACGGGTCTCGCGGCACGTCCTCACCAGCAGCCTCCATTTGGGCCACGATGTCCGACACGCCGGCACCCTCGGAGATGAAGAGGTTGACGCAACCGACCTCGTCCATGACCTTGGTCAGCCGCTTGGCCTCGGCGTCGAGGTCGATGTGGATCTCGGGCACGTAGACGCCGTGGATCGCCCACCGCTCGGCGCTCAGACCGAACGACGGCACCCATTCCTGCGCGGCGTGCCACGCCTGGTAGTTCGAAGCGGCCTTGCCGGTGAGCCAGCCGCAACCACGGCCCATGACCTCGTGGATGATCAGCATCCGCGGGTTGGAGCCATGCTCGGCGAGCACGTTCTGGGCGAAAATGCTGGCTTGCTCGGCCGCGGTGTCCGCACCCAGGCTCTGGCGGATCGGCACCACGTCGTTGTCGATGGTCTTGGGCAGCCCGACGACGGTCAGCTCGTACCCCTGCTCGTGCAGGAACGCTGCCAGGTCGGCGGCTGTCGTGTTCGTGTCGTCGCCGCCGATGGTGTGCAGCACGTCGACCCCGTCGGCCTTGAGCTTCTCGGCAGCGACCTCGAGCGGGTTCTCGCCCTCCTGCACCAAGCCGCGCTTGACGAGGTCCTTGGCATTGGTCAGCTTGACCCGGCTGTTGCCGATCGGGCTGCCACCGTAGTTGTGCAGCAAGTGCGCCTTGGCGCGGGTTTCGTCGTCGACTACGAGGTAGTTCCCGGCGAGCACGCCGTGATAGCCGTGTAGGTAGCCGATGATCTCGGCATCGGGCAGCACCTCGGTGTAGCGCTGGATGAGCCCACCGACCGCGGAGGACAGGCAGGGGGCGTAGCCACCAGCGGTGAGCAGCGCGACTCGGCGGATCTCACGGGACATGGGTCACCTCTTCGACTCGGGACTCTGACGTCGGGACCCAGCCTATTGCGGTATGCCGACCGTGCGTCCAGGTGCCCACCTGGGCTTGTCGGCGCGGTGTTCCGGATGAGACGCAGTGCGTATGCCGGGGCTAGAGCCCGGTCGTATGGCTGAGCCGATCTCTTGGTCGAGCGCTGAACCGACCGGTGCGCAACGGACCGAGTCCGCCGCGGCCGCTGGATTTGGTCCGGGTGATCCACGGGGATGTCGGGGACCGGGCCCTGAGGTACCGCCAATTGCTCTACCAGACAATGGATTTGGCTGATAACGAGGTGGCTTGCTCACCGTGTTGTTGCTGCGTGGGGCTCAAGCACCGGGGGAGCTGAAGACCCGGACCGACCGGTTGCCCGGTTTCCCGGACCGGGAAGGGGTCGAAGCGTGCCTGGCTCGGATGGCGAAAGCCGGGCTGGTGCAGGAGTTGCCGAGGGGTTCGGGCCAGCATGATCGGCGGTGGGTGCATCTGCTCGGTGAGGTTGCCGCGGTGCAGCAGTAGGACGTCGAGCCGGTCGACCTGGAGGTCGTCCTCGCTGCGGCCCGCAGGCCCGCGACGCGGAAGTGCGCGCGGCATACGACGCGGTTGCCGCGGCCTATGCGACGGAGGTCGCCGACGAGTTGGCCGATAGGCCGTTCGCCCGATGGTTGCTCGAACGGATCGCGGATCTGGCCGGACCGCACCCGATCGTCGACGTCGGCTGTGGTCCAGGGCACGTCGCGACGCACCTGGCAGCAGCCGGCGCGGACGTCACAGGTCTCGACCTGTCCCCGGCGATGATCGCCCAGGGACGTGAGCGCTATCCGGACGTCAGCTTCCGCGCCGGCGATCTCCGCGACCTCATGCGCCCGGCATCGGCCCCGCGTTGGGGTGCCGTGTTCGCCTGGTACGCGCTGATCCACCTGGCGCCGTCCGAGCTGCCGACTGTCGTGGCGGCCTTGGCCAGGGTGGTCCGGCGGCGGATGGGTCGCGATCGCCGTACACACCGGATCGCAGGTGCGGCATCTCGACGAATACCTCGGCGCCACGAATACCTCGGCGCCCAAGTCGATCTCGATACCGTGCTGCACGACCCGACGCACGTGCATGCCGCGGTGACCATAACCGGACTGCGGGCGGCCGAGTATTGCCTTGGGGGGCCGGTCGCCGGCGAAACAGCCACGGAATGCCTCGAAGTGCTCGCGCAGCGATCCCAATAGCCTTGCGACACTGCGATTCCTGTAACCCTGCTATTCCTAGGACACCGCGATTCCCACGACACCGCGATACCCACGACACCGCGGGATCGCGACACCGCGAGGTGGCGACACCGCGAGATCGCGGCACGTCTACAACGGCAACAGTCCCTTGGCGAGGTCGCGGCGCACGGCCTCTTGCTCCGGGGCGCCCGTGTGCCCGGGGAATCCACCGTGCCGGAACACCCAGTTGAGGTAGGACACGAAAGGCATGGTGGTCACACCCGCGAAGACCCCGTCGGCGCAGGAGTCGGGCACCACGACCCCGTAGGGCAGGCCGCCACTGACGTTGGCCTTGTGGTAGCCGTCGGGGGAGAGCGGTAGCACCGTCAACCCACCCCCGCTGCGGTCGTCGGGAGTCTCGATCTCACCTTCCGGTGGACCTTCGCGCCAGCGTTCCCGTCCCACCCGCAGATAGTCGCCGATCGGTCCCCACTCGGGATGGGCGGAGCCCTCCAGCTGCACGACGAGCGGGTCAGCATTGGCCGAGGTCGACCACTGGGGATGAGTGCCAACTAGCCACACGTCACCGACGATCCGCACCCAGGACAGCACCGTCAACGGCACCGGCCCGAACTGCTCGTCAAGCCAGGCGGCATGGGTCTCCGCCCGCTCCGTGGGTGGCAGATGCGCCGGGGTCGGGGTGCGCTCGTCATCGTTCTCATGCGCGCGAAAGCCGTGCCGCGCCAACCGATCCACGATGACCTCGACGTTGTGCAGTGCCCGCCGCGCCATCTCGTCGCACACCAACTGGGCCTGCTCCCGGTAGTCCGGCAACCGAACTGCGGCACCGAACTGCCGCAACTCGTGCCATACCCCTGACCGCTCGCCATCCTGGTAGCGAGCCAGCCAATCGGGTGCCATCGGTGCTCCTCGGGTCCGGGCAGGCCGGGCGATCAGCGCCGACCTCCTGGTTCCAGCCTACGGCCCGCACGGACGGAGGCCCCCAGCCACATCGAAGGGAAGTCACCCCTGACACCGTGGGCGGCGACCGCGTCGCTTCGCCACGGACGGAGGTCCCCAGCCACATCGAAGGGAAGCCACCCCTGACACGGTGGGCGGCGACCGCGCTACGTCGGATCGTGCCCGTCGGGTGATGCTGACCGGGTCGCCGGGTCGCCACGGAACCCAGCACGTTCCGAGCTGTCGCGCGGGGCAACTCCAGACGGTGACTGTCGGCCGGGGCTCGGAGCTCAAGATGTCGCCTGGGTTGGGGCGGGCTGGGGGTGGTGGTCAGCATCGTCGGTGCTCCGTCTGCCATGGCCGCGATCGCTCGGATGCGACCCGGTGGAACTCGACGGTTTTGCTGCCGTGCTGGTCGGTGTCGATCTGGTGGGTGTAGGTGGGGTCGTGGACCCGGTGGTGATGGAACCCGCACAACGGCACAGCCATATCGAGGGTGGTGTGCCCGCCGGTGGACCAGGGGTGTTCGTGGTGCAGGTCGCACCAGGCATACGGCCGGTCACAGCCGGTGGCGGCGCATTCGGTGTACCGGGTCGCTAACGCGGTGTGTTGAGCTTCGGTGAAGAACCGTCGGGTCCGGCCGAGGTCGAGTGGGAGTGATTCTCCGTCGAGGACGGCGGGGACGATCCCCGCAGTGCAGGCCAGGCGCCGGGCCTGTCCGGCGGTGATCGTCTGCCCGGTATCGACCCGGGCGACCCCGAGGTCGGTGCGGAGGGTGGCCAGATCGGTGGTGACGACGATGGTCGCGGCGGCTTTGCGGGTGAGCCGGGAGTAGGTCGGTGAACGCGAGCCCGGAGGCGTGAGCCCAATCCGACGTCGCCTGCCCTCCACCACTGTCGGCAGGCGTGTGTTCGGTGGTGTCACGGGTCACCGTCGAGCTGCTGCGTCGGGGTGAAGCCAGTTGTTGGATGGCTTTGGTCAGGATGCTCGCAGCCAGGGTCGGGATCGTGAACCAGCCACTACTGGTCCCATCGCCGTTGTCCCGGATCGTCAACCGAGCCAGCCTCCGGGCCCGCTGCTGTTCGTCCCGCACCAGGTGGGCTTCATGCTCAGCGACCTGCGCCGCGTCTCGTTCAGCGAACGCGAGCGCCGTCCGGGACGCCCGCCGTAACCGGTCCGGATCGAGGCGACTAGCAGCCGTGACCAGGCCAGCTTCGACCCGGTCCCGTTCGGCAGGGGTCACATTTCCGCCAGCCGGACCTGACCCGCAGCCTCCCGACCAGTCGTTCTCGTCGTCGACGCCAACCACGCCCCCGTACTCGCATGCCCCGCCTGCGCCGCGACATCCGACCGGGCCGCCGCCGACACCACCCGTAACCGGATAGCTTCCACCCGACGCACCAGCCGTTCCACCGACCGCACCGCCGCCGCACAC
Organism: Actinomycetales bacterium; assembly: GCA_002748155.1. Taxonomy (GTDB): domain Bacteria; phylum Actinomycetota; class Actinomycetes; order Actinomycetales; family Dermatophilaceae; genus Phosphoribacter. The sequence continues at coordinate 73,990 of PDRO01000012.1, read as the reverse complement.
TCGGCAACCGACACCACCTGGCCGGTCAACGCCGGAGCCCCCACGAGAGCATCGACAGCAGCATGAGCAGCCTCGAGCCCGGCCATCAGGCCCACCCGAGACACCACACCAGCTGTCGAACACATGTACACACACTACGAGCAGGCACCGACACCCCAAACCCCAAGCCGCTCGCCTGTGGACAACACCCGACCACCCCAAAGGGCTGTGGGCAACCAGGGAGTTCGTCATGACCTAGAGTGGGTCGCGATCGGAGGAGAGTATGAGACTTGCGACCAGCGTCGACGAGGGGGGCAACTCGGCCCGCGCATGGGGCAAAGCACGTCTGGTTGCCGTTGCCGACGTCACCGACGGTGCCATCGCCGATTGGCAGGTGCATGCGGTGGGGTGGGATGAGCTGCACGGCACCGGCGCGCACGGCTCGCATCACGCCCGAATAGCGGCATTCCTGCGCGAGCACGAGATCGACATGGTCGTCGCCCCACACGTCGGTGACGGGATGCTCCGAATGCTCTCGACGATGGGGATCTCGCTCGGCTCGGCCACCCCCGGCGATGCCCAGGCGTCCGTTCTGCAAGCCGCCGAAAACGCGGAGAACGCCTCGTCGTAGCCGGAGCCGGTGGTCGACACGAGCATGTCGGCTTCCCTATTCACGGATGCAGGATTATTTGCACGCGCCGAAGTCGATCCAGGAGCACTACCTGCTCCGGCTCGTTTGCATACTGCAGTTCGTCTTCGGCGTCACTCGGCCTCGACGTGCCCCAATTGACGTCAGCCGCAGGCCGTTTCGGTGCCATGGACTGGGTCACAACGGCCGAGATTCACTCGCGCCGAGCGTGAGTGAGGCGCTCGAAACGGCAGGGTAGGCCGAGGGATCAGGAAGGGGCTACGACCCGGACGTCGAGGCCAGGGATGCCAGCGAAGTCCCGCGGGTTGGCTGTGTAGAGGGGCAGATCGTTCGCGATGGCAATAGCGGCGATGAGCGCGTCGTACGCTCGGGCGGCGGGCTTGCGGCCGGAGTCTCTCAAGGCCGCCGCGACGGCACCGAACGATCGAGCGGCTGCGGCATCGAACGGGATGGGATCGAAGTCCGCTTCGGCCAGCTGTAGATGAGCTTGGCGAGCCGCTCGGGTGGCGTCGTCCTTGGCTACCAGCGGTCCTGCAGAGAGTTCGGCCAGAGTTATCGCGGTGATGGCCGCCTCCGCCGGTAGCGAGTCGGCATCGAGGGTGCCGAGCAGGATGAGCGTCGAGGTGTCGAGCACACCGCGGTCGGGTTGGGTTCGGGTCACAGTGATGGGTCGAGGACATCGTCGAGGTCGGCGCGCAGCGCCGCCAGGCTGAACGGGGGTAGCTTGGCACGACGATCGATGAGGTCCGCGGTGCGCTGGGGTCGACGGCGAAGAGGCCGGAGAGCCGCCACGGGCTCGCCGTCCCTGGTGACTGTTAAGTGCTCACCGCTTGCTACTCGCCGGAGCACATCGGCGCTGTGGTTGCGCAAGTCGCGGACCGGTACTTCGCTCACCAGTCGAGAGTATCACGCGTGATACACCTTGACCGGGGATGCGGCGCAACGGCAGGCACGAGCGCAGGCCGCGGGAGACCGGTGCAACGTGTTCCCGGGATACCCACGGCGTCGTACCGCGGACTCACCCTTCGGGCAGTGGGCACCTCAGTCCGGTCCCATGAGCAGGGCAGTACCCACCGGGGTTCTTGTGCAGGTAGCCCTGGTGGTAGTCCTCGGCCAGATAGAACGGCCCGGCCTCGTCCGCTGAGCGGATCTCCGTCGTGATTTCACCGAAGCCTCTGGCCCGCAGAGCCTTCTGGAAGGCCGAGCGCGAGTCGAGCGCGGCAGATTCCTGCTCGGGGGTGGTCCAGAAGACCGCAGATCGGTATGCCGTGCCGACGTCGTTTCCCTGTCGCATTCCTTGGGTGGGGTCGTGTTCTCCCAGAAGACGGTCAGCAACTGGCGGGCATTCGTGCGGTCCGGGTCGTAGACGACCCGCACCGTCTCGGCGTGTCCGGTGCGTCCGGTGCAGGTCTCCTCGTAGGTGGGGTGAGGGGTGTAGCCGCCCATGTAGCCGACCGCGGTGACGACGATGCCGGGCTGGCTCCAGAAGAGCCGTTCGGCTCCCCAGAAGCAGCCCATCGCGACGTGAAGCACCTTCGCGTCCTCCGGCCACGGGCCCTCCAACGGCGTGCCGAGCACGGCGTGGGCCGCGGTCACGGCATACGGGCGATGGTCTCGCCCCGGAAGCGCCTCACCCGGGGTCACCATCGCAGTCTTCCGGCCGAACAAGAGTCCCATCCGGTCAGTATCGCTGATCCATCGCTGATCCGCCGCGATCCCGGTCCATGCCTTACCCCGCCTGACTCGCCTGCTCGACCGGCCACGTTTCGGACCGCATTCTGGTCGCAACCTGTGACGTCGCGCAGGTCGCTTTGCTAGACTTGACGTTTCCCATCGGGCCAGTGCCCCGCGTGCCAGCGGCTCCCTCGCATGGCTCGCGCGCAGCCCGCGCGACCCGAATGACATCCGAGCAGTGCGTTCTGGCGACGCATTGCCCGAACAAGGAGTAAGAAGACGTGACCGAGACCGCGAAGAGCGCCTACCTCACGCCCGAGGCTCGTGATCGGCTCAAGGCCGAGCTGGAGCACCTCTCCACCGAGGGTCGCGTTGAACTGAGCAAACGCATCGAGGCCGCGCGGCTCGAGGGCGACCTGCGCGAGAACGGCGGCTATCACGCCGCCAAGGAAGAGCAGGGCAAGATGGAGGCCCGCATCCGCCAGATCACGCAGCTGCTGGAGACCGCGACCGTCGGCGAGACGCCTCCGCCGGACGACGGGGTCGTCGAGCCGGGCATGGTCGTCACGGTCGAGATGTTCGGCGACGAGGAGACCTTCCTTCTCGGGCACCGCGAGATCCAGGGACACACGGATCTGCAGGTCTTCAGCTCGGCCAGTCCGCTTGGCTCGGCGGTCAACGGCCGCAGCGTCGGCGAAACGGTGAGTTACGAGGCACCCAGCGGCAAGACGATCGAGGTCAAGATCCTGCAGACCAGTCCCTACACCGGCTGAGCCGCCCCGCACAGCCCGGGCGTGCTGACCGGCTCGCGCCCCGCCTGCTTCGATGACTCCGACATCGACGAGGCCTCGAGGGTCACGGTGCTGCGTCGACCCGGATGCAGTCGTGGACGATGCCGGCGAAAGCCAACGTCGTCGTGCGGATTGTGGCCGTCTGGCTCGTCGTGCGTTCCGGGGACGGCCCGACGGTGGTGCGTAGCGTGCCGACGACGTTCTTCTTGAAGTCCTGGGCTTGCAGCGTGCACACGACTGTTGCGTCCGGCGACTTGTTCACCGTGAAGGTGAGGTTGAGGGTGCGCTCGTCGAGCGCCTCCCAGGCGACTGCCTTGGCGTGCACCTTTTCGTCGGCGACGGACAGGACCCGCCAGGAGGCGAACACGAGGAAGGCCACGGTGAAGGCGATGCCGAGCGCCCACCACCTGCGGTGTCCAGAAGCTGGGCGCGGCGCTGCCACGTGCGCTCCTTGTCGATCGGGGTGGAATGATGGTCCACGGTAGTCCACCCTAGGGGCTCCCACAGGCTCCACCACATCTTCGAGAGGCAGTATGCCGTCCACCCCCGACCACCTGCCGGCGTCGGCCGATCGCCCTGTGACGGCGGCAGACTCGCGGCCCTATACCGGGTTCCGACTACTGGCCGTGCACGCACACCCGGACGACGAGTCGAGCAAGGGTGCTGCGGCGACCGCAAAGTACGTCGCCGGTGGCGCCCGGGTGCTCGTCGTCTCGTGCACCGGTGGTGAGCGTGGCGACGTGCTCAACGACAAGCTCAAGGACGACCCGCACATCAAGCGTGACCTCGTGCAGGTGCGTCGCGACGAGATGGCAGCAGCACAGCAAGCCCTCGGCTGCGAGCACGTGTGGCTGGGGTTCATGGACTCGGGCCTGCCTCAAGGAGATCCACTGCCTCCGCTGCCGGACGGGTGCTTCGCGCGGGAGCCGTTGACGGTGACGGCGGAGGCCCTGGTCCGGGTCGTGCGGGACTTCCGACCACACGTGATGACGACCTACGACGAACACGGCGGCTACCCCCACCCCGACCACATCATGACCTACACCGTGTCGATGGCGGCTTTCGAAGCCGCCGGTCAGCCCACGGCATACCCGCGCGCTGGTGCACCCTGGCAGCCACTCAAGATCTACTACAACCAATCGCATTCCGGCGAACGCATTCGGACCTTCCACGAGGCGCTGCTGGCTCGCGGTGAGGACTCGCCGTACACGGAGTGGGTGGCGGCGATCGAAAAGCGCCCTCCCCGCCGGATCACGACCCGGGTGCCGTGCGCGGAGTACTTCCCGGTGCGCGACCGGGCTCTGCTTGCCCATGCGACCCAGGTCGACCCAGACGGGACCTGGTTCCGGATGCCGCGCGACCTGGAGCGTGACGTGTGGCCGACCGAGGACTTCGAGGCAGCATTGTCCTACGTGCCCGTCGTCGCGGACGAAGACGATCTCTTCGCCGGCCTCGGTAGGCCCGAGGACGCGGATGTAATGGCCCGGCGATGCGGCAAAGGTGAGCAACTGCACGTGGTATACGACGGACGAGTGGCGGAGTAGAGATGGATCCGACGGCGATCGGGCCCGGTATCGGGGCCTTCTTCGCATTTTTCTTCTTGGCGTTGGCGCTATTCCTGATCTTGCGCAACATGAATGCCCGGATGCGGCGGATGGCCTATCGAGAGCGTGATCGGCTGGCCCGGCTGGAGGCGGAGCGGGCAGCCCAGGAGTCCGGTCCGGACGGCGCCGCCGACGCTTCGTCTGCGGATCCTGGCAACGGCTCGTCACCTCCGAGTCGCTGACCGGATGACTACCCCGGGATCGTCGCGACGACCGATCCGGTCAACGAGATTACTGACACCGCGACGGAGTGCAGCACGAAGGCAGCCACCGTGCAGGCGTGAAACACCTCGTGGAAGCCGAACCACCGTGGAGCGGGATCGGGTCGTTTCGTGCCGTAGACGACCGCGCCGACGGTGTAGAGGATGCCCCCGGCAACGATGAGTGACATGACTGCCGGACCGCCACTATGCAGCAACGGGGGGAAGTAGAAGACGGCCACCCACCCCAAAGCCACGTAGATCGGCGTCGACAACCAGCGTGGCGCGGTGGGCCACACCATCTTGAAAACCACGCCAGCCGCCGCGCCGCTCCACACGGTGATCAGCAGTGTGCGGGCTTGGTCGGTGGGCAGCAGGCACAGCGCGAAGGGCGTGTATGAGCCCGCGATGATGAGGAAGATGTTCGCGTGGTCGAAGCGCTTTAGCAGAAGGTGGATCCGCTCTGACCAAGCGAATCGGTGATAGAGCGCTGAGGTGCCGAAGAGCAAAGTAGCCGTGACCGAGAAGACGATGACACCCGTGCGAGCCCGTCCTTCGGGGGCCAGGATGCTGAGCACGACTCCGGCTGTCAGGGCTACCGGGAAGGTCCCGGCATGCAACCAGCCACGCAGCAGCGGCCGCAGGGGTGGTGGCGAAGGGCCGCTGTGGTCGGGGTCGCCGGACGTGGCGGTCATAGTCAACGATAACTACCGTGGCGTGAGTTGCGACCCTGTTGGATGAGGTTCTTGTGCCGGGGATCGGTGCCTCTTGCGGGTGCCGCCCGGGCCTCGGATCACTGGGATGCCCTGGTGCGATGTCTCGGCTCGGGAGCGGTGTCCCCGCGGTAGCGTTGGGTTATCCGGGCCGTTGGGGCCCGGTCGGACGCCCGACAGGAGCGGCGGTGGGCCTCAACAACGTGATCTACGGCGCGTACGAGCGTCGATTGGCCCGGAGCTTGGACCCCCGAGAGGCGCCCCGGCACGTCGGGGTCATGCTCGATGGCAATCGGCGCTGGGCACGCGCCAACGGCTTCGACACGGTCGGTGGGCACCAGGCCGGCGCAGACAAGATCAAAGACCTGCTGGCCTGGTGCGAGCAGGCCGGTGTCGAGCTCGTGACCCTGTGGCTGTTGTCGACGGACAATCTCAACCGTGACGCCGCTGAGCTCGAGCCGTTGCTGCGGATCATCGAGCGGGCGGTGGCCGAGCTCGCCGAGGTCGGCCGGTGGCGGTTGCACCCGATCGGGGCGTTGGAGTTGTTGCCAGACGAGACGGCCGTCGTGTTGCACCGAGCCGAAGACGCCACGGCTGAGATCGAGGGGCTGACCGTCAACGTCGCCGTGGGGTATGGCGGCCGACAGGAGATCGCTGACGCCGTGCGTCACCTGCTGCTCGAACGAGCCGCTCAGGGGACGCCGATCGAGACGATCGCCCAGGAGATCAGTGTCGAGCAGATCGCGGGGCATCTCTACACCAAAGGACAACCTGACCCGGACCTCGTCATCCGAACCTCCGGGGAGCAACGACTCGGCGGTTTCCTCCTGTGGCAAAGCGCTCGCAGTGAGTTCTACTTCTGCGAGGCCTACTGGCCTGACTTCCGGCACGTCGACTTTCTGCGGGCGCTACGCTCGTACGCAAGTCGGGAGCGGCGCTTCGGTCGCTGACGGCCGGAGGGGATGACCGGGCCGTGCGGGGCCGGATCGCCTGGAGCCTGTCGGTGCGCTGGTGTCACGGTGTGGGTCGAGCTCAACCACGATGCGTTGTCGTCGGACGGGTCGATTTGCGATCGAAGGGGTCGACATGCAAGCCTAACGTCTCGATTCGGTAACGTTGTTCCGTGACGGTCGGTGTCTCGAGCCGGTCGTGACGAGAGATCCGAAAGGCGGGATTGTGGGGAATCGGTACGTCGGGCGTCATCGCGGCCCCAAGACCACGCTCACATCGAGGCCCGGGCTGCGCCCCATCATGCACATGGGGGCCACGGTTACCGTCGGCGCCGCTTGTGTGGGCGGCTATGTCGCTCTCGATGGTGAAGCCTCCGGTCCGAGGCTGGCCCTGGCTGACTCGGCGACTGCCCTCGACCAGATGAACAAGGCCGCCGGGCAGACCGAGGCACTCCAGCAGGCCCGAGCGACGCCGTCGATCGAGCCAACTGTGGTGCAGCCACCGATCCCCGATGGTAGGGACGTCCTGAACATCGGTAGGGGCGCTGTCGAGGGCCGGTCACGGCAAGCAACAAGGGAAGCAGCCAAAGCGGCGAGGCTGGCTGCGGCGAAAGCCGAGGCTGAGCGATTGGCCGCTGAAAAGGCGGCTGCGGAGAAAGCCGAGGCTGAACGGTCAGCTGCCGAACAAGCGGCACAGGCCCGCGAAACCGTGACGACCGTCGCGATGGCCGATGCACGAAAGAACCCCCAGGCTGTGGCGCGAGTGCTGGTCGCCGAGCGGGGCTGGGGCGACTCTCAGTTCCAGTGCCTCGACAACCTCTGGACCAAGGAAAGCAACTGGCGCTACACCGCACGCAATCCCTCATCCGGTGCTTACGGCATACCGCAGTCGTTGCCGGGCTCGAAGATGGCGTCCGCGGGCAGTGACTGGCGGACCAACCCGACCACTCAGATCAAGTGGGGACTGTCATACATCAAGTCCCGCTACGGCACGCCGTGCAAGGCCTGGTCGCACTCGGTCCGCACCGACTGGTACTGACAGGCCGTCAACGGAGCGGCCGTGGCCGCCTACTGGTAGACGTTCCCCAGAGCTTGCCCGCAGGCTGCTTTCCTGGAGTCGACCGATTGCACCGGCGCCTACCGGCTCGCCCGGTGGCGGGTCAGAGCTTGCGCAGCCGAACTCGCGAGACCGAGTGGTCCTCGTCCTTGAAGATCACCAACGAGGCGCGCTGGCGGGTCGGCAAGATGTTCTCGACGAGATTGGGTCCGTTGATCGTCTCCCAGATCGTCAACGCGGTGGCCACCGTCTCGGCGTCGGACAACGCAGCATACCGGTGGAAATAGGACTCGGGTTTGGCGAAAGCGGTCTCCCGGAGTTTGAGGAAGCGATCGACATACCACCGGCGGATGTTCCGCACCCGGGCATCGACGTAGACCGAGAAGTCGAAGAAGTCGCTCACAGCCAAGCCGGTGCCCCCCATCGGGCGGACCGGTGGCGCCCCGAGCACGTTGAGCCCCTCGACGATGAGCACATCCGGCCGCTGCAGCACGATGCGCTCGCCGGGGACGATGTCGTAGGTCAGGTGGGAGTAGACCGGTGCGGTGACCTGGTCTTTTCCTCCCTTGACCTCGGCCAGGAAGCGCAGCAGTGCCCGTCGGTCGTACGACTCGGGGAAACCCTTGCGGTGCGTGATTCCTCGCTCCCGTAGCTCGGCATTGGACAGCAGGAACCCGTCGGTCGTGATCAACTCGACATGGGGAGTCGACGGCCAGCGGGCCAGCAGTTCACGCAGGATCCGGGAGGTAGTCGACTTCCCGACAGCAACCGACCCGGCCACCCCGATGACGAACGGCGTGCGATGGCGGCTCTCCATGAGGAAGTCGCTGGTCACCGAGTGCAGCCGCTCCATGGCCTCGCAATAGAAGGTCAGCAGTCGCGACAACGGTAGGTAGACCTCTTCGACCTCACGCATATCCAGCGGATGGTCGAGGCCGCGCAGTCGACTGAGGTCGGCAGCGGTCAGGCTCATCGGCTGGTTCTCACGCAGCCGAGACCAGTCGTTCCGGCTCAGCTCCACGAACGGGGTCGGGACACCTGAACCGTTGCTGTTGCGCCGCTGGCTCACGGCGCACATCTTCGCCGATGCCGATCTTGCTGTGCCACGCGGGGTCCGAAAGACCAGGATCCGAGACGATCCGGGGCGGGCCGCCGGTGCGCGGTCCGGGCACGCCTCGACGGGTACGTGCGGCCCGGCACGGTCGCGCCTACCCTGGAAGCCATGTGCGGAATCGTGGGATACGTCGGGCCGACTGCTTGCGATGCGGCTCTAGACGTGGTGATGGAGGGGCTCGGCCGGCTGGAGTATCGCGGCTATGACTCCGCAGGGGTCGCGATCGTCGACGACGGCCGGATCCACATCCGCCGGCGGGCCGGCAAGCTCGCGATGCTGCGTGACGAGATCGCGCAGATGCCGCTGCCGCCGACCACGACCGCGATCGGGCACACTCGCTGGGCTACCCACGGCGGGCCGACCGATCACAACGCCCACCCGCACCTCGGCGGCCGGAACGGCCGACTGGCCGTCGTGCACAACGGGATCATCGAGAACTTCCACTCGCTCAAGACCGAGCTACTCGACCTCGGCTACGAGTTCGGCTCCGAGACCGACACCGAAGTGGCGGCCCACCTCGTGGCCTTGAGCTTTGAGCGCACCGGCGACCTCACGTCCGCGATGCTCGAGGCCGTCGCCCGGTTGGCGGGCGCTTTCACCTTGATCGCCGTGCATGCCGACCAGCCGGGTGTTGTCGTCGGAGCCCGCCGCAACTCCCCACTCGTCGTCGGCCTCGGTGAGGGCGCCAATTATCTCGGCAGTGACGTCGCCGCTTTCATCGGCCAGACCCGGGAGGCGATGGAGCTGGGGCAGGACCAGGTCGTGACCATCACTCCCGGCTCGGTGTCGGTCGTCGGTTTCGACGGCCGCCCCGCGCAGGGCCGGCGTTACCACGTCGACTGGGATGCCGCGGCCGCCGAGCGCGGCGGCTATGACTCCTTCATGGCCAAGGAGATCGAGGAACAACCGCGCGCGATCGCCGACACCCTGCTCGGGCGCACGACGGACGACGGTCGGCTCGTGCTCGACGAGTTGCGAGTCTCCGAGGATGAGCTGCGTGCAGTCGACAAGATCGTGATCATCGCGTGCGGCACGGCCGCGTATGCCGGAATGGTCGCCAAGTACGCCATCGAGCACTGGACCCGGATCCCGTGCGAGGTCGAGTTGGCCCACGAGTTCCGCTACCGCGACCCGGTCATCGACGGAGGCACCCTGGTGCTGTCGATCAGCCAGTCCGGCGAGACGATGGACACGCTCATGGCAGTCAAACACGCCCGTGAGCTCGGGTCACTCACGGTGTCGATCTGCAACACGCACGGCTCGACGATCCCGCGGGAGTCCGACGCGGTGCTCTACACCCACGCCGGCCCGGAGGTGGCGGTCGCCTCGACGAAGGCATTCCTCGCCCAGATCACGGCTTGCTACATCATGGGCCTCTATCTGGCTCAACTTCGTGGTGGCACGTATGCCGACGAGGCCGCGTCGGTGATGCGCGAGCTGGGTGAGATCCCCGACAAGGTGCAGACCGTGCTCGACCGGATGGACCGGGTGCGCGAGATCGCCGGCTTCATGGCCGACACCCGCTCGGTCCTCTTCCTAGGACGGCACGTCGGCTACCCGGTGGCGCTCGAAGGGGCGTTGAAGCTCAAGGAGATCGCCTACATCCACGCCGAAGGCTTCGCCGCCGGCGAGCTCAAGCACGGACCGATCGCGCTCATCGAGCCGGGCCAGCCGGTCTTCATCGTCGTGCCCAGCCCGTCGACTCCCTACGACCTGCATCAGAAGGTGGTCTCCAATATCCAGGAGATCCGGGCCCGCGGGGCGCGCACCCTGGTGATCGCCGAGGACGGCGACGACGGGGTGCTGCCGTTTGCCGACGAAGTGATTCGGGTGCCGGCGGTGTCACCGTTGCTCGCGCCGTTGCTCACCGTGGTGCCCTTGCAGGTCTTTGCCCTGGAGTTGTCCACCGCCAAGGGCCTCGACGTCGATCAGCCACGCAACCTCGCGAAGTCGGTCACCGTCGAATAGGCGGGAGGCGACGATGGTCATCGGAGTCGGGATCGATGTCGTCGACATCGGGCGCTTCGAGCGCGCCCTGACTCGCACGCCACGGTTACGCGACCGGCTCTTCACCGAGCACGAGCGGGCGCTGGGCAGTGAGTCGCTGGCCGCCCGATTCGCCGCCAAGGAAGCACTGGCCAAAGCACTGGGAGCATCATCCGGATGGTCGTTCGGTGATGTCACCGTGCACCGCCGGGTCGGGGGCCGTCCGGAGCTCGAGCTGCGTGGAGGCGTGCGCCGGATCGCCGAGCAGGCCGGCGCGAGCCGGATGCACGTGTCGTTGTCGCACGACGCGGGTGTGGCCACCGCAGTCGTCATCGTCGAAGGAGGACCAGCATGATCCGCGCCTATTGGGTCGCCGACGTCCGGGTCGTCGAAGAAGCAGCGATGGCCGAGCTGCCCGACGGGGTGCTGATGCAACGGGCTGCGCAAGGGCTGGCCGACATCGCCATGACTCGCGCGCAACAGCGCGGCGCGCAGCGCGTGGTGGCTCTGGTCGGCGCCGGCAACAACGGCGGCGACACCCTGTATGCCGCCGCCCACCTCGCCGCCGCCGGCTACTCGGTGAGCGCGATCTGTGCCAGTAGCGGCACCATCCACCCGGGTGGCACACAAGCCGCCGAAGATGCCGGGATCGACCTGCTCGCCGGGGCACTCGACGACTCCGTGCAACAGCAGTGGCGTGCGCACCTGAGCGCCGCCGAGATCGTCATCGACGGCATCACCGGTATCGGCGGGCGCCCGGGTCTGCGTGAGGAAGCCCGGGCTTGGGTCGAGGCGATCCCCGACCCGGCATACATCGTCGCCGTCGACCTGCCCAGCGGTGTCGACCCGGACGGCATGATCGGCACCGCCGATTGTGTCTTCGCCGACGAGACGGTGACCTTCGGCGAGCCCAAACCGTGCCACCTGCTTCCGGCGACCGAACCTATGACGGGGCGGCTGAGTGTCGTCGACATCGGGCTGGACTTCTCGGGCTGCACGCCGGCTGTCACGCGGCTCACCCACGACGACGTCGCCGGTCTCTGGCCTCGCCCGTCCGCCGCCACCGACAAGTATTCGCGCGGGGTGCTCGGCGCGGTCGTGGGCTCCACGGCATACCCCGGGGCAGCGGTCCTGTCGGCGCTGGGCGCGCTCGGGGTCGGCACCGGGATGGTCCGGCACGTGGCACCGCCCGCGGTGGTCGCACTCGTGCACCAGCACGCCCCGGAGGTGGTGGCGGCCCCGGGCCGGGTGCAGGCTTGGGTGCTCGGGTCGGGCGTCGACCCGGCCGCCGAGACCAAGGCCGGCGGCGACGGCCAGGTCGCGGCGATCGAGTCGGCGCTGGCCGCATCGGAGCCGTGTGTCGTCGACGCCGGTGCGCTCGACCTCATCGGCCGTCGCGAGGACAGCCCCGTCCGGGTGCTCACCCCACACGCCGGTGAGCTCGCGCGCCTGCTGACCCGGCTCGAGATCCGGGTCGAGGGTGCTGGAGCGGGGGAGACAGGCGCCGCACCCGGCGCGCCAACTGATCCGGTGACCCGCGACCAGGTGCTGGCCGCGCCAGTGGCTCATGCCCAAGCGGCTGCGGACGAGCTCAAAGCGGTCGTGTTGCTCAAAGGCGCGACGACGCTCGTCGTCTGTCCGTCATCCTGGGGCCAGCCGGTGTGCGCGCAGGCCGACGCTCCGCCCTGGCTGGCCACCGCGGGCGCCGGTGACGTCCTCGGCGGCATACTCGGGGCCTTGCTCGCCTCCGGCCTGGAACCCGCTGATGCCGCCGCTCTCGCCGCTCTCGTGCACGGGGTGGCCGCTGATCAGGTCAACCCGGGTGGGCCGGTGCGGGTGCTCGACCTGGCCCGCTCCCTGCCCCACACCGTGGCCGCCCTGCTGGGTGACCGCTGACCACCTGCGTCGGCACTGATCGCTGGTGCAAGACTGGTGGGCGATGAATCGCCCACCCCACTCCGGTAGCCCGGGGATCGCGTACGTCGATCTCGACGCCATCGAAGGCAACGTCCGGTCTCTGCAGCAGCACGCCCCGGACGCCGCCGTGCTCGCCGTGGTCAAAGCCGACGCCTACGGGCATGGCCTGCTGCCCTGCGCCCGGGCGGCCCAGCGGGGCGGAGCCACGTGGCTTGGCACCGCGCAACTCGACGAGGCGTTTTCTCTGCGTGATGCCGGCATCACCGGTCGTATCCTCACCTGGCTGCACGTTCCTGGAGCTGATTTCGCTGTCGCGTTGACTCGTGACATCGATCTTGCGGCATACGCCATCTGGGACCTGGAGCAGATCGCGGCCGCAGCCCGGGCCACCGGCCGCACCGCCCGGGTGCACCTCAAAGTCGACACCGGCTTGGGCCGTGGCGGTGCCTTCGGCCGGGACTTCACCGAGCTGATCGCCGCCGCCCGGGCGCTGGAGGCCGAGGGCAGTGTGTCGGTGGTCGGGATCTGGTCGCATTTTGCGTATGCCGACGCCCCGGACCATCCGACAGTGCGGCACCAGCAAGAGATTTTCGAGGCGGCGGTCCGTGAGGCCGAGCGGGCCGGCTGCCGGCCGGAGGTCCGTCACTTGGCCAATTCGGCCGCCACGGTGACCAACCCGAGCGTCCACTACGACCTGGTCCGCCCCGGTATCGCGGTCTACGGGTTGTCACCGGTCCCACAGCTGGGTGCGCCCGCGGCATACGGGCTGCGCCCAGCGATGACGCTCGTCGGCCGGCTCGGCCTGGTCAAACGGCTTCCGGCCGGTCAGGGCCTGAGCTACGGCCATCAATACACGACCCGGAGCAAGACCCTCGTCGGGCTGGTGCCGCTCGGGTATGCCGACGGTATCCCGCGTAACGCGACCAACGTCGGGCCGGTCTCGGTCGACGGTCGCCTCTTCCGGATCTCGGGGCGGGTCTGTATGGACCAGATCTTGCTCGATCTCGGCCCGGACAGCCCGGCCCGTGAAGGCGACGAGGTGGTCTTCTTCGGTGGCGAGGCGGAGGAACCCACCGCCGAAGACTGGGCAGTGGCCACCGGTACGATCTCGTATGAGATCGTGACACGAATCGGGCCACGGGTGCAGCGGGTGCACCTGCTCGGGGGAGCGGAGGCCACCGAATGAGACCGCCAAGGCCGAAGGGGCCGTCCTTGCTCGGGATGGGCATCGGGATGGGAGCGGCTGCGTCGGCCGGTGCCGCCGGCACCGCCGGGCTGATCGCGGACCGGATCCGGCGCCGTGAGGATGCCCAACTGCCCGAATACCGCAGTCTCACCCAGCCTGCCGACCACGAGCTGGCCGTGACGTCCTACGACGGCGTCGTGTTGCACGCCCAGATCGACGAGCCGACCGGCAACCCGATCCACGACAACGGAGTGCCCAAGCCGACCGTCGTCCTGTCACACGGGTATTGCCTCAGCTCCGAGTGCTGGGTGCTGCAACGGCGAGCCCTCAAGAAAGCCGGCTACCGGGTGGTCACCTGGGATCAGCGGGGGCACGGGAAGTCGGACAAGGGTGACCCGGCCTCCTACGACATCGAGAAGCTGGGTCTCGACCTGCTGGCAGTCATCGACGCGGCGGCCCCGGAGGGCCAGCTCGCCCTCGGCGGGCACTCCATGGGTGGCATGACGATCATGGCGATGGCCGGTCACCACCCCGAGATCGTCACGGAGCGCACTGTCGCATTCGCGGCAGTCGCGACCTCACCCGGCGGGATCCCGTTGGCCAACGGGGGTTTCGCGGCGACCGCCGGCAAGGTGGTGCTCGAGCGGATGGGGCCCGGGGTCTTCACCCGGCTCTCCCGTCAGCCGAAGCTGCTGCAGGGTCTGCTGCGGGCCAACCGGGAGCTCAGCGAATTCGCCGTCGAGCGGTATAGCTTCGGCTCGCCGGTGCCGCGCAGCGTCGTGCAGCTCACCGCCAAGATGCTGCTGAACACCGATCTGACCGTGATCAGCGACTTCGTACCAACCTTCGACAAATACGACATGGCCGGCAATCTGGGTTTCTTCGCCCACGTCGAGACACTGGTCTTCAACGGGATGCAAGACGTGCTCACCCCACCGGATCACAGCCGACTGCTCGTCGACGCCATCCCGGGGGCCGAGCACGTGATGCTGCACGATGCCGGGCACATCATCATGCTCGAGCACCCCGACCTGCTCAACGAACAGTTGCTCGCCCTGCTCGAACGGGCTGCCGTCGACCAGGCGCTGCACCTCGACCCGGCCGATAAACCCCACGTCACCACTGTCGTCACCCCGGTCGGCAAGAAGCGCGCGGTCCGCAAAGGGCTCACCCATCGGCGGCGCAAGCCGCAGCTGGTCTCGTGACCGAGACCGGGCAGCACGCGCGCGACCCGATCGACACGACCGGCATCGAAATCATGGTCGAGTTGCCCGACGACACCTCGACCCGCCGTCTCGGAGAGGCCCTGGCCCACGTCGTGCACGCCGGCGATGTCGTCGTGCTCACCGGTGAGCTGGGCGCCGGCAAGACGACCCTGACCCAGGGCATCGGGGCAGGCCTGCAGGTGCGGGGCGCGATCACCTCGCCGACCTTCGTGATCGCCCGGGTGCACCCGTCGCAGCGGCCCGGCGGAGGGCCGGCACTCGTGCACGTCGACGCCTATCGGCTCGGCAACTCGCTGGAGTTCGACGACCTCGATCTGGGCACCGATCTGGCGGCAGCAGTCGTCGTCGTCGAGTGGGGGGACGGCCTCGCAGAAGGCCTATCCGGTGACCGGTTGCACGTCCGTCTGGCCATCGACGCCGCGGCAGAAGCGAGCGAAGACGCCCTCGCCGATTGGGGTGCGGCGCCTCGACGGGCCACGATCACGCCGGTCGGGTCGCGCTGGCACACCGACGCCGCCCGAGCCGCTCTGCTCCGGCTGGCCGAGTCGGCTGCGGACGCCGAGCCGGACGGCAGCTCGAGATAGAACGGCATAGAGAGACAGAACGGGATAAACCGGGATCATCCACTGCGGGATAGCCTGAGCTCGATGCTGCTGCTGGCCTTCGACACCTCGACAAGCGCCGTGACCGTCGCCCTGCACGACGGTCATTCCCTGCTCGCCGAGACGACCCGGGTCGACTCCCGGGCACACGGGGAGTTGCTGGCTCCCGGGTTGGCTCAGGCCATGGACACCGCCCGGGTCCGGCCCGAGCAACTGACCGACATCGTCTGCGGCCTCGGCCCGGGGCCGTTCACCGGATTGCGGGTTGGCATCGTCACCGCCAGGACGCTCGCTCTGGTCACCGGTGCCCGGCTGCACGGTGTGTGCTCGCTCGACGCCGTCGCTTACGACGCGGCCGGCGGGCTGCCGTCGGGGACGGAACTGCTGGTCGCCACCGACGCCCGCCGCAAGGAGGTCTATTGGGCACGGTATGCCGTGGGCGAGCCGGGTGCTCCGCGGGTCGCGACGATCACCGCACCGGCGGTCAACCGCCCAGACGACCTGCCCGACGACGTGCGCGAGCTGCCGACCGCCGGACGCGGCCCGCACGTGTATGCTGACTTGTTCCCGAACCCGGTGCCGCCCCTGGATGTCAGCGCCGCCGCCCTGGCCGAGCTGACGGCATACCGGCTGGCCGCCGGTGCGCCGATGCCCCCGGGCGAGCCGCTCTATCTGCGCCGCCCCGATGCGGCGCCCAACGTCGCCGCGAAGTCGGCTCTCGGATGAGCACGCCCGACGCCGGCCGGCTCGCCGGGATGCGGTTATGCCCGCTGCACTGGCACGACCTGGCCGAGCTGGCCCGGGCCGAGACGGACCTCTTCGCCGAGGATGCCTGGTCGGAGCAGACCTGGTGGGCCGAGCTGGCCGCCCGGCCCCGCCGCGACTATGTCGTCGCCCGGGCGGCGTCCGGCGACCTCGCCGGGTATGCCGGGCTCGACCACGGCGGTCCCACGGCCGACGTGATGACCGTCGCTGTGCTCGCGGCATACCGTGGCCTGGGCCTGGGGGACCTGCTCGTCGAGTGGCTCGTCGACACCGCCCGCGCACGTGGTGCCGAAGCGCTGCTGCTGGAGGTGCGGGCCGACAACCCCGCCGCCCTGGCGCTCTACCAGCGGCACGGTTTCGCCGAGTTGAGCGTGCGGGCCCGCTACTACCAACCCGGGGATGTCGACGCGATCGTGTTGCGGCGGCTGCTCAAGCAGGAAGGAGCCGGTCATGGCTGACGCCGATATGCCGCTCGTGCTGGGCATCGAGACCTCGTGCGACGAGACCGGTGTCGGACTGGTGCGTGGGCACACGTTGCTCGTCGACACGATCGCCAGCTCGGTGGACGAGCACGCCCGATTCGGCGGTGTCGTGCCCGAGATCGCTTCTCGCGCACACCTGGAGGCCATGGTGCCGACCGTCGAGCGGGCCTGCCGTGAGGCCGGTGTGCGCCTCGGTGACGTCGATGCTGTGGCCGTGACTTACGGGCCGGGGCTGGCCGGGGCACTGGTCGTCGGGGTGGCTGCCGCGAAGGCGTTGGCCGTCGGGCTCGGGGTGCCTTTGCACGGCGTGAACCACCTGGCCGCCCATGTCGCCGTCGACACGCTCGAGCACGGCCCGCTGCCGGAGCCGACTGTGGCTCTGCTGGTCTCGGGTGGGCACTCGTCACTGTTGCTCGTGCCCGATGTCACCGCGGACGTGCAGCCGCTGGGGGCGACCATCGACGACGCCGCGGGGGAGGCGTTCGACAAAGTGGCCCGGGTGCTCGGGCTACCGTTCCCGGGTGGCCCGCACATCGACCGGGTGGCGCGCGACGGTGACCGGGTGGCTATCGACTTCCCCCGGGGCCTGACCACCGGGCGTGGTGTGGAGCGTCATCGGTTCGACTTCTCGTTCTCCGGGCTCAAGACGGCGGTGGCCCGGTGGGTGCAGGTGCGTGAAACGTCCGGTGAGCCGGTGCCGGTGGCCGATGTCGCCGCGAGCTTCCAAGAGGCGGTCGTCGACGTGTTGACCCGTAAGGCGATCGCGGCCTGCCGTGAGCACGGTGTCGATGACTTGCTCATCGGTGGTGGGGTTGCGGCCAACTCCCGGCTGCGCGCGCTGGCCGACGAGCGCTGTGCCGCAGCCGGGGTGCGGCTTCGGGTGCCCCGCCCCGGCTTGTGCACCGACAACGGTGCGATGGTCGCGGCACTCGGGGCCCAGCTGCTGGCCCGCGGCCGTCCGGCCGCATCCCTGGATCTGCCCGCCGATTCGTCGCTGCCGGTGACGACAGTGTCCGGCTGACCGGGCCTGCTCCGCGCTTGGCTGGCGACGGGTCTGCCGTCGGATTCACGAAACCGTCACTGTGGTGACGGTTTCGTGCAGGTGAGCGCCAGCTAGCGACGGTTGCCGGGACATCGTGTGGCCCGGTGGGCGTTCAGTGACACTTGACCAGCCCGAAGCGCTGCTTGAGGGCAACGACCCGGCGCTCTGCTGCAGTCAGCTGGTCCGCGAAATCGGAGTCGGTCTCGGCCCGATCTCGCACGGCTGCGAGCATGGTCGGGATCTGGGTGGCCTCCGCGGTGAGCACGATGTCGCCACCAGCGGCGAGGAACCGCACGGCCCGGTCACCGACCGGCACCTGGCTGACCGCTTTGGCCCAGCCGACGTCGTCGGTGATCACCACCCCATCCCAGCCCATCTGGTCGCGGAGCAGGTCGCCGACGACCGCCTTGGAGAACATGGCCTGGTTGTCCGGGTCGATCTTCGGGTAGAACGCCGAGGACACCATGACCATGCCCACGTCGGCAGCCATGCCAGCGGCGAAGGGGCCGAGGTATTCGTCCGAGGTCGTGGTCACCTCGTCGACGATCCCGGTCGCTGTCAGGTCGGTGTTGCCGGTGACCCGGCCCAGACCGGGGAAGTGCTTGACCGCAGCGACCACGCCGACCGACTGCAAACCGTCGATGACCGAGGTCACAGCGCCCGACACGGTGTCGACATCGGTGCCGTATTCGCGTCGCCATCGCCCGATCGGGTCGTTCGAGCTCGTCGCGTCAGGAGGCACGGTGTCGGCGACGGGGGCGAGGTCGACGTTGACCCCGCTGTTGCTCAGCTCGCGGCCGGTCCGGGCCGCGCCGGCTGTGAGATCGGTTGCCGAGGAACGGCCCTGGGTCAGTGCGGCTGGAATGGTGCTGAAACCTGGGCCGGTGAGACGCTGAACTGAACCGCCCTCCTGGTCGGCTGCAATGAATAAATCGACCGGCCCGGTAGCCACCTCTTGGAGATGGGCGGACACCGAGCGCACCTTGGCTGCCCCCTTGTCCCACTCACCGAAGTAGATGACCCCGCCCACCCGGTGCCGGGCGATCGCCGAGTCGACGCCCTCGGGCGCTTCGTCCGGCACCAAACCCACCATGAAGAGCTGGCCCAGCCGTTCGTCGGGTGACATCTCGGCGAGAGTGCGGTCCAGGCAACTCGACTCGGTCGCAATCCCGGTCGGGCTGGCCGACGAGTCCGTATCAGGTGGTGGGCTCTCACTGCTCGTCGGGTCACCAGTGCTTGTCGGATCGCCAGGGTGGCTCGACGCCGCACCGGCTGATGTCTCGGACGTGGTCAGCCCGGTCGTGTCGACCGGTTCCTCCGTCGGCCCGTTCGTACAACCGGTGAGCCCGGTGAGCCCGACCAGCGTAGAGACGGCGAAGGCCACCGCGGCCGACCGAGCCAGGCGTGCCGACCCAGTGACGTGGCGGACTCTCGGACGGGGACGTCGGCTCATGAAGTCGACCCTAACTGCCGACTGGGCTCGGTGCCGCAACGGAGCGCGTCGGCGGGTCCACGGCATACTGATCGATCGTGAGAGCGGTCGTGCTCGATGTCGACACCGGGGTCGATGACGCTTGCGCGATCCTGCTCGCCGCCCTGCACCCCGACCTCGACCTGCGCGCGGTGACCTGCGTCGACGGCAACGCCAGTGTCGACGATGTCGTGCGGAACACCCGCACCGTGCTGCAGACCGCCGGTCGTGCTGATGTGCCGGTCGCCCGGGGCGCCGACCGGCCACTGCTTGAGCCGGTCCGGGATGCCCGGCACGTGCACGGAGCGGACGGGATGGGAGACCTCGATTGGCCGGCACCGGCACAGCCGGTCGACCTGCGGCACGCCGTCGAGCTGCTGCGTGACCTGCTTGAGCAGGCCGCTGCCACCGGCGACCCCGAGCAACGGATCACCCTGGTGCCGCTGGCCCCCTTGACCAACATCGCGCTGCTGCTGCGCACCTACCCGCACGTCGGCGCGGGGCTGCGGGAGATTGTCTTCATGGGCGGGGCTGCCCACCTCGGAAACGCCACGGCGTCAGCGGAATTTAACGTCTTCCACGATCCGGAAGCCGCAGCGATCGTGCTCGACGCGGCAGCCGATCTCGACATCCCGGTGACGATGTACGGCCTCGACGTCTTCTACGACCCGGTGGTCAGCGCGACCGACGCGGCAGAGCTGATCGCGGTGGGTGGCCGGTCGCCGGCCGAGCTCGGCGGCCGACTGATCGCCTTCCAGTGCGAGCGGTTCGGCGCCGGCGCGGCGACGATCGGCGACGCCGGCGCGATCTGCGCGCTCATCGACCCCGACGGCCTGAGCTGCGAGCATCTGCCGGTCCGGATCGAGTTGGCCGGCTCCTGGTCGCGCGGTCGCACCATCGTCGACCGTCGAGACCACCCGGAGGGCGCGGCCCACGACCCGCACGGGGTCGCGCCGGCCTCGGTGCGGGTCGCGCTGGGGGTGGACGGCGCTCGGTATGCCGCACTGTGGCGGCGCACCCTGCTGGGGATGCGTTGACGTGGGCCGGGTCGTCGTGCTCGGGTCGCTCAACGTCGACCTCGTGACCCCGGTGACCCGCATCCCGCGGCCCGGCGAAACCGCGCTGGCAACCGGGCCGACCCGCCGGTATGCCGGGGGCAAAGGCGCCAATCAGGCAGTCGCGGCGGCCGAGGCCGGAGCCGAGGTCACCATGATCGGGGCGATCGGGGACGACGAACCCGGCCGAGCGTATGCCGCGCGCCTCGCGGCCCGGGGGATCGAGACCAGGCTGTCGGTCACCACCGAACACGCCACCGGCGCTGCGCAGATCTGGGTGGATGAGGCCGGTGAGAACTCGATCGTCGTCGTCGCCGGAGCCAACGAGGCAGCCGAGCCGGACGTGGCCGGCATCGGGAGCGACGACGTGCTGCTGTGTCAGCTTGAGATCCCGATCCCGGTGGTCGCCGAAGCAGTCTCCCGCGCCACGGCAGCCGGGGCCCGGGTCATGGTCAATGCCGCGCCCTATGCGCCGTTGCCCCGAGAGATCATCGAGGTCGCAGACCCGCTCGTGGTCAACGAACACGAAGCGGCGCTGCTCGCTGATTCCGGGTTGCTGCCCGGATCGCTGCTGGTCACCTTCGGTGCCGCCGGGGCGAACTGGGACGGGGTGCGCGTGGACGGCATACCGGTGCCCGAAGCCGAGGTGCTCGACACCACCGGCGCCGGAGACGCCTTCTGCGGTGCACTAGCTGCCCGGCTGGCCGCGGGGGAGAGCCGGTCGGCAGCGTTGGCTGTCGGTGTCACCGCGGGCGCTGCCGCGGTCCGGCGGGTTGGCGCGCAACCCGACCCCCGGCTCTGATCCCCGACCTGCCGGTCCACTGGCGTCAAGATGCTGATCGGGTGGTGATGTGCACGAAACCGTCACTGGGGCGTCGGTTTCGTGCAGTCGAGTGAGCTGCGCCGACGACGGTTCGGACCGGGGCGGGGTTCAGTCGGCCGGGGTGACGGCGATGGCGGCCCCGGTGTCACCGATCGTCGTGACGATCAGGGTGATCGCACCGTCCCGGCCGGTGGCCAGCTCGCGGCGGAGTCGCTCCGGGTCGATGCTCGCGTGACGCTTCTTGACCGTGACCCGCCCGATGTCCCGGGACCGCAGCCAGGCACGGATCCGCTTCGGGCGCAGCGGTAGCGCCTCGACCACCCGCCATTTGCGCGCCCACGGCAGGTCTGGTCCTGCGTCGGCGGTGGACAGGCCGCTGCCCGGGGTGAGTTGGCGCCCGGGGAGGGCACCGGTGAGCCCGGCGCGCACGACGGCCCGGTCGGCTTCCCACAGCCAGGTCCCCAACTCGGCGATGCCGGGCACAGCTGGCGGCAGGTCCGGCACCACGTCGACCTTGGTGAGCAGGCTGGTCTCGACGCCGTCCGGTCCGGGACGGCATACCGCGGCCGTGCGCCCCGGAGCACGTACGAGCGGGCCCCACCACACGACGCATTCGAGGACCTCTCCGCGCCACGAGGTCCACTGGGCCTCGCAGCCGGCGGGCACTGCGGCATAGGGCATCCCGGGTGCCAGCTTGGCTCCAGTAGCCGGCACGCCGGCGGCGACCGCGCAGACGTGGGCCCACGAGGGACTGAGGTCGTCAAGGCTCCAGGTCCGCCGGGCCCGTCCTTCGACCGTGCGATCAGCCCGCCGCCGGGCCGGGTCGAACCATACGCCGGTATGCCGCTGCCCGGCCGGGCTGCCGGTGCCTTCCAGGCCGAGGTCGGTGGTGTCCCGGACGCTCACCAGGGCGTCCGGCCACTGCGCGAGGTTGGCGGTCGCGACAGCAGCAGTGGCTGGGTCGCGATCGTAGGCGAGCACGCGCAAGCCAGCACTCGCGAAGGCGCGGGCGTCCGAGCCGATCCCGCAACCGAGATCGTGCACCGTCCGGACACCGGCCTCGACGAACCGTCCTGCGTGCCGGGCCGCCAGCTCCGGTCGGGTCGCCTGCTCCAACCCGTCGGCGGTGAAGAGCATCCGGGTGGCCTGCTCGCCGAACTTGGCGCGCGCCCGGGCCCGCAGCTCGGCCTGGTGCAGGGCGGCGGCGACCAACTGCGGATCGTGACCGGCAGCCCGCAGCGAGGTCGCCACTGTCAACGCCCGCCGGTCCGCGTCGGGCGGCAGCGACTCGAGCAAGGCCCGGCCCTCATGGCTGGCCAGCCGCAGCACCAGTGCCGGGTCCATGCTTCAGCGGCCTCGCCGGCATTCCTGGGCCGTGATCATCCGTTCACGGTAGCGCTCGACGGCTCGACGACCCGGCGCGGTGGCCGCACCCACAGTCGTCGGCATGTCGTTGGCACTCGACTTGACCGAGTGCTAATCGCTACCTAGATTTGCATTAGCACTCTCGGACTGAGAGTGCTGACGCTCGGTCGGCGTCGACCCCCGCGACGGCGAGGTCGGCTCGGGCATCCAATGACATCGCATCGACGCGCCCGCAGACCCTGCAGTGCCGGGACCGGCACTGTTGCGACTGTGGGCCCACCGAAAGGGAAGGACACCGAAGTGTCGGTTTCCATCAAGCCGCTCGAAGACCGCATCGTGGTCAAGTCGCTCGAGGCCGAGACCACGACCGCGTCCGGTCTGGTCATCCCGGACACCGCCAAGGAGAAGCCCCAGGAGGGCGAGGTCCTGGCTGTCGGCCCGGGCCGGATCGACGACAAGGGCAACCGCGTGCCGCTCGACGTGAAGGTCGGCGACCGGGTCATCTACAGCAAGTACGGCGGCACCGAGATCAAGCACGGCGGCGAGGAGTACCTCATCCTCTCGGCCCGCGACGTGCTGGCCGTCGTCGGCTGACGCCGCGCCACCAGATCACCGGACCGATCCACCCCGCCGCGCACTCTCGCCGGGCCACGTGAGCCAGGCACGCGGCATACCCGAAGGACACTCATGGCCAAGACGCTGGAGTTCGACGACTCCGCACGCAAGGCGTTGGAGCGGGGCGTTGACGCCCTCGCGAACGCTGTCAAGGTGACGTTGGGCCCCAAGGGCCGCAACGTCGTCATCGACAAGAAGTGGGGCGCTCCCACGATCACGAACGACGGGGTGACGATCGCCCGCGAGGTCGAGCTCGAGGACCCGTACGAGAACCTCGGCGCGCAACTCGCCAAGGAGGTCGCCACCAAGACCAACGACATCGCCGGTGACGGCACGACGACCGCGACGGTCCTCGCGCAGGCGATGGTCAAGGAGGGCCTGCGCAACGTCGCCGCCGGAGCGGCCCCGGCCGCACTCAAGCGCGGTATGGACCAGGCCGTGGAGGCGATCAACGACCGCCTGCTCGCCAACGCCCGCGAGGTCGCCGGCACCGACGAGATCGGTCAGGTGGCCGCCCTTTCTGCGCAGGACACCGAGATCGGCGAGACGATCGCCGAGGCCTTCGACAAGGTCGGCAAGGACGGGGTCATCACCGTCGAGGAGTCCTCGACGACGGCCACCGAGATGGAGTTCACCGAGGGGATGCAGTTCGACAAGGGCTACATCTCGGCCTACTTCATCACCGACGCCGAGCGGATGGAGACCGTCCTCGAGGACGCCTACATCCTGATCAGCCAGGGCAAGATCTCGGCGATCCAGGACCTGTTGCCGGTGTTGGAGAAGGTCCTGCAAGCGAGTAAGCCGTTGCTCATCGTCGCTGAGGACGTCGACGGCGAGGCCCTCTCGACACTCGTGGTCAACAAGATCCGCGGCACCTTCAACGTCGCCGCCGTCAAGGCGCCGGGCTTCGGTGACCGCCGCAAGGCGATGCTGCAGGACCTGGCGATCCTCACCGGTGGTCAGGTGATCTCCGAAGAGGTCGGGCTCAAACTCGACCAGGCCGACCTGACCACGCTCGGGCAGGCCCGTCGGATCGTTGTCACCAAGGACAACACGACCGTCATCGACGGCCAGGGTAGCGCCGATGACGTGACCGCTCGGGTGGCCCAGATCAAGGCCGAGATCGAGCGCACCGACAGCGACTGGGACCGCGAGAAGCTCCAGGAGCGTCTGGCCAAGCTCGCCGGTGGCGTGTGTGTCATCAAGGTCGGTGCGCACACCGAGGTCGAGCTCAAGGAGAAGAAGCACCGCATCGAGGACGCCATCTCGGCCACTCGTGCGGCCATCGAGGAGGGCATCGTCGCTGGTGGCGGCACCGCCCTCATCCACGCCGCGGTCGTCGTCGATGACCTGGGCCTGTCGGGTGACGAGGCCACCGGCGCCGCGATCGTCAAGAAGTCGATCGTCGAGCCGCTCCGGTGGATCGCCGAGAACGCCGGTGACCAGGGCTATGTGGTGACGACCAAGGTCGCCGGGCTGGAGCTGGGACAGGGCCTCAACGCTGCGACCGGGGCCTACGAAGACCTTGTGGCCGCCGGCGTCATCGACCCGGTCAAGGTCACCCGGTCGGCGTTGCGCAACGCGGCATCGATCGCGTCGATGATCCTCACGACCGACACCCTGGTCGTGGAGAAGAAGGAAGAGGAAGAGGCTCCCGCGGCCGGTCACGGTCACGGCCACGGTCACTGATCAAGCTGATCCTCGCAAAGCTGTAACAGGTGGGCCGTCCCCTTTGGGGGGCGGCCCACTTCGTGTTGGGGCGCGTGAGCATCAGGGGCTCGGTTGTTGCGAGGCTCGGACGAGCAGGTGTCGGCGGGCGCGAGACAGACGGTTGTGTATGCCGTGACCCGCCGGGTATGCCGTGACTCGCGAGGTTCTCGTGGTTGCCGGAGCCGTGGGGTGCTCGTCGGCGGCTGCCCGGCGGCATACCGGTGCTGGGTCGGTAGGCTTGGGCAATGACGCGCGAGATCGATGATGACGGAATCGGCTCGTTCGCCCCACTGGGCCTCACGTATGACGACGTCCTGCTGTTACCTGGCGAGACCGACGTCGTCCCGAGTGAGGTGGACACCACCTCGCAGTTGACCCGGCAGATCAGCCTGCGGGTGCCGCTCATTTCTTCGGCGATGGACACCGTCACCGAATCCCGGATGGCCATCGCGATGGCCCGTCAAGGCGGTCTCGGCGTCCTGCACCGCAACCTGTCGCTGGCTGATCAGGCCTACCAGGTCGATGTCGTGAAACGGACTCAGACCGGGATGATCTCCAACCCGATCACGATCGGTCCCGAGGCCAGTCTCGAGGACCTCGACACGGTGTGTGGGCAGTACCGGGTCTCCGGGCTGCCGGTGGTCGACGAGCACGACCGCTTGTTGGGCATCATCACCAACCGGGATCTGCGCTTCACCCCGGTGGCCGAGTGGGGGCGCACGCTGGTCCGCGATGTGATGACACCGATGCCGTTGATCACCGCACCGGAGGGGATCAGCCGGGAGGACGCGACCCTGCTGCTGCGCCAGCACAAGAAGGAGCGACTTCCGCTGGTCGATCAGCAGGGCCGGCTCGCCGGACTCATCACGGTCAAGGACTTCGTCAAGAGCGAGCAGTTCCCCGCCGCGTCCAAGGATGCCCAAGGCCGGCTCATGGTGGCGGCGGCCGTCGGCTACTTCGGTGACGCTTGGGAGCGGGCTACCACGCTGATCGACGCCGGGGTCGACGTGCTGGTGGTGGACACGGCACACGGGCACGCCCGGTCGTTGCTGGAGATGGTGCGCCGGCTCAAGAACGATCCGGCCACCCGAGCCGTCGAGCTGATTGCCGGCAACGTGGCGACCCGCGCGGGAGCCCAGGCCCTGGTCGACGCGGGCGCAGACGCCGTCAAGGTCGGAGTGGGACCCGGGTCGATCTGCACCACCCGGGTGGTCGCCGGGGTCGGTGTCCCGCAGATCAGTGCCGTGCACGAGGCTGCCCAGGCGGCCCGCCCGGCAGGTGTGCCGGTGATCGCCGACGGAGGGCTGCAGTATTCGGGCGACATCGCCAAAGCGCTGGTGGCCGGTGCCGACACGGTCATGGTCGGCTCACTGCTGGCCGGGTGTGAGGAGAGCCCCGGCGACCTGGTTTTCGTCAACGGCAAACAGTACAAGACCTATCGCGGGATGGGTTCGCTCGGTGCGATGTCCGGCCGGGGCAAGAAGTCCTACTCCAAGGACCGGTATTTCCAGGCTGATGTGGTCAGCGACGACAAGATCATCCCCGAAGGCATCGAGGGCCAAGTGCTCTACCGCGGGCCGGTGGCCTCCGTGCTGCACCAGCTCGTCGGCGGCCTGCACCAGTCGATGTTCTATGTCGGGGCACGCACCGTGCCCGAGCTACACGAACGTGGCCAGTTCGTCCGGATCACAGCTGCCGGGCTCAAGGAAAGCCACCCCCACGACGTGCAAATGACTACCGAGTCACCTAACTACAGTGCCCGTTCCTAGCCGTCTTCGGGTTCCTCGGTGCCCGGGGCCGGATAGCCTGTGCGGGTGATCGAGATCGAGATCGGGCGGGGCAAGCGAGGCCGCCGGGCCTATTCCTTCGACGAGATCGCCGTGGTTCCGTCGCGGCGCACCCGGGATCCCGAAGAAGTCTCGGTGTCCTGGCAGATCGACGCCTACCACTTCGCCATCCCCGTGCTCGGGGCGCCGATGGACTCGGTGATGTCACCGGCCACCGCCGCCGAGCTGGGCCGGCTCGGGGGCCTCGGGGTGCTCGATCTCGAAGGGCTGTGGACCCGCTACGACGACCCGGAGCCGTTGCTCGCCGAGATCGCCCTGCTCGAGCCGACCAAGGCGACGGCCCGGATGCAGCAGATGTATACCGAGCCGATCCGGGACGAGCTGATCACCGAGCGGCTCCGTGAGTTGCGGGACGCAGGGGTGACCGTGGCCGGGGCGTTGAGTCCTAAGCACACCCAGGCCCACTGGCGCACCGTCGTCGACGCCGGTGTCGACCTGTTCGTCATCCGCGGGACCACGGTCTCGGCCGAGCACGTCTCGAGCCATGCCGAACCGCTCAACCTCAAACGTTTCATCTACGAGCTCGACGTGCCGGTCGTGGTCGGTGGTGCCGCCAGCTACACGGCTGCACTGCACCTGATGCGCACCGGGGCAGCGGGGGTGCTCGTCGGTTTCGGTGGGGGAGCAGCGCACACGACCCGACGGACCCTGGGCATCCACATGCCGATGGCCTCGGCGATCGCCGACGTCGCAGCCGCCCGGCGTGACTACCTCGACGAATCCGGCGGGCGATACGTCCACGTCATCGCCGACGGTGGGGTCGGCACCTCCGGTGACATCGTCAAAGCCATCGCCTGTGGCGCGGACGCGGTCATGCTCGGGGCGGCGCTGGCCCGGGCCAGCGAAGCCCCCGGCGGTGGCTACCACTGGGGCCACGAGGCTCGTCACCAGACCCTGCCCCGGGGTGAACGTGTCGAGGTCGGGGTGCGGGCCGGGCTGCAGGAGATCCTCTTCGGGCCCGGACGCGGCGCCGACGGCACGACGAACATCATCGGCGCCCTGCGGCGCGCCATGGCCACGACCGGCTACTCCGACGTCAAGGAATTCCAACGAGTCGAGGTCGCCGTGGCCCCGACCGGACACGCCTGACCAACCCGTAAGGCACGCGCAATGACCACGACCGCATCCACCCGCGACGGAACGACCGGCGGCCCGGTCCGCCGGGGGCAGGCAGCGGGCATCGATCCGACGCGCTACACGGTGGCGCCGCATCGAGTCGCCCAGTTGACCCGACGGATCGTGCACGGGCCGCTTGCCGAGACCCGAGCCAATCCGGCGCCGATGACCGGGCAACGCCTGGCATCCGTGCCCCAGTCGACCCCCTCGGATGTCCAGGTGGCCGTGGACC
Source organism: Actinomycetales bacterium (assembly GCA_002748155.1). Classification (GTDB taxonomy): domain Bacteria; phylum Actinomycetota; class Actinomycetes; order Actinomycetales; family Dermatophilaceae; genus Phosphoribacter. The sequence goes on along the minus strand of PDRO01000012.1, from coordinate 45,819 downwards.
ACGCGCGGGCCGCGCAGCGGGCGTGGTCGCGGCTTCCGGTCGCCAGGCGGGCGCAGGTGTTGTTGCGGATGCATGACCTGGTCCTCGAACGACAAGTGGAACTGCTCGACCTCATCCAGCTCGAGACCGGGAAGACCAGACTGCACGCCTTCGAGGAGGTGGCCGACGTCGCGCTCGTCTGTCGCCACTACGGCCGCCGAGCTGCCAGATACCTGGCACCCGAGCGACACATGGGCGTGGTTCCCGGCTTGACGCGGGCAGTGACCCACCACGACCCGGTCGGGGTCGTCGGCGTGATCACCCCGTGGAACTATCCACTGACCTTGCCGATCAGCGACTCCATTCCGGCGCTGGTGGCCGGCAACGCGGTGGTGCTACGGCCCGACTCCCTGACCCCGCTCACTGCACTACTCGGGGTCGAATTGCTCTGCGAGGCAGGGTTGCCCGAGAGTGTGCTGCAGGTCGTCACCGGCAGCGGTTCGGTCATCGGACAGGCGGTGATCGACTCGGTCGACTATGTCTGCTACACCGGCTCGACCGGGGTCGGTCGAGGGGTCGCCCGATCGGCGGCCGGCCGGCTGATCGGAGCCTCGATGGAGCTGGGCGGCAAGAACTCGATGTACGTCCGCCCCGACGCCGACCTCGGCCGGGCCGTCTCCGGTGCGCTCCGGGCCGCGTTCAGCTCCGGCGGCCAACTGTGCGTCCACGCGGAACGACTGATCCTGCACGAGCAGATCGCCGACGGCTTCCTCGCCGAGTTCGTCCCCATGGTGGCCTCGATGCGTCTGGGTGGTGCCCTCGAATACGGCTACGACATGGGTTCGCTCATCTCGCAGAGCCAACTCGAGCAGACCCAACGCCATGTAGCCGACGCGGTCGACCACGGAGCCACCGTGTTGGCCGGTGGGCACGCTCGGCCCGATATCGGGCCGTTCGTGCACGAACCCACCGTGCTCGTCGGGGTCACCCCGGCAATGGCCTGCCGGGACGAAGAGACCTTCGGGCCGGTCCTATCGGTCTACCGGGTCAGCTCCGACGACGAGGCGGTGGCCCTAGCCAACGACACGGCATACGGACTCAACGGCAGCGTGTGGGGACGCGACGTAACCGCCGCAACCGCTGTCGCCCGCCGGATCCGTTGCGGCACAGTCAACGTCAACGAGCACTACAGCGCCGCCTGGGGCACCACCGGAGCACCGATGGGCGGGATGAGCGACTCAGGTCTGGGACGTCGACACGGCGCCGAAGGCATCCGCAAATACACCGAAGCCCAGACCGTGGCCACCCAGGCACTCATCGGCCTGGCCCCACTGCCCGGCATGCGAGACCAGCAGTTCACCGGTCTGCTGAGTTCAGGACTGACGGCACTGAAACGGATCGGATGGCGATGAAGACGACACAGCCGGGCAACCCGAAGGCTGAGCGGCTCGACCACGACCGTTTCGACAAGGACCGTTTCGACAAGGACCGTTTCGACAAGGACCGTTTCGACCACGAGGTGGTCGTCATCGGCAGCGGATTCGGCGGATCGGTCGCGGCTCTGCGGCTCGCTGAAAAGGGCTACGACGTGCTCGTCTACGAGGCGGGGCGTCGCTTCGCGGACGACGACTTCGCGAAGACCTCCTGGGACGTACGGCGCTACGTTTGGGCACCGAAGCTGAAGTGTTTCGGAGTGCAGCGGATCCATCGACTCCCGGATGTGATGATCCTCGCCGGTGCCGGGGTCGGGGGTGGGTCACTCAACTATGCCAACACCCTCTACGTGCCGCCCGAGCGGTTCTTCCGCGACCCCCAGTGGGGGCACATCACCGACTGGCAGGCCGAGCTGGCACCGCACTACGACACCGCTACCCGGATGCTCGGGGTGGTGACCAACCCGTGCGACGGGCCCGTCGAGCAGGTGATGCGCACGGCAGCGACCGAGCTCGGCGTCGCAGACACTTTCCGGCATACGCCCGTCGGGGTGTTCTTTGGCGAGCCGGGCCAACGGGTGCCCGACCCCTACTTCGACGGTGCCGGGCCCGAACGCACCGGCTGCACCTTCTGCGGCAACTGCATGGTCGGGTGCCGTGACGGCGCCAAGAACACACTCGTGAAGAACTACCTTCACCTGGCCGAGGCGCGCGGCGCCCGCGTCGAGCCGCTACGCACGGTCACCGAAGTGCGGCCGCTCGACCCGGCGCACCCCGAATCGGGGTATGCCGTGACAACCGAGGCCACCGGCGCCTGGTTCCGTCGCGACCGGCGCACCGTGACCGCGGGTCAGGTCGTGCTGGCCGCCGGCGCCTGGGGCACTCAGCGGCTGATGCACCGGATGAAACATGACGGCGTGCTACCTCGGCTGTCGCCGGCCCTCGGACGGCTGACCCGCACCAACTCCGAGGCCCTCGGTGGGGCCACCACGATCCGGGTCCCCGAGACGATGGATCTGACTCGGGGAGTGGCGATCACGACCTCCTTCCATGTCGACGAGGTCACCCACCTTGAGAACTGCCGCTACGGCAAGGGCTCCAACCTCATGGGCGGATTGGCCTCGATCATGCTCGAAGGCGACGACGAGCTCGACTCCGGTGTCACCCGGATGCCCAAGCCGGTGCGGTTCGTCGCGCTGGCCGCCAAACGACCGGTCGAGTTCGTGCGCGCCCTGTCGATGCGGAAGTGGTCCGAGCGCACCGTCATCGCCCTGGTCATGCAGACGCTCGACAACTCGCTCACCGTGTCGAGTCGTCGGGGCCGGCTCGGCCGGTTCCGGCTGGATTCCGAGCAAGGACACGGCCAACCCAACCCGACGTGGTTCAAGCAGGCCAGCGACGGGGTGCGAGCGATCACCGGCGCCCTGTCGAAAGCCAGCGGGCAGCCGACCCTGGCTGGCGGCAACCTCTCGGCGGTCGTCGACATGCCGCTCACCGCGCACTTCCTCGGCGGGTGTGTCATCTCCGATCACCCCGAGAACGGCGTCATCGACCCCTACCACCGGGTCTGGGGCTACCCAGGGCTGCACATCCTCGACGGGGCCGCGATCACGGCCAACCTGGGGGTCAATCCCTCACTCACCATCACCGCCCAGGCCGAGCGGGCCTGCGCGATGTGGCCCGTAGCCGGCCAGGCTGACCCCCGCCCGACCCAGGGCACGGCTTACCAGCGGGTCGACACGGTGGGCCACCACGTCGCCTGCTGATCGCCGAAGCCCGGAGAACGGGTCAGCGACCGGGTCACCGTAACGGCCCGGATCGGTATACCCGGGGAGGTTGATCGCGCGCTGAGCCGCGTTCTCGATCGATCGCGAGGAGCGGTTGGCGAGAGTATTGACGGACGAATGGTCGGCCCCTACCTTGAGCACAGAAGTGAACGGTATGACCGATTGAAATACGCGCGTTGTGTCGAAGGAGAACCCGCATGTTGTCCATCGCCCACACTGTCCTTGATCCGCCCTCGGCCGCCGATTCAGTGCCGTTGATTGATCCCAGCCCGGATGCTTTTCAACCCATTCTCGCGCCCCTAGGGGGAAGCCTCGTGGGGTCTGCGTTGATCGCCCTCGTGCCGCTTCTGACCATCTTCGTCACCCTGGGCTGGCTTCGCTGGAAAGCCCACTGGGCCGGTCTCACAGCCGTGCTCGTCGCGATCCTCGTCGCAGTCTTCTGCTTCAAGATGCCTACCGGACTGGCTCTGCTGGCCGCCAGCCAGGGAGCGGTATTCGGGCTCTTCCCCATCATGTGGATCGTCTTCACGGCAATCGTGCTCTACCAGATCACGGTTGCCAGCGGGCGGTTCGAGGATCTGCGGGCGACCTTCCACCTCATATCCGACGATCCTCGAGTGCAAGCGATCATCATCGCCTTCTGTTTCGGTGGGTTGCTCGAGGCACTCGCCGGTTTCGGGGCTCCGGTGGCAATCACGGGCGTGATGCTCATGGCCCTGGGTTTCAGTGCGCTCCGGGCCGCGGCCGTCGTGCTATTGGCCAATACCGCACCGGTTGCGTTCGGCGCCATCGGAATTCCGATCATCACGGCTGGAAACCTGACCGGAATCCCCTACACCGATATCGGTGCTTACGTCGGGCGGCAGACACCACTGCTGGCTTTCTTCGTGCCACTGCTTCTCGTGCTCATGGCTGACGGAAAACGTGGAGTAAAGCAGACCTGGCCGGTCGCCCTTACTGTCGGAGGGGCATTCGCGGTCGCCCAGTTCGTGAGCGCGAACTTCATCTCGGTGGAGCTGACCGACATCATCGCCTCGCTCGTCGGTCTGGCGGTGGCGGTGCTCGTCCTGCGGGTATGGCAGCCGGCCGGAAAGGACGCGGCCCTGTCGACCTTGGCCACTGAGCGGGAGCGCGACTTGGCTGTTGTCGGGTCGTCGTCCGGGACCAGTGCCGAATCCGGCTCGTCCTCTGCGGGTGCCCGCGGGTCCGGGCCTGCGGCGCAGTATGCCGTGTCGGAGGACGAACTGGAGGCTCGGGCGCGATCGCTGACCGGTGGGCGCATCCTCATGGCGCTCTTCCCGTATCTGCTCGTCATCGTCGTCTTCTCGATCGTCAAGCTGGTGGCGCCGGTGAAGGACTGGTTGAGTACCACCGACCTCAAGATCGGCTGGCCCGGCCTGGACGGTCACGTGCTGAACCACGCCGGATCGGTGAGCGGCTCGACCGTCTATACCTTCCAGTGGCTCTCCTCGCCTGGCACCAGCCTCTTCGTCTGCTCGCTCGTCACGGCGCTGGTCTACAAAGTGTCGATCGCCTCCTGGGGCAAGGAGATTCGCGACACGGCGGTGAAGATGCGGTTTGCCTTCCTCACGGTCGCTTCGGTCCTGGCGCTCGCCTACGTCATGAACCTCTCCGGCCAGACCATTACGGTCGGCACCTGGATCGCCGGCACCGGCGCCGCCTTCGCGTACCTCTCACCGATCCTCGGCTGGATCGGGACTGCCGTGACTGGCTCCGACACGAGCGCCAACGCCCTGTTCGCCACCCTGCAACAAACGGCAGCCAAGGGCGCCGGGATCGATCCGACTCTGCTTGTGGCCGCCAATACTTCTGGCGGGGTGGTCGGCAAGATGATCAGCCCACAGAATCTCACGATCGCGGCTACGGCGGTCGGGCTCGTCGGGCGCGAGAGTGACATCTTCCGCCGGGTCGTGCTGTGGAGCGTCGGCCTGCTCATCGCGCTGTGCCTGCTCGTGGGGCTGCAGTCCTCCGTGTTGTCTTGGATCCTGCCGGGTAGTTGAGGTTTGATCATGTTGATGAGCACTCCCTCTATCGCCGACGCCACCACTGGCACCGCCGCGGTCGACGGTGTCCACGCTGCACTTCCGGGTGCCGGCAAGACCGTTGCCCTGTTCGCAGCCTGCTACAACGACACGATGTGGCCGGGCACCCCGATCGCGACGGTCAAGCTGCTCGAACGGCTCGGTTGCACCGTCGACTTCCCGGTGACGCAGACCTGCTGCGGGCAGATCTTCACGAACACCGGGTATGCCGCCGAGACCGTGCCGCTGGTGCGGCGCTTCGTCGACGTCTTCGCGGACTACGACGCCGTGGTCGCACCGACCGGGTCCTGTGTCGGTGCAATCCGGCACCAACACCACGACATCGCGGTCCAGATCGGTGACCCCGGGCTGGTCACCGCCGTCGACCAGCTCACGCCGCGGGTCTACGATCTGTCGGAATACCTTGTCGATGTGCTCGGTGTGCTCGACGTCGGCGCGTACTTCCCGCACCGGGTGACTTTCCACCCGACATGTCACTCGCTTCGGGTCGCCGGCGTCGGAGACCGGCCGCAGCGGTTGTTGGGGGCAGTGCGCGGGATCACCGTCGTCGACCTGCCACATGCCGAAGAATGCTGCGGCTTCGGCGGCACCTTCTCGGTGAAGAACTCGGACGTCTCGATCGCTATGGCCTCCGACAAAGTGCGCCACGTCCGGGACACCGGGGCCGAAGTCCTGGTCGCCGGAGACAACATGTGCCTGATGAACATGGGGTCCGTGCTCGCCCGCCAGCGTGCCGGGGTGCGCACCCTGCACTTGGCTGAAGTCCTCGCCTCGACCGAGCAGGACCCGGCATGAGCACCACGATCCCGCTCCAGGAGACGACCCAGGCATTCCTCGGCATGCCGAAGTTTCCCGAGGCAGCCCGCACCGCGCTCGCCAAGACCCAACAGCGACGCAATCTCGCCCATGCGACCGGGACGATCCGTGCAAAACGTGCCGCGGTCGTCGGCGAAGTGCCGCATTGGGAGCAACTGCGGCTGGCCGGGTCGGCAGCCAAGGACGAGTTGCTCACCCACCTCGCGGCCTACCTCGAGGAGTTGGAAACCAACCTGACCCGCAATGGCGCCGTCGTGCACTGGGCCCGCGACGCCCAGGAAGCCTGCCAGATCGTCGTCGACATCGCTCGGGCCGAGGGAGCCGACGAGGTCGTCAAGGTCAAGTCGATGGCGACCCAGGAGATCGAGCTCAACGAGGCGCTCGAAGCGGTAGGCATCCGGGCTTGGGAGACCGATCTTGCCGAGCTCATCGTGCAACTCGGACACGACCTGCCAAGTCACATCCTCGTGCCGGCGATCCACCGGAACCGCTCGGAGATCCGCGAGATCTTCCGCCGGGAGATGCACCTGGTCGGTCGGCCGGCACCGGCGGATCTCAGTGACGACCCGGCGCAACTAGCCGAAGCTGCTCGGATGCACTTGCGGGAGAAGTTCCTGCGGGCCAAGGTCGCCGTCTCCGGAGCGAATTTCGCGATCGCCGACACCGGCAGCCTCGTGGTCGTCGAAAGCGAGGGCAACGGGCGGATGTGTCTCACCCTGCCCGAGACGCTCATCTCGGTGGTCGGGATCGAGAAAGTGCTACCGACCTGGGACGACCTGGGCACCTTCCTGCAACTGCTGCCGCGCAGCTCGACCGGTGAGCGGATGAATCCCTATACGACGATCTGGTCAGGGGTGCATCCCGGCGACGGCCCGCAGCAGGTGCACGTCGTGCTGATCGACAATGGCCGCACCCACGTGCTGGCCGATGCGCTCGGCCGGCAGGCGCTGCGCTGTATCCGGTGCTCGGCCTGCCTCAACGTCTGCCCGGTCTACGAACGCACCGGCGGTCACGCCTACGGTTCGGTGTATCCCGGGCCGATCGGTGCGGTGCTCAATCCGCAGCTGCGCGGCACGGCGAGCGAGGTCGACAAGTCGTTGCCCTATGCCTCCTCGTTGTGCGGTGCCTGTTTCGAAGCCTGCCCGATGCGGATCGACATCCCCAGCCTGCTCGTGCATCTGCGGACCAAGGTGGTCGACGCAGCCGGGCGGGCCACAGCCGAGGCCAGAGCCATGGCCGCGGTTGCCTGGATCATGGGCGACCACCGGCGTCTCGAGCGTGCCCAACGGGCCGCCAAACTCGGTGGACGACTGCTCGGCGGGCGCACCATCAGGTCGTTGCCTGGTCCACTCGCTGCCTGGGCCAGCGCCCGAGACGTACCCACCCCACCGACGTCGTCGTTCCGGGACTGGTGGGCCCAGAACCGGGGCACGCAGCATCGCCACCCGAAGGGAGGCCGCTCGTGAACGCCGTCGGCACATCGACACCGGCCGATACGGCGAAGGCCGAGATCCTGGCCCGGGTCCGCGCCGCGGTCGGCGACGTGAACACCTCGCTCGGGGCCCGCGGGCCGGTTCCTCGTGTGGAATTCCCCACCCCGGAACGGCATACGACGATCGAGCTGTTCGTCGAGAACGTCGTCGACTACCGGGCCGAGGTGGTCCGCGCCGACGATGGGCAGGTGGGCACCGCGGTGGCGGTGGCCCTTGACGGTGCCGGGTCCGTTGTTGTCCCGGCCGGTCTCGACCCGGCCTGGACAGCAGCACTTCCCGCACAGATCCGCCAGGTGCGTGACGACGAGCTGTCCCACGCGGAACTCGACCAGGTCGAGGCCGTGATCACGGCGGCGTCGGTCGGCATCGCCACGACCGGCACGATCGTGCTCGACCACGGCCCCGATCAAGGCCGCCGGGCGTTGTCGCTGGTGCCCGACTTGCACGTGTGTGTCATCCGGGCCGACCAGGTCGTCCACGATGTCCCCGAAGCGGTGGCCCGAGTGCGACCCCAGGTCGGCTCGGCGCAGCCGTTCACCTGGATCTCCGGCCCGAGCGCGACCAGTGACATCGAGCTCGAACGAGTCGAAGGAGTCCACGGCCCGCGCATCCTGCACGTCGTGCTCGTGGAGTAACACCAGTGCTCTTGGAGTAACACCAGTGCTCGTGGAGTAACACGAATAGCAGCCCCGGCGCCTTCTTGCAGGCGGCGCCCCCTCCGGCGACCATTGGGCAGCGTTGCCACCACGATCGACCGAGCCCGCTGGCTTCAGGCTGGGGCGAGAAACGCGGCGAGCGTGGCGGCATACATTGCCGGGTCGGCCGCACCGGCCAGCTCGCGGGCCGAGTGCATGGAGAGCATCGCGCAGCCCAGATCGACCGTCGTCACCCCGAGCCGGGCCGCAGTGATCGGACCGATCGTGGAGCCGCACGGCAGGTCACTGCGGATGACGAAGGTCTGCAACGGCACCTCGGCCTGCTCACACGCCAAGCGGACCGCCGCCGCGCCGACACCGTCGGTGGCGTAGCGCAATTCGGTGTGCACTTTGAGCACCGGCCCGCCGTTGAGGATCACCGGATGCCCGGGCTCTCCCAGCTCGGCATAGTTCGGATGCACCCCGTGCGCCATATCCGCCGAGGCGATCACACTGCCCGCCAGCGACCGCCAGTAGTCGTCGCGGCCGCCCCCCGCGGCACGCACGATCCGCTCCAAGGCTGCCTCGAGCAGCGGTGAACCGGCTCCGCGCTCCGAGCTGCTGCCGACCTCCTCGTGGTCGAACAGGGCCACGACGGGACGGTATGCCGCCGGGCCGGCGACGTGTGCCAGCGCACGCACTGCGGCATACGAACTCGCGAGATTGTCCAGTCGGGGCGCCGCGACGAACTCGCCGGCCCGGCCGATGCGGGCACAGGGCTGGGTGTCGTGGGTCATCGCGTCCCAGGCCAGCACATCGCCCGGATCGACGGCCACCTGCTGGGCCAGGTAGGTGACGAACCCGCCGTCGTCCATGGCGTCACCGATCCCCCAGATCGGGACGAGGTGCTGCTGCTTGTTGAGCACGAGTCCGGTGTCGTTGACCCCACGATCGAGGTGGACGGCGAGCTGGGCGACCCGCAGGATCGGGTCGCGGTCGTGGAACAGGTGGGTGCGGGTGCCACCCGGGCCGTCACCTCGTTCCCGCACCACGACGCGCCCGGACAAGCTCAGGTCCCGGTCCAGCCACGAGTTGCGCAACAACCCGCCGTAGGGTTCGACCGCCACCTGGGCGAAGCCGGCCCGGCTCACCTCCGGGTTCGGCTTGACCCGCAGATTGGGGGAGTCGGTGTGCGCCCCGACGACCCGGAACGGTGTGTGGGCAGCCGCACCCTCCGGCTCGATCCACGCCACCAGCGCCCCGGCCCGGGTCAGCAGGTAGCGGCCTGGCCCGCTGGGCCATGCTGACGACTCGTCGACCGTCGTGAATCCGGCTTCGCCGAGGTATGCCGCCGCGTTGGCCACCGCGTGGAAGGGTGAGGGCGAGTCGTCGATGAAGCCGAGCAGTCCCTGGCAGGTGTCGTCCGGGTCGAAAGAGGCGCTCACCGCACCGACGATAGTCCGTCGGTCCTCGGTGCTGCCGTCTTGCCCTGGTTGCTGCGAAGTGCTGGTCTGCTGGGGGCAGTCAGCGACAGACGTGGGCGCCGACGATTCGCGGATATCGCTTCGATGGGATGGCCCGGACTGGGGAGTGGATTAGCGTATCCGGCATGAACGACCCGGAGCTCCCGCTGTGGCGACCGGCCGACCACGACTCTCGCCAGGACTACTGGGAGGGCGTGCATGACGGTAAACCGGTCGACGGCCTGTCGTGGTGGCAGTCGGTGCCCGAGCTGTCGCTGGGCCTGGTCGATGCCACCGGCATCTCACCTGACACGGGGGTGATCGATGTCGGTGCCGGTTGGTCCACACTCGTCGATCACTTGCTCGAACGTGGCTACACCGACCTCACTGCGATCGACCTGTCCGCCACGGCGCTGCGTACCGTGCGTGAGCGGCTCGGCGCGCCCGGGTCCGAAGTGCGTCTTGAGCTGGCCGATGTCCTCGACCTGGACCTAGGGCGCCGGTTCGGGCTCTGGCACGACCGAGCGGTCTTCCATTTCCTCACCGAGCCCGGCGAGCGTGACGACTATCGAGCCTCGCTGGCCGGCTCGCTGCACCCGGGGGGTTGGGTGGTCGTGGCGACTTTCGGCCCGGACGGGCCGACAACCTGCAGCGGGCTGCCGATCGTCCGCTACACCCACGAGGAACTCGTCGCAGAGTTCCCCGGCTTCGAGCTGGTTCGTACGAGCGGCGAGGACCACACGACCCCCTGGGGTACGAACCAGCAGTTCACGGCGGTGCTGTTGCGTGATCAGTCTCATCAGCCACTTGAGTAGCCACTCGCACTTCTGCACACAGGGCCAGGCGATGTATGCCGGGGGGCTCATCGGTAAGAGGGGAGCCACCGGCGGCATTGGCCCGCAACGGCAACCGGCGAACCCGGTTACTAGGCTGGCCTGGTGTGGCGGACCGCGATGACCCCGAAGTGGCTCGGACTGCTCGCGGTCGTCGTCGTGTTGGGCGGACTGTTCGTGCGTTTGGGCATCTGGCAGTACGAGGTCGCCCAGGCCGATGCTCGCCAGGAGGCGCTCGACGCGGCGCTGGCCCAGCCGGTGTTGCCGCTCGACGAGGTGATCCAGCCGCACATGCCATTCCCCGACACCGGATCCAACCAGCGGGTCGAGGCCGTCGGGCGATACGAGCCGGATCGGCTGCGTTACGTGCCGCAGCGGCTCCTCGACGGTGTCGAAGGCCGATGGGCCATCGTGCCGTTCGTCGTCGAATCGACTGGGGCGCGGATCCCGGTGCTGCGAGGTTTCCTCGCCGGCTCGGCTCAGGTTGCGGCCGACCCACCGGCCCCGACCGGGCGGCTCACCGTGGTCGGCAGCCTGGCTCCCAGCGAATCCCCGCGCAGCGGCCACGGTCTGCTGCCCGAGGGTGAGATCGGCTCAGTCGACCTGGGCGAGCTGCTCAACCTCTGGGGTGGTGAGGTCTACAACGGCTTCCTCTTCGCGATCTCCGAGACCCCGGATCCGGGCGACGTTGCGGCCGTCGGGTCGGGATCGGCAGCGGGCTCTCCCGGAGCCGTGGAACGGGTGCCCCCACCCGACGTGCCCACTGGGCTGTCGATGCGCAACGCGGCATACGCTCTGCAGTGGTGGCTGTTCGCGGTGTTCGGCCTGTGGATGTGGGTGAAGATGGTGCGAGACGACTACCGACGACGAGTGCTACAGCCAGCAGGAGACCCCCCATGAGCATGCTTCCCCCCACCATGGCCCAGCCGGTGCAGATCCGTCAGGCACTCCGGCTCTATCGGGTGATGGCGATCGTCGCCGGAATCGCGCTGTTCATCCTCGTCGTCGAGATGGTCATGAAATACCTCATGGGACAGGAGAACTGGTTCACCAAGAACTGGTCGTACATCCACGGTTTCATCTACATGGGGTATGCCGCGACCATCGCCAATCTCGGGCTCAAGATCGCCTGGGGAGTCAAGCGGATCGTGTTGCACCTGCTGACCGGATTCGTGCCGGTGCTGCCGTTCATCGCCGAGCCCCGCGTCACCCGTGAGGTCAACGGCATCCTCGCTCAAGCCGACTGATCGCACATCCGCTCGATGACGATCGTGGGCTTCGAGACACGCCCGGCTACGGGCGACCGGTTCGCTGACGTGGCCACGATCCTTGCCCCCAAGCGCGCCGGCGCACAGGGCTGCTGGTGCCTCTCCCGCCGGTTGAGCCCCACGGACAACAAGGCTCTGAGCAGCTCGCAGGAGCGCGGTCAACGACTCGAAGCCCTCTGCAACAGCGGCAACGCGCCCGGCGTGCTCGCGTACCAGGATGATGACGTCGTCGGCTGGGCGGCGATCGCCCTGCGTGAGCAGCTACACGGATTCAGCCCACGGCGTTTCCCCATCGATCCCGACGGCAACGTCTGGGTCGTGTCGTGTTTCCGGGTCCGCGCCGGCCATGGCAAGAAGGGCGTGGCGCGGGCGCTGTTGGACGGCGCGGTCGACTACGCACGGGCTTGTGGCGCCGCTGCTGTCGAGGCCTACCCGATCGAGACCGGCGGCGACCGAATCGACCGGACCCAGGCCTCGGCAGGAATCCTGTCGGTGTTCACCGATGCGGGTTTCGAGATCACCGGCGACACCGGATACCAGGTGTCGGGCCACCGGCAGGTGATCGTCCGGCGCACCCTGTAGTCGCGAGCGGCCGATCCGTCGCCTCGCTGCGACGTGTCCGGTGTCGACGGGTTCCCGGGTGCCCGTGGTGGTGTCCGATGAGCCACCCCGGGGTGGATACGCTCGGACGGTGAGCGAGACACCAGGCCAGGGACCGGGCGCGGCCACCCCAGACCACCAGAGCCCGACCCGTCCGGTGCTCGTCGTCGACTTCGGCGCCCAATATGCCCAGCTCATCGCCCGCCGGGTGCGCGAAGCCAGCGTCTACAGCGAAGTCGTGCCGCATACACTCCCGGTCGATCAGCTCATGGCTCTCGACCCGGCGGCGATCATCCTCTCCGGTGGGCCGTCGAGTGTGTATGCCGCGGGTGCGCCCTCGCTCGACCCCGCAATCCTGCAAGCCGGGGTGCCGGTCTTCGGGATGTGCTACGGATTCCAGGCGATGGCGCAGGCGCTGGGCGGCACGGTCGCCCACACGGGCACCGGCGAATACGGGCACACCCCGGTCACCGTGACGACCGAGGGCTCGGTGCTGTTCGCGGATCAACCGGGGGAGCAGTCGGTGTGGATGAGCCACGGTGATTCGGTGACCGCCGCCCCCGCAGGCATGACGGTGACCGCCACCACTGCCGGCGCCCCGGTGGCGGCCATCGAGGACCCGGCCCGGCGGCTGTTCGGGGTGCAGTGGCATCCCGAAGTCGTCCACACGGCATACGGCCAGCAGGTGCTGGAGCGCTTCCTCGTGCACGGCGCGGGCATCGAGCCGGATTGGACCCCGGCCAACGTCGCCGAGACTCTCGTCGAGCAGGTGCGCACCCAGGTAGGTGCCGACCGGGTGTTGTGCGCACTCTCCGGTGGGGTCGACTCCGCGGTAGCCGGGGCGCTGGTGCAACGGGCGATCGGTGATCGGCTGACCTGTGTCTTCGTCGACCACGGCTTGCTCCGCGCCGGCGAGGCCGAACAGGTCGAGCAGGACTTCGTCGCGGTGACCGGCGCCGATCTGGTCGTCGTCGATGCCCGCGAGCAGTTCCTCGATGCACTGGCCGGGGTCGACGACCCGGAGCAGAAACGCAAGATCATCGGCCGCGAGTTCATCCGGTGCTTCGAGCAGGCCGCGCGTGACATCGTCCGCGACCGGGCCCAGCACGACGCCGACGCCCACGAGGAGCATCCGGTGCGGTGGCTCGTCCAGGGCACCCTCTATCCCGATGTCGTCGAATCCGGTGGAGGCGAGGGTGCGGCCAACATCAAGAGCCACCACAACGTCGGCGGGTTGCCCGACGACTTGCAGTTCGAGCTCGTCGAACCGTTGCGGCGGCTGTTCAAGGACGAAGTACGCCAGGTGGGTCTCGAGCTCGGCCTGCCGGAGACGATGGTCTTCCGGCAGCCGTTCCCCGGTCCGGGCCTGGCGGTGCGGATCGTCGGTGCGATCACCGCCGACCGGCTGCGGGTGCTGCGGGCCGCCGATGCCATCGCCAGGGAAGAGCTCACCGCCGCGGGGCTGGATCGGCAGATCTGGCAATGCCCGGTCGTGCTGCTGGCCGACGTTCGCTCGGTCGGCGTGCAGGGTGACGGGCGCACCTACGGCCATCCCATCGTGTTGCGCCCGGTCTCCAGCGAAGACGCGATGACCGCCGACTGGACCCGGGTGCCGTTCGACGTGCTGGCCCGGATCTCGACCCGGATCACCAACGAAGTCGTCGAGGTGAACCGGGTCGTCCTCGACGTGACGAGCAAACCACCGGGAACCATCGAATGGGAGTAGCAAGCCCGGATACTCCGGCGCGGCACGCCACCGCGGTCGGCCTGCTGCGCCTATCTTTCGATTATGGTTGACGATCGGCACGATCAATTCAATAGGCGCACCCTGTTCGGCCTCTCGGGTGGAGCCTTGATGGCACTGTTGGCCGCTTGCACTGATGGCGACGGTGTGCGGATCACGGCAACCTCCGGATCGTCCGGCAGACCGACCGGTGACAGCCCAACCACGACAGCGTCCACGGCACCCGGGACAGCCACACCACCGTCGAGTGCTCACGCCACGACGACAGCGCCCCCAACGGCCGAGTCCGCGACTGGCACTGCTGGGAGCCTAGGCCGAAGTGGTGCGGTCAATGCACTACTCATCGGTTCCGACTCACGCACGTCCAGTCTGCGTCGAGGGAACTCGGATGTCATCACCGTCGTGCAGCTCACGGCGGACCGTCAGCGTCTCAATCTCGTCTCGGTTGCTCGGGACACCGTGGCCACGTACGCCACCGGGGGTCGCGGCAAGATCAACGCCGCCTACGTCCGAGGAGGGCCCGAGGCCCTCGCCAACGCGGTGTCAAGGGTGCTCGGCGGACTGACGATCACCTACGTCGTACAGACCGGTTTCGATCGCTTCATCCGGATCAGTGAGCTGCTCGGCGGGTTCACCGTGCAGAACCGCGTCACTTCGAATTCGTCGGGTCCGCAGTTCCCCTCCGGCCCACTCACCTTGAAAGGGCAGCTCGCGCTCACGTACGTGCGAGAGCGCAAAGGCCTGCCCAACGGCGACCTTGATCGCACCGAGCGACACCGGGCTGCCTTGACCGGCATGCTGCTGAAACTGCAGCAGTTGCTCCGGAAGGACGAGCAACGGGTCATGCAGCTCATCCCGCAACTACTCGGACAGGTGGTGTCCGACAAGTTCAGTGCCGCCGACGCTCAGGCGTTGATGCCGGTCGTGCGGAGGATCACCCGGGCCGAGATCACTTCGGTGATGGTCCCGATCGCTCGCTTCGGCATGGTCGGTGGCTCTTCGGTCGACATCATCAACGAAGCTCGCAACGCGGAGCTGATCAAGGCACTTGCGGTTGGTGATTTGTCGGCATACGTCGCCCGCTACGGCACATCGAACGCCCCGACCGGCTGAAGCTCCCTTAGCGTGGTGCCAGGCTGCGGCATACCCACGAGACCGGTATGCCGGTAAGTCGGCTGCTTCGGCGGCGCTAGGGTGATCTGGTGGTGCGCACGACGGCAGCGATCCTGGCAGGAAAGGTCGCTCGGGCCCTAGCTCGTCGACGTGGGGGCGGCTCGGCCTTCCCGGGGCTGGTGGCCGAGCGGATCGACCCACGGTTGTTGGCCCACACCCTCGCCGATCTACCCGGAGGCATCGTCGTCGTCTCGGGCACGAACGGCAAGACCACGACGACGAAGATGCTGGCGGCCATCGTGCGCGCGCACGGCTTGCAGGTCTTCACCAACCCGACCGGCAGCAACTTCACCCGAGGGGTGGTCTCGTCGATGCTCGGTGTGATCGGGTTGTCCGGGCGCTTGGCGGCCGACATCGCGGTGCTTGAGCTCGACGAATGGCACGCCCTGCACTTCATCAAGGTCGTCACACCCACGCACGCGCTCCTGCTCAACGTGGCTCGCGACCAACTCGACCGGTTCGCCGAGATCGACACCACGGCCGACCTGCTCGCCACGCTCGCGAAGCAGACCAGCAGCACGGTGGTGCTCAACCGCGATGATTCCTTCATCGCCCGGATCGCCGAATCCCTCGCTGTGCCGGGCGTCACTACCGGCGCGGCCGACGCCCCGATCGGGCCCGTGCAGATCCACTATTTCGGGGTCGACCCGGCGGTGTCCGACACGGTCCCTGCATTGCAGGAAGCCGACGTGCGGTTCACCGGCGATCTGACTGTGCCACCACCGACCTCGCGAGACGGTTTGCTGCACCCCCAGGACGCGCGGGACTTCTCCATCCGATTCGGTGACGAGCACGTCGGGCCGGTGCGCCTGCACCAGCGAGGACTGGCCGCGATGATCAACGCCACGGCAGCCACGACGATGGCCCGGGCGGTGCTCGGTGACCGCTTCCGGCCGGCGACGGCCCTCGAGGCGCTGCACGCGGTGCGCCCTCCCTTTGGCCGGGGCGAGATCATCGAGATCGACGGTGCCCCATTGGAGTTGGTGCTCGTGAAGAACCCGGCCGGCTTCACAGTTGCCTTGAGCACGTACGGGAACGATCCGGCCACCACGATGATCGCGATCAACGACGACTACGCCGACGGCCAGGACGTCTCGTGGCTCTACGACGTGTCGTTCACCTCGCTGCGCGACCCCGGGGTTGCCGTCACCAGCGGCGTCCGGGCATTCGACATGGCGTTGCGACTCGAGTATGACGACGTGGCGGTGGCCGCGATCGAGCCCGATCTCGACACCGCCCTCGATCACTTCCTGGCGGGCTATCCGGCGCAGCCGAAACGGATCTTCTGCACGTACACGGCGATGATGAGTCTGCGGCGCACCTTGGCTGCCCGCTACGACCTGCCCCAGTTCGGGGAGGAGCCAGCATGAGACCAGCGGGCCCGAGCAAGGGCACGATCGTGCTCGTGCATCTCTATCCGCGTGAGATGTCGATCTACGGCGACTTGGGCAACACCCGATGCCTGGCCGCCCGGATCCGCAGGCACGGCTACGACTGTGTCGTGCACGACCACCACCCGGGTGCACCGTTTCCCGAGCAGGCGCACTTGCTCATGGGTGGTGGGGGACAGGACTCTGGGCAATCGCGGGTCGAGGACGACCTCACGGTCATCGGGAGCCGGCTGCACGACTTGGCCGACGACGGCACACCGATGGTGATGATCTGCGGGATGTTCCAGATCTTCGGACACGCATTCGTCACGAGTGACGGGGTGGAACTGCCCGGATTGGGCATCCTCGACGTGACGACCCGCGGCCAGTCGGAGCGGATGATCGGCCCGATCGTGTTGGACACCGACTTCGGTCACGTCGTCGGTTTCGAGAACCACTCGGGGGCAACGATTCTCGGCCCCGGCCAAGCGCCGTTCGGGCGGGTGCTGACCGGCCACGGCAATAACCGTTCGGACACCAGCGAGGGGGCCCGGCACCACAACGTCATCGGGTCCTACCTGCACGGCCCGATCCTGCCGGTCAATCCTCGGGTGGCCGATGCGTTGATCGCGGCGGCAGCCGAGCGGGCCACGGGCCGGCCTTTCGAGCCGGCCGAGCTGGACGACACCCTGGCCGACGAGGCCCGCACCCGCCAGATCCGCCGGCTGCTGACCAAACGGCAATGACCCCCGAGGTCATCCAGCCCGGTCCACCAGTTCCCGGCGGCTCCGGCTCGGTAGTGCCGCCGGCCGAAGCGTCGGTCAGAGATCCTCGAAGACGTCAGTGTGAATCCGTGCGCTGTGACCATGCGGGTCGATGAACCGTTCGGTGCCCATGATCGGCGCGAGCAGCCGCTGCGGCATCCGCAGCAACAGCGCGTTGTTCCGGGGCATCAGGCTCCCCGACTCCAACTGGGTCCGGTGAGCCCGCAGCGCCGCCAACTTGACGCCGAGCCACGGCCGCACGTCCACGGCATACCCCGGCTCGGGCAACGGCGCGATGGTGGCATGCGATGGTGCCATCAACCGAGCGATCCGAGGCGAGACATGCGCCTCCAACAGCCTTGGCACAGAGGTCAATTCAGCGGCTCGCCGGCCGACCCGGTGCACGTACACGTGATCCGGGTGCCCGTAGCCGCCGTTCTTGTCGTAGGACAACATGACCTCGGGCCGCTCCTGCTCGATGATCGCCGCGACAGCCCGGGCGGCGTCGTCGACATCCACGCGCACGAATCGGGTCGAGCCCGGCGGGTCCGGGAAGAGCTTGGGGCCGAGGCCGCTGTCGGCATACCCGAGCTGTTCGACCCGGTGGACGCCGAGGGTGGCGGCACTGTCGCGTAACTCGGCCGAACGCACCTGCGCGAGATCGCCGGTGAAGCCACGCGGCACGGGTGCCAGCGACCCGTCGGTGGCCGTTACGACGACCACCCGGTGCCCGGCATCGGCAGCTTTGGCGAGGGTGCCGCCGGTGGTCAGCACCTCGTCATCGGGGTGGGCATGCAGCGCGAGCAACGTGAAAGACATGGCCTGCCCATTGTCGCGCATCACCCGTGGCACAGTGGTCGGGTGCGGATCGCCATGCTCACCGACTGCTACCTGCCCCGGTTGGGCGGCATCGAAGTGCAGGTGCACGATCTGTCACAGCGGCTCGCCCAGCGAGGCCACGAGGTTGAGGTCTTCACCATCACGCCCGGGGCGACCGGCTACGGCGGCACGGAGACCATCGCAGGGATTCCCGTGCATCGCTACGGCCTCCGGCTGCCGCGGGGGCTGCTCGTGAATCCCTTCGCGGCCCCGCAGATGCGGCGGCGACTGGAGCACTTCGACGTCGGACATATCCAGATGGGGGTGGTCAGTCCGTTCGCCACCGACGCCGGGGTGCTGGTGCGCCGGATCGGGCTCCCGGCGACGATGACCTGGCATTGCGTCCTCGATCGCACCGAGCCGCTCTTCGGACTGGTCGGGCACGTGCGCCGCTGGGCTCGGGGTGGGATAGCGATGAACGGCGTATCGGAGGTCGCAGCGGCTCCGCTGCGCCGGCTCACCGGGTGCCCGGTCTCGGTGCTGCCCAATGGAATCGACGTCGAGGCCTGGCGGGTGCCCGGCTCGACGAGACCCGTTCGCCAGACTGGCCCGGTCCGGGCGGTCGCGGCGATCCGGTTGGAACGGCGCAAACGACCGGCCCGGCTGGTGGAGCTGATCGCTCGGGTTCGTGCGGCGGCCCCCGAGGTCGACGTGCGTCTGGAGATCTTCGGCGAAGGCTCCGAGCGGCGCCGGGTCGAGCAGGTCATCGACGAGCTGGGTGCCGCGGGCTGGGTCACCCTGGCCGGGCGGATGCCCCGGGATGAACTGCGCCGCAGGTATGCCGCCGCCGACGTCTACGTCTCGCCCGCGGTGCTCGAGTCTTTCGGGATCGCTGCATTGGAAGCGCGGTGTGCCGGGCTGCCGGTCGTGGGGCGCATCGAGTCAGGGGTCAGCGAGTTCGTCTCCCACGGGGTCAACGGACTGCTCGCCGCCAGTGACCACGAGCTCGTGGACGCCCTACGGGCACTGGTCACTGATCCCGAGCTGCGACACCGGATGACCGAGCACAACCTGACGACCCGTCCGGAGCAGAGCTGGCCGCGAGTGGTCGAGATCGCCGAGTCCGAATACCGCAGGGCCGGTGCATGACCCGGCCCGGATCGGTGGCCTTGTCGGTTCACGGGATCACCGGCGAGGGCGTCGAGGTCCTCGTCGCAGACGTGCCACACGGTGAGCATCCCGAGACCACCCTGTGGCGGCACGGTTGGCTGGCGCAGCAGGCGGTGCGGGCATGGCGGGCCGACGACCCCGCAGGAATCGCGATCCGGTACGTCGTCCGGGCGCGCCGGGCCACCGATCCTTTGCCTGCGTCCCGGGCCGTGGGAACCGATCCAGACCTCGCCCTCGAGCTCGGCGAGCAGCCCGTGCGAGTGCAGCGGCTCGCGGCATACGCGCTGGTGCGCAGCGCTCGGGGGTTGTTGCTCACCCGGCTCTCCCGGCAGACCAACGCCCCGGGGTTATGGACCCTGCCGGGTGGGGGTGTGGACCCGGGCGAGCAGCCGGAGCAGGGCTTGCACCGGGAGGTGGACGAGGAGACCGGTCAAAAGGTGGCCGTCACCGGACTGTTCCGTGTGTTGGACGGACACTGGATCGGGAAGGCGCCCGGCGGCCGGGTCGAGGACTTCCATGTGGTGCGGCTGGTCTATCGGGCCGAGTGTCATGACCCGACGGACCCGGTCGTCCACGAGGTCGGCGGCACCACCGATGCGGCTATCTGGGTGGCCGAGCAGCAGGTTGCCGGCCTGCCGGTGTCACCGGTCTGGGCCGCAGTGCTGCCCGGGCTGGTTTCCCGATAATCCGTTCTGGCAGCGACGCCTCTGTGACACGACACGACGCAACACGAGACAACCAGTCACGTGGCTACATGCGGTGGGGATCGGGCGGGCCTTTCCGCCTGCGCCGACGATCACGCAGCAGCCCCATCTCACCGACGAGCACGAAAGCCAGCCCGCCAATGACCAGGACCCGCGGGTCCAGGGCCGGCAGGGAAACTGCAGGGAGATCGAGTGAGTACCAGATCACCACCATGCTTCCCAAGCCGAGAAGCAGGGAGACGCCGACGAGCCGGTAGTTGGGTCCGGCGCCGGGGCCGCCCGCGACCTCGTTGCCAGCGGTATCGGATGTCACAGGTGTCCGGGCGCCCGGGGGCTCGGCAGTGGTGGCATCGGGGTCGTGGCCGGTGGGTTGCTCGGTCATCGGGTCTGTCCGGGCTTGTTTGTTGTCCCGGTTGGTGACGGGTCGGTGCTCGGCCGTGAGTTGACCGGCGACGAGGTCTTCAGGGCTATCTCGCCCAATCCGACCGACAGCCGCACGATGGCATCCGGCGCCCCGGCCGGATCGCCGACCGCGACGACCATGCCACCGGCCGTGCCGGCGGCGAGAGTCCGGCTCTTGCCCCCCGCTGGTGGTTCAGCGGACAACTCCCCGGCGCCGAGATCGCTCTCGACCAGGACATTCAACCCGGGTGGGATAAGCACGTTGAGCTCACCGAGGAGAACGGATGCCGAGATGACTTGTCCCGCCCCGTCGTTCGGCAGCGATGCCAAGTCGAGGGTGGCTTCACCCATGCTCAGGGCGTATGCCGGGTCGTCTTGGCCCGCGACCGGTGTCCAGGTGCGCTCGCCGATTCCGGCGGCGATGAACGTGGACAGCTGTGGAACGAAACCAGCCAGGACGCTCATGCCCAGCAAGACGGCAACCACGGTGGCCGTGAAGGCAGCACGCAGGCCACGCAGCCCGGCCCACAGCAGCGCGAGCGAGGCGACCACGGCACTGCAGGCGAGCGCGAATGCATGCCGGTGAGACGTGAGCTCACGAAGAGCTGGGACCGACATGACGAGGCCGTAGACGGTCAGTGCCAGCCCCATGGTGACGAAGAAGAACAGCGGGCCGGCGCGTCGGCGAGCCGGAGGCATCGGCTCCGGATCGCGCACCCGGGTCGGAGAGTAGGTTCGGCCGGGCCCCAGGCCAAGTGGTGCTGCCCCGGACGACGGCATCGATCCCGACGAGGGTGCCGCGGCTGGACGTGGCCGGTCCGGGTAGGGGGAGTCGGTTACCCCGGCGAGGTCGGTGCCCGGCGGCCCGGTCGGCGGTGGCGGCCCGACCGGGGAGTCCTGGGGTGTGCTCGAGCCGGGCGACTCCGGTGCGGGGTTCAGGCGGGTCGAACGGCGCAGGTCGGCACCGAGTGCCGCGGCCTCTTCTCGCATCTGCCGGGGCGTCTTTCCGGACGCGGCGCTGCGGATCATCCACCAGGCGAGCACCGCCAGTGGCACCCCGAGCCACGCCCACCACGTGGCGGAGATCTCACCGACGACCAGCACTCCGATGACGACCAGCAGGGCGATGCCATTTCCGTCGCCCCGTCGGATGGCGGATTCGGCCAGGATCTTGCCGTCCTCATCCGGCAGCAAGGCCAGAGCGACCATATAGGTAAGCAGTCCGAGGGTGCTGATGAGAAAGAACACGATTGCGGCCGCCCGGACGAACGCGGGATTCACGCCCCACCACCGGGCCAGTCCGGCGCACACCCCTGCGACCACCCGGTCCTCCCGCGATCGGACCGCTCCCAGGCCTCGCAGCCCGTCGAAGAACGCGTCCAGGCCGGCGCCCGGCTCGGGCGCCGGAGTGCCCGCATCGGGGTTTTTCGTCATGTCGCCATCCTCGTCCCGGCCAAGCGCCGCCGACATGCGGGGCGACCCTGATCGATCCCTGAATCTGTCCTGAGAGCGGGTCGATCGCCCGCGGCATACCCCAAGATGGAGTGGTGAGCACCGACCACGGCGTTGCAGCCCCGACCCGCGGGCAACAGCTGTGTCGCAGCGGCGACCGCGCTGTAGCCGGTGGCGTGTGTGCCGGTCTCGCCGAGCGGTTCCGGATCCCGGTTCTCGCCGTCCGGGCGGCCGTTGTCGTGCTCACCTTGGGCAGCGGCGGAATGGTCGCGGCCGCCTACGCGGTGATGTGGGTGGCGCTGCCGGTCCGCTACGCCGAGCCGGGTTACCGGCCCGAACCGGGCGGCTCGGCGACCCGTCGGCCCGGCCGGATCAGCGTCTACCACTGGTTCGTCGTCGTCGGCCTCGCCCTGTTCGTCGTCGGGATCTCGTTGGGCACCGACGTGGGCGGGTGGGTCACCGACCCTCGGTATGCCGTGCCGGTGCTGGCGATCGCCGCAGGCGCCCTCGTGGCTTGGTATCAGCTCGACGCTCCACTGGGGGGTCCCCGGGGGCGGGGGCGCTCGATCTGGGTGGGGGCCGGTCAAGTCGCCTTCGGTCTCATGCTCGTCACCGGCGGGGTGGTCGTGCTCGTCACCCAGGGCCAAGGATTGCAGGGGGTGTGGAACGGCGTGCTGGCCGCGGTCGCGGTGCTGGCCGGAGCCGTCGGCATTGCAACTCCCTTCGCGATGCGGATGTATCGCGGCTTGCAACGCGAGCAGTTGGCCCGGGTGCGGGAAACCGAACGTGCTGACATCGCCGCCCACCTGCACGACTCGGTGCTGCAGACACTCGCGCTGATCCAGCGCCGAGCCGACGACCCGACCACCGTCCAGCGGTTGGCCCGCCGGCAGGAGCGAGAGCTGCGCACCTGGCTCTACGGCGGTGGTCAGCAGGTCACCGACACCCTCGCGACGGCGATCACCGAACAGGTCCACTCCGTCGAGGACGAGCACGGGGTCCCGGTCGAGCTGGTCATCACCGGCGACCGGGTCCTCGACGACCCTGGTGACATGCTCGTGCGGGCCGTTCGCGAGGCAGCGCTCAACGCGGTCCGGCACGGCCGCCCGCCGATCTCGGTGTATGCCGAGGCCGGACCGCACGGTGTCGAGGTCTACGTCCGCGATCACGGCACCGGGTTCGACGTCGACGCCATCGCCGAGGATCGGATGGGTGTGCGTGAATCGATCCTCGGGCGGATGGAACGAGCCGGCGGCACCGCGCGGATCCGTAAGCTGGACGACGGCACCGAGGTGAGCCTGACCCTCCCGCCACCGGACGAATCGACGCCCGCACCGGCTAGCGATGTCCATCCCGACAAGGAGACCACCCCGTGACCGTCACCCGTCTCGTCGTTGTCGACGACCACGCGATGTTCCGATCCGGGGTGAAGAGCGAGCTGGACCCCGACCTCACCGAGGTCGTCGGAGAAGCCGCCGACGTCGACGAAGCCATCCGGGTCGTCCAGGCCACCACACCTGACGTCGTGCTGCTCGACGTGCACTTGCCCGGAGGCCTGGGTAACGGTGGGGTCGACGTGCTGCACGAGTGCACGGCGTTGACCACAGCGACCGGTGCGCCAGTGCGCTTTCTCGCCCTGTCGGTGTCGGACGCAGCCGAGGACGTGATCGCGGTGATCCGGGCCGGGGCCCGGGGCTATGTCACAAAGACGATCACCGGGGCCGATCTGATGCGAGCCATCCAGCGGGTCGCCGACGGTGACGCGGTGTTCAGCCCTCGACTGGCTGGGTTCGTGCTGGATGCCTTCGGCGCGGTGGCCGGCGAGATCGCCGAGGTCGACGAGGAACTCGACCGGCTCTCGGCCCGGGAGCGAGAGGTGATGCGCCTGATCGCCCGCGGCTACCAATACAAGGAAGTCGCCAAGGAACTGTTCATCTCGGTCAAGACCGTCGAGACCCATGTGTCGTCGGTGCTGCGGAAACTGCAGTTGTCGTCCCGGCACGAGCTGACCGCGTGGGCCGTTGGGCGCCGGATCATCTGAGGCATCGTCACGGCAGCCAGCTGGAGTTGCCCGGGGAGTTGCCCGGAGTCCGGTTCGGGGGTCAGTCGGCTGGCTCCACTAACTCATCGGCGATTCGCAGGAGGCCGCAGCGCGCGGCAAGCTCGACCGCCGCGGCGAGCCGCGAGCGGGCGCCCTCGGTGAGCCGGGAGCCGCCGAAAAGCCGCAAGGTCTCGCGTAGCAGATCGTCGAGCTCGATGCCCATCGAAGCCCGGGTCACTGCGGCGGCACCATTCGCCAGCTCGTGCAGGGCGATCTCTTCCAAGGGCCGGTCTTTGAGTGGGCCGTCCCAGACCCGGAACCCCCTCCAGGACAAGGGGTGGCGCGTCGCGGGCCAGAGGAAACCGTCTTGTTCGTCCCGGATCAGGTCGGTCGGCAGGTGGGCGGCGATCTGCTCCTGCCGCACACCGGTGAGTCGGCTCAGGCCGTGGCATTGGGCGACGAGCGCAGCGGTGCGGGTCACGCTGACTGGGCCTTCGGCAGTGACGATCTCGTGCACCAGATGATGCAGGGCAGAGACGTGCCGACCCGCCTCTAGGCCGTCGAGGCGAGAGATCGGTCCGCGATGACTCACCGGAAATGGTTGATAGGCCGCTGCGCCGGGCAGCCCCAGATCCGGCGCCGGATTCGGTGCCTCGTCCGTGGCGAGGTCATGGGCCGAGGTCGGCGCTGCGAACTGCTGGTGGGAAGCTGTGTCCTGCGGGGTCTGCGTCTCGCCCTGGTTGGTCGAACAGTCTTGCGCTGATGCATCCGGGGCTGTTGACGAATCCTGGGGTGTCGATGAGTCCTCGATCGTCGTCGATTCGTGGGGCGCGGCATACCCGGTGGCAATGATCCGCTCGCCCGTGCGGCGCTGAGCCTGGGCCGCTGCGGTCACCGCGGCGACCAACTCGGTCACGACGCCGTCGCGGTCAGCCAGCCAGGTGGGCAACCAGACCCGTTCGACGGCCGGCCACCCCATGGCGTCTCGCAATACTGCGACCGGTAGTCCGTCGCGGTCCATGGTCGTGTGTCGAGCTTCCCAACCGGGTCCGTCGAGCAGGATCGCCGTGCAGGGCTGTTGGCCGGCCAGGCCGACGGTGAGGTCGATCGTGAAGTCGGACATCCCGACGTTGGTCTCCACCTCGAGTCCTTTGGCGCGTAGCGCCTCGGCGATCGTTTGCCGGTGCCGGTCGACCACGTGTCGCCGTTCTCGAGGACCAGTGGTCAGCTGAGTCACCGACGTGCCGTGATTGATGCCCGTTGTTGTGCCCGGCTCGGTCTCGCCCACGGCATCCGGGAGGGCACCGTCGCGGGCGAACTCGAGATAGGCGCGCAAGTGCCGGATACCGATAGACGAGCTTAGTTCGACCCGCAGGTCTTCGGGATCGAAAGAACAGAAGACCATGACTTGTCGTCGGGCTCGAGTGACGGCGACATTGAGGCGTCGTTCTCCGCCGGCCCGGTTCAGTGGGCCGAAGTTCAGTGGCAGCATGCCGCGCTTGTTGGCCGCGAAACCGATGGAGAACAGGATGACGTCACGCTCGTCACCCTGGACGTTCTCCAGGTTCTTGACGAAGATGCCGTCGCGACTCCGGGCCAGCGACTCGGTGATCGCCTCGTTGCCGCTGTCCCACAACAGCTGCTCCACCAACGCGCGTTGCTGTTGGTTGAAGGTCACGACACCGATGGACCTTTCGCCGGCATCCCATCGCCGTAGGATCTCCGCGACAACGGCCTCGGCCTCGATCGGGTTGGTGCGCAGTGGCCCTTCACCCCTGGACCGGTGGAAGACACCGTTGACCCGGCGCAGACTGATGCCGGTGTTGCTGCTGAGGGCCGAGGCAGCAGGGAAGGAGGACAACCGCCCCTCGTAATAGTGGTTGTTGCTGAAGGCGATCAGCGACTCGTCCCGACTCCGGTAGTGCCACGAGAGCCATCGGCGTCCGACCCCCGCGTGAACACACTCGGAGAGGATCGACTCCTCGTCGTGCACCGTCCGGTAGTCACTGGCGGGATCGTCCTCGTCATCTGGTCGAGACAACTGACCGACGGATGTGGGTGGTAGCTGCTTGGAGTCACCGGCGATCACGGCGGCGCGCGCGCGACCGAGGGCCCCGATGGCATCGGGGACCGGTATCTGTGACGCTTCGTCGAACACTACGAGGTCGAAGTCGATCGCTCCCGGGGGGACGAAACGGGCCAGTGAGTCCGGGCTGACGAGTACACACGGGGTGAGTTCGGTGATGACCTCACCGAACTCCTCGATGAGCCGGCGCACCGGTTGCCCGCCGCGGGTACGAGAGACTTCACGCTCCAGGGCTGCGACTTTGCCGAAGATGCCGCCTGGGGTGAAGGGTCGGTTGCCGACGAGTCGTTGCGGTAGCACAGTGACCAACGAGTCGCGCAGCGTTTCCGATGACGTGACGAATCGGTCGATCGAGCGTTCGTGCGCGGCACTGTCGAAGTTGGACAATCCGGTCGCGGTGGCCCGTTCCTGGCGCGACGACCGGGCCACGCCCCTCTCTAGTGCTGCGGGTGCTTCGGCGCCGGTTACCTGGCCGGTCAGCAGAGCCCAGCGCGCGTCGAACAAACCTGCGGCTTCCAGCGGGAGCAGCCCGGTGACCGTTTCACACCAGCGCCGGAGTGCGGCGCAGGTCGGTAGGTCATCGCGGCGACTGGCTTGCCCGGCCGCCCAGGCAGACAGCAGTCCGTTGTGCTGCTCGGCCCAGCGCTGCACATCCGCAGGCCGGCTGCCGCAGGCTTCGAAGACTTCGGCGAGCGCCGTAGCTGCTTGGTGGGCCGCGGCATACACCTCGTCGAGCACCTGGGCAGCTTCCTGACGGGCCGTGTCGACGGCGCAGCGGTCCCGGTCGCTCAAGGCGTCGAACAGGGCCTGATCCCGCTCGATCGCGGCGAGGCGACGGGTCAGGTGAGTCATGCCGTCGGCGGTCAGCAGGTTCGTATCTGGCGGCAGGTCGTGGCACCCGGGTAAGGCGCGCCACGAGTCGGTGACCCGGGACAACTCCGACGTGGTGGCGGCAAGGTGCTCAAGCAGCTCGGGCAGCTGCTTGGCGGGTAGGTCGGCGCCGGGCCGGGCGTACGCGAGCACTGGTCCCGCCGCCGCGATGATCCGTTTGCGGCGCCCGAAGATGAACGACGCCGCGGCTTCTCGTACTGCTTGCCGCACTGGTTGTAGGGGGACCTTGACAACCTCAGGTTCGAAGTGCGCCAGCAGTGGTGCGGCGCCGTGACGCACAGCAACCAGCCGCGCCTGGAGCTCGGCACGGGCTGCTTGCCATCGTGTCGTGCGGGTTTCGTGGAGGATTGCTGGTTCGGTTGCTGCGTCGTTGAGCAACCAGACGACTCGCAGCAGATCGTCGGGATCGGTCGTGGCCGCGACGGCCTGCGCTACCGCGGCGCTGCACCCAGCAAGCCGGTCATCGAGGATGCGGTTTGCCGTGTCAGCCCGGTCGACGAGGCCGAGTAGCTCGTGACCCGGGTCGATCGGGGATCGGGCAAAACCCCATGCGGCACAATCGTCCCGGCCCAGCGAGTCGAGCAGGCTGACCGACCTGGTGACCGCTCGACGACAGCTGTCGACGTCGACCCGGCAGGAGGTGCCGGCTGCGGCGGTGCCGGCGACGGCCGCCACCGAGACCGGCACTACCGGTCCCGGGCCGAGCGCCAACAGCCGAGCGTGCGCGCCGTAGAAGGACAGACCGACGGCGTTGGGCTCGTGCAGACGCGCGGCATACGCGGCGAGGGTGGCGGCACTCGCGGTGACCTCGGCAGCGGCCGCCCGGTGCCCTTCGTCGTCCGCCACGGGGTTCTGGGTCAGAGCCGAGCGTAGGCGTTCGCGGACGATCGCCGGGCGGGCATGCTCGTCGTGCAGGTTGAGCACGTAGGGGAGTAGGCCGATCTGCGCCAGTCGCGAGCGGACGACGTCGAGAGCAGCGCCCTTCTCGGCGACGAACAGCACCCGCCGACCGTGGGCCAGCTGGTCAGCCAGGATGTTCGTGATGGTCTGCGACTTCCCGGTGCCGGGTGGGCCTTCGAGCACGAAAGACCGACCAGCCCGGGCCAGCGCGATCGCCTGAGCCTGCGAGCCGTCGGCCGGGATCGGCGCAGCCGCGACGACATCGTCTAGGGCGGCCACCCGCAGGTCGACGTCGGCGCCCGCCTGCGGGTCGGCGAACATCTCGGTCGGCGACAACGCCAGGTGACGAGCCAGCGGTCGGTCGAGGAACTCCTGCCAGTGTTCGGTGAGGTCTCGCCAGAGCAGGTAGCCCGTGAAACCGACGGTGGCCAGGCGTGCTTCGGTCGTGACGGTGAACGGCAGCCCGGCACTGGCGATCGCTTCACGCACGAGCCGGATTGCCGTATCGACATCGACACCGTCACCATCGGCACGGGTCGGCAACGGATCCAGCCCCGGCACGACGAAACCGAATTCATGGCGCAGCTTCTCCAACAGCGAAAGGTTGAGGGTGATCGCTCCGGAGTCGTCGAAGACGATCTTGTAGGGCTGGATTACCCCCTTGAGCTGAACCGGCGCGAGCAGCAATGGTGCGCTGAGGTCCCGGTCGCCCAACCGCCAGTCCAGCCGCCCGAGAGTGACCACGAGTGGGTTGGCGCCGGTTTCTTGCAGACTGGTCCGAGCCCGGTAACGCAACCGGGCGATGGCGGCCTTGTGGGTGTCGGTGTCGGCCGCAGTGTAGGTCGTGGAGCGCTCGCGGAGCATGGACCGCTGCACATCGGCTGGGAGTGCGTAGGCATCCGTTCCGACGTGCCGTGTGACCGCTCCGCCGAGGTCGTCGGCTGCCCGCAACGAGACGCTCTGCCCGTCCTGCAGCAGGCCGGCCAGGATGCCGAGATGTTCACCGGGCATCAACAACGGGAGCTGGGTGACTCCGCGACCGAAATTGATGAGCCGGTTGCGCAGGGTGAGGTCGAGCAGACTGTTCATCCACGATTGCACGCGCAGCGGGATCGGCTCGGTGTCGGTCGGGGTGGGGGCACCGTCGGCGGGTTCGGCGATGTCAGCGGGCACGGTCGCCGGATCCGTGGTGGGAGTGCTCGGATGGTATTCGACGACCTCGACGATCCCGTCGGTGCGGGTATGCCGGGCCGGCACCGGGTAGACCTGCAGCAGCCGGGCCATCGCGACGTCGACGACACCGATGAGGTCGGCCTGGCCGCCGTGAAAGTAGGTGTCCTTGGGTGCTTGGGTGATTCGACGGAACAGGTCGCGGGGTGGTTTGCGTTCTCTGGTGAGCATCGTCGTCTCCACGACACCCATGAGACCGAGGTCGACGGCGTTGATCGCGGTCGCAGTCTCGTGGCTGGCAGCATCGGGCAGCCCCGTATCGGTACTGCGCCAATAGCCGCAGAAGGCGTGCCCTTTGGCGATCCACAGCACCGGATGGATGCCGAGATGCTCCAAGGCCCCGGCCAGCAGGATTGTCGTATCCAGGCAAGTGCCGACCCGGTGCCGCAGCACGTCGCCAGCTGAACGCACCAGTTGGCCGTAGCCCCACGTCGGGGGTGGCTCCGCGTAGAAGATGTCGTGGTCGTGCAGGGCCCGGCACACCGCCGCGACAATCTCATCGACCCGTTCCGCCCGCACGTGGGTGACCGCCAGCGAGCCACTGCCGGTTTCTCGCTCTAGGGCTGTTGCCGCGACTGAGACGAGTTGCAGGACCGCGGGGTCGTTGGGTTGCACGAACGCCGCGAGCAGCTCCAACGACAACACCGGTGCAGCGGGATCGAGCAGCCATTGACGGGCGGCGAGCACCTGAAGAGACGCGGCGGCGCTGGCCAGTGTCTCGTTCGCCGAGGTTGCGGTGACTTGCAGCTGTCCGGACGTGGGCTCGGCAACGGCCGCGATCCGGGCCGGGTCGAGGGTGACATCCGGGTTGTCGATGGTCACCGAGCAGCCGGAACTGATCGTGTCGACGTGGTGCTGCCACGGTCTGGTGAGCACCCCTGCGTGACTGTCGACGATCTGGGCCGTCAGGAAGACGTCGGCCAGCTGCTGCTCCCCGGCAGTCAGCACGACACGGTGGATGAAGTTGATCCCGTTGTGTGCCATCGCATGGTTGACCAGCGGGGCAACGAGAACCTCAAGTCGTGCCCCGGTCACCATGACGTCAGCCTAAGCGGCTGGGGAGCTAGAGTTGAGCCATGGAAATCCTCACCAGCTTTTTCGTCGTCCTCCACCTCCTGGGGATGGGCGCGATCGTCGGTGGGTACCTCGGGCCCCGCACGGAGCAGCGGATCAACCCCGCCATCGTCTGGGGCGCTCGAGTGCAGTTGATCACGGGGCTGATCCTCGTGGTCTTCGCCGAGATGAACTCCGAGCCCAACCATGCGAAGGTCGGCGTCAAGCTTGTCGTCGTCCTCGGCGTGCTCGCCTGCACGGAGCTGGCCAATGCGCGCCAGCGGCGGCTCGTGGCCGCCAGCGCGACCGGGTCGGGTGGCGCCACCGCGCCCGCGGAAGCCGGGGCTGGAGCCAACATCGCCATGCTCACGAGCATTGCGTTCTGGCTCACCGTGCTCAACGTCCTCGTCGCGGTGCTGTGGACCGCCTAAGCTGACGGACCGCCTAGGCTGACGGACCCCAGTTGCCGGGTGCCGGCTACGGATTCGAGGTGAAGACTGCGGGCCGCTTGGCCAGGAAAGCCGCCATGCCTTCCTGGGCGTCTTCGGTGAGTGCCGCCGCGGCCATGACTTCGATCGCCAAGTCATAGGCCTGGCGTTGCTCGAGCTCGGCCTGGGCGTAGAACGTCTGCTTGCCGACGGAACGACCGTAGGCGCTGCCGCGGGTCACCCGGCGCACCAGCTCATCGACTGCGGCATCCAGCTGGTCGGCCGGGACACACGAGTTGATCAGACCCCAGTCGGCCGCGGTTGGCGCGTCGATCACGTCACCCGAGAGGGCCAGCTCCAACGCTCGCTTGCGACCGACATTGCGGGTGACCGCGACCAATGGGGTGTGGCAGAAGAGCCCGCCCTGGCCGCCGGGCAGGGCGAACCCGGCCGAGTCGGCGGCCACCGCGAGGTCGCAGGAGGCGACGAGTTGGCAACCGGCTGCGGTCGCGAGGGCATGCACTTTGGCGACCACCGGCTGCGGGATGCCTTGGATCGTGTTCATCATCCGCGTGCAGAGCAGGAACAACTCCCGGGCGGTTCGCAGATCGCTGCCGGCCAGATCACCGAAGTTGTGCCCTGCCGAGAAGACCGGTCCTTCGGCGGCGATGACGACGGCGAGGGTGTCACTGGCGCCGGCTCGTTCGAGAGCCGTGGTGAGGTCGGTCATCATCACCGACGACAAGGCGTTGCGTTTCTCGGGGCGGATGAGCGTGATCGTCGTGGTCGTGCCGTCGCGCTCCACGCGCACGTTGTCGTTCATGGGGCCCTCCGGTGGTCAGGTCGTGAGCATCAGCTTGCCGGTGCTGCGGCGTTCTGCCAAGGCCCGGTATGCCGCGGGCGCTTCTTCGAGCGGCCAGCGGCCTCCGATCTGCAACCGCACCGACCCGTCGGTGACCGCGTTCAGCACGGCCGCCGCTCGCTGCTGCAACTCGTCGGGGTCGGCAATGAAGTGGGCCAGACTCGGGCGGGTGAGGAAGACCGAGCCGGCTACGTTGAGCCGTTGCGGGTCCACCGGTGGCACCGGGCCGCTGGCGGCACCGAAGAGTGCGAGCACGCCCCGTGGGCGCAGTGCCGCGAGCGACGAGTCGAAGGTTGTCCGGCCGACACCGTCGTAGGCGACGTGCACCCCGGGCTCGCCGGTGACTTGTTCGGCGGCATCCCGGACGGCGCTGGCCAGCTCCTGCCCTGAGCCGATCGAGGTGTAGTCGATCGTGTAGGCGGCGCCCAGCTCGCGGGCCAGGGTGAGCTTCGCCGCCGACCCGGCGGTGGCGATCACCTTGGCTCCTTTGGCCGCGCACCACTGCACCAGCCACTGGCCGACCCCGCCGGCCGCGGCGTGGACGAGCACGACGTCACCCGAGCGCACGGCATACGTCGACGTGATGAGATAGTGCGCGGTCATGCCTTGCAACAAGGCGGCGGCGGCCTGCTCGGTGCCGACCGCCTCCGGCACGGGCACCAGCGCCGCGGCCGGCACGAGGGCCAGTTCGGCAGCGCTGCCCGGCTTCATCGCCCAGGCGACCCGGGCACCCGGCGTCAGGTCCACGCCGTCACCGGCCGACTCGACGACTCCGGCACCTTCGAGGCCGAGAGTGAACGGGGTCGGCACCGGGTAGGCCCCCGTGCGCTGATAGACGTCGATGAAGTTCACGCCGCTGGCCTGCACCCGCACCCGAGCCTGCCCTGGCCCTGGATCGGGGACCTCCACGGTCTCGACCCGCAGGACATCGGGATCGCCGTTGCGGGGGACGCGGAGGGCGCGAGCGCGGGCCATGTCCGAGAGCGTAGACGGCCCGTTCCGTGTCGGGGCAGCAGCATAGGGTGGTCGGCACCATGAGCACACTCTTCGACGAGCTCGGCATCGACGGCCTCGAGCCCGAGCGGCACAGCACGCCGTCCCGTCGTGCCCGCCCGAGCGCCGAGGAGCCGACCCGCGATCAGCGCTCGAGCGTGCCGTCACGCGTCGGCACCGACCCTGAACGGTTCCTGGACGGGCTCAACCCGCAGCAGCGCCGGGCAGTGCTACACGACGGTGGGCCGCTGCTGATCATCGCCGGAGCCGGATCGGGCAAGACCCGGGTGCTCACCCACCGCATCGCCTACCTGCTCGCGGCCAGGTCGGTGCAACCGGGAGAGATCCTCGCGATCACCTTCACCAACAAGGCCGCCGCCGAGATGCGCGAACGCGTCGAGCACCTGGTCGGCAGGCGGGCACGGGCGATGTGGGTGATGACCTTCCACTCGGCCTGTGTGCGCATTCTGCGACGTGAGTCCGGCAAGCTCGGACTCAAATCGAGTTTCTCGATCTACGACGCCGCCGATAGCCAACGGCTCATGCAGCTCGTGTTGCGAGATCTCGACCTGGATCCGAAGCGGTATCCACCGCGCAGCTTCACCCACCAGGTGAGCAACCTCAAGAACGAGCTCGTCGACGAGGAGACCTATGCCCGCCGGGTGGCCGAGGGCACCGAGCACGAGCAGTTGCTCGCGCAGGCGTATGCCGCATACCAGCGGCGGCTACGCCAGGCCAATGCCCTCGACTTCGACGACCTCATCATGACGACCGTCCATCTGCTGCAAGCCTTCCCGGAGGTCGCCGAGCACTACCGCCGCCGATTCCGGCACGTGCTCGTCGACGAATACCAGGACACCAACCACGCGCAATACTGTCTGGTCCGCGAGCTCGTCGGTGTGTCCGACGACGCAGCCGCCGACCCGCGCGCGATGGCGAATGCCAGTGACTTGGTCGCGCGGGAGCACCCGGCCGGAGCAGCCGGGCCCGCGGCATACCCGCCGGCGGAGCTGGTGGTCGTCGGGGATGCCGACCAGTCGATCTACGCCTTCCGAGGTGCCTCGATCCGCAATATCGTCGAGTTCGAGCAGGACTACCCACACGCTTCGACGATCCTGCTGGAGCAGAACTACCGCTCCACTCAGACCATCCTGCGGGCGGCCAATGCGGTCATCGCGCACAACCCGGACCGGCGCCCGAAAAACCTCTGGAGCGATCAAGGCGACGGCGCACCCATCGTCGGATACGTCGCCGACAACGAGCACGACGAAGCCTCATTCGTGGGCCGCCGGATCGACACGCTGGCCGACGACCACGGCGTGCGACCCCAGGACATCGCCGTCTTCTACCGGACCAACGCCCAGAGCCGGGCCCTGGAAGAGGTCTTCGTCCGGGTCGGTATCCCCTACAAGGTCGTCGGTGGTACCCGCTTCTACGAGCGTAAGGAAATCAAAGACGCGCTCGCCTATCTGCGGGTGATCGCCAATGCGACCGACACGGTCAACCTGCGCCGGATTCTCAACGTGCCGCGCCGCGGGATCGGCGAGCGCGCGGTGGCCTGTGTCGCCCAGCTTGCCGACCGCGAGCGGATTCCCTTCGTCGTCGCCCTGGGGCGAGCGGCCGACGCGCCGGGGATCGCGACCCGTTCGGTCGCGGCGATCACGGCGTTCACCCGGCTGCTCGAAGACCTGCGCACCGTCTATGACGGTGGCTCGGGGGTGGCTGGTCTGCTCGAAGCCGCCCTCGAACAGACCGGTTATCTCGCCGAGCTGCGGGCCAGCCCCGACCCGCAGGACGAGACCCGGGTCGAGAATCTCGGCGAACTCATCGCCGTGGCCCGCGAGTCCGACGAGTCACGGATCGCGGCGGGGGAGTCACCGAGCCTGGTCGACTTCCTCGAGCAGGTGTCACTGGTCGCCGACGCCGACGAGATACCCGATGCCGATGCCGATGATGGTGCTGGCGCCGGCCCCGGTGGGGTGGTGACCCTGATGACCCTGCACACGGCCAAGGGTCTGGAATTCCCGGTCGTTTTCCTCACCGGGATGGAGGACGGCACGTTCCCGCATCAGCGCTCGCTCATCGAGGCGGCCGAACTGCACGAGGAGCGGCGCCTCGCCTATGTCGGCATCACTCGGGCCCGCGAACGTCTGCACGTGTCTCGGGCCGCGCAGCGTTCAGCCTGGGGACAACCGCATTACTACCCGGCTTCTCGGTTCCTCGACGAACTGCCAGAGGAGCTGGTCGAGTGGGAGCGGGACACCGCGGCATCCGATGTGGTTCGGTTCGGTCCTGCCGCCGACAGTCGGACGGACCAGGTTCCAGCGGTGGCCACGCTCGCTGCGCGACCGGGGGTGCGCTCGCCCGGGTCAAGGGCCGTGCCGGTGCTCCACGCCGGCGACCGGGTCACTCATGACGCGTTCGGGATGGGCACGGTCCTGCGCGTCGACGGTGCGGGGGAGAAGGCCTTGGCGCATGTGGATTTCGGATCCGAAGGGGTGCGCCGGTTGCTCTTGCGGTACGCGCCGGTGCAGCGACTCTGAATCAGCCGGACGCATGGGGATGCCGTGACGCCTTGGCCGCGGCATCGGGTGGACCGGGCCACTGCCGCAGCCCGGTCGATGGCCGCCGAAACCGGGGGGGTGGTTCGTCATACCCGTCCGCGCCGACCGCGGAGCCAGGAGTTGGCGGTGGGCGTCTCACCCACTGGTCTTGTTCGCTAGAGTGCCGTCATGAATGAGTCGCCGCTGCGGGTCGTCGTCGCCAAACCGGGTCTGGACGGCCATGACCGAGGTGCCAAGGTCATCGCCCGCGCGCTGCGAGATGCCGGGATGGAGGTCGTCTACACCGGCCTGCACCAGACTCCCGAACAGATCGTCGAGGCGGCCATCCAGGAGGACGCCGACGCCGTCGGGCTCTCGGTGCTGTCCGGAGCCCACATGACCCAGTTCACAAAGGTCGTCGAACTCCTCAAGCAGCGCGAGGCCGCTGACATCGTCGTGTTCGGGGGCGGGATCATCCCGGAGGAGGACATCCCCGAGCTGGAGAAGATCGGGGTGGCCAAGGTCTTCACCCCCGGCAGCACGACCGGCGAGGTCGTCGACTGGATCCGCGAGAACATCTCCGCCACCTGAACCACCCGACTCGGCTTCGCCGACACTCCCCGTGGCACCCCATGGCGCTGGAAGGTAGTTGTCACCCCTCGGTGCAGGGACATCGATGGCCAAGGTTAAATCTTGGTAAGGAAAGCCGCGTCAACCTACCCGTGCTCGATTGTCGGGCCATCATTGGTCGCAGACGTCGTCGACACCTCTCCCCCCCAGGCGCCGACATCGTCTAGTCGAGAGCGGGTGGGATGGGCCCCCGGTCCTCCCGCATCCCGGGAGTGTCCTCGCGTCCAACACGACGCTCGCTGAGTGTTCAGCGCCCCCGAAACTCGGCGTTGGTTGTGGGGCCGAGGTTTGCTTCGGCCCCACAACCAGAATCACGGCGCCTTCGTGAAAGGCCTCAGAGCCACGTCCCCGGACCGACCGACCGTGAGATTGGTCATCCCTGCTCGGCACTCCGGGCACGGCCGAACCCAGGTGCAATAGAGTCCGAATGCGGCCCGCCACACGACTGGACGAACACATGGCGGGAGCATCCACCTTCGACGACGAGGACAGACGCCCGTGGATCTCTTCGAGTACCAGGCACGTGACATGTTCGAGAAGCACGGTGTGCCCGTGCTCCGCGGTGAGGTTGCCACAACGCCCGACGAGGCCCGCGCAGCGGCCTTGCGAGTCGGTGCCGACAGCGGTGGGGTGGTCGTCGTCAAAGCTCAAGTCAAGACCGGCGGCCGAGGCAAGGCCGGCGGCGTCAAGGTGGTCAAGAGCGCGGATGCGGCCGCCGAAGCCGCTGAAGCCATCCTCGGCATGGACATCAAAGGCCATACCGTCAAGACGGTGATGATCGCCCAGGGTGCCGCTATCGCGCAGGAGTACTACTTCTCCATCCTGCTCGACCGGGCCAACCGTCGCTACCTGGCGATGTGCAGTCGAGAAGGGGGCATGGACATCGAGACCCTGGCGGTCGAACATCCCGAGAAACTGGCTCGGATCGACGTCGACCCGATGGTCGGCATCGACGAGGCCAAAGCCCAGGAGATCGTCGCCGCAGCCGGCTTCGAGGCTGCCGACCAGGCGGCCATCGCGCCGGTGCTGGTCAAGCTCGGTGCGGTGTATGCCGCCGAGGATGCCACGCTCGTCGAGGTCAACCCTCTGGTCAAGACCGAGGAGGGCGCCATCATCGCGCTCGACGGCAAGGTCACTCTCGATGGCAACGCCCGGTTCCGCCACCCCGATCACGAGCCGCTGGTCGACCACTCGGCGACCGACCCGCTGGAGAAGATGGCCACCGACCTCGGCCTCAACTACGTCAAACTGGACGGCAACATCGGGATCATCGGCAACGGCGCCGGCCTGGTCATGAGCACCCTTGATGTCGTCGCGTACGCCGGCGAGAGCTTCACCGGCAAGGACGGCGCGAACCCGAAGCCGGCGAACTTCCTCGACATCGGCGGTGGCGCCGATGCCACCGTCATGGCCAACGGACTCGATGTCATCTTCGAGGACGCTCAGGTGAAGGCGGTCTTCGTCAACGTCTTCGGTGGCATCACCGCCTGCGACCAGGTCGCCGACGGGATCGTCAAGGCCTACGACATCCTGGCCAGCCACGGTAAGCAACCCAAGCCGCTGGTCGTGCGTCTCGACGGAAACAACGCCGAGCAGGGACGCAGCATCCTCGACAGTGCAGCTCTGCCCATGCTCGAGCGGGTCGACACCATGGACGGTGCCGCCCGGCGTGTGGCCGAGCTCGCCGCCCAGGCCGACTGACCCCCCGACCATCCGAAGCACAGGCACGACAGGACTGACAGGACTGACATGGCGATTTTCCTCAACAGCGACTCACGGGTCATCGTCCAGGGCATGACCGGGTCGGAGGGCATGAAGCACACGACCCGAATGCTCGCCTCGGGTACCAACATCGTCGGGGGTGTCAACCCGCGCAAGGCGGGCACCACCGTCGACTTTCCCGGTGGGCAGCAGGTGCCCGTCTTCGGCTCGGTCGCCGATGCATGCGCACAGACCGGCGCCAACGTCTCGGTGATCTTCGTGCCGGCAGCCTTCACGAAGGCTGCCGTCATCGAGGCCGTCGACGCCAAGGTGCCGTTGGCCGTCGTCATCACCGAGGGCGTCGCGGTCAAGGACACCGCGGAGTTCTTCGAGTATGCGGAGAAGGCCGGGACCACTCGACTCATCGGCCCCAACTGCCCGGGACTGATCTCGCCGGGGCAGTCCAACGCCGGCATCATCCCGGCCGACATCTGCGGACCGGGCCGGATCGGATTGGTCTCTAAGTCGGGAACGTTGACCTACCAGATGATGTTCGAACTGCGCGACTTCGGCTTCTCCACCGGGGTGGGGATCGGCGGAGATCCGATCATCGGAACCACACACATCGACTGCCTCAAGGCATTCCAGGACGACCCCGACACCGACGCCATCGTCATGATCGGCGAGATCGGCGGCGACGCCGAGGAGCGGGCCGCGGAATACGTCTCCGAGCACGTGACCAAACCAGTCGTCGGTTACGTCGCCGGGTTCACCGCTCCCGAGGGCAAGACGATGGGTCACGCCGGAGCTATCGTCTCCGGCTCGAAGGGCACCGCACAGGCCAAGAAGGAGGCCCTCGAGGCTGCTGGTGTCAGGGTCGGCAAGACACCGTCGGAGACCGCCGATATCATGCGCGAGATCATGCAGGGGCTGCAGAAGTAGCTCGAAGCACGACACACCGAGGGCGGGTCGGAGAATCTCCGGCGCGCCCTCCGGTTTTCCGGGTGCCGACCCGCGACGATAGATGTTGATGAGTCTGTTCGAACGTATCCGAACTCTGCGTGGCGCAGGGTCGCCCGACGGGACTCGCGCCGTATCAGCCCGGCTTGCTGGGCTGGCCTCGCCGCCTTGGCGGGTGGCTGGTCTCGGTGCTGCGGCCGCGCTCACCTCGTGGTCTGTCTTGGTGCTGCTTGCGGTGATCGTGTGGGCTTTCACACCACAGGGCGAGGCAGGCCTGGGCGAGGTGCTGGCCTTGGCTTCGGGGGCGTGGGTGCTGCTGACCGGCGGGTCTGTCACCGGTGGGGATCTGCCCATCACGATCGTGCCGCTGCTTGGGTGGGTGCTGGCGGTGTGGATCGCCATGGCCGCCGTGAAACGTGCGCGGCTCGTTGATCCGGACCAGTCGGTGGGCGCTTTGGCCGGTCGCTTCTGCGGTGGGTATGCCGCCGCGCTTTCGGCCATTTCGTTGCTGGCCTTGGCCGGTCCTGTCGTCCCGGTCTGGCACGGGCCGATCACTGCCCTGAGTGTGCCGGCCGTGGCCTTGGGCCAGGACGTGATCCGCGACCCCCCAGAGTGGCTGGCGCAGCGGCTGCCGGTCTGGCTGGAGGCTGCTTGGCGACCGGCCGGAGCGGCCCTGCTCACCCTCGGCGGTGTCGGTCTGGCGCTTGTCGTGGCCGCGGTGTGGTCGCGCTGGGAGACCGTGGTCGAGCTCTATGGCGCCGTCGACGCTGGGGGTATCGGCGCGGTCATGCTCACCATCGTCCAACTGCTCTTCTTGCCCAATCTCGTGCTTTGGGCTGTCGCCGTCGTGGCCGGGCCGGGGTTCCAGGTCGCCATCGATAGTGCCGTGACGGTCACCGGCGCCGAGCCTGGCCTGCTGCCGATCGTGCCCATACTCGGTGCTGTGCCGACCGAGGAGGCATTCCCGGGCTGGCTGCGGATCACGCTGCTGTTACCGGTCGTCGCCGGGCTCGTCATCGGTCGCACGGTAAGGCGCCACCGGGTGCCTCCGATGCATGAAAGCGGGTTGGCTCGCACTGCGGCGGTCGCGGTAGCCCTGGATTCCGGCGTCATACTCGTGCTGGGCTTACTGGCCTCCGGGTCTGTCGGGGTTTCGCGGCTTGCGCACGTCGGCCCCGACCCGTGGGACCTGGCGGGGGTGGTGCTGGTCGAATTGGCCGTTGGGACGGCGCTCTGGTTCAGCGGGTCGCTGTGGATCGCGCCCCGTTTGCGGAGGTTGAGATCGGCAACCGGGTCTCGTGGGGGGTGAAGTGGTCGGTATCGCCGCGTGAACACCCCGGCTCTGACGATTCTCAGGAGCTTGCCCCGGCGAGCCCGATCGGCGACCTCTCGATCATCGTGCGTGCCAGCCCATAGTCACCCTCCGGCAGCGGCTAGGGTATTCACTGCGTGAACGATGCGGTCGAGATCTTCCGCGGTGAGCGCCGGGTGTACGGGCAGTGAGATGACCTGAGCTGCTGCCTGCTCGGTGCTGGGCAACTCGAGTCCGGGTGCGAAGTGCTGCAGCGAAGGCAATCTATGGTTGGGAACCGGGTAGTACACGCCACTTCCGATTCCGTAGTCCTCACGCAGAGCCGCGACGAAGCGGTCCCGTTCACCCGCGCTCGCCTCGATCCGGATCGTGTATTGATGGTAAACGTGAGTTGCGCCTGAGGCCACGGTGGGAACGATCACTCCGCTCAGGTTGGCATCGAAGAATCCAGCATTGCGGCGGCGTAGCTCGGTCCACGCAGCGACCTTGGTGAGTTGAACCCGACCGATGGCTGCATGCACGTCAGTCATTCGCGCGTTGAAGCCCACCAACTCGTTCGCGTATTGACGCTCCATACCCTGGTTTCGCAGTAAGCGCACGGTTCGGGCTACGGCCTCGGTTGCGCACGCGACCATACCCCCTTCGCCAGACGTCATGTTTTTCGTCGGATAAAGGCTGAACATGGCGAACTCCCCGAAGGTGCCGACCGGGCGGCCCTGCCAACGGGCGCCGTGTGCTTGAGCAGCGTCCTCGAACAGCAGGAGGCCGTGTTCATCGGCGATACGCTGCAACGCATCCACATCCGCGGGGTGGCCATAGAGGTGCACGGGCATGATCGCCTTGGTGCGCTCCGTGATCCGTTCGCGCACGCTCTGACTGTCGAGGCAGAAGGAAGTCAGGTCGATGTCGGCGAAGACGGGCGTAGCGCCCGCGAGGGCGACCGAGTTCGCGGTTGCCGCGAAAGTGAACGATGGCACGATGACTTCGTCGCCGGGTCCGATACCGGCCGCAAGTAGGCCTAGGTGTAGACCGGAGGTCCCCGAATTCACTGCTACGCATGTCCTGCCGCCAGTCATGGCATCGGCGAATTCAGTTTCGAATGACGCAACCTCCGGGCCTTGCGCGATCATGCCCGAGCGCAGCACACGCTCGACGGCGGCCACCTCCTCCTCGCCGATGAGTGGCCGCGCGGCAGGAACCAAGCGTGCAGACATTGTGGGGGCCTTTCGACGAGGGCATCGCTGGCACGCTACCCGAGAGGTGCTGGCGGGTGCGCTCCTGACCGGGTGCCCAGTATGTGTCGGTACTCACGCACCTGGGATTCCTCGGCGCCACGCACACCCAGCCTGCCGTGCTGGCGTTCTGGCGCCGGTAAGCTGCATTCGCTCAGCAGACTGACCGGAGGCGTCCCGCGTGCGCATTGTCGTCACCAACAACTTCTTTCCCCCGAGGGTGGGTGGTTCGTCGCACCTGTCCAATGCACTGGCTCAGGGGTATGCCGCCCGCGGTCACGAGGTGCTTGTGGTGACTGCGGCATACCAGGATGCTCCGGCCCTGGAGGAACGCGATGGTTTGCGCATCGTCCGGATGCCAGCGGTGATGCTGCCGGAGACCCGGTTCTCGGTCAGTTTCGACATCTCGTTCGCTACCCGGCCGGGTTTGCCTAGGGCGCTGCGCACGATACTCGACGACTTCGGGCCCGACGTCATCCATCAGCATGGCCAGTTTTTCGATCTGACCTGGGCCAGCGGCGCCTACGCACGAAAGCGTCGAGTGCCCACCCTGCTGAGCGTGCACACTCGGCTGGAGAATCCCGCCGCGCTGTACCGCCGTGGTTTCCGAGCCCTCGACGCTGTCGTCGTCGCTCCCCAGCTGCGTAGATATCGCCCTGACGTAGTGGTCATGGATGTTTACATGCAGGACTACATCACCACGCGGTATGCCGGTGCCTACGGCCGACTACACGCCATTCCGGTGGGGGTGGACCCGGACTGGGTTCGCGGCGGTGACCGGTCTGCGGGTCGATTGTCGGTCGGGCTGGCCGACCAACCGATCATCCTCTCGGTGGGGCACGTCATCCCGGTTCGTGACCGGCTCGCCGTGGTGGAAGCGCTCCCGGCCATCCTGCAGGCGCACCCGGAAGCCAAGCTGCTCGTGGTAGGCCGGATCTACTATCCGGCTTTCCTGACCCGTGCCGAGCAACTCGGGGTTCGCCATGCCATCGTCACCACGGGTGCGGTCCCCAAGGCCCGGATACCTGATCTCATGGCGGCTGCCGACGTGGAGTGCCACGAACAGGGCGGCGGGCTCGGCACCGCGACCCTCGAGGCCATGGCTGCCGGGGTCCCAGTGGTGGCACACGGGCGAGAGGACAACTTCCCCAGGATTCGTCTGGTGGACGGGGGAAACATCTATCTGGCCCCGGTCGGTGACGTCGGCGGACTCGCGGACCGGCTGGTCCGGGCGTTGGACGACCCGGCAGGCAGCGGCGAGATCGCGCGGCAAGGGCAGGAACTGGTCCAAGACCACTTCGCTCTTGATCGGGTCCTCGACGCGCACCTGGAGGTCTTCGAGCAACTGATCGCCCAAGAGCCGGCCCGGCCTCGGTGAACCCCCGAGGCTGATTGGTAGTGTCGACCGATCGTGAGAGGAAACCGATGACCCGCAATATCGCGCTGGGCAGACCCGACCTGGGGGAGGAAGAACTCGCAGCGATCGCCGAGGTATTCCGGTCCGGGTGGCCGGCGGGCGCGGGGCCTGCCTGTCGCGCGTTCGAATCGGAATTCGCGGCAGCTATGGGAGTGCCGCACGCGTTGGCGACGAACAACTGCGGCGCAGCGCTGCACTTGGGCTTGCTGTGCCTGGGAGTCGGCCCGGCAGACGAGGTCATCGTTGCTGACTACACGTTCCCGGCCACGGGTCACAGTGTGGTGTGGACCGGGGCCACGCCGGTCTTCGCCGACGTTCGCGGCGACACCGGCACGGTGGATCCGGACAGTGTCGCGGCTCTGATCGGCCCGCGCACGGTGGGCATCATCGCAGTGGACGTGGCAGGCCTGCCGGCTGACTACGAGCCGCTCCAGACCCTTGCCACGCGCCACGGTCTATGGCTCATGGAGGATGCGGCGTGCGCGGCCGGTGCTACCTATCGGGGCCAGCCGGCGGGTTCAGTGGCAGACATTGCTGCGTTCAGCTTCCACGGGCGAAAAGGGATCACCTCCGGCGAGGGCGGGGCCCTGGTCAGTGCGCGGGGCGACCTCATCGAGAAAGCGCGCACGATGCACACCTATGGGATCGGACCCGCGCTTTCGCGGGAGGGAAGCCGCGAACTGGTGATCCCTGCTTTCGATGAGATCGGCCACAACTACCGGCTCTCAGATGTCGCAGCGGCCATCATGCGCGTACAGCTACGGCGCATGCCCGGCTTCCTGGCCGCCCGCGATTCGGTCGCGCAGCGGTATGCCGCAGGCTTGAGCGACGTGGCGGGGCTCGCACTGCCTGTCGTCCCGCCGGACCGCACCCATCCTTGGCAGGCATACCTCGTCACCGTCGACGAGGACATCGACCGAGACGCCGTTGTGCTGCAGTTGCGCAACCGTGGTGTCGGTAGCACTTTCGGCACCTACGCCAGTCATCTGCAGCCGGTTTATGGGCGGACGAACCCCTGCCCCGTCTCTGCCTCCCTGTTCGCGCGACAGCTAGCCCTGCCGATGCACACCCTCCTCGACGAGGCCGACGTCGACTATGTGATCCAGCAAGTCCGCACCGTGCTGGCGGATCCGGCGGTCCGTCGGTCGTAGATCGATACTCCCAACGAAAGGACGATCAGATGGCCGAGTCACGAAGGGTTCTCGTCACTGGCGGCGCCGGGTTCATCGGGCTCACGGTGATCCCGATGCTGCTTGAGCGCGGTTATCAGGTGCGGATCTTCGACAACATGACCCGGGGTGACCGGGCAGCTGTCAACGCGCTGGTCGCCGCGGGCGGTGTCGAGTTGGTCGAGCAGGATGTGCGCTATGGCGGCTCGGTGTATGCGGCGATGATCGGCTGCACTCA
This sequence comes from Actinomycetales bacterium, assembly GCA_002748155.1. Lineage (GTDB taxonomy): Bacteria > Actinomycetota > Actinomycetes > Actinomycetales > Dermatophilaceae > Phosphoribacter. The sequence continues at coordinate 2,165 of PDRO01000012.1, read as the reverse complement.
CGCGCTGCATATGGCTACGGTATCGATCAACAAGAGCCAGGCCGACCCGCACGAGTCGATCGACATCAACATGACCGGAAACCACAATGTCATCGCGGCAGCAGCGGGGGTCCAGGTGCAACGCCTGGTCTATTGCTCGTCGGCCTCGGTCTATGGGGACCCGAAACGCCTTCCGATGCACGAGGACGACGAGTTGGCGCCGCTCACCCCCTATTGCATCTCGAAGCGGGCCGGCGAGGATATCTGCGGCTACTACCAGCGCCGCGCCGGGCTTTCATGGGCAGCGTTGCGGTTCTTCAACGTCTATGGCCCCGGCCAGAAGTCCGAGGCGTACTACACCTCTGTCATCAATCACTTCGTCACTCGTATCCGCAACGGTGAGCCGCCGGTCATCGACGGCAAGGGCGAACAATCGATGGATTTCGTCCACGTGCACGATGTCGCCCGAGCGATCGTCGCGGCCTTGGAAGCGCCGACGGTCAATGCGCCGGTCAACGTCGGGACGGGTGTGGACACGTCGGTAAAGGAATTGGCGGAAGTTCTGCTCGAGTCCTGCGGCGCGGATGTGGAACCCATTTTCAATCCTCGTGATGTGCTGGTGACCAGACGGGCAGCCGATATCCGCCGGGCCAAGGAGTTGCTTGGCTGGGAACCCACGATCGACGTACGCACAGGGATGCTCGACGTCATCGCTCACCACAGCGGGTGATCCGATGACACCGGCGCAACCCGGGCGGCTGCCACCCAATCCTTACAACGAGCATTCCTGGATCGTTGGCGATCCGACGATCGGACCCGGCACCTGGATCGGTGCGTTCACCGTGTTGGACGGCTCCGGTGGGCTGCGAATCGGGGCGGGTTGCGATGTGTCCTCGGGCGCGCAGATCTACACGCATTCCAGCGCCCGTAGGTGCGTATCCGGCCGGGTCTTCGATATGGTCGAGCGGGAGCCGGTGACGATCGGAGACCGGGTGTTCATCGGGGCGGGTGCGATTATCAACATGGGGGTGACGATCGGCGATTGTTGCGTGATAGGAGCCGGAGCGGTCGTCACCGGTGACGTGCCGGCATACACCGTCGTGGGCGGCGTGCCAGCCCGTCCGATCGCCCGAGTCGATCTCACCGATCCCGGCGACCCGCAATTCCTCGCGCTAGCGTCGGCCGAGTAACGCCGCTCCGGGCGTTGTGAAGCGCCCCAGGTTCTCCGCTGCTCCTATGCGGGTTGCGGCTCTGGGTTGAGGGTCGGGTAGTGGGCTTGCTCGAACTCCACGGGGGTCATCATCTCAACGGTGTTGTGCAGGCGCCTGATGTTGTACCAGTCGACTCAACCGGCGGTGGCGTACTCGAGGTCACTGATGGTCCGGTAGGGGTCGGCGTGGAAGACCGTGGTCCCGATGCACTCGGTCGTGTAGAGGCCGATCACGCACTCGGTCAGTGCGTTGTCCTGCGTATCCGCGGACTCACCACCGAAGTCCCACGGAACTCGGGGCAACCGCGATTGGGGAATCCCTTTCGGCCGCTGGGTCCGGGAGGCGGCGAGATATCCCGCACACGGCGCGCCCTCACTTCCGCTTTGAACCCCCGACACTCTCTCGCGATTCCGGTCGCCCATGTATGGGTCTTACACCAAGGCATCGGGTCGCATGCTGCTGGTCCGATGCGGACGGCGCGTGACCCCAACGGGACTTGAACCCGCGACCTCCGCCTTGACAGGATGTCGAGCACTCCGGCTGTTCCACGAGGTCTTGCTGCCGTCCGTGGACATCGGACCCTGTCCACGGATGGGCTTGATCGGCTGACGCCGACTGCGATACCTGGCAGGGCGTCGGTCCGAACCGCCTCCGGGGTGCACGGGTTGTGCCGGAAGCTTCTACGCCCCTGCAGGGGCATCCCTTTGCGCGTGTTGACGGTGACGCGCCACCACCGGCTCCCCCGGCCGGAGTCGCGCCTGCCCTTCCGGTTCCGCAAGCCGGTGCACCCTCCGATACACCACGGAGGAACGAGTGCTCCGAGTCAAGCATCGAACCCGACGAGCACGAGCCGCCTGCTCCGACCTAGTGAGCTATCCGATGAACAGCTGGCTGGGACTGATATTGCTGCGTTGGATCTGCTTAAAGCGTGCAGTCCCCGAGTAGGACACGAGCCACTTGCCGTTGTGGCTGGCG
>PDRO01000030.1 GCA_002748155.1 Actinomycetales bacterium | reverse complement strand
CCACGGTGAGTGGGGGTCGGCGAAGAACACTCGGGTTCCGGTCGCGAGCGTGAACGCCGCGTGCCCGGATAGTTCCTTGCCGCGGTCCCAGGTGATCGTTTTGCGCAGCTGCTGCGGCAGGGTCGCGACCGACGTGGTCAACGCCTGGTTCATCGCAATGGCACCGTACCCGCCCAGCGAGGTGCCGTTCTTGACCGGGGGCTGTTCGCCCCACCCGTCCAGGCGGGGCAGGTGCACCACGATCGTGGCACGGCTGTGCCGCCCCCTCCCAGTGCCCAGGCACGGCCCGGTCGGCGGCCTCAGCGGGACGCGAGGCAAGGACGACGTCAGCGGTCACGTGCCCTTGAGCCTTGTTCCGCGGTTGGCGCAGGGCTCAGGGGTATCAGATGGTCTGTGTAAGGGGGCGGTCTCTAGCTGGAGGAGATTGACTGTGAGCATGACTAAGCAGACGAGGATCGATGAGGAGCCTGAGGCTCGCAAGCTCTGTCGTGAGTTGTTCACCGACGAGATGCTGGACCAGCTGATGGCCGCGACTGATGAGCGTGGCTTGGCGTTGACTGGTGAGGGCGGGTTCCTGCCGGAGATGATCAAGGCCGTCCTGGAGCGGGGCATGGAGGCCGAGCTGACCAGCCACGTGGGCTACGAGAAGGGCGACCCGGCCGGAAAGGGCTCGGGTGACTCCCGCAACGGGACAACCCCAAAGACGGTCGGCACCGAGGTCGGCGATATCGCCGTAGACCAGCCGCGGGACCGCAACTCGACCTTCGCCTCGTCGCTGGTACCCCAGGGGCGCCCGCCGCCTGGGTGGGCTGGAGGACATGATCATCAGCCTGTACGCCGGCGGGATGACGGTCCCCGGCATCCAGCACCACCTCGCGGCGACGGTGGGCACCGAGCTGTCGCAGGAGACCCTCAGCAACACCACCGACACTGTCGCCGACGGGCGTTCTACCCGGTGATCTACCTCGACGCCCTCGTGGTCACGATCCGCGACGGGGCGCACGTGACGAACCGGGCCGCGCACATCGCTGTCGGGGTCGACATGGACGGGGTCAAACACGTCCTGGGCATCTGGGTTCAGGCCAGCGAGGGCGCGAAGTTCTGGGCGGGCGTGTGCGCCGAGCTGGCCAACCGCGGCGTCAAGGACGTCCTGATCGTCTGCTGTGACGGGCTGACCGGCTTCCCCGAGGCGACTTGGCGGCATGCGATGGTCCAAACCTGCGTAGTGCATCTGATCCGGGCCTTGATGCGGTTCGTCTCCTCCAGCGACCGCAAGGCCGTTGCGGCGATGCTCAAACCGATCTACACCGCCGTCACCAAAGACGCCGCGCTGATCGCGTTGGCCACCGTCGCCGACTCGAACCTGGGTAAGAAGTACCCGGCGGCAGTCGCCTCGTGGGAGAACGCCTGGGACCGGTTCACCCCCGTCCTGGCGTCCGCACCCGGCGCGACGCAACGTCATCTCCACGACGAACTCGATCGAGTCGCTGAACTATCAGCTGCGCAAGATCATCACCAACCGCGGCCACGTCCCCAGCGACACCGCCGCGATCACACTGCTCTGGCTGGCCATCCGCACCATCGAGGACACCAGAGCCCGCGAACGCGCCACGGAAACCGGACTACCCAAAAACCACCCCCGCAAGGCCCCCGGCCAGCACGTTCTAGGGCTCCATCACCCAAGGCTGGAAAGCCGTCCTCGGCGAGCTCGCCCTCATCTACCCCGAACGCATCAACCCCCACCTCTAACCACCCCCACGACCACCCCACTTACACAGACAACTTGACACGCTCCAGGGCTCGCCCGGTACGAAGACACGCGACGAGCTCACGCGTGAGGGCGCCACGGCCCTGGATGTACCAGGCCTGGTAGATCACCTCATGGCTGATCCG
>PDRO01000011.1 GCA_002748155.1 Actinomycetales bacterium | reverse complement strand
CGTCGACGTCCTGTGGGCCCTCCTACGCGACAACCGCGTCTTCACCCCAACCAAACCCGAGCCCCGAGTGGCTTGACAACATCATTGAGAATCCACCGACGGACACACCACCCTCGACAAGGCCGTTCCGTTATGCGGGTTCCATCACCACCGGGTCCACGACCCCACCTACACCCACCAGATCGACACCGACCAGCACGGCATCAAAACCGTCGAGTTCCACCGGGTCGCATCCGAACGACCACCGCCATGGCAGACGGAGCACCGACGATGCTGACCACCACCCCCAGCCCGCCGCGCGCCAGGCAGCATTGCGGACGCTCGCCACCGGTGACCGACCGGAACCACCCCGCCGGATACTTCGGAGTGCCTCCGAATCGGAGTGCCTCCGAATTGGCGTGCCTCCGAATCGGGCGCCGCCGTCTTGAGCGCCTGCCGACCGTGACCGGCCGGAAACACCCCGCGCGTCACGTCAGAGCGCCACCAACCCGGCCACGTCCTAGGAGCCCGACGACCGGCGCGTGCAGGAGCGGCAGCATGTCGAGGCTAGAGCTGTTCCGAGTCAGCCGGTGTGTTGGATAGTTGCCGACTCACATCGGAGCGTGTCGTGCGGGCAGACACGGAGCTTCAGACCCCGACTACACCCTCCCTTGGGATGAGCCGCTCAAGGCGCTGCGGGTCGGCGGTGGTGATCAGGCGACTGGGGGTGCCGTGCTCCGGCGGGTGATCAGCTCGACGGGGAAGACCCGGTCGGTGGCGAGATCACTCGGTGCCAGACCGAGTTGCGCCAGCAGGGCCTGCGCTGCTGCAGTGCCCTGTGCGGTCGCGTCCTGACGTACAGTGGCCAAGCCGAAGGCGGTAGCCAGGGCGTGATCGTCGATGCCGATGATGGACAGATCGTCGGGCACACGCAGCCCGACCGTGCGCGACGCCGCAAGGGCGCCCAGAGCCACCTCGTAGTTGGCCGCCAGGATCGCCGTGGGCCGGTCCTCGTTCGAGTCGAGCAGCTCGCGCACGCTGCGATAGGCGTCGTCGGCACGCCATTCACACTCGATCACCGACTGCGCGGACAAGGTGATCCCAGCCTGGTCGAGACTGCGTCGATAGCCCTCGAAACGGGTCTGCGGTGTGGCGTATGCCGAAGAGCCTTCCGGTGCGGCACCGAGATAGGCGATCCGTCGGTGGCCCAGCTCGAGCAGGTGGTCGGTAGCGGTTCTCGCGCAGCTGAGGTCGTCAACGCTGATCAGTGGTGAGTTGTCGTGCCGGGTGCCGATCGCCACAACCGGTAGGGCAAGGCGACGGACGAGCTCATGGTGGGGTTCGGGCAACTCGGTGTTGATCACGATGAGGCCGTCGACCCGCTTGAGCATCGTCCCTTGGGCCTGGGTGCGCCGAACAGCCGGCGAGGGTTCGTCGAAGTCCAGGAACAGGGTGTGATGCTCGTGCTCGCGAACCGTGCGTTCGACGGCGCTGATCGTCTCGGTGAAGAACCGTCGGGCCATTGCGAAGGTGACGATCCCGATCAGCCGGGTGCGGCCGGAGGCCAGGCTCGACGCGGTCGGGCTGGCGATGTAGTCGAGTTCGGTAGCCGCTTTCAGGACCCGTTCGCGGGTCTCCGGGTGCACCCTGTCCAGGCCACGCAGGGCCCGCGAGACGGTTGCGACGGAGACACCCGCAGCCAGCGCCACGTCGGAGATGGTCGGTTGGTTCATCGACACCTCCCGGTGACAGCGCGTGCGCGGTTGGGATGACGATAGCCGTTGATCGATCAGTTCTCCCCGGCATCGCTAGCGGGCCAACGGCCCATCTGAGCCCTGGAACGCGATCGTCCCCAGTGGAGTTCGGGCGGGATCAGCCCTTGACCGCACCCGAGGTCATACCCCGGATGAAGTAGCGCTGAAGCGACACGAAGACGACAAGCGGTAACAGCATGGTGAGGAAGGTCCCGGCAGTGAGGAGCGCGTAGCCCTGACCTTGCTGTCCCATCAGCGCCTTGAGAGCGACGGTCATGACCGGTTCACCCTGGAGGAAGATCAGCGCGACGAACAAATCGTTCCAGACCCAGAGGAACTGGAAGATCGCATACGACGCGAGCGCCGGGTAGCTCATCGGGATAATGAGCCGCCAGAAGGTCGTGAAGTGACTCGCCCCGTCGATCTTGGCCGATTCGATGACTGCGCGCGGCAGGGTGCCCATGTAGTTGCGCAGGATATAGACAGCAAGCGGCATCCCGAAGCCGGTGTGGATAAGCCAGGCCGCGAGGAAGGTCCCGTTGATATCGAATATCTTGAACAACCGGAAGAGCGGGACGAAGGCGCTCTGGTTCGGAATCACGAGCAGAGCGACGATGAGCATGAAGAAGAAATTCTTGCCCTTGAACTCCATGAACGTGAAGGCGTAGGCGGCGAAGGCCGCAATGAGGATCGGGATGATTGTGGCCGGGATCGCGACGGAGAGGGAGTTGATGAAGGCCCCGCCCATCGGGTTCGAGCCCGTGGTCAACGCGTCCTGGTAGTTCTGGATCGTCAGCTGGGTTGGGTTGGCGAGCACGTTCCACCAACCGTTGAACTGCGCTTCGGTCGGCCGGAATGACGTGACCAGCAGTCCGACGGTGGGCAGTGTCCAGATCGCCACCATGGCCCACACGACCACCTTGACGACCGGACGGGCTTTCGTGGCGGAACGGTGGAACCGGCTGTTTCGCGAGTTGTTGGTGACCGGGACGGGGATTCCGGTCTGCGTCGTGTTCGTGCTCATCGAATGGCCTCCTCACGACGGAAGGTGCGGATCTGGTAGATGACGATAGGGATCACTGCGACAAGTAGCACGACGACGATGGCCGATGCCTTCCCAAGGTTGACGTTGGTCCACAGTTCGGTGATGAATCGCGACCCGATGACGTCGGCATCGAAATTCTGCACGCCGAAGGCGAAGACGAGGTCACCGACCTTCATGGCAGCGATAAGCACGGTGACGAAGACCGTGACGATGGTCGGCCGGATCTGGGGGATGACGATCGCGAAGAAGATCCGCCGCTCGCTCGCCCCGTCGATCCGGCCGGCCTCGATGGTGTCCTCCGGCACGCCCTTGATCGCGGCGGAGAGCAACACCATGGCGAAGCCGACCTGGGTCCACACGAAAACCAGAATGATGAAGAGAGTGTTGAGCTTGCCCTCGAAGGTCTGTAGCCATTGCACCTGGTCGGCGCCGAAGATGCCAATGATCGCATTGAAGAGGCCGATCCGGGTCTGTTCGCCGGTCTGCGGATTGATCGCCGTCGAGGAATCGTATACGAGCTTCCAGATACCGGCTGAACCGACGAGGGAGATTGCCATCGGCAGGAAGATGAACATCTTCGCGTACTTCTCGCTCGTAGCGCTGAGCTTGTCGGTGAGAGTGGCCACGACGAGCCCGAAGATCACCGTCGCGGTCGGCACGAGGATCGTCCACAGCAGCGTGTTCACGATCGTGCTGATGAAGGTCTCGTCGCTGAAGAGCTCCACGTAGTTCTTGAAGCCGACTGGTTCACTCAGATCGGGGCTGTAGAAGGACCCCTGCACGGTCTGGACGGCGGGGAAGACCAAGAAGAGCCCGATCGCCGACAGGGCCGGGCCGATGAAGACGAAAGGCTTGAGCCGGTCTTCCCACCGGCTGGGCAGCATCTCCACGAGTCTGTTCAGCACCCAGAAGAGGGCCATCGCCCCGAGGACTCCCGAGCCGATGGCTATGACCGCGTTGGCGAGTTTGAGCCAGCCGTCTGCCCCGGCCGTCGACGCGCCGACAATGACGAGAGCGACGGCTAGGCCGACCGTCAGGACGATCTTGATCCACTTGACGACGGGGCTGGCCGGGGTTTCGCCGTCAACCTGTGCGGTTGCTGTGGACATGCTTCCTCTTCGGGTGCAGGCAAGGGATCCGGCTGTCGTCAACCGGAGAGTTGCAAGAGTGCGGGGCGGTCGTCGCGGGGGACGTCCGCCGAGGGGGCGGGGTGGGATCGATTGCCCCACCCCGCCACAACGTCAGTTAGCCGGCCAGCTGGCGTCAACGTCAGTTAGCCGGCCAGCTGGCGTCGATGTTCTGGCGAGCCGTGGCTAGGTCTTGCTGGCCGGACTGTGCCTTGACCATCTCGGTCCAGAAAGTGCCGGCCCCGACCGAGGCGGGCATCGAATCCGAGCCGTCGAACCGGAAGACCGAGGCGTTGGCAAGGATCTTCGCGACATGCTTGCCAGTCTGGTTCGGGTAGTTCGCGGCGTCGAAGCCCTTGTGCGGGCTCAGCATAGTGCCGGTCTTGGCCCACTCGGCACCGAAAGAGTCGTCCTCGGTGAGGAACTTCGCGACCTTGGTTGTCGCGTCGTTGCTCTTCATCACTGCGAGCATGTCGCCGCCACCGAGAACCGGGTGCTCGCCCGTGGGTGAAGGCGTCTGGAAGACCCCGACCTTGGTGTCGATGTTTTCCGCAGTCACGCCGGCCTTCCCGAAGAAGTCTTTACCGGTGATGAAGTTGCCCTGTTTGCCGGTGACGCAACCCGGGTTCTGGGCGGCGAACATCGGGTTGAGCGCGACACCGAAGGGGTTGGAAGCGGCGGCCTTGGCGCCACCGAAGACGTTGGCGTCGTCCAAGAGGAAACTCTGGTAGACGCCGAAAGCGTCGTCGAGCTCGGGGTCGGCGAACTTGATCTCGCCTGCGACCCACTTGTCGAATACCTCGGTGCCCTTGGTTTGTAGGACGTAGTCCTCGATCCAGTCGGTGGCCGGCCAGCCGGTGGCCTCTCCGGACTCCAGGCCGAAGCACAGCGGGGTCGTGCCTGTCTCGCGGACCTTGGCCATGAGCGCGAGGAGTTCCTCGTGGGTCGTCGGGACGGTTAGCCCGGCGGCTTCGAAGTTGGCTCGGTCATACCAGTAGAGGCTCTTGACGTTGGCCGAGACCGGGATGCCGTAGACCTTGCCGTCGACCGTGGCGGCGTCGAGCAGGCCCGGCACCATCGAGTCCTTGACTTTGGTGATGTCGACGATGTCGTCGAGCGGCAGCACGCCCTCCTTGGGAACGAAGTCCTTGATGATGCCTGGTTGTGGGAAGATCGCGATATTCGGCTTGTCGCCACCTTGGACCCGGGTCTGGATCAGCTTGTCGAACTGGTCGCTCGAGTTGTACTTGATCGTGATGCCGTTCTCCTCGGCCCACGGGTCGAGGGAGGCGCGGAATCCCTTGTCCTGGTCACCGCCAAAGGCGTACATGATCTCGACGGTGGTTCCGCCGTCGCCGCTGGAATTGTCGGAAGTATCCGAATTGCTGCCAAGACAGCTGGTCGTGAGCAGGGCGACTGCTCCGGCCCCGACCGCCATCGTGAGGTACTTGCTGCGCATACAACGACTCCTTCGTCTGCGGCCGGGCCGGGAATCATGTCGCGTCGGCCAGATCCCGGTGCGCCTGCTTGTCCTTGAGGCGGGCGAGAAGCCCGACTCGATGGATGGAAGAACCTGCCGGACGGACAGCTCGGCAGAAGAGCTACGGTCTTTACTCTCACGTGCAAACGTTTGCATGTCAAGCGTCGCGTCGGCGTTCTCCGGTTTCGTTGCTAGAGAGACGGGCGCCATCCGGGGCGACGTTTCGCTATGGAGAACGGCCCGGAACGCCACGATGGACTAGTCGCGGACAATCGCCGGCACGAAGACCGGCTCCGGCCGGGCCGCTTTGCCGCACCCGTCGGCCAGCGCCGGAGCCGACTCGCGCGTCACCTCGACACGCCACTGGCGGCCGTCGGTATGCCGCACGGTCACCAGCCAGCGTTCCGCCTCATGATGCTCGAGTGGGGCAGCACTCAAGCCGGTCAGCGACGGCTCGCCGACCGCGTGGCGCACAGCGGCTTCAGCGGCCTGGGCAGGCGGTGACAGGGCACTGCACCCGCGGTCGTGGATCGGGCCGAGGGCGGCGACCGGGAGGTCGCCACCGGCCGCAGCGGTGAGCACCGCATCGCCGAGCGAGGCGTCCAAACGCGCGAGCATGCGGCCCCAGGGCAGCAGGACGCCGGTCGGCGCGAAGCGGTGCCCGCCCGTGTGGGAGCACTCCCAGATCGGGTCCGGGTGGGTGGTGGCCAGAGCTTGGACGACCGGGCGGGCGCGGACCGCGCAACACACGTCACGCCGACCGTTGGTGCAGACGAGTAACACCGGGTCGGCCGCTGCGAGCCAGGGCGCCGACCGGTGCACGGCGTCGCGATCACCGGTGCCCAGAGCATCCGGATCGAGGCCGCTCAAGGTCGCCGGGTCGTCGATCTGGCCCCCGAGCAGCCACGGTGACGCACCCGCATACCCGATGAAGACCATTCGGGACGAGGTCAATTCACCCCGGCCCGGGCGTGCCCCGGGGCGGCGGATGAGCAGGAAGCGCCCCCCGGCCCGGCTGATCGTCTCCGCCAGTCGGGCCCCGAGCTCCGGGTCGAGTCGGGAGTCGGTGGGGGCGTTGCGACCCCACGGGCCGTTCTGCTCCAGGGCGACCCAGAAGCGGGCCTGCATGGCTGTGCCCCAGGCCGGCGTGCCCGCCAAGTCGTGCTGCACCGAGCACGACCCGGGTGGCAGCCGGGCGCCGGCTTTCATGCCGGCGGCGCTCCGTCGGGTCGGGCTCCCGCGATCGCCGTGATGATCTTCGTCCCGGGAGTGCCGGAACCGTCGCGTTTGCCGTCCGGCGAGGGCAACTCGATCGCGCCGCCATTGGCGGCAGCGGCCCGCGCCGGCGTGTTGCCCGCCCAGGCCAGCACCAGGGTGTCTTCACCTTTGAGGAAGCGATGGCAGCGCACCCCGCCGGTGCCGCGCCCCTTTGCCGGATACTCGGCATACGGAGTCACTTTGAGGGCGCCGGGTTGGGTGCCGGCGAAGGCACCCGAGCTGCCGCTGGCGGTGGCGACGAGTCCGTCGCGTGCCGGGTCGACGACACCGAAAAAGATGGCTCGAGCCTTGGGGGAGAGGCGGATTCCGGCCATCCCCCCGGCTGATCTGCCCTGCGGCCGCACGGCGGCGGCGGCGAACCGCAGCAGGTGGGCATCATTGGTGACGAACACGAGGTCGTGCTCGTCCGACCAGGTGGCACCGGCACCGACCACTTCGTCACCGTCCTTGAGGGTGATCAGCTCCCAGTCGCTGCGGCCGAGATGGTCGGGCACCACGCGCTTGACGACACCACCAGCGGTGCCGAGCGCCAGCGGCGGGGCGTCGTCGGCCAACGACGCAAGGGTGAGCGGGTGCTCACCGCGCGGCAGCTCGAGGTATGCCGCCAGCGGGGCTCCGCCGGACAGGTTCGGCGCGTCGTTGGTCGGCACCAGGGTGGGCAGCTCCAGCGCCGAGAGCCGGAGCATCCGCCCGCGATTCGTGACCACCCCGACTTCGCCGCGTGCCGTGGTGCGAACCGCCCCGGTGATCACGTCGTGGCGAACGCGCGGCCCGGTCAGTGGCAACGGCTCGTCGGTGGTCGTGCGGGCTAGCAGGCCGGTGGAGGAGAGCAGCACCCAACACGGGTCGTCGGCGACTTCGAGTGGGGCCGCGTTCTTGGCCCGAGAGGTCGCCGTCGTCGTGCCGGCCCCGGCGGATTCGAGCAGCACCGTGCGCCGGGGGGTGCCGTGCTTCTGGGCCACTTCGGCGAGTTCGGTCGAGACCTGCCGGCGCAACAGTGCATCGTCGGCGAGCATCGCCCGCAGGCTCTCGATGTCCTGCCGGAGCTCGTCCCGCTCCTTCTCCAGCTCGATCCGGCTGAACTTGGTCAGTCGCCGTAGCTGCAGATCGAGGATGTAGGTGGCTTGGGCGTCCGTGAGATCGAAGACCTCGATCAGCCGGGCCTTGGCCGTGGCGGCATCGTCTGAGGACCGGATCAACTGGATGACCTCGTCGATGTCGAGGATCGCGATGAGCAATCCTTCGACGAGGTGCAGTCGCTCTTCACGACGGGCCAATCGGTATGCCGTGCGCCGGCGCACCACCTCGACCCGGAAGTCGACGAAAACGGTGAGTAGCTCTTTAAGACCGAGGGTGCGTGGTTGGCCCTCGACCAAGGCGACGTTGTTGATCCCGAACGAATCCTCCATCGGGGTGAGTCGATAGAGCTCCTCAAGGACGGCCTCAGGCACGAAACCGGCTTTGATCTCGATGACCAGCCGCAGGCCGTTCTTGCGATCGGTGAGGTCCTTGACGTCGCTGATGCCGGCGAGCTTCTTGGCCTGGACGAGATCCTTGATCTTCTCGATGATCTTCTCCGGACCGATGAGATACGGCAGTTCGGTGACGACGATCCCGCGGCGCCGGGGCGTGATGCTGTCGACGCGGGCAGTCGCACGGGTGCGGAACGTGCCCCGGCCGGTGGCATACGCCTCCCGGATCCCGTCGAGTCCGACGATCCGGCCACCGCCGGGCAGATCGGGCCCGGGCACGTAGCCCATCAGGTCTTCCAGCGAGGCATCCGGATGGTCGAGCAGGTGCCGGGCCGCGCCGATGACCTCGACGAGATTGTGCGGGGCCATACTCGTGGCCATGCCGACAGCGATGCCGCTGGCCCCGTTGACGAGCAGATTCGGGAAGGCCGCCGGCAACACCCCCGGCTGGGTGTGGGTGTCGTCGTAGTTCGGCACGAAGTCGACGGTGTCTTCGCCCAGCCCCTCGACCATGAGTAGGGCCGCGGGAGCCATCCGCGCCTCGGTGTAGCGAGAGGCAGCCGGCCCGTCGTCCAGGGAGCCGAAGTTGCCGTGGCCGTCGACGAGCGGTAGCCGGAGGCTGAACGGTTGAGCCAGCCGCACCAGGGTGTCGTAGATGGCGCTGTCACCGTGCGGGTGGTACTTGCCCATCACCTCGCCGACGATCCGGCTGCACTTGACGTGTGCCCGGTCCGGCCGCAGCCCGAGCTCGCTCATCCCGAACAGGATTCGTCGCTGCACCGGCTTGAGCCCATCCCGGGCATCGGGGAGGGCCCGGGCGTAGATGACGCTGTAGGAATACTCGAGGAAGGCGTCCTTCATCTCCTGCGCGACGTCGATGTCGACGATCTGCTCGGGGGTGTCGGGGATGTCCGGGGGTGGTGTGGTCGTGCGTCGGGCCATGCCTGGTGTGTGCTCCCTGGGAAGAACCGGTGCGCGGGCAGGTCTCATCCTCTCCCACCGGGACGTCCAGTTCCTACCCGGGACGCGCCGAAACCGGGCCCTCTGTTTGCGACTGCCTACGACTGCTTACGACTGCTTACGCCACGGGATCGGGCGGCGAGAGCCGGCCGAAGTGTCCCCAATGGGTCACGTCGTCGAGGCTGCGTCGTATCGGCCGGCCGGGGCTGCGTCTTCGCCGGACGGGATCGGCTGCTTCGGGTGCGGCATATCCGAGGCTCACCACGCCGACGAGGCGCCGGCGCGCAGGTATGCCGAGTGCGGCCTTGACCGGGTCGTGTGCCCCGGGTGGCACCCCGAAGAAGCAGGATCCGAGACCGTGGTCGAGGGCGGTGAGCATGATGAGCAGGGCGGCCATTCCGGTGTCGACGTCCCAGTACGGGATCGGCCAGGTCGACGGATCCCGGTCGTGAGCCCGGTGCCCCGTCGTGGACTTGTCGGTCTCGGCGTAGCGTGCGGCATACCGAGCCGGATCCGACGCGCACACGACGAGCACCGGGGCCGTCCGCATCCCGGTCAGCCAACGATCGGGCGGCTCGTGGGTTTGGTCGGCCGGAACAGCGGCGTCCCAGAAGGCCCACCGCTGCTTGTCCTGGAGCACGACGAAGTCCCAACCCTGGGAGAAACCGGCACTCGGTGCCCTGGTCGCGGCCCGTAGGCAGGCGAGCAAGGTCACTTTGGGCACCGGGCGCTGCGAATCGTAGTGGCGCACCATCCGGCGGCGGTGAACAGCTTCGGAAAGCTCCATAGTCGTGGAGCTTTTCACGTACCGGGCGGCATGGTCTGCGACGCGCCCCGGCTCACTCCGTGGGAAACTGAGGTCATGTCCCAACAGACCGAGTCCTCGGCATCTCTGGTCGCGACGGGGCAGCTTCCCCCGGGGTATCCCCGAGAGTGGGAGGCCGATGTCGTGCTCCGCGACGGCACTGTCGCCCACGTGCGACCGATCACTCCGGCCGACGGTCCGGGCGTCCGGGAGTTCCACGCCGGGCAATCGGACGAGTCGATCTATCTGCGCTTCTTCGCACCGGTGCGCGAGCTGAGCGACCGGGACATCGAGCGGTTCACCGTGATCGACTATCAGGAGCGTGTTGCCCTGGTCGCCACCCTCCAGGACAAGATCGTCGGGATCGGGCGCTATGACACCGTGGACGACACGACGGCCGAGGTCGCCTTCAACATCTCAGACCACTTGCAGGGCAAGGGAATCGGCTCGGTGCTGCTCGAGCATCTGGCCGTGATCGGCTACGAGCGGGGCATCACCAGGTTTGTTGCCGACGTGCTGCCGCAGAACCGCAAGATGCTCAACGTCTTCAAGGAGGCCGGCTACGCCGTCAAGCACCGGCTCGAGGACGGGGTGATCAGTCTCTCGTTCCGGATCGTGCCGACGGCTGCCTCGACAGCCGTCCGGATCGCCCGCGAGCATCGGTCTGAATCCCTCAGCGTCCGTGGCGTTCTCACCCCTGCATCGGTCGCGGTCGTCGGAACCAGCAGGCGCTCGAACTCCATCGGTCATACGTTTCTCAAGAACATCCTCGACGGGGGCTTCACCGGCCAGGTGTATGCCGTCAACCCGCACGCGAGCGATCTGCTCGGACTGCGCTGCTATCCCAGCCTGACCGACATCCCTGGTCGGCTCGACTTGGTCGTGCTGGCCGTCCCGGCACCGCAGGTCATCGACTTGGTCGACGAGTGCGCCGCGAAAGGGGCCAAAGCGATCCTCGTGCCGTCGGCCCACTTCGCCGAAGAAGGCGAATCCGGGTGGCAGTTGCAAAGCGAACTGCGCAAACGGGCCCGACGGGCCGGGCTGCGGGTGGTCGGCCCGAATTCCTTCGGCATCATCAACAACCACGGCGACGTGCGGTTGAACGCTTCGCTGGCGCCGAAACTCCCGCCGTTGGGCACTCTGGGGCTCTTCGCCCAGAGCGGTGCCCTCGGCATCGCTGTCCTCGGCTCGGCCGCCCGGCGAGGTCTGGGCGTCTCGGCCTTCGCCAGCGCCGGGAACCGAGTCGACGTCTCCGGTAACGACATGTTGCAGTATTGGATCGACGACGACGCGACCGACGCCGTCGGGCTGTACATCGAATCGACAGGTAACCCCCGCAAGTTCTCCCGGATAGCCCGCAACCTGGCCGCGACCAAGCCGGTCATGGTTGTCAAGTCCGGTGCGCAGCCGCTGGGGGGCTCGCCCGGACACGCGGTGCGCAACCCGATCGTGCGCGACGAAGCGTTCGAGGCGATGCTGCGTCAATCGGGTTGTATCCGCGCCGAGAACATCCACCAGCTGTTCGACATCGCCCAACTGGTCACGTATCAACCGCTCCCGCAGGGCAATCGGGTCGCGGTTGTTACCAATTCGGATGCGCTGGCGTCGCTGAGTGCTCAGTCGGCGGTGAGCTGGGGCTTGCAGGTCACCCATGGCCCGGTCGCGCTGAGCCCGGAAGCCTCCATCGAGGAGTATGCCGTCGCTTTGGAGCAGGCGTTCGGCGATCCGGATGTCGATAGTGTCGTGACCTCGTTCATCCCCCCGGTGTACGTCGATGACAGGAAGATCACCGCGGCGATCAGGGACACCTCGTCGAAAAGGGAAAAACCCTGTGTCGCAAACTTTCTCGGGCTCCGAGGGGTGCGAGAGGAATTGCAGACGGTGGCCATCGACGGAGTCCGGCGGCGGGTCGTGCCGGCATACGCGCTGCCCGAAGACGCCGTTCGGGCGCTTGCGGCGGCGACGATGTATGCCACGTGGCGGGCCCGGGACAAGGGTGTCCCATTGGTGCCCGACGGCATCGATCGGGCCACGGCGCAGTCGATCATCGACGAGGCCCTCGCTGACGGCGGGAGATCGTTGACCAAGGAGGAGACCCGGGCCCTGCTGGCGGCGTACGGGATCATCCTCTGGCCGGTCGAGGTGGTGGAGACCGCCGACGAAGCCGTGGCAGCCGCCGAACGGCAGGGTTACCCGGTGATCCTCAAGACTGCTTCACGGCTGTTGCGCCATCAGGTCGGCATCAGCGGTGTCCGGCCCGATCTGGCTCACGCCGACACGGTCCGGGATGCCTTCGCCACGTTGTCCGAACGGCTCGGATCGTTCGGGGACGGCCTGTTCGCGGTGCAGTCGATGTCACCGCCGGGGGTGGCCTGTGTCGTCGCGAGCACGGAGGATCCACTCTTCGGTCCGGTGGTGTCCTTCTCGGTGGCCGGACCGCCGACCGAACTACTCAACGACATCGGCTACCGCATCCCGCCACTGACCGACGTCGACGTGCGCGAGCTCGTCGAGTCGGTGCGGGCCTCACCGCTACTCACCGGGCACAAAGGCCAGGATCCCGTGCACCTGGCGGCCTTGCACGATCTGATCGGCCGGATCGCAGTGATGGCCGACGAGCACCCGGCGCTGGCATCGGTGCGGCTCGAACCGGTCAACTGCTGGGCCGCTGGGGTCGACGTGCTGGGCGCGGAGATCGCCGTCCATCCGCCGTTGACCCGCAAGGATGCCAGCCGGCGGGCGATGACGTGATCGGGGGCCCGTTGCCTGTCATCTGATCGACCGATTGCCTGCCGCAGCTGTCGTGCGCCCGTGCGAGGATGAGGTCATGCGCGAGACCCCCCGAGACGTGCCCGGCTCGACCTTGCCCGCCGAGCTGCGGGCCGAGATCACCAGGGCCGGCTACTACCCGGCCCTGGTGGCCGATGTCGTGGCCGCGGCCCTGGCCGGTGACCCGGTCCAGGCACACCTGGTGCATCAGGAGACGACCTTCGACCAGGACACGATCCGGCGCCACATCACGGTCCTCGCCATCACCGAACACAAGCTCGTGGTTGCCCACGCCGACGACCACGACGACCACAACGGTGAGCAGCAGTCGCGGGCGATCGTAACCGCCACCAGCGAGTGCATCCCCTTGTCATCGGTGCGTGGGGTCATGCTTACTCATGTCATCGCGTCTCCGCGTGGCTACGTGCCCGGTTCGCTGGGGCGTGAGTTGACTCTGACCCTCGGCTGGGGTGCGGTGAGCCGCCTCGACGTCATGAGAGCCACGTGTGGTGACCCGTCGTGTCCAGCCGACCACGGTTACGAGGGCACCGTCGCCTCCGACGACATCTCGTTGCGGATCAGCGCAGACGCCGACGGCGATTCGGCCCTGGCGAACGCCATGCACTTCGCGCACACCTTGTCCGCCACGATCGGGCGGTGACCAGCATCGCCGGTCTCGGGCTCGGGCATACCGGCGGGTCGGCGACCTCCGGGGCCGTCGTCGCCGCGGTCCGCGTGGAGGCGGCGGGCACGTTGAGCGACGTGCTGCCTTCGGTGCTGGCCTCCCTCGTGCCTGGTGTCGCGACCCACCGGTATGCCAGGCGTCGGCTCCTTCCGCTGCCCCGGGCCCGGCGTGCGATCGTCGTGCTCGTCGATGCGTTGGGAGATCGCTTGGTGCGCCGCCGGATCGGCCACGCACCGGCGCTGCGCGCCGCGCTGCCCACGGCATACCGGCTTGACTCGGGTTTCCCGTCGACCACCGCCACGTCGATGGGCTCGTTCGGCACCGGCTTGCCGCCGGGTGCGCACGGCCTCGTCGGATACGAGGTGCTCGTGCCCGAGGTCGACGGCATTCTCAACGAGTTGTCCTGGCGGATCGGTGACGCTGCCGGCCCCGATCCCCGGCGTTGGCAACCCGAGCCGACGGTCTTCGAAGCGGCCGAGGCCGAAGACGTCCGGGTGACCCGGATCGGGCCGGGCTTCTTCGACGGCTCAGGGCTGACCAACGCGGCGCTACGTGGCGGCCGGTTCCGGGCGGCCGCCGACCTGGCCGGACGGGTCGATGCCAGTCTGGAGGCGGTGCAGGCGGCACCGCAGGCACTGGTCTACCTCTATTGGGGGGATGTCGACCGGATCGGGCATGAGCACGGTGTCGACTCGTGGCAATGGACCGCGGAGTTGGAGCGGGTCGACGCCGAGCTGGGGCGACTGGTCGCCTCGGTGCCCGACGACACCGCCGTCTACGTCACCGCCGACCACGGCATGGTCGACATCCCCTACGCCGACCGGGTCGACCTGGCACGCGAACCCACACTCCTCGACGGAGTGCGGCACGTCGGCGGCGAACCACGCTCGGTTCAGCTCTATTGCCGGCCCGGGGCGGTAGACGACGTGGTCCAGACCTGGCGAGCGCGGCTCGGGGATACCGTGCGGATCTGGCGCCGCGACGAGGCCACTGCCGCCGGGCTGTTTGGCGATCCCTCACTGGTGCAGGAGCGTTCGGTGCCCCGGATCGGCGATGTCGTCGTCGGCTGCCTCGGATCGGTCGCGGTCGTGGACTCGGTCCGGATGCGTCCCGAGGCACTTGCCTTGATCGGCCAGCACGGGTCGGTCACCGAGGACGAGAGAGCCATCCCCTTGTTCCACTGGGCCGCACGCTCGGCCTGAGCGGCGCTCCGCCCGGCGCTCCAGCTCCGTCGGCCACGTCACTGCCCCCGGCCGGCTACGACTCCTGTGCCGAGATCCGATCGGGCGCCTCGGCCTGCTCGTCGTGATCACTCTCAGCGGGTCCGTCGTCGCGCGTGCGGGTGCCGAGCACGATGTCGTCCCAACTCGGCACCGGCGTCCGCGAGCCTCGGCGCCGGCCAGAGCCGCGCTTACGTGGCGTGGCGGACGGTTCTTCTCCGGCGCCGGATGTGTCGGAGTCGCCGGTGCCTAGGTCGCCCGCCCTGAAGAGCGCGGCGAGACCGGTTGCGCGTGATCCGTGACCACGATCGGTCGCCGGTGGCGGCTCGGGATCGGCCACATCTACGCCGTTCGCCCCATCCTCGGCTTCGGCCGGGACGTGTTCCGACGTGGGTGCTTCGGCGTGTGTTGGGTCGGCGTGTGTTGGGTCGGCGTGTGTTGGGTCGGCGTCCGGGGTTGCCGGCGCTGGCCGCTCGACCAGTTCGTTCACCGACTCGGGGGGATCCGCATTGCCCTCGGCGCTGTCCAGTGGCAAGGTCACCGGCTCTGCCCGACGACGACTGGACCTACGTCGGGAGCGGGCGCTCGATCGTTCCCGCAGCGACACGACGAGGTCGACCCGGTCGGTCGGGTTCTTGGTGTGTGCAGCGACTTCGGCTCGGGTGGTTCCGCGGGGTCGAGTTGGTGGATGCAGCCCACCGTCGGCCTCGACGTCGTAGGGCGGGGTCTCGGATCGTTCGTCGAGGTCGGTCGGCTCTTCTTCGCTGAGCCAACGAGCCTCGTCGTCCTGGGCGAGCAGGGTGTGGGTCGGCACGTCGAAATACCAGTGTGCCTGTCGCTGCCGTCCGCCGGCCGCGAAGGTCACGGCGACCGTCCACTCGGTGCCCTCCCGGCGCCACGAGTCCCAAGCCACCGCGTCGGGCTCGACGGCGCGAGTCGCCAGCCGTTCGAGCACCCGCTGCTCGAGAGTCTGTGTCACTGCGGCGTGCCCACCGCGGGACCGCATCGGGGTAGAGCGCCCGAGCCCGGCAACGTACTCGCGTTCAGCGAGCACCGGACCTTCGTACTTGTGTACCTTCTCGACCGGCCAGCCGGCCCGATCGGCGACTTCGGCGGCCGACAGACCGGAGCGGATCATGGCCTGCACCTCACGCGGCCGGGCGCCACCTTCGATCCGGATCTGCAGCTGACCCAAGCGGGGTCGGTCTCGCTGAGCCGCGGCGCGCAGTGCTTCGTCGAGCGGCAGCCGGAAGCGCTCGCCGACATCGTCGGACAGCAGTAGGTGAGCGCCGTCCTCGTGGACGCCGACCAGGCGCAGATCGCGCATCGTGCCTCTCCGGTTGTGTCGTGATCGCCGCTTACGCGGGCGACGGCGATCGATCCAACGGCCTCGGCGACCGTGGCCAGTGATCCGAGCAAGTTCGCTGCGACTTCGCTGCGACTTCGCTACGACTCTGACTGTCTCATCCGAACCGGGGCAGGGGAAGGGGCCACGCCGGTGGAGGATGCACCATTCCCGACCCGGCTGTGACCTTCTTCGTGCTCGACGTGGCCCTCCGTGTCCCTGGCGCTCGCTGCGCCCTTGGCCGACAGTTGACCGGCCCCGACCGGCATGAGCCGACACCGGCTAAGTTGGATAGCGCCATGACCAGCACCCCGCGTGAGGCCCCGGCTTCGGATCTCGATCCCTACGACGGCGTGCTCGTGCTGTCCTTCGGTGGCCCCGAGACCCCGGCCCAGGTCATGCCGTTCTTGCGCCGGGTGACCGCAGGCAAGGGGGTGCCGGACGAGCGATTGGTCTCGGTGGCCGAGCACTACCTGGCCCGTGGGGGCGAGAGCCCGCTGCCGCGCCTCACTCGTGAGTTGGCCATGGCGATCGAGGCCGAGCTGACCCGACGCGGGGCTCACCGGTCCGTGCTCACGGCTTACCGGCATTCCAGCCCAAGCGTGCTCGAGGCACTGCGTGATGCCGCTGACCGTGGCTGGCGCCGCCTCGTCGTGGTTGTGACGAGCGCCTACCCCTCCTATTCCGGATGTCGGCAGTATCGCGAGGATCTGGCCGCGGGGGATGCCGCGGCACGCGACGAGGGCATCGAGCTGGTGGTCGACAAACTCGCGCCGTATGCCGCTACTGCCGCCTTCCGAGGTCCGCAGGCACGGTTGCTGTGTGAGGCGGTCGCGACCCTGTCCGAGCGGGCCGAGCCACCCGAACGCCTCGTCGTGCTCTACGTCACGCATTCGATTCCCGAGACCATGGACGAGTTGTCCGGCCCCGGCGACGGTGACGGGCACGCTTACCTGCGCGAGCATCTCGACGTCGCGGCGGCCTTGACCAGCGAGTTGGCCGAGAGGATCGGGCGGCAGCCGCGTACTCGGCTGGTCTTCTGCAGCCGGTCCGGGCCGCCAAGTCAGCGATGGCTGGCACCGGATATCAACGACGCCCTCCGTGAGTTGGCCGCCGAGGGCGCCAGGACGGCCGTGGTCGTGCCGATCGGTTTCGTCTGCGACCACATGGAGGTCATCGAGGATCTCGACACTCAAGCGGCGGCCACGGCCGCCGAACTGGGCCTGCGATTCGTGCGGGTGCCCACTGTCGGCGTCGCTGCGGACTTCGTGTCCGGCTTGGTCGACCTGCTCGTCGAACGGGCCGCCGAGGCCCGGGGGATCCAACCGGCCGGTCCGGTCGCTGCTTCGGACACGTGGCCTTCGTTGTGCCGGACCGGTTGCTGTCCCAACCTTCAGGAGCACAAGCCGGCCTTGTGCGGTCGTGATTGATGGAGCAGGACATGGCTTACGACGGGGCGGCGTTGGAACGGATCGCGGTCGCGTTGGCCCTCGAGGCTGGGCGGCTGATCCGCGACGAGCGACCGATCCGCCTGGCCACTGATACCAAGAGCTCCAACACCGATGTCGTGACCGATATGGACACACGGTCGGAAGCTTTGTTACACAAACGGATCGCCGAGTCGTGTCCGCAGGACGGCTTGCTCGGTGAAGAAGGTGCCCACCGGGTCGGCAGCACCGGGATCACCTGGGTCGTGGACCCCATAGACGGCACGACGAACTACCTCTACGACCTGCCGATGTATGCCGTATCCGTGGCGGCGGTGGTCGGGTCACCCGCTGGCCCGGACTGGATGCCTATCGCCGGTGCCGTGCACGCACCGGTGCTCGACACCGTGTGGAGTGCCGCCGCGGGGGCCGGCGCTCGGCGTACGGTCTCCCAGCGCCCTGATCCGCAAGCCATTGTGGTCGGCACTGAGCACGAACTGTCCCGAGCCCTGGTGGCCACCGGATTCGGGTACCGTGCCGAGGCGCGAGCCCGCCAGGCCCGGCTACTGACCCGGGTGTTGCCGCACGTGCGGGACATCCGTCGCTGCGGGAGTGCAGCTGTCGACCTCTGCATGGTCGCCGATGGCCGGGTCGACGCCTTCTACGAATCGGGCCTGAGACCGTGGGATCTGGCTGCGGGCTGGTTGATCGCCCGAGAGGCCGGGGCTGTGGTCACCGATGGTGCCGGCGGGCACCCCGGCGAACACCTCGTGCTCGCCGCCAACCCGGCCTTGCACGAGTCTCTGGGCCGGCTTGTGGCACACTGACCACCGCATTCGTTCCTGCAGCTTTCCCGCTCGCGAGGGCGACGGTGCACCGGGATCACACCGGCATACGGACACCAGGTGACACGT
The DNA here is from genome assembly GCA_002748155.1 of Actinomycetales bacterium. Taxonomy (GTDB): domain Bacteria; phylum Actinomycetota; class Actinomycetes; order Actinomycetales; family Dermatophilaceae; genus Phosphoribacter. Next base: position 59,420 of record PDRO01000011.1, on the reverse strand, counting down.
CGCCGCGAATGGGAAACAATGCCGCCCGCATCGGCCGAACGGTCAGTCGCGGCAGCGTGACCGCGGTCGCTGGGCACAAAACGCAGTCTTCGGGTGTTGTGCAGACTTGACACTCGCGAGGAGGAGAACCACGAGATGGCGACCGACTACGACGCTCCACGCAAGACCGACGACGACCTCAACGAGGACTCGCTCGAGGAGCTCAAGGCCCGTCGGGTCGACAAGTCGTCGTCGGCCGTTGATGTCGACGAGGCAGACGTCGCCGAGGGCTTCGAGCTCCCGGGCGCCGACTTGTCCGGTGAGGAGCTGTCCTATCGGGTCCTGCCCCGCCAGGCCGACGAATTCACGTGCTCGCGATGTTTCCTCGTCCACCATCGGAGTCAACTGGCCGCCGAGAAGAACGGCCAGATGATCTGCAAGGAGTGCCTGGCCTGATGATCGACGCCGAGCCGGCCGAGGCCGGCCTCGACATCTCGCTGGCGCGGCTCGACCCTGAGCTCCCGGTGCCCGGCTACGCCCACCCCGGCGACGCCGGAGCCGACCTGTATGCCCGGATCGAGCTCGTCCTTTTGCCCGGCGAGCGAGCTCTGGTGCCCACCGGCGTCGCCATCGCCCTGCCCGATGGGTATGCCGCCTTCACCCACCCGCGCTCCGGCCTGGCCACCCGGCACGGGATCACGATCGTCAACGCTCCCGGCACCATCGACGCCGGCTATCGCGGCGAGATCCTGGTCAACCTGGTCAATCTCGACCCTACGGCGCCGTTCACGGTGCACCGGGGTGATCGGATCGCCCAGCTGGTGGTCCAACGGGTCGAGCGGGCCAAGTTCGTTGTCACCGATTCGCTCCCGGACAGCTCCCGGGGGGACACTGGCCACGGAGCCAGCGGAGGGTTCGGCGGCTGACCGGCCCGCAGCTGGCCTGCACCACTGCACCGCTGCAACGAAACGCGACCGAAAAGGACACCACGTGGGGATCTTCCGCCGCCGCGCCAAGGAACCACCGGCCGACGCCGACCTACTTGCGGCCGACGACGACCTCGACGACGCCGCTGCCGAGCAGACGGCCGGTGACGACGACCCCAGCGAGATGGAGGGGACGCTCAGCCGCCTGCACGGTCCTTTCGACCGCGATGAGGTCGACGACAGTGACGGATACATCGACCTCGGAGGCCTCTGGGTGCCCGAGGTCGACGGGATGCAACTACGGCTCGAAGTCGACAAGACCGGTCAGCAGGTCATGGGCGTGCAACTCGTGCTCGACGACTCGGTCGTCCAGCTCCAGGCGTTTGCCGCGCCAAGGACCCAGGGAGTGTGGGAGCAACTGCGCACCGAGATCAGTCAGAGCGTGCTCGCCCAGGGTGGCGCCGTCGACGTGAGCGACGGTCCGTTCGGGAAGCAACTGGAAGCGAGACTGCCGAACGGCACCCGGATGCGCTTTCTCGGCATAGACGGCCCACGATGGTTCCTGCGGGCAGTGCTCAGCGGAGCGGCAGCCACGGATGGTCCAGGTGCTGCCGGGATCCTCGACGTGGTCCGCAAGGTCGTGGTCGTGCGCGGCAGCGAAGCCATGGCACCTCGCGAGTTGTTGCCGTTGCGAGTGCCGGTGGCCCGCGACGCCGGTAGTGACGGTGCTGACGACGGGGCGGCCGAGAGCACGCAGCCGACTGAGGGAGACAGCTCCGCAGTGGCGACGAGCCGGTCGGGCAAGCAGCGCAAGGCCGAGGACCTCAAACCGTTCGAGCGCGGACCCGAGATCACCGAGGTGCGTTGAGTGACCGGCCGAGGAACGCAGCGTCGTGATGGGCGGGCTGTCCTCGACCCAGCATTCGGGACCCTGCCCAGCCATGGCTGACCGCACGTCCGGCGCCGGGCCGACCCCACCCACTGTCGAGGAGTTGTTGCGTGCCCGGTTGGCCACCACCTTCGGAGGGTGGCGTGGAGCGATCGAGTCGGCGGTGCCGACCATCGTCTTCGTTGTCGCGTGGAACGTCACTGACCAGGTGCGCAACGCCGCCATCGCTGCCGTCCTCATCGCGGTCGTCGTTGCCGTCGCCCGTCTGATTCAGGGATCGACGCTGCGCTACGTCGGGATATCGCTCATCGGGGTGGCGATAGCTGCGTTCTTCGCTGCCCGGACCGGCCGGGCTCAGGACGCGTTCTTGCCGGGGATGATCCAGACCGGCTTCTCGGGGCTGCTGTTCACCGTGACGAACCTGATCCGTTGGCCGTTGTTCGGTTTCCTCATCGCCGCAGGGGATCCGGAGCTGGAGCGCGCTTCGGCGCGGGTGCGGGCAGCCAGCAGCAAGGCCGGACGCGCGGCCCGCAACGAGCTGACGGATGCCGAGCGGGCCGCTCAGCAGGCTGCCGACGATGCGGATGCTGCCGCGATGACCGAGGCGCTCACCGCGTGGCGCACCCACGAGGGGATCGTCCGGGTTGCCTCCCGGCTCGGCTGGGTGCTCGTCGGGCTCTCGGTCGTGCGGTTATCGATCCAGGTGCCGCTGTATCTGCAAGGCCAGGTCGAGGCGCTCGGTATCGCCAAGATCGTCCTCGGCTGGCCGGCCTATGCCGCCGCGATCGGCGTGGGACTGGTGCTCGTGCTCCGCGGGCGTACCCCGCTGGAGTGATCACCTCGCTGAAATGAGCACGTCAGCGTGATGCTGCTGGTTGTCCGCATATTGAATTGGCCGCCCGCCCGGATCTCGATGCCCAGCGCGATTCGCAGCCGCTCTGCGGGAGTGGTCGCCGACATGACCTATGTCTATGGGCCCAGCCGAGCTACTCGGGCCTGCAGAGAAGGTAGCTCGCTGGGGTGTGGGTTGAGTGCCAGAGCTCGGTGCAGCTCGGCAGCAGCTGCGGCAGGGTTACCAGCCCGTTCGTGCGCGTCAGATCGGGCCACCCAGTAGTAGTGATATCCCGAGAGGGCATCGTGGAGATCATCGAGCTCACGGAGCGCCTCGTCCGGGTGACCGGCGCAGGCCACGGCGACCGCTCGGTTGAGGCGCACCACGGGGCTGTCGTCGAAAGCCAGCAGAGCGCCATACCAGTGCACGACAGCTTGCCAGTCGGTCTGCTCCCAACTCGGCGCCATCGAGTGGCAGGCGGCCAGCGCTGCCTGAATCTGGAATCGGCCCAGTCGTTTCTGTCGCATAGCGCGAGTCAGCCGCTGCCGACCGGATGAGATGAGATCGCGGTCCCAGCGGCGACGATCCTGGTCGGCCAACAACACGAGAGCATCGCCTTCACCCCGCCTCGCGGGACGACGGGCGTCCGTGAGATCGAGCAGCGCCTGCAACCCGAGGACCTCCGGGTCGGACGGAGCTACCCGTTCGACGAGCGATGCCAGCCAGCGGGCTTCGTCGCAGAGGTCGCCACGGATGAATGAGGCTCCGTCACGGGCAGCATGACCTGCGGTAAACGTGAGGTAGATGACCTCGAGCACACTGTCGATCCGTTCCGGCCACCGTTCGGGTTCCGGGATCCGGAACGGGACGGCATTCGCGGCGAGCTTGTCCCGGGCCCGGGTCAACCGCCGGGTCATCGTGTCGGTCGGGGTCAGGAACACGGCGGCGATCTGTCGTGTCGACAGACCGTTAAGGCAGCGAAGTGTCAGCGCCACCTGTGATTCCGGCGACAGGCACGGGTGACACATGCCGAAGAGCAGAGCAAGGTGGTCGTGGAGCGGATCGTCGGCCTCTTGGGCAACAGCGCCGTCGGGCTGAGCCAGCAGGTGCGCGCGATCGGCGAAGCGCGCCTCACGGCGCAACCGGTCGATCGCCCGCCGCTGCGCGATCGTCCAGAGCCAGGCGCCCGGCTCGTCCGGCACGCCGCCGCGCCAGGCCTTCGTCGCCTCGACGAACGCCTCGGCCGCGCACTCCTCGGCCAGGCTCAGGTCGTGATAGCGGCGGGCCAGCCGGGCCACGAGGGTCGGCCAGTGGGCGGCAAAGGCTGCCGCGACGGCCGACCCTCGTGGAGCCGTGCTGTGTGGCCTGTTGGGCACGAACTACCCCAGGTCGTCGAGGTTCATCACCGGGCGGACCTCCACGGTCCCGCTGTCCCCGGGCACATTGCGTGCCCACTCCAGGGCAGCGTCGAGATCGGCGACCTCGATGAGGTCGAAGCCCCCGAGAACCTCCTTGGTTTCGGCGAACGGGCCGTCGGTAGTCGTGAAGGACCCACGCGTCTTGCGGATGGTGGTCGCGGTCTCCGGGGGGAGCAACGGTGCTCCCGCCACGGACACGCCGGCCTCGGCCATGGCCTTGGCACGCGCCATCCACTCCTGGAACTCGCAGGCCGCTTCTGGTGAATCCTCGGCGGGCTGGGTGGTGGGGTCGTAGTAGTACTGGAGCATGAACTGCATGTCGGTGTCCTTCCGTTGAGGTTCGTGAAGCACGGGTCATGCCTCTGGTGATTTGTCGCTCACGGTATCCAGATCCGGACATCCGGTAGCCAGAATTTTTCCGGGCTCGGCTTCCAGGACGTTCCGGTCCGCGTCCGACCCGCTCGACATGGCAGGTCCCAAGGCAGCAGGCACGACCAGCCTATGGGCCGACGTAACCTCGCTGCGTGAGCAGTGAGCAGTCGAGTGAGCAGTCGAGACCGGGGCAGGTGGGTCGGCACGCACGCCGGCGAGGTGGTCAATTGGCTCGGCGTGGGCGTTCGCGGTCCGGCGACACCAGTCCAGTGCTGTCGCGGGTCGACTCGTTGGTCGGTTCCGTGATCGAGGTCGAGGTCGGCCCGGTCGCCCACGGAGGTCACTGTGTGGCCCGGCACGAGGGACGGGTGGTCTTCGTGCGGCATACCCTGCCCGGCGAGCGAGTGCTCGCACGAGTGACCGAAGGCTCGGACGGGCGCCGTTTCCTGCGCGCGGACGCGATCGAGATCATCCGCGCCAGCGCCGATCGGGTCGCAGCACCGTGCGGGTATGCCGGGCCAGGTGGCTGCGGTGGGTGCGATTGGCAGCATGTCGCCCTCGAAGCACAGCGGGAGCTCAAGGCGGCGGTGGTGGCCGAGCAACTATCCCGATTGGCCGGGCTCGAGGTGCCGGTGCGCGTCGAGGCGCCTGGCAGTAATGCCGAGATCGCTGACGGACTGCGATGGCGCACCCGGGTCGGATTCGCCGTCGACCCCTCCGGTCGAGCCGGATTGCGCCGACACCGCTCGCACGAGGTCGTGGGGTTGACCGACTGCGTGATCGCCGCCGAAGCGCTGATCGGCACCGGTGTCCTGTCGACGCAGTGGCCGGGATGCCGGGTCGTGGATGCCGTGGCGCCCAGCATCGGCGCAGCCCTCGTGCTTCCTGACATCGGCGCCGGACACCCGGCCGTGCGCGAACGGGTGGAGACCATGAGCTGGAGCGGGGAGTTCGAGGTCGATGCACGCGGCTTCTGGCAGGTGCACCCGAAAGCCGCAGGCATCCTGCTCGCCCGGGTGCTTGGCGAGCTGGCGCCGCAGGCGGGGGACCGGGTGCTTGATCTGTACGCCGGTGTCGGGCTGTTCGCGGTCCCCCTGGCCGACGCGGTCGGGCCGGCGGGTTCGGTCGTCGCGGTGGAGAGCGACCCGCGGGCGAGTCGGCTCGCCGCGGTCAACAGTGCCGACCGGCCGTGGTTGCAGGTGCACTCGGCGCGGGCGGAACGGCTCGGTCCTGACCTCGGCCCAGCGGACCTAGTCGTGCTCGACCCACCGCGCACCGGCGCCGGTCGTGAGGTGATCGACACGGTCTGCGGTTTGGGAGCCCGGCGGGTCGTCTACGTTGCCTGTGACCCGGCCGCTCTGGCCCGGGATCTGCGGTATGCCGCCGACCGCGGTTACGCGCTCGCGGGGCTCACGGCATACGATCTGTTCCCGATGACCCATCACGTGGAATGCGTGGCGACCCTCGATCGGACCGCCTCCGCCGACCAGGTGCCTGTGCGATAGCCGGCAACCGCCGCTTCGTGCGGGTGCGGGCCCGCCATCGGCCGTTTGGCCAGGGTCCGGCGGTCGATGGTAGATTAGTTTGATGTCAAGATAAATAGCAAGTGATTGGAGGAGCCGACGTGGCGACGGCTGAATCGGTGAACAGCTTTGGAGCCCGCGACGAGCTGAAGGTGGGCGACGCGGCATACACGATCTACCGGCTGGACGCCGTGGAGGGCAGTGGGACGTTGCCCTACAGCCTGAAAGTGCTCCTGGAGAACTTGCTCCGAACCGAGGACGGCGCCAACGTCACGGCCGACCACATCCGCGCTCTCGCCGGATGGGACGAGACGGCCGAGCCCGACACCGAGATCCAGTTCACTCCCGCCCGGGTGATCATGCAGGACTTCACCGGTGTGCCATGTGTTGTCGACCTGGCCACGATGCGTGAGGCGATGGTCGACCTCGGCGGCGACCCGGCCAAGATCAACCCGCTGGCCCCGAGTGAGCTGGTCATCGACCACTCCGTGCAGATCGACGTCTTCGGCCGGCCCGATGCCTTCGAGTGCAACGTCGATTTCGAATACCAGCGCAACGGTGAGCGCTACAAGTTCCTCCGGTGGGGGCAGACCGCCTTCGACGACTTCAAGGTCGTGCCCCCGGGCACCGGGATCGTGCACCAAGTGAACCTCGAGCGGCTGGCGCGGACGATCATGGTTCGCGACGTCGCCGGCGTGAGCACGGCATACCCCGACACCTGCGTGGGCACCGACTCACACACGACGATGATCAACGGTCTCGGTGTGCTCGGCTGGGGCGTGGGCGGCATCGAAGCCGAGGCGGCCATGCTCGGCCAGCCGGTGTCGATGCTCATCCCGCGGGTCGTGGGTTTCAAACTCACCGGTTCGATGCCGAAAGATGTCACCGCGACCGACGTCGTCCTGACCATCACCGACATGCTGCGCCAGCACGGCGTGGTCGGTAAGTTCGTCGAGTTCTACGGCGCCGGAGTGGCCGCCCTGCCACTGGCCAACCGCGCCACCATCGGCAACATGAGCCCCGAATTCGGTTCCACCTGTGCGATCTTCCCGATCGACGAGGTCACCCTCGACTACCTGCGCCTCAGTGGTCGTGACGACGAGTCGGTGGCCCTCGTCGAGGCATACGCCAAGACTCAGGGCATGTGGCTCGACCCGGAGGCCGAGCCGCGCTTCTCCGAGAAGCTCGAGCTCGACCTCAGCACCGTCGTTCCCTCGATCGCCGGGCCGAAGCGTCCGCAGGACCGGATCGAGCTCTCGGATGCCAAGAGCGCCTTCGGATTGGCGCTGCCGACCTACACCACCGAGCCGGGCAAGTCGGTGCTGGTGCAGACCGCTGACGGCCGCTCCTTCGAGCTGGCCAACGGTGCGGTGGCGATCGCCTCGATCACCTCGTGCACGAACACCTCCAACCCGTCGGTCATGCTCGCCGCCGGCTTGCTGGCCCAGAAGGCTGCGGCCAAGGGCCTGACCAGCAAGCCATGGGTGAAGACCTCGATGGCGCCCGGGTCCAAGGTCGTCACCGGGTACTACGACCGGGCCGGCATGTGGCCCGCGCTCGAAGCCCTCGGCTTCCACCTCGTCGGCTACGGCTGCGCTACCTGCATCGGCAACTCCGGCCCCTTGGAGCCGGAGATCAGCGAGGCGATCAACGCCAACGACCTGACCGTCACCGCAGTGCTCTCCGGCAACCGGAACTTCGAAGGCCGGATCAGCCCCGACGTCAAGATGAACTACTTGGCTTCGCCGCCGCTGGTGATCGCCTACGCCCTGGCCGGCACGATGAACTTCGACTTCGAGACCGAGCCCCTCGGGCAGGACACCGACGGCAACGACGTGTTCCTGCGTGACATCTGGCCCTCAGCCGAAGAGGTCCAGGAAGTCATCGACGCCTCGATCGGGCGTGACCTGTTCACCAAGGAATACGCCGACGTGTTCGCCGGCGACGATCGCTGGCGTTCGCTGCCGACACCGACCGGCAACACCTTCGACTGGGACACCGACTCGACGTATGTGCGCAAGCCCCCGTACTTCGAGGGCATGGGCGAGACACCCAACCCGGTGGCAGACATCTCCGGTGCCCGGGTGCTGGCGCTGCTCGGCGACTCGGTGACGACCGACCACATCAGCCCGGCCGGGTCGATCAAGCCGGACAGCCCAGCGGGTGTCTACCTGGCCGAGCACGGCGTGGAACGCAAGGACTTCAACTCCTACGGCAGTCGCCGTGGCAACCACGAAGTGATGATCCGCGGCACGTTCGCCAACATCCGGCTCAAGAACCAGCTACTCGACGGGGTCGAAGGCGGTTTCACCCGCAACTTCCTCGCCGGGGGCGAGCAGACGACGATCTACGACGCGTCCGCGGCATACCAAGCCGCAGGGGTGCCGCTCGTCGTGCTCGCCGGCAAGGAATACGGCTCGGGATCCTCACGCGATTGGGCGGCCAAGGGCACCCGGCTGCTCGGGGTCAAGGCGGTCATCGCCGAGAGCTACGAGCGGATTCACCGGTCCAACCTGATTGGCATGGGTGTGCTGCCGCTGCAGTTCCCCGACGGCCAGAGCGCCGCGAGCCTGGGCCTGGACGGCACCGAGACCATCGACATCGCCGGGGTGACCGAGCTCAACGAGGGCCGGACACCGAAGACGCTCAAGGTCACGGCCACCAAGCCTTCCGGTGAGGTCATCGAGTTCGACGCCCGGCTGCGGATCGACACCCCCGGCGAGCGGGACTACTACCGCAACGACGGCATCCTGCAGTACGTGCTGCGGTCTCTCGTCGCCTGAGTCGGCTTGGGGGAGGGCGCCTCTGCGGCGTCCTCCCCAGCCGTCCCGCCTCTTCCAGCCCGCCCGGCCTGCCCCAGCCCGCCCGGGTCTCCCCTTGCGAGTAAGCGCTTGACTGGTCACAAATCTCGTGACGAGAGGCAGAGCGAGGTTGCCTCGCCGCACCGGTGTGCAGATATGCGCAGGGGTGAGACGGCTGGCAAGTGGAACCGGTGTGCAGATATGCGCAGGGGTGAGACGGCTGGCAAGTGGAACCGGCGAGGTCCGGGAAGGTATGAGCGGCTTAGCGGACCCGACCCCTCACAGCCGCCGAGCGAAGTCGACCAACAGGTCGATGTCGGTCTCGCGGAGGCCGAGGTGTGGCTCGATCCGCAGGGCAAGATGCGGGCCCAGCCACGGGAAACCAGCCAACCGGTCATGGGTGTGGTGATTGATCTCGTCATCGACCCACACAAACGGCCGCTGGCCCACCCACTCAGCGATCCGGTCGGTCTTCCAGCAATGCTGACCATGGTGAATCCGTGGTGGCACGAGGTCGATGACCGGCAGCTCACGGGGCAAGCGCAGCAGCGGTGCGAGCAACCGGTCGGCGTCGTCACACCAGCTCGTCGCCCAGACGAGATCGAAGATCTCGGTGAGACACCGCAGCCAGAGACCGTGGCGCGGATTCAGTGCCACCCTTAGCGCCTCGAAGCCCCCGATCGGTCCGACCTCATGGAAGTCGTAGCCGTCGGCAGCGCGCATGGTGCCGAACCACGGGGCGGCATATGGATTCAGCGGGCCGTCCACGTCGAGCAGGAGTAGCGGTCGATCTGGCCTCACCCCGGCATTCTCCCGCAGATCGGCCCCGGAATGTCGACGGCACGGAAGGCCCGTTACGCGACCCGTTAGCGTCCAGTCGGCCGCGCGCACTGTCAGCGGGGCGCGGCATACTCGAATGGTGAGTGCGACAGTCCCACCCGGGTGGCCTCCGGGAGTGCCCCCACCGGAGGCTCCTGGCTGGCAGGAGCGAGCACTGGCCTGGCTGCTCGACCAGTGCCCGGCCGACTATCGACGGTATGCCGGGTGGCGCAAGCACCCGGTCGCGCTCGCGTGGCTGGCCCAGCGTCATGTCGCCGGCCAGGTCGAGGTGATGCGCCAGGCCTACCGTGACGTGCGGGTGCAGCTCGGCCCGCACCTGCCGCCCGAGGGACTGGCTGAGGTCATGACGGCCATCGAGGCCGAGGGGCTGCGCCTGGTCTCGACTCGCCGGAGCGCCGAGCTGGTGCACGAGGCGCTCGAGGGTGGGCGTTTCGTGCCGCGCCTATGAGCCGACCTCCTCGTGTCCGTCACCCGGCTCGGCTGGTCAGCTCGGTCACTTTGGTGATCTAGACTCGAACGACTCCAGATCCGAAAGGACCCTCCCGGCCGGTGGCACTGCTCGACTCGATCCACGGACCCGCTGACCTGCGCACACTGCAACCGGAACAGTTGCCGCAGCTGGCTCAAGAGATCCGCGATTTCCTGATCACCCAGGTGACCCGCACCGGCGGGCATCTAGGCCCCAACCTCGGGGTCGTCGAGCTCACAGTGGCCATCCACCGGGTCTTCGACTCGCCGGCAGACGCCATCGTCTTCGACACCGGTCACCAGGCCTACGTGCACAAGCTGCTCACCGGGAGACGCGACTTCGGCACGTTGCGCGCCAAAGGGGGCTTGTCAGGGTATCCGAGCCGGGCCGAGTCGCCACACGACATCGTCGAGAACTCGCACGCGTCCACCGCGTTGTCCTGGGCCGACGGCATCGCCACGGCCCGCCGGTTGCAGGGCCGCCTCGACCGGCACACGGTCGCAGTGATCGGTGACGGTGCCCTCACCGGAGGAATGGCCTGGGAGGCGCTGAACAACATCGCGTCCGAGCCGGACCTGCCACTGGTCATCGTCGTCAACGACAACGCCCGCTCGTACGCGCCGACCAAGGGTGGCTTGGCCGATCACCTGGCCACTCTGCGCACGACCCAAGGCTACGAACACTTCCTCGACTGGGGCCGGTCCACCCTGTCCCGGACCCCATTGATCGGCGGGGCCATGTACGGGGCGGTGCACGGGCTGAAGAAGGGCATCAAGGACATCGTTGCCCCGCAGGGGATGTTCGAGGACCTCGGTTTGAAGTACGTCGGCCCGATCGACGGCCATGACACGCTGGCTCTCGAATCGGCACTCCGCAAGGCCCGCTCCTTCGGTGGGCCGGTGCTTGTGCATGCCATCACCCAGAAGGGCCGGGGCTACGGTCTGGCCCGCGCACACGAAGCCGACCAGTTCCACGCGGTCGGCCAGATCAACCCCGAGACCGGCCTGCCCCTGCAAGTGAAGGGTCGCATCTGGACCGATGAGTTCAGCGACGCCATCGTCCAGGTGGGGCAGCGCCGCTCCGATGTCGTCGCCCTCACGGCCGCCATGCTCATACCGGTGGGTCTGGAGGACTTCGCCCGGCGCTTCCCCGACCGGGTCTTCGATGTCGGGATTGCCGAGCAACACGCCGTGACGATGGCCGCAGGCCTGGCGTATGCCGGGCTGCACCCGGTCGTGTGCGTCTACGCCACCTTCCTCAACCGGGCTTTCGACCAGTTGCTCATGGACTGTGCCCTGCACGGCGCAGGAGTCACCGTGGTGCTCGACCGGGCCGGGATCACCGGCGCCGACGGTGCCTCCCACAACGGCATGTGGGATCTCACGGTCACCGGTCTCATGCCAGGAGTGCGGGTTTGCGCCCCCCGAGACGCCGACGAGCTAGTCCGAGCACTCGACGAAGCCGTCGAGATCTCCGACGCACCGACCGTGCTGCGCTTCTCCAAACAGAACCCGCCACCGCCGTTGCCGGCGGTGCGCAGACACGGCACCGTCGACATCCTCCGTGACCTCGACGCCGGGGAGCAGGTCGACCTGCTCATCGTCGGTGTCGGTGACATGGTCCCGGTCGCGATGTCGGTGGCCGACAAGCTCGCTGTCGGAGGTGCCGGGGTCCAGGTGGTCGACCCTCGGTGGTGCCTACCGGTCTCCGCTGACCTGGTGAGCCTGGCCGGACAGGCCGGTGCCGTCGCCGTGATCGAGGACAACCTCGTCGTCGGTGGTGTCGGCAGCCACCTGACCCAGGCCATGCGTGACGGAGGATTCGATACTCCGGTGCACCTGCACGGCATACCCCAGCGTTTCCTCAGTCACGCCAGCCGCGCCGAACTGCTCGAGGAGATCGGCTTGACGCCCGGAGCGATCGCCGACCGGCTCGCGGCGACCTTGACCCTGTGAACCGGCCGCTGCGGCGAGCGGGCTAGTGGGACAATCGCATTGACCTGGAGTCGGCTTCGGTGCCCTTGTGGGCGAGCGATCGGGGCAACGCGAACACTCCAGCAGCTCGAGCGTCTGTGGTGCCGGTCAGTAGTAGTCGGTGTGCAGGTCCCGGAAGACTTCGATGGTCGCGCCGAGCCGGTTCAATCGATCGGCCAGGCGCTCGTAGCCACGGTTGATCACGTAGACGTTGCGCAGCACCGAGGTGCCCGGTGCGGCGAGCATGGCGAGCAGGATGACGACGCCGGGGCGAAGCGCAGGTGGGCACATGACCTCGGCGGCACGCCATCGGGTCGGACCTTCGATGAGCACCCGATGCGGGTCGAGCAACTGCACACGCGCACCCAGTCTGGTGAGCTCGGTGAGGTAGATGGCGCGGTTCTCGTAGACCCAGTCGTGCAGCATCGTCGGGCCCTGGGCCATCGCGCCGACCAGCGCGAAGAACGGCAGGTTGTCGATGTTGAGGCCCGGGAACGGCATCGGGTGGATCTTGTCGATCGACGCGCGCAAGGGGCCGGGGATCGTCGTGAGGTCGACCAGGCGGGTCCGACCGTTGGCTGCGGCGTATTCGCCGGAGATGTCGAAGCGCATCCCCATCGTCTCGAGAGTGGCCAACTCGATCTCGATGAACTCGATCGGTATGCGACGGATGGTGATCTCGGACTCGGTGACCACGGCCGCCGCGAGCAGGCTCATGGCCTCGATCGGGTCCTCGCTGGGTGAGTATTCGACATCGACGTTGATGTCCGGGCAGCCGGTGATCCGTAGGGTGGTGGTGCCGATGCCGTCGATGTGCACCCCGAGCTGCTGCAGGAAGAAGCACAGGTCCTGGACCATGTAGTTCGGGCTGGCGTTGCGGATCACGGTCGTGCCGGGCACGCGAGCCGCAGCGAGCAGGGTGTTCTCGGTGACTGTGTCACCGCGCTCCGTCAAGACGATCGGCTTCGCCGGCACCTGTGTTTCGGCCGTGCATGCGTAGAAGCCCTGGGTTGTCTCGACGCGCAAACCGAAGGGGCGCAACGCCGACAGGTGCGGTTCGACGCTGCGTGTGCCGAGGTCGCAACCACCCGCATAGGGCAAACGGAACGACCGGTGGTCGTGCAACAGCGGCCCGAGGAACATGAGCACGGTCCGGGTCCGACGGGCTGCGTCGATGTCGATGCGCTCGAGGTCCAGCTCGGCTGGAGGGGTGATCTCCAGGTCACTGCTCTCCGGCAGCCACCGGGTGCGCACCCCGATCGACTGCAACACCTCGAGGATCCGGTTGACCTCCTCGATCCGGGCGACATTGCGCAGGCACGTACGACCTCGGTTGAGCAGGGAGGCGCACAGCAAGGCGACTCCGGCGTTCTTGGAGGTCTTGACGTCGATCGAGCCGGTCAACGGGCGACCCCCGACGATCCGCAGATGCTGGGCACCGGACTGACCGAGACTGACGATCTCGGAGTCGAGGGCCTCGCTGATCCGGGCCAGCATCTCCAGGGAGAGGTTCTGCTGCCCCTGCTCGATCCGGGCCACCGCGCTTTGGCTGGTGGCCAGCAGCCGGGCCAGCTCGCTCTGGGTGAAGCCCTTGTGCCGACGGGCATCCCGGATCAACGTCCCGACCCGTTGACGGTAGTCGGTAGACATGTCTTGATCCTATGCCACGGATGAGATGACAGCCGCTGGATGCACACCGGGTCATGGATGATCCCTCCGGTCCGGCTCGCAGGCGACATACCTCAGGACGGGTTCGGGGAAGTGGTGTGGCAGTTATCACATCGATGGCGGGTCACCCATAGACTTGCGGTCCTGCCGGTCGCTGCCGCGGCCGGCTCGCTTGCCCACATCGACGAAAAGAGCGCCCCAACGATGGAGTTTCAACCGGTCACACCCGACCTGGACATCCCGAACGTCAGCCTGTCCGAGTTCGTCTTCGGTGGCCTTTCCGAGGACGAAGCAGGCCAGGTCGCGGTGATCCACGACGCGACCGACACCCGGTTGACCTTTGGTCAAGTCCGCGACCACGCCATGGCTTTCGCAACCTGGCTGGCTGGTCAGGGTATCGGGCCCGGCGACGTCGTCACGCTCGTGCTGCCGAACTCGCCCGAGTTCATCACCGCCTTCCAGGGCATCGTCCGTAGTGGCGCCGCGGCCTCGGCGGCCAGCATCGCCTACCAGGTCCGCGAAACGGCTCACGTCCTCAAGGTCGCCGGAGCCGGGAGAGTGGTCACCGAAGTCGGCAACCTGGCCAAGGTGCTCGACGCGGCCACCCGGGTCGGGCTGACACCGGGCGACATCATCGTGGCCGGACCCGGCGGCCGGGAAGCGGCCATAGCCGGGGGGCACACGGCATACGACGACGTCCTGGCGACACCGGCCGACCCGCCCACGCTCGACATCGATCCGGCCACCCACGTGGCGGCGCTGCCGATGTCGATGGGCTACACGGGGTTGCCCAAGGCGGTCGAGCTGTCCCACCGCAACATCATCGCCAACGTGCTGCAGTTCCCGGTCTACTGTGAGCCGATCCCGCCCGGTTCGCGGCTGCTCGGGGTCGTCCCGATGAGCCACGGCTACGGCATCACGGCGTTGGCGAACTTCGGGCTGCGGCGGCGGTTCCCGGTGCTCACGATGCCGGCGTTCAGCCCGGTACCGTTCCTCGACCTCGTGCGCACGCACCGCCCCACGGTGCTGTTCATCGTGCCGGGCATCGCATCGTTCCTCGCCAACGACCCGTCGGTCGACACGGTGGACTGGTCGTGCGCCGACTTGGCGATCAGCGGTGCTTCGAGCATGGACCCCGCCGTGGCCGAGGCACTCGTGGACCGGATCGGCTGCGACCTGGTTTGTGGCTGGGGGATGACCGAGATGTCCCCGATCGCCTCGTTCCGTCCCCGCTGGCGCACCGACATCGACCAAACGGTGGTTGGTATGCCGGTGCCAAACGTACGCACCCGGGTCGTCGACCCGGCCACCGGTCAGGACGTCGTGGTGCCCGAGACAGGCGAGTCGGCGCCGGGGGAGATGTGGTGCACGGGCGACAGCGTCATGCTGCGGTTCCACAACGAGCCGGAGGCGACCGCCCGGATGCTCGACGCCGACGGGTGGCTGCACACCGGTGACCTGGTCACTGTTGACCGGGAAGGCTGTATGCGCATCGTCGGACGCTGCAAAGAGCTGATCAAGAGCCGCGGCCTGCAGATCAGCCCCGCCGAGATCGAGGCGGTGCTCCGGGAGCATCCCGCAGTTGCTGATGCCGCCGTCTACCCGGTCGCCATCGCCGGCTCGCCCGGCGACGAAGCACCATACGCGCTGATCCAGCTCAAGCCCGGTGTCACGGCGAAGCCTTTCGACTTCATCCGGCACGTGGGCTCCGAACTGGCGAAATACAAGCAGCTCAAGTCGGTCGTCTTCGTCGACTCGATCCCGCGCGATACTGCCGGCCAGATCCGCCGCGACGAGCTCGCCGGATGGGCCAGTCGCTGAGCAGCCCCTGGTTGGAAAACACCTGGAGCCGGAAAACACCTGGCCCGGGTCGCGCCGATGGCATGACCCGGGCCGAGGTTGTGCGGGCGATCAGCCCGTCAATGTCGTCGTCAAGGAGGACCTGATCAGCCGGGCAGGCTGGCTGCACCCTTCGGCAGGAACCGTTTGCCGGTGACGTGTTCGGCGACCCCGGTGCGGTCCAGCAGCGGGGTGAGCCCGCCGTTCCAGAACTGGAAGCCGGCGCCGGTGATCATGGCCAAGTCGATGTCCATCGGTGACTGGGCCACTCCCTCGTCGAGCATGAGCCGGGTCTCTTCGGCCAGCGCCCCGAGCACCCGCTCGCGGACCTGCTCAGCGGTCAGCTCGACCGGGTTCTCCGGCTTGGGCAGCAGCTCGAGCACCTCCGGGTCGAGCTTGGGCCGGCCGGCCTCGACCTTGTAGAAGGCAGTCTTGCCGGCTTCGACGACCCGTTTGAGCCCTTCGGACTCCTGGAATCGGTCCGGGAACGCAGCGGCCAGGGTCTCGCTGGCGTGCAACGCGACCGCTGGGCCGACTAGCCCGAGCAGCACGAACGGCGGCATCGGGGCGAAGCCCGCGAAAGCCTTGTCGGCCACCTCGATCGGCGTGCCCTCGTCGACGACCTTGCTGACCTCGCCGAGGAAACGACCGAGCAACCGATTGACGATGAACGACGGCGAATCCTTGACCAGGATGCACGTCTTCTTCAGGGTCTTGCCGGCCGCAAACGCCGTGGCCAGGGTGGCCTCGTCGGTCTGCTCGCCAGGGATGATCTCCAACAACGGCATGACCGCAACCGGGTTGAAGAAGTGGAAACCGACCACCCGCTCCGGGTGGGCCAAGTCGGCGGCCATCTCGGTGACCGAGAGACTGGATGTGTTGGTCGCGAGCACGCAGGTGTCGGATACGACGGCCTCGCACTCGGCGAAGACCTGCTTCTTCACGGACATCTTCTCGAAGACAGCCTCGATGACGAATTCGGCGTCGGCGAACCCCTCCTTGCTCGTCGAGCCGGAAATCAAGGCCGAATAACGCTTGAGCTTGTCTTCACTGAGCCGGCCCTTCTTGGCCCGGTCGGCCAGCTGCGCGTGCACGTAGCCGACGCCCTTGTCGACCCGCTCCTGGTCGAGGTCGGTCATCACGACCGGTACCTCGAGGCGCTGGATGAACAACAAGGCGAGCTGACTGGCCATCAGGCCGGCACCGACGATGCCGACCTTGGTGACCGGGCGGCCCAGCGACTTGTCCGGGGCCCCGGCCGGGCGCTTGGCCCGCCGTTGCACGAGGTCGAAAGCGTAGAGGCTGGCGCGCAGTTCGTCACTCATGATGAGATCGGCGACCGCTTTGTCCTCGGCAGCGAAAGCCTCGTCACGGGTGCGGGTGCGAGCGCCACGGACCAGGTCGAGAGCCCGATAGGCACCCGGGGACTGACCGCCGGTCTTCATGTCGGCCATCATCTTCGCGGCCATGAGCGGGGCTTCCCATGACTGCTCGTCGCGGGGGACCTCGGGCCGTTCGACGGTGATCTGCCCGGCCACGACCTGTGCTGCCCAGGCGATCGAAGACTCCAAGAAGTCGGCCGGCTCGAACATCGCGTCGGCAATGCCGAGGTTGAGGACCTGCGGCCCCTTCATCATCTTGTTCATGTTCAGGGAGTTGTCGATGATGACCGACAGCGCCTTCTGCGGGCCGATCAGGTTGGGCAGCAGGTAGCAGCCACCCCACCCGGGCACGAGCCCGAGGAAGGTCTCCGGCAACGCGATCGCCGGGGCACCGGCCGAAACGGTGCGGTAGGAGCAGGCCAAGGCAATCTCCAGGCCACCGCCCAAGCTGGCGCCGTTGATGAAGGCGAAGCTCGGCACGCCGATGTCCATCATCGCCGTGTACGCCTGATGCCCGAGCTGACCCTGCTCCAGGGCCTGATCCCAGGTGGCCACGGTCGGCACTCCGACGAGGTCGGCGCCGACGGCGAAGATGAACGGCTTGCCGGTGAGACCGACAGCCTGCACCTCGCCCGCTTCGACCCGCTTCTTCACGGCCTCGAGCACCGTCCGGTATTCAGTCAGCCCGGCCAGGCCGAAGGAGTTGGGTTTCGTGTGGTCGAAGCCGTTGTCCATGGTGATGAGCACCATGGTGCCGGCGCTGCTGCCGTCGGGCAGGACCAGTTGCACGTCACGCGGAAGGAAGTGGGTGACGACCTCTTCGTAGGGTTTGCGCTCGTTCATCCTCAGGCCACCTTGTCGTCGTCGGAACCCACGCTGGAGACGAAGTCGGCGTGGTGGGGGTTCTCCCAGATCACCGTGCCGCCCATACCGAGCCCGATGCACATCGACGTGAGTCCATACCGCACGTCGGGGTGATCCGCGAACTGGCGGGCCAGATTGTTCATCAGCCGCACCCCGGAGGAGGCGAGCGGGTGACCGACCGCGATCGCACCACCGTATTCGTTGACCCGTGGGTCGTCGTCGGGGATACCGAAGTGGTCGAGGAAGGTCAGCACCTGGACGGCGAAGGCCTCGTTGAGCTCGAAGAGGCCGATGTCATCGATGGTGAGCCCGGCCTTTTCGAGTGCCTTTTCCGTCGAGGGCACCGGGCCGATACCCATGAACTCCGGCTCCACCCCGACGAAAGCAGAGGAGACCAAACGCATGCGCACCGGCATACCGAGCTCGGTTGCTGCCTGCTCGGATGCGATCAGGCACGCGGTGGCGCCGTCGTTGAGGCCGGCAGCGTTGCCGGCCGTGACGTTGCCTCGGGCCCGGAACGGGGTGCGCAAGGTGGCCAGATCATCCATCGTCGTCCCCGGGCGCGGCGGCTCGTCGACGCTGGCCAAGCCCCAGCCCTTCTCCTTGTGGCGGGTGGCCATCGGCACGAGGTCGGGCTGGATCTTGCCAGCCGCGTATGCCGCGGCCGTCTTGGCTTGCGAGGCCTGGGCGTAGGCGTCGGCCCGCTCCTTGGTCAGCTGCGGGAACCGGTCGTGCAGGTTCTCTGCGGTCTTACCCATGTCGAGAGCACTCGGGTCGACGAGGCGCTCGGCGACGATCCGTGGGTTCGGGTCGACCATCTGACCCATCGGGTGATGCCCCATGTGCTCGACACCTCCGGCAATGGCGATGTCGATCGATCCGGTAGCGATCGAGGCCGCGGTCGTGGTCACCGCCGTCATCGCTCCGGCACACATCCGGTCGATGGCGTAGCCAGGAGTGCTCTTGGGCAGGCCAGCGAGCAACCCCGCGACCCGGCCGATGGTCAGCCCCTGGTCGCCGATCTGGGTGGTCGCCGCGATGGCAACCTCCTCGACCCGCTCCTTCGGCAGCTCGGGGTGCCGGTGGAGCAGTTCGCGGATACAACGAATCACCAGATCGTCGGCGCGGGTCTGGGCATAGATGCCCTTGTCGCCGGCCTTGCCGAAGGGCGTACGTACCCCTTCGACGAAGACGACTTCTCTTAGGGCTCGGGCCATGCTAGGTGCCTCCTCGGCGGGTGATCAGGCTGCGGACCAGGCTGTGCGGCGGCCCGTGCGGCCCGGAGCCCGGAGGCTGCCGAAGAGCTGGGCAGTGCCGACATGAACGGCACCAGCACAACCCATCCGGGCAGCACCCAATCGGGCAGCGGAGCCGTCCTGCGGCAATGCTACTCGTCGGTAACCATTGCGGGGCGCCCGGTGACGGTGACTCGGGTCACGGTTGTTCGTCGGGTTCCTGCGTTGGCTCGGTCGCAGCCCGCCGTCTCCGCGAGCGCCACGCCCGCCAAGCCGGCCAGCCCAGAAGCAGGCCGAGGACCAGCCACGGCACCACCGCGCCGATGACCTTGAGGAGCGCGACCAAGCTGTCGGTCAGGGCCGCCCACCCGGCGCGCAGCCCCGACACGAACCCGTTGTCCTCGTCGGGATCGGGGATCTGCTCGGGGTCGGTGGCCAGCACAACGGTGAGGCTGGACATCGACACCTGCCCCTCCAGCCATCGCAGCTGGGCTTGTAGCGACTCGAGGTCGGCTTCGCGGTCGGCCAACTGACCCTCGAGTTGGACGATCTCACCGATGGTCTCGGTCCGCGCCATGAGAGCCCGGATCCGCTCGATGCTGGCTTTGCGAGTGGCGATCCGTGTTTCGGTGTCGACGTAGGTGGCGGTGACATCTTGGCTGGAGGTCGTGCGCTGGATGACCGTCCCGTGGGCGGAGACGGCTTCGATGGCCTCATCGAGCCGGTCGGCCGGGACCGCGAACGTGATCCGGCCGTAGTTGGCGTAGCCGGGCACTGGGCTGGGCTGCACCGCCGTGTCCTCCGGCAGGGCCGACGGCGGCAGATCGGTCGTGTTGAGCGCTTCGTCGGTGACGTGTCCGCCCAGTCCCGTGATCGCCGTTCGCACCAGCGTTGCGGCTGGCCCGATGTCTTCCACCGTCATCGCGACCGCTGCGGTGCGGGCGATCTTGGGCTCGGCTACCTCGACCGGGGTGGCCGCGGCCTTCGCGGGGGGCGCTCCGGCCCGGTCCTGCGGCATCGGAGCCGACTCTGCTGAATCGAGTTCGGACGCACTCATGCCCTCGTCGACGACCGGGGGAGCACTGGCTACATCCGGCTCGCGGGCGCTGTCCTCGATCGGCTCGCTTGAGCAGGCACCGAGGGCCACTGCGACGAGCATCAGGGTCAGCACTCCCAGGACGGTCGTGCGCGTCCGGCGACCGATGGTGGTCCGGCTCGACGGTGTTCGGTGGTCGGCCCACCCGTGCCGGTCGACACTGTGGTCAGCCGGTCCACCGTTCGCGTTCGTGGTGATTGGAGTCATGGCGCCTCTCCCTGTTTCCTTCATCGATGTTTCCTTCATCGATTCGCTCGTGGTCTCGCTCGCTCTGGCCGGTACCGCCCGGGACAATCCGCGGCATCCAACCTTCTCGATGATCCAGAGGGGGTGGGTCAGCTCCAGGTTGCCTCGATCAGGTTGCGATCCGGTCTCGACGCAGACGCCAAGGTCTCGTCTTCACGCGGCAGGGCAGTCCGGGCTCGGGGTGCGAGGATGGGTTTCCGTGAGCGAGCAGCCAGAGCCGGACAGCAGCCCCCTCGTCGCGGCAGCCTGCCGCCGCCCGGTGCGGCATACCCCCGTCTGGTTCATGCGTCAGGCCGGGCGGTCACTGCCGGAATACCGGGCGGTCCGCGCGGGCGTGCCGATGCTCGAAGCATGTTTCCGCCCCGACCTGGTCACGGAGATCACGCTGCAGCCGGTGCGCCGGCACGGTGTCGATGGCGCGATCTTCTTCAGCGACATCGTTGTGCCGCTGCGGGCGGTCGGTGTCGACGTCGACATCGTCGCCGGGGTCGGGCCGGTCATCACCGACCCGGTGCGCACCTGGGCCGATCTCGACCGCATTCCGGAGCTGACCCCGGAGCACGTCCCGACGATCATCGAAGCGGTCCGGCTGCTCGTGGCCGAGCTCGGCGGCACCCCGTTGATCGGCTTCGCCGGGGCGCCTTTCACGCTGGCCTCCTATCTCGTCGAGGGCGGCCCCAGTCGTAACCACGTGCACACCAAGACCCTCATGCACGGCGACCCCGGCCTGTGGAACGCGTTGTGCCAGCGGTTGGCTCAGATCTCCGGTGCCTTCCTGCGGGTGCAGGTGCAGGCCGGTGCCCGGCTCGTGCAGCTATTCGACTCGTGGGTGGGGGCGTTGTCGCGTGTCGACTACGAGCGGCACGTGTTGCCCCACTCGGCCGCGGCGTTGGCGGCGGTGGCCGATCTCGGCGTGCCGCGGATCCATTTCGGGGTCGGCACCGGTGAGTTGCTGGCCTCGATGGCCGGCGCAGGGTGCGAGGTCGTCGGGGTCGACTACCGGGTCTCGCTCACCGATGCGGTGGCCCGGATCGGGCCCGGGTATGCCGTGCAGGGCAATCTCGACCCGGCGCTGCTTTTCGCGCCGTGGCCGGTGCTGCGCGAGCGGGTGCTCGGCATCGTCGCCGAGGGTCGGCAGGCGCCGGGGCACATCGTCAACCTCGGACACGGCGTGCTGCCGGAGACCGATCCGGACGTGCTGACCCGGGTCGTCGAGTTGATCCACGAACAGTGAGCTGAGCCGACGAGCAGTGAAACACGACGTGTCGTGTGGCGTGTTCAGCCTGCCCCGGAGCCGGCGATGAGCACGACTCCGGTCATCGCGACGACGACCCCGACCACTTGTACCGACCGGAGTCGCTCGGCGAGGATGCGTCGGGCTAGCAGCACGGTCACCACCGGGTAGAGCGAACCGATCACAGCCGTCACGCTGACCATCCCCATCGATGACGCCGCACCGAAGAGCGCGTTGGCCCCGAGATCGGCGATGCCGATGCCGGCCAGCCAGCGCAGCGAGCCGCGGGGGTCGGCGCCGAGCGACCGGGTGCCGACGGCCATGAGAGCGAAGCCGAAGCAGCTGGTCAGGCGCATTCCCCACAAGGTGTGGAGCAGGGTGACCCGGGAGCCACGATCGATGGCGAACAGGGTCAGCCCGAATCCGAACGCCGCCAGGGCGGCCAGCAGCACGGGCCGAGCCGATAGCCCCTGCTGCAGCTCGGGGCCGCTCGCCAGCGCCACCCCGAGGATGGCCACGACAATCCCTAACCACGCGAACACACTGGGCTGGTCACCGGTGAGCACCCCGAGCAACACGGGGATGGCGGTCCCGAGGGCAGCGATCGGGGCAACCACTCCCATCGTGCCGGTGGCCAGTGCCCGGTAGAAGGCCAGCAGGCCGAGCGTCCCGCAGATCCCGGCGGCGAATGCCCACGGAGCCCAGGCATAGAAAGCCGCTGATGGTAGGCCCTGGAACGCAACCACGATGCTGACTGCGGTCAGGCCGATGGCCTGGGACCAGCCGACGACCGCCAACACGGCGAGACGTTTCGAGAGCAACCCGGCGGCGAAATCGCTCGAACCCCACACGACGGACGAGAGCAGGGCCAACACTACGGACACCGAAGGAGGCTATCGCCGCTGTCGCCGTGCGTGGTGTGGCTCATGGCTTCGTCCATCCCCGGTGGGGCTGATGTGCGGCGCGGCTGATGCCCGGTGTGGTCGCCCGGCGCTCTTCGGCGCGTCTAGGCCCGTCCGGGGTGTGGGCGGCATACCCTGCAAGGGTGCGAGGACGGACCCTTCCGGGCGACGATGTCGCCGACTTCACGCGGGCCATCGCCGGCTTGCGAGAGGTTCGGTTGCGTCCCGAAGTGCGGGTCACCGAGGTGCCGGCCCCACAGCGGATCGCGCCGCATGCGGTGGCTCTCTCGGCCGAGGTCACCGTAGCCGACACGGACGAAGACCTCGCGTCCGGCCGATTCGTGCTGCTGCACGACCCGTCGGCTCCTGAGCCCTGGGAAGGCGTATGGCGGGCCGTCACCTTCACGACGGCCAAACTCGAACCGGAGCTCGCGGCGGATCCGTCTCTCGGTGAGGTGGGCTGGGCGTGGCTGCTCGACTCTCTCCGAACGCACGATGTCGGATTCACTGCCGCCGCCGGTACCGTTACCCGGGTGGTGTCCGAGAGATTCGGCGGGCTCGCTGACCACCAGACCACGGTGGAGGTCGAAGTCCGCGCGTCGTGGACTCCGCTCGACGATCACGTCGGCCCGCACTTCTTGGCGTGGTCGGACCTGCTGTGCACGATAGCGGGACTGCCACCGCTGCCCGAGGGCGTCGTCGCCCTGCCGGGCACGCGGCGGTGACCCGGCACGCCCCGGGGGCAGCCGACGACACGGTTGAGAATCAGGGGGGAAGAGACCCGGAAAGAGATTCGGAGCAGCCGAAGGAAGCACCCGTCGTCACTCCGTTGACGACGCCGGTGGACGGCATACCCGAGGTCGTCGTCGACGAGCGCACCCTGATCTCGGTTGCAGGTGTCGTCGCCCGTGGCACCGGGCCGGTGGCCATCGATGCCGAGCGAGCGTCGGGGCACCGGTACGGCCAGCGTGCCTACCTCGTGCAGATGCGCCGCGCCGGGGCCGGCACCGTGCTGCTCGATCCGGTGGCCTGCCCAGACCTGCGTCCGATCAACGACGGCATCGGCCAGGCCGAATGGGTGCTGCACGCTGCCACCCAGGACCTACCGTGCCTGGCCGGTGTCGGCCTTCGCCCCACCCGGTTGTTCGACACGGAACTGGGTGCTCGCCTGGCCGGCCTGCCCCGAGTGGGCCTCGGCGCGGCCGTCCAGCACTATCTGGGACTGTCGCTGGCCAAAGAGCACTCCGCGGTCGACTGGTCTCGCAGGCCCCTGCCGGAGGCCTGGCTACGGTATGCCGCCCTCGACGTTGAGGTGCTCGTCGAGCTCCGTGACGCTGTGGCGGCCGACCTGCACGAACAAGGCAAATGGGAATGGGCACAGCAGGAGTTCGAAGCGCTTGCGCACTATGCGGGACCCCCGGTGCGGATCGATCCGTGGCGGCGCACGTCCGGGATCCACAAGATCCGGCGCCGTCGGGGCGTCGCGGTGGTCCGGGAGCTCTGGTATACCCGTGACCGGATCGCGCAACGCCGGGACATCGCGCCGGGCCGAGTGATTCCCGACGCGGTGATCGTCGCACTGGCCAGCTCCCCACCCAAGGACGCTGCCGACCTTGCGGGACGCCGCGAGCTGCGGCCCGCCACTCGCAACGCCAAGGCGTGGTTGCAGGCGATCGAGAAGGCGTTGGCGCTACCCGACGAGTCACTGCCGTTGCTGACCCTGCCGGGCAACGGCCCTCCACCACCTCGGGTCTGGGCCGACCGCGACCCGGCGGCGGCTGCTCGTTTGTCCGCGGCACGCCAGGCACTGGCCGACTTCGGTGAGCAGCACAACGTTCCGGTCGAGAACCTCGTGACACCCGATGTGGTCCGGCGACTTCTGTGGACTCCACCCGAGGACCAGTCGGTCGCGGGTTTCGCCTCGCAGTTGCGCTCGAACGGTGCCCGGGAGTGGCAGATCGAGATCGCGGCTCCCATCCTCGCTGCGGCTGCGGCCGGTGATTGAGCTCGGCTGGTCTCGCTTGCGAGGATGGGGTTATGCCACCGACCGGAAAACCCAGACCCGCCCGGATCCGCGAGCTGAACGACACCATTCGCTACACGATGTGGTCGGTCTTCCGGGTCGCCGAACGTCTCGGTGACTCTGCCGATGACAGCTCTGGTGGCGGCTCGGACGGCACAGGAGGTCGCAGCGGCCTGACCGACGAGGTCGAATCGGTGCTCGACCGATTGCGCGCTGACGATCTCGTGGTCCGCGGCTGCTACGACGTCGCCGGCCTCCGCGGCGACGCCGATCTCATGCTGTGGTGGCACGCCCCCGCCATCGAACCGCTGCAAGCGGCATACCAGCAAGTCCTGCGCACCCGGCTCGGTCGGCACCTCGAGCCGGTCTGGTCCGCCGCCGCGTTGCATCGGCCCGCGGAGTTCAACAAGAGCCACATCCCAGCCTTCCTCGCGGACGAAGAACCCCGGCGTTACGTGTGCGTTTATCCGTTCGTCCGGTCCTACGAGTGGTATCTGCTCGGCGACACCGAGCGGCGTGATCTGCTGCGCGAGCACGGGCAAATGGCCCGCGACTACCCGGACGTGCGCGCCAATACGGTGGCGTCGTTCGCGTTGGGCGACTACGAGTGGATGCTGGCTTTCGAGGCCGATGAGTTGTACCGGATCGTCGACCTCATGCGCGAGTTGCGGGCATCGCGGGCTCGGCGGCATGTCCGTGAAGAGGTGCCGTTCTTTACCGGCCCACGGGTCGAGCTTCGCGATCTCGTGGCCCGGCTGCGCTGAGCGCCCGGCCCGGTGGCGGCTGCCTTTCAGCCGGCGGGATGCAGGGTCAGGCAGATCGAGTTGATGCAATAGCGCTGGTCGGTCGGTGTGCTGTAGCCCTCGCCCTCGAAGACGTGGCCCAAGTGGGAGCCGCACCCGGCACACCGCACCTCCACGCGTGGCCGCCCGGGCATGGACCGGTCATCGTGGTATTCGACCCGATCCTGCGCCAGCGGCGCGTAGAAGGACGGCCATCCACAATGGGACTCGAACTTCGTCTCGCTGCGGAACAACTCGGCCCCGCACGCCCGGCAGGTGTACACCCCCACGGTCGTCGTGTCGGTGTATTCACCGGTGAACGGCCGTTCGGTGCCGGCCTGCCGAAGCACCTGGTACTCGGCCGGGGAGAGTAACTCCCGCCACTGTTCGTCGCTGTGTTGCACCTGATACTGACCGCCGGTGTCACTCATCGGGCCACTCTACGGCGCAGGTGTCGGGTGATCAGCCATCGCCGAGGAATCGGCTCGCGCCACAACGGGCCGGCTTGCGGCGCGTGCCATCATGACCGCATGGCCGATGCCTACGTGGAGTGTCCGGCCCGGGACGGCTCGGCACAGTTGGTCCGGATCTCCAGCCCGGACCGGGTGGTGTGGCCGGCGTCGGCGGGACGGCCCGCGGTGACCAAGCTCGATCTGGCGCACTACGTCCGCGACGTGGGCCAGCGGCTGCTGGGTCGCATCGGTGGTCGCCCGGTGACACTGCAACGTTTCCCGCAGGGGATCGACGGCGAGCAGTTCTACTCCAAGAACCCGCCCAGAGGCGTGCCCGACTATGCCCGCACGGTGACGGTGACCTATCCCTCGGGCCGTCGGCACCGCCAACTGGTCGTCGACGAGGTGGCTACCGCAGCGTGGACGGTGCAGATGAACACCGTCACCCTGCACCCGTGGCCGGTGACCGCGACCGATGACCCGCAGGCCCTGGACCATCCCGACGAAGTGCGCCTCGATCTCGATCCTCAGCCGGGGCGGGGGTTCGCCGACGCGGTCGAGGCCGCGCAGCTGCTGCGTGCGGTGCTGGCCGAGGCCGGACTGACCGGGTTCCCCAAGACCTCGGGAAACCGCGGGGTGCACGTGTATTGCCCGATCACGCCGGAACGTGAGTTCCTCGACGTGCGCCACGGCGTGATCGCGATCGCCCGGGAGCTGGAGCGGCGCCGCCCCGACCTCGTAACGACCGCCTGGTGGAAGGAGCAGCGTGGGGAGCGGGTCTTCGTCGACTACAACCAGGCCTGCCGCGACCGGACCATCGCCGCGGCCTACAGCCCCCGGCCGCTGCCCGCAGCGCCGGTGTCGATGCCGGTGTCCTGGGAGGTGCTCGGCGATGTCAACCCTGGCGAGCTGACCGTGCACACGGTGCCGGGAATCGTTGCCGCCGAAGCAGACCCGTGGGCGGCATACGAGCCATCCCGGGGTGATCTCGGGACCGCGATGGCCTGGTGGGAGCGGGACGTGGCCGCCGGTTTGCCCGAGATGGCCTTCCCTCCGGACTACCCGAAGATGCCCGGGGAACCTCCCCGCGTGCAGCCCTCCAGGCAACGTTACGCAGACGACGAATACGATTCGGACAGCGGGGGATACCTACGCGAGCACCCGTAACGGCTACGGGGTGGACGGGCCGAGCACTTCGGCCAAGTCGTATGCCGCCGCCCGCTGCACCTGCTCCAGCTGACAACTGCGCGGGTCACGATCCGGGCGCCAACGCTCGAAGGTGACTGCGTGCCGGAAACGGTGCCCCTCCATCTGGTCGTAGGCCACCTCGACCACCCGCTCCGGGCGGACCGGGACGAAGGAGGTGTCTTTGCTGGCCGAGAATCGGGACCGGTCCGTGGCATCTTTGCGGATGTCGCCGTGCTCGTCCCGGATCACCAGTGGAGCGAGCTCCTCGACGAGCTGTCGCCGGGTTGCCATCGGGAAGGCGGCGATCCCGCCGACCGGGACGAGGTGCTGCTCGCCCTGCCGTCGGCCATAGAGCCCGAGCAGCAGCGAGCCGACCCCGTCACCGGACTTGTGGACCCGATACCCGAAGACCACGACATCGGCGGTGCGTTTGTGTTTGACCTTGAGCATGCCGCGCTTGCCCGGTTGGTAGGGCGAGTCCAGTGCCTTCGCGATCACTCCGTCCAAGCCGGCGCCCTCGAAGCGCTCGAACCAGTCCCGAGCAAGCTCCGGGTCGGTGGTCATCCGGGTCAGGTGGATCGCGTCGTCGCGAGTCAGTGCCGAAAGACAAGTCTCGAGCCGGGCGCGTCGCTCGCCGAACGGCTCGGACAACAACGCTGTGTCGTCGAGGGCGAGCAGGTCGAAGGCGATCAGCTCGGCCGGGGTCTCGGTGGCCAGCCGCTGGATGCGTGACTGGGCGGGATGGATCCGCTGGCTCAACGCGTCCCAGTCAAGGCGCTGGGCGCCCGGAGGGCCGGATCGCACGACGATCTCGGTGTCGACGACGCATCGGGGTGGCAACGTGCTCCGGACCTGCTCGACCACCTCTGGGAAGTAGCGGGTCAGGGGCCGGCGGCCACGACTGGTCAAAGCCACCTCGTCGCCGTCGCGGAGCACGATGCATCGGAAGCCGTCCCACTTCGGTTCGTAGGCCAGGCCCGGACCTTCGGGTACGGTCGGCACCGCCTTGGCGAGCATCGGTTGGACCGGCAGGTCGATCGGCTGGCGCATCGGCTCATCCTGTCAGTCGCGCAGCCACCGGCCCAGGACGGTGTGGTCCTGCTCGAGCAGCGTGAGCAGCCGAAAGCCTGACGGCGGAGCAAGGGCAGGCCCGGTCACGACCCGGGATGCCTCGCCCGCGGTGACGCTGGGTGCGATGGTCAGATCCAGCTCGTCGACGAGACCGGCCTGCAGCAGGCGGCCGAGCAGTCGTGGCCCGCCTTCGGTGAGCAGGTGCGGCCACCCGCGGTCCGCCACGGCAGCCAACGCCACCACCAGGTCCACCTCGTCGGCGCCCGCGACGATGACGGCATCCTGACCCAGCACGTCGCGTAGCTGAGCCAGTCGTCGGCACCGCGACGGCACGACTGCCAACACCGGCGCCGTCGAGCTCTGCTGGGCGAGGCCCTCCGGTAGCCGGCCGGAGTTGCTCACGACGACCAACGGAAGCGGCGGCCGGCGGCCAACGGACGCGCGCAGTGCGGCATACTCCGGGGCAACCCGCAGCGGCGAATAGCCTTCGGCGCGAACGGTTCCCGCTCCGACGATCACGGCATCCGACAAAGCCCGGATCAGCTCGAAGACGACCCGGTCAGCCGGAGTGTTGATCGACCCGGAGCGACTGTCGGCGCCGAAGGCAGCTCCGTCCAGGGTGGTAACCATGTTGGCCCGCAACCACCGGCCCGCACCCGAAAGCCCCGGTGGCACGGCATACAGCTGCGCGAGCTCGGGCAACCCCGGATCAGCAGCAGGCACCCCGGCCACCCCGGCCGAGCCGTCGAGCAGCACCCGCATGAGCGACAGTATCCCGCCGCCAACCCGTGCGTAGGTCGGCTGGATACGGCAAGATGCGGTTATGGCGAACAAGAAGAAGACCAAGGGCAAGGACTCGAAGAAGTCCGGCAAGGTCAAGAAGGGCTCGAACGGCAAGAAGGGTAAGAAGGACAAGAAGGGCGCCAAGGCCAAGAAGAGCAAGAAGAAGGGCAAGAGTCCCAAGCTCTCCGGCACGCTCGAGAAGGTCCCGGTCCGAGCTGACTCCGCAGCGACACTGCCAGAGGTCGAGCCCGCACCTATCGACACCGGGGAGCGCCCACCGACGGCCGCGCCACGCGCCTACGACCTGCCGGTCGACGCGGAGCCGGTCAAGGAACACTTGCATCCCGAACGTCCGATCAGCGAGCTGTTGCGGGTCGACGCGGGTTTCGTGCTGGCCGATTTCGACCCGAGCAGCACCCCGGGCTTCGACGGAGACAAGGAGACCGCCGAGCAGGCGCTCGTTGCCTTCGCCGACGAGATCGGTGAATGGCAGGAGCGGCTGTGGGCCGAGTCGAAGGCCGGTGGGCAGCGCAGCCTGCTTGTCGTCTTACAGGGTTTGGACAGCGCCGGCAAGGGCGGGATCGTCCGGCACGTCATGCGGCACGCTGATCCTGCCGGGATCAAGGCCACGTCTTTCAAAGCCCCGACGCCCGAGGAGAAACGTCACTCGTTCCTATGGCGGATCCGTAAGGCGTTGCCGGCGCCTGGTCAGATCGGGGTGTTCGACCGGTCGCACTACGAGGACGTCCTCGTCGTCCGGGTGCTCGACCTGGCTCCGCAGATGGTCATCGAGCAGCGCTACCCGACGATCAACGACTTCGAACGCGGCCTCGTCGACGGCGGCACCCAGATCGTCAAGCTCTTCCTCTGCATCTCCAAGGACGAGCAGCGGGATCGGTTGATGGAGCGGCTGCGCCGGCCGGACAAGCACTACAAGTTCAACCCGGGTGACACCGACAACCGGGCTCACTGGGACGCCTACCAGGAGGCCTTCCAGATCATGCTGGACCGCACCTCCACGGATGTCGCGCCCTGGCACATCATTCCGGCGAACCACAAGTGGTACGCCCGGTATGCCGCGCAGCAGCTCATCCTGGAGAAGCTGCGGCAGATGAGCCCGGACTGGCCGCTGCCCGACTACGACGTCGACGCCGAGATGGCCCGTCTCGCCTCGAGCTAGCGGACGGGCAGGTCGTTTGGACACCCCCAGACGATTCGGATAAGGTCTACGATGCACTGGTGGGGCCATCGCCCCCACGAGTGACCCGCGGACGTAGCTCAGTTGGTAGAGCGCAACCTTGCCAAGGTTGAGGTCGCGAGTTCGAGACTCGTCGTCCGCTCGGAGGTTGACCGCCTTCACGGTGGAGTGGCCGAGAGGCGAGGCAGCGGCCTGCAAAGCCGCGTACACGGGTTCAAATCCCGTCTCCACCTCTGGCTCCCGCATAGGCGGAGCAGCACCTGAGGGCGATTGGCGCAGCGGTAGCGCGCTTCCTTGACACGGAAGAGGTCACTGGTTCAAACCCAGTATCGCCCACCAGCCAGCAACGGCCCCTGACCAGCGGAAACGCCAGTCGGGGGCCGTTCGCGCAGCAGCCGCGTGCCCGCCGCCGAGATATGGGCCTGTCTGTGCGGGGAGCGGCTCATGCACTGTGCGCACGGCCTAGGCAGATCCGGTAAGAGGTCCTCGACGAACACTGCGAAACCCGACACACCGCCGAAGACTCAAGAACACGGTGCCCTGAAAACACGGGACAGCCCACAGTGCAGTCTTATTGCAGATCGGAGAACCATATAGTGATTACCCACCGCACATGGAAAGGCCGCGTGTTTATCGGCGTCAGCCTCGATGGGAAGATTGCACGGCTCGATGGTGACATCGACTGGCTGACTGACCAGCCCGTAGGGCGACAACACGTCCGGGGGCACCAGGGACCGGCAGCACCCCCCGGCTACGACGATTTCATGGCCGCTACGGACCACATCGTGATGGGTCGCGCTACCTACGAGAAAGTCCTCACCTTCGGTGAATGGCCGTATAAGGGCCAACAGGTCGTCGTCTTGTCGACAACTTTGCCCGACGAGGAGGCCGACAACGTCACCGTTGTCCGCACTCTGGATGAAGTCTGCGAGCTGCTTCATAGCGATGGCGCCTCCGGTGTCTATATCGACGGCGGGCAAGTAATCCAGTTTTCTCTCCGAGAGGGCCTCGTCGACGAGATCACCATCGGAGTGGCACCCGTACTCATTGGTGCGGGCATTCCTCTGTTCGGGGCCATCCCTGAGGACATCCTGCTCACTCACGTGGGCACGTCGTATAGCGACTCAGGGATGACGAGCACACGCTACCTCGTCAACCATTCGACGCCTTCAACAACGCTGTTGAGCCAATAGGGAGAGCCTGGAGGACGCACTGCGCGCTTTCTCGAGTATCGGTCTCGATCACTTCGGTGACCCCGACCGTGGCCTGAAAGGCAAGAAAACCAGTCGGGCCGTTCGGGTAGCGGTCGCGTGCTATCCACGTGCTTCTTGCGTGCCGACCCGAGCCGAACGGCCGGGCCTGGCGATGAGCACGACAAGAGCGAGCACACCCAGGACGAGCAGTGCGAACTTCACAATGGCGGCTACCAAAGTGAGTCCAGCCGCCGGCGCGGACGCGGTATCCGTCCACAGCTGCCAGATCTGCCCGGCATTCTCGATGTAGTCGGCGACTGCGGCGCCAACCGCAACGATCAGCCCGTGCCGGACCCAACGAGGCCGTCCGGCGCGCAGTGCGGCCCAGCGCAGCCCCAACGCCAAGGCCGCGGCATACACGATGGGGTAGGCGAGATCGAGGAGCATCATGGTCTTGGCGGCATCGATCGCATCAGTGGCGCGCCATTGAGCCAGAATGGCTGCGGCCGACTCCTGGCTGCCGGCCAGCTGGAACGACACGATCCCGTGCGGGGCACTCGCACCCTTCAGGCGCTCGTTGAGCACCTGCATGCCCACCATGGCGCCGGTCGCGAGGACTGCGGCGACCAGGGCAAGAAACCCGATGCGATCAACCCGAGGTGGTTGATCGATCCGACGGTCTGCTCCGGACATGGCGGCAATCCTAGACGCCACGATCCCGGGCTATCGTCTATCACCGATCCGGCCGAACCCGCACCGGGCAGTTAGGGTGCTGTGACGAGCGCCCGGGACTAGGGGCATGACGCCGGACCTTCGGACAGGAGCACAATGACCGACAAGGATTTGCCATCGCCGGACAACCAGACCGCGCCGGAGGCTGGTGCCGGATGGACTCCGGCTCCGCCTGGAGGCGACGGGCCTGGTCGGCGCACTGGGGCACACCGGATGGATCCGCCCCAGAGATCGCAGGACGGCCAGCACGAAGCCGAGTCACGGCCACACCGCCCGGACCGCACTCGGATCTACGTCGCCGGCGCGGTCGTGCTGGCGCTGATTGTCGTCGGGGGGGCGCTGCTATTCCCACGACTGGCCGGCGGGGCCACCGATGGGCAGGCCTCGGCGACCCCCACGTCGGCGGCTCCATCGGCGTCGGTGGTCACCGCGTCTGATCGAGTGCATGAGTACCTCGATGCGCTCGCCACCGGCGACGCCACGGCGGCACTGGCCATCCTCGACGATCCGGGCGACACGACGCTGTTGACCGACGGCGTGCTCGCTCAGTCGGCGGTGGCCAACGGGGCGATCAGCGACATCGACGTGACGCCGACTACCGAGGAGACGCCGACCAGCGTCACGGCGCAGTTCGCCATCGGGGGTCAGCCGACGACCGTGGACTTCCCGGTCGTTGAACGTGACGATGGCTGGAAGGTTGGCACAGGCACGGGGATGCTCCGGGTCCGGGGCGAAACCCAGGACTATGTGCCGGTCTCCGTCAACGGCGTGCTGGTGCCTGCTGCGGCGCGGGAACTGCCCGCCTTCCCGGGTGTCTACGCCTTCACAAGTGACGCACCGCATCTGACCTTGGCTGAGACGGCTAAGGCGACGGTGCGCGGCCCCGATCAGGTCGACGGCCCTGAGCTGTTGCCGTGGGCGCTGAAAGACCCAGCCTCGATAGTCCAGTTCGCCAAGGCGTCGTTGGATGGGTGCATGAAGCAGAAGGATCTCAAGCCGACGAACTGTCCCTTCGGGATCATCCTGCGCCCAGGTCAAACCGTTGCCGATCTCAATACGTTCCGGTGGGTTCTGCGAAATGACCCGTTAGCTGCGATCAACCCCGCGGTCGATCCAGAACGACCATTGACGGTCAGCTTCGATGTCAACGTCCAGGTGCGCGGCGAGGCCAAGATCACTCAGGACGGTGAGGTCTTCGACGGCACGAGGGACGAGGTTTTCAAAGCGACGGCGTTGATCGACCTGAAGTCGGTTGACCCGACGATCAGGTGGACCTATTCCCAATGACTCATGCCAAGGTGCCCGCGGGGGGGGGGCGATCAACGCGCCGATCGTGAGACTCCGACATGGGGCGGGTCCTGTGTTGCGTGGCTGGGACCCGCCCCCGGGTGCGGGCTGCACGGCGACCGTGCTGCGGGTCATCCCGGATTCGGGTTTGGGCTGACCGAGCGCTATCCTGACCACTCGCGGAGCAACCGCACCCGGATGTGTAGCTCAGTTGGTTAGAGCGTTCGCTTCACACGCGAGAGGCCAGGGGTTCGAGTCCCTTCACATCCACCGACACCAGGCCGTCGGCGTGAGCCGGGCGGCAGGTGGCGCGGGCAACCGGTATGTCGCGCGCTGGATACCCTTGTGCCGCGCGTGACCGTCGCGCGCAATCGTCGAAGGAGCCCCCGTGTCTGCCAGCATTACCGTGTCCGTCGCCGGAGACGAGCGATCGGTCGCGGAGCAGACGACGGCCGCTGACCTGTTCGCCGGCGACAAGGCGATCGTCGTCGCCCGGGTGAACGGCGAACTCTGCGACCTGGCCCAGGTGCTGACCGACGGTGACTCTGTCGTGCCGGTGCGTATCGACGAGCCCGACGGGCTGCAGGTGCTGCGTCACTCGTGCGCACACGTGCTCGCCCAAGCCGTGCAACAGGTCAACCCGGACGCCAAGCTCGGCATCGGCCCACCGATCGATGACGGTTTCTACTACGACTTCGACGTCGCCGACCCCTTCACCCCCGAGGACCTCAAAGCCCTCGAGAAGGTCATGCAACGGATCATCAACGAGGGCCAAACCTTCCACCGCCGGGAGATCTCCGACCCGGACGCACTCGTCGAGCTGGCCAACGAGCCCTACAAGTGCGAGCTGGTCGGCCTGAAGTCCAATGCCGAACAGGCTGCTGAAGGCGCTTCGACGGAGGTCGGCGAAGGCGGCCTGACCATCTACGACAACGTCCGCAAGGACGGCACCGTCGCCTGGGGTGACCTGTGCCGGGGGCCGCACATCCCGAACACCAAACTCATCGGCAACGCCTACAAGGTCATGCGCAGCGCGGCGGCCTACTGGCGCGGGTCGGAGAAGAACCCCCAGCTGCAGCGCATCTACGGCACCGCCTGGCCTACGAAAGCCGACCTCACGGCATACCTGAACCGGCTCGCCGAAGCCGAGCGCCGCGACCACCGCAAACTCGGAGTGGAACTCGACCTCTACTCTTTCCCCGAGGAATTGGGCTCGGGGCTGCCGGTCTTCCACCCGAAGGGTGGGGTGCTCAAGCGCGAGATGGAGGACTATGCGCGGCGCCGGCACATCGAGGAAGGGTTCGACTACGTCGGCACCCCGCACATCACCAAGGAAGGGCTCTTCCACACCTCCGGGCACCTGCCCTACTACGCCGACACGATGTTCCCGCCGATGCACATGGAGGGCAGCGACTACTACCTCAAGGCGATGAACTGCCCGATGCACAACCTCATCTACCGCTCGCGGGGCCGCTCCTACCGCGACCTGCCGATGCGGTTGTTCGAGTTCGGGCACGTCTACCGCTACGAGAAGTCCGGGGTCGTGCACGGATTGACCCGGGTGCGCGGGCTGGAGATGGACGACTCGCATTCCTACGTCACCCCCGAGCAGGCACCGGCCGAGATCAAGCACCTGCTCGACTTCGTCCTGTCGTTGCTGCGGGACTTCGGACTGTCCGACTTCTACCTGGAGCTGTCTACCCGCGACGAGACCGGGGACAAGAAAGACAAGTTCATCGGCTCCGACGAGCAATGGGCGATCGCCACGAGGGTGCTCGAAGATGTTTGTGTCGCATCGGGGTTGGATCTTGTGCCCGACCCGGGGGGTGCCGCCTTCTACGGACCCAAGGTGTCGGTGCAAGCTCGCGACGCCATCGGGCGCACCTGGCAGATGTCGACGATCCAATACGACTTCAACCAGCCCGAGCGTTTCGGTCTGGAGTATCAGGCCGCCGACGGTTCCCGGCAACGTCCGGTGATGATCCACTCGGCGAAGTTCGGTTCGATCGAGCGTTTCCTCGGGGTGCTCGTCGAGCACTACGCCGGTGCCTTCCCGGTGTGGCTCTCGCCGGTGCAGGTGTTGGGCGTCCCGGTGGCCGACGAGTATGCCGGGTACCTGCGTGGGGTGCTCGACCGGCTGACGGCCGAGGGGGTCCGGGTCGAGATCGACGGATCCGACGATCGTTTCCCGAAGAAGATCCGCAATGCGAGCAAGTCGAAGGTTCCCTACACGGTGATCGCCGGCGCCGACGACCAGGCCGCTGGGGCGGTGAGCTTCCGGATGCGTGACGGTAGCCAACGCAACGGCATACCTGCCGACGAAGCGATCACGGAGATCCTCCAGGCGATCCGCACGCGGGCGCAGGTGTAGTCCGGGCCGTCGAGCCGACCCGGGTCCGCAAGCTCGGCGGCGGTGGCCCATAGACTCGACCCCGTGGACCAGGACGTCGAAGACCCGCGTGACTTCGTCGGCGTGTCCGACGGCTATGAGCGGCTCTGGACCCCGCATCGGATGGCCTACATCGAGGCGGGGCGACCCACCGACGAGGCTGGGGACGGATGCCCGTTCTGCGCGGCCCCGACCCGCGACGACGCGGAAGGGCTCATCGTGGCCCGGGGTGAGCTCTGCTACGTCGTGATGAACCTCTTCCCCTACAACCCCGGACACCTGCTGATCTGCCCCTACCGGCACGTGCCGCGTTATGTCGACCTCACCGGCGACGAGACCGCCGAGTTCACCGAACTCACCAAGACGGCGCTGCGGGCCCTGGAGCAGTCGTCGCACCCGATGGGCTTCAACGTCGGCATGAATCAAGGCCCAGTCGCCGGCGCGGGGGTCGCAGCCCACCTGCACCAACACGTCGTGCCCCGGTGGGGTGGTGACGCCAACTTCCTGCCGATCATCGGGCAGACCAAGGCGTTGCCGCTGCTGCTCGAAGACGTCCGGTCGCGGCTCGCCGACGTCTGGCCAACGTGACCTCGGCCCGGGCGGCGTTAGGCTGAGCGGCGATGCTCAACCGCTTCCTACGTGCGTCGTGGACCAAGATCATGACGCCAATCGCCAAACTGTTCCTGCGTCTGGGCCTGAGCCCCGACGTGGTCACCGTCGTCGGCACTCTCGGCGTGATTGCCGGGGCGCTGGCCTGCTATCCGCGGGGTGAGTTCCTCGTCGGCACCCTCGTCATCGTCGCGTTCGTCTTCAGCGACAACGTCGACGGGGTGATGGCCCGGATCTCCGGGCGACCTGGTGTCTGGGGTGCCTTTCTCGACTCGACCCTCGACCGAGTCGGCGATGCCGCGATCTTCGCCGGACTCGTGCTCTACTTCGCCGGCCAGGGCGACAACCTCGTCCTGGCCGCTCTCACGTTGAGCTGCCTCGTCCTCGGTGCGGTCGTCTCCTACGTCAAAGCCCGTGCCGAAGGCCTGGGCATGCAGTGCAATGTCGGGATCGCTGAGCGGGCCGACCGGCTCTTCGCTGTGCTGGTGGCCACCGGACTGGTCGGGGTAGGGGCACCGATGTGGGTGCTGACCACGGTCCTGGCCGTACTTGCCGTGGCCAGCGCAGTGACGGTCGGCCAGCGGATGCTCCTCGTGTATCGGCAGGCGGCGGCCCAGTCGGCCCAGGTGTCCGAACCGTGACCGATCGCAGTGATAGCACTGCGCGCACCGAGCGCACTCAGCGCACCGAGACCCGCCGTGGTCTCGGGGTGTTCGGGACACTCGCGGCACCCGTCAACGACGCGCTGACCGCGCTGCTGTGGCAGGTCGGGTGGCCGACGCTACGGCTGATGCCGTCGTTCGCGGCATACCGGCTCTTCGATGCTGTCGCCCACGCTCAGGTGATCCGCGGCGGGCGGGGGGTCGATCGGCTCCGCGCGAACTACGCGCGGGTGCGCCCGGAGCTCGACGATCGCGAGCTCAATGCGCTGGTACGCGCCGGGATGCGTTCCTACATGCGTTATTTCTGTGAGGCACTCCGGCTACCCGACAGTTCGCCTGCGCGGCTCGACCGGATGGTGCGCATCGTGCACGAAGGCCCGGTGCGGGAGCTGCGGGATGCCGGCAGGCCGGTCGTCTTCTTCCTCGGGCACATGGGCAATTGGGATGCCGCCGGGGCCTGGTCCACGAGCCACCTCGCTCCGGTCACCGCCGTGGCCGAGCGCCTCAAACCAGAAGCGGTGTTCCAGGAGTTCGTCGCCTACCGGGAGAGCCTTGGGATGACGATCCTGCCGCTGACCGGCGGGCCGGACCCGTTCACCGCACTCAAGGAAGCCGTCGCCCGGGGCGACTTCGTCACCCTGCTCGCCGACCGTGACCTGACCGCCGGCGGGGTGGAGGTCGACTTCTGCGGTCACCGGGCGCGGATGGCCAAGGGACCGGCCGCCCTAGCCCTGCAGACGGATACCGCACTGTTCACCGTGACGATCCACTACGCCCCGGCCAGCTCCGGACGTGGCATGGGCGGGCGTGAAGTGGTCGTCGAGTTCTCCCCGCGCATCCCCGTCCCGGAGCACGGCGACGACACTGAGAAGGTTGTCCAGATGACCCAGGCGTGTGCGACCTATCTCGGTGAGGCGATCGTGCGGCATACCGAGGATTGGCACATGATGCAGCGGGTGTTCGTCGACGATCTCGACCCGGCCCGGGGCCGGTGATCCGGATGCGGATCGGGCTGGTCTGTCCCTATTCCTTCGATGTCCCCGGCGGCGTGGGCTACCACGTGCGGGACCTGGCCGAGTCACTGTTGGCCCGCGGCCACGAGGTCAGCGTGCTGGCACCGGCCGACGACGACGACCCAAGGCTTCCCGACTACGTCGTGCCTGCGGGTCGCGCCGTGCCGGTGCGCTACAACGGGTCGGTGGCGCGGCTGAACTTCGGGTTGCTGACCAACGCGAAGGTCACCGCCTGGCTCGAGCGCGGCAGCTTCGATCTCATCCACGTGCACGAGCCGTTCACCCCGAGTGTGTCCGCCCTAGCCGTCTGGGCGGCCGAATGCCCGATCGTCGCGACCTTCCACACCTCGAACATCCGGTCCCGGGCGATGCAGGTGTCCTACCCGATCTTCCGGCCGAGCCTCGAGAAGCTCCGCGGACGGATCGCGGTCTCCGAGGATGCCCGGCGCACGGTCACCACCCACCTCGGTGGGGACGCTGTCGTCATCCCGAACGGTGTCTACGTCGATCGGTTCACCGACGCCGAACCGGTCCCCGAATGGCAGGGCACCACCGAGCGTCCAACCGTCGCCTTCCTCGGCCGGATGGAAGAACCACGCAAAGGTATGCCGGTGCTCGCGGCTGCGATGCCGGCCGTGCTGCGAGCACTTCCCGGCACTCGACTGCTCGTCGCCGGGCCCGGGGACGCCGACGACATCCGCGACGACATGACTGCCGAAGCCGTGGCCGCGACCGAGTTCCTCGGGGCGGTCGACGACGAGACCAAGGCCCGGCTGCTCAGCTCGGTCGACGTCTACGTCGCACCCAATACCGGTGGTGAGAGCTTCGGGATCATCCTCATCGAGGCAATGAGCGCGGGCGCGACCGTGCTGGCCAGCGACCTGGCCGCCTTCGCGCGCGTGCTCGACAACGGTCGGGCCGGGGCCACCTTCACCAACGAGTCGCCCGAACAGCTGGCCGAGCAGCTCGTCGTCCTGCTGCGCGACCCGGCTGAGCGCGCTCGGCTGGCCGCCGCCGGTCACCGACGGGCCCGGGCCTTCGACTGGTCGGTGGTGACCAACCGGATCGAGATGGTCTACGAGACCGTCCTGGAAGCGGCGCGGATGTCTCCGACACCTCCCACCGGCCCCCAACGCATCGGGCGACTGCTGCGCGGAGCCAGGGGAGGACCATCGTGACGACTCTCCAGATCGTCGAATACGGGATCATCCTGATCGTGCTGGTCGGGTGGTATCTCTCCTACAGTGCTGCCCGCTTGGACCGCTTGCACGCCCGCGTCGAGGGCACCGTCGCCGCTCTCGATGCCCAAGTTGTCCGCCGTGCCGAGGCCACTCTGGAACTGGTCAACTCTGGGGTCCTCGACGCGGCCACGGCGATCATGCTCGCGGATGCCGCCTCGGCGTCGCTGGCTGCGGCCGAGGACACCGACACGGCGAGTCCGGCTTTCCCCGCAGAGCGCGAGAACGTGGAATCCGCACTGTCCGAAGCCCTGTCGATGGCGTTGAGCGCTGACGCCGTCGAGATCCTCCGAGACGACGCCGGCTACGGTTCCGAGCTGCTGGAGCGGGTGCAAGCCACCGGGCTGCGGGTGCAACTGGCCAGACGCTTCCACAACGAGGCGGTCACCGATGTCTGCCGGATGCGGCGCAAAGCGACGGTGCGGTTGTTCCGGCTGGCCGGGTATGCCGAGTTGCCCCGCACCGTCGAGTTCGCCGACGAGCTCGCGGCATCGTTCCGGGCGTGACGGCCCGCACTGCGCACCCCGGCATACCTGGACGGCCGGGAAGCCGACGGTAGGATCATGGCGGTCCGTGAGGACGCCTGCTCGTAACATCCGGTGACCCCGAATCGACCGGAGACCCGCACACGGCTGGGCAGGTCGTTGAGATGGTGACGTCGAGACCGTGACATCGAGACCGTGACATCGAGATGACGAAGCGAGGACAACGGTGAGGGCACAAGCATGAGCGGTCACTCCAAGTGGGCGACGACCAAGCACAAGAAAGCGGCCATCGACGCCAAGCGCGGCAAGCTCTTCGCCAAGCTCATCAAGAACGTCGAGGTGGCCGCGCGCACCGGGGGTGGCGACCCGGCCGGCAACCCGACGCTCTACGACGCGATCCAGAAGGCCAAGAAGTCGTCGGTGCCCAACGACAACATCGACCGGGCGGTCAAACGCGGGTCAGGTGCCGAAGCCGGAGCTGCCGAGTACCAGACGATCATGTACGAGGGGTATGCCCCCAACGGGGTCGCGCTGCTCATCGAGTGCCTCACCGACAATCGCAACCGGGCTGCCGCCGAGGTACGCACCGCCCTGACCCGCAACGGCGGCAGTCTCGCCGATCCGGGGTCGGTGGCTTATCTGTTCAACCGCAAAGGCGTCGTCATGGTGCCTAAGGGGTCGCTGTCGGAGGACGACCTGCTCGAGGTCGTCCTCGACGCGGGTGCCGAAGAGATCAACGACATGGGGGAGTCCTTCGAGATCGTCTCGGGAGCATCCGATTTCGTCGCCGTGCGCACCGCCCTGCAAGAGGCGAGCATCGACTACGACTCGGCCGAAGCGTCGTTCCTGCCGTCGGTCGAAGTGCCGCTCGAGCTGGACGGTGCACGCAGAATGATGCGAATCGTCGACGCGCTCGAAGACTCCGATGACGTGCAGAACGTCTACGCCAACGGTGACATCAGCGACGAGGTGCTGGCCCACCTCGACGACGAGTAGCCGGCGGCCGCTGCCGCCGGTCGAGGCCTCGGCGCGTCGCTGACCGGCTTTCGGCCGGACACGAGGTAACCTGACGAACAGTTGTTCGGAAGATGCTACGACGATCATGCCATTCGGCTGTGCGGCGTGCGGCATGGCACGTCGTGCCGGTGATCTGGAGCTTGTGATGTGGAGGGTGCCGTGCGGGTGCTGGGCGTCGATCCTGGACTGACCCGCTGTGGCGTGGGTGTCGTCGAGGGCGATCTCGGGCGTCGGCTGGCCATGGTCGACGTGGCTGTCGTCCGCACCCCGGCCAGCGCCCCGACCCCGGAGCGACTGATCGCGATCGAGCAGCAGCTCGAGCACCTGGTGGGGGAGCATCGGCCCGATCTGATCGCCGTCGAGCGGGTCTTCGCCGACAGCAACGTCATGTCGGTCATGGGCACCGCCCAGGCGTCGGCGGTGGCGATGCTCGTGGCGGGGCGGCATGGCATACCGGTCCATTCGTACACCCCGACGGAGGTCAAGGCCGCGGTCACCGGCAGCGGCCGGGCCGACAAGGCGCAGGTCACCGCGATGGTCACCCGGCTGCTCGCGTTGCCCAGCCGGCCCCGGCCGGCGGACGCCGCCGACGCGCTCGCCCTCGCCATCTGCCAGTTATGGCGGGGCGCCGCCGCGCAGCGGCTCAAGGCCGCGGTGGCCGCCCACCGTGACCGCTCGGGGCCGGCGGCTCGCGCGCAGCCGAAGGTAGCCCGATGATCGCCTCGGTGACCGGTCAGGTCGCCCAGGTCGGTCTCGACAGCGTTGTCGTGCTCGTCGGTGGGGTCGGTCTGCTCGTGCGCGTCACCCCGGCGACGGCTGCCTCGTTGCGGCCCGGCGTCGAGACGTCACTGGCCACCTCACTGGTGGTCCGGGAGGATTCGTTGACCCTCTACGGCTTCGTCGACGCCGAAGGCCGGTCGGTCTTCGAGACTGTTCAGACCGTGTCCGGGGTGGGGCCACGGCTGGCGTTGGCGATGCTCGCCGTCCTCTCACCTGATGAGCTGCGTGCCGCGGTGGCGACCGGCGACATCGCCGCCCTGACCAAGGTGCCCGGCATCGGCAAGAAGGGCGCCGAGCGGCTCGTGCTCGAGCTGCGCGATCGCATGGGTATGCCGTCGGGCGGGCTGCCGAGCGCACCCGCCGCATCGGTCGCCGCAGCCTGGCGTGGCCAGGTGCAGCAGGCTCTCGTGGGATTGGGCTGGAGCGCCAAACAGGCCGACGACGCGGTCGACTCGATAGCTGTCGAGCGGCCCGACCTCAGTGACAGCAGCAGCCCCGACGTGCCGGCCCTGCTGCGGGCCGCTCTGCAACGACTGGCGAGGACCTGACCCGTGACCGATCGACGTGATCCCAGCCGTTCCGAGCCGTCCGGCGACGGCCCGGTCCCGAACGATGCCGGAGTAGCCGCCGTCTGG
The DNA here is from genome assembly GCA_002748155.1 of Actinomycetales bacterium. Taxonomy (GTDB): domain Bacteria; phylum Actinomycetota; class Actinomycetes; order Actinomycetales; family Dermatophilaceae; genus Phosphoribacter. Next base: position 17,395 of record PDRO01000011.1, on the reverse strand, counting down.
GACGACGGCTCATGGGATGCGACCGCGGGGGTCGTCGATGCCCGCGGCACGGAGGGCGAACGCGAGGTGGAAGCCGCGCTGCGCCCCCGGCGGCTGGCCGACTTCCCGGGTCAGCCCCGGGTCCGTGACCAGTTGGGCCTGGTCCTCGAAGCCGCGCGGCGTCGTGGCAACCCGCCCGACCACGTGTTGCTGTCCGGGCCGCCCGGCCTGGGCAAGACGACCCTGGCCATGATCATCGCGGCCGAGATGGAGGCGCCGATCCGGGTCACCTCGGGTCCGGCCATCCAACACGCCGGCGACCTTGCCTCGATTCTGTCCTCTCTCGGCGAGGGCGAGGTGCTCTTTCTCGACGAGATCCACCGGATGAGCCGAGCTGCCGAAGAAATGCTCTACCTGGCGATGGAGGACTTCCGGGTCGACGTCGTCGTGGGCAAAGGTCCCGGCGCCACAGCCATCCCCCTGGAGCTGCCCGTCTTCACGGTCGTCGGAGCGACCACCCGCTCCGGATTGTTGCCCGCACCACTGCGCGATCGATTCGGCTTCACCGGGCATCTCGACTTCTACGCGACCGCCGACCTCGTGACCATCCTGCGGCGCTCAGCTGGACTGCTCGGGGTCCCGGCCCGCGACGACGGCATCACCCAGATCGCCGGCCGCTCCCGGGGGACACCCCGGATCGCCAACCGGTTGCTGCGCCGGGTGCGCGACTGGGCACAGATCCACGGCACCGGGGTGGTCGACCAGGGCGCCGCAGAAGCCGCACTGGCGCTGTTCGACGTCGACGCGCGAGGCCTGGATCGTCTCGACCGGGCGGTCCTCGACACGTTGTGCCGCCGGTTTGCTGGTGGACCGGTCGGGGTCGGCAACCTCGCGGTCGCCGTCGGCGAGGAGTCCGACACCGTCGAGACCGTCGCTGAACCCTTCCTCGTGCGCGAGGGACTCGTGGTCCGCACCCCACGAGGCCGGGCCGCCACCCCACTCGCCTGGGACCATCTCGGGCTCACCCCACCAGCCGGCTCCGCGGCATACCAAACGCACGTGTCGGGCACCGAACAGACGCGGTTGCCGCTGGCGGACTGACCCCGGTCGGCAGCGACCTCGGCGAGGCGGTTAGCCTCGCACGTCAGAATGGGCCACAATAGATCGCTGGTGCGGCACTGTGCGTCCGGCCGTCCGCGATTCCCGGTGATGAGGTAACGATCGATTCATGTTTGGCGACGACTTCGGTTCGCTGTTGTTCCTTGCGATGCCCCTATTGCTGTTGGGGTATCTCTTCTACAGCCAGCGACGGCGGATGAAGCAAATCCAGGCGATTCAGGCGTCCGTGGAGGTCGGTGACGACGTGCGCACGACCTCGGGCCTGTTCGGGCATGTTGTCGAGGTCAGCGACGCCGAGGTGCACCTGGAGGTCACCGACGGGGTCGTGTTGCGCTTCGACCGGCGCGCCATCGACATCAAACTGCCCAGCGCCGGCAGCCCCAGCAGCGTCCCGGAAGACGAGTAGGTTCCGGTGGCTCTCAACCCGCGCACCCGCAGCTCGCGCCGCACGCTATGGAGCCTTGCCACGATCCTCGTGCTGTTGTTCGCCGGGATCGCCGCCAGCGTGCAATGGGGTGGCGGACAGTGGAGCCCCAAACTGGGCCTCGACCTCGAAGGCGGCACCGAGATGGTGCTCGAGCCGGTTCTTGTCGACTCCGATGCCTCGATCAGCGCCGGTCAACTCGACAAGGCCCGCGACATCATCGCTCAACGCGTCGATTCCAACGGCGTCGCCGAAGCCGAGATCACCACCCAGGGCGGACGCAACATCGTCATCTCGATCCCTGGTCAACCCGATCCGGCCACGCTGGAGCAGATCCGCAAGCCGTCCCAGCTGCGGTTCCGGGCAGTGCTCGTGGCCACCTCCGGCCTTCCGTCGGCCACACCGACGGCGACCGCCACCGCGACCTTGGGCGGCGTCGAGACCGGCGCCCCGGCCACATCCGCGCCGGTCTTCACCATGGACCCGGTGCCGTCCACGCAGGCTCCGGCAACCGGTGCCAACGCCGTCATCCCACCGGCGTTGAGTCAAGAACCCTCTGACCCCACCGCACCGGCCGCGCCTACTGAGGCCCCTGCAACCGCCACGACACCCGTGGCGCCTGTCGAGGGCACCGATCCGCCGACGACTCCAGTGCCCCAGACGACTTCTCCGACCCAGACGACCCCGGCAACACCCACGGTGACGCCGAGCGATCCCTCCGATCTGGCCTGGCTCGCCACGGACCCGGACATTACGGAAGAGTTCGAGCAGCTCGACTGCTCACAACCCGGTGCCATCAACGAGTTCGTCGACGACCCGGAAAAACCGCTGGTCACCTGCTCGACGAACGGCCTCGAGAAATACGTCCTCGGGCCGGTCGAAATAGACGGCACCCACATCGCCGATGCCTCGTCGGGCTACCGGCCAGGCCCCAACGGTCAACCGACCAACGAGGTCGAGGTGGTGCTGGAGCTGAACTCCGACGGCGCTGAGAAGCTGCTCGAGCTGAGTCAACGGCTTGTCGAGTTCCAGAACGTCGACCAGACGCGCAACCGTTTCGCGATCGTCCTCGACAAGCAAGTGATCAGCGCGCCACAGATGAATGACATCATCACCAATGGTGTCGCCTCGATCAGCGGCAGCTTCACCATCGAGTCGGCACGGGAGCTGGCTCAGCAACTCAAGTTCGGCGCCCTGCCGATGTCGTTCACGTTGCAAACCCAGGACGACATCAGCCCCACCCTTGGTCAGGAGCAGCTCGGTTTGGGTCTGCTCGCCGGGCTGATCGGCATGCTGCTCGTCGTGGCCTACTCGATCTTCCAATACCGGCTCCTCGGTTTGGTGACGGTCGCGTCGTTGGGGGTGGCGGCCGTGACGACCTACGGGGTGCTCACCCTGCTCGGCTTCACCCACAACTTCCGATTGACAATGGCCGGGGTGACCGGTGTCATCGTGGCCATCGGTGTCACCGCGGACTCGTTCATCGTCTATTTCGAGCGGGTGCGCGACGAAGTCCGTGAGGGGCGACCACTCGTCACCGCCGTCGATGCCGGCTGGAAACGTGCCAAACGCACTATCCTCGCCGCCGACGCGGTCAACCTGATCGCAGCGATCGTGCTCTATGTGCTCGCGGCGAGTAACGTGCGTGGTTTCGCCTTCGCCCTCGGGGTCACTACCCTCATCGACCTGCTCGTCGTTTTCCTCTTCACCTACCCGCTCGTCGGCGTGCTTGCGCATACCAAGTTCTTCGGCGGAGGCCATCCGTGGTCAGGGCTTGATCCGGAGCGGCTCGGCGCCAAGACCCGGTATGCCGGACGCGGCCGGTTCGTCGGGCCCGGCACCGCTGGCGCTGCCACCGAAGGGAGGGCGTGAGCGATGAACATCGCCAAGTTCGGCAACGACCTCTATACCGGTCGGCGCTCGATCGACTTCGTCGGCCGGCAGAAGCAGTGGTATTCCTTCTCGGCCGTGCTCATCGCCCTGGCTCTCATCGGCATCCTGGTCCGCGGTCTCAACTTCGGGATCGAATTCAGCGGCGGCTCCGAGTATCGGCTCACCGGGGTGAGCGACACGAGCAACTACGAGCAGAAAGCCAAAGACGCCATCGAGGTCGCCGGGATCGACGGCACCGTGCTCAGCTCGGTTATCGGCGGCAGCGGCGTGCGGGTCCAGACCGTCGCCGCCGGTGACCAGAACGAGGCAGCCAAGAAGGCGCTGGCCGAAGCGTTCGATGTGGACGTCGCGACGGTCTCGGCCTCCATGATCGGCCCGTCGTGGGGTGCTTCGGTGAGCACGAAGGCGATCCAGGCACTGATCATCTTCCTGCTGCTCATCGCACTCGTCATGGCCATCTATTTCCGCACGTGGAAGATGGCGGTTTCCGGTCTCGTGGCGCTCATGCACGACCTCGTCATCACGGTCGGGATCTACGCCCTGTTCGGTTTCGAGATCACCCCGTCGTCGATCATCGGCTTCCTCACCATTCTCGGGTATTCGCTCTACGACACCGTGGTGGTCTTCGACAAGGTTCGCGAGAACACCGCCGAGGCGATGGGGAGCCGGCGGATGTCCTACGCCGGCGCGGCCAACCTCGCGGTCAATCAGACGCTGGTGCGTTCGATCAATACGACCGTCGTGGCGTTGTTGCCGATCCTGTCGATCCTTGTCGTCGGTGTCACCCGGATCGGCCCCGGCACGCTGCTCGATCTCTCGCTCGCCCTGTTCGTCGGGATCGCGGTCGGAGCGTACTCGTCGATCTTCATCGCCACTCCGGTGCTCGTCACCCTGCGAAGCAGTGAACCAGCACTGCAAGAGTTGGCACGCCACGTGGCTCGGCTGCCTCAGGCGAGTGCCGCGGCTGTGACCCGCCACGACGGCGGGCAGCCCGGGACGCCGCAGGATGACGACTCCGGAGCGCACCACGCAGGAAGCATCGACAGCCTCGGCCGTCCCGTGCACAAGTGGGCGGCAACCGGGCCACGCAACCAGCCCAAACGCACCCCGAAGTCGAAACGATGACCCTGACCCGGTCCAGCGGCCCCCTGACTGACCATACCGACAAACAGATCCGGCACTTGGTCGCCGGGCTGCTCCGGGACATCCCGGACTTCCCCAAACCGGGAGTCCTGTTCAAGGACTTCACCCCATTGCTGGCCGACGGCGCTGCGATGGGCGCGCTGGTGGAGCACATCGCCGATCGGTATCGCGGACGGGTCGACACCGTCGTGGGCATCGAGGCACGAGGCTTCATCCTCGGAGCAGCCGTGGCCCACGAGCTCGGTGTCGGTTTCGTGCCGGTCCGCAAGGCCGGCAAGCTACCGGCCGACACTCACGAAGCCACCTACACACTCGAATACGGCACCGCCAGCCTGGAGATCCACGTCGACGCCTTCGTCGAAGGCCATCGTGTGCTCGTCATGGACGACGTGCTGGCCACCGGCGGCACCGCCGCGGCGACCTGCGATCTCGTCGAACGGGCCGGCGGCGTCGTCGTCGCCGTGGAAGTCGTCCTGGAGATCGACTCACTCAACGGTCGATCGGCCTTGCCCGGGCGCAAGGTCGCCTCTATCTTGCGCACCTGAGACTGCCGTCGGCGGGGTTGGCTGGGTGAATCCCGCACTGCGTCGAACGAAACCGCCGTAGGTACGCGGCGAATAGGGCCCCCACCCCGCAATGACTAGACTATCGCCATGACGGACCAGGTCGCGCGGGTCGGCCCGGTGTCCAGCCCGGCGCCGGAGCCCGAGCGTGCCTCCACCTCCGAGCCACCTGACCCCGAACCCCCGCGCGCCGTCCCCGACTCTGAAGTGTCTCCCTCGCTCCACGTCGAGGACGATGAGACGTCGATACCGCGACCTCCTTCCACCTCCACTCCCACTCGCGCTCCGGTAGCGTCCCCGCCGACGGAGACACGCTCGGCGCCGACGTTGTCACTCAGCTCGAGCGCGTCCCGCCTGCGCGGCCGATTCGCCCGTTTCGGCACCTCGAGGGCGCCGGTCAACTTGGCGCTGGAGCCCCTGCTGCAGAGCCTGCGCCATCACCATCCCAAAGCGGATGTCTCACTGGTGCAACGCGCCTACGAGGTCGCCGAACGCGCGCACGCTGGGCAGTTCCGCCGCAGCGGTGACGCCTACATCACCCATCCGTTGTCCGTGACCCAAATCCTTGCCGAGCTAGGTATGACCCCGGTGACCCTGGCCGCGGCATTGCTGCACGACACCGTCGAAGACACCCCGTACAGCCTCGATGATCTGCGTGACGATTTCGGCGACGAGATCGCTGCGCTCGTCGACGGCGTCACCAAGCTCGACAAGGTCACCTTCGGCGACGCAGCCCAAGCCGAGACGGTCCGCAAGATGGTCATCGCGATGGCGCGAGACATCCGGGTGCTCGTCATCAAGCTGGCTGATCGTTTGCACAACGCCCGCACCTGGAAGTATGTCTCGCCCGAGTCTGCGGCCCGCAAGGCGCAGGAAACCCTGGAGATCTACGCGCCGCTGGCCCACCGGCTGGGCATGAACACCATCAAGTGGGAGCTCGAGGACCTGTCCTTCGCGACGCTCTACCCCAAGATGTACGAGGAGATCGTCGACCTGGTCGCCGCCCGAGCACCGGCTCGGGCGGAGTACCTCGCCAAGGTGCGCGTCGAAGTCGCCGAGGAGTTGCGCAACGCCAACATCAAGGCGACGGTGACCGGCCGGCCCAAGCACTACTACTCGGTGTATCAGAAGATGATCGTGCGGGGCCGGGACTTCGAGGACATCTACGACCTCGTCGCTGTGCGGGTCCTGGTCGAGACGGTGCGTGACTGCTATTCGGCTCTCGGGGCATTGCACGCGCAGTGGAAGCCGGTGCCCGGCCGGTTCAAGGACTACATCGCGATGCCGAAGTTCAACATGTATCAGTCCCTGCACACGACCGTGATCGGCCCCCAGGGCAAAGCCGTCGAGATCCAGATCCGCACCCACACGATGCACCGGCGTGCCGAGTACGGCGTTGCCGCCCACTGGAAGTACAAGGCGAGTGGCCGCAGTGCGACCGCCGGTGACTCACAGGCGGTCAACGACATGGCCTGGTTGCGCAGGCTGCTCGACTGGCAACGGGAGACCGCCGACCCGGGGGAGTTCCTCGACTCACTCCGGTTCGAGATCGGTGGTGGTGAGGTCTACGTCTTCACCCCGAAGGGCTCGGTGGTGGCGCTGCCGGTCGGATCGACCACGGTCGACTTCGCGTATGCCGTGCACACCGAAGTGGGTCACCACTGCATCGGGGGACGCATCAACGGCCGTCTCGCACCGTTGGATTCGGTCTTGGAGAACGGCGACACCGTCGAGATCCTCACGTCGAAGGCCGATGGTGCCGGGCCGTCCCGGGACTGGCTCAACTTCGTCAAGAGCGCCCGCGCCCGCAACAAGATCCGGCAGTGGTTCACCAAGGAGCGCCGCGAGGAAGCCATCGAGCGGGGCAAGGATGCGATCGCGAAGTACTTGCGCAAGCAGGGGCTTCCACTGCAACGGCTGATGTCGGTCCAGACCCTGACCGGGATCGCCAGCGACCTGCGCTATCAAGATATCGACAGCCTGTATGCCGCAGTGGGCGATTCACACGTCTCCGCGCAGAGCGTGGTCGCCCGGCTCGTGCAGACCCTCGGCGGTGAAGAGGGCACCAGCGAGGATCTCGCCGAAGCGACCATCCCCAGCCGATTGCGACACCGGCTGCGCTCGACCGACCCCGGTGTGGTCGTCTCCGGCGCCGACGACGTCTACATCAAGATCGCCAAGTGCTGCACGCCGGTCCCCGGTGACTCGATCATGGGTTTCATCACCCGGGGGAACGGCGTGTCGGTGCACCGCAGCGACTGCACCAACGCCGACGCCCTACGACGCCAGCCTGACCGGATCATCGCCGTGCAGTGGGATCCGACGGCCGCGAGTGTCTTTCTCGTGCAGTTGCAGGTGGAGGCTCTGGACCGCAATCGGCTGCTCTCCGATGTCACCCGCGTCTTGTCCGACCACCACGTCAACATCCTGGCCGCGTCGGTGCAGACCACCCGCGAGCGGGTCGCCACGTCGCGGTTCACGTTCGAGATGGGCGACCCGAGCCACCTCGACCACGTCATGGCGGCGGTCCGCAAGATCGACGGTGTCTACGACGTCTATCGGATCACCGGCACTCGCGCGGCACACGGCAACCACGATTAGACGCGTGTGAGTGCACATTTCCCGCAACGTGCCGGACGGAGCGGTTGACTCGCCGCACGACTGTTCACATCTCCGCAGGGCAACAGCGGGACTCGCCGTGCCAGCGCCCTCAGCCGCCGAATTCCGCCAGCCCTGACTGGGCCTGCTCCAGCCATTGCCGGCGGGCGGCGAGGGCAGCCTCGGCTTCGGCGACCTTGGTGGCGTTGCCGGTCGCCTGGGCGGCCGCAAGATCCGCTTCGAGCCCGGCGACGGCCTTCTCGAGCTGCTGGACCAGGCTGCTGGCGCGGGCTGCGGCCTCCGGGTTGGACGAACTCCAGCGCTTGTCCTCGGCGTCCCGGACGGCCTGCTCGACCCGGCGGAGGGCCCGCTCGGTGCGATCGAGATCGGCGCGGGGCACTCGGCCGGCCTTGTCCCACTTGTCCTGGATCACCCGAAGTGCGGCTTTGGCCTTTTCGAGGTCCGTGACCGGCAAGATGGCTTCGGCTTCGGCCAGGAGTGCTTCCTTAACCGTCAGATTGGCGCGGTAGGTCTCCTCTTGGGCTTGCACGACCGCGTCTTTGGCTGCGAAGAAGGTGTCCTGTGCCGTCTTGAAACGGGCCCACAAGGCGTCGTCGTCGCTTCGGTTGGCTCGGCCGGCCCGGCGCCAATCGTCCATGAGTCGTTTGAAGGCGCCGGCGGTGACTGCCCAGTCGCGGCTCTTGGCAAGACGCTCGGCCTCGGCGACGAGTTTCTCCTTGGCCTGACGTGCCTCGCCGTGCGCGGCGTCGAGTCTGGCGAAATGGGTGCGTCGTGCCTTGTCGAAGCCGTTTCGGGCCGCACTGAAGCGATGCCACAGTGCGGTTTCGACGTCCTTGTCGATCCGTGGGCCGTTGCGTTGGGCGCTCTTCCACTCGTCCAAGAGCTCGCGCATCCGAGAGCCGCTGGCCTTCCACTGAATGCGTTGCTCTGGTTGGGCTGCGATTCGCTCGGCCTCGGTGACCAAGGACTCGCGACGTTCGGTCGCCGCAGCCTTCGCCTCGGCCCGTGCGGCTGCCTCGGATTCGCGGCGTCGTTCGATCGCGGCGTCGATGTCGTCGAGCCCGGATTGCAGAGCTGCCAGATCGCCGACCACCCGGGCTTGACCGATCTGTTCGCGTAACTTGGCCAGGGAGTCGGTGGCTTCCTTGGTCGGGATGTCGGTCTGGTCCACGCGCTGGTGCAGCAGGACCACTGCAGCGGCCAATTCCTCGTACTTCCGACCGAAGTAGGCGAGGGCCGCGGCCGCCGACGCGCCCGGGTAAGACCCGACCTCCCGTTCGCCGTCTTCGACCTTGACGTAGACGACGCCGTTGTCGTCGACACGCCCGAAAGCCGATGCAGCCCGTGGGGCGGCCGATGCCGCGAAAAGGGCGGGCGAGGGCATCGGAGCCGCTGGCGGCGTGTGCGCAGCCAGCTCGGCCGGGGACGGGATCGGTGGCCGGACCGGCTGCGGCGAGGTGCCGGAATCCTGGGCATCGGAGTCTTGCGGTGTGGCGGGGGTTTCCGGCGTGACGGGGTCCTGTGGCACTGCGGGGGTCGCTGGTGTCTCGGCTGCCTCGGCGGAGGCCTCTGCAGTCTCGGCGGAGGTCTCTGCAGTCTCGGCGGAGGTCTCTGCAGTCTCGGCGGAGGTCTCTGCAGTCTCGGCGGAGGTCTCTGCAGTCTCAGCGGAGGTCTCTGCAATCTCAGCGGAGGTCCCTGCGGTCTCAGCGGGAGTCTTGGTTGTCTCGGAGGTCTCGGTGGTGTCGGTGCTCTCAGCGGAGATCCCGGCAGTCTCGGGGGACTCTGGTGGCGTCGTGGGTTGGCTCATCTCACGCCTTCGGTTGAACGGAGACGGACAGAATGCTGATCGCCCCAAGAGGCGCGCCGTCACCAGGCGGGTAGGCCCCGGCTGCAGCGATCCGCTGCAACAGGTCCAGCCCACTGGTCACCTGCCCGAAGAGCGTGTAACCCCCACCTTCCACCGGGAGTGTCGTGTCCTGGTGGACGAAGAAGAACTGGTCGCCGTTGCTGTTCGGATCGGTCGAGCGGGCCATGGCCACGCTTCCGGCCGGATACTGCCCGTCCGCCGGGGCGTTCTCGACACCGAAGTGATAACCCGGTCCCGGCCCGGCTCCGGTGCCGGTTGGGTCTCCGCACTGCAGGACGTGGATCCCGTCGGTGGTCAACCGGTGGCAAGGCGTGTCGACCCAGTAGTCGGCGTTTGCGAGCTTGACGAACGAGGCCACCGCTGCCGGTGCTGCTGCGCCGTCGAGATCGACGACGATGTCGCCGCAGGTGGTTGTCACGGTGGCGACGAACGACTTGCCGCGCACGGCTTCGAGATCGGGGGGGCTGTCCATCCGGATCGGGGCCGTCGGCAGCGGTGGCACCGGTTGGCACCCTTCCAGAGCACTCGGTGTGGGCGTGGGCGGGGCTGTCTGGGTCGGAGTCGGTGCCGGCGTCTCGGTGCCGGTGGGATCACCGGCCTGACTCGTGGGAATGGGCTCGGGGTCGGCGGTGACCGGCCGTGGCGCAGTCAGCAGGTTCGCCACGACGACGAAACCCACCACGACTGCCAAGACAGTCACAACCGCGAGGACCGATTTGTTGTCGCGCACTGACGACCTCCTAGATGCGCCGCCCGGCGCCCGTACCTGTCACAGGGTGCCCAGTCTAGGCAACGACGCCGGGTTGTGGGTGGCCCAACCGTGACCGGGTCATTGCCTTGGCCGCTTTCCCCTAGGCTCGGGGAATGCTCGTCGTCGGATTCCCCGCAGCCGCATTCGCTACGAACTGCTTCGTCCTGGCCACTGGTCCGGGGGAGGACGCACTGGTCGTCGACCCCGGGGTGGGCGTGGAGGAACCATTGCGGGAGGTCCTCAAGGAGCATCGGCTGCGCCCGGCGGCGGTGCTGCTCACTCATGGACACCTCGACCATGTGTATGCCGTGACACCGGTCTGCGGGGCGTCCGGGATCGCGGCATACATCCACGACGACGACGCCTACCGGCTGCACGACCCGCTGGCCCAGATCGACGCCGGGATGCTCTGGATGATGGAGCAGGAGTTCGGCGGCAAAGCCACCTGGAAAGAACCCGACGACGTGCGCCGGGTGGCCGACGGCGAAGTGCTCGAGCTCGCGGGTCTGGCGCTGACCGTGGAGCATGCACCGGGACACACCGAGGGCTCGGTCGTCTTCACGGTGCCGGAGCGCCCGGATGGGGTCAACGTCGAGGTGAACTCCACCTTGGTGGCCGGCGATGTCCTCTTCGCCGGGTCGATCGGCCGCTGCGATCTGCCTGGTGGCGACGAGGCGGCGATGAACCGCTCGCTGCGTGATGTGATCCTGCCGATGCCCGACGACCGGCTGGTGCTGCCCGGGCACGGCCCGCTCACGACGATCGGCCTGGAACGCCAGCGCAACCCCTTCCTGCGTCAACTGCGATAGGGCTGCCCACTCCGGGATGAAAGGATGCCCGGGTGAGCGCGAGAGTCTTGCCGATCAGCGGTTTCCCGGAGTTCCTGCCTGCCGAGCGGATCGTCGAGCAACACTTCCTCGACGTGATCCGGCGTACCTTCGAATTGCACGGTTTCGCGTCCATCGAGACCCGGGCCGTCGAGCCGGTCGACCGGCTGGCCGGCCAGGGCGATGACGTCGACAAGGAGATCTACGGCATCACCCGCCTCGGCCGCACGCCTGGCCTGGCTGACGGCGACAAGAATGGCGACCCAGTCGCGGATCTGGGCCTGCACTTCGACCTCACGGTGCCGTTGGCGCGATACGTGCTGGAGAACGCCGGTCGGCTGAGCTTCCCCTTCAAGCGCTACCAGATCCAGAAAGTATGGCGCGGCGAACGGCCCCAGGAGGGGCGCTACCGCGAGTTCACCCAGTGCGATATCGATGTCGTCGACATCGGCGAGCTGGCGCCCCACTTCGAGGCCGAGATGCCGCTCGTGGTCGCCGACGCTTTCCGCCGGCTGCCCGTTGGTGAGTTCGTCATCCAGGTCAACAACCGCAAGATCCCCGAGGGCTTCTATCGGGGCATCGGCCTCGACGACGTCGCCGGCACGCTCCGGATCGTCGACAAGCTCGACAAGATCGGGCCCGATGCCGTGCGTGAGCTACTCCAGCAGGCCGGGGCGAGCCCGGAACAAGCCGACCAATGCCTGGCCCTGGCCCAGATCCGCTCGGGCGATCTCGGTTTCGTCGATCAGGTCCGCGCGCTCGGCGTGCACCACGAGACCCTCGACGCCGGCCTCGACGCACTGGCGGCCGTGATCGACGCAGGGGCGCGGCATGCCCCGGGCGTGCTGGTCGCCGATCTCAAGATTGCCCGGGGGCTCGACTACTACACCGGCACCGTCTACGAGACTCAACTCGTCGGCTTCGAGTCGTGGGGATCTTTCTGCTCCGGAGGCCGCTACGACACGCTCGCGTCGGATGGTCGGCAGACCTATCCCGGGGTCGGCATCTCGATCGGGTTGTCTCGGCTACTCGGGTTGCTCATCGGCACGGGCCTGGTGACGGCCAGCCGGGCCACCCCGGCGTGCGTGCTCGTCGCCGTGATCGGTGAAGACCAGCGCGAGCGCTCGGACGCGGTGGCAGCGCAGCTGCGGGCGCGCGGCATACCGTGTGATCTCGCGCCGTCGGCGGCGAAGTTCGGGAAACAGATCCGGTATGCCGATCGGCGCGGCATCCCCTATGTCTGGTTCCCGGGTGCCGGCGAGGGTGGTGGTGATGCTGTCAAGGACATCCGCTCCGGTGAGCAGGTCGAGGCCGATGCCGCGACCTGGGTCGCGCCCGCCGAGGATGTGCACCCGGTCGTGCGACGGGTGATGCCCAATTAGACTGCCGCCATCCGTAACGGAGCGGAACGGCCCCCGGGCCGTCACACACGAATCGGCCGGTCGGCCGGGGATGGGTGAGTGCGATGAAGGTCGGGATCCCCAGCGAGGTCAAGAATCACGAATACCGGGTGGCCATCACGCCGGTGGGTGTCAACGAGTTGGTGCGCCACGGCCACGAGGTCCTCATCCAGAAAGGCGCCGGAGCTGGCTCGTCGATCAGCGACGACGACTATCTTGCCCAGGGCGCGCGCATCCTCGACGCCGCTGACGACGTGTGGGGCGCGGCCGACATGGTGCTCAAGGTCAAGGAGCCGATCGCCGAGGAATACCACCGGATGCGTGAAGGGCTGACCCTGTTCACGTACTTGCACCTTGCCGCCGACCAAGCGCTGACCGAAGAGCTGATGAAGCGCAAGGTCACCGCGATCGCCTATGAGACCGTCCAATTGCCTTCCGGGATGCTGCCGTTGCTCTATCCGATGAGTGAGGTTGCTGGGTGCCTGGCCCCGCAGGTCGGGGCGCACGCGATGATGAAGGCCCAAGGTGGGAATGGCGTGCTCATGGGTGGTGTCGGTGGCGTCGCCAACGCCCGGGTCGTCGTGCTCGGCGCCGGTGTCGCCGGGCAAAACGCCGCGAACATCGCGCTCGGGATGGGCGCCGACGTGACACTGCTGGACACCGATCTGGAGAAGCTGCGGCTGAGCTTCTGGCGCTACGACAACCGGGTGCACCAGATCGCCTCCAGCGCACTGTCGGTACGGGAGCATGTGATGGCGGCGGATATGGTGATCGGCACGGTGCTCATCCCCGGTGCGAAAGCCCCCAAGCTGGTGACCGACGACATGGTGTCGCAGATGAAGCCCGGCTCGGTGCTCGTGGACGTCGCTATCGACCAGGGCGGGTGCTTCGAAGGAAGCCGGCCGACCACTCACGCCGACCCGACCTTCCCGGTGCACGACTCGGTCTACTACTGCGTCGCGAATATGCCTGGGGCGGTGCCGAACACGTCGACCTGGGCGCTCACCAACGCGACCCTCGCGTATGCCGTGCGCTTGGCCGACTCGGGCTGGCAGGGTGCATTGCAAGCCGACTCCGCACTGGCCCTGGGACTCAACACGCATGCCGGTGCGGTCACGTGCCCCGGGGTGGCCGAGGCATTCGGATTGGACTGCACTCCGATCAGCGAGGCCATCGCCTGACCGGGGCGACTCCGGCGTGACGCTCGCCCGGATCGACCGCGGGTGGGCCCGGCCTCTGCCACCGACCCTGAGCGGCAGCGACACTAGGGCACGTGAGGACATCGGCGGCGTATATTGTGGTGTATGAACCGGACGAACATCTATCTCGATGATCGGCAGGTCGAGTTGCTCGACGTGCTCGCGCGGCAAGAAGGTGTCTCGCGTGCCCGTGTCATCCGGCGTCTGCTCGACCAGGCGTTGGCCGGCAGCAGCGCGGATCTTGCCGCCGACCTGGCAGCGATCGACGGTTCGTTCGGGGCGCTGGCGGCCGACGAGATCGACGACGTCGAGCGAATGGCCACGGACCGCGCCGCGCACCTCGATGAGATGTGGGGTGCGGTGTGATCCTCGTCGACACTGACGTGCTGATTGCGCATCTGCGGGGTCGTGAAGCCTCCCGCGGGTGGATGCACCGGGCGCGTCGTGAGCACGGTGTCCTTGCAGTGAGTGTCGTCACCATCGCTGAGATCACGGGTGGGATGCGTTCGAACGAACGCTCGTCGGTGTGGTCGCTGCTGGCCACACTGCGTCCCGAACCAGTGACCGAGCTCGTTGCCCGACGCGCCGGCGAATTCATGCGGCAGTACCGCCGCACTCATTCCGGAATCAGTGTCCCCGACTACCTGATCGCCGCCACGACTCAACAGATCGGGGCGCATCTGGCCACACTCAAACTCCGGCACTACCCGATGTTCCCCGAGCTGACTCGGCCTTTCGAGATGCGCGGGTGACGGCCTGGCGCCGTCGACGGCAACGACACCGACTGAAACGACACCGACTGCAACGACACTGTGTCGTCCAGTGGGTGGGGCGTGCTGGGCTGCTCGGTTGAGTTTTCCGTGTTAAGCCACGGGGGCACATCGTGTGCGTTATCATTGATTTGTGGCGCGGTCGCGACGATGCGTCGTTGACGTGCACGTGACAGCATTGCGAATTCGCTGCATGCAGTCGGTAAGAACTCGTGACAACTAAATATCGGTTCGCACTCATGGCCAGGAGGGTAATCATGAGAATCGCGTCTATTGCTCTAGCAGCAGTTCTGACTTTGATGATGTCGTTGGGTGGCTGCACGCGCGGGGTTGACGAAGAGGCGGCCGGCCCTACCTCCTCAGGCGCTAATTCTCAAGAGTCAACGCCAGCTCCCGAACCACAGCAGACCCAGAATGAACAACCGGAGCCCTCAGGCCCGTCGGATGGCGCCGATGAAAGCCAGGGCCCGGAGGCTACGAGCAAGCCACCGATGTCGACAGATTCCCAGTTCACCCAGACGCTTAAGCCGACTTTGCAGTTCAGTAAGACTCCTACCTTGAGTAAACCAGCGAGTGCGGCGACAATAACATTTGAGAAGCGCGAAGTCTGGAACTGCCACGGCGGCGCCCGTACTGTCGAATACAAGGTTACCCGCTATTACCGTGGCCATTGTACTGGCCTGAAGGTGTTGGGCAACTACGCGGACCTCATCTTCGAAACAGTGGGTGACCTTGAGGTTGACGGAAAGTTCAACAAGGTCGTGGGCGACAAGGCAGATACGCTGGAGGTCCATGGTTCCGGGAACGAGATCGTCCTCCGCGAGCCAATCGATTCGGTGGTAATGTATGGTGACGACAACAGTTTCACGAGCACGCAAGTCCCACTGAAGATCACAGATTATGGCGATGGAAACACATTCAACGCGAAGAATGACATTTGATTGGTAGTGTATTGTTAAGTGCGGTGCTGACACGTGCGGCATTGGCCCCACCCGCGTGCCGCAGGTGGGGCCAAGCACTGCACCTGCAGGTTTGTCGATCCTGCGGCACGCCGCTCCTGAGTTCCGGGCTTCACCGGCTGACGTAGCGTGAAAGCAGACAGACACGTCATTCGCGAAGGACACGATCATGTGGGTGCTGCGCTCAACCCTTGTGGTCGATGCGACGCCCCGGCTGCCGGTGACGATGCGTGGCGAGAGTCAATCCGCCGCTCGGGTGAGGGTCTGACCATGGCGACGACGCGCCAGGTGGTCCCAACGGAGCCGTCGGCACTCGCGCGCCGGGTCTCCAGGCCGGAGACCGGCGACGCAATCGCGGCCGATCCGGCCGCAAGCCGTGAACTGCGCCGGGCGGTTCACGGGTGGTTGGACCACCTTGATGTCGAGCGTGGCGCGTCACGGCATACGCTCGCGGCATACCGGCGTGACCTCGACCGATACCTCGGCTATCTCGCCGGCCATGGGATCACCACACCGGAGCAGGTTTCCGAGGCCCACGTCGCCGGTTTCTTGGCTGCGCTCCGCGACGGCGGCCCGGGCTGTCCCCCGCTGGCGGCCTCGTCGGCAGCCCGCACCCTGGTGGCGGTGCGCGGACTACACCGATTCCTCGCCATCGAAGGACAGACCCCGACCGACCCGGCTGAGGGGGTGCGACCACCGAAGGTCGGGATGCGGCTGCCGAAAGCGATCACCGTGGCCGAGGTCGAGCGGTTGCTCGAGGCGGCGTCGGTGGGGGATACGCCGCAATCGCTGCGGGACCGGGCGCTCGTCGAAGTGCTCTACGGCACAGGCGCCCGGATCTCCGAGGCGATCGGGCTCGACGTCGACGACCTGGACACCGATGTGGGGCAGGTGCGTCTCTTCGGCAAAGGCGGCAAGGAACGGATCGTCCCGGTCGGGCGCTACGCGCAGGATGCGGTGACGGCATACCTCGTCCGGGCACGGCCGGTCTTCGCCGCCAAGGGCCGTGGCACACCGGCGCTCTTCCTCGGCGTCCGGGGTGGGCGACTGTCCCGGCAAGCGGCCTGGGACACGCTGCGGTCCGCCGCCACCCGGGCCGGCCTGGCCGGACACGTGTCGCCACACACACTGCGGCACTCGTTCGCGACCCACCTGCTGGACGGTGGCGCCGACGTGCGGGTCGTCCAAGAGCTGCTCGGGCACGCTTCGGTGACCACGACCCAGGTCTACACGCTTGTCACCGTGGCGACACTCCGGGAGGTGTATGCCGGGGCCCATCCACGCGCACGCTGACGAGCGACAGGGCGCCATCTTGCCCTGGCCAAAGCGATTGGCTTGGCCGCCGGGCGGTAGATGGGGGAGTGTGCTTCTACCCAACGACCAGCAGGCTCGGGTGCGGTCCTGAACCACTCAACGCTCTTTCTTCGAAATGGCGTCAGGTGCCTCATATACGGCTTGACATGTAAGCGACGAGTTGCCCTTGGGATATGAACCGTTGTGGATCTCCCTGGGGGTGTGTTGGTTACGCGACCTCCGGGGTGGGGGTCACGGTTGTAGCTTGCCGGTGATGGTGTTCGAACTCAACGGGCGGGACGTTCCCGGTCAAGGAGTGGAGTCGCTGGTGGTTGTACCAGTGGACCCAGCGAGCGACGTGCCATTCCACGGATCGGCGGTCGGTCCAGGTCGGTCCGCCGTCATGGATGGCTTCGGTTGTGAACAGGCCGATCGTGCCGGTGGAACCGTTGATGCCGTGTTTGAGCAGTGAGCGGTGAACGTCACGGACGTGTATTGGGCGGGTTCAACCGGTGGATGTGACACCAGTTTGATTCAGTGATCGTAGTTGCTCGTCGAAGACCTCGGTCGGGGTTTTTGCAGCCGAGGA
>PDRO01000010.1 GCA_002748155.1 Actinomycetales bacterium | reverse complement strand
CAGCCGTTCCACCGACCGCACCGCGACCGCGCACTCGGCAACCGACAGCGTTTGGTCGGTCAACTCCGGAGCCCCCACCAGGTCATCGACAGCAGCATGAGCAGCCTCAAGCCCGGCCATCAGGCCCACCCGAGACACCACACCAGTCGTCGAACGCATGTACACACGGTACGAACAGGCACCGACACCCCAAACCCCAAACCGACCACCTGTGGACAACACCCCACCACCCCAGCAGGCTGTGGACAGTCAAGCCATCACGAGAGACGTCGGTGACTTGGGCGACAACGATTCCGGCGCTATCCAGGTCGATGCGTTGGCCCACGTCGACCGGCCCGGCACACCCAACGGACCCGCCGGAACGACCACCAGTCGCATGGAACCGAGGGTCGGCTCCCGGCTTCCAGAACTTCACCAACGACATTGCCCGATCCCAACTCGAGGTCGGTGGTCCTAAACCCCAATTGCACTCTGCCTGGGGATGAGATCCTTTGGTTCTTCGTAGACACTGCGATCCTCACGATCGATGCCTCCGCACTCCTGGGGGAACCTCATCGCGCCAGGCCGGCCCGGCGGAAGTGCCTGCCCAGGACTCGTTGACCGAGAAGCCCGCCAACAAAGGACAGGGCGAACGCGATGACCGCCCACACGACGATGGCGGTGGGCGTGACGAGAGCCATGAAGCTGTTCGCATAGTCCACCGACCAGGAGGTCTCGAGGAGCTCCCGGTAGCCGGCCGTGTCGAAGAAGATCGGCAGTAACGGACCGATGTTCCACATCGAGAAGACCGCGTAACCGAGCGAGATGGGCACAGGTGCCCGGTAGTTCCCGCTGCGGGCCACCAGGTCGCCGAGCAGCGCCGTTGACACGCCGACGAACAGCATGAACGAGTATTGGCCGGCCACCACCATGAACAGGCTGATGACAACGCCAAGGAGGGCGAGAGCCCCGAATTTCGGCACCCTAGCCAAGAACAACGAAATCACGACACCGTTGGCGACGAACGCCACTGCCTGACCGACGAACACCATCATCGGGTTGACGAGACCGAGCACGCCGAGGGCGAAGAACACGACGAGGTAGACAGCGGTGAAGACACCGACGTTGACAAAGTCCCGCGTGCCGAGCCCCCGCGCCCTCCGAGCAGGTTGCGTTGGCGTGTGCGTCATTGCGGCTTTCCTCCCATGGAGCAGAGCAAGCGACCAAGCGTGGGCGGGCGGGGGTAGGACCTCACACCAGTCACCACTGCCGAGGCCACGGGCGGGCAAGAGGATCACTGCTAACGACCCGATTAGGTGAGGCTAACCTACACGGTTCTTTAGTCGATTCACCGTGCGGGAGTCGTCTTTGGAGTCGAGCGTGGGGACGCCTGTCCGGCCGTCAGGTGGCGTTCGCCCTGGTGACGAGGAAGACCACAACGGTCACCAGCGTCCCGGCAACAGCAACAAGAACGTAGGACAAGACCGCCACCCAAGCGAACCTGGCCCGCCCGGGGTTCGCGACGCCCGGCGGGCGCACCCTGTCGGAAGTCTGGTCGATCCAGGACAGCCAGGTCGCCCCCACGAGAGCGACAAGGCCCACGATCAGCAGCGTCACCGGCGGCACCGTGACGATCGGGTCCGGCCAGGCTCGCCTGCCGACGAGCATCGCGGCCACCATTGCCGTCAGCACAGCGAGCCACACAGAGAACGACGCAACCCGACGGCGAGCGAAAACCCGCAGGACAGCGTTGGTCCTGAGCAAGATGACCGTCCCCCCGAGCGCGAGAGCCACGGCACTGGCCACTCCCCCGCCATCGACCTCGACGGAGCGTTCGGCCACCCAAGCCCCGACTGCCACTGGGACAAGCAGCCCGGTCAAACCGAGCAGAACAGACCCGACAGTCAACCGACTAATCCCAGGGGCAGCAGAAGCGCCACTCGCGGCCAGCGCGGCGGCATACTCGATCGGCGGCCCGAACGCGTCGGCGACTGGCTCGCCGGTCTCGCGTATGTGGGACTCGATCGTCGCGAGAGCGTCACCGATAGCCGCGCCATCAAGATCCTGCAGACGAGCTTCGGTGACGAACCGCTCCACCCAGTCGGGGTCTGCGGTGGGGACGATCTCGCGGAACCGAGCTAGCTGACGTGTGTGAGCATCGTTCATGATGTGCTCCGAGCCGTAGTCGAGCCGTGAATGAGGGCATTGGTGAGGCTGGTGAACCGAGTCCACCGACAGGCTTGGTCAGCCGCATAGTCACGACCGGCCGGTGTGAGCGCATAGACCTTCCGACCGGGACCGCCATCCCCGGGTTGCCATTCGGCGGCAATCCAACCAGCAGACTCCAGGCGAGCGAGCAACGGATACAACGTGCCTCCCTTGACCTCGCCGAGACCGGCGTCGGCCAATTCCGAAGCTACGGCATAGCCGTGCCTCGTACCACGGGCCAGCACCGCGAGCACCGCGACGCTCAAGACGCCACGCATCCAATCACTAGGCCATGACTCGTCACTCACAACTAGATTGTCTACCTGAGTAGTAAGTCTGTCAACCTAGTTGCTTCGCCGAGCGATGTCGAAGGACTCGACACCGGCCTCGCTGAGCTATCCGGCCTGGGGGCGAGCACAGGCTTCGTTCAGTCCACGTCGCCTGCATCGCGATCGCCGTGACGAAGGCGCTCCAAGCCCCGGATCATGAGATCCAGCCCGAGCTCGAAGTCGTCGCCGAAGCTGAAGGCTTCGTCGATGACGTTGGTGATCACCGCCTCCAAGTTCGGGTATGCCGAGGGCACCGGTTCCGCTGCTCCGCGCGTGTCCCACGCGGCTGGCGCAGAACTCGGCCGGCGCGCTCGAACTGCATCGATGATCGGCGCCGGATCGGTGGGGAGGTGGACCTCCTGCACGACGAACCCATAGACGTAGGCATCCAGGAAGCCCACTGACTGGACGGCGGCGCGCGGGCTGAATCCGTGACCGAGGAGGAACCCGATGACCTGGTCCTGGTGTGCCAGCACCCCCGGGCCCGGGCGAGTGCGGGACTCGACAAGGCCGATGGCCCATGGATGCCGGCGCAAGGCAGCGCGCTGGGAGAGCGAACGCTCACGCAGCCCGGCTCGCCAGTCGCCGGCGGGACGTGCGATCTCATCGAAGACCGAGTCGACCAGCGCGTCCAGGAGGGCTTCTTTGCCAGCCACGTAGTGATAGACGGCCATCCCCTCGACGCCCAAGCGACGACCGAGTGCTCGCATCGTCAGGCCGGCGAGGCCTTCCTCGTCGGCCAGCGCTTTCGCCTCATCGACGATGCACTGCACCGTGAGCGAGCCGCGCGGCCGGGGTTGCCCCTTAGTCAACCCTGAACTCCTCCCTACGACGTTGTGCCTTTTACGACGTATCACTACTGTTTTTTACATCGTAAACAATCCCGTCGTCAGGAGCACGTATGTCAAGCACCACACCCAACCACACCTCCGCGACCAGCATCCGTGGGGCGTCGGACGCCGCCCATCCACGGGTCGTGCTGATGAGCTTGTGGACGACGATGCTCTTCGTCTTCGCCTATGTCGACATCTTCGCGTTCTGGCGGGCGGATGTGATTGAGGGTTCCTTGGCCGGCACTGTCCCGGTGTCCGGCTTCACGATCGACCAACGCTTCCTGGTCCTCACGACGCTCTACGTCCTCGTGCCCAGCCTGATGATCGCCGGGTCGACGATGCTGCCCTGGCGTATCCTGCGTCCCCTGACCATCGGACTCGCCGGGTTGTATGCCGCCACGATCACCGCGTCCACCGTCGGGGAGCCGTGGGCCTACTACCTGATCGGCAGCGCGGTGGAAGTCGCTGTCTTGATCGTCATCATCCTCTGGGCCTGGCGCCACCGCACCGCAGACCGAGCGGCCCCAACGACCGTCGATGCCTAGCACCCGAGCTCGACGACGCGAGACAACACTCGATCACGTATGACGTCCAGCCGGCCGACTGATCACCACGGTTTGACGTGCGGTGGTAGCGAACGGCGACCACCACCGGGTGGAAGGTCAGCACCATCCGGACCGTTCGCATTGCGATACAGCCGGTTCTCCTCGGTCTTCTTGTCCAACTCGTCCTGCTTTTGCTGCTGTTCCTGCTGTTTCTGCGGGTCGGGCTCCGATGGTGGCGGGTTTTCCGGGGGATCAAGTTTGGCCTTGGCTCGGGCGCCGATCTCACTCGCCTTCTGGCCGGTCCCGTCGGCCTCCGGCTCGGAGCAGCCCGGTGGAGTCGCGTCGGTGATCTCCACGACCTGTTGCCAGTGCTCGCGGGCGGTCGTCTCGTCACCGTTCGCGTGGGCTGCGTCGCCGAGCTTCTCGTGGGTCAGTGCCAGGTTGACCCGGATCCGGCAGGAGTCCACCGAGTCGGCCGGGGCCAGCTCCAGAGCCTGCTCGAAAGCCACCCGCGCCTGGTCCAGGTCGCCGGCCACCACCCAGGCGTCACCACGTGCAAACGGTGCCTTGTGCCGCTCGACGATATTGCCGAAGGCCATCGTGTCGGCAGCCTGGTGCCCTCCGGCGGCATCGTTGGCGTAGAAGGCGACCACGGCCCGGTCCGCGGCACCGACCATGAAGAGCAACTTGGCCGCGATCAGCAGTGCGAGCAACACCGGCACGACCGACCAGGTGATCAGTCGGCGCCGGCGAGCCAGCCGGGCAGCCCTTGACTCGGCCGGTTCGGAAGGTCTCTCGAGCGGGCCGCCGCGACTCGGTGGCTGGGCCGATGCCGGCCCAGGATGTGTTGCAGCACCTGGACCAGTGACCCGTATCCCCACAGTCATCGCTCGGCCCTCCGCAGACTCTTGCGTGCTGGGCGGCGCAGCTGCCACAAGCGGCTCAGAGCGATCCCGGCCTCGATCGCGAGCAGTCCGGCAGCGACGAGCGCCAGCATCCAGTAGAACTCGGTGCGGGAGCCGACCAGCGGTCCGTCCTCGCTGACCGATGCCTCACGTATCGATGGTTGATCGACGGTCTCGACGACCCGATCGATGGACTCTCCGGGCGAGCGGTGCACGTAGGCCACGCCCATCTGGTCAGCCAGGTCGGCGAGTCGGGTCTCGTCGATCACCGAGCGGGCAGGGTCACCGGTGGCCGGGTCCCGCACCCATATGGGACGACTCAAGCCACCTGTCTCCTGCATTCGGCCGCCAGCACTGGTGCCGTATCCGAGGACCGCTCCGCCGGCGTTGACCAGGCCGGGATCGACCCCGAGCGGGGCTGGTTCGTCGGCTGCTGTGTGTTCACCGTCGCCGAGATAGAAGACCGCTCGTGCCCGCTCGGGATGAGTCGCCTGGGCATGTTCCAAGGTCTCCTGAAGCATCGGCCCGGCGGTCGTCACGCTGCTGCCCTCCGACCAGACCGAGGCCTCGGGCAACATCGTGTCAGCGGCGGCGGCGACGGCAGCGCCGTCAGTGGTCAGTGGCATCCGGAGCACCGCGCCCCGGTCGAAGGTGATCAGGGCGAATCGGGCCCCGGCCAACTGGCCGGAGATCGCCTTCATGTCGGCACGCATGCCGTCCAGCCTGGTCTGACCCCCGTGGTCCTCGGCCACCGACGACGTGGTCGTATCGACGACGAAGAAGACGTTGAGATCGGTCGAATCGACCCGAACCTGGCCGGTACCGGCCATCCCGGGCCGCAGAGCGGCCGCGACGACGACAAGCACGAGTAGCGTGCGCAGGAGCCGCCTCGCCAACGCCGACCGTCCGGAACTCGGTTCGGGCCACCAGATCAGAGCCATCCCGACCAGGCCGGCCACAACCAGAATCGCAACGGGGAATACCGGGTAGAAGCTCATCGGCGCCACCTGCGGACCGTGGCCAGCACCGCGAGCACGCCCACACCGAGCCAGCCGATCAGGCTCCGGGGAGCATCGTGGACCAGGGTGACCGGAGCGCCGACGATCCGGCCGGCTTCCCGGGCGTTGACCGCAGCGACGATGTCACGCACCGCCGTCGAACTGTCCAACGAGTAGTACAGCCCACCGGTGTCCTCGCAGAGAGAACGCATACCGACCACTTCCGCCACGGTCGGCTCGAACTCGGGATTGAGCCCATAGACCTGCACCCCGAGCTGCATGGCCAGCTCGCCACCGTCCTCGAGAGTGAAGATCGGCGTCCCCTCTGGATGGTTGTCGGTGGCCAGGATGACCGAACGAGCTCGGACTCTTTCCGGCTGGTCGAAGCTGCGCAAGCAGGTGGCCAATCCGTCGCCGATCAGCGAACTGCCCGGCCCGTTGAAGGTGCCGGCGAAGTAGCGCAAAACACGTCGACGCAACGCGCGCTCGGCTTCTCGTAGTTGCTCGTCGACGACGTCGTAGTCGTCGGTGAGGGGGAAGAGCGGCACTGCGGTGCTGTTGAAAACCACGAGTGCGATCCGCTCGCCCCGAAAGCCCTCGACCATCCGGCGGAAGGCTTTGAGCACCTCCTGGTTGGCTCGCCACATCGACCCGGAGATGTCCAGGCACAGCACGATGTCGCGATTCGCTTTCTCGGGATTGACGATCGTCCGGGTCACCGGCCGGGCCGCCGCGAGCACGGCGGTGATGATCACCACGGCCGCCACGGCGGCATACCCCGCCGTGCGCAGCCGGTGCAGCCACAGGGCGTGCGTGTATTCCGGCAGCTGCGTCACAGTCTCGGTGTTGGCCAACAGCACCGACGGCCGGGAGCTGCGTCGTCGACGCAACACCAGCGCCACGACCAGCATGACGACCGCGGCCGCCGCGAGCGCCCACGGGATGACCCAGGCCTGACTCAACGCCATCCGGCCACCACCGCCTTGGCCGATTCGGCGACCGGGCGAACGGGCGCTGCCGGGTCCGGCCCGAACTCACCCGGGTAGAGCTGGTGAATAAACCCGGCGAGGTGAGCCAGACGTGGCCCGCCTGCACCGAGCTCGTTCAGGGTCATGTGTTCTGACCGGGTTCCCGTGGTGCGGTCGACGAACTCTCGGACGACGTGACTGATCTCGACGTGGGCGGCCCGGCTGGTCAGCTGCCCCATCTCGGCTTGGCGAGCAATCGTCTCGATCTGCTGCAGGGTCGCGTGCCTGGCTCGTTCGCGCAGCCACCCGGGAGGCGGGGCGGGCGGCGCCAGCGGCGGTTTGGGCCGGATCCAGCGGGTGCTCCACCAGATGTACGCCGCCCAGGCCAGCACACCGAGAATGAGCACCCAGGCCAGCGCCTGCCAGACGGGGCTGTAGGTCATCGGTGCATGAAACTGGTCGTCAGTGGCCACGGCGCCGTTGCCTCTCCAGTAGACGGAAGACCGTGTTCGCGGCTTCGGCCGATCCCGCGATCCGGGTGCGGCTGATCGCGAGATCGCCGAGGGCCCCATCGAGCGCGGCTTGGCGTTCGATGGTGGCGGCCTGGTATGCGGCGTGCACCCGCGCCCTCGAGCGCACGGCGGCCGGAAGCAAACCCTGGTCGCGCACCTCTGCAGCGTCCCGGTAGCTCTCGAAGCGAGTCGGGTCGGCGTCGGCAACGGTGACCCAGAGGATCTCGTGTTGAGCGTGGAGCCGGCGAAGTAGTCCGGTCGCCAACCCGGTCGCCTGCGACTCGCTCGTGCTCAGGGCGTGATCGTCCGCCACGACGAGTAGCAGGGTCCGGGCGCGCACGTGGTCGGCGACGTACTGCAACTGGTCGACGAACCGGCTCGGGGCGGCCTGCGCGTGGCACGCGACGTCGACAGCTCGCAACAGCACCTCAAGATGGGCCTCGCTGCTCTTGGCCTCATACATCCGGGAGCCGGCGCTGTCGCCGGCGACGAGACCCACCGGGTCACTGTGCCGCAGGGCCAGGTAGCCGAGCATCCCGGCGACCAGAACGGCCAGGTCCTTCTTGGGTTCACCAGAGGGTGCGACCGCGGCCATCGACGAGCCGGTGTCGACGACAAGCAGGACGGTCTGTTTCCGGGTGGCGACGTACCGCTTGACCAGCGGGGATCCGTGCCGGGCCGTGGCTTTCCAGTCGATGTCCCGGATCTCGTCACCCGGCACGTATTCGCGTAGATCGTCGTAGTCGAGGCTGCGGCCCCGGAACACCGAAGCGTATTCGCCGTCGAGCAGACCCCAACTGCGTCGCCGCGCGACGATGAACAGCTTGGTCTTGACCTTGGCCAGCAGCGATGCCACGACGGACCGCGCCTCAGGGAGTGCGCACAGCGGCGAGCACCGCGTCGACGACCCGTTCCACGGGAAGGTTGTCGGCGATTGCCTCGAAGCCGAGGATGATCCGGTGACGCAACACCCGGTGGGCCAGCGCCTTCATGTCGTCGGGCACGACGTGGTCACGCCCGACCAGCAGCGCCCGGGCCCGGGCGGCCTGGGTGAACGCGATCGAGGCACGGGGACTGGCGCCGAACGCCACATAGCCGCTCACGGCCGGGTCGAGGTATTGACGAGCGTGCCGGGTGACGAAAGCCAGCCCCACGGCATACCGAACGACCGTCGGGTCGATGTAGACGTCGCGGGTGATCCGCTGAAGACGCCGGACATCGTCCAGGCTCACCACCGCGGCCTGCTGGGTCAGGTAGACGCCGGCGTCGATCCGCCGGACTACTTCGGCCTCGTCATCGAGGGTCGGGTAGTCGAGGACGTCCTTGAGCATGAACCGGTCGAGTTGAGCCTCCGGCAGCACATACGTGCCCTCCTGCTCGATCGGGTTCTGAGTGGCCAGCACGAGGAACGGGTCGGGTAGGGGGTAGATCTGCCCACCGACCGAAGTCTGGCGTTCCTGCATGGCTTCGAGCATCGCCGATTGGGTCTTCGCCGAGCTGCGGTTGATCTCGTCGAGCAGCACGAAATTGGCGTGCACGGGCCCCAGCCGGGTCTCGAAGCTGCTGCTGGACGCGTCGTAGACCTGGGTCCCGACGATGTCGCTGGGCAACAGGTCCGGAGTGCACTGGATGCGTTTGAAGCTCCCGCCGACTGCCCGGGCCAAGGTGGCAGCGGCCGTCGTCTTGGCCAGGCCGGGGACCGACTCGAGCAGCACGTGTCCTCCGGTCATCAGCCCGAGCAGCAACGTCTCCTGCAACCGGTGTTGCCCGACGACCCGCTCACCGAACGCCTGCGAGATGCTCCGCAGGGTGTCCCGGGCCCAGTCCCGGTCTTCGTCGGACAGCACCGATCCCGGTGACCGACCTGGCTCGGGTGATCCGTTCACCCCGGCGGGTTCGACGTGGTGTTGTCCGTATGCCGGAGGCTGGGAGCCGGCCGCGCCCGGCGGCGGACCCGGGTCAGGTGTGGCGTGCTCATTCGGGTGATCGGTCACGGGCACTCCTGGTCGCTCGGGGTCGGGGTGTGCGGCTCCCGCAGCGCGGGGTATGACACCGACGGCCGTGTTCTTCCCTGGTGGCCATCCGCATGGAATAGACGTCCGATCCGGCCGGACGGTTCCCCGCGTGTCATCGTCGATCGATGCCCGGATCAGGCGTCGATGCGCTCGCGGTCGAGCTGGTGGGCCGAGTCGATGATGAAGTCCTTGCGCGGAGCGACGTCATTGCCCATGAGCAGCTCGAAGACGGTCTCGGCAGCGCGGGCGGCCTCCTCGGCCTCACCGATGGTCACCCGACGTAGGGTGCGGTGCCGCGGGTCCATCGTCGTGTCGGCCAACTGGTCTGCATCCATCTCACCGAGGCCCTTGTAACGCTGTGGCGGCTCCTTGATCCGTCGGCCTTTCTTGGTCAAGGCGGCCCGGGTGGCGCGCATCTGCTGATCGCTGAACGTGTAGATGAAATCGTTTTTCTTGCCGGGCCCGCCGATTACTTCGAGGCGATGCAGCGGCGGCATCGCGGCATACACCCGGCCATGCTCGATGAGTGGGCGCATGTACTTGAAGAAGAGGGTGAGTAGCAGGGTGCGGATGTGCGCTCCGTCGACGTCGGCGTCGCTCATCACGATGACCTTGCCGTAGCGCGCGGCTTCGATGTCGAAAGAACGCCCGGAACCGGCGCCGATGACCTGGATGATGGCGGCGCACTCAGCGTTCTTGAGCATGTCGGTCACCGAGGCCTTCTGCACGTTGAGGATCTTGCCCCGGATCGGCAGCAGCGCCTGGTAGTCGCTGGAGCGGGCCAGTTTGGCGGTGCCCAGGGCACTGTCGCCTTCGACGATGAACAACTCGGAGCGGGCCACGTCGTGGCTACGGCAGTCGGCCAGTTTGGCCGGCAGCGACGACGACTCCAGAGCGGTCTTGCGTCGTTGGGTCTCCTTGTGCTGGCGGGCGCTGATCCGGGCCTTCATCTCCGAGACGATCTTCTCGAGAACCCGGGAAGCGTTGGCTTTCTCGTCACGCTTGGTCGAGGTCAGTCGTTCGGTTAGCTCACGCTCGACGACCTTGGCGACGATCGAGCGCACCGCGGGAGTGCCGAGGATCTCCTTGGTCTGGCTCTCGAACTGCGGCTCGGCCAACCGCACGGTCACCACAGCGGTCAGGCCGGCGAGGATGTCGTCCTTGTCCACCTTGTCGTTGCCGACCTTGAGCCGACGCGCATTGGCCTCGAGCTGACGGCGGAACACCTTGACCAACGCCTGGTCGAAGCCCTGCAGGTGGGTGCCGCCCTTCGTGGTCTCGATGATGTTCACGAAAGACTGCACCCGGGTCTCGTAGCCGGTGCCCCAGCGCAGCGCGATCTCGACACCGCACTCGCGCTCGACCTCGGTGGGCACGAGCTGGCCGTGTTTGTCGAGCACCGGGACGGTCTCGGTGAAAGTCCGGGTGCCCGAGAGTCGCCAAACATCACTGACCGGCGGGTCGGGGGCGAGGTAGTCGACGAACTCGACGAGGCCGCCGTCATGACGCAGCACGTGCTCGGTCGGCGTGCCCTGATCGGTGCCGTCGGTGAGGTCGGTGCCGTCGGTGCCATGGGTGCCATCGGTGGGTCGCTCGTCGCGCACGACCAGGGTGAGCCCGGCCACGAGGAAGGAGGTCTGCCGGACGCGCGAGAGCAGCAATTGCAGGTCAGGCCGGGCGTTGTCGGGGAAAATCTGCGGGTCGGGCCAGAACCGCACCCGGGTGCCGCTGGCTTTGCGGGGTGCGGTCCCGACGACTCGCAGCTCCGAGCCGGTCTGGTATGCCGTGAACGGGGCATCGGGGGTGTGCGGCCCGGGTGGGTCGTCGAACTGTCCGGGCTCACCGCGACGGAAGCTCATGGCATACGTCTTGCCGCCCCGGTCGACCTCGCAGTCCAGCCGCGCCGCGAGAGCGTTGACCACAGAAGCCCCCACGCCGTGCAGCCCCCCGGATGCACCATAGGCCCCGCCACCGAACTTGCCACCGCCGTGGAGTTTGGTGAACACCAGCTCGACACCGGTGAGGCCGCTGCCGGGCTCGGTGTCGATGGGGATACCCCGGCCGTTGTCGTGGATCTCGATGGAACCGTCGGCGCCGAGGACGACCTCGATCCGGTCGCAGACCCCGAGCAGGGCCTCGTCGACCGCGTTGTCAACGATCTCCCAGATGCAGTGCATGAGCCCGCGCTGGTCGGTGGAGCCGATGTACATCCCGGGTCGCTTACGGACCGGGTCGAGCCCTTCCAGCACCTGCAAGTGGCGTGCGGTGTACGCCTGCGCCGAGGTCCTGCTGCGCTTCACCTCGCCACGTGTCGAGCCTGATGCCACCGCGTCGTCCTCCCAGTCCTGGCCGGTGGGCCATCCGTCGTCCCCGCCGATGCTGCCGCAGCAGGCTATCCGCTCCGCCGCGCGGCCGGCCTCACCGGTGCTACGCGTGTCTCAATTCGGCGTGGAATGCCCCCGGGAAGCACAGGTCGTGATTGACTGTTGTCACGGGAGTGGGATCGGGACGAGCGACACCCGGCCCCACCCGTCAGACA
Organism: Actinomycetales bacterium; assembly: GCA_002748155.1. Taxonomy (GTDB): domain Bacteria; phylum Actinomycetota; class Actinomycetes; order Actinomycetales; family Dermatophilaceae; genus Phosphoribacter. Next base: position 126,751 of record PDRO01000010.1, on the reverse strand, counting down.
CAAAGACGGGGTAGTCTGTCTCACCCCGCCGACAGAAATGAGCATGCCGACGTGAGCGCAACACTGGCCCATCGCCTCAGTGCCGCAGATCGCTGCGATCGCTGCGGTGCCCAGGCCTACATTCGCGCCCGACTCGTTTCGGGGGGCGAGCTCTACTTCTGTGGTCACCACGGCCGGCAACACTTACCGGTGCTCGCCTCCCAGGCCCTGGAGATCCACGACGAGACCGACCGGCTGGAGGCCGAAGCTGCCGAAGGCACCGGCCTGCGCTGAGCAGCTGATGGTGCTGCGCTGAGCAGCTGATGGTGCTGGCACCCGGTCGGGGTGCAACTCTGAAAACGTAGCCCGGCGCGCCCCCGCCTCGGTGCCCCCAATGACGCGGTCGCGACCTACCAGTGATTCGGGTCGTTCCGGTTGTCCCAGCGTTGTTCCATACGCTGCATGAAGCTGCCCCGCGACTTGCTCTTCTTCGGACTCCCCTTGGGGGCCTTGCGCTCGCTGTCGACCACGCCAGTCGGGCCGGACTTACGGGCCGGGGCGAGAGCGTAGACCCCAGCAGCCACCATCACGGCGAAACCGGCAGCCCCGAGCACCGTCAATTGGTTGAACACGCCCACCAGGATCAGGCCGAGCCCGATCAGGATGCCCAGGCCGCCGACGAGCAGACGACGACGGTCCTGCCCCGCGCTCTGAGTGCGGATGCGCGCAGCGAAACGGGGATCCTCGGCATACAGAGCCTGCTCCATCTGCTCGAGCAGCTTCTGCTCCCGATCGGAGAGCGCCACAGCCACCCCTTCCGTTCGTCGGCGGAACCGACGGTGATCCGAGCCCACCTGCCGGGCTCCCTCTCAGGATAGATGCCTGATGCCGCTGACGGAACCCGGACGGGGATGCTCGTGGCTGTGAGTTCCCAACCCCCGAACCCAGTCCCGGTGTTCCCACCCGGCGGTTCCGGCAACGGCCTGTCATTCACTCCTGGGACCTAGGTTAGGTTAACCTTCTCCAGTGATGTTCGTCGGCGGTCACACGCAGCAGACTGCTGCCCGATCACTTCTCCAACCGGAGTCGCATCCCCAATGGGCAGACTACCCGGCGCTCATCCGTGGCCAGGAGACGGTCACCTACGGCCAGTTGTGGCAGCGTGTCGCCGACGCCAGAGACCTCATCGACACCGGTACCCCACGACTGATCCAGGTGCCCATGTCGACCGACACGGACTCGGTTGTCGCCTACCTGGCCACGCTGGAGTCGCAGTCAGTGGCACTGGTCACCAATGAAGACGACATCCACAACACGGGCATCCTCGAGCGCTATCAGCCGAACGCCGTATGGCGTCGTGGACTGTTGACCGAAAGCGACGCCCCTGAACACCTGCTGCACCCCGAGCTAGCCGTGCTGCTCTCCACGTCCGGCAGCACTGGATCGGCCAAGCTCGTCCGCTTGTCCCACCGCAACATCGTCGCCAACGCGGACGCCATCGCGGCATCACTGTCCCTGACCAGCGCAGATCGTGGCATCACCGGTCTGCCACTGCACTATTGCTATGGCCTGAGCGTGGTCACCTCGCATCTGCGAGCAGGGGCCTCGATCGTCATCAGCGACAGCTCGGTCATCGACGACGCCTTCTGGGACGACGTGCGCGACCACGAGGTCACTGATCTCGCTGTCGTCCCACTCATGGCTCAACTCATCGCCGCCCGCGGCGGGATCCCGGACGGTCTCCCCAAGCTGCGGCTGATCACCCAGGCCGGTGGCAAGCTCGAGCCGCACGAGGTCACGCAGTGGGATCGGGATTGTCGCCGTGCCGGACGCGACTTCTGCGTCATGTACGGGCAGACCGAGGCAACCGCCCGGATAGCCGTGATGCCGCCGAAGGAGCTCCGCCACAATCCGGATGCCGTCGGCCGCCCGATCGCTCACTCGACGGTGCACCTCGAGCCAGTCGATGACGTCCCGGGCATCCCGCCCTACGCCGGAGAGCTGGTCTTCTCGGGGCCCGGAGTGATGCTCGGCTATGCCGAGCACCCGGACGACCTGGCGCTCGGTCGGATGATCGACCAGTTGCACACCGGCGACTTGGCGACTATCGATGCTTCCGGTCTGGTCCGAATCGTCGGTCGCCGTGCCGAGTTCTGCAAGATCGCCGGCTTACGCATCGACATCCCGCGGCTCCAGAGCACTCTCGCGGAGTCGGGAGTCCCGGCCATCGTGACCGGGGACGACACTTCGTTGACCGTGGCCATCGACGCGTCACGGTGTGCCGGGAAACTGCCAGATGTCACCGCTGTCCGTTCTCAGGTGGCCGAAGCCGCGAGCTTGGACCTCGCCCTGGTGCAGGCCGCCCTGTTGGACGAGTTGCCGACACTGTCCAATGGCAAGGTCGACCGGAACGAGTGTCGGCGACTGGTGCAGGCGGTCAACGATTCCGCCGTTGGCTCGACGCCGGTCACGCGCCGGTGGTGGCAGCCCAACCGTCGCGATCCCGGCGCAGCATTGACCAGGATCCTCGGCAAGGACGACATCGACACGTCTACCTCGTTCGTCGCCAATGGTGGCAATTCGCTCAATCATGCTGCTGCCGCTGTCGTGTTGGCTCGCGGCTATGGCGCTTTGCCGCGCGACTGGCACCATCGCCCACTCGCCGAATTCTTGAACACCAGCAATCGACGCAGCTGGTTCCTCGATCTCGAGACCTCGGTCGTCCTGCGCGTGATCGCAGTGATTACCATCGCCAGCAACCACACCGGTGCCACCACGCTTATCGGCGGCGCCCACGCTCTCTTAGCGCTTGCCGGCTACAACTCTGCCCGGTTTGCCTTGAGCAACAACACATCTTCAACGCGCTCGCGAGCCGCAGCGCGCACCATGGCTCTCGTGGCTATCCCCACCGCGTTTGTTGCTCTTTCGGGCGCTTTGGTCACAGGAACCTACAAGTGGTCCAACGTCGTCTTCTTGCAATGGGCACTAGGGCCGCACACATCAGGCCACCATAAGGTGTTCTGGTTCATCGAGACTTACCTGTTTGCTTTCGCGATCGCTGCCGGGGTCTTCGCGATTCCCCGAGTAGCCAAGTGGTACCAGTCCAAGCCGTGGACTACTGCGATGGCCCTCACTTTGATCGCGATTATTCCCAAGACCTGGGCAGTCCTGGCCGGGCTTCCGAGAACCGAATACCTACCTTGGGTCGCGGCCTGGCTCTTCACGTTGGGAATAGCGATCGCCCATGCACGTACGTGGTGGCAGAAACTCGTGTCGTTGGTGGTGCTGGGCGTTGGAATGTACCAGTTCTTCGAACCCACATACTATCGCCCGGATCGCTACTTGTACGTGATAGCCGCGATCGTCGCACTGACTCTGATTGCGAACGTGCGGATACCGCGACCACTCGCGGTGCCGGCTCACCACTTGGCTTCGGCGTCGCTGTTCATCTACATCCTGCAATTCGACTTATTCAATGTGATGGACCGGCTGGGTTTAGGAGCAGACCCCTGGGTCAGATGCATCGGAGCCGTGCTGTTGGCAACCGCCATCTGGTTGATCTTCGACCAGATCGTTACCGTCGTGAGCCGCCGGTTACATTCACGGCGGAACACTCGGGCCACCTCAGCGCCGACGCCCTAGGCGGTAGTCACGATCGGCGAACCATTTCGCCGCCTGCCTTCTGCGCAAACAAGGCGGTAGCCTCCTTCGGGTCCCGGGTGGTTCGTTACGAAACTCAGGTCTGCGCTTGAACTGCGCTTTTGCGGAACCATCCATCTAGAGCCGCCCCCACCCAGCTGGACGGGTTCGCATCTGGCGGGTGGCCGGGACCAGCGCTCGCGGATGCTCGACCGAAGGCCTTGCCTGGAAACTTACCTGGAAAAGGGAATAGCGAGGCCCGGTCCGCGTGAGCGGACCGGGCCTCGGTTCGTGCTACTGGGGAATGCGTGCTTACTGAGGATCAGCTAGCAGCCAGCTTCTCCCAGTCCTCGGGGGAGAGCTTAGCGATCAGCTCGAAGTCGTCTCCCTTGGGAACCGCAACATAGGAAATGCCCTGTGGCGCGGGATAGATTCCAGTTGCGGATTCGAAAACATCGTCGTGCCCGACGACGACGTTGTTCACACCTTCAGCCGGCTTGGTGGTGAGGTAGGGCTTGATGCCATCAGCCATCTGCTTCACCTGCGCGTCGGTGTACTCTTCGGCCTTCGCGAAGTTGAGCGCCGGGTCCTTCTTGTGCATACCGAATGCCAGATCGGCGGTCTGCCACGCCCGGCAGTACTCCGACGCGGTCACTTCACCGACCGGAATCTCCGCCTTCTTGAAGGCTGCCCCGATCATGCGGCCCTGCTGCCAGCCTTTCTCGCTCAGCGAACGCTGCGTGGCGCAGTTCTGCAGATCCAGGTCAGGGCTGGCCTGGTCGGCCCAGTCCTTGTTGGTCTGACCGTGGCGAATGAAGATAACGTGACCGCCTGCCTTGAGACCTGCGAGCAACTCTGCATCGGTGACCTTGTTCTCGAATGCCTCGTTGGCCTTCTCGCCCTCGGTCATCTCCTCGCTGTCGCCGTAGCCGCCCGCGTCTTCCGTCTTCTCAGCTTCCTTGGTGGCAGACGCTTCCGACGTCTCCGCGGCAGCAGTTTCCGACTGGCTCGTGGTCGACTTCTTGTCGGAATCCGTGGAGCTTTCGGTTGACGAACATGCGGCGAGCCCCAGCGTGGCCGCTGCCAGGGCTGCGATACCGACCCTCAGGCTCTTCTTTGCTATAGAACTGGACATCTGACTCCTCTGGTTGACAGGGATACTCCCATGACCGTTTTACGATACTGCGCTGTTGCGGAATAGTCAACCGGCCGGGAACGCAGTGTGAGGTCTGTCTCAGTCCAGTGAGTGTGATCACCGTCTCAGTCAAGACCTGGACTTATCCGGCGCCGCGCCGTGGACGGCGAGAAATGACGTGACAAACAGCCTATTTGATACGTATTCAGGCCTGGATGACCTCGCCTAATAATTGACTGATGAGGTCGCCTACTGGCCTCGAAGATCGCCCATGATAAACTTGAGCATTGTGCCGGTAGCATGCATATTTGCGTTGAAGAAGTGAGGTTCCTGTGTTCTTCAGAACGCCGAGCGTGGCAGCCCTTTAGAGCCAGGCTTTTTTCATTCACAACCAAGGCTCATTCGGAGATCCGAACCGCGGTTTGCGGGCCTCACCGCGAGCGTAACCGGGGCCACGGCACGGACGCGCTCGATAGGATTCGCAGGTGAGTGGCGAAGTGAATCGGGTGCACGTGTGGTGGGCGTATCTCACTCTCGCGCAGTCCGGTCTGCACGCCTACGTGTCACCGGCGGAGAGTGAACGTGCGAGCAGCTACCGGTCCCCGGCCGATCAGGGGCGAAGCCTCGTGGCGGCGGCATTGCTCCGGATCGCTGCGTCTGACGCTTTGGACCTCGACGCGAGCGCCATTCGGGTGGATCGGCGGTGCCATGAGTGTGGGCGGCCGCACGGCAAGCCGAGGATCGACGGGATCAATGTGAGTGTCAGTCATGCGGGACTACTCGTTGCCGTCGCGACCGCACCCATCCCGGTCGGAATCGATGTGGAACGAGTCGCCGACCTCACTCGCTCGGGCCACGACGGTGGGATCGACCAGTGGTGCGCCGCCGAAGCCCGGACGAAGCTCGGTGACTGCGACACGGTCACCTGTCAGGAGTTGACGGCACCGATGGCAGGCTACGGAGCCTGTCTGGCGGTTGCTGCCGCCCGGCCCGCACAGCTCGTGCTGCACGATCCCGCGGCCAGTGCTCGGGCCGTCCAACGACTCGGCCATCGTGATCGGTGCACCGAGTCAGGTGACGACCACGGTGGCCGATGAGCTGGAGATGACCCGCCAACGGTCTCGGGGAATCAGTCCGGTGCGTTCTCCCGGAGATCCTGCCCAGCGTCGGCCTGCCCGGGATGCCGTGGCCCGCCCGGTGCTTTCCGGGCGTCGGGCACGAGCACCGCGGGACGCACCACGCCGGCGCCGAATCGGGCGCTAGCCCGATCGACCGCTTGGTCGGCCTCCCGCCAGCCGCGGTCGGGCTCGTCGAAGCGCAATTGGTGGATTGCCTGGCCGGCCGGCACGAGACCGTCCACCCGTACGCCGACGAGGCGCACGCGGGCTCGTTGCAAGCCGAGCGCGTCGTAGAGCGCCCGGGCGGCGGCGAAGATCTCGCGGGACACGTCCGTGGGCTCGCGCAGGGTCCGTGAGCGGGTGATCGTCGTGAAGTCGGCGAACCGGACCTTGAGGGTCACCGTGCGCCCGGCCAGCCCGGCAGCCCGGACCCGGGCCGCGGTGCGGTCGGCCAAGCGGAGTAGCTCACGGTGGATCTGCACCGGGTCGTCGATGTCAGTGGCGAAGGTCTCATCAGAGCCGATGCTCTTCTCCCGGTGGTGCGGCACGACTGCCCGGTCATCCCGGCCCCAGGAGAGGTCGTGCAGATGCCGGCCGGTGGCGTCGCCGAGGGCTCGGCGCAGGGTGTCGAGGGGCGTGTGAGCGAGATCGGCAACGGTGCGTAGTCCGAGCCGCTGCAGCGCCTCTTCGGTGCGGTCGCCAACCCCCCATAGGGCGCCGACCGGCAGTTGGTGCAAGAAGTCGATCACCTCGGCCTGGGGCACGACGAGCAGCCCGTCGGGTTTGGCCAGCCCCGAGGCGAGTTTGGCCACGAATTTCGTCGAGGCGACTCCGACCGAGCAGGTGATGCCCTGCTCGTCGGCGATCATGTCTCGCAGGCCTTGGGCAATGACGGTCGGCGGCCCGAGCCGACGCACCGCCCCGGCGATGTCGAGGAATGCCTCGTCGAGTGAGAGCGGCTCGACCCGGTCGGTGATCGCCGCGAAGGTGGCCATCACGGCAGCCGAGATCGCGGCATACCGATCATGGTCGGGCGCGATGACAGTGGCGTGTGGGCACAGTCGCCGGGCCCGGGCCATCGGCATCGCCGAGGTGACCCCGAAGGCGCGGGCCTCGTAGGTGGCCGACAACACGACGGAGCGGCCACCACCGCCGATGATGACCGGTGTGCCGCGCAGTTCGGGCCGTTCGATCAACGATGCCGAGGCGTAGAAGGCGTCCATGTCGACGTGCAGCATGGTGCAGCCGGTGTCGTCGGGCGGGCCCGTGACGCGACGTGGTGGCGGGTGGAATTGGCGGCGGCTCACAGCAGCTCACTCACGGGCGGCAATCGCCGGTGCAGCTCAGACGCGGCGGGCCAGCACATGCAGCCCGGCGCCGAGCTCACCGAGGAAGGGGTATGCCGGGTGCTCGGCGAGTGCTTCTTCGAGGGCCATGAGGGCGGTTCGGCCGGTGTCGGTGTCGAGGACGGCGGGAGGCACGAGGTCACCGAGCAGCCGCACCCCGTGCCAGCGGTGCTCGACGAGCCCGGCTGCGGTGACCAGCTCACGCAGCTCGTGCAGGTCGAAGCGACGCGGCAGCGGGTCGCTGGCTCCCCACCGCCCATCCGGGCTGGTGAGGGCACCGTGGGCTTGCCCCAGCTCACCGGCCAGGGCACGAGCCCAGACTGCGGCCAACCGGCCGGCGACGAGCAGCGAAAGGTGCCCGTCGGACGTGAGTGCAGCGGCGAGCGCCGCGAGGGTGGCTGCCGGGTCGTCGACGACCTCGAGCACCCCGTGGCAACACACCAGGTCGTAGCCCTGCGCGAAGCTGTGGTCGGGCAGCACCTCGGCGAGGGTGTCGGCGTCGCCTTGGTAACCGTGCACGCGAGCGGCGACGTCGGCACCGGGCTCGGCGGCCCGGCGGGCCAATGCAGCCAGCGCGTTGGGGTTGGGATCGACGACAGTGACTTCGGCGACCAGGTCCGAGCCCAGCTCAGCCAGCGGCACCGCGAGCTCTCCGGTGCCACCACCGAGGTCGAGCACCCGCAGCGGCCGGCCAAGATGCCGGGCCTGCTCGCCGACCAGCTCCCGGACGGCAGCCCACAACGCGGCCGTCCGCACGGCCGACGCCGCCCAACGGGCTTGGCGCTGCTCTCCGTCTGGCACGCGTCCACCCTAGTGCCCCGCGCTAGCCGACTCCGTTCCGAATGGAGCCATACACGTTCCGTACCGAATCCCTCGACCTGAGTCTTGACTTGACCACTCGCCTGGGCACCCCCGAAGCCCAAGGCGACCTGACTGTCAGCCTGAACAACGCCGCCGATGTCGCCCGCGCCGACAATGACGATGACCAGGCGATGGCGCCGGCCGGGGAGGCGATCGAACTCGCACGGCTGGTGCTGGCCCGGGAATGAGGCGATGTGCGCACTGATCATGGTCAGTGCCCCGAGCTTCCGGGACTGGCGTGCCACAGCTTGCGGGGTGCGCTGGTCGATTGGTCGTCCGGATGACCGGTTGGCCCCTCGTCGGCGACGAGGGCTCGGGCAGTCTTGACATCCGTGCCGGGTGGGCGCGTGTCGGCATAGGGCGACTGACGGAACCCGGAGGCGTGCACGAGCACTGGCCGCCCGACCGGCAGGCTGGCGCCGCCCATACCACCGGCCCGATGGGCGTAGCGAAAAGCGGGAGCCGGGCTGCGCTGGCCGATGCCAGGCTCGATGTCGTGCCCAATGCCTTGGGTGCGGGGGCGGCCCGGGGCGGCGTATGCCGTGTCGTCGCGGTCGCCGACCGGGCTACCGTCGGCGGCGGCTGCGGCGGCCAGTGCCCCGGCTTCGGCCCACCCGGTGCCGGTGGGCACGACGTAGGGCTGGAAGTAAGCGGCAGCGGCTGCCGCGGCCCGCGCGTGGGCCGCAGTATCGGCGGCAGCGAGTGCCGCCAACAGCCCGGGGCGGCCGCCGGTGCGGAAACCTTCCCAGAGCCCGGACAACTCCCAGGCCCCGGTGGCCCGCAGTGAGATGCCACGTTTGCCGGTGCGCCGCACCACCCCCCGGACGAGCAACAACCAGGAGTGGAAAATGGTTGCTGCATAAGGGCCTTGGACGTCTTCGAAAAAGGTGGAGTCACTCGGCCCGGTGCCGTCGTCAAGGGTGAGGAAGACGACCCGCCGGCCCGAGCGGATCGGTGGGGTCTGGGTGGCGACCTTGACCCCGGCGACCCAGACCTCGCTGCGGCTGCGGGCCGCGACCAGGTCACGGGAGCGGGTCACCCCGAGGGCATCGAGCATCGGCGCATACTCGGCGACGACATGGCTGCTCGCGTCGAGGCCGAGGATCTCCAGCTCGGCCCGCACCCGCTCGGAGCCGGTCAGCTCGGGCAGCCCACTACCCCGGATGAGGGTAGGTGCGTCGTCGAGGGGCAGGACAAGCTGGCTGTGCCGGTCGGCGGTGGCGGCCGGAGACGCTGCCTGTGACTGGGCTGCGGCAAGGCCGGCGACGTCGAGCCGGCCAGGCGGCTGGGCCGGCCGTCGGCTCCACCGTTCCGCTGACCGGGTGGCCCTGGACGGTCTAGCACCGGTCGACCGGGCCCACCGGTCGAGCTCGGCGATGTGCAACAACAAGTCACGACGGGTGATCCGGCCGCGAGCGCCGGTGGTGCCACCGCCGCTGCTGGGAGCCGGGGGGATGGCGTAGATCGAGTCGAAACCACCGGCCAGCACGAGCCGCTCGAGCACCGGCCGGCTCACTTGTGCCCGGCGCCAGAAATCGGCCAGGTCGGTGAACGGGGCCCCCGACTCGATCCGGGTGACCTCGGCCGCCGTAATGCCTTTGACCTCGCTCAACGACACCCGGATGCCGTAACCCCGCCCATCCGGAAGATCGGCCCGATCGAGGTGGACCGGCCGCAGGCTGGGCAGGCGCGAGTCGATCGGGTGCGGATCGAGCAGATCGGGGTCAGCCGCACCGTTGCCCCGGCACACCTGCTCGACGGCATACCAGCTCTTGCTCGCGTTGACGTCGAGCCCGAGTATTTCGATGCCCAGCGACCGGGCGTCATCGAGGATGAGCCGTTTCGGATACATCCCCGGGTCGTGGGTGAGCACTCCGGCGAGGAACGCAGCCGGGTGGTGGGTCTTGAGCCAGGCCGACTGATAGGTGGGCAACGCGAACGCGGCAGCGTGGGCCTTGCAGAAGCCGAACGAGGCAAACGCCCGCAGCACCTCCCAGATCTGGTCGGTCTCGGCGGCGGTATACCCCCGGGCCAGGGCAGCCGGTCGCCACCAGGCCTCGACCTCCAGCTGACCTTGAGGTGAGCCGAGCGCCCGCCGCACTTCGTCGGCTCGGGCCAGGCTCACTCCGGTGGTCTCGGCGACGATCCGCAGCACCTGCTCGTGGAAGACGACCACGCCTTCGGTCTCACGCAAGGCAGGCACGAGGGTGGGGTGGAGGTATTCGGGGCTCGACCAGCCGTGCCGGGCATTCAGGAAGGGCGCGATCATGTCGGACTTGACCGGGCCGGGCCGGAACAACGAGATGTCGATGATCAAGTCTTCGAAACGCTCCGGCCCGAATTTGCCGATGAGCTCACGTTGGCCGGGACTCTCGATCTGGAAACAGCCGAGAGTGTGTGTGGTGCGGATCATCCGGTAGGTCGCCTCGTCGTCGAGTGGCACTTGGGCCGAGTCGTCGAGATCGATCTGGATGCCGTCGACCCGGGCCACTTCGTCGACCGCACGCGCCATCGCCGATTGCATTCGGATGCCGAGCACGTCGAGTTTGAGCAGTCCGAGGGCCTCGACGTCGTCTTTGTCGAACTGGCTCATCGGGAAACCCAGCCAGCTGGCCTCGACCGGGGTGCGGTCGAGCAGTGCGGTGTTGGACAGGATCACTCCGCACGGGTGCAGGGCGATGTGCCGGGGCAGGCCGTCGAGCCGCTCGACGAGATCCCACATGAGGTCATACCGAGCCTGTCCGAGCCCGCTGACCCGCAGCTCGGGCAGGTCGGCGATCGCCGAGCGGGCATGGCGGGCCGAGATATGCGGGAACGCCTTGGCCATCGTGTCGATCTCCCCCGGCGGCAGCCCGAGTGCGGCCCCGACGTCCCGGATCGCGTGACGCACCCGGTAGGTGTCCATCATCGACACGCAGGTGACCCGTTGCCCACCGAAGCGGGCGAGGATCTGCTCGTAGATCTCAGTGCGCCGCGCCGACTCGACGTCGATATCGATGTCGGGCAGCTGGGCCCGCAGTGGGGAGCAGAAGCGTTCCATGAGCAGGTCGTAGCGGATCGGGTCGACCCCGGAGATGCCGAGCAGGTAGTTGATCAGGCTGCCGGCTCCGGACCCGCGGGCGGCCACCCGCACCCCGAGATCACGGATCAGATCGGTGACCGTGGCGACGGTGAGGAAGTAGGTGGGATAACCCAGAGCTGCGACAACTCCCAGCTCGTCATCGAGGCGGGCGTGCACCTGGGCCAGCTCGCGCGCACCGGCTTCCGGATAACGCCCGGTCACCGCGGCCCGGCAGCGGGCGGCGAGCACCTGTTGCGGGTCGTCGTCGAGGGCCAGCCCCAGGGTGCTCTGCTCGGGCAGGTGCACTCCCCCGATGCCCAGGTCGATGGCCGGGTCCTGGACGCATTCGGCGGCCAGGACGAGAGTGTCGTGCACAAGCAGCCGGGCCCCGTCGCGCACCGTGGTGCTACCGCCGGTCAGGCCCGGACCACTGGCGTGCACGACGTCACGGGCCACGGCGTGCATGGCCGGAGTGGACGCGAGGTGACCGGATGTGGTGACCCGGTCGAGATGGCGCACGTCGAGGGCGACCAGACGCCGGGCGGCATCGAGCACGTCGACGGTGACGGCATCGGCCGGGTCGGCGTGCCGCACTGCGGCGGTGAGCACGACCGGTATGCCGGCTTCGCGGCCCAACGCGAGGATGCGTCCGGCGTGGCCCTGACTCATCGGGGTGCCGTCAGGGCCGCCGTGGCAGACCGCCTCGAGCACGAGCGATCCGCGCGGCAGTAGTGCCCGCCACCGGGCTAGCGCGGCGTGGGCAGCGGTGCGGCGGCGGGCCAAGACAGCCCGGCCCACGTCGGAGTCGGGGCCGAGCAGCACGACGAGTGGGCTCGGCTCGTCGACCGTGGCCGGACTGGCCAACTCGGCGATGAGCTCAGGACTGGTGACCGGGTCACCCCGCTCACCGGCCAGGTGGGTGCGAGTCACCAACCGGCACAACCGGGCCCAACCGGCCCCGGGCGCGACCCCGCCGGCCAGGCCTCGGGCCAGCACGGTCACCCGGGGCCGGCGTGGGTCGACCAGTGCACCGCCGCGCACCGGCGTGCGGGTCGGAGCCGAAGTGCGGTCCGGGGCCGGGGGACAACTCGGCAGAGGTGGCCCGCCCGGCGGGAACGATGCGGACGACCGGACCGATGGTTGCGGTGGGCGGATCGCCAGGTCGACCCCGAGGATCGGGGCGATGCCGGCGTCCGTGCACGCCTGCACGAAGCGCACTGCGCCATAGAGCCCGTCGCGGTCGGTGAGCGCGAGCGCTGGCTGCCCGTAGGCCGCGGCCCGGGACACCAAGGCTGCGGGAGCCGACGCACCGTATTGCATCGAGAATCCCGAGGCCACGTGCAGGTGCACGAAGGTGTCGGCAGTCGAACTGTCGAACATGACGAACTCCACGAGGTGAGATATCGGCGCAGCGCAAACAGGGCCGGCGTAACGCGGCGGATTGGCGTAGCGCGGGTTCGGTGATGCGTGAGCAGGTTGGTGACGCGCGTGCAGGACGTGGCGCTCAGCTCGTCCGGGTGGCCGGCACGAGGAACTGGGTGCGTAGGGCGAGTTGCCCCGGACGGTCGACCCCGAGCACCTCGTGCACGAGCTGCACAAACGCCTCGGCCTGACGGATCAGATCATCCGCCTGCCGGGCCGACACGGGCCGGTCGCCACGCTCGATCGCCGACCGGCGTCGGCCCGACACTGCGAAGAATGCAGCCCACTCGGCCAGATCCGGCGCCAATTTCGGCAACACCTCCCAGACACTGCGCGGCCGGCTCGGCGACGACGGAGCGGTCCGGGCCGCCAGCACAGCGGCTGCCGCCCGCAGTGCGGCCAGATGCGCTGCGACATACCGCTCCCCCAGATCACTGGTGAAACTTGCCTGCTGCAGGCTAGCTTCGGCTCGGTCGAGCAGCTCACTCACAGCGACCGGCACGGGCACCGACCCGCCGGTCGGCGCACCTACGGGCTGTGTATCGGCGGCCCGGACGATCATCGGATGGATAGACGCATTCATCGAAATACCTCCCTGCTCACGCTGGCTCAGTCGGCGACCGATCTGATCTGCCACTCAGGCGGATCGGCCAGGTCACACACCAACTCGAAGATCCCGCGGTTGCGACGGCCCGTGACCACCTCGACCCGCCACACCTGCCGCTCACGCGCAGCAGCAGCGATCGGTGTCTCACCGGAGCCGCCCCGGCCAGAGGTGTCGAGGACGTCACGCCACCACGATCGCCGCTCCCGCCAGTGGGACAACACCGCGCACACGGCATACCCACGACCGCGCCACTCGAACCACTCCGGCGACCCACCGCCGGCTGAACCACCCACCATCTCCGCGTCCACCAGCTCCGCAGTGCGGACGGTGATCGACTCGGCATATCGACGCACCATGACCAGACCCCTTCGGGCTCGTTGCGACATGATTCGACGATCCGCGGACTCGACCCACCCACTGATCGACGGGCCCGACTCCCCACCTCGTCGATCAGATCTGTGATCAGTCGAAAGGCCACCCAGGGTTTCGAACACCTGTACTAAGTTAGTCATATCGACGGCGGTCCTGTCAAGTCCTTCGGTGGATCACCCACCTGGGCCCAGGGGGTGCGGGCCGAACGTCCTTGGCCGTGCTTTCGAGCCCTCCGGTAAGGTCGCGACGACAAGACGGCACCAGCAACAGCGACGGCCGACGCACCCACGGAGCCCGTGGACCGAGCACCCCGCGGACGTGGCCCACTACCTCGGAGGCGACACGTGACCGAACAACCGGCCGACCCGGCAACCAACCCAGAATCCGCGATGCCGCGTCGGCGCACTCTGGGCACCGCGAACGAGCCCACTCACGCACTGGCGAAAGCCCCGGTCGTGCGCCCGACACAGACCGTCGACGGTTTCGTGCGCGAATTCCTCCGTGAACTCAACTTCGGCCAGGGAGTAGCGCTGTCCCGCTCCACGGTCAACGACCAATACCTGGCTTTGGCTCGCGCCGTGCGCCACTACCTCATGGCCGACTGGCTCGAGACCGCCCGGCGGCGGCGTGAAGCCACTCCGAAGATGGTGGGTTATCTCTCGGCCGAATACCTGCTCGGCCGTCAGCTCGGCAACGCCCTGCTGGCCACCGACCTCACCCAGGTTGTCGAAGAAGGCCTGGCCAGCTGTGGGATCGACCTGGCGACCCTGGAAGATCACGAAGCCGAGCCGGGCCTCGGCAACGGCGGTCTCGGCCGGTTGGCCGCGTGTTTCGTCGACTCGCTGGCCACCCTGGACGTCTCGTGCATCGGCTACGGCATCCGCTACGAGTACGGCATCTTCAAGCAGAACTTCGTCCACGGCCGCCAGGTCGAGGTTCCCGACCCCTGGCTGTCGCTCGGTGACCCCTGGGAGTTCCCACACCCCGAGCGGGCGGTCCAGGTCGACTTCGGTGGCCACACCGAAACCGTGACCGACGACGCGGGCACCGAGCACAGTCGGTGGGTGCCCGAGTGGAACGTGCTCGGCGTGCCCTACCACTACATGGTGCCCGGCTACCGCAACAACGTCGTCAACACGTTGCGGTTGTGGAGCGCCCGGGCCACCCACGAGTTCGACCTGGCGATCTTCAACTCCGGTGACTACGCCCAGGCCGTGCGTGCCCAGACCTTCGCCGAGAACATCACCAAGGTGCTCTATCCCGAAGACTCCACCCCGCAGGGGCGTGAGCTACGCCTGCAGCAGCAGTACTTCTTCGTGGCCTGTTCACTCAAGGACTACCTCAACCAGACTCTCCCCCACGACTTCGACCTGACCAAGCTGCCGGATCAGATCATCTTCCAGCTCAACGACACCCACCCGGTCATCGCCGTCCCCGAGCTGATGCGCCTGCTCGTCGATGTCCGTGGCATGGAGTGGGCTCAAGCGTGGGAAATCACTCGGCAGTGTTTCGCCTATACCTGCCACACCCTGCTTCCCGAGGCACTCGAGGTCTGGCCGGTCGATCTGCTCGGCCGCCTGCTGCCGCGCCACTTGGAGATCATCTTCCGGATCAACGAAGAGTTCCTGGCCGAGGTCCGCGAAGCCTTCCCGCACGACGAGGCCCGGGTGAGCCGAATGTCGATCATCCAGGACGGCCCGGTGCGCGCTGTGCGAATGGCCCATCTGGCCACGGTCGCCAGCACCAAGGTCAACGGCGTCGCCGAACTGCACTCGCAACTTCTCCGCGACAAGGTGCTGCCCGACTTCTCCGCTCTGTGGCCCGAGAAGTTCACCAACGTCACCAACGGCATCACCCCCCGCCGGTTCGTGCGCTTGTCAAACCCCAGCCTGTCCGAGATCATCACCGGCGCCATCGGCGTCGGTTGGGTGGCCCACCTGGACCGGTTGCAAGCGCTGGAGCCGTTCGCCGAGGACCCGGAGTTCCGGGCCCAGTTCCGCGAGGCCAAAGAGGCCAACAAGCGGCAACTGCGGGCGCTGCTGCTGCAACGCGACGGCATCGTGCTGCCCGAGGGACACATGCTCGACGTCATGGTCAAACGGCTGCACGAATACAAACGCCAGCTGCTCAAGGCACTGCACATCGTCACCCTCTACGAGGGCATCATCTCCGGGGAGCTGGATCCAGCCGATGTCACGCCACGCACCTTCGTCTTCGGCGCCAAGGCCGCCCCCGGCTATTACATGGCCAAGGAAATCATCTTCCTCATCAACGCGATGGCGGCGACGATCAACAGCGACCCCCGGGTCGAGGGCCGGCTGGCCGTCGCCTTCCCGGCGAACTACAACGTCAACCTCGCCGAGAAGCTCATCCCGGCTGCCGATCTGTCCGAGCAGATCTCGCTGGCCGGCAAGGAAGCCTCCGGCACCGGCAACATGAAGTTCGCACTCAATGGCGCACTGACCGTCGGCACCGACGACGGCGCCAACGTCGAGATCCGTGAGCTGGTCGGCGACGACAACTTCTTCCTCTTCGGCATGACCGAGCCCGAGGTTGCCGCCCTGCAAGCCAAGGGCTATTCGCCGAGTTCTTTCTACGAGTCCAACCCGAGGCTCAAGCGCGCCGTGGACCTGATCGCCAGCGGTGCGTTCACCGACGGCAACCGCGACTTGGTCGCGAGCATCGTCGGTGACCTGCTCGGCAACGACCGCTTCATGGTGCTGGCCGACTACCAGTCCTACCTCGATGTGCAGGAGCGGATCGACACCGCTTACGCCGACACCGAAGCCTGGACCGCATCGGCGATCCTCAACGTGGCCCGCTGCGGGTTCTTCTCCTCCGACCGGTCGATGCGCGACTACCTGCAGGAGATCTGGCACGCTCCGGCCGGTGGCTGAACCCCCGGGTCGTCGCGGCCCGCTCGATCGCTACGGTGTCGGGTATGCCGCCGAGCTCGCGTAATCCCGACCACGACGTGATCCTGGCGCACCCTTCGGTGCGTCGCGTCACCGAGGCCCTGGCCGGCGCCGGGGTCGAGGCACCGATCGTCGTGCTCGACGGGGCTGCCCGAACGGCACCCGCGGCGGCGGCATACCTCGGAATCGATGTCGGACAGATCGCCAACTCTCTCGTCTTCGCCGGGATACCGGCGGGCGCCACTGACGACCAAGCCCCCGTGCCGGTGCTCGTGCTCACCTCCGGCGCCCACCGGGTCGACCCGCAGGTCACCGCTGCGGCCCTGGGCTTGCGCGCTCTCGGCCGCGCCGACGCCGATTTCGTCCGCGAGCACACCGGCTTCGCAATCGGTGGGGTCGCCCCGGTAGGTCACGTGCGTCCGGTGCTGACCGCCGTCGACCGCCACCTCGAGCAGTATGCCGCGGTCTGGGCTGCCGGTGGCCACCCGCGCACCGTCTTCGAGACCAGTTTCGCCGAGTTGGTGCAGCTCACCAGCGGTCGACCGATCACCGTGTGCTGACCCCTGATCTCGCCCTCGGACGAGCAGCTGAGCCCCGCCTTGGGCTCAGATCGCTGTGCCGCCCTGGAGGTTCTCCCAGACTTGCAACGTCGCCGGCGATCGGTTCATGGTGATGAAATGCAGCCCAGGGGCACCATCGGCGAGCAGCTCCCGCGCCAACTCGGTGGTGATCTGCACCCCCACCTCCCGGACAGCGGCCGGATCGTCGGCCACGGCTTCGAGCCGCTCGGTCACCGCCTGCGGCACGGGCTGGCCGGACAACTCGGTCATCCGGGCCAACTGCCGCACGCTGGTCACCGGCATCAGTCCCGGGATGATCGGCATCGTGCAGCCCCGGGCAGCGACCCGGTCACGCAGCCGCACGTAGGCCTCCCGGGTGAAGAAGAACTGCGTGATCGCGAACGCGGCTCCCGCGTCAGCCTTGCGCACCAGCACGTCGGCATCATGGTCGAGGCTGGGACTCTCGGGGTGACGATCCGGGAAGGCGGCGACTCCGACGGTGAACGGCCCCAACTCGCCGATCAGGGCCACCAGCTCCTCGGCGTGGTTCAGGCCATCCGGATGAGGCACCCACCCCTGGTGCAGCCCACCCTGCGGGTCGCCACGCAACGCCAGCACATTGCGCACCCCGATGGCGGCGTAGCCGCCTATGATGCTGCGCAACTCGGTGACCGAATGCCCCACACAGGTCAAGTGGGCCATGGGGGTCATCGTCGTCTCGCGGGCGATCCGTTCGGTCACCCTGATGGTGCGGTCGCGGCTGCCACCGCCCGCGCCGTAGGTCACCGACACGAAGTTCGGCCGGGTCTTCTCCAACGCCCGAATGCTCTCCCACAAGACGACTTCACCGGCATCGTCCTTGGGTGGGAAGAACTCGAAACTGATCGATGGCCGCGACTGGGGCTGAGCCAGCGCCTCGACGATCGAACGCACTTCGTGCACGGGGCGCGGCAGCTGCGGCATACCACAAGCCTACGAGCCGCACCGGCAACGCAGACAACCCAGACAACGCGGACGACACAGGCACAGGTGCTCAGCGCCGGTGCCGCCACGTAGGCTGAGAACTGCGGGCTTACTTGCGCCATCGTGGCTGCTTGGCCCCGCCCCTGGGAAGGACTACCGTGACCCACCCGCTGGACCGCGACGACTTGCGCCCCCGGGTGCAGGCCGGTGTGCTGGCAGAGCTGGCCCGGCAACGACTCGTGTTGCAGGAGATCGGGCCCGAGCTCGACCCGCTCGTGGATGTCATCGAGCGGTTGCTCTCCGGGGGCAAGCGGTTGCGCGCGACGTTCACCTACTGGGGTTACCGGTCGGCGGGACGCGACGACTCCGACGCGATCGTACGTTTGGCCACAGCCATGGAGTTCTTCCAGGCAGCCGCCTTGGTGCATGACGACGTCATGGACAACAGCGACACCAGACGCGGTATGCCGTCAGCTCACCGCGCCCTGGCATCGTGGCACCGAGAACGCGGTTGGGAAGGCAACGCCGAACGTTTCGGCGCTGGCGCCGCCATCCTCGCGGGTGATCTCTGTCTGCAGTGGGCCGACGAAATCTACTCCACAAGCGGACTGCCCGTGGACGAGTTGGCCCGCGCCCGAGCGGTTTTCGATCAGATGCGCACCCAACTCATGGGCGGGCAGTTCCTCGATCTGCTCGAATCGGTCCGCAGTTGGCCGGAGCTCAGCCACCGCGAACGGCTCGCGGCCAGCAGACGTGTCATTCGCTACAAGAGCGCGAAATACACGATCGAGGCTCCGTTGCTCGTCGGTGCGCTCGCCGGGGGGGCGCCGGAGGCCGCGCTCACGTTGCTGTCGGCATACGGGTTGGCGTTGGGTGAGGCGTTCCAGCTCCGTGACGACTTGCTCGGTGTCTTCGGCGACCCGGTGCTCACGGGCAAACCCGCTGGCGACGATCTGCGTGAGGGCAAGCGGACCGTGCTCGTCGCGCACGCGCTGGAGACTGCCGACGACAACCAGCGGACCGTGTTGACCGGGCTGTTCGGTCGACCCGATCTCGACCAAGCCGGGGTCGGCACCCTGCGCCGGATCCTGCAGGACACCGGAGCTGTCGCGCAGGTGGAGACGGAGATCGAGAGGCTCGCTGATCAGGCTCGTCGTGCCATCGCCGAGGCGGGTCCGCTGTTGGCCGATCCCGCCTGCGACGTGCTCGAAGACCTCGTCGACGTGGTGACCGCGCGCGACACGTGACAACACGCCCTCAACTCCGATCCACAAGACCGCGCCCGATGACGGTTCTTGTGCGGGTCACTGATTGGTCGGCAGCGCGAGGTCGGTGAGTGGGACATACTGGCCCGTTCCCCGATCAGAAAGCCAGCGCTTGCGCCCGCCGTCTCACCTCACGTTTGCGACCGCGGGTTAACGCATCCAGCGGCGTCCCACCACCGGGCAGCGTGTCGTCGACAGTGTGCAGCCACCGGACGATCTCGAGGTTGTTCATACCCCCGTCGGCCAGCACGGTGAACGTGCCCTTGAGCTCAGGTCGAGGCCCGTCGGGACCGAGGAACCCGTTCGGCACTGCCAGCGCCCGGCGCGGGCCGACGCGAAGGGCGATCAGCTCACGGTCGGCCACGAACCGACGCACCCGGGTGAGCGGAAGACCGTATCGCTCGGCAATCTCCGGCAGGTAGCTCCAGTCACCGACGATGGCCTCCACCTCGTCGGCATCGTCATCCAGATAGAGCTCGTCTTCGACGTTGCGTGGGGCCACGCACCCAGCCTGCCAGATCAGCAGCGTCAGTCCCAGCGCGCCAACCGGATCCCCGAGATGGTGGCGATCGTGCCCGACACTGCGGCGACAGCCGCGATCAGACCCCAGCTCTCGGGTCGGACCACGATGATCCCGATCACCGACGCGAGGCAGATCGCCCCGTTGATCAGCAGCAACGCCAGATACCCCTGACGGCTTGCGCCCGGCCCAGTAGTGCCCGCCATACAGCCACCGTAGCGGGCGACTCCGACCGGCTCATCCCCGGCATCTCAGACGCCGGCGGGCGGTGCCCGGCCTCGACCGGGGCGGCAGCACATCGTGTCTGCGCGGGTGCACGCCATACCCGCACTAGACTCGGCCCGTGGTCCAGGGAGTGCCGACAAGCGCCTCGAGCAGCCCGCCCGACAGCGAAGAACGCGTGCTCGGCGGGCGTTATCGCCTGGTTTCACATATCGCCGACGGGGGTATGGCCTCGGTGCATCTGGCGATCGACGAGCGGCTCGGCCGGCGGGTTGCGGTCAAGATCCTGCGCCCCGATCTGGCCAAAGACGAAGCGTTCGTCGCTCGTTTCCGCCGCGAGGCACGGCTGTCGGCAACCGCGGACGAACACCCGAACATCGTCAAGGTGATCGACTTCCAGGACACCAGCCATGGCGGCAAAGAGCTGTTCCTCGTGATGGAGTATGTCGAGGGCCGCACGCTGCGTGACCAGTTGAGCGAGACCGGTGCCATGACGATCCGGGAAGCTACTCGCACCACCTTGGCCTTGCTCGACGCACTGGCCGCCGCCCACCGGGCGGGCTTGGTGCATCGTGACGTCAAACCGGAGAACGTCCTCATCCACCACGACGGCAAGATCAAGGTCACCGATTTCGGCCTCGCGCGAGCGGTCACCTCCTCGACCCGCACGAGCACCACCGGCGTCCTGCTCGGCACGGTGAGCTATCTCGCTCCGGAGCAACTCGACGGCGACCGAGCCGATGAACGCAGCGACGTGTATGCCGTCGGACTCATCCTCTACGAGCTGCTCACCGGTCAGAAGGCATTCCAAGGCCAGAACCCGATGCACGTGGCCTACCAACACGTTCATGGCCCGGTGCCTCGTGCCTCCGACCGAGTCGCCACGGTGCCCTTCGAGCTGGAACGGGTGATCGCACACGCGGCCGCCAAGGACCCGCGCCGACGACCCGCCGACGCCAGCGAGATGGCCCGCGAGCTGCGAGCGTCCCTCGAGCTGTTATCCGATGAAGAGCTCGACGCCGAACCCGAGCTGATCGGTGCAGCTCCCCCACCCGATCCCGAGCCCGCTGCAGCTGCCGAAGCTGGCCCCGAGCCAGCGATCGACACCACGCCGGTGCCGCCGGAGTCGAGCGCACCCGACGTGGCAGCCGAAGACGCACCCGACGCAGCAGCCGAAGACGCACCCGACGCTGGGGCACAGACGCAGCCCGGTGCCGAGACGGATGTGTTGGTGCAGCACGACCCGGCCGGTTCCGGTGCCGACACCAACGCTGCGGAAGAAGCGCCGACGGGTGACGACGCCACTGGAAACAGCGCCGCCGGGGACAACACGGCGAGTGCTTCAGCGACCGCGATAATGTCGACCCAGAGTCCCGAACAGACCGTCGGTCTGCCCGCGCAGACCGAGCGGTTGTCTGTCGCGGACCCCGTGACGGTTGACCCCTCGCCGATCATCCACGAGCCCGAAAGACGCCGGAAGTGGCTGTGGCCGCTGGTCAGTGTGTTGGCCGTCGTCATCGGTGGCGGGGCCTTCTGGTTCACCTTCCTCGGGCCCGGTTCGGCACGCACGGTGCCGCCCCTGAAACACTTGCTGCTCGCCGACGCCGAAGCCGCCCTCGACCAAGTCGGCCTATCCGCGACGGTCACCGAAGACTTCAGCGAGACCGAACCGGTCGGACAAGTGGTCGACTCCGCTCCCACCTCGGGCACCGAAGTTCGCCGTGGGGACGCGATCACCCTCGTCGTCTCCAAAGGCCCGGAGCGGTATGCCGTGCCCCAACTCGACGGCAAGACTCGCGCCGATGCCGAGCAGTCGCTAGCTCAACAGAAGCTCGCGGTCGGCACGGTCGCCGAGGAGTACAGCGAAGATGTGCCCGACGGCACGGTCATCAGTCAGGACCCACCGGCCGACACCCGGGTCAAACGGGACACGACGGTCGATCTGGTCGTCAGCAAGGGCCGCGAGCCGATTCCGGTGCCCCTGGTGAAGGGCAAGACCGTCAAGGAGGCCACCCAGCTGATCGAGGAAGCCAGACTCGTCATCGCCGTCGAAGAAGCGGTCCACAGCGACACCGTCCCCGACGGCCAGATCATCAGCCAGGACCCGGCCGACGGCACCCTGTTCATCGGCGACACGGTGACCGTCCTGCCGTCCAAGGGGCCCGTCCTGGTCACCGTGCCCAGAACCATCGGCATGCAGAAGGGCCCGGCCACGAATCTGCTCCAGGGGCTGGGTCTCAAGGTCGCCTACGACAACGTGCTCGGCGGAGTGTTCGGCACGGTGCGTCGCTCCAATCCCCGGGCCGGCACCCTGGTGAGCAAGGGGTCGACGGTCACCTTGACGATCGTCTGAGTCCGGGCCCGTCCCCTGTGATGAGCCGTTCGTCCCCGACGACCCACGCACATCGGCATACCGAATCGCTCGCCACTGCATTGCTCGTCCTACTCACGGCGATCTGGGGGTCGACGTTCTTCCTCATCCACGACCTCGTGACAAGGGTGCCGCCGGTCGACTTCCTGGCGGCACGTTTCGTTGTCGCCGCCGGGGTCGCTGCCGGGGTCTTCCACCGGCAGCTGCGGGCGCTGTCCCGGCGGGACTGGGCGCTGGGCGCGCTGCTCGGTGGGCTCTACGGTGGTGCGCAGATCCTGCAGACGATGGGACTGGTGCACACCGATGCGTCGGTGTCGGGTTTCGTCACTGGCACCTATGTCGTGCTCACTCCGGTCTTTCTCTCGGCCGTGCTGCGTGAGCGGTTGCCCGCCTCGACGTGGTATGCCGTGCTGCTGGCCACCGCAGGGCTGGCGGTGCTCTCGTTACGCGGGGTGGCGATCGGTCTGGGCGAAGCCTTGACCCTGGTCGCTGCCGCGCTCTACGCCTGGCACATCATCGGGCTGGCTCGCTGGTCGAGCGCTGAACGAGCGATCGGGATCGCTGCTGTGCAGATCATTGTCATCGGCGCCGGGTGTCTGGTCGTGGCGTCACCCGGTGGTCTCGTCCTGCCCGAGGGGCCGGGGCAATGGGTCGCGGTTCTCTACATGGCGATCGTCGCCGGAGTCGGTGCGTTGTGGATCCAAACCTGGTCGCAAGCTCACATGACGGCGACCCGAGCCGCCATCGTCATGACCCTGGAGCCGGTGTTCGCCGCCCTCTTCGCAGTCGGATTCGGCGGTGAATCGGTGACCGTCCGGATGCTGCTCGGTGGTGGCTTGATCGTCGCAGCGATGTATACGGTGGAGTTGGCCGGCGGGCGAGCAGGAGCGCCGGGAGGGCCCCGACACTCACGTGCTGAGCATCTCGGCCACGACGAAAGCCAGCTCTAGGCTCTGCTCGTGGTTGAGCCGCGGGTCGCAGACCGTCTCGTAGCGCTTCTCCAAGTCGCTGTCCTGGATCATCCGAGACCCACCGATGCATTCGGTGACGTCGTTACCGGTGAGCTCGACGTGCAGTCCACCGGGCACGGTGCCGAGCTGGCGGTGTACCTCGAAGAAGCCCCGCACCTCGTCGACGACGTCGTCGAAGTTGCGGGTCTTGAAGCCACTGTTCGACTCGTAGGTGTTGCCGTGCATCGGGTCACAGATCCAGCTGACCTGCGCACCGGAGGCGGTCACACGCTCGACGAGTGGCGGTAGCGCATCGGCCACCCGGCCGGCACCCATCCGGGTGATGAAGGTCAGCCGCCCCGGCTCCCGGTGCGGATCGAGCCGATCGACCATCCGGACCACGTCGTCGAGGTCGGCCTTCGGCGAGAGTTTGACACCAATCGGGTTCTCAACCCTGGCGAGGAAATCGACGTGAGCTCCGTCGATGTCACGGGTGCGTTCACCAACCCAGAGGAAGTGCGCCGACGTGTCGTAAGGCCGCCCGGTCCGTGAGTCGACCCGCACGAGCGGGCGCTCGTAGTCGAGCACGAGCGCCTCGTGGGCGGCGAAGAACTCGACGGTACGCATGGCGTCGACGTCGGCGCCGCAGGCGGTCATGAAACGCATCGCCTTGTCGATGTCATGAGCCATTCGTTCGTAGCGGGCATTGGCCGCCGTGCGCACGAAGCCGCGGTTCCAGTCGTGCACGTGCCGTAGATTGGCGAAGCCTCCGGTCGTGAATGCCCGGACCAGGTTGAGGGTCGCCGAGGCACGGTGATAGGCGGACAGCATCCGTCTCGGGTCGGGAGTGCGGGCTTGCTCGGTGAAAGCGAAGTCGTTGACCATGTCACCCCGGTAGGCGGACAAGGTCGTGCCGGCCCGGGTCTCGGTGTCGGAGCTGCGCGGCTTGGCGTACTGCCCGGCGAGCCGGCCGATCTTCACGACCGGCACCGAGGCACCGTAGGTGAGCACGGCGGCCATCTGCAGCACGGTCTTGATCCGGTCCCGGATGTTGTTGGCGGTGGCCCCGTCGAAGGTCTCGGCGCAATCGCCGCCCATGAGCACGAATGCCTCACCGCGAGCCACCGCAGCCATCCGGGTGCGCAGCACGTCGCATTCGCCGGCGAACACCAGGGGTGGATAGGACGCCAGCTCGGCAACGGTTTCCGCCAGGGCGGCCGGGTCGGGCCAGGTCGGTTGCTGCTGGGCCACCAGATCGGCTGCCGCCGCAGCGAGCTGCTCGTGCAGCTGATCGTTGACGTTCGTGCTCACCCGGCTAGCGTAGTTGGGCACCAACCGGAGCCGGGACGAGGTTCCGCATGGCGGGCGAGGCCGTGATATGAACTGCCCATGGCAACCACCGCATTCAAAGGGTCCTCAGTCCACACCGTCGGCGAGCTTCCGGAGCCGGGTTCGGCGGCGCCGTCGTTCTCGGTCACCGGCGCTGACCTCGCCGAGGTCACGTCCGAGGGTTTGGCCGGGCAGCGGATCGTGCTCAACATCTTCCCGAGCATCGACACCGGGGTGTGCGCTGCCAGCGTGCGCCGCTTCAACGAGCTCGCCGCCGGTCTGGAAGACACGACCGTCGTCTGCGTCTCCGCCGATCTCCCCTTCGCTCTCGGCCGTTTCTGCGGCGCCGAGGGTTTGGACCGGGTCGTGACCGGCTCGGTGTTCCGGAGTTCGTTCGGTGACGACTACGGCGTCACCATGACCGACGGTCCGCTGCGTGGACTGCTCGCGCGCTCGGTCGTCGTTCTCGACGCCTCAGGCAACGTGCTGCATCGGGAGCTCGTGCCGGAGATCGGGCAGGAGCCCGACTACGACGCCGCGGTAGCCGCGCTCAGCTGATCGGCTATTGACCGGTAGCCGATCGTCAGTCGATCGGCAGGGTGACGGAATAGCCGGCTCAGCTCGCGCGGCGCACGTTGTCGCCGTCGAGCCCGGATTCGCCATCCTCTGTGTGGTCTGCGGGCTCACCCGTCCCGGCGCCTGGGCCGGTGACCGCGGGAGCGTCGTCAGTGCTGTCGGCCGACTCTGTGTCGTCCGCCGAGTCCGTCGAGCCCGTTCTCTCGGCTGCGGCAGCGCGGGCTGCCGCAGCGGCGGCAGCTGCTGCCGCCTGGATCTCCCGGGCTTTGGCGTGCACGGTCTCGACCGCAGAGTCGACCGCCGTCTGCATCGTGTCCCGGGCGTTCTGCATCGTGTCCCGGGCGTTCTGCATCGTGTCCCGGGCGTTCTGCACAGTGTCTTTGAGCACGTTCTTCTTCACTGAGGTCGCGTAGACGTCGACGTATTCCTGCCCTGAGAGCAGCATGAGTTCGTACATGATCTCGTCCGTGATGGAGCGCAGCACGAAACGGTCGTGCTCCATGCCTTCGTAGCGGGAGAAGTCCAGCGGTTTGCCGATGCGCACCCCGATCCGCATGATCTTGGGCACCTTCTTGCCGGCCGGTTGAGCCTTGTCGGTGCCGACCATCGCGACCGGCACGACCGGGCACCCGGCTTCGAGAGCCATCCGGGCGATGCCGGTCTTGCCCTTGTAGAGCCTGCCGTCCGGCGACCGCGTGCCCTCGGGGTAGATGCCGAACAGGTCGCCACGACGCAGCACCCGTAGTCCGGATTTGATCGCGGCCTCGCTGGCGGCGCCTCCGGAGCGGTCGATGGGGATCTGCCCCACCCCTTTGAAGAACGCGGCGGTGAGCCTGCCCTTGACACCCCTGCCGGTGAAGTACTCCATCTTGGCCGGGAAGGTGATCCGTCGTTTGAGCACGATCGGCAGGAAGAAGGAGTCCGAAAAGGACAGATGGTTGCTGGCCATGAGTGCCCCACCGGTTTCAGGCTCATTTTCGGCACCCTCCACCCAAGGCCGGTAGAGCACCTTGAGCAGAGGCCCGGCGACGAAAATCTTGAGGAACCAATAGAACACGCAGTGTCTACCTCCCGTGTGATCGGCGGTGCCAGAGCTACTCGCGGCACCTGCCGACGGCGTGGGAGCATGATCTCACACCTCCGTCCTCGACCCGGCCGACGCGAGTGGCGTCGGCAGCCAAGGAGCACAGCGTGTCCGTCATGCCCGGCGCCGAACCCTTCTCGCACGACGGCAACGAAGTTGGTGTCGTGGTCTGCCACGGATACACCAGCACCCCCCAGTCGATGCGGCCGTGGGCCCAACACCTCGCTGACCAGGGCTATTCGGTGCGCCTGCCCCGTCTGCCCGGGATGGGCACCCGCTGGCAGGACATGCAACGCACCGAGTGGACCGATTGGTATGCGGCCGTCGACGCCGAGTTCGAGACTCTGCGCGATCAATGCGAGGTGGTCTTCGCCGTGGGTCTGTCCATGGGCGCCACCTTGGCCACGAAGCTCGCCCTCGAGCACCGGGATCTGCGCGGCATCGTCCTGGTCAACCCGATGTTCAAGCACAACCACCCGGCTCTGAAGATCCTGCCGGTGCTGCAACACATCATCCCGACCATGCCCGGGGTGGCCGACGACATCAAGAAGCCCGGCGTCACCGAGTTGGCCTACCCAGTCAACCCGCTCAAGGCGATGTACTCCCAGACCCGGATGTGGAAGGTCGTCGGTGAGGCGCTCCCGCAGCTGCGCACCCCGGTGCTGCTCATGCGCTCCCGGGTCGACCATGTCATTCCCCCGATCAGCGCCGACTACTTCCTGTCGCGCATCGCCAGCAACGACGTCACCCAGATCTGGTTGGAGGACTCCTTCCACGTCGCGACCCTCGACAACGACGCCGACCGGATCTTCAAGGAATCCGTCACCTTCATCGAGCGGTTGCGACACTGACCGGTGCGGGTGCGGCGGTGGGGCTGGCAAGCTCCGCCTCGCCCGTGGCGCAAGATAGACCCATGGCCGATCACCGTGACGAGCCACACCTGCGCGGCGCCGAACTCGACGCACGCTTCGAGTCCGTCCTGTCCGGTTGGGATCTCGACGCTCCCACCGACGCTACTGCCCCGCCCGAGATCGGCCCCGCCCCGCAACCGCCGGAGCGGTCTGTGGAGCCACCTGACACCAGCGAAGGCACTGCGGATCCGGCCGCGACACCACCCCGCTCCGACACCGGCTGGCGGGTTCACGTTCCCCCGGAGATCGAGGAGCATTTCGAGCCTCCTGACCCGAGTTTGCCCCCCGCGCACGACGCGACCTACTGGTTAGCTCTCGGCGGAATCGTCCTGGGCCCACTCCTCGTGCTCTGGGCTGCTTTCTCCGGCACCCCCGACCCCGGTTGGTACGTCGCGATCGGTGTGGTCGTGATGACGGCAGGTTTCGCGCTGCTCGTGCTACGCGGCTCGCGAGACCGCGACCCCGACGACGACGGAGCCCGGGTCTAGGACACCCGGCCGCACTATCCGGACCAGCATCGGCACGCGTCCGGTTCTGGGACGTCCGGCGGTCATGGCTGCCCAGCCGCTGACTCCCCGGCCACCGCTAGGCGCGCGAGATCCGCAGCACCGACGACCCCTGCGTCATTGCCGAGTTCAGCAGCGACGACAACCGGCTCGGGGCGGTGTCCGCGACCGGTGAGCTGCCGACGGAACGTGGCGCGAGCAGGTCCGAGCAGCAGCTCACCGGCCGCACTCACCCCACCCCCGACGACGACGCGTCCGGGATCGAAGACCGCGGTGAGGTTGGCGATCCCGACGCCGAGCCACTGCCCCACATCGGCAAGCAGCTCGATGGCGGTGCGATCCCCCTCCCGGGCCGCCTCGGTGATGAGCGGCCCGGTGAGCCGCCCCGGATCACCACCCGTCCGCGCGATCAGCTCGCGCGCCATGGGCGATCCGGCGTCGATGAGCGACCGGGCCTCGCGGACCAACGCGTTGCCGCTCGAATACTGCTCCCAGCAGCCACGATTGCCGCACTCGCAGCGAAGGCCCTCGGGAACGACCTGCTGATGACCGAACTCACCTGCGATCCCGAAACGGCCACGTTCGAGCCGGCCCGACAGCACAATGCCGCCACCGATCCCGGTGCCGAGGTTGACCATCAGCATGTGGGTCTCGCCGCGACCGGCGCCGTATCGGTATTCGGCCCAGGCGGCCGCGTTCGCATCATTGTCGATCGTGATGGGCAGTCGGAGCCGTGCCGAGAGTCGATCGTGCAACGGCTCGGCACGCCAAGGCAAGTGCGGGGCGAAGATCACGGTGGCCCGGTCAGCGGCCACGAATCCGGCGGCGCCGATCCCGACTGCCTGGATCCGGTGTTGCCCGACTGCGTCGATCAGCTGATGCACCACCCCGACAACAGCGTCTTCGACCACGGCGGCGGACGTCGACCGATCCGGGGTGCCCGCCCGTGCTCGAGCCACCAGCCGCCCGTCGGGGTCGACCACACCTCCGGCGATCTTGGTGCCGCCGATATCGATCCCGATCGTCAGCACAGTCCGGGGCGCGATGTCGGTGAATCCGAAGGGTCGACGACGTCCTCGTCGACATCGTCGACCGACGCATCGTCATCGACGTCGGACTCGGTTTCTCCGGCATCGTCGAAGTCATCGAAGTCGCCGGTGTCATCGAAGTCGCCGATGTCGTCGATGTCGTCGGCATCGACTGAACCGTAGGGGTCGTCACCGTAGGGGTCGTCCGGGCCCGTCTCGTGCGGGCCGAAGAACTCTGCGGTGACATCTCGCACGTCCGATGCTGCTCGGCGCCGCTCCCGCTCCTGCCGGGCCGCCCGGGCACGAGCCTCGCGCGCCGCCGCACGGCGCCGATTCGCGGCATACGCCCGTATGCCGTCACTCACCAAGTCGACGACGTCCGCGAGCCGATCGAGCGCGTCGGGGTTGACCCGGCGAACCGTCCCGACGATCCGGCATACTGGACAACTCCGGCATGTCGAATCTGCCTGTGGCACAGCGGGATCGTGCCCACACGTCGGGCAAGCCGTGTCATCGGCACGGCCACGGCCCTTCTTGCTGTGGTCTCGACCGGCGCCGGAGGCCCGGGCACCTGCTTGCCGGATCTGCTCCTCGGTCAAGCCTCTGGAGAACAGGCCGATCAGCCGGGCAGCCTCTTCTGCGACTGACCCCACTGGATCCTCTTCTCGCCCGGTGTGCTGTCTGTGCATCTCAGGCCTCGGCGCGGACCTTGAGCTCTCGTAGGGCCGAGTTGACGATCTGCTCTTCGGCCAGGCGCTTGAGGACCCCGAGTAACGGAGGGTAGAGGTCCACGGCGAGTCGATAGGTCACCTTGGTGCCTCCCCGGCGATGCCGCGCGATGGTGTAGGAGCCGTTCATCGTGCGCAGCACCCTAGCGTCGACAAGCTGCCAGGACACTACGCCGGTGCCGTCGTCGGCCATATTCCACTCGTATTCCAGGACGTAGGTATCTCGAATCACCCCGGCATCCAAGGTGTACTCGACCCGATCCTCCCAGCCGTCGCCTTCTTCGCAGAGCACCTCAACCCGCTTCACGTCCGAAGCCCACTCAGGGTAGGCCTCGAAGTCAGCGATGATGTCGAGCACCATCCCTGGATCGGCATCGATGAGGATCGATGCCTGGGTGAGACTGGACATGAGCAGTACGCTATCGCGCGGTCCGGATGCAGACGGGCCTGCCGGGACCTCGCCGACGATGCTCCATGGCGAGCCGGGTTCGTGATCAGGAGGAGTCATGACTCTCCACGTCAGCTGCGCGCCAGAGCGACCAGCTCGGCACGCCAGAGTTGCACGAATTCGGCTCTGCTCTCACCGAGTTGGTCGATGAATGCCCGCTCTGTGCGGGTGTCGAGATCGGCCGGGGTCGGACCGGAGGAACCGGTGGGCACGGCGCCAGTCGAGCCCACGGTCGAACCGGCGATCTGACCGTAGAAGTCCAACAGCTGTTGCGGGCCGTGGTCCCGGGCGATGCGTGACACGGCCAGCCAGGAAGCCTGATATTTCACCGCGAGGTCGATTGTGCTGGTGTCGAATTCAGTGTCTGCTGGCAGGTCTTCGGGGGGACCATTGCGACGCACGTCGTCGAGGAACGACGCAGCGACGAGTTTCGGCGACATCTCGACATCCTTGTAGGCCACCCACTCGGCCAGGCCCTCCGAGAGCCACATCGGAGCGTCGGCCGCACTCGTCGCGCGGAGAGCGACATGGACCAGCTCATGGGTCATGACGACCTGGCGACCCACGCCGGTCAGTTGCCCCCATCCCTCGGGATTGAGCACGACACGATCGGCCCCGGCTGGCTTGCCGGGTGGTCGCGTTCCCGACGTGGTCGCAGCGACCTCGCTGATCTCGGCGGCGTCCTGCTTGCCAAGCAGACGTGCAGCTTGCTGAGCCGTGGCCGGCACGATCACGATCGCGTTGGGTGCCTGGCCGAGCACTTCGACCACTTCGGCATGGCCGATCTCGGCCTCGGTGACTCGGTCGACGAGAGTGTCCATCGGTGCATTGCCGATGACGAGGACGTGCTCGGTCCGAGCAGTTTGCACACCGACCAGGTCCCATGCCTCCCATACGTCTTGGGGTCCTAGCCACCGCTGGATCCGCCAGTCTGCGCCGCGTTGCACGAAGGTCACCGTGCGAGTGCTCCGCCGCGGGAGCCGGTCGCCGGGCAATTGGTAGCTCACCTCGACGGTTGCTTGCCATCGGCCCGGGGCAGCCGAGCCGGTGGCCGATTCCTCGAGGCGACGTACGTCGACCGGTTCACCGATGCTCAGATCGGGAACCCGCAGTGACACAAGCGAGTCATAGGCGGCCAATTCGGCGGCGGCCGATGAGTCAGTCTGGTCCGTCGTGGCGATCCACGAGGCCCGGTCCTTGCTGAGCAGCGCGTCAGCTCGTTGGACCAGCAGCTGTTTCACTGCGGCACCTGCCTGGTCGGCCGAGACACCCAGGGACTGGTCGTCGGTCGAGGTCACCACCGACCCGGATGCCGCGCCGGACTCCGGGGCGGTTGTCCCGGTCGCGTCCGACGCCTCCGCACCGTCACTATTCTCGGTACTCACCGAGGAGATACTCGGGTCGGTCCCCGGCCCGAGTGTGCAGGCACTGGTGCCGGCGAGGTACATCACCGCGAGCAGTCCAGTCACGACCCGACGACCAGCGACAAGGGGGATGCGGCTCACCCGACGATGCTACGACGATCGAGCCAGAGCGGCAGCCTCCGAGGGCATGCCCTCGAGCGCGTCACGTCACATCAATCCGACCACGCCGACCGACGCCAGGATCACCGCGGCAGCCTGCCAGAGTCTGGCCGGATGGTTCCGTCGGCACGTTCGTGACGGCAACAGGTCTACGACGGGCCGTCCTGGTCGCCGCGGCCGGTCTTGTTTGAGCAGGACCCAGCCCGACTATCACGACTCGCGCCGGAGCCGGCGATTCGGTTGCGACTGGCCGAGTGTTCGACGGGTGAAGCCAAGGATGTGCTCGGCAGCCGAGGTGGGCTGGTCCAAGCTGATGAAGGCCCGGCTGTCGTCGACGAAGTGAACGTGCGCGCTTGGGAAGATGCCGGCCAGTCGATGGGCGTGGGCTGCCGGGAAGAGAGGATCACGACGAGACCAGAGAATCAGAACGGGCGCCGTGTAGTTGGCCAGTGCGGGGACCACGGCGTCGGTGACTTCGGGGCGTAGCCCAGCGATCAGCTTGGAGAGATCCCGTTGGACGCCCTTGTTGCGGGGCAGCTCCCCGACGAGGTCGTTCAAGGTCTCAGCGGAGTGACCGCGCTTGGACACGAGCTTCATCACGATCGCTTGCAGGACGCGATAGCGGAGCAGCTTGGCGACTCCCGGGATGGCTCGGGGAACCTTGTTCAGCTGCACGAGTGGGCGCAGCAGTAAGGGCGGACAGTTGCCGAAAGCATCACTCGGGAAGAGGATGAGTGCCTCGAAAAGGTCGGGTCGACTTGCCACAGCGAGTTGGGCGATGGCGCCGCCGGTGTCACTGCCGACGAGGACGGCCTGGGTCCCCAACTGCTCGACAACTGTGATCACCCGGGCGGCGTGGTCCGCCAGCTCTCCTGAGGCATCGGGATTCATGGGGCGATGGTGACCACCGAGCGGGAGGTCGAGCAACACGAGTCGGCAGGTCCCGCTGAGTGCCTTGACGAGGGGATCCCAGACGTGACTGTTCACCATGATGCCGTGTACGAACACCAGGGTGCGCACACCGCTTCCGCCGACCCGCCCGGTAATGCAGGCACCGTCGACCTCGAACTCAACGTCCCCGAGTGCCATCGAATTACTCTACCCACTGGAGCCGCTCTGTCATGGCCGAGCCTCCCGGATGCCGATGATGGATTCAGTCAACGCCGTGATGCCTTCAGCTGACCTTCGCTCCCCGGGTATCACGCCGGGGTGGGCGCGACGCACCTGATGCCCCGTTGGTGCGCTGGGAAGAAGTCCACGGTGTTTCCACGACAGCGCGCAGTCCTTGTGCCACATCCTGGCCGAGGAGTCCGGCCGCCACGAAAAGGCCGACGGCGTGCTGCTCGCCTGGGTCCAGGGGTGCATCGCGTGAGTGACTCTCCGCTGGATCACCGGCTGAGACCGGAACCGTCGGCGGCGCGGCGACCACGGACGTCTCAAGGCCCGGATCGGATAGCAGCACCGTAACGACACAGTCGGCACAGCTGACTTCGCGGACTGGGCAGGTCGTGCAGTCGATCATCATGCCCGCGAGGGTAGGAGCCGGGTCTGACATCCCGGCCGCCCTGCGCGCCTCCATACCCTTGTCAGACCCAGGCTCTAGCGTCCTTGGTATGCAGTCAGTCCAAGCGACATTCGACGACTTGGGCACTCCCCTGCACGATGTCACGTTCGTGGTCGTCGACCTCGAGACCACCGGCGGCAGTGCCCGCGAGTCCGCCATCACCGAGGTCGGAGCGGTCAAGGTCCGCGGCGGCGAGGTGCTCGGCGAGTTCCAGACGCTCGTCAATCCCGGGCTGCCGATCCCACCGTTCATCCAGTTGCTCACCGGCATCAGCGACACCATGGTGGCTCAATCGCCCCGGATCGAGGTTGTGCTGCCGGCATTCTTCGACTTCTCCCGAGGCGCGGTCCTGGTGGCCCACAACGCCGGTTTCGACATCTCTTTTCTCAAGGCAGCAGCAGCGAGCCTCGACATCCCGTGGCCGGGTTTCCCGGTCGTCGACACCGTGACTCTGGCTCGCCACGTCGTCCCGCGTGGTGAAACACGCAATCACAAGCTCGCTACGCTTGCAGCCTTCTTCGGCGCCGAAGTCACCCCTGACCACCGAGCTCTGCACGACGCCCGCGCCACCGTGGACGTGCTGCACGGGCTCCTCGCTCGGGTCGGCAATATCGGCGTGAACTCGCTGGAGGAGTTGCAGAGCTACACCTCACGGGTCTCCACGGCGCAGCGGCGCAAACGATTCCTGGCCGACGACCTGCCGGCCGAGCCCGGGGTCTACATCTTCCGTGACGCCCAGCAGCGGCCGCTCTACGTGGGCACGTCGACCAACATCCGGGCCCGAGCTCGTTCGTACTTCACCGCATCCGAGCAACGCACCCGGATGTCCGAGATGGTGGCACTCGCCGAGTCGATCCACCCAGTCGTCTGCCAGACCACTCTGGAAGCGCAAGTGCGCGAGTTACGGCTGATCGCCACCCACAAACCGCCCTACAACCGCCGCTCGACCCGGCCGGAACGCGCCGTGTGGGTCAAACTCACGGCCGAACACTTCCCACGGCTGTCGATCGTGCGTGAAGTCCGCGACGACTCTGCGGCCGGAGCACGGTATGCCGGGCCGTTCAGTTCACGACAAGCCGCCGAGGCCGCAGTGGCCGCCGTGCACGAAATCGTGCCGCTGCGACAATGCACCACCCGGTTGTCGGCCAGCCCGCACGATTCGGCATGCGTGCTCGCCGAGCTGGGTCGCTGTGACGCCCCGTGCGAAGGTGGCCAGGACCCGAGCGACTACGCCCGGCATACCCGCGCTGCCGACGACCTGTTCACCGGCGACAGTCGCGCGTTCGTCGCGGCCACGCACGCGCGCATGCGGCTGCTGGCCGACCAAGAGCGTTTCGAGGATGCCGCCGCGGTCCGCGATCGGCTCGCCCATCTGCTCCGTGGAACGGCCCGGGCCCAACGCCTGGCTCCATTGGCCACCAACTCCGAGATCGTCGCCGCGCGGCGAGTCCAGGAGGGTGGTTGGGAGTTGATCTGCGTCCGGCACGGGCGTTTTGCCGGCACGAGCCTGGTGCCACGTGGTGCCGACCCGACGGTCTATGTCGAGGCATTGCAGGCAACCGCCGAAGTGGTCACCCCGCCGAATGCCCCGGCTCCGGCCGCATCCGCCGAAGAGGCCGAGCTCGTGCTGCGATGGCTGGAGAGTCCGGGAGTGCGCATCGTGGTTCTCGACGGAGAGTGGAGCTGCCCGGTCGGCGGTGCCCAAGCCGCTCGGTCCGCGCTGGCCGACACGTCACGAGCAGGGTCGATACCCAGGTCATCACCCGAGTCGACGTCACCAACCGGTGGGCTGGCTAGGCTGGGAGCGTGATCACCGCCATCGTCCTCGTCCGCTGCGATGTCTCCCGGATCCCCGAAGCCGCCGATGAGATCGCCGCCCTCGACGGCGTGACCGAGGTCTATTCGGTCGCCGGGGATGCCGACCTGATCGCGATGGTCCGTGTCCATGAGCACGAAGCCCTAGCCGACGTCATCGCCGACCGGCTCTCCAAAGTCCCCGGAGTCACCGCGACAACCACCCATATCGCCTTCCGCACCTATTCGCGACACGATCTGGAAGCGGCCTTCAGCCTGGGCTTGGATTGAGCCCTGACCGGCTGCAGGTTGGTGGGACCGCGATCTAGGAAGCGCCGGTAGCGGCCACCCAGCGCTCGAGAACCCCGGCGGCGGCGCCGGAGTCCAGGGCTGTCTCGGCCCGATCCATGCCCTCACGCACGGCTGCGTGCCACGCGTGGTCGTCGCTTGCGCCGAGTGCGGACGAACTCTGCGCCAGGGCCAACGCCAAACCCGTGTTGAGCACGACCGCGTCGCGCACCGGACCTGGCCGGCCGGCGAGCAGCTCTCGCACGACCTCGGCGTTGTGAGCAGGGTCCCCGCCGCGCAGCGCCTCGGTCGGAGTCAGGCGCAGCCCCAGCTGCCTGGGGTCCAAGTGCCTCTCGGTGACTGCGTGGGTGTCGCCGTCGACCCACCACACCGTCGAGCCGGTAGCGAGCGTCAACTCGTCGAGACCGTCGTCACCGCGCAAGACAGCTGCCGCCTGCCCACGATCGGCGAAGACCCCGGCCACCAGCGGAGCCATCCGGGCATCGGCGACCCCGACGGCGGCATACGTCGGCTGGCCAGGATTGGTGAGCGGTCCGAGGAAATTGAAAGCGGTGCCCACCCCGAGCTCACGCCGGGCTGCGGCGGCGTGCCGCATCGACGGATGGAACGTCTGGGCGAAACAGAAGGTGATCCCCGCCTCGGCAGCTACCGCCTCGACCCGAGCCGGTGGCAACGCCAGCTGCACACCGAGCGCTTCCAGCACGTCGGCTGAACCACTCGATGACGACGCCGCCCGGTTGCCGTGTTTGACGACTGTGACCCCGGCCCCGGCAGCCACGATCGCCGACATCGTCGAAATATTGACGGTGTGTGCTCGGTCACCACCGGTGCCGACGATATCCAGACTCGGATGTGGCGCCCGGATGCGGATCGCATGAGCGAGCATTTCGTCAGCCAGCCCTCGCATCTCGTCAACCGTCTCGCCTTTGGCGCGCAACGCCATGAGGAAACCGGCCACCTGCACCGGTGACGCCTCCCCCGCCATGATCTGACCCATCGCCCAAGCGCCCTCGGCCTGGCTGAGGTCGACCCGCCCCAGCAGGCGGGCGAGCAGATCAGGCCACGTGGGAGCCGGCGATGCTGGGCTGGTCATGTGGGTATGCCGGGAGCTCACCGAGCGCGCCCGGCCTCAGGCCGGTGCACCGGACCGTGCCAGACCGCTCACAGCAGCGGCGAGAGCGGCCGGGTCGATCGGGTGCGGCACGACCTCGTCGGCAAGTGACCAGGCCGCCAACCAGCCGTCTTGTGGGCGACCGGTCAGCACGAGCACCGGCGGGCAGTGGAAGATCTCGTCCTTAAGCTCCCGGCACAGGCCCATCCCGCCCATGGGGGTGGCCTCACCGTCGAGGATCAACACGTCGAAGTGCTGATTCTCGACCGCTTCGACGACCGCCGACTGAGTCGCGCACTCACGCCAGGCCGCGACCTCGACGTCACGGGCCGGGCGCCGACCCACCGCCAACCGCACGGCGTCGCGGACGGTCACGTCGTCGCTGTACAGCAAGACGGTGATTTGCCGAACCTGGCCAGGGGCCTGCTGCGCGGGGCTCATGGTCGCCATCGTAGTGGCGTGTGCCACCCGGCGATGCCACCGGCAACACCACAGTGACCACTCCGTGAGCACCGGCAGGCCCCCTTGCAGCTGCCACTCACACCCAGGAAACCGACAGCTGTGACGAAAAACGTAGGGGGTGGTCACCCGCCGCGAGTCGAGACGCGCCATAATGTCGCCCGTGGCGACAGCATCGGCGATCCCAGCACACCCTGTGAGCACCGGGCACGGCCCGGCGACCCGGCCCAACATGGTCCAGGTCGGCACCATGGTGTGGCTCTCCTCCGAACTCATGTTCTTCGCGGGCCTCTTCGCGATCTACTTCCAGCTGCGCTCGGTGTCACCCGAGCTCTGGGCCGAGCAGACCGAGAAGCTCAACATCCCGTTCGCCGTGACCAACACCGTGATCCTGGTCATCTCGTCGGTGTGGTGCCAGATCGGGGTGATGAAGGCCGAACGCGGGCAGGCAGCACGCACCGGCAGACTGGCCCAGATCGGCTCGTGGGGCATGCGCGAGTGGTATGTCCTCACGTACCTCTTCGGGGCGGTCTTCATCGCCGGCCAGGTGTGGGAGTACGCCACCCTGACCAGTGAGAACGTCACGCTCAGCTCCGATCGGTGGGGGTCGATCTTCTACATGGCGACCGGGTTCCACGGACTGCACGTCACCGGGGGCCTCATCGCCTTCCTGCTGATCATCGGCCGCACCTTCACCACCCGCCGATATACCCACACTCAGGCTGTCGGCGCCGTTGTCACTTCGTACTACTGGCACTTCGTCGACGTCGTGTGGATCGCCCTTTTCGCGGTCATCTACCTGCTGAAATAGCCATCGGTTGACACCCTGACCCAGACCTCCGGTCACGACACAACTCCAGGACAGGACCCCATCGTGAACGCCTTGGCCGCCCGCCGCCGCCACCCCGCCGCCACTGCGCTGTTGCTGCTCATCGGTCTGGCACTCGTCGGCACGGCGTACTCGCTGCTTGCTCCCAAGCCCGCTCAGGCCACCGCGTCCGCCGAGGAAACAACCAATCCCGAGGTCGGCGAGGACCTGTTCTTGGCCAACTGCGCCACCTGCCACGGCGTCCAGGCCGAAGGCACGACCTACGGCCCGACCCTCGTCGGAGTCGGGGCGGCCTCGGTCGACTTCCAGATGGGGACCGGCCGGATGCCCAGCCCCGGACCGAACGTCCAGGTGCCGCGCCAGCAAGAAGTGAAGTTCACCGACCAGGAGATCGCCGACATCGCCGCTTGGGTGGCCGCCCTGGCACCGGGCCCGGCAATCCCTCAGGAGTCCGACTACACCCTCGAAGGTGACCCGGACAGCTCCGAATACGCCCACGCGGTAGCCGAGGGCGGCAAGATCTACCGGGTCAACTGCGCCATGTGTCACAACTTCGCCGGCTCCGGGGGCGCGCTTACCCGCGGTAAGTACGCTCCGCCGCTCTACGGAGTCGAGGCCAAACACATCTACGAGGCCCTCGTCATCGGCCCCCAGTCGATGCCGGTCTTCAACGACAGCAACCTCACCCCCGAAGACAAAGCCAAGCTCATCGCCTACCTCAAGACGGTCGAGAACCAGCCAGCCGTCGGAGGGATGAGTCTAGGCAACCTCGGGCCGGTTTCCGAAGGCTTGTTCGTCTGGGTCTTCGGGCTAGCCTTGATGGTCGCCTGCGCCTACTGGCTCGGCCAAAAGGCCGCCTGACCTGCCCCTGAGTTCCACCGCACCGAACAGGATCGACGAGTATGAGCGAGCAGGGCACCACCACCGAGCCCGGCACGGTTGCCACGACCGACAGCGACACCACGTCGGCTGCGCTTCCGGCTGTCTTCGAGAACCCCGGCCTACCGCCGCACGTGCACCGGGCCGCCGACGACGACGAGCGGGCAGCGAAGCGGGCAGCCCGACAGGTCTCGGCGCTCTTCGGGCTGTCGATCCTGGGCACACTCGGTTTCGTCGTCGCCTATTTCGCGGTGCCCAATGACGCACAAGTGTTCGTCCCTTTCGTTGGCACGACTCTGACCCTGAACGTGCTGCTGGGTGTGACTTTAGCCGTGTCGCTGCTGGGGATCGGGTTCGGTGCGGTGCACTGGGCCAAAACGATCATGTCCGACGAGGAAGTCGTCGAAGAACGTCACCCGATCCGCTCCGATGACGAAACACGCGCGAAGGTCGACAGCCTGCTCGCCGGTGGTGCTAAATCAGCCCAACTGGCCCGACGCCCGATGATCAAAGGGCTGGCGATCACCTCGATGGGTTTGTTCGTGCTGCCGTTCGGGGTGCAGCTCGTCGGCTCACTCGGCAACCCCACCAAGGCCCTGGACGACCTCAAGCGGACCCTGTGGGACGTCGAGCCCGGCGGCAAGCCGATCCGTTTGGTCACGGACCCAACCGGTGCTCCGATCAAAGCCGCCGACGTCACCATCGGCTCGGTGTACCACGTCATGCCGGCGACCCTGGAGGAGATGCGGGAGCATAACATCGCCGAAGGACACGCGGAGTTTCACGGCATCCTCGAAGAACAGGCCAAAGCGGCCGTGCTGCTCATGCGGCTGCACCCGGACGACTTCGCCGACGACGAACTGGGTGTGAAGACCCGTGAATGGGGCTACGAGGGCATCGTCGCCTATTCGAAGATCTGTACCCACGTCGGCTGCCCGGTCGGCCTCTACGAACAGATCACTCATCACCTACTCTGCCCCTGCCACCAGTCGACATTCGACGTCACCCGTGACTGCGAGGTGATCTTCGGCCCAGCCAAACGGCCACTACCCCAGCTGAAGATCACCGTTGACGACGAGGGTTACCTCGTCGCCCCGCAAGGCTTCGCCGAACCTGTCGGCCCGAGCTACTGGGAGCGCCTGAAGTGAGCACGCCAGATACGCCACAGTCCGCCGCCGGCCTACGCGACGACGATCCGCAGGTGACCGAGCCCCGCAGTGCGCGCATGCAGAAAGCCGCCGAGATCGGCGGCTGGGCCGACGAACGCACCGGCATCGCCAAACTCGGGGCCTTCATGCTCAAGAAGGTGTTCCCCGACCACTGGAGCTTCATGCTCGGTGAAGTAGCCATGTATTCCATGGTCATCTGCTTGCTCACCGGGGTTTTCCTCACCTTCTGGTTCGTACCCTCGGTCGGCCAGATTCCCTACGATGGGTCCTACATCCCGTTGCAGGGCGTGATCATGTCGGAGGCCTATTCCTCGACCCTCGACATCTCCTTCGACGTCCGTGGCGGCCTGCTGATCCGGCAGATCCATCACTGGGCAGCCCTAATGTTCTGCGTCGCGATCACCGTGCATATGATGCGAGTTTTCTTCACCGGTGCCTTCCGCAAGCCACGTGAAGTCAACTGGGTCATCGGAACCATCCTGTCGATGCTGGCGATCGTGGAAGGCTTCGCCGGCTACTCGCTGCCCGATGACCTGCTCTCCGGCACCGGTGTCCGCGCCGCCGAGGGCTTCATCCAATCGGTCCCGGTCGTCGGCACGTATGCGAGCTACCTGTTCTTTGGCGGGGCCTTCCCGGGCGAGGCGATCATCCCACGGCTCTACTCGCTCCACGTACTGTTGTTGCCGGCATTGCTGATTGGGCTCTTCACCGCCCACATCCTGCTCGTCATGGTGCACAAACACACCCAGTTCCCCGGCCCGGGTCGCACCGACGAGAACGTCGTCGGCTTCCCTCTCATGCCGGTCTACGCGGCCAAGGCGGGCGGCTTCTTCTTCATCGTCTTCGGAGCCCTGGCCCTGATTTCGGCGGTCGTGACGATCAACCCGATCTGGGGTTATGGCCCCTACAACCCATCACCGGTGACGGCCGGTTCCCAGCCTGACTGGTACATGCTCTTCGCCGACGGAGCGCTTCGATTGTTGCCCGGGTTCCTTGAATTCGAGTTGTTCGGATTCACCTGGAGCTTCAACATCATC
Source organism: Actinomycetales bacterium (assembly GCA_002748155.1). GTDB lineage: Bacteria > Actinomycetota > Actinomycetes > Actinomycetales > Dermatophilaceae > Phosphoribacter. The sequence goes on along the minus strand of PDRO01000010.1, from coordinate 86,161 downwards.
ATCGGCGCAGTCCTGCTCATCCCGATCATGTACACGCTCGCCGGGGTCTATCCGTGGATCGAGTCGTGGGTGACCGGCGACAAGCGCGAGCACCACGTGCTCGACCGTCCCCGCAACACTCCGGTTCGCACCGGGATCGGTGTCGGGGCCTTCACGTTCTACGTCGTGCTGGCCTTGGCTGCCAGCAACGACATCCTGGCGATCAAACTCAGCCTGTCGATCAACGACGTGACGGAGTTGTTCCGAATCCTGTGGGTCGCCGGCCCGCTGCTCGCCTTCTGGGTCACCAAGCGCATCTGTCTGTCGTTGCAACGACACGATCGTGAGAAGGTGCTACACGGTCGCGAGAGCGGCACGATCATCCGTACGCCGGACGGCAAGTTCTACGAGAAGCACGAAGACCTCGACGAATACGAACGCTGGGTCCTCGTGGCTTACGAGTCGCCCGAGCCGCTCCCGTTGCCCGAGCCGAGCGACGCCAACGGCGTGGCCGCCAAGGACGTGCGTAAAGCTCGGCGCCGGGCCAAGTGGTCGCGCTTCTACTTCAAGGACCGGGTCGAGCCGGTGACTCCGGCCGAGCTGGCGGCAGCACACCACCACGGCGAGCACGAGGCTATCCCGGCCGGTGGCGGCTCCCACACTGCCGTCAAACACGACAAACACCCGCACTGACGACGGACTGAGACCAGATCAGTCGCCACGAAGGGGAGTCCGGCCATAGGTCGGCTCCCCTTCTGCATGCGGACCGATATCGCCGGATAGCCCAATGCGCCCGATATCCCGATGAGGTTGCCCGGTCATCTTCCAGCAAGCAGCTCGGCCAATCGTGCCGCACCGCGCTGTTCGTCCCCGAGATCCAGCTCGACCACTTTGGTGCGGCTGGTAGCACCGCTGACCAACCGAACCTGCCGTGGGCGGACTCCGAAGGCGGCGGCGATCGCCGCCAACGTTGCGGCCGTTGCCGCCCCGCCCACAGCCCGGGCGGCGACCGCGACGACGAGCACGGCGGGCTCCCCCTCGCCGTACCGCCCACCTACCCTGGTGCGTGACGCACCGGGCCGCACCCGGACCGTGATCCGCACGCGGTGTCAGCCCCCTCGCGGGCGTAGTCCGGCGTCCCCGTACCTGATGACGGTCGCCGTCAACACGCAGCGATGGAGGTCGGTCACGGTCCTACCATGGCACCGTGAGTGGTCACCGGCAACCGGCCTATCGGCTCTCCAGGGAAGAGTTCGACGCAGCTGTCGAGGACGCCCTGGAGTTGATTCCCGAGCAGTTCCGGGAATCGTTGCGGCACGTCGCCGTCTTCGTCGAGCCGGAGCCTCCCCCTGGGAAGCCGGAATGCCTGGGTCTCTACGAAGGCACCCCTCTCACCGACCGGGACGGCTGGTTCGCCGGTGCTCTGCCCGATCAGATCACGCTCTATCAAGGCCCGCTGGAGCGGATGTGTGCGAGTCACGACGAGCTGTTGGACGAGATCGCGGTGACGGTCGTCCACGAGGCTGCCCACCATTTCGGGATCGACGACGAGCGACTAAAGGAGTTGGGATGGGACTGACTCCCCCGGACCAGGATCATTGCAGAGTTGTGAACCACCCTTGGTGATTCGACGAGCTTGTTGTGCTGGACCTGGCGGTGATTCGTCGGGTGCGGCGGGTGGACTGGATCCCTTGGGCGGCACCGGGGAACCCGAGCCCGCTGGCGGACTTGGTGACGGTGAGGGCTTTCAGGGCTCATTGCTCGCGCCCCACGCCGCGCGTGGTAGCCCACATCGTCTTGCCGTCCACGACCACCACCCGCCGACCACGACAGCGGCGACGTTCGATCAGGGTGGCCCATGACCTGCCGGGTCTGTAACCCCGCACCAGCAACCTCTTGCAACCCGGCTGGGTCCACGGCGGTCAACAGCCGCCAGAGAGTGGACCCGCCCGGGGCAGGTCGGCTAGTCCGAAGTCGGTCCAAGCCGTGGCCGGCAGATCGGCGATCTACTCACGGATCGCGGCGAAGGACCGCGACCCGGCCAACATCGCACACCACCGCAGCCGACAACGGCCTCAACGGGTACCGCACACCCCGGCGTCGGCGCGGATAAGGAACCACCGCCAAACCTCCACAAGGCTGCGACTGTCACGTTCTGTGCTCGGGCAGAGGGCGCGGCAGCGGTGTCCGGGATCTTCTTGCGGAGCCATCGGACACGGCCCCGATCGGGGAAGATGTCATTCGCGGCCGCGGCTTTCTGTTGATCGTGAAGGTGTGCCAACCCCATGATCAGCGCCAGGGCCGCGTCCGACCCCGCACCCCCCACACGGCGTGTCCCAACCACGTCTTCCCAGGTCAGACCATCTCAACCACGACTACGCGCTGACCCTGCTGAGCCTAGGGCCTTCTCGCCCGCCGTCCGGTTGGTCGAGACCATCGCAATGGCGGCCGCCATCATCGCAACTCCGAACCAGGCGACGGTTCGGACTCCCCAACTGTCCACCAGGAAACCCCCGATGAAGGCCGCGATAGCAATCGAGGTGTTGTATGCGAGCGTGTTCAGAGACATTGCTGCCTCGAACGTTTGGGGTGCTGCCATCTGGGTCATCGTGAGCTGGCTCAGTTGCACTGCACCGAAGGCGGCTCCCCACAGGCCCAGAGCGACCATTGCTATCCAGCCGACTTGGGCAAATGCGATCAGAGTCACTAGGCACGCAATGAGCAGGCCACTCCCAACGAGAAATGTTGAGCGCAGGCTCTTCGCAACCGTTCCTCCGGCGATGACGTTGCCTGCGGCACCACCGATACCGAACACCATGAGGGCCATCATGATGAAGCCTGGTGAGGCGCCGGTTGTTTGCTCCAAGAATGGGCGGACGAATGTGTACGCCCCGAAGTGACCCAGCACAAAGAACACAACCGTGACCAGTACGAGCGCCAGGCGTGGGTTGTGCACTGGCAAGCCGAACACCTCTCGGACAGAGATAGCGTTGGCGGATGGGAGGGACGGCACTGCAACACTCACGGCTACGAACACGATGAGGCTCAGCCCAGCCCAGATCATGAAAGTTGTCCTCCAGTTTGTGATGTCTTGGAGAAGCGTGCCCAAGGGAATGCCGACCACCATGGCGATAGATATCCCAGACATGACGACAGCAGCGGCCTTGCTCGCCTTTTTCCCCGGCACGATGCGCATCGCCATACTCACGCCTATCGCCCAGAACATACCATTCGCAAAACCCATCACCAGGCGTATCAATAGCACCAAAGCAAATGTGGGCGCGATACTCGTCATAATGTTTCCGATAACGAGGACCGCCAACAGAGCGGATAACAGCCATCTACGGTTCAGGCGACGAGTCCAGGCCACGAGAAATGGCACGCCCAGCCCGGCGGATACTCCATAGAGTGTGACCATTAGGCCAGTGGTGCCAATGGTGACGTTGAGACTGGATGCGATTGGTGTGAGAAGTCCCACAGGCATGAGCTCTGTGGTGAGGAACACGAACAGGGCTGATGTGATGGCTGCTACTCCCAGCCAGCCTCGGGTATCGGAATGTGTCATGTGTGTGTCGACCATTCATGCCTCCTGTCGACCTCAAGTTGATCAGTTGCACGTTTTCTCGCTGGTTGAGTTTCGAGGGTTCCCTTCCGTGGCGGTTCCGGCCGTACGATGGGCGGGCGTAGGGATCTCGAGCCGCTGGAGATGCGGGCGACTCCTCGCGCACAACTAGGGTTCATTTTCCACTGCGAGGGAATGTGAGAATCCGGTTAATTAGCAATCTCTGTGGACGAAACGCCCTGTTTCTTTTAGCTTCGCGATATGCTCGAAAACTTCGTATCCGGGAGTCAGGACGTTATTTGGGTCGTACTTCTTTTTCGCGGTCGCGATCCGTTCCCACTCTGCGCCGAAGTGCATTTCCCAATCTTCGGATGTCATCGGCAAAGCGCTTACTGGATTCAGCGTGCCCCCCAGCGAACGCACGTGCTCGTAGATCCTGCGATTGCCAGAGACCATCTCTGAAGCTGTTTGGGGTGTGGCGTACCTGAATAGATTCATCGTATAGGCGATGTTCTCCGAGGGCATTCTAAAGAGTGGGCTTGATATGGCGTTCGTGAAGAGGGGTGACACCGCGATGCGGCCGTCTTCTCCGAGGTCTTCGGCAGACAGCTCCGACATGGTGTCTTCTATAGTGTTCCTTGCGGACGCCTGACCGAGGAAAGTGAACAGCCAGGGGTGTGGTGAGTCCCAGTTCCCTGTTTGACGAAGCGACGCTTCAAGGGAATCGAACCGTTTCGCGTAGGTGGGGTAGTCCTTACTTGTAATAGTGGCGCGCGCGCGGTCGTCAGATAGTTCGTCGAGAGGGTCGTGGACGTTGTCGTCTTCGATGTAAACAAGCAGTGAACCGTCGATCGTGTGCAGCCAGGCGTCTCCGTCAATGTGTGGGGTAACAGCCCCTTGGAGGTAGTCCCAGCGACCTTGTTGGATTAGAAGGCGCTGGTCAGTGATGATGGTGCTGAGGTCCGGGTACATGAGTTGGTATCGGCGGACGTAGAGTGGTGCTGGTACCAGCCGCAGGGTCGCCTGCACCACGATAGCTACTTGACCTAACCCAGCCCGGACAACGTCAAATAGGTCGGCGTTCACCTCTCGGGAACAGCTCATACGGCGCCCATCTCCGGTCACCACGCGCAGTTCGAGAGCATTGTCGGCGATGGTTCCGTTTCGCCAGCTTGTGCCACCGATACCCCCCGCGATGATAGTTCCTCCTACGGAGAGGTCGAGGTACTCGGGGAGCACGGGTGGGGTGAAACCGCGTGTGAGGCTTGCCGTGAAGACATCGCGCCAAGTTGCGCCAGCCTCGACTGTTATTTCTGTGCCGCGGTCGGATTGCGTCACATCATAAACCTGAGCCAGACCAGACATGTCGATGACGATGCCGTCTTCGGTCTGAGAGCGACCGAACACGGAGTGCCTGCGCCCCTGGCCGGCTACCTTCATGCCATTGCTGCTGGCCAACTCCATCGCGTCGACGATGTCCTGCACCGAGCCGGGATAGAGCACTGAGCGGGGGCTTTTCTTGACTAAATGACCGAAGTCGACCGAGGCCTCCTCACACGAGATCTCATCCGTAAGTAGTTGGCCATCGAATCGATGAGAGTCTGAGGTAAACTTGTTAGCTGTCAAGATGTCATTCTTCCGCTCGGAGGTCGTTCGTCCGGCTCGTATCGTCTCGGTACCATCGCAACTCGACCAAGTTGTCACCCTGGTTGCGGACGTAGATTGACTCATCTAGCCCTCTGGCCCCACGACCGCACTGTCGCTTTTCGGTTTCGATCGTTCGGTTTCCCGGCCAATCGTCCCAGTCCAGGGGTTCCACCACGAGGCACATGTGATCGACGTTCTTGGGTGTTCCACGAGGTTGTTCGATAAGATCGATTATCGTCGTGTCGGTGATACGGATCGGCAAGAAGCCGACATCGCCGCGTTCCCATTCGGTGTCCCGCTCACCTGGTAGTGGAAGTAGCTCAGCGCAGTAGTGACGAGACCGGTGGGCAGCCTTCACGTTAAGCACGACGTGATCTACTGCATTAACTGTGATGGGCACCACAGGTCCTTGGCAATCGAGTTTCCTGATCATGTTCTTCTCCTTGCCCGGCTAGTGGTTCTTGCGGTTGCAGTGAGTACGTCAACCGAGCGGGCAGCACTGCCGCGTCTGCGGTCAGCCGAACGTCGTCAGGTAAGCGTTCGGTTTACCGGACCAACTGCGTGATGGTCCTAAATCCGACGGGCGGAAAGCCGTGTTTCCTGGGATTTCCCTCACGTGAATTTTGGGTCCTTGTCCCTGTTTCGCTTCAATTCCGAAAAGCCCTCCGTGGAGGTCACCGCTAGGACTCCGTCCCAGAGGCGGCCTGCCGCCTCTGCTCGCGGGATGATTCCCAAGACAGGGCCGAAGAAGGCGATTTGGTCGCCTGCGGGACTAGTTATGTGGATGACTGGGGTGCCCACCTCCTGACCCACTGGGTCCATTCCGCGGTGATGGCTGGCCCTGAGAGCGCCGTCATATGCCGTATCCGACGCGGCGTCGACAGTTTCTTCCGGCAGGTCGGTGTCGCGCAAAGCTGCGCGTATCATCTCTGGTCCGAGACCACCGCGGTCCACGTGGATCCTGGCTCCCATCGCTAGGTAGAGGGGTCGCAGTACCGCGTCACCGTAATTCTCGGCTGCCGCAACGCAGACTCGGACGGCACCCCATCCTTCTGCTTGCGCCTCGCGATACTTCTCGGGAATCTCGCGATTCTCGTTCAGTACGGACAGGCTCATGATGTGGAACTGAACGCCGACGGATCGGACTCGCTCGACCTCGAGGAGCCATTGTGAGGTAATCCACGCCCACGGGCACCGTGGGTCAACCCATATGTGGATCGGACTCAATTGTGAAGAGCTCATGACGATTTCCATCTCCATGCTCTGGTGGCCTCATGGCTTGTTGACCGGGGCATGTGGCCCAGTCTTCTGGATGTCAAGCAATGAGTCCAACAGATTGTTGCGACAGCAGCGATGCCCAAGTAGCATTGATCGATGGAGCTTCAGCAGATGCGCTACGTACTCGCGGTCGCGGAGACTAGTAACTTCACCCGAGCAGCTGAGCAATGCATGGTCGTACAGTCAGCATTGAGCCGTCAGGTAGCCCGCCTCGAACGCGAGCTCGGCGCCCCCTTGTTCGAGCGCAACAGCCGCCACGTCCGGATCACGCCAGCCGGCGAGGCGTTCGTCGCTGCGGCTCGCGCAAGCCTCAACGCGGCTGAGCGTGCTATCGCTGACGTAGCCGCCGCGACGGGAGAGGTTCGCGGAAGGCTCGCGCTTGGTCTAATCCCGACTGTCGCAGCAGTTGACATCCCCCAGGCTTTAAGCCGATTCCGAAGGGAACACCCCAGTGTCCAGCTGAACATCAGGGTGGGCGCAAGCCTCGACCTAGTGGAGCAGGTAAAGCAGGGCGTGATCGAAGTCGCCTTCCTGGGGCTACCAACCACTGCCCGTCCGGAGGGTGTATGTGTCCGCAAGCTTGGGACCGACCGTTTGGTCGCAGTTGTCTCCCCGGACCATCATCTTGCGACTCACGATGTCGTGACTCTCGCGCAACTGGCAACCGAGACGTTCATCGACCTTCCGGCACATACCGCAGGTCGGGCCCAGTCAGATGAGGCATTCGCCGCCGCCGGTTTGAACCGCGAAGTTGCTTTCGAAGTTACCACCGTCGACCTCATGATGGTGAGACTCGTGAAACAAGGACTCGGTATCGTGCTGCTCCCATCTGCTTACGTTCCCCAGCTCGCAGGAGTGGTGACCATCGAGATCGACGACGCTCCGATGCGCACCGAGTACCTTATCTGGGCCGGCACATGGCGAACTCCCGCTGCCACAGCGTTCCTCAAGCTACTCGATCTGCCTTCAACCAAGACCTACATCGATAGCCCAGCTCCGTAGTCTGTAGTGAGCAATGAACAGGATTTCTTGGATGGCCCACAGCGAGGTAGCGCGGGGCGGGCGCACCTTCCCCAGGATGATCTGAGGTGCATGTCAAGTCTGATCAAGGACCGGCGATGGCGCGCTTGTTCGGGTGAACCGCCCAGGGTTTGATGCCGCGTCCTTGGGAGTTGGCAGGGATGCGAACCATGCCGAAGAGGATCGATCCGAAGGGTTAAGGAGCGGTGCGTGCGTCAGGTGCTGGAGCACGTGCCGGGGTACCCCTGGCTGACCGCGGCCGCTGAGTCTGGTGCACGTCGGGAGGGCCTCGGCAAGGAGACGGTGCGCCGCTGGGTCGTCCGGCCCAGATCGACGGCGGACAGCGCCAGGGTGCCACGAGCGAGGAACTCGCCGAGATCACGGACCTCAAGGCCACGGTGCGCCGGCTCGAGGAAGACTCGAGGACGACACTGAGATCCTGGGCCGGGCCTCGATTGGGTCGAATCCGATCTGCCGGGTCCTGCGCGAGCAGGGCTGCCAGATCGCCGCGCGGACCTACCGAGACTGGACGCGCACCACCCGCCCCTGTCGCAGCCTGGACGATCAGCGACGCCACGGTCACCACCCAGGGACGAGACCTCGCCTGGCAGGTCGGCCATCAGGGCGTGCGCCGGATGACACCAGAAGGTCTCTACGGGCGACGGACGATGACCGCGCTCGTGCGCCGTACGACACCGCACGCCTGGTGCGGGAGCGTGGATCGGGCAATCAAGATCCTGTGGCTTGGAAGGGATCAGGCGCTCCACGGGGGGTCCGGACCACGATCCCGGCCACGGACGGCACGCGGGCCGGTGACCTGCTCGACCGGGACGTCACCGCCGATGCCCCCAAACCGGACCAACCCGACCCTCAACCCAGAGCCGCAACCCGCGCAGGAATGGCAGAGAATCTGGGGCGCTTCACAGTCCTCCGCGTTCAACACCCACTTCCTCCTGACCTCGAACACAGGCCCAAGAACCAGCATGTGGGTCAACTCCCAACTGCCGCCAGGGGGTCAGTCTTCACGTGCCGTCGACAACTCCTTTCCATGACGCTTGCCGGACCCACGTCATCTGGCAGTACTCACGCGTCCCGTCGTGGTCGGGGCTGCTCCCGCCACCACCGGCACCTCTCGGCTCAGGCTGCCCCCAGCTTCACCGCTCCTGCTGCGACAGGTGCGGTGGCGAAGGTCTCTCGCCTCCGCTCGACTCATCGGCGCTTCGTGGCGCAGGCGGGTTGAGGCACAGCCCTATCACGTTCTCGGTCTTGGCCCGAAGCCCGGGCCGACAGCGAACGTGATGCTCTCCGCCGGATGCGGAACCCGCTTGTCGGACTCCCAGATGCGCGCCACCTTCGAGGGCGCTATCCCCGCTACAGCAGCCATGAACCGGGTGGACCAATGCGTGGCATCCCCGGGTGGCTGCTCCCCAACGTCTGAAAAACCACCGCCTCGACCGCAGCAGCCGAGTGTTGCGGCGGCCAGGTCAGCTCGCACCGCGTCGTGCTGACCCCTTCAATCCGGACGATGCGAACCGGGACCGCGACTTACGCGCCGTCGGCACCGAGAACCTCCGGATACCGCAACTTGATCCAACGACACACCATGGTCTCGGGCCATAGTGTCCGGGTTGCTTTCGAGGAGTGCTCTAGTTGGAGTGCTCACCCTTGTAGTGCTCGAAGGTCCATCCAACGACCGCAATCGGCGCGAGGATCACGCCGACCATGAACAGCCACCACCCGACTGCCAACCCGGCGAAGATGACAGCACACGATAGTCCAAGCCAGAGCGGCCACCACGAATACGGGGTGAAGAAGCCATAGTCCCCGGCGACGTCCGAGATCTCCCCTTCTTCATCGTCGTCGGGGCCGTTGTCGAATTTCTTGTGGGTGACACTGAGATACCAGGCCACCATGCCCATCATGAGCGCTGTGATAAACAGCGCCACCGGGCCAGCGACGTCTCGAAGGTCTCCGAAGTTTCGCTGCTGCCACGCGGCGTAGAAGGGCGTCACGCAGACGAAGAAGAGCAGCAAGGAGAGGAAGATGCGGATAGCAGCGCGCATGGGCTACTCCTTCGCCTCGTCGGTCTCGCCGACCTCAGCCGGACCCATGACTTTGGTCAGCATGTCGGGGTCGGGCGCCGGACCCTCAGGGGGTGCACTGTCCGGGTGGTGCAGGTCGAAGGCCGGCCGCTCGGAGCGGATCCGCGGGATGCTGTTGAAGTTGTGCCGCGGCGGTGGGCACGACGTGGCCCACTCCAGCGACGCCCCGTAACCCCACGGATCGTCCACCTCGACCAACGGTGCGGTGCGCCAGGTCTTCCACACGTTGTACATGAACGGCAGCATGGAAGCACCGAGCAGGATCGACCCGAAGGTGGAGATCTGATTGCCCACGGTGAAGCCCTCTTCGGCCAGGTAGTCGGCGTACCGGCGGGCCATGCCCTGTTGGCCGAGCAGGTGTTGGACGAGGAACGTCGCGTGGAAGCCGATGAACAACATCCAGAAGTGGATCTTGCCCAGCGTCTCGTCGAGCATTCGCCCGGTCAGTTTGGGCCACCAGAAGTAGTAGCCGGCGAACATCGCGAACACGACCGTGCCGAAGATCGTGTAATGGAAGTGAGCAACGATGAAGTATGTGTCGGAGATGTGGAAGTCGATCGCCGGGCTGGCCATCATCACGCCGGTGATGCCACCGAAGAGGAAGGTGGTCAAGAAGCCCAGCGCCCAGATCATCGGTGTCCGGAAGGTCAATGACCCACCCCACATCGTGCCGATCCAGTTGAAGAACTTCACCCCGGTCGGTACCGCGATCAACATCGTCATGATCGAGAAGAAGGGTAAGAGCACTTGACCGGTGACGTACATGTGGTGCGCCCACACGGCCACCGACAACGCGGCGATCGCGACGGTCGCGAAGACGAGAGTCTTGTAGCCGAACAGCGGCTTCCGGGAGAAGACCGGGAAGATCTCGCTGACCACGCCGAAGAACGGTAAGGCGAGCACGTAGACTTCCGGATGGCCGAAGAACCAGAAGAGGTGTTGCCACAGCAGCGCGCCACCGGCCTCGGTGTCGAAGATGTGCATCCCGAAGCGCCGGTCACCGCCGAGCCCGAAGAGTGCCACTGCGAGCACCGGGAAGATGATCAGGGCCAGCAACGACGTGACGAGCACCGTCCACGTGAACAACGGCATCCGGAACATCGTCATACCCGGAGCTCGCATGCAGATGATCGTCGTGATGAAGTTGACCGAGCCGAAGATGGTGCCGAAACCACCCATAGCCAGACCGAAAATACCCAGGTCTGAGCCCAATCCCGGACTATAGGTGGCGTTCGAGAGCGGCGTGTAGAGGAACCAGCCGAACGAGGCGGCACCGAGTGGGGTGAGGAAGCCGAGCGCCGCGATCAAGCCGCCGAGGACGTACAGCCAGTAGGCGAACATGTTCAGCCGCGGGAAAGCCACGTCAGGGGCACCGATTTGCAGCGGCACGAGCGCGTTCGCGAACCCGGCGAACAGCGGGGTCGCAAACAGCAACAGCATGATCAACCCGTGCATGGTGAACAGCTGGTTGTACTGCTCCGGGTTGTCGACCACCTGCAGGCCCGGGGTGTAAAGCTCGGCCCGGATGATTAGCGCGAGCGCACCACCGATGAGGAAGAAGACGAACGAGGTGATGAAATACAGGTTGCCGATGACCTTGTGGTCAGTGGTCGTGATCCACTTGAAGAAAGTCGTTCCCGGAGCGTTGCGCGGGTGGCGGACCCGAGCTGTGTCGGGACGGTCGATCGTCGCGGTCATCCCTGGCTCCTTGCCCTTTCGATGGCCTTGTCGAGCTTCTCTTCCTCAGCCGGCATGAGCTTCTCCCGGTTAAGGTCGGCGTTGAGGATGCCGGTATGACCGATCGAGCGCAGTCGCTCCATCTCGGCGTCGAATTCGGCACGCTCGACGACCTTGACCTTGAAGAGCATCTGCGAGTGGTAGGCGCCACACAACTCGGCGCACTTCCCTTGATACTCGCCGACCTGCGTCGCCTCGACCTGGAACTTGTTCGTATAGGCCGGAATGACGTCCATCTTCACGAGGAAGGCCGGTATCCAGAAGGAGTGCACGACGTCCCGGGCGGTGAGCACGAATTCGACTCGCTCGTTGACCGGAAGGTAGAGCACCGGCTGGGGGGTGCCGGTGACGGCGCCTCCGGAGTCGATCTCGGAGTGCACCCCGGTCTCGTAGACGCCGTCCTCGAGGTAGTTGAAGTCCCAGGACCACTGCTTGGCCACGACGTTGATCGTCACGTCCGGATCGGGAGAGGTATCCAGAATGGCGGCCTCGTCCCGGGCAGTGTAGTAGAACAACACGGCGACCATGAGCACCGGCACGACCGTGTAGAGCAGCTCGATCGGCACGTTGTACCGCAGCTGCGGCGGCAGCTCCGGATCGCCCTTCCGGCGCCGGTAGGCGACCATGCACCAGATCGCCAGACCCCAGACGAGCACACCGACGGCCAAACCGGCGACCCAGGTGCCCACCCACAACGTGGTGATCCGCTCGGTCTCGGTCGTGACGTTCGCACCGTCAGGGCCGGTCGGCAGCCAACCGGTGCCCGCGCTGCTGTTGACATTGGCACAACTACTCAGGGCGAACGCGGCCAAGGCGGCGAGCCCCAACATGATGAAGCCCCGCCGTCTGGCGGCGAGGAGCTGGACCTGCTTGCGCAACGGGCACCTTCCCGGGTCGAGTCGACTGCTCGTGTGGTGTGGACAGACTACCGTGGCCGGACGCCGAGTTGTCGACAGGGGTGGCGTTAACCTGCCCACGTCCTTTCCACAGCAACCCGACACGACGGCCGGGCAGCCATCACCTCGACCAGTTCGGAGTCGGAGCCTCAAGGGCTGTTTGGAGCAACCCGAGATAGCTCCGACGGGGCATCTCCTGCGCTCCCAACGAGGCCAGGTGTGCGGTGACCCATTGCACATCGAGCAAGCGCCGGGGGTCACCGTCGTCGAGCAGCCGCACCAGCTCGACCAGAGCGATCTTGGAGGCGTCCCGCGCCCGGAAGAACATCGACTCCCCCGCGAACAGACCCCCGACGGCCACCCCGTAGAGCCCCCCGGCGAGGCCGTCGTCGTCCCACACCTCGACCGAGTGGACCCACCCGAGGCGGAACAACTCCGTGTATGCCGCCGCGATGTCGGCGGTGATCCAGCGCCCGGCACGGCGTGGGTCGGCACAACCGTGCAGGACCCCGGCGAAGTCCTGGTCCACAGTGACGCGGAATCGCTTGCTCGCTTGCCGAAGCGATCGGCTCACCCGGAGGTCACCGAGCCGCAGCACTCCGCGCGGGTCCGGTGACCACCAGCCCAGTGGTCCGCGACCATGCTGACCTAGCCCCATCGGGAAGACCCCGCTGCGATACCCGGCCAACACCGTCGCCGGTCGCAGATCAGCACCGACACCGATCAGGTCCTCGCCGGGAGCAGCACGGTCGGCGAAGAACCGGTAGGCCGCCGGGCCGGGGTCGACAGGCTCCATCGGCAGTGTTGCTCGCTAGGGCTGTTCGCATCGCACGTGCGTGCCGATCTCGGCGGCCGCCGCCGAGCCGTAGGCGTGGGCGATGCGGTCGATCAGATCCTGCTGGCCGAGGCGGTATTCCTGGGTGCCGACCGTCTCGATGACGTATGCCGCCAGCGTCGACCCGAGTTCGGCGCATCGCCGATCGGGCAGCCCGGCAGCCAGGCCGGTGAGGAAACCGCTGCGGAAAGCGTCACCGATACCGGTGGGGTCCAGCGGGTGCACGTCCGGCAGCACGGGCACCTCGATCGGCGCCTGGCCCTGCCGACGGATGACGGCGCCGTCCTTGCCCTTGGTCGTGACCTCGACGGTCACCGCACTGGCGATGTCAGCGTCACTCCAGCCGGTTTTGTGCCGGATCATGTGGGACTCGTATTCGTTGGTGAACAAGAAAGCCGCCCCGTCGATGAGCCCGGTGATGCCCGGCCCGTCGAGCCAGGCCAACTGCTGGGAGGGATCGGCAGCGAAAGGGATGTCCCGGGTGCGGCATTCGTCGGTATGCCGTTGCATGGCCTCGGGGTCGTTGGGCCCGATGAGCACGAGGTCGAGGCCGCCGACCCGGTCGGCGACCGGCTGCAATTCGATCGCCCGCGCTTCACTCATCGCCCCTGGGTAGAAGGTGGCGATCTGAGCCATCTCGGTGTCGGTCGTGCAGACGAAACGAGCCGTGTGCGCGGTGTCGGAGACGTGGATCGACGCGCAGTCGACGCCATGGCGCTCGAGCCAGGACCGGTAGTCGCCGAAGTCCTCGCCCACCGCGCCGACGAGCACCGGGCGCTGCCCGAGGCTGGCCATGCCGAAAGCAATGTTCGCCGCGATCCCGCCCCGGCGGATCTGCAGGTCATCGGCGAGGAAGGAGAGGGAGACCTTGTCGAGTTGCCCGACGACAAGAGAATCGGCGAACCGTCCCCCGAAGGTCATCAGGTGGTCGGTGGCGATGGAGCCCGTGACAGCGACGCGCATAGCACGAACCTAGCGCTCCGACCCGATCCTGCGGGAGGTGTCCGGAGACACCCGAGGACGCGTGGCACCGTTCGGCGCCCCACAGCCAAGCTAAACCAGCTACTTGACATTGCTGAGTACTAGACATAGTGTGGTCGACATGGCCACACACGACCCGCAGATGCTCAAAGGTGTGCTCGGGCTCGTGTTGTTGCGAGTATTGGAGGCCGAGCCCGGCTACGGCTATGGCGTCGTCAACCGCCTTCAGCAAGCCGGCTTCTCCGATCTGGCCGAAGGCACGGTCTACCCGGCGTTGACCCGGCTCGAAGCAGCCGGTCACCTGGAGTCCTATCTGCAGCGGTCAGCCAGCGGGCCAGCCCGCAAGTACTACCGGATCACCAAGCCCGGGCGAGCCGAATTGACCCGGCTACACGATGACTGGGCGACGCTGACCACCCTGGTCGCCGACCTGACCGACAACCTGACCAACCCTGTGGGCACATCCGCAGCCACCGACGGCCGCTCCCCCGGCCACGAGGAGTTCCGATGACCCTCACCGACCGATTCCGGATCAACCGCACCGTATGGATCTACGACTACTGGATGGACGTCGAAAGCGTCCCGATGCGGGGCCGTCGGGCTCGACGGGCCGAGTTGCGCACCAATCTCGCCGACGCCACCGCTGACGTCGGCTTCGAACAGGCACGCCGCGGTCTGGGCGATCTACGCGAGCTGGCCCGGGCCGCCGCCGGACCGGTGAACCGACCTCGCTGGATGGTCGGCCTCGTCGCCGCGATGATCGTCTTCACCGTCCTCATCTGCATCACCTTGTTCGGCACGACCGCCTGGATCGACGGAGTGTTGGCCGCCGATGCTTCCGGAGGCCGAGTCGAGGGCGGGCCACGCTTGATCCCGTGGATCACCTGCGCCGTCGACACCAACCCGGCGCCGGGCAAACCGATATCGATGATGGCCACCATCGAGCTCTGGGCGCTGCTCCTGCCCACCCTGGCTGCCTACCTTCTCGGCAGCCGGATCTGGCGCCTGATCGGCGGCTCGACCGGCGCGAAACCGGTCAAGGCCGATCCGGTCAGCTGAAGCTGTCTCCGCAGGCGCAGGAGCTGCCGGCATTCGGGTTGTCGATCGTGAAGCCCTGCTTCTCGATCGTGTCGGTGAAGTCGATCGTCGCTCCGTCGAGGTACGGGGCGCTCATCCGGTCAACGACCACCTCGACCCCGTCGAAGTCGCGGATCGCGTCACCGTCGAGCGTCCGCTCGTCGAAATAGAGCTGGTAGATCAAACCCGAGCATCCCCCGGGCTGGACCCCGACCCGCAGCCGCAGGTCGTCACGGCCCTCCTGGGTCAGCAGGCTCTTGACCTTCTTGGAAGCGACGTCCGTGAGGATGACGCCGTGACTGGCCGTCTGGGTCGCGGTGGTCTGGTCCTGGATGCTCATGCACAACCTCGCACTCGGGTGTTGTTGGGTCTCCCCCTGTCAACCGGCGCGAAGCACCGAATGTTCCCCAGCCTACGACGTGCTGTGAGGTTCGCCTACCTACGACGGGCCGTCGGTGCGGGAGCCCGGCGACCAGGTGCGGGCAACGGCTGCCGCCCGAGTGGCCAGCGAGCCGGCCGGTGCGGCGGCGAAGACGGGCCATTCGGCCAGGCTCGAGCACGCGGCATACGTGCCGTTGATCCCGGCCGCCATCGTTTCCCGACGCCCTGCCCCGAGCTGGCCGGCGAGGACGACGACCGGGATGCCGTGCCGCTGCGCCGCCGCTGCCGCAACCGTCACCGGGCTGCCCCGCAGGCTGTCCCAGCCCAGCACGCCGGTGCCCGTCACGAGCAGGTCCGTGCGGGACAGTGCCTGGTCCAGTCCGAGCTCCACGGCCACCGCCTCGGCCCCGTCGGCCAGGTCGGCGCCGAGCACCGCAAACGCCAATCCCAAGCCGGCGCCGGCCCCGACCCCGGGGAGTCGGTCGAGGCGACGGGGCGTCCCACTGATCAGATCGACCGGTTCGGGCCGGAGGCGACGCAACACGTCAACGCCGTGACCGAGCGCGCCCTCGATGGCTTGCGCCTCGGATGGCTCGGCGCCCAGTGCAGCCGTCAGACCCGCGGCAACTCCGCCGAGACCGAGCAGCGCCTGACGCAACTCCCCCAGGCCGATCAACCGGGCCTGGGCCAGCCTGTCGACGGCCGACTCCAAGCCCGACAATTCGTCGCCGGTCAGGTCACCGAGCCCCAGCGCCCCGCGGCCGAGGCACTCCACCGGGCCAGCACCGAGAGCGGCCAGCAGCCCGAATCCGGCGTCCGGGGCCGTTGCCCCCTCCAGGCCGACGACGATCCGCTCGGCACCGGCATCAAGTGCGGCGACCAGCGCCGCGCCGACCCCGAACGAGGAGGCGGCCCCGGCTGAGTCCCGCGCGTGCCGGGTCTGCGGCCCGCAGACTTGGGCTGCTTCGAGGTATGCCGTGCGCTGCCCCCGATGGTCCGCCAGCAGCAGTTCGACGGGGGTCGGACGCCCCCACGGGTCGGGCACGGTGAGCAGCTCCGTGTCGGTGGCGCCGGCCGAGGTGGCCAGGCCGGCGGCCAGGACATCGAGCAGACCCGGGCCGCCGTCGCCGAGAGCAAGCATCTCGATCTCGTCGTGTGGAGCGCCTCGGCTCCAGCCGTCGGCGATGGCTTGTGCTGCCTGACCGGCGGTGAGCAGGTCGGTGAACCGCTCCGGGACGATGAGCACACGCACGGTGCCATCGTATGGAGCGGTGCCGCAGTGGCGGGGTCTCCCCTCGGTGGAGTTCCCCAAGGAGGGACTTCGCGCCAGGGCATCGCGCGTCCGCGTCCGGTCAGAGCCCCGCAAGGATCTGAGCGAGCAGGATCTTGGCGACCATGGCAGCCGGGAAAACCAGGGCGTAGCCGAGACCGACTTGCAGGTCGTGGCCGGTGCGGTCGTTGGCGAAGGCGAGCACCGCTGGTTGGGTCTGAGCGCCACCCAGCATCCCGGCCAGGCGGACCCCACCACAGCGCAGCACGAAGCGGCCGACAACGATGATCGCTATCGCCGCCGCGGAAGTGACGGCTATGCCGAGCAGCAGCACCTTCCAGCCCAGGTCGGAGGTGATGGCACCGACGAACTGCCGGCCGGCTCGGGAGCCGGCGAACGCGAGGAAGGTGATCATCCCGAAGGTCGACAGCGACGTGGCCGACGACGTCGACATCGACACGACCAGCGGCCCGATCCGCACAAGCCGCCCGAAAACCAACCCGACGAGCAGGGTTCCGGCGGCGGCACCGAGTTGGAAGCTAGTCCCAGGCAGGTGAACCAATCCGATGGCCACACCCACGGCCAGTCCGAGCGCGAAGCCGATCGGGTTGATGTCGGACAGGCCGCGTTCGCTGTCGCCCAGGTAGGCACTGACCTCACCCATCCGGGGGACGGGAGCGGTGACGCGAATCCGATCGCCCATCTGCACGACGAAGTGCTCCTGGGCGACCATGTCGCGGTCGCCGCGACGCACCCGGGTGGCCACGGCACCGAACCGCTGCTCGAGGTCGAGCTCTTCGATCGTGCGACCGGCCAGGTGGGGTCGGGACAGCGTGATCCGCCGGAAATCCAGGTCCGTGCGCTCGCTGGCCAGAGCGTGGGAGGACCGATGGCCCAGCCGTTCTGCGACCCGGGCCAGCACCCCTGCGGGGCCGACCACGGTCACCAGGTCGTCGTGACGCAGGATCTCGTGCTCGTCGATGATCTCGATCGGATGGTCCTCGCCGTGCTGCACCCGGGAGAAGACGACCTCGTCACCGAACTCCTCGGCGATCTTGTGAGCACAGACCGGTTCCGGCAGGTCGATGCGGATCGTGAGATTGGTCAATGGGTCGCCGCGGGACCCGGAGCCCCACCGACGCAAGACGAGCAGGGCGGCCATCAGGAATCCGGCGACGCCGTATACGTAGCCGATGGAATAGCCGATCGTCGGCCCGCTGGTCGTGCCGGCCGCTTCGGCTGCTGCCGCCAACGCGGGGGTGTTCGTCAGCGCGCCGGCGAAGGTGCCGGCCACAACAGGCATATCGAGATCGAGCAGCCGGCCGCCGATGACAGCGATCACAGCAGCGACGATGAAGACGCCCACGACCGCGAGCATCGCGGTCCAGCCCCGGCGGAGAGAGGCGAAAAAGTTCGGCCCGGACATCAAGCCCACGCTGTACGTGAACAGGACCAACCCGAGGACTCCGACGATCTCGGGGATCGCCAGCTCCACGTCGTTGGCTACCCCGATGCTGGAAACGGCGACCGACCCGAAGAGCACCGCCGCGGGCCCCAGGTGCACACCCTTGTAACGGACCGAGCCGAGCAACGAGCCGAGACCGAGGAGCACGGCGAGCAGCAGCATCGGTTGATCGGCAAGCAGCTCCAAGATCGCACGCACGGCACCATTTTCGCCCGATCCGGCCACAACCGGAAACCGGGGACGAAGCGTCAATGGCAGCGCAACTCGTGCACGCAGGCAGCAACCGGGCGAGCACGGCGACCTCAGGCACATCAGGCCGCCATCGACCTGGCGGCCGCACGTCACTCGCCGGCGCACGGCATACGCTGTGGGGATGAGCACCGACGCCACACTCGGCCACGCGCCTTCGCCCGTGCTGGTCCTCGGCCACGGCACCGATCTACACACCGAGCGTGGTGTCGAGTGTCCCGGCGATCTGCCCGAACGATCGGATCCGCAACTCGTCGCGCGGGCCCGGGCAGCCAAGGAGGCGCTCGGGGAGCGGGTCTTCGTGCTCGGCCACCACTATCAGCGCGACGAAGTGATCGACTTCGCCGACGTCACCGGCGACTCGTTCAAACTGGCCCAGCAGGCGGCGGCCCGTCCGGAGGCACCGTGGATCGTCTTCTGCGGCGTGCACTTCATGGCCGAGTCGGCCGACATCCTCACCTCCGGCGAGCAGACGGTGATCCTGCCCGACCTGGCCGCCGGCTGCTCGATGGCCGACATGGCCACGGCGGACCAGGTGTCGGACGGCTGGGACGACCTGGTCGACGCGGGGATTGCCGAGTCGACCATCCCGGTGACGTACATGAACTCCTCGGCAGCGATCAAGGCATTCACCGGCAAACACGGCGGCACGATCTGCACGTCGTCGAATGCCCGGGCCGCCCTCGAGTGGGCGTTCGAGCAGACCGGCGGGGTCGACGGTCAGGGCAAAGTGCTGTTCCTGCCCGACCAGCACCTGGGGCGCAATACCGCCGTGCGGGAGCTGGGCCTATCGCTGGACGACTGCGTCGTCTACGACCCGTACTGCCCCGATGGGGGGCTCACCCCCGAGCAGCTCCGGTCGGCCCGGATGATCCTCTGGCGTGGGCACTGCTCGGTGCACGCCCGCTTCACCGTCGCCGCGGTGGAAACGGCCCGAAGGGAGATCCCGGGCGTCAAGGTCATCGTGCATCCCGAATGTCGCTACGAGGTCTGCGAATTGGCCGACGAGATCGGCTCGACCGAGCAGATCATCACGACCGTTGCTGCCGCCCCGGCCGGCACAAAATGGGTCGTCGGCACCGAGTTGAATCTCGTCAAGCGACTCGCGTCGATGTTCCCCGAGCAGTCGATCGCCTTCCTGGAGAAGAACGTCTGCTACTGCTCGTCGATGAACCGGATCGACGTGCCGCACCTCACCTGGGCACTGGAGTCGCTGGTCGACGGTCAAGTGGTCAACCCGATCCGGGTCGACCCCGAGGTCGAGCACTGGGCCAAGGTCGCCCTCGACCAGATGCTCGCCCTGCCGGGCCCGAGCGCCAAGAGCTGATCTGCGCCGGGACGGCTCAGCGTGGCAGCGCGCCGAGCCGCTCCAGGAGCAGGGCTTCGGCGACACAGGCGCGCTCCCAGTCGCCGAGGTCGAGTGACTCGTCCGCGCCGTGGGCCCGGGAATCCGGGTCCTCGACCCCGGTCACGAGGATGGCTGCGTCGGGGAAACGTTCGGCGAAGGCGGCGATGAAGGGAATCGATCCGCCGACGCCCATCTCGACCGGTTCACGGCCGTCCCAGGCGTCCCGCAGCGCAGCACGGGCCTCGTCGTAGACAGGGCCTTCGGTCGTGGCGTGGAAGCCAGCTCCGGCGTCGACGATCGTGACCGAGACCTCTGCGCCCCAAGCGTCCTGGGCCAGCAGGTGGTCCCGGAGCAGCTCGCATGCCCGGTCCGGGTTCTCGTCGGCACTGATCCGCATCGACAACTTGGCCGAGGCGGTCGGCAACAGCGTGTTCGAGGCATCTTCGACAGACGGCGCGTTGACGCCGATGACGGTGAGGGACGGCTGGGTCCAGAGCCGGGACAGGATCGACCCTTCGCCGATCGCTCGCACCGAATCGAGCATCCCCGACTCCCGGCGCAACCGGGCTTCGTCGTAGTCGAGCTCGGCGGCATACCCCTGTCGGAGACCCGGGACCGCGACCCGGCCCTCGGCATCGTGCAGGGTCGCCACCAGCCGGCACAGCGTGGTGAGCGCATCGGGCACCGGGCCACCGAACATGCCCGAGTGCACGGCGTGATCGAGAGTGCGCACGGTGAGCACGACTCGGACCAGGCCACGCAAGGTCGTCGTGAGCGCCGGCTGGCCGACCTCCCAGTTGCCCGAATCGGCGAGCACGATCGCATCGGCCTTGAGGCGGTCGCCGTGACGTTCCAGGATCGCCGGCAACGAATCGGAGCCGACCTCCTCCTCGCCTTCGACGAAAACGTTGACACTGCACGGGAGTTGGTCACGGTGCACCCGCAACGCCGCCAGATGAGCAGTGATACCGGCCTTGTCGTCGGCCACACCCCGGCCATAGAGGCGGCCGTCGCGTTCGGTGGGCACCCACGGGTCGCTGCTCCACGAGGCCGGGTCGCCGGTCGGTTGCACGTCGTGGTGGGCGTAGAGAGTGACCGTGGGGGCACCGGGAGGGCCGGCGAGCCGACCGATCACGGCGGGTTGTCCACCCTCCCGGACGATTTCGACGGCCATTCCCTCAGCTCGCAGGAGCTCGGCGACCCGCTCGGCACTGGCGTCGACCGCGGTCTGGTCGTAGCTGTCCAGGCTCTCCAAGCTCACACTACGGATCCCCGCCAGCTCCTCGAGGTCAGCGCGCAACTGCGGCAGGAGTTCGCGAACCCGGGCCCGGACTGACCGGACCGTTGCCGCACTAGTCGTGTCGTCGCTCATTCGGGTAAGCCTACTGATCGAGGCCGGCGGACCACGTTCCGCAGGTGCGGGTCAGCCGAAGTAGGCCGCCGCGAAGCTGCCAATGCAGATGACGATGACAAGCTCGATGCCGAGGTGCACCGGCAGCCAGCGTCGGCGCAACGCACGTGGAGTGAACGCAGACATGGCGATCAACGGCCCGGACAACACCACCACGGTGACCAGCAGTGCGCGCAGCGCCAGCCCACGATCAGCTTCGGCGCCGATCACGTTGGTCAACGCCAACACCGCCGTGTAGCTGGCCGGGGCCCCGATGAGCGCCGAGCCGAGCACTCCGGCACCGAGCGCCTTTACCAGCTGACGGGTGCGGAACTGGGGCTGTGGGCGAGTCGCCACGGGGCGGGCGCCAACGGCCGGCCCCGGGGGGGAGTCGACTGTCTGGTGCACCATGTTGCCGAGCGTAGGTCGTCGTGCGGACCCGGGCGACAAGGCGCGCCGGGACGGTACGAAGGTGGCCTGCGACGGTGACCTGACGGCATACCCTTGGCGTGTGTTGAGGCGCAAGAAGACCGACGAGGTGACCGACCACGCTGCCGAGCCGGAGCACCCGGATCGACCAGGAGCCAAGAACCGGCCCACACCCAAACGGCGAGACCAGGAAGCGGCGAACCGTCATCCCTTGGTCGTCGTCGACCGCAAAGCAGCCAGGAAGGCAGCCCGGGAAGCGCGCCGTCAAGACATGGTGACCTCGCGCCAAGCAATGCTCACCGGCGATGAATCCAAGATGCCGATGAAAGACCGGGGTCCGGTGCGCCGATACATCCGGGACTACGTCGACGCGCGGTTCAGCCTGGGCGAAGTGCTGCTGCCGGCAATGGTCGTCGCTTTGGTATTGAGCTTCGTGCGCCAGTCATGGGCCCTGCTGGCCGTGTTCATCATGGTCTACGGGCTGGTCTTCGTCGCCATCGTCGATGCCGTCATGATGTGGCGGCGACTGAAGAAACTACTGGTCGGCAAGTTCGGAGCCGAACGAATCCCGCGGGGATCCGGCATGTATGCCGCGATGCGGGTCTTCCAACTGCGCCGCACCCGGCTGCCCCGGGCCGTTGTGAAGCGGGGCCAGTGGCCCAGTTGAGCCCCAGTTAAGCCCCGAGTTGAGCCACCGCCTGCGTGTCGCTGGCTAGTGCTGCTTGTGCAAGCTCATCGGGCCGTAGACGGGCGTGTCGCCCTCCAGAAGGGTCACGGCGTCCACGCCGTCGTCGAGCAGCTCGAGCCACATCTCGCCCAACCACGACTCGGCCTCCGACTGGGTGGAAAAGGCCGGCGACGGATCGGTCGTCGCCGGCCCGCCCATGTCGTCGAGCAACTCCCAACGCCACGGCGCGCTCGTACTTGTCATGATTCCAGGCTAGTGCGTCGACCTACGCTTCGACGGACCCGACCCCACGGCATACCCCCGAAGTCTTTGACAAAGCCGCTCCGCCGTGGAAGGTTCGCATTACCGAGACCCGTCCGCAGGGAAAGCCGGTGTGAATCCGGCGCTGACCCGCAACCGTAACCACTACCCGGGTGGAAGCCGGAGCACCTGTGGCGGGGTCGACTCCAATGTCACGTCCGTCGCGGAATGCGGACCGGAGCGAAGTCGTCGGGCGATCCGTCCCGGGGACCTCCACCCGGCCGCGAGGAGGTCCCAAATGTACACGTCCCCATCGTCCCGCCTATCGCTGCGTGCCCGGCGCTGGAGCTGGGCGCCGCTGCTGGCCGTGTTCGCGCTATTCCTCGGCCCACTCCCGTCGGCTACCGCCGCCGTGTACCAATACTGGAGCTATTGGCAGGTCGTCGACGGCGCCTGGGCGTTCGCAACGACGGGCCCGGCCGAAGCAGTGCCGGCGGACGGAGCGATCGACGGATGGCGATTCACGGTCGCCGACAGCAGCGGAGCACGCACCCCCCGGGCATTGCCGGCGTTCGACGACCTCTGTGGCGACACGCCGGCCAAGGACGGCACGAAGCGAGTAGGGGTCGTGCTCGACTTCGGTCGGATTGTCGACGGTGACGGAACCACCCAGCCCCCGGATCCGATCGGCACCTGTGCGCAAGTCGCCCCGGAGGCGACCGGCGCGGAGGTGCTCGCCGACGCCGCGGCGAGCACGCGGATCGAGGGCGGCCTGGTGTGCGCCATTTCCGACTACCCGGCCAGCGGATGTGGCGGGGAAGTGCCGGCACTGACTGCCGAGCAGCAGGCACCCGACACCGAGGTCACCCTGACACCCGGGACCACGCCGACCGAGACACCCGCGCCGACGACCGCTGCACCCGACGGCGCTGACAGCCCTGACAGCACCGGCAGCTCTGACGGCACCTCCGACACCTCTGACAGTGAGTCCACGGAGGACTCGATCAACTGGGTGACGATCCTCGTCTGGGCCGCCGTGGCGGTCGTCGTGTTGTTCGCGATCACCCGGTTTGCCAGGCGGCGCTCGGAGAACGTCTGATCCGCATGCGGACCACATGACGAGGGTGGGTCCGGCCGGCGGCTGGTCCTGGCACTCGGATCCGCGGATGCTCCATCCGGTGGCGTGGTGGATCTGGGGTATCGGGCTGGCAACTGCCGCGGCCCATACGACGAACCCGGTGTTGCTCGGTCTCGTGGTGCTCGTTGCCTGGCTGGTGGTCGTGGAGCGGCGCGAGGTCGGGGCGCTGGACTCCTTCCGGCCGTTTCTCGTCCTCGGGTTGGTGGCCATCACGCTCCGGGTCGGGCTGGCCATCCTGCTCGGCAACGGGATCGTCGGCCGGACCGTGCTGCTGCGCCTGCCCAAGGTGGACCTGCCGGAGTGGTTCGCCGGGGTCCGTCTGGGCGGCCCGGTGACCCTGGAAGCGGTGGTAGCCGCCGGTCTAGACGGGATGCGTTTGGCGGCTGCGCTGGCCTGTCTCGGTGCCGCCAATGCCCTGGCCAGCCCGCGACGGTTGCTGCGCTACACCCCGGCGACGCTTTACGACATCGGCACCGCGGTCGTCGTCGCGTTGACCTTCGCGCCGCAATTGGTCGAGCAGGCCCGCCAGGTGCGGCGAGGTCGGCAGCTGCGCGGCCATTCGGGACGCGGCATCCGGGAGCTGGCCAGGCTGGTCGTTCCGGTGCTCGAAGGAGCGTTGGAGCGCTCTCTCGAGCTCGCGGCGTCGATGGAGTCACGAGGATACGGCCGGACGCCGGTTCGGGGCCGACGGGCCCGGGCCACCGGGAGCGTTTCGGCGCTGCTCGGCACGGCCGGCATCCTCGCCGGCCTCTACGGGGTGATGAGCCCATCGGCCGGCGGCTGGCTCGGCTTCCCACTGCTGGCCGGCGGCGTCGTCGTGGCTGCGTTATCGCTCGGTCTCGGGGCCCGGGCGGACGTCCGCTCGGCATACCGGCGCGAGCCGTGGCGAGCCCCCGAATGGGCGGTCTGCCTGCTCGGGGTGCTTCCGGCGGTCGTCCTGCTCCGCGCCGATGCCGAAGGTGAGGCGGGTGTGCGGATGCCGCAAGTGCCGCTGATCTGGCCGGGGCTGCCGTCGGTGGCCGTCGCCGTCGTGATCGTTGCCGCGCTCGCTGCGGTGCTGTCCCCGGCGCCGCCGAGACTCGCTGCCCTGCGTGCCGGTCGCCGACCCGCGAGGGCGCCATGATCACTGTGACCGGCCTATCCGTGCAGTATGCCGGTGCCGAACGCCGCGCACTCTCCGGTGCCACTCTGCAGATCGACGAGGGTGAGTTCGTCCTGGTCGTCGGGCCCACCGGGTCGGGCAAGTCCACGCTGTTGCGTTGCCTGAACGGTCTGGTCCCGCACTTCTCCGGCGGGACCTTGACCGGACGTGTGGTCGTCGAGGGCCGGGACACCCGCGAGCACCGACCGCGGGACTTGGCCGACCTCGTCGGCTTCGTCGTGCAGGATCCGCGCTCAGGCTTCGTCACCGACACGGTGGAGGACGAGCTCGCCTACGGCATGGAGACCCTCGGGGTCGAGCCGGTCGCCATGCGCCGCCGGGTCGAGGAGACCCTCGACCTGCTCGGGCTGGCCGAGCTTCGCGAACGCTCGTTGGGCGAGCTCTCCGGTGGCCAGCAGCAACGGGTCGCCATCGGGGCGGTGCTGACGGCCGGGCCCCGGATCCTCGTGCTCGACGAGCCGACCTCCGCGCTCGATCCGGTCGGCGCCGAAGACGTCCTCGCGGCGTTGCATCGACTCGTGCACGATGTGGGCCTGACAGTGGTCCTGGCTGAGCACCGGCTCGAGCGCGTCGTCCATCACGCTGACCGGATCGTGCTGGTCAGCGACGGACACGTGTCGCCATTGCTCGACCCGGCTACGGCCATGAGCGAGTCTGCGGTCTATCCACCCGTTGTCGAACTCGGTCGCCGGATGGGGTGGTCTCCCCTTCCGCTGTCGGTCCGGCAGGCCCGCCGGGCCGCCCGCGGACTGCGTGAACAATTGAGCACCTATGCATCGGCCGGGCGAGTGGACGACTTGTTCCGCCCAGCCGGCCCGGCCCACCCCGCCGAAGCCGTGGTGGCCGCGCAGGCGAGGCGCCTGTCGGTGCGCCGGGGTGCCGTGCCGGCGCTGCGCGGCATCGATCTCGAGCTGTCGACCGGAGCCGTCACTGCGGTCATGGGCCGCAACGGGGCGGGCAAGTCCACGCTCTTTGCAGCCCTGGCCGGGCAACTCAACCCGGCCGCGGGCCGGGTGCTGGTGGCCGGTCAGCCGCCTGGTCGTCTGCCCCCTCAGCAACGGTGGCGCGAGGTCGGTCTGGTCCCGCAGGATCCGGACGTGCTGCTGTATGCCGACACCGTGGCACATGAGTGCTCCACCACCGATCGGGATGCCGGCGCGGAGCCGGGATCGACGTGGGATCTGCTCACCCGGATCGCCGGGCCGGTCGACGGGTCCGCCCACCCTCGCGATCTGTCGGAGGGGCAGCGGCTCGCCGTCGCGCTGGCCGTCATCCTGGCCGGGCGACCTCGTCTCGTGCTGCTCGACGAGCCGACCCGGGGGCTCGACTACCCGGCCAAGCGGCGTCTGGTCGGGGTGCTGCGCGAGCTGGCCGACGACGGTCATGCGATCGGCTTGGCGACTCACGACGTCGAGCTCGTCGCCGAGGCCGCCGATCGGGTGGTCGTGCTCGCCGACGGCGACGTGGTGGCCGACGGCCCGACCCGTGCGGTGCTCGTCGGGTCGCCGGCCTTCGCACCGCAGGTGAGCAAGATCCTGCACCCGGTTGCACTGCTCACCGTGGCCGAGGTCGAGGCTGCTGTGGAGCGGGTGTCGTGACGAATCCCCGACCTCACGAGGCCGGAGGCCGTCAGCCCCGGCCGCCGGACGATAACCCATCCCCCGCCGAAAGCCCATCGCCACCCGCGACGGACAGCTCGGCAACGATCAGCCCGTTGCGATGGCGGCCGGCGTCGACGGTGGTGCTGATCCTCACCAGCCTGGTCGGGTTGGTGGCCTTCCTGTGGCCCTTCCTGGCCTCCCCCGAGTTCGTGGCCTGGGCCGCCCAGGACACCCCGTGGCTGTTTGCGATCCTGCTCGGGCTGTTGGCCGCGGTCTTGTTGGCCGAGGTGACCTCCGGCGGGCTGGACGCGAAGACTGTGGCCCTGCTCGGCGTCCTGGCGGCGGTCGGCGGGGGCCTGCGGGTCTTGTCGGCCGGCACCGCGGGGCTCGAGCCGATATTCGTCGTGCTGGTGCTCGGTGGGCGGGTGCTCGGTCGCTCCATGGGGTTCCTCCTCGGGGCGTTGGCCGTGCTCGCCGGCGCCTTCCTGACCGCCGGAGTGGGACCGTGGTTGCCGTTCCAGATGTTCGGTGCCGGCTGGGTGGCGCTCGGTGCCGCGTGTCTGCCCCGACTGACCGGACGGGCCGAGCTGACCATGCTCGCGGCATACGGCGTGCTGTCCGGAATGGCCTACGGCGCCATGCTCAACCTCTGGTTCTGGCCGTTCCTCGCCCCGGCGACGGCACCAGCGGGCGCCGCGTTCATTCCCGGGGACCCGCTGACCGAGACCATCCGGCACTACGCGACCTTCTACCTGGCCACCTCGCTCGGATGGGACCTTCCACGGGGGGTGCTCACCGCCGTGCTCGTGCTCATCGCCGGGCGTCCGGTCATGCGCACGTTGCGGCGGGCCGTGCGACGGGCCGCTTTCGACGCCGGCCCAGGCACGTCGCCTCCCTAGCCGACCTCGACGAACGGCGGGCGGACGACCTCGGCAGCGACCGCCCGGCCACGCACGTGGACGGCCACCGTTGTCCCTTCGGTGACCTCACGCTCCAGCAGGGCCAATGCGATGCCCTGCTTGCGGGTCGGCGAGAAGGTGCCCGAGGTGACCTCGCCGACCTGGCGGCCGTCGACGAGCACGGGGCAACCGGCGCGGGGGATGCCGCGACCGGTGACGAACAGACCACGTGACAGACGGCTCGATGCGGCGGCTCGCTGCGCCAGCAGGGCCTCGCGACCCCAGAAGGCGTCTTTCGCCCAGCCGACCGCCCACCCGCAGCGAGCCTGAACCGGGGTGATCCGCAACGAGAGATCCTGACCGTGCAGCGGGTACCCCATCTCGATACGCAACGTGTCGCGTGCCCCCAACCCGCATGGCAACCCACCGGGCGACGGGATGGCCGCTGCCACGGCGTCCCACAGGGGGGCGGTGTCGTCCCATCGCGACACGAGCTCGTAGCCGAGCTCTCCGGTGTATCCGGTGCGGCACACCATGACCGGCCGGCCCTCCCACACGGTGTCCCGGAACTGCATGTATTCGTGACCGGTCGGCAGCCCGAGCATGTCGAGCACCTCGGCCGACCGCGGACCTTGCACGGCAACGATGCCGTGGTCGAGATGCTCGTTGGTCACCTCGATCCCGGCGGGCGCCACGGACCGCAGGCGACGGCATACCTCTGCGGTGTTGGCCGCATTGGGGATCAGGACAACGTCATCATCAGCGCGCAGATACAGGATCAGGTCGTCGACCACTCCACCCCGGTCGTCGCAGCACATCGTGTATTGCGCTTGCCCGGGGCCGATGCGACCGACGTCGTTGGTGAGACACGCGTTGAGGAACTCGGCGGCCCCGGCGCCACGCACCCCGACCTTGCCGAGATGGCTGACATCGAAGATCCCCACCCGCTCGCGCACCGCCGTGTGCTCGGCGAGCACCCCTCCGCCCGGGTATTCGATCGGCATCTGCCACCCACCGAAGGCGGCCAGTTTGGCGCCGAGGGCAACGTGACGATCATGCAGCGGCGATTGCCGGAGGGAGACCATCCCGACACGCTAACCCGCGACGCCGGCACCGGGACCGATCACGCGGAATCCTTCGAGCCCCGCCGCTGTCTCGAGCTCCATTCCCGCATCCGGGGTGGGTAGCCGGTAAGCAATACGTCATACACGGGTATGCCGAGCCGTCCGGTGACGTCGTATGCCGCGGCCCGCGAGCCCACAGCGCGACGGGTCCATTCGCCGTCGGTGGCCACGAGGACCATGCTCTGGGCACTGACCGAGGTGCCCGGCTCGAGATAAGCCTCGACACCTCGACGGCTCTGTGCGAAATCGGCGAAGTGCAGGTAGACGGCGGCCAAGTCGATCCCCATCCCCGGCCCATCGGTCGGTTCCAACTCCCGAAGTGAGCGTCTTCGGAAGCGCGCAAGCCATCCCATGGTGACGACCATATTCCGTCGGGGTGACCGGATCGACGAGTTCGGCACGTCCTGACGCCCGTCCGCTCCGGTCGAGCCAGGGGTGAGGCAGTCGACGTGCCGGCGCCCCGGTCACCGGCCAAGCCCGGCCGATCGTCTCGTCGCGGCGTCTCGAAGTGCCCGGTCACCTGGGCAGTCCGATGACAGGTGTCGTGTCGAGGTGACAAGATGGCGCTGAACGTCCATGTCGCCGTTAGTGCCCACGTCGATGCCAACGTCATTACCAACGGAGAGTGCAGATGCCCGAGTCCGAAGCCACCCACGACGTCGTCGTGCTCGGTGGTGGAAGCAGTGGGTATGCCTGTGCCTTGCGCGCGGCGCAGTTGGGCTTGAGCGTCGCCCTGATCGAGCAGGACAGACTCGGTGGCACGTGCCTCCACCGCGGCTGCATCCCGACCAAGGCCCTGCTGCACGTCGCCGAGGTCGCCGACACGGCCCGCGACGGCGACCGATTCGGGGTCCGCTCCAGCGTGTCGGGCATCGATATGCCGAGCGTGCTGGCCTATCAGGACGGCGTGGTCGCTCGGTTGCACCAGGGCCTCACCGGCTTGGTGTCGTCCGCAAGCATCGACTACATCACCGGCACCGGCACGGTGACCGGCCCGAGATCCGTCGAGGTCAACGGAGCCACCCTGACCGGTGAACACCTCGTGCTGGCCACCGGGTCGCGTCCCCGGACCCTTCCCGGGGTGCGGGTCGGCGGCCGCATCATCACGAGCGACGAGGCCCTTCGCCTGGACTACGTCCCGGATTCGGTCATCGTCCTGGGCGGTGGGGTGATCGGGGTCGAATTCGCGTCCGTATGGAGATCGTTCGGTGCGGTCGTGGCTATCGTCGAGGCTCTTCCCCGACTGTTGCCCGCAGAAGAGGACACCGTCTCGAAAGCCGTCTCCAGGGCCTTCCGCAAACGCACCATCACGATTCGCACCGAGACGCGACTCGACTCGGCCACACAGGACGACCGGTCCGTCACCATCACCCTCGACGACGGTACGAGTCTGTCGGCCGACCTGCTGCTCGTCGCTATCGGCCGTGACCCGGTCTCGGAAGGAATGGGTTTCGACGCTGCCGGGGTCGCCGTGGAACAGGGCTTCGTGACCACGGACGAGCGCCTCCGCACGTCTGTGCCCGGGGTGTATGCCGTGGGCGATCTCGTGGCCGGGCTGCAGCTGGCCCACCGCGGTTTCGCTCACGGCGTCTTCGTCGCCGAAGACATCGCCGGTCTCGACCCGGCTCCGGTCCGCGATCACACCATCCCGCGAGTCACCTACTGCGACCCCGAGATCGCCAGCGTGGGGCTCACCGAACAGCAGGCCCGCGCCGAATACGGAGATGTCGAAACCTACGAATACCCCCTCGGCGGCAATGGCAGATCCCAGATCCTGGGTACTGCCGGATTCGTCAAACTGGTCCGTGCTCCCGCTGGACCGGTCGTCGGGGTGCACATGGTCGGTGCCCGGATGGGCGAACAGATCGGTGAGGCCCAACTCATCGTGGGCTGGGAAGCCTACCCCGACGATGTCGCCCCATTCGTCCACGCCCACCCCACCCAGAATGAAGCACTCGGCGAGGCACACTTGGCGCTCGCCGGGAAACCTTTGCACGCCCATTCCTGATTCCGTCCCACCATCCCGCGAGGAGACCTACAGATGAGCAACCGAGTGACGATGCCGGCTCTAGGCGAGTCCGTCACCGAAGGAACGGTCACTCGGTGGCTCAAGAGCGTGGGCGACTCGGTCGCCGTGGACGAGCCACTGCTCGAGGTCTCCACCGACAAGGTCGACACGGAGATCCCGTCGCCCTTCGCCGGCACCCTGCTGGAGATCCTCGTCGCCGAGGACGAAACCGCCGAGGTCGGCGCCGATCTGGCGATCATCGGTGACGGCGTGGGGGTGGCGGGCTCTCCCTCGCCCGCGTCGGCCGAGCCCGTGTCGGCTCCGTCGGCACCGGCACCGGCACCGGTGCCGGCCGACCCCGAGCCGACCGTCCCCCAGCCAGCCCCGGCCCCGGCCGCACCGAGCGCGCCACCGTCGGGCAGCGCCGCCCCTGCCGATTCGACCGGCCAGGCGGACGGCGGTCAACGGGTCACCATGCCGGCTCTCGGTGAGTCGGTCACCGAAGGCACCGTGACCCGGTGGCTCAAGCAGGAAGGCGACACCGTCGAGGTCGACGAACCGCTCTTGGAGGTGTCCACCGACAAGGTCGACACCGAGATCCCCAGCCCCTTCGCTGGGGTGCTCACCCGGATCCTCGTCGCCGAGGACGAGGTCGCCGAGGTCGGCGCCGACCTGGCGATCATCGGCGGTGCGAGTCAGGCCCCAGCTACCACCGTCACCGCGGCCACGCCTGCGCCTCAGCCTGGCCCAAGCCAGCCGGCACCCGAAACTACGGGCCAGCCGACCCCAGCGGCCCCGCAACCTCAGGCACCTCAGACGCCCCAAACACCCACCCCGGTCGAAGCGCAGCGGCCCGGCCACACCGGCACCAATGCCCAGGAGGACCCGGGCCCGCTCTACGCCACCCCGCTGGTCCGGAAACTGGCTGCGCAGCACGGCGTCGATCTGACTGCGCTGACCGGCACCGGGGTAGGTGGACGGATCCGCAAGCAGGACGTCCTCGACGCCGCCGAAGCGGCCAAGTCACCCGTCTCACCTGCTGGCACACCGGCGGCTCCCGAGGCATCCGCAGCGCCGTCAGCACCTTCGAAACCGGCACCAGCCGCCGCCTACCGCGGCACGACCCAGAAGATGACCCGGCTACGCCGCGTGATCGCCCAGCGGATGGTCGAGTCCCTCCAGGTGTCGGCTCAGCTCACCACGGTTGTCGAAGTCGACCTGAGCAAGGTGGCCCGGCTCAGGGCGAGGTCCAAGCGTGCGTTCCAGGAGCGTGAGGGAGTCGGCTTGTCGTTCCTGCCGTTCCTCGCTTTGGCAGCGGTCGAAGCACTCAAGGTGCACCCCATGGTCAATGCCCGGGTCGAGGGTGACTCGATCGTCTTCCATGGGGAAGAGCATCTGGCCGTGGCGGTGGACACCGATCGGGGACTCGTCGTGCCGGTCGTGAAGAACGCCGGCGATCTCAACATCGCCGGGCTGGCCCGGGCGATCGCCGACGTCGCCGAGCGAACTCGCTCCAACAAGATCACCCCCGACGATCTGACAGGTGGCACCTTCACGATCACCAACACGGGCAGCCGTGGCGCGCTGTTCGACACCCCGATCATCAACCAGCCTCAGGTGGCGATCCTCGGCACCGGCGCGATCGTCAAACGTCCAGTAGTCGTCGACGATGCCGACGGCGGCGAGGCCGTCGCGATCCGTTCGATGATGTACCTGGCACTCACCTACGACCACCGGGTGATCGACGGTGCCGATGCCGCTCGATTCCTGAACACGATGAAGGCCCGGCTCGAGGAAGGCAGCTTCGAGGCCGATCTCGGCCTCTGAGTGCTCAGCCGGCCCGGCTCGGGCCGAAGGGATTCAGAGTCGTTCAGATTTGCTCAGGAACAACGACAGGCATTCGGAGGCACTGATGCCCAAGCAGCCGCGGACACCCGAGCCCCGCACTGTCGCCGTCACCGGTGCTTCCGGGCTGATCGGCAAGGCACTCGTCGATTATCTCGAGGCACGCGGCGACACCGTGGTGCGGTTCGTCCGGCGGCTCCCCGCCGGCCCGGAGGAACGGCAGTGGACGCCGCGGCCGGGCGGGCTGGACCCAGCCACGCTGGCCGATGTGGATGCTGTGGTCCACCTAGCGGGGGCGGGTGTCGGCGATCACCGGTGGACGCCGGCCTACAAGGAGCTCATTCTCCGTTCGCGGGTCGATAGCACCCGCTGCGTTGCGGCAGCGATTGCCGAGCGAGCCCGAACCGGTCATGTCGTCCGGCTGGTCAACGGGTCAGCCATCGGTGTGTACGGCGACCGTGGCGACGAGCGACTCACCGAGAAGAGCCCGCCGGGCACCGGCTTTCTCGCCGACGTGGTCCAAGCCTGGGAGAATGCCGCCGATGCTGCCGTCACGGCTGGCGCGCCCGTCGCCTTCTCCCGGACCGGACTGGTGATGTCCGCCGACGGCGGAGCCTTCCAACGATTGCTGGCACTGGCGCGTTTCGGATTGGCCGGGCCACTCGGGTCGGGCCGCCAGTGGTGGTCCTGGATCACCCTGCGCGACGAGATCCGGGCGCTCGCTCACCTCGTGGATCGCCCGGAGATCGTCGGACCGGTCAACCTCGTCGGTCCGGACCCACGCCCACAGCGCCAGGTCGTGGCAGCGCTCGCGAGCGCGTTGGGGCGGCCAGCGCTCGTTCCGGCACCGGCGTTTGCGTTGCGGGTGGCACTCGGCGAGTTCGCCGATGACATCCTGGCCAGTCAGCGGGTTGAGCCGAGACTCCTGCTCGACAACGGCTTCGGATTCGAACAGGCCACGCTGGGATCCGCTGCGGCGACCGTCGTGTGACGCGGGCCGTCCGCCTTACCGGCCGGCGTCAGCCGTCAGGTCGTGACATCGGCCAGACGCCATCCGTCACCGGTCAGCAGCAACGTGTACATCAACGGCTGTCCGGGCACCGCAGGTAGCTGACGCACCTGGTCGTTCGGCCCGACGAGCCGATAGGCGTTGCGGTCGATCACTGCGCGCACCGTGGCCGTGGTCTCGTCGCCGGAAACCCACTGCGCTGACCGCACCGTGAACGACAGGTCCTCGTACCGTTGCCCCCCGGCGGCGAGAGTGGTGAGGATGTCTTGGTCGGCCTTCCATTGCCGTGAGTCCCGGACATCGGCGTGCACAAGGGCGGTGTGGTCACCGGACATCAGGGCCGTGGCCCGGGCCCGGGTGACGGCGGTGACCTCGTGGACTGGGTCGGCCCGCAACTGCTCCATCGGCGTCGACGAGACCCGGGCCGACGGCGTCGGCGGGCTCGAGGACGGCTGCGGCGCCCCCACCGTGGCCGACGCGCTCGGGGAGGGCACGGTGCCGGTCGACGCCCCGAGAATGCCCCAGCCCCCGTGGCTGCCGAGCACGAGTCCCAAAGCCAGCAGCGCAGCCACGCCGAGACCCGAACCGAGCAGCTTCGGTCGGCGGAGACTGACCGCCCAGTAGCGACGTCCATGGCCGGTTGTTCCGGCTCTGCGGGACAACCGATGCCGGGCCCGTGGCGGTTCGCTATCGACCCCCCGGCGGCGGAACCGGGCCTTGCGTTGCGATGCGCCGCGACGTAGCGCACCAGCAGTAGCGCCAATTCGGCTCGACGAACGCGGCACTCTCTTCAGCAGCTGCGCGCCCCGACCGGGCGGCGCCGGCGTCGGCTCCTCGGCCGGGGTCTCGGTGACCGGTGGGCGAAGCCGTTGGGTAAGTGCCACCAGAGATCGGTCGGATTCATCCGGCTCGGGCTGCCAGACCTCCCGGTCGCCGGGCAACCGCTCAGCACCACCCCGAGCTGGTGTCTCGGACAAGCTGCGAGCACGACTCCGCGCATCCCAGTCGTTGGTCGATCTGTTGCGCCAGGTCGCGCTGGAAACCGACTCGAGCTCGAGCGGCTCAGCCGTCGCAGCCTCGTAGCACCACGCGGCAGCCTCACGAGCGGACGGACGACAGCTGGGGTCTTCAGCGAGCATGGCCACGACCACCTCGGCGAATTCCGGCCCGACCAGCGAGACCGCCTCCCGGGCATCGGGAGTCGAGATCGCGTGCTGCCCAGAGGCCGTGCCGGGGGCGGGTGCGAGCGCACGACCCGTCAGGGCGAACCAGGCCAGACCTCCGAGCGCGTACACATCGGTGGCTTCACTGGCGAGCGAACCGGCCAGCAATTCAGGGGCAACAAAGCCGCTGGTGCCCGCGACCACTGGCGGGCGGCTCTCCCCCACCAAGCGGGCCGCCTCGAAGTCAGCCAGCATCGGTCGGCCCTGACGGGTCAGCAGGATGTTCCGCGGAGACACGTCGCCGTGCACGACTCCGGCTCGGTGTAAGGCCGCCAGTGCTGTGGCGATCGGGGTGCACACGGTAGTGACCTCGCCCGGCCGCAGTCGACCGCGGCTCGCCACCAGCCTCGCCAGGGTGCCCCCGTCGGCGAGATCGAGGACGACGGCCACCGATCCGTCGGCAAGGGCGTGCACCTCGTGAGTCCGCAGGATGTGATCGTGGCGAACCAGATCGAGGATGGCGCTCTCGCGGGCCGCGAGCTCCATGAGCGCGCCGACGTGGTATCGATCCGGGCTGGTCACCTTGACCGCTACCTCGATACCGGAATCTGACCGGACGGCCGACCACACAGTGCTCGTCGCACCTCGTCCCAAGACAGACCGGACGTCCAGCCCAGGGATGGAAGGCGCCGGACCGTCAGTAGCTGAGCTGTCATGACGGTTCACACCGTCATCGTGCCTGATTCACCGGAGAAGCGTCGTTGGTTATCCACAGCCCAGCGTCACCGTCGCGATCGCTGGGACGCGACAGCGAGGGCTGCCCGTCTTGCGTCGCTGCCCGGCCCGGTCGGTTGAGTAGGGTTCACTCCATGCGGTTCGTGCGCTTGGGTCTGGACCCCGATTTCACCGACTATGAGTGGGCGTGGGATCGACAACGCGAGGTCCACGCGGGGGTCGTGGCCGGCCGGGAACCCGACACGGTGCTGCTACTCGAGCACGCGCCTGTCTACACCGCCGGCAAACGCACCGAAGCGCACGAACGTCCGGTGGACGGCACGCCGGTCATCGATGTCGATCGAGGGGGCAAGATCACCTGGCACGGTCCCGGTCAACTCACCGGCTACCCCATCGTGCGGTTGCCCGAGCCGATCGATGTCGTCGCTTATGTGCGCCTGCTCGAAGAGATGCTGATCCGGGTCTGTGCCGACTTCGACGTGGCCGCCGGCCGGGTGGCGGGAGCCAGCGGCGCCTGGGTGCTGGCCGACGGGCGGGGCCCGGACCGCAAGATCGGTGCAATCGGCATCAGGGTCAGCCAGCAGGTGACTATGCACGGGTTCGCATTGAACTGCAACCCGAGTCTGGCTTGGGCACAGGTCATCGTCCCGTGCGGGATCAATGACGCCGGTGTGACGTCCCTGTCGGTCGAAGCGGGACGCGATGTGACCGTGCGTGAGGTGCTACCCAGAGTCGAGAAGCACCTGGCCGACCTGCTGATCAGCAGCTAACCCGACCACCCGGCAACGACGCTGCCAGGCCAACGCACCGAGAGGCACCGAGCGCCGAGGCGTCGAGAGCACCTCACGTGACGGCCGGGAGCTCTCACATGCTGTGCAGCTGGCCCAGCAGGATCCCGTATTGGTGCAGGTGCCGGTCGCCGACGAACTCCCGGAATGCCTTGTCATGGGCATTGTCACCGAGTTCCTTGGCCAACGCGGGATTGCTCATCAGTTCGACGAGGTAGCGGCCGTAGGTGTCCAGGTCGTGTGGGTCCTTGAGCAGCAGCCCATCGACCTGGTGGCTGATCTGATCCTGGATGCCGCCGACAGCGGAGGCGATCAAAGGGCGGTTCTTCCACATCGCTTCGGTGACGGTCAATCCGAAGCCTTCGACGAGCGACTTCTGCACGACGACCGTCGCGAAGCGCTGGATGCAGTTGACCATGTGGGCGTTCTCGTCGATATCGTCCATCGGCAGTGCGACCAGGTGCACTCGGCGCCGTTGTTCCTCGGGTAGTCCGGCCCGCATCGCCCGGCAATCGGCCAGCACCTGCTGCCCCTCGGGGTCGTCGCTGACTCCTTCGACCGCGGGACCCACGAGCGCGAGGTGGGCATTGTCGGGGAGCTGGTCGAGCACCCGCAGGAAACCTTCCATGACGCCAGGCATGTCCTTGAGGGCATCCCAGCGGCTCACCTGGAGCACCACCTGTGCGTCGGCGGGGATCGGCTCGTCGTCGAGGACCAAGCCGGTGTGTGCCCGCACAATGCCCTCGGTGCCGTTTCGGCGGGTGAAGGTCGCGGTGGCAGAGTCCTGGTCGCCGGTAACGAGTCCGGCGCGCACCACACCCGCACGAACGGCATCCTCGTCGAGGACCACGTTTTTCGGCGCGAACGGGTCGATCGACGGCGCGATGATGTGAATCGGCATGTCGAGCTCGAACGGTGGCACGTAAGACGATCGGGTGAAAATCGCGGCATCGGCCTGGGTGATGTAGGGCTCCAAGAAGGCCCAGCCTTTGGCGGTCTGCTCGTCGTCCTCGTCCTTGCCGATGTGACTACGCCAGATGACCTTGACGCCGAGCTCCTTCAAGCCGGGGATCAGACCCGCAGTCTGCGGATCATGGGCGAGGAAGACGTCACCCGCCCGCAACTCCGACGCGATGTCGTTTAGGTTGCTCGCCAACACTCGCTCGAAGACAGCGCGCTCGGCGTCACCGAGGGGGCCGCCGTCGCCGGGGTCTCCGTGCAGGACGTTGTGGATGCGCTTGGTGATCGCGAAGAACTCCGGCTCCCCATCGAGGACGTACCAGTGCGTCTCCACACCGAGAGCGTTGACCGTGGCCAGCAACACTTGCAGCATCTCCGCTACCCCGCCGCCGGTTGCCGTGGCGTTGCAGTTGATGACTCGAGCACCGCGTAACGCTGCAACGGTCGCTTGAGCGTCCTCTTGGAGTCGCTGGGTGCGGCCCTCGCCGATGAGTGCGGCGAAAGCCATTTCGTTGGACACCTGACTGATTTCGACCTGACGCATGGGTCAGTGCTACACCACATGAGGTGGTGCTCGCATCCTTGCCCAGGACGAAACGCCCTTCCACGCCGAAGTGACCAACATTCGGACAACTGACAGCGGGCGTAGGGTAGTTCATCAGGTATCACAGCCAACCCGTGAGACGAGGAATCCACGTGACCATCGCCCCGGAGGGCCGTCGGCTACTGCGGGTGGAGGCTCGCAATGCCGAGACCCCTATCGAGCGCAAACCGGCCTGGATCCGTACGACCGCGCGGATGGGCGCGGCATACACCGAACTCGACGCGTTGGTGCGCGACGAGGGCCTGCACACGGTCTGCCAGGAGGCCGGCTGCCCGAATATCTTCGAATGCTGGGAAGACCGGGAGGCCACGTTCCTCATCGGCGGCGACACGTGCACCCGGCGCTGTGATTTCTGCGATATCGCCACCGGACGGCCGCAACCGGTAGACCCGGACGAGCCACGCCGGGTGGCCGAGAGCGTGCACCGAATGGGGCTGCGGTATGCCACCGTCACCGGGGTCGCCCGCGACGATCAGCCGGACGGGGCCGCCGGCCTGTATGCCGCAACCGTGCGCGCGATCCACGACGTCAATCCGGGCACCGGGGTCGAGATCCTCCCACCGGACTTCGGAGCCAAACCCGAGCAGGTGGGGCTGGTCTTCGACGCGCGACCAGAGGTCTTCGCCCACAATCTGGAGACCGTTCCGCGGATCTTCAAGCGGATCCGCCCGGCTTTCGGCTACGAGAAGTCGCTGCGGGTGATCACCATGGCGCGGGACGCCGGCCTGGTCACCAAGAGCAACCTCATCCTCGGGCTGGGTGAGACGGAGGCCGAGATCGATGCGACGATCACCGATCTGATCGACGCCGGCTGCGACATCCTCACGATCACCCAATACCTCCGCCCGTCGCCACTCCACCACCCGATCGACCGGTGGGTCAAACCCCAAGAATTCGTGCACTGGTCGAAGGTTGCCGAGCAGCGGGGGGTCAAGGGTGTCATGGCGGGGCCACTCGTACGTTCGTCTTACCGAGCAGGGCGGCTCTGGGCGCAGGCGATGCGGCGTTGGGGGCGGCCCCTGCCCGAGCGGCTTGCGCACCTGGCCACCGGTCCGGACGACCGCCCAGCACGTCAAGAGGCCCGCGCGTTGCTCGACGCCAGCGGCACAGAGAACAACGGCCGCGCGATCCATCCCGAGTCAGCCCCATCCACGACGACCGTGCCCAACTCGGCTGTGCCCAACTCGGCTTTGCCCAACTCGACCATGATCGACCCGGTTACACCTCATTCGACCCTGCGGACGGCAGCCGGACCCGAGTCGCACCAATCCTTACCGCAAGTATCCTGACCGCTATGGCCAGAAACCGCGAGAAGGCCGCAAAGGACACTTCGACGAAGAAGCCAGGACGCTTCACGCAGATGCGCACCGTCCTGACGCAATCCAAGGCCCTCGACCCGAAGATCGGCTGGTGGATGGCGCTGGCGTTCATCGGCACGCTTGCAGTGGCCGTCGGGATCGGTTGGCTGGTCGACTGGCCGGTCTACGCGCTGCTGCTCGGGCTGCCGTTGGCCGCGCTCGCTGCGACCATCGTCATGGGCCGCAGGGCCGAGCGCGCGGCATACTCGCGGCTGTCTGGACAGGCCGGTGCCAGCGGGGCCGCGCTCACGTCTTTGCGCAAAGGCTGGTTCACCGACGCCGAGCCGGTCGCGGTCGACGCGACCCGGGCCTCCGGGATCGGCGAGGCAGCGATGGTCTTCCGGGCCCTCGGTCGCCCCGGTATCGTGCTGGTCGCCGAAGGGCCTGAGCAGCGGGCCAAACGCTTGCTGGCCGCCGAGCGCAAGAAGACCGAGCGGATCGCCCCCGGTGTGCCCGTCACGACGTTGCGGGTCGGTGACGGCGACGGCGAGGATGTCGTGTCGATTCGCAAGCTCACCTCACGAGTTCAGCGGTTGCGAGCCGTGCTGACCAAAGACGAGGTGAACAAGGTCAACAAACGCCTCAGGGCCCTGGGTGGTGTGAAGATGCCACTGCCGCACGGCATGGACCCGACCAAGGCACGCCCTGACCGTCGAGCTATGCGCGGCCGCTGATCACGCGGGCCCTGATGACGAAGACCGGAAGACTACGCCCCTGATCGGTGTCCCATCCTGGGCTCGACAACGGCCCCGATGCCCACCCGGGCGTTGGCCCGGGCTTGGGCCAGGACGGCTTGAGCAGCCTGCTGGCCGTTCTCGCCACTCCAGGTCATCCGGGCGGTGATCACACCGGCGACCAGTGGCGTGGCGAACGACGTGCCACTCCAGAGCGCCGTTCCGGTCGTGAAATCGGCGTCCGTGCCGCTTAGCGGTGCCTGCTCGTAGACGTATCTGCCTTTCGGGAAGGCGTTGACGTGCTCGGAGCCGAGCGCGAAACAATCAACCCAGCGTCCGCGGTTGCTGTATGCCGCGAGCCTGCCGTCGGCATCCAGCGCACCCACCCCGACGGCGTACGTATCGGCTGCTGGGAAGAACGGCTTACGGGTGCCGTTGTTGCCGGCGGCAGCGACGAGCACACAGCCCTTGGGGGCGAACTTCTCCCACAACACCCGGAAGCCGAGCATTCCGAGATCACCACGTGAGAACGTGCCCGCCGACATGCTCACGACGTCCGGATATCGAGCCAAAGCGCGTCGCAGGGCCGCGATGATGTCGCTCTCGAAGATGGCGCCGCCGTTGGGCAGGAAGGAGTGGACGAACACACCACACTTGGGTGCCCGGGCCCGCAGGACCCCCGCCGCGAAAGTGCCGTGGCCGGCATACGGCCCGAGTGCGGAGGGGTCGTAACGTTCCGCCTCGCCGTCCACGCCCTGGAGCCACGGGGTTGCGCCGGCCAGCTTCGGGTCGAAACCGGTGTCGACGACGGCGACTTCAATGCCGATGCCGCTACATTCGGGGTCGGTCTCCACCGTTGGGAACGGGTCGGTTGCCGAGGTGGGGAGGGGCTCGGTCGCCGGGCAGGCTCCCGCTCCCTGGATTGTCACGTGCACGACATGGTCCGGGTAGACGACCCCGGCGCCGAGGGCCTTGTCGACCCGGTCGAGGGTCTCCAGAGTGGACCAGCCTGACGGGAGCACCAACGTGGTCAACCCGTCGATGCCGTCGGGAGCGATCTTCGTGTCCGGCAGGACCTCGCGCACCCGGCCCAGGTCGGTGTCGCGCACGAGGATGCGTTCCTTGCGGAACAGATAGGCCATGTCGCCGAAATCGTCGCTCTTGGTGGCCTCGAACTCCACCGGCCCCCGTTCAGCGTCGTGTCGCTGGCTCGCCACCCCGACGACGTCGGTGCCTCCGAGTGCCCGGACGATCCCGCTCACCTGGTCGGCAGCTCGCGCCCGGTGGACCTCGTCCTCCTTCCACCACGGCGGATAGACTCGGTCCTTGCCCTGGGCCAATTCATCGTTGTTCGTGCTGTAGGGGTCCCGGGCCATGGTGGCCTCCTCCATCTCTTGCTGGGAAGATCGACATGCCCAACGCCGCGGCGCGGACGAGTGGCAGCGCGCCGGTGGAAATCGATGCCCTGCTCGCCTTGGCACTATCGCAGCCGGAACGCGCCCTGGCAATGGCTCACGACGTCTTGGGCGATCAGCCCGACCCGAGATCCGCATCGATCGCAAGGCAGACGATCGGCATCGTCGAGCGGGACGCCGGTAACACAACCGCCGCGTTGCGAGAGCTGCGACGTGCTGTCCGCGCCGCCCGGGCCACCGGTGACGACGCGCGTCTGGGCGACGTGCTGGCAACGCTGGGCGTGACTTTGGGCGTGGCCGGCCGGACCGCCCCGGCGTTACGCACCCTGGCCCGGTCACTCGAGCTGAGCCGCGGCGTGGATCGCGCTCGAGTGTTGCTGCGCCGGGCTCATGTGCTCCTACAGACCGGTCGACCCGAGCCGGCAATGGACGACCTGCGTTCCGCCCTGGCGGCCACCCGCCGAGCTAAGGACGAGCTATGGCAGGCTCGCTGTCTGATCCACCGCGGCTGGGCGTTGACGCTCGTCGGGGACTTCGACCGAGCGCGGGCTGACGTCGCCTCCGCCGCGACGCTGTTCACCCGGGTGGGTCAACTGCACGAGGCAGCGTTCGCGCTCAACAACCTGGCCGATCTGAGTTTCCTCGAAGGCGATTTGCCAACGGCGTTGTCCCTGCTCGACCGCGCCGAAGAGGCCTTCGCCCGCACCGGTCCCGTGCCGCTGCACACTCGGGCGACCCGGGCTCAAGTGCTGCTTTCCGCAGGCCTGGCCCCCGAGGCGCTGGCGACGACCGAAGCAGCGATCCAGCACGCTGCCCCCCCGCACGTCGAGGCCCAGCTGCTGCTTATCGGTGCCCTGGCGGCCTTCGAGACCGGGGATCTGGAGCGCAGTTCGGCTTGGTGCCGCCGGGCCCGGCACGTGGCCCGTGGGCTGGGCGAACCGCCGTGGCTGGCCCGCGTCGATGTCTTGGAGCTGCAGATCCGGGCGCAGCAAGGTCAGGTGACCATGCCGTTCCTGCGGCAGGTCGCCGATCTGGCGGATCGTCAGACCGAGCGGCGCGCCCCGGAGGCGATCGCGGCGCACCTGCTTGTCGGCCAGTTGGCACTGCGCGCAGGTCGCCTCGAGCTGGCTCACCACCACCTCGACATCGCTGCCCGAGCACGCACCAGCCGGGCGCCGCTGAGCCGGGTGTCCGGGCACCTCGCCGTTGCCCTCCGGGAAGCTACGCCCATGACCGACCGAGACAATCCGCGCCCGGATCGGGTCCTGCGGGCCTGCGGGCGTGGTTTGGATGCCTTGCACGAGCACGTCTTCGCGTTAGGCGATGTCGAACTGCGAGCTTTGGCCACCAGCCATGGGGCGGCCCTAGCCGAGCTGGCCGTGACGACCGCCCTGCCCGGCCCAGCCCGGCGGCTGCTGGACTTGGTCGAACGCAGCCGAGCGGTCTCCCTCGCGGTGCCCACCGCCCTTCCTCCCGACGATCCCGGCCTTGCAGCTGCGGTCGCTGCCGCGCGCGAGGCGGACGCTCGACTCCGGGAACCGGGGCTCACTCCGGCAGCCGAGGCCCAGGCCCGCCGAGACCGGGCCAGGCACGAGGGTGAGGTCCGGCGCCGGTACCGGGTCTTGACCAGCTCGGGCACGACCGGCACGAGACGCCTCGACGTGTCCGCCCTCGTCGAGGCGGTCGGCACCGATGCGCTCGTGTGTCTGTGCGAGGTGGCCGACGCGTTGTATTGCGTGTGCGTGCACCGCGGTCGGGTCACTCGACATCTGGTAGGACCGATGCCAGTTGCGTTGCGGGAGAGCGAATTCGCGAGATTCGCGCTGCGGCGAGCGGCATACGGCCGGGTCCCGGGTCTGGCCCGCCTCGGTGCCCGGGTCGAGCAGGTGCTGCTCGGCGACCTGGGCCAGCGGCTACCGGAGCGGGTCGTCATCGTGCCGCCGGCGCGGCTGCATGCCGCACCGTGGGGGCTGTTGCCCAACCTTGCCGAACGGATTGTCAGGGTCGCGCCATCGGCCCAGTTGTGGCTCCGTGCGCGCGCTCAACGCCCGACGGGGCATGTTGTCTTCGTCGGCGGACCAGAGTTGTCCACCGAGCAATTGGAGGTGGCGACACACCGGAACCGGTATGCCGGGTCGCGGATGCTCATCGGT
The DNA here is from genome assembly GCA_002748155.1 of Actinomycetales bacterium. Taxonomy (GTDB): domain Bacteria; phylum Actinomycetota; class Actinomycetes; order Actinomycetales; family Dermatophilaceae; genus Phosphoribacter. The sequence goes on along the minus strand of PDRO01000010.1, from coordinate 42,951 downwards.
GCCGACGCCAACGCTGCGGCGGTATCCCGGGCCCTCGACGGTGCCCGGCTGGCGCATGTTGCGGCACACGGGAGCTTCCGGGCAGACGCGCCGCTGTTCTCGTCCTTGCACTTGGCCGACGGCCCCCTCTACCTCTACGACCTCGATCGGCTGGCCCGCCCACCACACACGATGATCCTCAGCGCGTGCGATGTCGGCGACACAGCCGCGGTCGGCGTGGACGACGGTCTCGGCTTGGTGACCGGGTTGCTGGGATCGGGCACGAGCGCAGTGCTGGCCAGCACCGTGCCGGTCAACGATTCGGCCGCGGTGGTCGTCACCGGGCACCTGCACGAGGCGTTGGCTGGTGGCGCCGATCTTGCGTCCGCGCTGCTCGCGGCCCGGCGAGGCAGCCGCGACGATCCACTCACCGCCGCGACTGCGGCGGCATTCGCCGCATGGGGCGCTTGACCTCCTCCGGTTGACAGGCACCGCGTGCACGACCAGAGCGGCGCCTCGAGGTGAATGATGAACACCGGCCCCGGTGTGGGTTGGCTTGCCCAAGGCGAGCCAACCCACCTTCGATGTCTCCCTCTTCCCCAGGCTTTCTCCGTTGCCGATCGAGCTGACCAATCGGCTCGACTTCACCCCGCTAGACCGTTAGCCAATCGGTGGTCACGTCGACCGGGTCGGCGACGACCCGGAAGCGGACTAGACCTCGCGCCACTGCGGAGAACTCGAAACGGTTGAACTCGTCGAGCGAGCAACTCGCCCGCTCGGCCCGGCCGGTCTCCAAGTCGACCCGGGCACCGTCACTCGGGATCAACCCGTCGACGACGCCGAGGATTTCGCGACCATCGGGTAAGTCGGTGATCTGCACTTCGATCGCCACGTCGTCGATCTCGAAACTCACCATCCGGGGGCTGGCCTGCCCGACCCGGCTGGCCTCGGCCCCGGAACGGACCGCACCGACCAGCTCGCAGTCCAGGACTAACTCGGAGTCAGCGACCACCTCGGCCAGTTGTGCGTCGACTCTGCGGACCGACAAGGCCAGCCGACCGAGCTCCCGAAGATGCGCGGGCTCCGGGTCGGCGGTGTCGGTGACCCGGCTCAGCCAATGCAGAAGGGCTTTGTCAACGGCGGACAGCTTAGTTCCCCCAGTAGCCGTCATAACTTCTATGCCCTTTCGGTGGAGTCGTATCCGGTCGGTGCGTGCCGCATTCCGTCGCGCTCGGCGTTGTGGCAGGCAACTAGAGAGGTGGTCACGACAGCAAAGAGCGTGAACAGGCCGGGCTGATACACGAACCGAAGAGATCGAGGATCTCGCCTACCGCACGCTGGGGGTAGGTCACGCTGCTACTGTGGCCGCTCCCGACGCCGACCTCGGCGAACGCGTGTGTCTTGTCGTCATCCCTGCCGTCTTACGCGATCGGCTCCCCCGGGAGGACACCACGAGTGTCGCATCCACTTCCTGACCAGCTCGCCGCACCGGCACGGCGTGCTCGCGACGCAGCGGGCATCACGACGCCCGAGGCCGTGGCCAGGGCAGGCTTGGACCGCATCAAGGACCGACACGGTGTCGGCCCGAACGCCGTCGACGCCCTTGAGAAGGCTCTCGAAGAAGCCGGACTCCGCTAGCCGGAAGCGCTCCTGAGACCCTGCACGACATCGGCGGAGAATCCCTGATCGCGGCACGCGGTCGGTGTGTGAACGCGGGAGTGTTTCGACACCGAATCAACGCCGGATCAACGCCGGATCAACGCCGGACCAACACGGTGGCAGCTGCCTTGTCGTGCAATCCCCTCCCGTCACGGTCCCAGATCAACGCGGGAATCGCCAGACACAGTAGGAAAGTGCGCAAGAGGGCTTGGACGAAGGTCACTCTGCGCCCGTGAACCGACATGATGACCAGCCCGAGAAGCCGATGGCCCACCGTGGCGCCGAGGGTCGGCAGCAGCAGTAAGTTCTCGACTGCGAAGATCCCCAACGGCACGAAACTCCGGACACCCGACTGTCCCAGCGGCACCTGGAACACGGCATACGCGATGAGCAGACAGATGCCCCAGTCGACGAATACCGCAACCAGTCGACGACCGAACCGCGCGATCGAGCCTCGACCTTCTTCGGGCAGGCCGAGACGGTCTCCGGGGTACTCACCAGGTGCCTTGATACGCGCCGCTGGGCCCTGCAACCAGGAGGCGACGTCACGACGATCGACCACCCCGGTAGCCTAACCATCGAACCCGATGCGTCGGCACAGTGTGGTGCTTGCCCTGCACGGTCGGGAGACCGGCTCGTCCCAGCGTCGAGCCCAAGCCAGACGGGGACCGCGCCCACCCAAGCCGACCAGGCGTACCAGCGGCACCCCGGACCATTCCCAGGAGGTTGGATTGTTCACTTCAGCCGACGAGGTCCTCGACTACCTGAAGAACGAGGACGTGAAGTTCGTCGACATCCGGTTCTGCGACTTGCCCGGCGTCATGCAGCACTTCAACGTGCCGGCCGAGAGCGTCACAGCCGACTTCTTCACCGAGGGAGCAGCCTTCGACGGCAGCTCGATCCGCGGTTTCCAGGCCATCCACGAGTCGGATATGAAGCTCGTCCCCGACCCGACGACGGCATACCTCGACGTGTTCCGCGCCGAGAAGACGCTCGTGATGAACTTCTCGATCGTCGACCCGTTCACGGACGAGCCCTACAGCCGTGACCCCCGCAACGTGGCGGCTAAAGCCGAGGCTTACCTGAAGTCGACCGGCATCGCCGACACGGCCTACTTCGGCCCGGAGGCGGAGTTCTTCATCTTCGATGACGTGCGCTTCGCCACTCAGCCGAACGCGGGCTTCTATTTCATCGACTCGATCGAGGCCGCGTGGAACTCGGGCCGCGAGGAAGAAGGCGGCAACCGGGGCTACAAGACGCGCTACAAGGGTGGGTACTTCCCGGTGCCACCGGTCGACCACTACGCCGACACGCGGGACAAGATCTGCCTCAACATGGCCGGTGCTGGCCTCACCGTCGAGCGGGCCCACCACGAGGTCGGCACCGCCGGCCAACAGGAGATCAACTACACCTTCAACACGCTGCTGGCTGCCGGCGACGACGTGATGAAGTTCAAGTACATCGTCAAGAACACCGTCTGGGACCTCGGCAAGACGGTGACCTTCATGCCCAAGCCGCTGTTCGGTGACAACGGCTCGGGTATGCACACCCATCAGTCGTTGTGGAAGGACGGCAAGCCGTTGTTCTACGACGAGAGCGGCTACGGCGGTCTGTCAGACCTGGCTCGCTGGTACATCGGTGGCCTGTTGCAGCACGCACCGGCACTGCTGGCCTTCACGAACCCGACGGTCAACTCGTACCACCGGCTCGTTCCGGGCTACGAGGCACCGGTCAACCTCGTCTACTCGGCCCGCAACCGTTCGGCCTGTGTGCGGATCCCGATCGCGGGAACGTCACCGAAGGCCAAGCGGATCGAGTTCCGGATCCCCGACCCGTCGGCGAACCCCTACCTGTCCTTCGCGGCCCAGTTGATGGCCGGCCTGGACGGGATCAAGAACCGGATCGAGCCGCCGCTGCCGGTGGACAAGGACCTCTACGAGCTGCCCCCGGAGGAGCACGCGGAGATCAAGCAGGTGCCCGGCTCGCTGCCCGAGGTGCTCGCCGCACTCGAGGCGGACCACGAGTTCCTGCTCCACGGCGACGTGTTCACCGAGGACTTGATCCAGACCTGGATCGATTGGAAGCGCGCCAACGAGGTCGACCCGATCCGGTTGCGCCCCCACCCGCACGAGTTCGAGATGTACTTCGACATCTGACGAAGCGACGCTGCGGAGCGAGTCGTGAGGAAGATGTCAATCCGGCGCGGGACATCTGACGAAGCGACGCTGCGGAGCGAGTCGTGAGGAAGATGTCAATCCGGCGCGGGACATCTGACGAAACGACGCTGCGGAGCGAGTCGTGAGGAAGATGTCAATCCAGCACGGGACATCTGACGAAGCGACGCTGCGGAGCGTTCCTTAGCTGCCATGTAGTGGGTTCGGCCGCCGATGGCGCCTGCGCAGGCGCCATTTCCGGCCGAACCTGCTACTTGTCACCCCAACGACCACCGAACCGGTGGCTGTCTCAGCGGTCCGGTGGTGCCGGACACACAAGTCGCCCATCCCTAGACGGTCTCTCAGCGCTGTCGTGGTATTACCGTCGGAGGGTGAGCCTCGAACGTCCCATTGCGCCCAATCCCTACGACCTGTTACCAGCGGTCCCCTCGTTCACGGTCAGCAGCGACGACGTGCACGACGGGGCACCGCTCGGCGACGACCAGGTGGCCGCCCTCGGCAATTGCTCGCCGCAGTTGTCGTGGTCGGGTGCCCCGGAAGGAACCAAGAGCTACACGGTGACCTGTTTCGACCCTGATGCGCCCACCCCTTCGGGATTCTGGCACTGGGTGCTCGTCGACTTGCCGGCAGATGTGACTTCCTTGCCTGCCGGTGTCGGCGTCGAGGGGGCCGAGTTGCCCGGATCGGCCTTCATGTGCCGCAACGACGGTGGCTCGAAGGCCTTCATGGGCGCCGCTCCCCCGGCCGGTGATCATCCCCATCGCTACTTCTTCGTCGTGCATGCGGTCGACAAGGAGAGTCTGGGGGCCGACTCGGACACCTCGGCAGCCGTCGTCTCGTTCCAGCTCGCCTTCGCCACCCTCGGGCGGGCCATCGTGCACGGCACCTACCAGCTCTGAGCCCTGGTCAACGCACCGACATGGTGCTCGCCGCCGGTTGTGTTCGGCCGCGAGTGGTCGCTGTGCCGGTCCTTCTCGCGACCGGACTTGGCACCGGCGGCCCGCCCCGAGGGCGCTGAGCACCCCGGTTGACGCCCGGTCTAGCAAGGACACGCACTCCATTCAGTTGTGGCGTGGATCACCCCGGAGGCACTATCGTTTGCGAGTGCCAAGCTGCCGGGTTCGAGCTAGAGGCGGCAGAGCTCAGGCACCAACGACACGGACAGGGGCCTCGGCAATGGCGCCGAGGCCCCTGATCCGTGTTACGAGATGACGGGTTGCGAGATGCACCGAACGCTGATCGTCCCGGCAGCCCCGATGATCAGGCTTGTGCCTGCTGCTCGGCAACCTGCGCGTGCACCTTCTCCATGTCGAGACCACGGACCCCGTCGATGACCTGATCAAGGGCGGCAGCCGGCAAGGCACCGGGCTGCGAGAAGACGAGCACACCCTCACGGAAGGCCATCAGCGTCGGGATCGACGTGATCCCGGCCGAGCCGGCGAGGGTTCGTTCGGCCTCGGTGTCGACCTTGCCGAAGACGATGTCGGTGTGCTGCTCCGACGCCTTCTCAAAGATCGGGGCGAACTGCCGGCAGGGGCCGCACCACGCGGCCCAGAAGTCGACAAGGACGATGTCGTTGCCGGTGATCGTCTGTTCGAAGTCAGCTGCCGTGAGATCACGAGTCGTCATGTTCCCAGTATACCCCCGGGGGTATCTTTCGCAAATCGGGCCGGGCCGTCAGGTCATCCAGTGACGGTCTCGCGGCCGGCCGACGTCCAGGAAGTGATTCCGCCGGCGAGGTGATAGGTCGAGGTGAAGCCGAGTTGTTTCATGATCGCCAGCGCCGTCGCCGAGCGGTTACCGGTCCGGCAGTAGACGGCATACGGGATGCTCTTGTCCAAAGCACCCACCCGGGCGCGGAAGTCCGCCGCCTCCACGTCGATGTTCACCGCATCACTCAGGTGCCCAGCGGCGAACTCGGCGGGCGTCCGGACGTCGAGGATCACGGTGCCGGGCAACCTGCTGGCGGCCTCGAAGCCGGCGACACCGACAGCCGCGCCGTTGGCGGGCGCCGACGCCGCAGCGCCGCTGGTGCCGGCGGTCTCCGGCGTGGCGGCATCCGCCGTGTCGGTGGAACACCCAGCAGGCGCCAGGGCGACCACGGCGAGCGCGACGACCGCAGCCCGTCGCAGCCGGGAGTGACGTGGGCGAACGGATGTAGCCGAAGGCAGCGAACTCATGTGATGGTCCTTCACTGATCGATGGACGTGGTTGGTGGACGGGGCAACGAGATCTCGGTGCGGAGCCATCCGATGCTCTCCAGGGCCACCTGGCTGACCTGGCCCGGTCACTCGGGCAAGCAGATGCGGTTCTGGAAGGCAAGCCGCACCGTGAACACCGACACCAAGGTGACGACCAGCGTCGTCACGACCAGCAGCACCCAAGCCAATCCGTGATATGCGGGGTTGACGGCGCCGTCGGGGGAGGCCATGGTCGCAGCTCGATCCACGGTGATCGCGGCCGCCGCGAGGGCGGCGGACGGGAAGGTGTAGGCCCAGAACGGCAGACCAAAAGGCAGCCGGAGTTGGCCCGGCTGGATCACAACGAGGACGGCGAAGCCAACCGCCGCCCCGAAGAGCACGAGCTTGACACCATCGAGAGCGGGGCCTACGAGCACGGACAAGGACACGAGAGAAATGGCAGGTGGGGCAACAAGGATGCCAAGAGTCGGCCGGAGTTTCGTCGGAAGTGGGGTCGAGCCGAGGAGCAAGCGGTGCATGACCAGCGGCAACACGGCCAACCAGGCCAACACACCGAGCCCGAACGACATCCAGGCCAACGTCGGTGATCCGATGGTCTCAGCGCCCAGGGGGGCCACGACGTTACCCACGACCGGAATGAACCAAGCGGGCGTCACCTGCTCCACCCCGATGTCGGGCCGGTTCATCCAGGCCCTGGCCACAGCCAGGGTCGCCACCAGGTGACCGAACGCACCGATCCACCACGCAACGCTAGCCACCGTTGGCATGACCGACTGTCCAGCCGCGGCAAGCACAAGAATGGCGATCGTCAGCGCCGGCGCGAAGCTCATCCGAACCGGGTGCCGCAGCTCGGCCCGGGCCGCAGCCGGGTACCGCACCCACTTGGTGGCATACAACGCTGCCACGAGCACGAAGACAGCGGCGGCCACCCAGAACAACGCGAGGGGAATCCAACTCGGGGTGCCCCACACCATGGCGGCCCGGCGCCACGCCAGCGACAGCCCGCCGATGCCCATGACGGCAGCGAAAAGCGTTACCGGGAAGTACGCGACGCTCCCCGCCGGAAGGACAGGCGCAGCCGCGGTCTTCGCCGACTCGGACATCACTACACTCCTCAGGATCGTGGGGTCGCGGTCTCAACTGGCCCCTGGCTCAATTGTATGCAGCCTAGCTTATACCCCAGGGGGTATCACGTGTCAGGGGTGAGCCGTGGAACCCGCCAGATCAGGCGAGTGCCCCGCTGCCCGGCCCGCCGCACCTCGAATGCGCCACCGCGCAGGTGTGCCCGCCGATCCAGATTGGCCAGCCCACTGCGGCGCCCGGTCTCGGTGAAACCCGCGCCGTCGTCCTCGACGGCCACCCACACCGAGTCGGTCTCGACACCGAGGCGTACTCCGACCCAACCCGCTCTCGCGTGCCGGGCCACGTTGGACAGCGCCTCACGCACCACGGCCAACACGTCCAGCCCGAGTTGCACCTCGACCCGGTCCAACTGACCGTCGAATTCGACCTGTGGGGTGAATCCCAAGGGTCCGGCAAAGCCGGCCGCCAACTCCAACACCTGTTGCGGGAACGGCGTCGCCTGCGCGTGGTGCAGCTCGAAGATGGTCTCACGGATGTCGCGAACCGCCAGGTCGAGTTGGTCGACCGCCTCGTTGATCCGGACCCGTACGTAGCCCTCCTCGGCCACCCGGGCCGCCGACTGCAACCCGAGACCGGTGGCGAACAGGCGCTGGATGACGACATCGTGCATGTCGCGGGCGATCCGTTCGCGGTCCTCGAGCACGGTCATCCGGGCCCGGTCCCGCTGCGCATATCCCGCCACCAGGGTGACCGCCGCCTGGTCGGCGAACTGCTTGAGCGGCTCCGCGACGTCGTACGGCACGTGCGTCTCCGGTTGATCCCACCCGACGATGAGCAACCCGATCGCCTCGGTGCCGGGCCGCACCGTCATCGGGACCACTGCGGTGCGCCCATGCTGAGCCAGGCCCGTGCTCGCGCGCAGCACGCCGGCCGGAGGGTCGGCAGCTGACTCGCCGTGTTTCGACAGCAGCAGCAGCGGCTCTGCCGAGGCGAGGATGGTGAACCAGTGCGGGTCGGTCAATGTTGTGCCGAGGACGACACTGGCCTGCGGATCGGGACCGGTCGCGGCTTCGATGACCAGACTGCCGTCGCGACCCTTGAGAGCGATGACCGCTAGCCCGGCCTCGGCTGCGGCGCAGGCTCGCTCGGCCAGCTGGGCCAGGGCCTGGCGCTGGTCAAGGCCGGACAACAGAGCTTGGCTGGTGGCGCCCAAAGCTTCGGACCACTGTTGTTGCCGCCGCGTGGTCTCGAACAGGCGAGCGTTGTCGATGGCCATCCCGGCAGCGACCGCAAGCGCCGCCACAAGCGCCTCGTCGTCGTCGGTGAACTCTGGTCCACCGATCTTGTCGGTGAGATAGAGGTTGCCGAATACCTGGCCCCGGATCCGGATCGGCGCCCCGAGGAAACTCGTCATCCGCGGGTGTCCGGGCGGGAATCCCGTCGACGCGGGGTGCGACGCGATGTCGGGTAGGCGTAGTGATCTGCATTCGTTGGTGAGCAGGTCCAGCACTCCAATGCCGCGCGGTTGAGCGCCGATGGCCTCGGCCTCGGCGAGGCTCAACCCCGTGGTGACGAACTCCATGAGACCCTGACCGTCTGGGCGCAATACCCCGAGCGCCCCGTAGCGGGCCCCCACCATGTCGCAGGCACTCTGGACGATCCGGCTGAGCACCTCGGTCAGATCGAGGTTGCGACCGACCGACAGCACGGCGTCGAGCAGCGTGGCGATGGCCGCGCCGGACTGTGGCAGCCGGAGCGAGCCTTCGTCATTGATCACGGATGGGATGTTAGTCCCCGGGTCCCGCAGGCCGGTCCGGTAGGACCCCGGCAATGCCGGCCTCACGGACATTGCCGGAATGGCCGGGACGAGGTCAGGCAGCCCCGACCGGGACGGTCACGATCTGACAGTCACTGTGTTGGCGGCATTGCTGGACCAGGATTCCGTCACCCGGCTCGGCTCCGACGACGATCGCCGAAGCTGCTTCGGCCAGCTCGAGAAGCGTTCCAGTCGGGTCGCCCGTGACCAACTCGAAACGACACGGTATGCCGCGGGAGCCGCGTAAGGCCCGCAACGCAGCCCCGAACGTGGCTTGGTCGGACCGGCACTGATCCTCAGGCGTCAACCCGGGGTCGACAACCTGCACGAAACGCACGCGAGCTCCCCGGGCAACCGCCTCGGCAACAGCTGCTTCGGCCACCGATTGAGCCTGCCCGTCGTCGACGAGCCTGGCGATCACATCTCTGGACAACCCCGGCAGGAAAGCCGCCCGGGGCTCCTGCTGCATGGTAGTCACCCAATAATCGTCGCGCCTGGTCCGGAAACACGATCAGGGCCAAAAGTCCCTCGGCGCCAAGGGTCTACCTCTCACTACCCCAGTCTGGGCATTCGGGTGGGATGGGTGGCGGCGAAAACCGCAGCCTGGGTGCGACTGTCCATACCCAGTTTGTCGAGAATCGAGGTGACGTAGTTCTTCACCGTTTTCTCCGCGAGGAACATACCTTCGGCGATCTGCCGATTCGTACGCCCTTCGGAGATGTGTTCGAGGATGCGGCGTTCCTGTGGGGTTAGCGAGCGCAGTCGTGGATCCACCGACGTTTCGGCGAGATTTCTCCGTGCTCGGGCCAGCACGTCGGGTGACAGGAGTTGTTCGCCCGCCGCGACGCGTCGGATCGCCGACACCAGATCGGTGCCGCGGATGTCCTTGAGCACGTATCCCGAAGCCCCGGCCAGCACCGCGGCCCGCAGTGCCTGATCGTCGTCGTAGGAAGTGAGGATCAGGGCCCGCAACTGCGGGTCAACCGCGCGGATTGCCCGGCAGACATCGATCCCGGACCCGTCGGGCAGGCGGGCGTCGAGCACACACACGTGGGGCCGCAACGCAGGTATCCGCCGCTCGGCCTCGAGGGCCGAGCCCGACTCGCCGACGACCTTGATATCGCCGGACAGGGTCAACAGCTCCCGCAATCCCCGACGAACGATCTCGTGGTCGTCGAGGAGAAAGACTCGCAACGTCACGACATCTAGCGAACCACACCCGACCGCACGGACAGTAACTGGTGTCGTCAGGCCGACTCGTAGAAGAGGCGTTCGACCACTGCGCGGGCTCGCCGGGCCTGGCGCACGTAGTCTTCGTGCAGGCCGGACCCGGTGCCCGGTTCCCGGCCGATGATCCGGCCGATTCCGTCAGCGTCGCGCAGATCGGACGGCACCGTCTCGGCGGGCCGGCCGCGCCACAACACGATGGCGTCGCGCATCATCCCGGCCATCCGGTAGGCCGACCGCAGCACCTCGGCCTGCGCGGGTTCAACGAGCCCGAGCCCTTCGGTTGCATCCAGTGCCGCCAACGTGCTGGTGACCCGCAGCTCGGGGTGCTCGGCCGCCTCACGCAACTGGACGAGCTGAACCGTCCACTCGACGTCGGCCAGGCCACCGCGCCCGAGCTTGAGGTGCGTCCGGGGGTCAGCACCCCGGGGCAGGCGCTCGCTCTCCACTCTGGCCTTCATCCGACGGACGGCCCGCACCTGCCCCGTGTCCAGCCCACCAGTCGGATAGCGCAACGGGTCGATGAGCCGGACGAAGTCGGTCGCCAGATCGGCATCACCGGCGATGGCCCGTGCGCGAAGCAGTGCCTGGAACTCCCACAATTCGGCCCACCGCCCGTAGTAGGACTCGAAAGAACTCAGGCTGCGGGTCAACGGCCCGTTCTTGCCTTCCGGACGCAGGTCCAGGTCCAGCGACACCGCATACGAGCCCAGCGCCGGAAGGAGCCGAACCAGCTCTTGCACGACAGCCACCGCCTGCCGCTGTGCCCGCTCGTCGTCGACCCCAGCAGCAGCGCGGTGCACGACGAGCGCATCGGCGTCCGAGCCGTAGCCCAATTCCCGGCCACCGAAGCTGCCCATCCCGACGACGAGCAGGTGGACGCCGAGGCCACCAGTGGCCTTATCGGCTTGATCGACCCGGGCCTGCGCGACGTCCAGGGCGGCCTCGATGGTTGCCGCGGCCAGGTCGGCCAGGGCCGCGCCGACCTGGGTCCGGTCGAACTCCCCTGTGAGTTCACCGAGCACGATCCGCAACAACTCGTGACGCCGCAGGGCACCGACGGCGGCCAACGCTTTCTCCGGGCTCGGCTGCCGGCGTGCGGCAGTGCGCAACGTCAGCGCCAGGGCCTGCTGGGAGCGAGGCGTCAGGCCGTCGGGATCACCGAGCAGCGACACCGATTCGGGCGACGCGATCAGCAGGTCGGCGGCATACCGGCTGCATCCGAGCACATGAGCCAAGCGTTCGGCAGCGCTGCCCTCGTCACGGAGCATCTTGAGATACCAGTGGGTGCTACCCAATCCGTCACTCACCCGCCGAAACGCAAGCAGCCCGGCATCCGGATCGGCTTCGTCGGCGAACCATTCGAGCATGACCGGCAGCAGGGTCCGTTGGATCGCTGCAGCCCGGTTCACTCCGGTCGTCAGTGCCTCGAGATGACGCATGGCACCGGCCGGGTCGCGGAAACCCAGCGCAGCCAGTCGCTCGCGGGCCTGTGCCGGGGACAGGCTGGAGTCGTCGGACGACAGACGCGCCACCGCCGCGAGCAGCGGCCGGTAGAAGAGCCGCTTGTGGATCCGGCGGACTTCCCGAGCCATCCGCTGCCAGCGTTGCACGACCGCGGCAGCCGGGTCGCTGCCGCCACCGCCGAGGCCGACGGCCCGGCCCAGGACCCGGAGCTCGGACTCATCGGTAGGCATCAGGTGGGTGCGGCGCAGCCGGTACAACTGGATCCGGTGCTCGAGCGTGCGCAAGAAGCGGTATGCCGTGTCCAGTGTGTCCGCGTCGTCGCGGCCTACGTAGCCACCCCGCGACAGGGAATGCAGTGCTTCGAGAGTCGTGGCCGAGCGCAAGGACTGGTCGTGGCGTCCGTGCACGAGCTGAAGCAGTTGCACGGAGAACTCGACGTCCCGCAAGCCGCCCGGCCCGAGCTTGAGCTGGCGATCGGCCTCACCGGCCGGGACGTGCTTCTCGACCCGGCGGCGCATCGCCTGGACGTCTTCGACGAAATTGTCCCGCCCGGCCGCTCCCCACACGAACGGGGCGATCATCTCCTGATATGCCTGTCCGAGCTCCTGGTCACCGGCCGACACCCATGCTTTGAGCAGTGCTTGGAACTCCCAGGTGTTGGCCCACCTCTCGTAGTAGGACCTGTGGCTGGCGATAGTGCGCACCAGCGGGCCGGCCTTGCCCTCCGGCCGCAGCGCTGCATCGACCGGCCACAACGTGCCCTCTGCGGTGGTGGCGGAGCAGGCTTTCATCGTTGCGGTCGCCAACGCGGTACCGACCTTCACAGCACGCTCCTCGGCCACGCCGGCCGAGGGCTCGACGACGAAGATGACATCGACATCGGAGACGTAGTTCAGCTCACCACCGCCGGTCTTGCCCATGCCGATGATCGCGAGTCGGCAATCCTCGTGGCCGGGGCCGTAACTCTCCCGAGCGATCTGGAGCGCGGCGTCCAACGCTGCTTCGGCGAGTCGGGCCAACGACTCGGCAGCGGACGGCAGATATGCCACAGGGTCATCGGACGACAGGTCGAGGGCCGCGATCCGCACCAGCTCGCGCCGATAGGCCACCCGTAAGGCGTCTTCGGGTGAGCGGTGCCCACGAGCTTCCGGGGTGACCGCATCGACGAGTCGTGACCGCACCTGGTCGGGACCGGCCGGGGTGGCGTCGGCAGCCGCCGGCCAGTGCTCGGGGTGTACCACGAGGTGGTCCGCGAGGGCCCGGGAGCCCCCGAGGGTGACCAGCAGCCGGTGCCGGCGGGGGTCATCCGTCGTCAGCAGTTCACAGAGCGCTGCCGGGTCGTGCCCGGCCTCCCCCGGTTCGTCGTGATCGGCTCGCCGCAGCACGGCTTCGGCCAGTCGCACCAACCCGAGGACGGCAAGGTCGGGATCGGCGGCTGCGGCCAGACCGGCGGCCAGACTCGTGAGTGCGGGGCCCGTGGTCCCGTCAAGCTCGTCGGCGATCGATGCATCAGCGGATTCGGTCGGGGCCACCAGAGCCCCGCCGAGCAGTCTGAGCAGCGCCGGGTCCCGCAACAACCCGGCGGCTTTGCCGCTGTCGACGAAGCCGAGTCGGGCCAGCTGCGCGGCCGCTGTGGACGAACGCTCCACCCTCACCACCCTTTCGGGACGGCTGGACGATCGAGACGATTGGACATCGACACGGTCACCTGTTCAGAGGCGCAGATATCGATCCAGCTCGAATTGGGTGACCTGCTGGCGGTACTCGCGCCATTCGGCGCGCTTGTTGCGCAGGTAGAAGTCGAAGACATCCTCGCCGAGGGTTTCCGCCACCAATTCGCTGCTTTCCATGATCTCCAACGCGCGCCCGAGCGAGGTGGGCAGCGGCTCGATCGACATGGCCCGGCGTTCGGCCGGGGTGAGCTGCCAGACGTCGTCCTCGGTCTCGGGTGGCAGCTCGTATCCTTCGCTGATCCCTTTGAGCCCGGCAGAGAGGATGAGCGCAAGGGCGAGATAGGGGTTGCACGCCGAATCGATCGAGCGCAGTTCGACGCGCGTCGAGTTGTCCTTGTCGGGCTTGTACATCGGGACACGAACCAGCGCCGAGCGGTTGTTGTGACCCCAGGTCAGGTACGCGGGCGCTTCACCTCCGCCGCACAGCCGCTTGTACGAGTTGACCCATTGGTTGGTCACGGCGGTGATCTCGGCTCCGTGCCGCAACAACCCGGCAATGAACTGGCGCCCGGTCTGGGAGAGCTGGTAGGGCGCCCCACTCTGGTGGAAAGCGTTGGTGTCACCCTCGAAGAGAGACATGTGGGTGTGCATGCCCGACCCGGGATATTCCCGGAACGGTTTTGGCATGAACGAGGCCTGGATGCCGTGTTGGAGAGCCACCTCTTTGACCACGGTGCGGAACGTCATGATGTTGTCCGCCGTGCTCAACGCATCGGCGGACCGCAAGTCGATCTCGTTCTGGCCGGGTGCCCCTTCGTGATGACTGAACTCGACCGAGATACCCATCGTCTCGAGCAGGGTGGTCGCAGCCCGCCGGAAGTCTTGGGCGGCCCCTTTGGGCACATGGTCGAAGTAACCGCTGTCGTCGACCGGCACTGGACGGCTGCGCTTGCCAGGTCGAGCACGCTTGCCGCGCTTGCCGAGCCGGTCGGCTTCGAAGAGGAAGAACTCGATTTCGGGGTGGGTGTAGAAGGTGAATCCCTGCTCGGCCGCCCTGGCCAGCGCGCGCCGCAGGACGTGTCGCGGGTCGACATAGCTGGGTTGACCGTCAGGTGTCAGGATGTCGCAGAACATCCGGGCCGTGCCGGGGCGCTCCCCCCGCCACGGCAACTCCTGGAACGTCGACGCATCGGGCTTGGCGAGCATGTCCGACTCGTAGATCCGGGCGAAACCCTCGATGGCCGAGCCGTCGAAGCCGATCCCCTCGGCGAAGGCGCCTTCCAGCTCCTCCGGTGCGATGGCCACCGACTTGAGGGTGCCGACGACGTCGGCGAACCACAGTCGGACGAAGCGGATCTCGCGCTCTTCGATGGTGCGCAGGACGAACTCTTGCTGGCGGTCCATACGACGATCCTGCCCTATTGCCCCGAATCTCCCCAGCTCCCCCCGATCCCCCAGATCCCACCCAGCTGCCCTCAGTGGTCTTCCTGGCAGGTACGAAACGAATGCGGGGCCCTAGCCTCGGTGGCCGCAGTGCGAACCCGCTAGTCGGCGCTCCACCCGGGCTCGGCCCCACGGTTGTCCCACTCGCGGTCCTCGGCGTCCCACGCCTCGGTCTTTGCCCGGGCCGTCTCCAGGGCTCGTTCGGCCTCTTCCCGGGTCTCGTAGGGTCCGAGGACATCGACGTCCTGACCCCGCTCGTGGTCGCTCTGCACGCACCCGGAACGGATGTTGAACCACCAGGACACGACGGGTCTCCTTCCGGGCTGGGTCGTCCACCCAGGGTATCCGGGGCGTCTCGACCGCACGGCCTACACTCCGAGGTATGCCGGTCAGCTCGTCCCGAATCACCCCACATTCCGTGAGCGCACCCCGGGCCGTGCCGACGACGATTCCGCGACCCGAGTACGTCGGTCGTCCCGCTCCCACCCCGTACCGGGGTCCCGAGGTCAAGGACACCGACACTATCGAGCGGATGCGAGTGGTGGGCAAGCTGGCTGCCCAGGCTCTGGCCGCTGCCGCATCGGTCATCGCCCCGGGGGTGACCACCGACGAGATCGACCGGGTTGGTCACGAGTTCATCCTCGACCACGGGGCCTACCCGTCACCCCTGGGCTACCGAGGCTTCCCCAAGTCGTTGTGCACCTCCGTCAACGAGGTGGTGTGTCACGGGATCCCGGACGCCCGCCCCCTCGAGGACGGTGACATCGTCAACATCGACATCACGGCTTTCCTCGACGGGGTGCACGGAGACACCGACGCCACCTTCGCCGTCGGTGAGATCGACGAGGAGTCCCGGTTGCTGCTCGAGCGGACCCGCGAGGCGATGCACCGGGGCATCAAAGCGGTCGCGCCCGGGCGCCAGATCAACGTCATCGGCCGGGTCATCTCCGCCTACGCCCGACGGTTCGGATACGGAGTCGTGCGGGACTTCACCGGGCACGGCATCGGGGAGGCCTTCCACAGCGGCCTGATCATCCCCCACTACGACGCGGCACCGGCATACGCCACCACCATCGAACCGGGCATGACCTTCACCGTCGAGCCGATGCTCAACCTCGGCACGGCCGACTGGGATATGTGGGACGACGGGTGGACGGTCGTCACCCGTGACCGGCGCCGATCAGCCCAGTTCGAGCACACCATCCTGGTCACCGAGACGGGCGCCGAAATCCTCACGCTGCCCTGACCGGACGCGGTAGTGGACGATCGGGCGCAGTAGTGGAGGATAGGGCCCCATGACACGTGTGGCACTAGGCATCGACATTGGCGGATCCGGCATCAAGGGCGCGCCGGTCGACCTCGACGAAGGCAGCTTCATCCGGGATCGGCTCAAGATCCCGACCCCGGCGAAATCGACACCGAAAGCGGTCGCCGACGTCGTCGGCCAGATCGCCGACCACTTCAGCTACGACCTGCCGGCGGACGCCCCGATCGGCGTCACGATTCCCGGGGTCGTGCAGCACGGGGTGGTGCGGACTGCGGCGAATATCGATCGTTCGTGGATCGATGCCCCCGGGGAAGAGCTCTTCAGCCGGCGACTCGGCCGTGACTGCCTGCTGGTCAACGACGCAGATGCCGCCGGGGTCGCCGAATTGCGTTACGGCGCAGCGCGGGACGTCCAGGGCTTGGTTATCGTCACGACCCTCGGCACCGGCATCGGGGTGGCCTTCGTGCACAACGGCGTGCTGATCCCGAACGCCGAGCTGGGTCACCTGGAGATCGACGGACGGGACGCGGAGTCGCACGCCTCGGCCGGTGCCCGCGAGCGTGAGGCTCTCTCTTTCAAGGAGTGGGCGCCGCGGCTGCAGCGCTACTACTCGGTCTTGGAGAACCTCTTCTGGCCCGACCTCATCGTCGTGGGCGGCGGGGTGTCTCGGAAGGCCGAGAGGTTCTTGCCGCGGCTGTCGCTGCGCACCCCGATCGTCCCGGCTCTGTTGCAGAACGCCGCCGGAATTATCGGCGCCGCCGCGTTGGCCGCCGAGCGCTGAGGTCGGCAGGCCGTCAGGGCAGAGTGACCGCGCCCTGACCGGCCAGGTCATGCAGAGTGACCTTTTCGTCGGCACCACCGGCACGATCGCCAGCGACGCCGTGGTTGACCACGTGGGTGAGATAGAGCGCTCGGCCGGTGGGATTGACCAGGCCGTCGTGGATGGGCACGATGCCGCCGGGTGCCACCCGGCGCACGAAGGCGATCGTGTCGCGCACCGCGCACCACGGGGCGTTGACGGGCACGGCGAGCAGATCGACCGGGCCGGTGTCGGCGTCGAGGGCATCCCCGGGGTGGAAGAACGTCGGCTCACCCCGGGCACTGATCCGGACTCCGACGTTGTCGACGGTGGGCATCCAGTCGTGGTTGAAGGCATGCTTCTCGCCGCGTGGGCTGATGGTCACCTCGCCCAGCGTGATGTCCGACCCGGCAACGAGCGACCGGGCCGCCAACCCGGATCGTCCGAGGATCTCGGCACTCTGCGGATCGGCATACAACGCAGCTTGCGGGTTGGCCGCCACCACGCCGGGGAACCGGGTTTGGTCGAGGTGATCGGCGTGCTGGTGGGTGACGATGACGGCATCCAGACCGGTCAACTCCTCGAAGCCGCGCGACCATCCTCCGGGGTCGATGAGCAGGCGCCGATCGGCGACCTCGACGACGACACACGAATGTCCAAGGTGTTGCACGCGCATGGCTCACCGTAGCGCGACGGCCACGGCGAGCACACCCGACCCGAGGCGGCATAACGACCGAATAGGGTGAGGGATGCTCTGCGCCGGTGCGGCCGGCTCGAGCCGCACGACAGCACACCAGCAGCCACCGACGAGGGAAGGCACCACCATGATCGCGCCCGTCGACCCGACGACCACACCGGCCTGGGGCCGTCTCGGCTCGCTCCGTGAGGCACTCCTACCCGATCTGCGCGGCTGGTTCGCCACCGACCCGGGTCGGGTCACCCGTTTGACGTTCGAGGTGGCCGACCTGCACGTCGACTTGTCGAAGAACCTGCTGACCGACGAGATCCTCGACGCGCTGGTCGAGCTCGGGCAGCAGGTGGGCCTCGAGAGTCGCCGCGACGCGATGTATGCCGGTGAGCACATCAACATCACCGAGGACCGGGCCGTGCTGCACACCGCGCTGCGTCGCCCCGAGGGGATCACCCCGCCCCTGCGGGTCGACGGGCAGGCTGTCGACGACGACGTGCACGAGGTGCTGGCCAAGGTCTACGACTTCGCCGACCGGGTCCGCTCCGGGGAATGGGTCGGGGTGACCGGCAAGCGGATCGAGACGGTCGTCAACATCGGCATCGGCGGGTCCGACCTCGGGCCGGTGATGATCTACGAGGCGTTGGAGCCGTTTGTGCAAGAAGGGCTTTCATGCCGGTTCATCTCCAACATCGACCCGACCGATTCGGCACAGAAGACCGCTGACCTCGACCCCGAGACGACGTTGGTCATCGTCGCCAGCAAGACGTTCACGACGTTGGAGACCTTGACGAACGCCCGGCTGGTGCGCGCCTGGTTGCTCGACGGCCTGACGGCAGCGGGAGCCATCGACGGCTCGGATGCCGCGCGCCGTGAGGCGGTGGCGAAGCACTTCGTCGCCGTCTCGACCGCGCTCGACAAGGTCGCCGACTTCGGGATCGATCCGGCCAACGCCTTCGGCTTCTGGGACTGGGTGGGTGGACGCTATTCGGTCGACTCGGCTATCGGCACCTCGCTGGCCGTCGCCATCGGGCCGGACCGGTTCGCCGAGCTGCTGGCCGGTTTCCACGCGGTCGACGAGCACTTCCGCACGACCCCGTTGGAGCGCAACGTGCCGGCCCTGATGGGGCTGCTCAACGTCTGGTATGTCAACTTCCTCGACGCGCGCACACACGCCGTGCTGCCTTACGCGCAGCAGCTGCATCGCTTCGCGGCATACCTGCAACAACTGACCATGGAGTCCAACGGCAAGTCGGTGCGCTGGGACGGCTCGCCGGTGACGACCGCGACCGGGGAGGTCTTCTGGGGTGAGCCGGGCACGAACGGTCAGCACGCCTTCTATCAGCTCATCCACCAAGGCACTCAGCTGATCCCGGCCGACTTCATCGCCGTGGCCACTCCGGCCTACCCGGCGCAAGACGGCGCAGCCGATGTGCATGAGCTGTTCTTGGCGAACTTCTTCGCCCAGACCGCCGCCCTGGCTTTCGGCAAGACTGCCGACGAGGTGCGAGCCGAGGGCACCGCGGAGGCGATCGTGCCGGCCCGGGTCTTCGCCGGGAACAAGCCGACCACCTCGATCATGGCCCCGGCGCTGACCCCCGCGGTGGTCGGGCAGCTGGTGGCGCTCTACGAGCACATCACCTTCACCCAGGGCATCGTCTGGGGCATCGACTCCTTCGACCAGTGGGGGGTCGAGCTGGGCAAGCAACTGGCCAAGCAGCTCGAGCCGGCCGTCGCCGGAGACGACTCGGCCTTGGCCGCCCAGGACGCCTCCACCCGGTCGCTGGTGCGCTACTACCTGGCCCATCGGCAACGCTGATCGGCAACGCTGATAGACAACGCGCTCGGCAACGCTGGTAGACAACACTGACACTGCGTCGGCCGAAACGCCGTAGTCGACCGACACGCCCTCGTCGACCACGACGCCCTAGGGCGCTGGGCGGACCCGGCGGGCCACGAGCAGGTATGCCGTGAGCCCTAGCCCGACGAAGGCCGCACCGACGAGGAAGGTCCCGGTGTAGCCGAGAGACGGCACGAGGGCCCCGAGCGTGAACGGGCCGAGACCGGTGCCCAGGTCGACGAGCAAGAAGTAGGTGGCGACCCCGACGCCAACCCGCGCTGCACCGGCGCGCCCGACCGCGATCGCCTGCCCGACCGAGGTCAGCGTGCCGTATCCGAGGCCGAGCAGCCCACCGGCCAGCACGAGGACGGTCCCGTTCGGGGCCACGGCCGTGAGCACGGTGCCGGCGGCCAGCGACAGCATGACCGGCACCGTGACGATGTCGTCGCCGTACCGGTCCTGGACGAGTCCGGCGACCGGTCGACTGACCACGATGACGACGGCATAGGCGAGGAAGTAGAACGCGGCGGCGTCGGTGAGCCCGTGCTCGACGGCATACGGGTTGAGGAAGGCGAGGATCGTCGAGAACGGGAAGGCACAGAACCCGACGGCCAGCCCGATCGGCATGGTGCGCCACTCGAGCAGACTGGCCAGACCGGATTCGTGGGGTGGGTCATCGGTGCCCCGGCGGATGCGGCCGGGCAGGTCGCGGCGCACGAGCAGCGGGGTCAGCACGGCGACGGCGGCGCAGGCAGCGGTGACCATGAAGACCCCTGACTGCCCCAAGGGGGTCCGCAGCAGCCACAGCCCGACGGCCGGGGCCAGTCCGGTGGCCACCGCCATTCCGGCGGTGAACCAGCCCGACCCTTCCCCGCGCCGGGTGGCCGGGACCGCACCCATGACGGTGCTGGCCAGTGCCGTGGCCGCGAAACCGAAGCCGATGCCGTGCAGCACCCGGATGACGAGCATGCTGGTCAAGGTGCTGGGCAGCAAGTAGAGCAGGCAGGTCGCCAGCAGCCAGGCCGTCGAGCCGAGCACGACCACCCGGCTGCCGAGGCGGGCCAGCGCCCGCCCGACGACGAATCGGCCGATCGTGCCGCCGATGAAGAAGATCGAGCTGACCAGCCCTGCTTCCGAGGGTGAAGCGCCGTAGGCGATGACGGCATACCCGGCCAGCGTGGCCGCGAGCATGTAGAAGGTGACGAAGACACCCAGGTTTGCCAGGGTCAGCAGGACGAACGAGCGGGTCCACAGTGGCGGCCGAACGCGCGGGCCGGCCGCGGTCATGGGCGCTGCCTTCCGGCACTGACCAGGCACGAGCACCTCGAGCCCGGCAGCGGTGGCGGGGTCACGACCACGATGACGCCCATGAGGGCGCGGCGCGGATCAGGCCCGCACAGCGCAGACCTGCTCATATCCCGTGTCAAGATCACGCAAGGTCACCTCGATGATGCCGTGCTCGTCGACGGTGTAGGACTCTTCGACGAGTGGGCCGTCGTCACGACGTTCGACTGGGATGCCGCTGAGCAGGCGGTCGATCCGAGCAGCGGTCTGCGCGGCAGCCTTGCGGGTCGCCGTGCCCCGGGTCGTCGCGCTCTGCCCCTGCACCTGTGGGTCGAAGGGGAACAGCACCTCGGCGAACGGCGTGAGGTCGCCCTTGGGGTCGCCCTGCTGGTCGATCGCCGCATACTCGACGAAACGGAACCATCCGACGTTGTGCGCGGCCCGATAGCGGCGAGTCACCGTCACCCGCTCCCCTGGCACGACGGTCAGGTCCGGGCCGAAGATCTCGTCGAAACCGATGGCTCGACCACCGTCACGCTCCCGGAAGACCCCGAAGCCACGTGAGAGCCGGTCGGTCAGCGAATAGCCGGCGCTGGTGTCGGCGGCGATCGCCAACCCGATCGCGGTCGAAGCGGCCGGGTAAGGCGAGCGGTGCACCCGTCGGCCGTAGCGGGCACGCAACAGTCTCGGCACCAACGGCAGGCTGCTGGAGCCACCGACGAGGTAGAGCCCGGCAACCGTGCCCAGGTCGGCGCCCTCTTCGCCGAGGGCGGCCACGAGCGGACCCATGACGCCGACCGACCGTTCGATCAACGGGGTAACGGCGGCATAGAAGTCATCGACCGACACAGTGACCAGCTGCCCGGCGACATCGACGGTGATCCGCTTGGTCTGCGGGGCCAGCCGCTCCTTGGCATCGCGGCACTCGTCGACGAGCGCGGTCGCTTCGGTGCCGGACAACGAGCCGGGCGCGACACCGGCGGCGTGGATGACCAGGTCGGCCAGGGCTTCGTCGATGTCGTCGCCACCGAGCCGGTTGATCCCGAGCGAGGTCACGACCGTGTGCCCGGTGCCCTCGACCTGCACGACCGAGGCGTCGAAGGTGCCGCCACCAAGGTCGTAGACAAGCACCCGGTTGCGCCGGGAGGTCAGTGCTTTGGCTTGCCGGTGGGTGAATTCGAAACCGGCGGCCGATGGTTCGTTGATCATCGACACGACGGTGAAACCGGCCCGCCGGAACGCCTCCAAAGTGAGGAAGCGTTGCGCACCGTGGGCGTGCGCCGGCACCGAGACGACCGCCTCGGGTGGGTCGCCGAGGGCGAAGTCGGCAGCGTTGCTGGCGGTCCGCAGCGCGGTCAGGAGCGCCTCGAAGAACCCGGCGAGCAGGTCGACGAGGGTCACCTCGAGGTCACCGACCCGGATCGTCGTCTGCGGACTGGTGCCCGGGTCGGCGAGCGCTCGCTTGAACGACCTGATGGTCGGTGCCCCCGCCCGGGCCGCACTCAGTGCGGCGAAACCGAACAACAGCCCGTCGGGGCCCCGCGCCACGACGGAGGGGAAGAACTCGTGAGCGTCACCGTCGTCGTCGGTGAAGGCCACGACCGGGTAGTTACCGCGGTCGCCGAAAGCGACGATGGTGCGAGTAGTGCCGAAGTCCACGCCAATGGGCATATCGGCGACCCTAACAACGGCTCGTCGGGGCGGCCGCCGGTGTCCGCGGTATGGCGCAGGTGGACGAGTCGGTCGGTACGCCGGGTTCTGTCCCGTGGTGCCGCGGTGCGAGGCACCGCCGCCCCCACGGTGGCGGTCATCCATCTCGGCCGGCCATTGCTGACCGGCTCCAGCGCTCTACCCGTCGGCATCGGGCGGGCCGCCCTCGGTCGTCGACTGCTCGAGCTTGCTCCGGGTGGGGTTTACCAAGCCGGCCGGGTCACCCCGGCCGCTGGTGGTCTCTTACACCACCGTTTCACCCTTACCGCACCGCCTGCCGGCCCGGGGCCAGCGGTTCGGCACGGCGGTCTGTTTTCTGTGGCACTGTCCCTCGGATCACTCCGGGTGGCCGTTAGCCACCACCCTGCCCTGCGGAGCCCGGACGTTCCTCGGCACCGATCCCGCGCACGCGCAGGGCCGGCGACGCGACCGCCTGACCGACTCGTCCGCTCCTGAGTATGCCGCATCACGCCGCCGGATCGACAGGGCTGAGCGCACCTTCAAGCCCCTGACACGAAGCAAGAAAACCAGCTCCGGGTGCGAGTATTTGATTCGCTACTATCAGAAGATGCAACAGCTTGTTCGGTGGATCGTCAGTTGCACCCTCGTTCTCTTTTTCTCAGGGTGCGCAGGCGATGAAGAATCAGTTGGAAAAACACCACCGGCCGCCCCGACAGCCAGCTCGGCGAGCGCAGCTGCGGACCCCTCAGCGAAGGTGGCGGAGGTGATTGCGGAACTAGCCAGAGATCCTGCGGCAGTCGCGCATCCGGCGCTCGGCCTCAGTGGAGATCAGGCCCGTGCGGGAGTCCCAGACGGCAGCACGGTGACTCCTCACAGCGATACCTGGTCGTCCGATGGGACCGGGACCGGAGGCACGATGGAAGTGACTGTTACCGGCCCCGGCGGTGAAGAGAAGCTCTACCTAGCCGTGGCCGTCCTCCACGAAGGGGAATGGAAGATCCTGTCCACCATCGAGATGACGCCGGAGAACACATGAGGCGCGCTCGTGAACTACCGGTCCTGACGTGCCTGCTGGCCGCAGTCGCCTTGACGCTCACAGTTGCCATGCCGGCAGCTCAGGGGCACCCAAGCGGGCCCTCGGAACCGGCGCCGCAGAGCTGGGGCTGCACCTCCGACGACCTTGACCTCGATGGCGACGTCGTCGAGTTCGCCCCGATCAGCCCAGCCGAAACGACGCCGGACGGAAAGCCCCTGCAGTACGTCAGCGGCCCCGATGACCTGTGGGTGCCGGTCGTCTTCGTGCCCGGTTGGGCCTCGCGATCCACTCACCCCAACGACGGCGATGAGAGGCATCCCGGCACGTTTTCCCACCTCGTCGACCTGTCAGCGCGCTCTCCGTGGTCGGTCGACGTGACCCGCTCACTCATCGGTCAGATTCAAGACCTTCCGGGTGCCGCAGTCTTCACGTTCGACTATCACAAGTACTCGGCCAGATGGGTGACCGACGAACGCTTGGGACCGAACCTGGGCAAGGTCATCGACTGCCTACACGAGAAGTCCGGTCAGAAAGTGATCATCGTGGGGCACTCCATGGGCGGCCTGGTAGCTCGCCAGGCCCTGAGTGAAGGCGGCCGGGAAGCCAAGGTGAGCCGGGTCATCACCCTCGGCACTCCCCATTCAGGCTCGATCGCCGCGATGCTGCTAGGCGGTGCAGTAGATGGCGCGCTCGCCGTTCAACAAGCGACCGTCTTACGGCTGCTCTTGAGCGCCTGCACTGATCAAATGACGGAGAACTCCGAGATGGGCGGCATCTGCCGGAACATGCCCCTCATCGACGCGTTCACCGGCGAAGCAGGGCGCGCGCTCCGGACTGGATCCGGGGAGCTGGCCGCCCTTCCCGACTTCCCCCCCGGCGTGAAAGTGACCGCCCTAGCCGGTGACACGCAGTGGGCCGTGCCACGAGTCGGCTGGTTTGCCTCACCGTGGGAGACCACCGACGTGAGCCTCGGCGATCTCGTCGTCACCCGTAGCTCAGCTCAACCCCCTGGCGCTGCCACCTACGGAATCGACTGTCACTACCAGCTGAATGTCGTGCGCGGCGCCACCGATACCACCTTACAGATCGTGAACCTTCGAGCCACTGATGAGGTTGCCCAGTCACCACTTGAAGTAAGCGGAGCCTGCTTCCATGCCAACCTCATGCGTAGCACCGAGCTGACGAACCAGGTTCTCGGCGCCGTCCAGGATGACATCGCGGAGCAGCTACCGCACGTCATGAGCGACGAAGAATTGCTGAATGCAACGATCCCCGCCGGGGCTTGCTACGACGGCGAGATGGGATGGCCGTCGCAGCTCGATGTGCAACTGCGCAATGGAACCGGATGGTCAGGTAGTGTCGACGAGTATAATGTCAACTACATCATTGAGACCCAGATCCTGGGTCGCGCAGACGTCAACGGCGATGGTCGCAACGAAGTAGTCATTTCCTTTATCTGCGCAGGCGCAGAGCCTGACGCCTGTTGCGCGGGACAGTCCGGAAAAATGGCATCCATCAATGTCTTCCAACAAGAAGGTGGAAAGCTCAATCGTTTCGCCGTGCCCTACATGGGGGGCGACACGCTGCCGGGAAATGAATACGGCCCTATCTCCCGAACTATCCTCCAATCCACTCTTGAGGGCACCACACTCGTGACGCAAGAGCTTAACCTCTACGCGTTCCAGTATAACTACAAGCAAGCGAGTGGTGATCCATACCGGAAGATCACATCCAGGTTGGGATTACGCGGAGACAAGTGGGAAGAGATCACTGAATAGTCCAGCGCACCGAATCGAGAATCAGGCCAGCCCGGCGTCATGGACCCGGATCGCGATCTGGACCCGATTCTCCACGTCGAGCTTGCCGAACAGATGAGTCACGTGTGCTTTGACGGTCGCCACGCTCATGAACAGTTCGGCAGCGATCTCGGCGTTCGTCAGGCCCCGGGCGATTGCCAGGGCCACCTCGCGTTCGCGGTCGCTGAGCGCGTCAAGACTGGTCCTGGCATCGCTCTGCCCCGGCGGAGCCGGCTCGGTGGCTGCGGCGATGACCCGGCTGAGGGCTGCCGGAGACAGCATCGGCTCCCCAGCGAGCACCCGCCGGAGCGCCTCGACGATCTGACCAGGTGGGGTGTCCTTGAGCAAGAAGCCGCTGGCTCCAGCCCGGAGAGCGCCCAACACTGACTCGTCGGCGTCGAAGGTCGTGAGCACGACGACGTGTGGTGGGTTCGGCCGGGCCCGGATCGCCGCAGTCGCCATGAGCCCGTCACGCACCGGCATCCGGATGTCCATGAGCACGAGATCCGGGCACAGCTCGGCTACTAGCCGCTCCCCTGCGGCACCGTCGGCGGCTTCACCGATCACCCGCAGGTCCGGTGCGCCACCGAGGATCATGCCCAATCCCGCGCGCACCAGGGGATCGTCGTCAACGATGAGCACTGTGGCCGGTGCAGCCATCGATGGGTGGTCGTCGGTCACGGCTCTTCCTTTCCCCAGGGCAACTCGGCCCGCACGACGAACCGGCCGTCCAGGGCAGCATGCTCGAAAGTGCCACCGGCCAGCACCGCCCGCTCGGCCAGTCCGGTGAGCCCGAGGCCCGCACCAGGGACATCGGGCACTCCACTCCCAGCAAGCAACGGATTTTCGACGACCAGCCGCAGCCCTGCAGATCGGGCCTCGACCCGGACCCGGACCGGTGCCCCAGGCGCGTGTTTTCGGGCGTTGGTGAGCGACTCCTGCACCATCCGATAGATCGTGCGTCCGAGCCGCGGCGGCACCGAGGCCGGATCGGGCCGGTCACCTTCCAGGCGCACATCCATGCCGCCCGCGCGAGCCTGCTCGAGCAGAGCGGGCAGGTCGGCGAAGGTCGGTTGAGGTGGCTCCGGGACGATCTCCACGTCCTGGGCGTGCTGGCTTCCTGGGCCGGGCAGGACGGCTGAGTCGCCGGTGCCATCGAGGTCACGGAGCACACCGAGCACCGATCGCAACTCCCCGAGTGCCTCGTGGGCGTTGCTGCGAATCAGTTCGGCGGTCTCGCGGGTCTGTTCGACACTGAGATCCTCACGGAAGGACAGGGCACCCGCGTGCATGGCCACCAGCGACATCCGATGGGCGATGACGTCGTGCATCTCCCGGGCGATCCGCGACCGTTCGGTGAGCCGGGCTTGCGCCATCCGCATGGCCTGCTGCCGCTCGGCCGTCTCGACCCGTTGTTGCAGGGTGGCAACCAGCTCGCGCTGGGCACCGACAGCAAAACCGACGGCGTTGATCGTGACCATGAAGACGGCTGTCCACCCGACCCCGATCCAGAAGGCCGACGGCGCGGCCTGGACTTGCCCGTCGTGGGTGACGACCACCTGTCCCGGCGCACCGACGCGCCACTGCAGCAGGACATAGGCCAGCAGGACGAGGAATCCGACCGGGACGACCTCACGCCATCGCCGGCGAGTCGCTAGTGATGCGACGGCCAGCAACAGCGGGCCTGCTGCGAAGCTTGACACCGCAGAGCCGAGTGCGACGAAACTGGCCACAGCCACCGGTCGGCGGCGCCGCCACGGCAGCACGAGCAGGCTGGTCAAGCCGACGACCCCGTCGGCGATGGCCCACCCCCGGCTCGTCTCGTATGCCGCCGCGCCCGATGCACCCAAACCGACCAGCACGACGACCAGGTATCGCCACGTCCGGCCCCACCGGCTCAGAGGCGGCGGCGGGGCAGGTGGCGGGGGCGGCATACCGCTCACCCTAGGAACCACGTGGCTGACCGCGCCACCGACCAAAGTCGACCAGACCATCGACCCACGTCTATGCCGGCCTCGACCCAGCGCCGATGTGCCGACCAGGTCACCGGCCCGACAGTGGAGACATGATCCACATCGACCACCTGACCAAACGCTTCGGCACCTTCACTGCCGTCGACAACGTCACGTTCATGGTGCGACCGGGAACCGTCACCGGATTCCTGGGCCCGAATGGCGCAGGCAAGACCACGGTCCTGCGTTGCCTCGCCGGGCTCAGTGAACCCACCGGTGGCTCCTGCACCGTCCTCGGACTGCCGTATCGAGACCTGCCCAATCCGGGCCGATTGGCCGGCGTGCTCCTCGACGCCAGCGCTGTGCATAGCGGGCGTACCGGGCGCGAGATCCTCACCCTCAGTGCCCGACAACTCGGGATGCCGGCAACTCGGGTCGACGAGATGCTCGAACTCGTCGGCCTGAGCCCCGTCGAGGCCACCCGGCGCGCCGGCAGCTACTCGCTCGGGATGCGCCAGCGATTGGGCATCGCCCACGCACTGCTGGGCGACCCGCGCGTGCTCGTCCTCGACGAGCCGGCCAACGGCCTAGACCCGCAGGGCATTCACTGGATGCGCGGACTGCTGCGGTGGTTTGCCGACTCCGGGGGCACTGTCCTGCTGTCGTCGCACCTGTTGCACGAGGTCGAGCACGTCGCCGACGAGTTGGTGCTGCTCGGCAACGGCCGGGTCCTGGCTGATGGTCCGATCGCCAGCCTGGTCGCCGGCCACCGCTGCCTCGAGGATCTCTTCCTCGAGCTCACTGCCTCCACTGCCCGAGAAGGGACCTTCGCATGACAACCACAGCCTCCATCTCCGACCACCCGCTGGCGGCCGCTCTGGACCGCTCGTCCAGGCCGTCACCGATCGAGACGCCCAGGGTGCCGTTCACCCGGCTCGTGCACGTCGAACTGCGCAAGGCCGTGGACACCCGCTCCGGGCTGTCGATGCTCGTAGCCATCGCCGGGCTCACCGTCGCCGTCGTCGTCGGGATGTGGTTCGCAGCCCCGCTGGAGATGCAGACCTTCGGCGGCTTCCTCCGGGGTGCGTCGAACCCAGCCGGGATGCTCTTGCCGCTCATCGGGATCCTCGCCGTCACCTCCGAGTTCGGCCAACGGACCGGACTGACGACGTTCGCCCTCGAGCCGAACCGCACTCGGGTCCTCGGCGCAAAAGCGCTTTCCGTTGTGGTTCTCGGCTCGATTGTGCTCCTCATCGGAGTCGCCGTAGCCACGATCGCCGCAGCCTTGGCCGGCCAATTCCATGACGTGCCCGACGTATGGGGCCAGCTCGCTGCCCGGGAAGCCGCAGGCAGGGTCGCGACGCTCATGCTCCTGTTGGCCGCTGGCCTGGCCATGGGGTTGGTGTTCCTCAACAGCCCGATCGCGATCGTCACCTTCATTGTCGCGCCGATGATCCTGAACACGCTCGGCATCGTGCTCGACTCGGTGTCTCGGGTGATCGAGTGGATCGACCTCGGCACAGCCACGCTGCCTCTCACCAGCGAATCGATGACCGGACAGGATTGGGCCCACCTGGCCGCTGCGGTCACCGTCTGGATCGTCGTGCCCGCAGCGATCGGCGTCTGGCGGGTTCGCCGTTACGAGTTCCGTTGACCCGGACGTGACCTGGTACGGCTCACTCGGTGTGGCTGCTCGACGGCTCACCGATGCAGAACTCGTTGCCTTCGACATCCTGCAGGGTGGTCCACCGAGTGCCCCACTCGTCGTAGTCGCCGACGAGGCTCGCCCCGAGCTCCAGCAACCGAGCCACGTCGGCGGCCCGGTCGGTGCTGCCGAAGTCGACATGCATCCTGTTCTTCGCGGTCTTGCCCTCGGGCACCTTGAGGAACAGCCAAGTCTGCTCACCGGGGACAACAGCCGGGATCATCGCGAAGTATTCGTTCGCCTCCGCTGCGATCGGGCGTTCCAGGGCAGCCGACCAGAACGCAGCGACCTTGGCCACGTCGGCGCAATCCACGGTGGTTTTCGACTGGGTGATACTCATCCGATCTTCCTCGTTCTCGTCAATGTCGACAGGCGGCACGGATCGTCGAGGAGACGGTGAAACCCGGGGTATGCCGTGGGCTCACCAGCACGATCACCGATCCTCGGGTGGCCGGTCGTCGGAGTGCCACGACGATTGTGCACGGTCTGCGAGGATTCCGGTATGCCGCCCACCTTCCGCAAGAGCAGTCGTTCAGCACCTGCTGGCTACTTCGCCTGGGAGGCAGCGGGTCTCACCTGGTTGGCTGCGGCACGTGGCGCAGCTGTCGTCGAGGTGCTGGCCTTCTCCGAGACACATCTGGAGCTGGCTCGGTTGCTGCCTGCGAGCCCGTCCCCGTCGGCGGCCGAAGCCTTCGGCGCTGACCTGGCACGCACCCACGCCGCCGGGGCCCCGGCATACGGCGCGCCCCCGGACGGCTGGGACGGGGACGGCTTCTTCGGTCCGCTGTCCGACCCGCTGCCTCTGCGGCTCAGGCCCACCACGACGTGGGCCGAGCACGCCGCCCGGAACCTCATCGAGCCGATCACCCGACGCTGCCGGGATGCCGGGGTGTTCGGACCCGACGACTCAGCCCTGCTCGACCGGGTCGCCGCCGGCCTGGACCGGCATGACCCCGGTGGGCCGCCCGCCCGGATCCACGGAGACCTGTGGTCCGGCAACGTCATGTGGACCGATGCTGGGGCGGTGCTCATCGACCCGGCGGCCCACGGCGGCCATCCGGAAACTGACCTGGCCATGCTGGCACTCTTCGGAGCACCCAACCTGTCCACCATCCTGGCGGCATACCAGGCGGTGACACCGCTGGTCGACGGCTGGCGCGAACGGGTGGCGCTGCACCAGATCTACCCGCTCGCGGTGCATGCTCTGCTCTTCGGCGGGGGGTATGCCGCGCAGACGCTTACGGCGGCCCGTCGATACTCCTGAGCCCGCACGAGGCACCTGCGCCCGCGGCGCGATGGAGCCCCGGCGCCGGACGAGCCGCTGATACTGTCCTGGCGTCGGCGCCACCGGAGTCGTGTGCGCCGTTTCTCCGGAAGGGCGTGGCACATGGCATACGACGAATTGCTCGCCACCCGGGTCCGACAGCTGCTGTCGGACCGAGACCACGTGCGGGAGGTCACCATGTTCGGCGGGCTCGCCTTCATGGTGGATGAGCGGATGGTTGTCTGCGTGTCCGGGGGTGGTGGCGACCTGCTCGTGCGGGTGTCACCCGAGCAGGACGTCACCCTGATCGAGCAGCCCGGTGCCGCCCGTGGACAGATGGGCACGGGCCGGTCGATGGGGCCGGGTTGGATCGCGGTCGACCATGACGTCGTGCGTTCCGAGGCCGGGCTCCAGCACTGGCTGGACGCCGCATTGGAGTTCCACGCCTCCGGCTCCGGCACACGCACGGGGTCGAGGTCACCGAAGACCACGAGGGCTAAGAAGACCAGATAGCCCCGCTCATCCGACGATCGCGAGGTCGAGGTGCCCCGTCTCGACCTCGGCGCCCCGAACCCGCACCGTCACTTGGTCGCCCGGTTCGGCCGTGCCATCGGCACGGGCCAGCACGGCGGGCTCGGTCAGCTGCACGACCGGCATCTGGGATCGTCCCGACAGATCGACGACCGTGGCTGCCAGGTCACGCCCGATCATTGGTCGCAGCAGAGCCGTCTCCACCGCGTCGGTGCAGGCTCGCTCGACCGTCGCGGCTCGACGATGTCCCTCCGCCATCCGCTCCGGCAGGTCGGTGAGCACCGCCCGGGCCCACTCGGGCACCGGCCGGTCGCTCGAGAGTGCGCCACACACGACGAGCCCGATCCGGTCGACGAGGCGGCGCAGCGGCGCCGTGACGTGGGCATAGGGCGCAGCGACGGCAGCGTGGATCCGCTGGCGTGGTAGGTGACCGTCGATCGGGGTGTAGTCAGCGCCCCGGAAGAGCGAGGTGGCCTCGAAGACCAGCGCGAGTTGACGAGGGTCGGCGGTGTCGAGTGCGCGGATGAAGTCGCCGTAGCGTTGGCCCGACGACCAGGGCACTCCGAGCGCTCGCGCTTGCCGCTTGAAGCGTCGCACGTCCCGGGATCCCGGTGCCGGCATGGTGCGCAAGATGCCGACCCCGGCCTCGAGCATCAACTGTGCCGCCGCCATTCCGGTGAGCAGAGAGATCTGGGCATTCCAGCTCTCGGCTTCCATTGGTGGCCGATACTCCAGCCGATAGTGACCGCGAGCATCATGGACGACCTGTTGTTCGGGCATCGGTAGCGAGGCCCCACCCCGGTCTCGTTCCCGGGCGATCCGCAATCGGCCGATCTCAGCGAGCAAGGCCACTTGTTCGTCTTCGCTGCCGGCATCGACGCTCGCCTGCGCTTGCTGGTAGTCCCGGCGGTCGCGGCTGCGCACGAGGGCCCTCGCGACCTTGACGTCACCGGCGTCGACGAGCTCACCGTCGGCGTCCAAGCGCAACTCCCACACGTATGCCGGTCGGGTCTGTCCGGGCAGCAGGCTCGCTGCCCCCTCGGACAGCACCGGCGGGTGCAGCGGCACCCGACCGTCCGGCAGATAGATCGTCTGCACCCTGTCGCGGGCTTCGGTGTCGATCGCACCGCCGGGCGTGACGAAGGACGGCAGGTCAGCGATCGCATAGCGAACCTGGTAGCCGGCACCATCCCGGGCCAGGTGCAACGCTTGGTCGAGATCCATCGAGCCGGCAGGGTCGAGGGTCCAGAATCCCAGGTCGGTCCGATCCGGGATCGGATCGGTCGCCCTAGCGGCGACCCGCTCGGCCTCGGCGAGCACCGGCGACGGGAACGGCCCGGGCACACCCAGCTCGGCCCGGATCGCGGCAAACCGACGCGCCAACGACCCGGGCTCGGCGACGGCGGAAGCAGGCCCGGGCCGGTAGTGGCGAGACAGGGTGGGCATTCTCGTCAGTCCGTGGCGATCTCACGAAGATGGTCGGTGCGGTTGAGCACCGGCACCGAGACGTGCCCGTCGGCCCAGAGATCGACAACCGTGACCGAGGCCGGCTCGGTCGCCAACGCCCAGAAACGCTCCGGAGCAATGCCGAGCACCTCGTTCAGCACGACGAGCAACGGGACACGACTGGTCACGACCACCGCAGTCGAGCCGGGCTCGCCCTCGACCAGCCGACGGTAGCCGCGCAACACTCGCATCGCCACGTCGGCACGGCTCTCGCCGCCGGGTGGCTGGTATGCCGGGTCCTGGTACATCCGGGCCAGGTCATCCGGAAACCGGTCATGAATCTGGGCCAGGGTCAGCCCGTCCCATCGGCCGAAACACCGCTCGTCCCAGTCGGAGTCGACCTGCGGGGTCAGCCCGAGCGCCGCGCCGACTGCCGTAGCGGTCAGTCGCACCCGGTGCAGGCTCGAGCACCACAGGGTCACCGCTGCGGAGGTGGTGTTGCCGGCGGCGCGGGTCACCAGGTCGCTGACCGCCGTGCCGGTGGCTTCGGCCTGGGCCGTCCCGATGGCGTTCAGGGGCGGGTCGGCACCACCCCGGCCGTCCAGCCGATGCGACACGGTGAAGTCGGTGACCCCGTGCCGCACGAAGACCAGTCGTCGACCTTCCAGAGTGCCGCCGGTGTTGTCTGGGCTGTCTGTGCTGGCAGACCGGTGATCGCTGGGCATGACTGGATGGTCAGAGTGGTCAGAGGCCCGATTGGGGGCCGCGCACCAGGATGCGTCGGCATTCTTCACACCGCAGCACCTCGTCGTCAGCTGCGGCCTTCATCTGGGCGAGATCGACCTGGTTGAGCTCCAGCTGACAGCCCCCGCAACGGCGTTGCTTGAGCTCAGCGGCCCCGATCCCGCCGGTCGACGCCCGCACCTTCTCGTAGAGATTGAGCAGATCGGCTCCGACTTGGGGTGTCAGCTCGGCCCGCTGGTCATGCACCGCCTCGGCCTCGGTGTCGAGGGCGCCCAAGGCGGCATCCCGGGCGGCGTGCACTTCGACGATCGTCGCGTCGAGTTCAGTGCGCCGCGCCTGCAGGCGCCGCAGCTCTGCCTCCTGTGACTCGGCCCGCTCCATCACCTCCAGCTGCAGGTCTTCCAGCTCTGCTTGGCGGCGAGCCAGCGATCCCAGCTCGTGTTGCAAGGCTTGGAGGTCCTTGGCCGACCCGGTGCCGGCATCGAGGCGGGCTTGATCGCGGGCGGCCCGGTCACGCACGAGCTGCACGTCAGCTTCGGCTTTGTTCACGTCGCGTTGCACGTCACCGTAGGCCGTCTGAGCCAGGGTGAGTTCCCGGTCCAACGCCGCCGATTCCTGGGCCAGTTCGCGGGCCCGGGCGGCATCAGGTTGGGTCTGCCGGGAGTGTGCGATCTGGTCGAGCCGGGTGTCCAGGCTCTGGATCGCCACGAGTCGAGCCTGTGCGGCGGGATCAGCTTTCAGCGGGCACCTCCACGTTGTCGTCGGTCGCCGGCCCGTCATCGGGTTGGGCCGTCGTCTCGGCGTTGACACCGACGAGGAAATCCCACGGATCGGTGCGTTTGACCGAGATCGAGGTTTCCACCGTAGTACCCACGGCCGCCACAGCGGCTCTAAGACGCTCGGCTGCCGTGCCAAGCCACAACGACTCGGTGGCCCAATGACCCGCGTCGACGAGATAGGGCGGCCCGAGACCCGACTCCTCGCGCGCCTCCAAGGCCGGGTGGTGACGCAAGTCGGCGGTGACGTAAACGTCGGCGCGCACCGCCCGGGCCGCCTCGAACAACGTGTCGCCGGCCCCACCCATCGCAGCGACCCGGCATACCTGCGCGTCGGGATCTCCGGACACCCGGACTCCGACCGCAGTGGGCGGCAGGGCCCGGGCCAGCTGCTCGGCGAAGTCCCGCAGGCTGACGGGCGCCGGCAGGGAGCCGACCCGCCCGAGAGTCTGCCCCTCCTCCAGGGCCAACGGCTCGAGCCCGTCGGCGGGCAAACCGCACGCGCGGGCCAGTGCGTCACTGACGCCGGGGTCGGCGGCATCGGCATTGGTGTGGGCGCAATAGATGGCCAGGTCGGCGACGACCGCCCGGGTGACCGCCCGGCCCTTGGCGGTGGTCGTCGCCACCGAGTGGACGCCACGCAGCAACAACGGATGGTGGGTGACCAGCAGGTCGGCCCCCAGTGCGATCGCTTCGTCGATAACCGCCACAGTGGGATCGACGGCGAAATGCACCCGTTCCACGGTCTGCTCGAGGTCACCGGTGACCAACCCGACCCGGTCCCAGGACATCTTGGTTGCCGGCGGGTAGTGACGGTCGAGGACGTCGACGACGTGGGCGAGGGTGACCATGTGGGCCCGGCCGGACTCGAACCGACGACACCCGCGGTGTAAACGCGGTGCTCTAACCAGCTGAGCTACGGGCCCGTGGGACAGCCGGGATGACCCCGCGCGTGCCCCGGACATTCTGTCAGTCCGGATCGGCCAGGTGCGCCAGTTCGCCACGGACGATGAACTCGGCGGCCCTCAGGTGGCTCATGACGTCGTGCTGTCCTGCTCGCGAAGCTGGGCAACGGCCTGACGGTATCCGGTGAAGTCCCGCCCGTGCCCCGGAGGGTCGACTTGTGACCAGTGCACGGTCCCGGACCGGTCGACGAGGAAGGTCCCGCGCGTGGCGCAGCCCTTGTTGTCGAGGAACACCCCGTAACGGCGGGCCACCTCCCCATGCGGCCAGAAGTCCGACAGCAGCGGGAAGAAGTAGCCTTCGTGATCCGCCCAGGACCGCAACGCGAACATCGAGTCGCACGAGATCGCCAGGACCTGGATCCCGTTGTGTTGGAAGTCGTGGAGTCCGTCACGGATCTCACGGAGTTCGCCGGTGCAGATCCCGCTGAACGCGAACGGGTAGAAGACGAGAGCGACGTGCTGCGCGGCAACCAGCTCGGACAGGGTGACCGGCCGGCCGTGTTGGTCGGGCAGGGTGAAGTCGGGCGCCGGGTCGCCGGGCCGGGGTGCCATCGTCATGGCCTCAAGCGTATGCGGCGCACGGGGCAACACGCCGGTGCGATCGACAGGGTATGCCGGGTGCCGGGCCGAGGCTTCACGCGCGTGGCTGGTTCCGGGGTGAGACGATCTGGACGATCGCCCAGGTGCGGGACAGGTTGACGACCCCGGCCGGGTGCAGGCCCGCGGTCAGCGCGGCATCCTCGATCTCGCTGGGCTCGACATGCCCGGGATGACCGGCCCGCGGCGTGCACAGGACGACGAAGCCGCGGTCGACGAGATCGCCGAGAGCGTCCACGAGGGCGTCAGCGAGGTCGCCGTCCTCGTCCCGGTGCCAGAGCAGCACGACGTCCGCTCCCGCGGCATACTCTTCGTCTTCGAGGGCACTGCCGACGACCTGCTCGATGGCGACCCGGAGCGAGTCGTCGGTGTCGTCGTCCCAGCCGAACTCCTGGACGACTTGACCCGGCTCGAAGCCCAGTTTCGTCAGTGCCGCTGCGCCGGCCGTATCGTGCTCCGAGACTTGCACGTCGAGCTCATCCCTTCCGTGTGGGCGTGCCACTCTGTCGCGGGAGGTGTTCCCGTCACGACCAGCATGCCGCAATCTGCTGCCGCTGTCGCCTAGGTGGTTCGCAAAGTCACGCTCGTGCCCGCCTGAGGCGCACCGGGGCGACATCAGTGACTTAGGCTTCCCTTACTAGGCCGTCCTATGGGAGAGGATGGGTCGAGCCCGCCCGACGAAAGGACAATCCTGTGGCCAAGTCCCGCCCCGATCCGATCCTCAACGGCATCCCGAGCCAACTGCCGGACACCGACCCGGACGAGACCCGCGAATGGCTCGAGTCGTTGCAGGCGGTGATCGATGAGCAGGGCCGGACCCGGGCGCGCTACATCATGCTGCAGCTGCTGGCCCAGGCGCGCGGCCAGCAGGTCGGTGTGCCCTCGCTGACCGCGACCGACTACATCAACACCATCCCGCCGGAGCGCGAGCCCTGGTTCCCCGGCGACGAGGATCTCGAACGTGCCTATCGCCGGTGGATCCGGTGGAACGCCGCCGTCATGGTGCACCGAGCCCAGCGGCCCGGGGTCGGCGTGGGCGGTCACATCTCGACCTACGCGTCGGCGGCCACGCTCTACGAGGTCGGGATGAACCACTTCTTCCGTGGCCCCGACCATCCCGGTGGCGGCGACCAGGTCTTCTTCCAAGGCCACGCCGCGCCGGGCATGTATTCGCGAGCCTTCCTCGAAGGGACGCTTGAGGAGGCCGACCTGGACGGTTTCCGACAGGAGAAGAGCCATGTCGTGGACGGGCGGGTCCGGGGGTTGCCGTCCTACCCGCACCCGCGACGGATGCCGGACTTCTGGCAGTTCCCGACCGTGTCGATGGGTCTGGGCCCGATGAATGCCATCTACCAGGCCCAGTTCAACCGTTACCTGCACAACCGGGGCATCAAGGACACCAGCGACCAACGAGTGTGGGCCTTCCTCGGCGACGGCGAGATGGACGAGCCGGAGGCCCGCGGGATGCTGCAGGTGGCCGCCAACGAGGAGTTGGACAACCTCACCTTCGTCGTCAACTGCAATCTGCAGCGGCTCGATGGGCCGGTGCGTGGCAACGGCAAGATCGTCCAGGAACTGGAGGCGTTCTTCCGGGGCGCCGGGTGGAACGTCGTCAAGGTCATCTGGGGCCGCGGCTGGGACCCGTTGTTGGCGGCCGACCGTGAAGGCGCGTTGATCCGGCTGATGAACCACACCTGTGACGGCGACTACCAGACCTTGCGGGCCAACGACGGGGCCTACGTCCGGGAGCACTTCTTCGCCCTCGATCCTCGCACCCGGGCCCTCGTCGACTCGTGGACCGATGACGACATCTGGTTCAAGCTGCGTCGTGGTGGGCACGACTACCGCAAGGTGTATGCCGCCTACCTCGCGGCCGTGGAGCACACCGGCCAGCCCACGGTCGTGCTGGCCAAGACGATCAAGGGCTTCACCCTCGGCTCCCACTTCGCGGGCCGCAATGCCACGCACCAGATGAAGAAGATGACCATGGGTGATCTCAAGGACTTCCGCGACCTGTTGCGGATCCCGTTCACCGACGCGCAGCTCGAGGCCGATTCCTACCGCCCGCCCTACTACCGGCCCGACGACGACGACCCGGTGCTGCGCTACATGCGGGAGCGGCGTGCCGAACTGGGTGGCCGGCTCCCGAGCCGACGGGTCCAGCCGGTCGCCGTGCCGCTGCCGAAGGAGTCGGCATACGCCGAACTGGCCAAAGGCTCGGGCAAGCAGCAGGTGGCCACGACGATGGCGTTCGTCCGGCTGCTCAAGGACCTCATGCGTGACAAGAAGTTCGGCAAACGGATCGTGCCGATCATCCCGGACGAGGCCCGCACCTTCGGGATGGACTCGTTCTTCCCGACGGCCAAGATCTACAACCCGCACGGGCAGAACTACACCCCGGTCGATGCCGAGCTCATGCTTGCCTACCGGGAGTCCGCGCAGGGCCAGATGCTGCATATGGGCATCAACGAGGCCGGTTCGGTGGCGGCCTTCGCGGCGGCTGGCACGGCATATGCGACCCACGGCGAGCCGATGATCCCGGTCTACGTCTTCTATTCGATGTTCGGTTTCCAACGCACCGGCGACTCCATCTGGGCGGCTGCCGATCAGATGAGCCGTGGTTTCCTCATCGGCGCGACCGCCGGGCGCACGACCCTGACCGGCGAGGGTTTGCAGCATGCGGACGGTCATTCCTTGATGCTCGCGGCCACCAACCCGGCCGTGGTCGCCTACGATCCGGCCTACGCCTACGAGATCGCCCACATCGTCAAAGACGCCCTGCACCGGATGTACGGCTCAGGCGAGGCCACCGCGGCCGGCGATGCTGCGGCTCAGCGCGACCCCAACGTCATCTATTACCTCACGGTCTACAACGAGCCGATCGTGCAGCCGGCCGAGCCGGAAGGCCTCGACGTCGACGGAGTCCTCCGAGGCATGTATCTGCTGCGCAGAGCCGACACCAGTGGGTGGACCCATGATCCGGTCCGCGTGCAGGTGTTGGCCTCCGGAGTCGCCATGCCGTGGGCGTTGCAGGCCCAGCAGCTGCTCGCCGACGACTTCGGGGTTGCCGCCGACGTCTGGTCGGTGACCTCGTGGGGTGAGCTGCGCCGAGACGGGCTGGCGTGTGACGAGGCAGCCTTCCTGGCCGGCGCCGCCACGGATGCCCGGGTGCCGTACGTGACCCGGTGCTTGGCGGATGCGCCCGGGCCGGTCATCGCGGTGTCCGACTTCATGCGCCAGGTGCCGGACCAGATCGCGAACTGGGTGCCCGGGGACTTCCACTCGCTCGGCGCCGACGGTTTCGGATTCTCCGACACCCGGCAGGCGGCGCGCCGGTTCTTCCACATCGACGGGCCGTCGATCGCGGTGCGGGCGCTGCAGGCGCTTGCGGCCCGCGGCCAGGTCCAGCCAGGTGACCCCAAGAAAGCCGCCGAGCTTTACCGGCTCGACGAGGTGGCGCCCAGCCCACTCCCCCGCGAGTAACCGCTTGCCTGTGCGCTTTTCGCGCAACACGGACGCCTCGTTGCGAGACTCGCCGCTCAGGTGTGCGCAAATGCGCAGGCCGGCGACCAGCGACCGGCCGCGCTCCGGGCGGCTTGCCTGCTGAGCGGCATACCACGTCCCGAGTGGCTTGCCTGCTAAGCGGCACACCACATCCCGAGTGGCTCGCCTGCTGAACGGCATACCAAACCCCGGGCAGCGAACCCTTAGGCTGACGGGCGTGTCCAAGGTGCTGACCTCCCTGCCCGTGGGCGAGCGCGTGGGCCTCGCCTTCTCCGGTGGCCTCGACACTTCGGTGGCGGTGGCCTGGATGCGCGAGAAGGGCGCCATCCCCTTCACGTATACCGCCGATATCGGGCAGTACGACGAGACCGACATCGCGTCGATACCCGGCCGGGCCGGACAATACGGCGCCGAGGCAGCCCGTCTCGTCGACTGCACTTCCGCGTTGGTCGAGGAAGGCTTCTCGGCGATCGCCTGTGGTGCGTTCCATATCCGGTCCGGGGGCCGGTCCTACTTCAACACGACCCCGATCGGCCGAGCCGTCACCGGCACGCTGCTTGTGCGCGCCATGCGGGAGGACGGGGTGGACATCTGGGGCGACGGGTCGACCTACAAGGGCAACGACATCGAGCGGTTCTACCGTTACGGGTTGATCGCCAACCCGCAGTTGCGCATCTACAAGCCGTGGCTGGATGCCGACTTCGTCGACGAGCTGGGCGGCCGGGCCGAGATGAGTTCGTGGATGACCGAGCGGGATCTCCCCTATCGCGACTCACAAGAGAAGGCCTACTCGACCGACGCCAACATCTGGGGCGCAACCCACGAGGCAAAGAGCCTCGAACACCTCGACGTCTCGATCGAGATCGTCGAGCCGATCATGGGCGTGCGGTTCTGGGATCCCGCCGTCGCCATCGACACCGAAGACGTGACGATCGGTTTCGAGCGGGGACGACCGGTGTCCATCAACGGCCACGACTTCGACGACCCGGTCGCATTGGTCCGCGAGGCCAACGCGATCGGTGGTCGGCACGGTCTCGGGATGGCCGATCAAATCGAGAACAGGATCATCGAGGCCAAGAGCCGCGGCATCTACGAGGCCCCGGGGATGGCGCTGCTGTTCATCGCCTACGAGCGGCTGCTGTCGGCGATCCACAACGAAGACACGATCGCCAACTATCACCTCGAGGGCCGTCGCCTGGGTCGTCTGCTCTACGAAGGGCGCTGGTTCGACCCGCAGGCGCTGATGCTGCGGGAGTCGTTGCAGCGGTGGGTGGCCTCGGCAGTCACCGGTGAGGTCGTGCTGCGACTGCGTCGCGGCGAGGACTACTCGATCATGGACACCCGTGGCCCGGGCTTCTCGTATCACCCCGACAAGCTGTCGATGGAGCGCACCGAGGATGCTGCGTTCGGCCCGGTCGACCGGATCGGTCAGTTGACTATGCGCAACCTCGACATCGCCGATACCCGGACCAGACTCGAGATGTATGCCGGTCAGGGCCAGTTGCTCGGCCAGACCGATCTCATCGGTCGGCTCGAGCCGGGAGGTGCCTCGGCGATCACCGCGAATCCCTCGATCGACGTCCACGACGATGCCGGCGAGAACGCGTTGGACCGGGCCGCTTTCGAGTCGGGCACGGACTAGGGCAGGGAACCGGCCACCGGGGTGGCTTCGTGAATCTGTCAGTGCGCCAGGGGCCGCGTCGGCCGCTGGGCACCTAGACTGCGCGACAGTGGCCGCGTGGGGCGGCCGGATCGACCCGAGGTTTGCTCGTGCTCGCGATCGTGTGTCCTGACCAGGCAGCGCTGGCTCACGGAGCACCGGACGCCTGGCTGCCCGATCCCGGATTCCGGTCTCGGATGGCGTGGTTCGCCGTCGTGGCCGGCGAGGCTCCCGACGAGTTGGAGGCGTGGCTGGCGACCGCAGCCGCGAGCCCGGACACCTCCGTCGCCCGGTCTGCGCTCGTCGCTGTGGGCCTGGCAGCGTGGAGCGAGGTCGTGCGGCAGTGTGATATCACCACCGAGGAGCACCTCGAGCACCGTCAGCCCCAGCACCGCTCGGCCAACCCGGCATACCTCGCTGTAGGTGCCCCGCCGACCGGTGCAGTGACAGCGGCTGCCCTGGCCGGTGTGCTCAACCTCGAACAGGCTGTCGTGCTGGCACGGAGCAGTGATCGCGTACGGCCCGGCTGGGTCACCAACCTGGTGGACGGGACGGATCCACTCCCCCAGCTGCTCGTCGCCGACGGGAGTCGGCTCAATCCTGCTGCCCGAGACTCCCTGGGACAGCTGACCGTTGAGGGCCGGGAGCCGGTCGTCTGGGACGCCGTGCTGAGGATGCTCCATCAGGACCGGGCCGTCTCGTCGGTCATCGTGCTGCCCCCCAGCCGGGACGTGGTGGCTGCCGTAGAACGGTGCGGCCTGAAGCTGGACGTCGTCGCGGTGGACTCTCCGGGCGCGCTCGCGTCGGCGGTCAGTCTGCTCCGCCAGGCGTTGGGTCGCGAGTCGTCCGTCGGTGGCCCGGAATGGCGATTGGTCACGGCCCCTACGGGTGGTCGGCTGAGCTACAGCTCGGTGAAAGCGGGGGAAAGAGTCTCGACCGGAACTGTGCTCGCACACCTAAAGACCGAGCGGGTGCAGGTGGAGATCACCGCGCCCCACTCCGGGACCGTCGACACATGGCTGGCTCAGCACGGCGACCAGGTCGCTGCCGGTCAACCGATCCTGCGGATGGGGCCCGGCTGAGACCCGGTCACTCGCCGACGGCGCACAAGCGACCAAGCAGAGGAGACGAGCCAGCCATGGCCCACACCCCGGCGCAGATCCGAGCCACCCTGGCCGATCTCATCGGCGAGGAAACCGGCATCGAACCATCGCAGGTGGAACTGGGCAGCGACTTTGTTGCGGACCTCGGGGTCGACTCCTTATCGATGATGACCATCATCGTGAACGCCGAGGAGCGTTTCGCTGTCCGGATCCCGAATGACATGGCTCGAAGCATGCGCACGGTGCGCGATGTCGTCGACTACATCGCCGCGCAGCAGAGCCCGGACACGCCCTAGGACCGCTAGGTCCGGCAAGACCTCTCGACCGGCATCGCCCGGCACGGCCGGGCTGGCCCGCTCACCCCACCTTGTGGAGCCATCGCACGGGAGCCCCTTCACCGGCATACCGGAATGGCTCCAATTCGCGGTCCCACGCGCCACCGAGGAGGCGGTCGACAGCTTCGGCCAACGCCACCGGGTCGTGTCGATGCGCGGCCATGGTTTCGCGGAGCCGGTCTTCGTGGATGACGGCGTCGCCGTTGGCGCTGGTCCACGTGTGGTGGATGCCGAGCGACGGTGTCGCGGACCACCTTGACCCGTCGGTGCCGGGGGCCGGCTCCTCGGTCACCTCGTATCTCAGGTCGGCCCAGCCGCGCAGCACACTCGCCAGGCGGGCACCCGTGCCCGGGGCACCGACCCAGGACAACTCGGCGCGGACCAGACGTGGCCCGGCTGGCTGTGCGGACCAGTCGATCGCGACCTGCTGATCAAGCACGGAGCCCAGTGCCCATCCGATATGTGGGCACAACGCAACCGGGGTCGAGTGGATGTACACGACCCCACGAGTGCGTGTCGCGACGGACATCCGGTTCTCCTGTCGGGCGAGGGACGTCTTCCCCAACGCCTCGCGCACCGACCAACGACGCCGTATGCCGTGTCACGACAGTTCTATTCTGCCTCATCCGAACCAGACGCACCATCGGCTTTGTCGGTATTCTCGGCTACGCACGGACGTATCCCCTGCGGGGCGGTAGCTCAGCCGGTCAGAGCAACGGACTCATAATCCGTCGGTCGTGGGTTCAAGCCCCACCCGCCCCACCACGTGTGCGCAGGTCAGCACCGGCTCCATCGATCGACGAACGGACGTGCGCACCGGTAGGCCAGCCAACGAGTCGGCCCATGGGCGATCGTCGGCCCCTCCTGAAACATCCGGGCATAGCCGAGTCGGCGCTCGCCACCTCCCTCTGTTCGGGTCGAAGGAGTCTGTCGGGTGGAGCTGCGCTCGTCGGGGTGGGCCCAATCGGCTTGTCTGAGCTGGCACTGGCCTCCGCCTGGTGTCGTCGCTACCGGTTGTCCACAGCCCTTCGGGGTGGTCGAGTGTTGTCCACAGGCGAGCGGCTTGGGGTTTGGGGTGTCGACGCTTGGTCGTAGCCTGTGTACATGCGTTCGACGACTGGTGTGGTGTCTTTTCGGGTGGGTCTGATGGCCGGGCTCGAGGCTGCCCATGCTGCTGTCGATGACCTGGTGGGGGCTCCGGAGTTGACCGACCAAACGCTGTCGGTTGCCGAGTGCGCGGTCGCGGTGCGGTCG
This sequence comes from Actinomycetales bacterium, assembly GCA_002748155.1. Taxonomy (GTDB): domain Bacteria; phylum Actinomycetota; class Actinomycetes; order Actinomycetales; family Dermatophilaceae; genus Phosphoribacter. The sequence continues at coordinate 12 of PDRO01000010.1, read as the reverse complement.
GTGGAACGGCTG
>PDRO01000029.1 GCA_002748155.1 Actinomycetales bacterium | reverse complement strand
CGCTGGAACGAGGCCGTGTCGGTGGCGGTGAGGACCTGGCGCACGTGCTCCTTGATGCCCCACGCCACAGCCAGCTCGACGTCCTCGGCGAGGATCTCCTGCAGCTTCGTGCGCTGGCGGACTGTGAGCCGGTCGCCGGCGCAGGTGAGCAGCTTGCGGTACTTCCACGGGGTGTCGGTGGCCCGACCGCGGCGCTCGTGCAGCTCCCACACCCGCCGACGCCTCACCTTGGTGATCATCTCGTTGGCCAGGCGCACCACGTGCCAGTGGTCGACGCTGACCTTGGCGCGCGGTAGTGCCTTGCGGACGGCGGCGCGGAACTCACTGGACATGTCGAGGGCGACGATCTGCACGCGTCGGCGCCACCACCTGGGCCGGGTGCCCAGCCACGCCTTGACGGTCGCGCCGCGGCGGCCGTCGACGACGTCCAGGATGGCGCCGTCGTCCAGGTTGGTGAACACGATCGACCACGGCTCGACCCGCTTCACCGCCTGGGTGTCAGGGTCGCGCAGGTACCGCACGGTGCGGAACCGGTGCTCATCGATCCCTAGACGCCGCACGTGCCGACGGTCGACGCCGGTGTCCAGGTCTAGCGTGGTGGTCAGCATCCGCATCACCGTCGGCCACGACAGATCCGCCTCGTCAGCGACGCGGGAGACCGCGCGCGGCTCGACCCGGCAGGCGCTGATCACCTGCTCAGCCAGCCTCGTGGTGACTCGAGCCCGGGCCGGCAGCTGCTCGGTCTCCTCGGTGAACGAGCGCCGCGGGCACAGAGGCTCGCGGCAGGCGTAGCGCCGCTTGCGCACGAGCACGTCGAGCCGCTCACCACCGCAAGCCACGTCCTTCACGTGCTGGACCGGGCGGGCCTGGACCCGAGAGGACAGCACCCCGCAAGACGGGCACGCGCCCTCGCAGACGAGTGTCTCGATCACGACCCGCCGTGGCTGCTCATCGCCGCCAGCAGGGCTGGCGGTCACGACGCGGTAGCCGGACAGGTTGAACAGGATCGACGCCGCATCGACGTCGAACGTAGGCTGGTGCACGCTCGCGGTCCTCCTCGCGGTCCTCGCTCATTGGATGCCTAGACAACACCCATGCTGGCGCAGGGCCGCGAGCCCTACGTCAGGGCCCCACCACGCTCAAAGTCGAAGAGCCCAGTTCACCCAGTGCAAGGATTACTCCTGGCGCCCTGAGTCATTAATTGATTTCCGGTATCTGATGATGCATTCGAGGATGTCTTCGGCGGTATTGCTCCAGATGAAGGGTTTCGGGTGTTCGTTCCATGCGGTGACCCAGTTGCGCAGGTCCTTTTCAAGGGCTTGGACGCCGCGGTCCTAGCGGTGTCGCAGGTCGCGGGTGACTTCGGCGAAGAGGCGTTCGACCTGGTTGATCTAGGATGAGTATGTCGGTGTGAAGTGCATCTGGAACCGGGGGTGTTTGCAGGTTCATTGCGAAGTCGTGAGTGTTGTGGTGAGTAGCTTGGTCGGTGTGTCTGGCGTCGTGGCGCAGGGCGCG
>PDRO01000028.1 GCA_002748155.1 Actinomycetales bacterium | reverse complement strand
TGCACCGACGACGCTGGCCGCATCCGCGGGGCTGGTCATTCCGGACGCCAGAAGGGGTACCGAGCTGGTCATTCCGGCACCTATGGCGCTGTTGAGGTACGTCGGGTAGCGGCGCGCCAGCGCCATACGTACCCTTACGGCACCATAGGGGTCGATGTGGGCGAGATGAGCACCGCGTCGCGCGGTGCCACAACCCGCAGGGCTGGCACCGGCTCTACACGCCGCCAGGCCTCATTGCCGGGGCTTGCGCATGAGCACCGCGATGTACAGCCTGAGCAGACCTGGCAGCACCCGTCGCGGCATGGCCAATTTGCGGCGTTGGCCCACCCGGGCACGTGGCGCGGGCAGCACGCGTGCCCGGCCACCCTGAAAGCTCGCCTCGGTTTTTCGTGCGGCAACGGCCGGAAGCCGGGGTCGACCAGACGGGACTGGCCTGAAGTGACGACTACGGCGTGGTCGCCGGGGCACAGCACAGTCACCCTTGTCCCCTTGTCCAGGTCGCTCGTCGAGGGCGAGACTGCAGGATCCAGCGATCCGCCTTTTCGCATTCGACCGCTATGCGGAACTTGGGCCGAGCCGCCCCATAGTGGCTACTCATCTCCTGACAAGCCACGCATCTCCTGACAAGCCACGTCGTGAGCCGGCAGCGCAGCGAGCCGTTACACCCCGGCTGCGGCTGGCACCACCGAGCAGGAGACGATCACCTGCTCACTGCTGGCTCTACTCTCAGCGACCGGGCCAGCCAGGCCGGAAGCCACCAGTTCCAGCGGCCTATCATCGCGACGGTGGCCGGGACCAGCAACGCCCGGATGACGGTCGCGTCGAGCAGGATACCGAGCGCCAACCCCGAGGCGAACACGGCAACGTCCAACTCGCCACCCATAGACATGCTTGCGAAAGCGAAGAACAGGATGAGGGCAGCCGCCGTGACCAGTCGTCCGGTCCGCGCGACACCGTTGATCACCGCCCGGGGGGTGGACCCGGTCCGGTCGAACTCCTCCCGTACCCGGGAGAGGATGAACACCTCGTAGTCCATCGACAGTCCGTACAGAAAGGCGAACACCGTGACCGGCACGAAGGTGCCGACCGAGCCGTCCGGCCGGATTCCGAAGACGGCCTCGGTGCCCCATCCCCACTGCCAGAGGAGCACGAG
>PDRO01000009.1 GCA_002748155.1 Actinomycetales bacterium | reverse complement strand
GTGCGTGTCGAGATACTGCAGCAGGTCGTTCCAGATCGTCGGCACCCCGGCACCGAAGGTGACCTTCTCGGCTTCGATCATCTTGGCCAACGGCTCGGCTTGCAGGAAACGACCCGGCATCACCAGGCTCACCCCGGCCAGCATCGCCGTATACGGGAACCCCCACGCGTTGGCATGGAACAACGGCACGACGACCAACGCATGATCCCCTTGGTGCATGCCCAGGCTGGCGAACACCCCCATCGCGTGCAGATAGTTGCCCCGGTGTGAGTAGACGACCCCTTTCGGGTTGCCCGTGGTCCCGGAGGTGTAACACACCGACGATGCCGAGTTCTCGTCCAGATCCTCGGGCCAGTCGAAGCTCGTCGGGTGGCCACTGATGAATTCGTGATAGTCGTAGACAGCTTCGACATGCTCGATCCCAGCCAACGCCTGACGGGTCGCGTCATCGATCGGCCCGTTGACGATGACGTGCTTGATCGTCGGGATGTCCGGCAACATGCCGGCGAAGGACTGTGCAAGGACGTTGTCAACGATGACGACCTGGTTCCTGGCGTGCTTGGCCGCGTAGATGAGCTGCGGTGGGAACAGCCGGATGTTCAACGCATGCAACACCGCCCCCATCGACGGTACTGCTAGATAGGCCACCATGTGCTCGGCGTTGTTCCACATGAACGTCGCTACCCGTTGGTCCCCGGTGATCCCCAGCCCTCGCAGGGCGTGCGCCAGCTGAGCGGCCTGCTCGCCGACCTGCCGGAACGACATCTCCCGGGTCCCGTCCCCGGTCCACGTACACACCTTCTGGTCAGCGTGCACGGTCGTGCCGTAGCGCAACATCTGCGAGATCAACAGGGGCGGTGACTGCATCGTACTTTTCATACGCAGAGCCTGCCACCATCCGGCCCCCGCAGGGAGTCCCAGGACCTGACCATTTTCTGGGATCGCGATCTTGCTCCTTGGTCTGGGGTCTGGGATCTGACGCTCCCAAACCGTGTCATAACGGCTTTTCCCAAGGGAGAGTGTGGTGACGAGGTCGCGGTGGGTGGCGACGCAGGCCAGGGGCGTGTCAGTCGTGGATCAAGCAGGCGCGCAACGGAGCCGGGCGCCATGAACGCGGACGCGCTCATCCAGCCCCTAGCTGCGGTCGCGGCCATCACGGGGAATCATCATGGGGCGGCCCGTCTCCGGATCCGGTTGCACCCGCGCATCGAGGTCGAACACGTCAGCCAACAACTGCGGCGTCAACACGTCCGAGGGTGACCCCTCGGCGACGATCCGCCCGTCCCGCATTGCCACGATATTGCTGGCGTAGCGGGCCGCCAAGTTCAGATCGTGCAGGACGGCGACCAACGTGCGGCCCCGTCGATGCAACCGGGCGCACAGGTTGAGCACGTCGAGCTGGTGAGCGATGTCTAGATAGGTGGTCGGTTCGTCCAACAAGAGAACCGGCGTCTCCTGCGCCAATGTCATCGCGATCCATACCCGCTGCCGTTGTCCCCCGGACAACTCTTCGACGTACCGCTCGGCACTGTCGGCCATCCCGACTTCAGTCAGTGCCGCCGCGACCGCCTCCTCATCCTGGACGGACCATTGTCGCAGCATGCTCTGGTGCGGGTAACGACCTCGGGAAACCAGGTCGGCGACAGTGATGGCATCCGGAGTGGTGGGAGCCTGCGGCAGCAGTGCGATGTGTCGCGCAACCCACTTGGCCCCAGCAAGTCTGATGTCGTGCCCGTCCAGTAACACCTTTCCCGACCGCGGGACGAGCATCCGGCCAAGCCCACGCAACAGCGTCGACTTACCGCAGGCATTCGGTCCGATGATGATGGTAAACCCACCGTCGGGAATCTCGATCGAGAGCTCGTGCACCACAGCTGCGCCGGCATAGCCCAACTGCACCTGGTGCGCACTCACGATGGGAGCGGTCATCCGGGGTTCTCCACGGTGGGTTGAGTCATGCGCGCCGTGCCAGGAGCCAGATCAGGTACAACCCACCGAGCAATGCCGTGACGGTGCCGACGGGAGTGCGAAGGCCGATGTCGACCGCTTGGGACAACAGGTCGGCAAGCAAGAGCAAGCAGGCCCCGACCAGAAAAGCGGTACCCACCTGCACACCGGCGCTGCGGGTCAGCCGCCGGGCGATCTGCGGTGCGGCCAACGAGACGAAGGCGATGGGCCCCGTGGTCGCTACAGACACCGAGAGCAACAACACGGCTAGCGCCACCGCAAGAAACCGGGTCCGTTCCACGGCGACTCCGACACCGGCGGCTAGGTCGTCACCCATTTCCAAGAACGACAGCCGCCGTGACACGATCCAAACCGGCACGATGAGGATCGCGACGGCGACCAACATGCTGGTCGCATGGGTCCAGCCACGGGCGATGAGGGTACCGGCCAACCACTGCTGTGCATTAGCTGCCCGGTCGTGATCGGCCCGCACCACGAACACTGTGGTGACCGCGGTGGTGATCGCACCGACACCGATACCGACCAGCACTAGCCGGATACCACCGCTGACACCGTCGCGGCGGGCGACTAGGTAAACCACGGAAGCGGTGAGCACCCCACCGGCCACCGCCGCAAGCGCGGTAGGCAGCACCGAGACGCCGAACACACTGATCCAGATCACCGCACCCGTGGCAGCGCCACTCGTGAATCCGATGATGTCCGGTGAACCTAGAGGGTTTCGCGAAACGGTCTGGATCATCGCGCCGGAGATCCCGAGTGCACCACCGACCAGGATCGCGGTGATCAGCCGGGGCAGCCGCCGCCCTTGTACCGTCCGGACCACCCCCCGCTCACCGTCACCCCACACAGCTGCGATCACCTCGGAAGCGGACAACGACATCGTGCCGTGCATGAGTGCAATCGCAGAAACTGTGGACAAGAGCAGCAGCAGGGCCAGCGCGACCCAGAACGTCCGTGGGGCGATCCGCAAGCTGACCCAGCCGGCGGTGATCACCCAGTGCTTGGTGACCTTAGATCGACGCAGCCCAACGGTTCCCGGAATACCGGATGACGCCACAGTCGCCGTGCCCTCACGTAAGCGACTCACAGGGCTGCCAATCGCCGGGATCGCACGAGCGCGACAAACACCGGCCCGCCGAGAATCGCGGCCATGATGCCCGTCTGCAGTTCTGCCGGTGCGATGATCCACCGGCCCAACACATCGGCCAGTAGGACGAATGCGGGTGCCGTGAACAGCACCCCGGGAATCAGCACCCGCTGATCAACACCGACCAGCAGCCGGACGATGTGCGGAGCCGCCAGCCCGACGAACATGATCGGCCCAGCCGCGGACGTCGCCGCGCCGGCCAGCAGGACCACGGCGAGCGCTGCACCGGCGCGGGTGAACCCCGGGCGCACTCCGAGCCCACGGGCTATGTCCTCACCGAGCGCCATAGCGTTCAGTGGCCGGATGAGCAGCACACTCAGCACGACGCCGACCAGCACGAACGGCAGCACTGTCAACGCCACGTCAAGGCTGCGACCTTGCAACGATCCGACTGCCCAGAAACGAAACTGGTTGAACACCTGAGTGTTGCTCAACAACACGAAGTCGGTGGCAGCGGCGATTGCCACTGACAGCGCCGCACCAGCCAACGCCATCCGCGCCGGACCCGACCCACTCCGCCGCGCCGTGCCAAGTAGGTATACCAGCACCGCCGCCACCGCACAGCCGATGAAAGAGAACCAGATGTAGCGGTTGATATCGACGATGCCGAAGAAGCCGATGGCGATCACCACGGCGGCCGACGCGCCCGCGTTGACGGCGAACAGACCCGGTTCGGCCAGTGGATTGCGTGTGATGGCCTGCATCAGCAACCCGGCCAGCCCCAAGGCCACTCCGACGATGATTGCCAGCACTGCCCGCGGGATCCGTGAACTGACCACAATGATGTGGTCAGTGTTGGTGGGGTCGTAGTCGGTTAACACATCGGACACCGCCGACACCGGTGTGGCGTGCGACCCTAGCGCCAAGCCGCCGATGCCGCACACCACGATGACCACCGAACAGACCCCGATCAGGCTGGCTAGCCGCCGGGCCGAACCGCTCGAGCGCACACTAGCTCTTGAGCGGCGAGCCCTGCCCTCCCGGACGTTGGTATTGCTATCCACCTAGGCCGCAGACTTCCTCAACAGATCACGACCCGAAGTACTCGTCCATTTTCTGCACCAGTTGGCGGCCGCTGTAGTAGTCCAGACGGAACGCGGTCGGCGGGGTCAGATAGAGGGCGTCGCCTGAAACCGCCGGTTGGTTGGCCAACAGTGGGTCAGCCGTGATGGCAGCGGTGGGATCACCGGACGTGGGAACCGGAAAGAGAGTCTTGGCTTCCGCCAAGGCGGTCGAAGCGTTTTCCGGGGTGAAGAACGAGGCGTCGGATCTCGCTCGGGCGGCCAGTTCGGTGGGAACCTTGATGTACTCGAAGCCCAGATCGGTCATCGTGGTGCCCTGCGAACTGTTGGGCATAAACACGCCCGTGCCGTCGGCGCCGTTGTAGGAGATGACCGCAACCGGCTGATCAGGCAGTTGCAAGTCTGCGGCCGTGTCGCTGACCAGTGTTGCGAACTCGCTGATGACCGCGTCGGCGTTGGACTCCAGGCCGGTGGCTTTGCCCAGCTGGTTGCTGAGCTCCTGCCAGGAGTTGGCGCCGTAGTCGAGAATGATCGTCGGCGCGATCTCGCTGAGCTGGTCGTAGGCGTCCATCGTGGAGTCCGAGCCCAGGCTGGAGCCGACGATCAAGTCGGGTTCGATGGCTTCTACGGCTTCCAAGTCAAGTTGGAGGTTGGGGTAGAGCACCTCCACGCCGCGCTGGTCCGCTACACCAGCCCACTGCTGGAAGAAGCCCTTGTCGTCGGTGAGGGGGCTGACCGACGCGGCCGCAGTGGCTTTCACCGGAGCGTCGATTGCCAGCAAGGTGCCGGTGAGTGTCACCGATGTCGAGACGATCGTGACCGGCTTCTCCGGGATCTCAGTAGTGCCAGCCTCGTGGGCGATCTCGCGAGGCCAACTGCCTGGCGAGTCGTCGACCGAAGTCGATGAACTGGAGGGCGCTGCGACATCGTCGTTGTTGCTGCCGCCACATCCAGCGAGGGCCAGAGCGGGCACGGCAACCAAGACGACAGCGAGTCTGCGCGCTACGTGCACGGGTTTTCTCCTCTTACGCTGATAGGGGAAGGACAGGTGAAGCCGTGCCCGCCCCGATCCTAGCCACTAGAGCTTAGGTATACCTAACTGCTGGCGCCCTGCGAACCGACGAGCGGAGTGGGGAACCGACGGCTGGGTTTCGGACGACGCGCTAGAGCTAGAGGGGGCGATCGGCATGCAGCGCATCCAACAGCGTCGGCCACCAAGCCGCCAGGTCGTGACCACCGGAGAACTCCGTGAAGGTCGCCGAACCGCCGGCGCGCTCAACGTCCCCTGCGAGGTCTCTGGAACGATCGCGAGTATTGCGCCGGGGGTCGCCACCCCCGCGTTCCAGCGATCCGGCACGGACATCGACGTGGATCCCGACCTTGGCCGCCTGCTGCACCAAAGCCCGGCGGGCACGATCACTCGGGAAAGCCGGCGATAGCAGGACGGCCCTGTCGGCCCCCAATCGAAGGGCTAAGGCGAGCGCCGTGGGCGCTGTCGCGGACGTACCCACCACAAGAGGAATCCCGCACGCCGGGGCTACGCAGTCGAGAGCCATGCCCCGGGCGGCGGCAAGAGGCCGGGCATGCTCGCGCATCCGGCTCACAGCATCTGCGTTGTGCAAATAGATACGGCCCCAACCGGTCTCGGCGAGTTGTTCGTCGACCCGAATGAGGACCTCTCCGTCCAGCAACACCACCTGCCGAGCTGGCGTTTCGGGGGCATCCCGGACCGTCGTGAGCCACCGTCCACACGCTGTGGCGCGCTCTGGCTCCAGCACTGGAGCGCAAAGGTTCTCGTACGGTAGCTGCCTGGACCGCGGAGTGGGGATCAAGGCGATGTTGGGAGAGAGCGCGACATGCGGATCTGAACCGATCAAGCGGTACAGGCTGGGGATCTGCGGTGCCTCGACCTGCAACTGCCCATCCAGGATCATGCCCAACTCAACCCGGGCACGGTAGGAGGCAGCCGCCCGGACCCTCTGCGCCAGTGAGAACCTGGCACGGCGCACGTCAGGCACGGCTGCCCAGCTGGCATTGGCGTCAGCGGGCAGGCTCAGCTCGAGTCGCCACCGCCGTGGCCCGTCCGCGGACATCGGCGCCAGCGCTGGCCCCCCGAGCGCCGGTGACCAGATGCCGGGCTGAGACATAGCAGTGGCAGTGAAGACGACCGTGACCTGGTCCGGCTGGCCTCGGCCGCCGACACTTCGATCCGTTCGGCTATCGCCGAGTTCGTCAACGATCTCGACCTCGGCGGAGAACCCACCGACATCCGGATTCGATCTCGGCATGGCCACCTTCACCCGTCGACAGCATCGTCATACTTAGGCAAGGCTATCCATGGGAGCCGGCCTGTTGATCCGACCACCCATCATCCGACAACCGGGTCCGACCGCTTCGCTCGGTTCCCGCCCGGGGCCATATCGCTGTTCAGACCTTCCGAAGCACGGCCCAGGAGTCACTGGTCACGGCCATCCACAGACCGCTGCATAGCTGAGCTAGCGTGCCTACCGTGCCAGCTGACGCGCAGGAGGCCGTCGAGTCTCGAATCCGGGCGGCCACGCCGCCCCACAGCGTACGACCATGGCCACTACCTATCGCGGAATCCGCACACGTCGATGCCATCGCCCGGCGACTGGCCGCGTGTACCGACGATGCGCAGCTCGCCCAGGCCGAGGACGATCTCAGCTCTCAGCTGCAGATGCAGGGCACGCCGCTGTGGGAGCCTGCGGACGAGCGTCACTCCCGGGTGACGTTCGTATGGATCGGCGACGCCCCGCACGGCGTAGCGTTGTACCTCAATCGTTTCTGCGACGTCATGGACATCGCGGACACCCTGATGGCCCGGCTAGGCACCTCACGTGTGCACGCGTTGACGTTGCGAGTTCCGCATAGCTTGTTGAGTAGTTACCTGTTCATCCCACTGCCTCACCCCCCATCGGTAGTTCTCCACCGGGGCGTGGACCCGGAACGGATGCAGCCGTTGCTGGCGGCCGCGTGCGAGGACCCACTGGCGGGAAGCCATATCGTCAACAAGCTGGTGATTCCCGGAAGGCAAGCAACCCCTCGGCTCGCGGTGGCGGCGGGGCCGGCCGCCATGCGACGACGGCTCTGGGAGGACGAACCTGTTGAGACGATCCCGGTCCGGTCGCTTCGCGGCACGTACACCGATGTCGAACTGTCGTTGTCGGTGTGGTCACATCCGGACTGCGACGTCACCAGCCCCGTTTTCCTTCTCACCGACGGGGAGGTGTGGCGCGAGCAGTTCCCGATCGCCTCCGAGCTGTGCCGGCTGGTGCAAGCGGGACGTTTGGCGCCCATGCACGTGGTGTTCCTCGATTCCGGTGGCGCCAGGCAACGCCAACTGGACTACCCGGCCAGTCCGCCTCAGTCCGGCCGGATGCTGGAACAGATCCGCGATCACGTCGCGGGACACGTGGGCCAGGGGCCGTGGATCGTGGCTGGTCAGAGCCTGGGAGGCCTATTCGCGCTGTTGTGCGCCACCCGCCATCCCGACCTGGTCGCCGCCGCCGTGGGACAGTCACCATCGCTGTGGTGGCCCGCCATCGACCCGAACGACCTTTCCACTAATCCCTATGCCACTCGCGTTGAGCCGAACTGCCAATGGAACTCGGCAATACCGCCACGACGGGGGTGGTTCCAGGAGCTGGCTGAGGCCCGAGACCCCGCCCCGGTACTCATCGAGAGTGGCCGCTACGACTGGGTCCTGGTCGACCGGCTCCGAGACGCAGCCGCCTTGCTGGATTCCCAGGGCGCACTCATCGGCTATGACGAGCCGGCTGCCGGTCACGATGTACTGCAGTGGCAAGCCAGTCTGCCGGATCTATTGTGTCGCGCGTTCTCCCATGTCAGCGAGCCAAGAGCCTCTGGAGAACGCGGCTGAGCTGACGGACAACTCCAGCTCGGTTGACGGGGCCGCAATGGCAGGGGCGGCAGGATCGACGGGAGTCAGCCGCGATATCCGCACCGCTTCCGACGAGAAGACCATCGGGCCACGCACCAGGAGCCAGTCGGCGTCATGCGGGGTAGGCAGATCGACCTACACGTATGCCGCGTCGCAACTCGGTAAGTGACTCGGCGACGCGCGCATCGAGTGCCGGGTCGGCGAGCTGAGTGGCGTCGAAGACGGCCACCCGCAACTGGTCCAGGGCTGCTGCGGCACCAAGATCGGGCACGATGGCACCCGGGCCGGTGCTCGTGCATGGCTCGGTCCCACCGTCGACCGTGCCGCGGGTGTCGTCGACCAAGCTGCCGTCTCGCCCGGCCACCGCATGGAAGAGTTCCTGCGCAATCGTCCGCAGGTGTCCGGCATACGAAAGCGCCTGGTCGAGCGGCAGCTGCTGCCACCGCCCGGCCAGGCGCGTGAGCTCGTCGGCCACCGGGTGGGGCACCGACCGAGACGTCACTCGTGAATCACTCGTCAAGCAGGATCAGTCACCGCGCAGGCGGGCCAGCAGGCGCAGGATCTCGATGTAGAGCCAGACCAAGCTGACGATCAAGCCGTGGGCCAGCAGCCAGGAGTACTTTTGTGGGGCGCCCCGGCGCACGACCTCGTCGATGGTGTCGAAGTCGATCGCCAGCGAGTAGGAGGCCAGGCCGACACCGAGCAGCGAGATGCCGATGCCGAGCAGGCCGTTGCCGCCGAAGCCCCAGCCACTGGTCCAGCCGACCATGAGGGCGAGCAGGTTGACCAGGCTGAAGAGCAGGTAGCCGATAAGCATCATCCCGAAGATCCGCCGCGACTTGGCGGTCACCCGGATGAAGCCCATCTTGTAGCCGATGAGCATCCCAGCGAAAGTGGCCAGGGTCGCGACCACCGCGGTCATGACGATGCCCGGGAACGCAGCCTCGAGCACTCGGCTCATAGCGCCGACGAACAGCCCTTCGAGCACGGCATACAGGGCGATGAGTGGGACCGAGATGCTCTTCTTGAACGCGATGAAGAGACCGACGGCCAAGCCACCGAACATGCCGCCATACCAGAGCGGAGTCACGAGCCCCGGCGACACCGACACCACGAACCAGGCGAATCCTGCCGTGAGGACGACGAGCGCGAACAGCGCCAGTGTCTTCATGATGACGTCGTCGTAGGTCACCCGGCCGGTGTCCAGGGGCCCGGCGCTCGGACGCTGGTACATCTGGTCCAGCTGCTCCTGGGTGGGGGGCAGATAGCCGCCCTGCCCATAGCCTGGCTGGCCGTAACCGGGCTGACCGTAGGCGCGCTGGTCCTGCGGTGGAGAGGTCTGCTGCCCGTAGCCCGGCCGCTGCGGCTCGTTGAAGCCCGCGTAGCTGCCGTTGCGGATATCCCTGTTGATCTTGTTGAACACCGGGTTCATGCCGGCCATGTGTTCCTCCAGTTGGTCGGGCCCGTGTTGGGTCCTTTGACGATTCAGCGTCTATCGGTCGAGTGTTGTTCCCGGTGTGCCTGGCTCGTGGACGGGCGAGCAGCGCCGCCGCGAAGCGGCGAGTGCCCCCGGCGGGACTCGAACCCGCACTTGGGCGATTTTAAGTCGCCTGCCTCTGCCATTGGGCTACGGGGGCCCGCCCAATCTACGCCCAGACAGCCAGGAACACCGTCATCTGAGAGCTGTCCGTCAGGACGGCGGGGGCGGCAGATAGGTACGCCGCGGGTGCACCGCGTGCGCACCGGCGACCCGGTCGAGGAAGACCAGGCCGTCGGTGTGGTCGATCTCGTGCTGGAGCGCAACAGCTTCGAACGCATCGGTCTGCACCGTGACCGGCTCTCCCGTCCCGGGCAACTGCCCCCGCACGACGAGGCGGCGGGCCCGGGCGACATCGCCGGTGAAATCCGGCACCGACATGCAACCCTCACGCCCCTTCTGTTTGCGGGTGGCCGACTCGATGACCGCATTCACCAAGACGAACCGGCCGTGGCAGGTCTGCGTCTTCGGGTGCCCGGTGACATCGACGGAGAAGACCCGGGCCACCACCCCGACCTGCTGGGCCGCCAACCCGACACAACCCGGTGACACGAGTTGGGTGGCGATCAGATCTGCGGCCAGCTGGACGATGGCCGGATCGGTGGGATCGACCTCGGGTCCAGGCGTCGCGAGCACCGGATCGGGAGCGCGGACGACCGGCAGGATCCGGCCCTCGGGCAACGAGGGCAACTCGAGCGCAGTCACAGGACGTCGTCGTCCAGGTGATCGAAAGACACCTTCACACCGAGCGAGGCGGCCGTTCTGGACAAATCGTCGACGACAGCCGTGACGTCCGCGGTAGCCGGCAGCTCGACCTCGGCCGACAACACATAGAGGTCGGTGCCGAACCGAGTGCCGAGATTGACGATGTTGCCGCCGTGCGCGGCGATCACGCGGGTGATCGCCGCGACGATCCCGGGCCGGTCGGCGCCGTGCACCTGGAGCGACCACGGGCGGCCCAGCGCACCGACCGGGCCGGGGTCGGGCAGCGCCCGTACGTCCACGGACAACGCTCCCGAGGCACCGAGAGGGGCTAGCGCCGCCTCGACCTCGGCGAGGGTGGCACCCGAGCGCGCGAGCACGACCATGGCAAAGTGTCCCCGCAACAGGGTCATCGTCGAATCCTCGAGATTCGCCCCGAGATCGGCTAACGCCGAAGTCAGATCGGCGACGATCCCAGGTCGGTCGTCGCCGATGACGGTGACCGCCAGCACGGGCAGAGGTCTATCGGAACTCACCCAGCCAGCGTAGAGCCTCTCGCCCGTGCCGCGTACCCGCGCGATCCGTAGCGCGCCATGGTTCGCCAGAGCCCCATCAAAGGCGGGCGATAACGGCATCGAGCATCGGCGCGGTGAGCCGGCCGGTGAATGTGTTCTGCTGGCTGACGTGATAGCTGCCGACCAGTCGCACGACGTCTGGACCGTCGGCGGTGACCACGCCCAGTTCGCTTTCCACACCGTGACCGAAACGCGGGCGCGGCTGCGGCACAACCCAGCCCAGTCGCCGCGCGGCGGTCAGCACAGCGTCCCACGCCAAGCCTCCGAGCGCCAGGATCGATCGTAGTGTCGGCAACGCCAACTGCAGGTCGCGGTCGAGCCAGGGCGCGCAAGCCGCTCGCTCCTGACCGGTCGGTTTGTTGGCCGGTGGGGCACACCGCACGGCCGCCACGATCCGCATCCCGGCCAGCGACAGCCCGTCGCCGGCAGCCACACTGGTCGCTTGGCTGGCGTAGCCGGCCCGGTGCAACGCGGCATACAACCAGTCACCGGAGCGGTCGCCGGTGAACATCCGCCCGGTCCGGTTGGCGCCGTGTGCGGCTGGGGCCAATCCGACGACGAGCACCCTCGGCGCCGGTTCACCGAAGCCGGGCCCGGGCCGACCCCAATAGGGCTGTTGGGCAAAGGCGGCGCGCTTTTCGCGAGCCACCTGCTCCCGCCAATCGACCAGCCGGGCGCAGGCTCGGCAGACCGAGATCCGGGCGTCGAGTTCGGCGAAGTCGTCACTGCACGAGGCAAGGTGCGCTACCTGTTCGGCATCGCCGGCCCGCGGGGTATGCCGTGTGCCTGGGTCTTCGGGCCAACCGGTTCCGGCCGGCACCGGCGACGAGAACAACCGACCCGTGACCGGATGCGCCAACTCTTGCCCGAGAACGGGTTTCGGTGCTCCCCGGTCCGTGGGGTGTCGCCGACCCGGTGTGAGGGCCGGCGGCGGACTGGTCGTCATAATCGGGACGTCCTGGGCCGGCCTAGTCGTCGAGCACCGAAAGAGCGATGCCGTCGAGGATGTCGTGCTCGGACGTATAGACCGCTAGGTCGTCCCCCCGACCCGTGTCGGCCGCGACCCGGGCGACGACCCGGGACCAGACGAGCGCTCCAGCGCCGATGACATCGACCCGGCCCGGGTGCATGAAACCGAGTGCCGCACGTCGCTCGCGGCTCATCGTCAACAGGTCCAGACACGCGTCGCGGATCGCGGCCGGTCCGGCCTGCGAGAGGTGGATGGCCTCGGCGTCGTAGCGGGGCAGGTGCAGCAGGTGGGCGGCGACCGTGGTCACGCTGCCGGCCAGCCCGACAAGCGTCCGGCCCAGGGTCAGGTCGACCGTCTCGGCGGCGGTGGCGATCGCTGTGTCGATATCCCGGCTGGCTGCCGCGATCTGTGCCTGGGTCGGCGGGTCCGCGGTGAGGTGACGCTCGGTCATCCGGACGCAACCGATGTCGACCGAGCGAGCTGCTTCGACCGTGTCGGTGCCACGGACCACCTCGGTGGAGCCGCCGCCGATGTCGATGACAAGATATGGACCGGGGATTCCGCGGGCAACCAGGTCGCCGGTGGCACCGCGGAACGACAGCCGGGCCTCCTCGTCACCGCTGACCACCTCGGGCTCGATGTCGCCGAGAGCCGGCAGCTCGGCCCGGAACGCCTCCCGGACCCCGGTGACGAAATCGCCGGCGTTGCGGGCATCCCGACTCGCCGAGGTGGCCACGAACCGCAACCGGCCGACCCCGAGATCGTGGCATTGCCCGGCATACTCGCGGGTCATCGCCAAGGTCCGGGCAAGCGCGTCCGGGGCCAGCACACCGGTCTTGTCGACGCCGTGGCCGAGCCGGACGATTTCCATCCGGCGCACGACATCGGTGAGGGCGCCGGTGACCGGGTCGTGATCAGCCACGAGCAGCCGGATCGAATTGGTGCCGCAGTCGATCGCTGCCACCCGGGTGGTCTCAGTCATCATGCTCCTTGCTCGTGCAGCCCGGGCCGTGCCACCAGTCTCCCAGCCGGTCTTCCAGCAAGGCCAGTGTTTCGTCGCCGAGGGGGTTCACCCCGGGCCCTGCTGCGAGTGCGTGTGCGACGAGCACGTGCAGGCACTTCACCCGGTCGGGCATGCCGCCGGCCGAGATGCCGTCGATCTCCGGGACGTGCCCGAGCTCGGCCCGGTCGGCGAGATACCGCTCATGCGCGATCCGGTATGCCGCCGCCAGCTCGCTGTCGGAGCCGAGACGCTCCTGCATCCGGCGCATCAGTCCCTCGGATTCGAGGGTGCTGATCGCTGCGGTCAACCGTGGACAGGTGGCGTAGTAGGTGGTCGGGAAGGGTGTGCCGTCCGGGAGCCGCGGCGCTGTCCGGACGACGGCGGGGGCACCACACGGGCAGCGGTGCGCGATCGCGACCACGCCGCGCGGCCGGCGGCCCAGTTGCCGGGCCACCATCTCGAGGTCGCCTTGAGCGACCGGAGCGGAGGGGACGGGCACCTGGCGAGCCTAGTTCGGCCGGGCGGGTGTCGGTAATCCGTGCCGCAGGCCGAACCTCGACATGCCCTGGCTAGCCCGAGTCCGAGGCCGGAGACAAGCCCCCGGTCGGCTGGTCGGCCAGGGTAATCGACTGCCATACCTGCCCGTACCACGGCGCTTCGCCTTCCACGGCGGGGGCGGCCACGAGCACTCCGGACACCGTCGACCGGGGCGATGCGGCCGGGTCGATGACCGTATACGAGCGGTCACCCACTTTGACGAACTTCAGCCGTTGCCGGGCTTGTTGCTCGACGTAGACCGGGTCGTTCCAGCGCTGCTGCTCGGATCGTAGATCGGCCACTATCCGCTCTTGCTCGTGCACGCGAGCCTGCAGGCCCGCGATCTCGTCGCGTTGCCGGATGAGAGACCGTGCCGTCGGCACCAAGGTGACGAGCAATACGACGAGGATGGCCACCAAGACGCTCCACCGCAGCCAGGGCGAAGCCGGGGACGGATCAGCAGCGGACGGCTCGGTGGTGGCTCGCCCACGCGCAGCCGGTCGTGGAGCGTGTTTGCCGTACTTGCCGTCGTTGCCGTGTTTGCCATGGGCACCAGGTCCATTGAGGCCTCCTGGCCCCGTTGACGGGCGTCCCCGGCCGGTGCCACCCGGGCGTCCGGCGGATGCACGGCCCGCCGTCGGTCCGGGACGCGAACGGCCCCGGGTCGACGGCACACCGGAGGGGCGGGCCGGGCCCGCCCCTCCAGTAGGACGTCGTGACGATTTGTCCACCACGACTTCAGTGTGCCGGGTGAGTGGCTCAGTCCTTGGCAACGAAACGCGGGAATGCGCCGGCACCGGCATACACGGCCGCGTCGTCGAGCTCTTCCTCGATCCGCAGCAACTGGTTGTACTTGGCCACCCGGTCGGAGCGGGCCGGCGCGCCGGTCTTGATCTGGCCACAGTTGGTCGCGACTGCCAGGTCGGCGATCGTCGTGTCCTCGGTCTCGCCGGAACGGTGGCTCATCATGTTGGCGAACCCGTTCCGGTGAGCGAGCTCGACCGCGTCCATCGTCTCGGTCAGCGAACCGATCTGGTTCACCTTGACGAGCATGGCGTTGGCGGTCCGGGTGTCGATGCCGCGCTGGAGCCGCTCGGGGTTGGTGACGAACAGGTCGTCGCCGACGAGTTGCACCTTGTCGCCGAGAGCGTCGGTGATGGCCTTCCAGCCCTCCCAGTCCTCTTCGCTCATCGGGTCTTCGATCGACACGAGCGGGTATGCCGCGACCAGTTCGCCGTAGTAGGCGGCCATCTCGTCGGCACTCTTGGCGGCGCCTTCGAACTGATAGGAGCCGTCCGAGTAGAACTCGGTCGCCGCGACGTCGAGGGCTAGAGCCACGTCTTTGCCAGGGGTGTAGCCGGCCGCCTGAATGGCTTCGACGATGAGGTCGAGGGCCGCCCGGTTGCTCTCCAAGTCGGGTGCGAAACCGCCCTCGTCACCGAGGCCGGTGGACAGGCCCCGGTCGTGCAGCACCTTCTTGAGGGCGTGGTAGACCTCGGCGCCCCAGCGCAGGGCCTCCCGGAAGGACGGCGCCCCGACCGGGGCGATCATGAACTCTTGGATGTCGACGTTGCTGTCGGCGTGTGCGCCGCCGTTGAGGATGTTCATCATCGGCACCGGCAGCACGTGGGCGTTCGGGCCGCCGACGTAGCGGAACAGCGGCAGCCCGGCCGACTCGGCAGCGGCTTTGGCCACGGCCAGCGAGACCCCGAGGATCGCGTTGGCACCGATGTTCTCTTTGTTCTTCGAGCCGTCCAGGGCCTGCATCGCGGCGTCGACGAGCCGTTGCTCGCTGGCGTCGAACCCGACGATCCCGGGCTGGATCTGCTCCATCACCGCGTCGACCGCCTTCTCGACACCTTTACCGAGGTAGCGGCCTTTGTCGCCGTCTCGCTTCTCGTAGGCCTCGAACGCACCAGTCGAGGCGCCGGAGGGCACTGCTGCCCGGGCGATCGTGTCGTCGTCGAGCCTGATTTCGACCTCGACGGTCGGGTTGCCGCGGGAGTCGAGGATCTCGCGTGCACCTACTGCTTCGATACTGGCCACTTGGTGCCTCCATGCCTGGTGGGTAGGTCATCGGAACCGTCGGCGCTGACCTACCCCGCCGGGCACGCCCTGCCGATCCGTTGTCAGCCTAGTCGGTCGAGCCGAGACCGGTCCTGCCCAGGTCGGTGAACACCACCCCGAGTGCTTGACGCAACTCGGTGTCCGGGTCGGCCCCGGCCCGCACCAGCTCGGCGACGATCTGCAACAGGCGACCACCGCCCGAGTCGCCTTGCCGCTCCAGCGCGGCGGTCAACTGATCAGCGGCTCCGATGGCGTCGGCCCGCGCGATCGCCCGCGTCGCCCGGGCCAGCGGCGGCATCCTCCGTGGGATCCCCTCCAACGGACCCCGAGGCTCGTCCGCAGGCCGGGTCGGGGACTGTTCCGCCCGTTCCTGCTCCTTGATCGCCGCCCAGTTCGCCGCGACCTGTTCGGGCGTGTCGGCGTGGGCATCGCCGAAGACGTGCGGGTGGCGTCGTCGCAGCTTGGCCGCGATCCCGGCCGCGACGTCGTCGATGTCGAAGGGGTGACTCGGATGCTCCTGGGCCACCCGCGAATGGAAGACCACCTGCAGCAGCACGTCGCCGAGCTCCTCGGCCACGTGTCTCCGAGCGTCGGCGAGGCGCGCGGCATACCCAGATGACTCGGGATCACCGGCCTCGCATCTCGTCAGGTCATCGACGGCGTCGACGGCCTCGTAGGTCTCCTCGACGAGGTAAGGGACGAGGCTCGCGTGGGTCTGCCGGGCATCCCAAGGGCAGCCGCCAGGAGAGCGGAGCCGATCCATGACGGCGACCAGGTCGAGCAGGGAGTCGCCCGGCCGACGACTCGACTCGGACGATACCGGGTCGCCGAACTTGGGGGATGCCGGCTGATCCGTCTCGGTCATCGATCCGCCCCCGTTCAGGTGGCGCTCGGCGTCTGTGCCTCGCCGGTCTCGGCCTGTGGCCGGATCCAGTCGGGAACCACGTGTTCCAAGGTAATCGCCGTACCGTCAAAAGAGCCGAATCGGGGATTGACCTCGACGTCCGCAGCGGCGAGTTGTTGCTTGAACTGGGCTATGGAGGCATCGGTCAGTTTGGCTGAGGCAGCCAGGAGCACCTGACGGGTCGCTTCGGTGGGCTCCGGCACTTGCCCGATCAACGAGTTGTAGCGGGCATCGGGCACCCACAGGCGCTCCCGGGCGATCGGTTCGTTGATCACGGCGGCAAGGATGAGCATGCCCAACGTTTCGGTTTCCGTGTTCAAGATCGGGGTGCCTCGAGGGCCCTGCACTCGCCGCAACTGCTGGGTGGCTTGCTGCACCTCGCTGACGGTGATGACCTCACCGTTGACCACGGCCGCAGTGCTTGGCGCTCCGGAGCCGCTGCATGCGCCGAGTAGCCCGGCCAGCAAGGCACCGAACAGCACGAGGGCGATCCCCGAGGCGCGGGGGCGGCGGCCAGCGCCCGGGCCACCGGGCAGGCCGGTGGTGCGGCGCGATCGGGGGCGCACGGTCATAGACGTGGTTCCTTTCAGTGCAGGTGCCGACGAGCCGTCACGGCGGCCCCGGTAGGTCAGGAGGCTAGTCGGTGGTCGCCACTCGGGCGGCATCGTTGTCATTGTCTCCCACGTCACCACAGACGGCATCAGCGGCCTAGCGACGACGTGGCAGGGTGCGGCGTGCCGACGCGCGGGTGGCCATCCGACCCCGGCGACACGGCGAGGACACCGAGGTGCATACTTACGTCTCGACAACTGAATCGAAGAATACGAGCTGTATGACGAAGTCGGTGTGAATCCGACGCTGCCGCGCAACGGTGATCCTCCCCGAGAGGTCAGTCCGGTCGATCTGCTGCTTAAGGAACCAAAGCCTGCGCGAGTCAGGAGGTTCCACCCTCGTGGGTGGTTCTTTCCTGCCCCCACGAGAGGAACCTATGAACGCGCCGACTACAGACGCGACCATCCCGCAAGACGCACGCCCGCCCTCCCGGGATACGCCCGATCGGCCGCCACGACAACGCGGCACGGGGTTACTGCACCCACTCCTGACCGGCCCGCTGGCACTGCTGCTTGCCGCCGGGATCCTGGCGACCGGCTCGCTTGCCATCACGCTTGGCTCGGTGGACATCAGCCCGAACGCGATCTGGGATGTGGTGCAACTGAAGGCGGGTCTCAAGGAAGAGATCGAGCTGCCCGGACACCTGCAGCAGATCGTCTGGGAGCTGCGGGCCCCGAGGGTCATCCTGGCTGCGATCGTCGGGGCGGCACTGTCGCTGGCGGGTGTCGGTATCCAGGGCTTGGTACGCAACCCCATCGCCGACCCGTATGTCCTGGGAGTGTCCTCGGGTTCTTCCGTCGGAGCTGCCTTCGTGTTGCTTTTCGGTGGGCTCGGTGGCCTGGGTAGCGCTGCGGTCTCCGCAGGCGCTTTCATCTCCGGTCTGATCGCGATGCTCATCGTCTACCTCCTCGCACAGGACCGGGGAGTGCTCGAGCCCCTGCGCCTGGTGCTGGTTGGCGTCGTGCTGAGCTACGTGTTCTCCGGGCTCACGTCTTTCCTGGTGTTCAAAGGCGACCCCCGAGCCGCGCAGGAGGTGCTGTTCTGGCTGCTGGGCAGCTTCGGGCGGGCTCGCTGGAGCGGCATCCTCATCCCGCTTGCTGCCCTGGTTGTCGCCGCCGTCATCCTGGCGATCCGGGCACGACCCTTGGACGCGTTGCTCAGCGGCGACGAGGCAGCGGCGTCCCTGGGAGTGAATCTTCGCCGGCTACGGCTGGAGCTCTTCCTCGCGACCACGGCCCTGACCGCCGTGATGGTGGCCGCCAGCGGGGCGGTCGCGTTCGTCGGCCTCGTGGTCCCGCACCTCACACGGATGATCGTGGGGTCGCCGCACCGCCGGGTGCTACCGATCGCGGCCCTCGGTGGCGCGCTGTTCATGGTGCTGGTCGACCTCGCCGCCCGCTATCTGGCAGCCCCCCAGGAGATCCCGCTAGGGATCATCACTTCGCTAGCTGGGGGGCCGCTGTTCGTCGTGCTCCTGCGGCGGCAACAGAAGCAACGGAGCCAACTATGACCACCACACTCACCGTTGATGACCTGAGTGTCCGCCGGGGCGCCCGGCAGATCATCGAGGCCCTGTGCCTGCAGGTGCCCAGCGGCAGTATCACGGCCCTGGTAGGCCCCAACGGCAGCGGCAAATCGACCCTGCTCAAGGCGGTTTACGGGTACCTGCACAGCTCGGGGAGCGTGTATCTCGATGCTGTGGACGTCACCCGGATGAGCACCCGGCTCCGCGCCAGGCATATGGCGGTCGCAGCCCAGGACGTGCCCCTCGACATCGACCTGTCGGTTTCCGAAGTGGTCACGTTGGGGCGGATACCGCACCTGGGTGCCTTGAAGGCGGAAACCCACGACGACCGCGCGATCGTGTGGGACGCGATGGTCCGAGTCGGCGTCGACCATCTGGCTGACCGTCCCTGGACCCAGCTCTCCGGCGGAGAACGTCAGAGCACCTTGCTCGCCAGGGCCGTCGCTCAACAGGGTTCGATCCTGATCCTCGACGAACCGACCAATCACCTCGACATTCGACACCAGTTCGAGTTGCTCGACATCGTCCGGGACCTCGAGGTGACCACGGTCACCGCAATGCACGACCTCGACCTCGCGATGCAGTTCTGCGACCGGATCGCCGTCTTGCAGGCCGGCGCAGTCGTCACCGTCGGCCCACCCGCCGAAGTGCTCGTGGACGACATCGTCTCCGCAGTCTTCAACGTCCACGTCGACCAGGTCGTCAACCCTCGGACAGGCCAGACCCAATTACTGTTCTCCCGCCATAGATAACGAAGGAAAAGGAGAAAAAGAATGACAAGACCACTCCCACTACGAGGGTTCGCCACGACACTCGTGGCAGCCCTCGCCCTCGCCGTAGTAGCCGGATGCTCAGGCGAAACCTCCTCCGAGAGCTCGGAACAGGGGTCCGCCACCACTAACACCGCCGCACAAGTCGACCTGCCACCGGTCACCGCCGACTACACCTGGCCGGAAGCCTCCACCCCCGAGGGACACTACCCAGTCACCGTCAAATCCTGCGGCGAAGACGTCACCTTCGACAAAGCCCCCGAGCGTGCAGTCGTCAATGACAACAACATGGTCGAAATGATGTTCGCACTCGGGCTCACCGACCACATGGCCGCCTACTCGGCAGCTGGCCCACGGCTACGTATCGCCGCCTTCAAAGACGACTACGAAGCAGTAACCGATATGGGACCCGACTATTTCAAGCTCGAGCCCACCATGAAGCAGAATCCCGACTTCGTCTTTTCTGGGTGGAACTACGGTTTCAGCGAGGGCGGCATCACACCGGACACGTTGGCAGAACTCGGTGTCAAGAGCTACGTGCTGAGCGAGTCGTGCCGCCGGATCGACGACACGCTTGCACCCGCAACCATCGAGGAATGGTACGGCGACATGCGTAACCTCGCCGCTATCTTCGGAGTTCCGGAACGCGCCGAAGCGCTCATCAAGCACTGGGACGAAAGGCTCGCTCGGGTCGAGGAGCATCTACCCGAAAACTACACCCCGGTGCCGACCTTCAGCTACGACTGGGGCACCGAGAATATCGGCGGTGGCCTAGGGCTCACCATCGTGCCTGAGCTCTACCGCAAGGCCGGTGCCGTCAACGTGTTCGAGGATCTGCTCGAGATGTGGGGCGGCGTTTCCTGGGAAGCCTTCGTAGAGAAGCGCCCCGAGTGGATCGTCGTCACCGACTATGGCGGGCGCGCCTGGTCAGGTGAGGAGAGAATCGCGTTCCTGAAATCACGGGAAGGGATCGATACCGTCCCCGCGATCAAGAACGAGAACTACCTCATCCTGCCGCAAAGCGCGGTGAACCCAGGCATTCGCATCGTCGACGGGATCGAAACGCTCGCCTCGACCCTCTACCCCGAGGAGTTCAAAGACCTCGTCGGCACCGAAGGCTTCGGACTCCCACCCACGTACGACGTCTCGTAGCGACTACTACTCGCTCACCCGCCTCACGGGGATACCGCCCCCGCTCGCTCGGGGCATACCCAATCAATGCTGTCATTGGTGGTCAACGTTCTGGGCTGATTCGTTGCGACCGGGTTCGAGGGCGGCGACCCTGGCTCGCCAACAGCCGTCGACCGTCACGGGAGCTCCAGCACGACCGGCGGCGCCGCGAGCCTAGTCGGTCGTCGCCACGCGGGCGGCATCACTGACACTGTCATCGAGGACGGCGCGGATGACGTCGGCGGCCCAGCGCAGAATGGCCGTGTCCCGCAGTGGTCGGCCGCCGATCCGGGCCGTCGTCGGCATCGGGACGAGCAGATGGTGCAACTGGTCCTTGACGACCGCGCCCGGATAGAGCCGGCTGAGCCGCATCCGCCGGCTGTCGGGGAGGCGCTCCACTGGGCCGAATCTCACGAACTTGCCCTGTGCACTGATATCGGTCAGCCCCGCAACCCGCGCGACGGTGCGCAGTCTCGCGACTTCGATCAGGTTGGACACCGGCTCGGGTGGCGGCCCGTAGCGGTCCCCCAGCTCCTGGGCAATGGCCTCCAGCGAGGGCTCGTCGGGCACTGAGGCCAGCTTCTTGTATGCCTCCAGCCGCAGACGCTCCCCGACATCGGCGGGGTAACGGCCGCCGGGGACGTAGTCGTGCGGCAGGTGGGCATCGACCGGGAGCTCGATCTTCACCTCCACCGGAGCGCAAACGTCTTCTCCCTTGTATGCCGCGACCGCTTCGCCGACGAGGCGCACATACAGGTCGAAGCCGACCCCTTCGATATGGCCGGACTGTTCGCCACCGAGCAGGTTGCCGGCGCCACGGATCTCGAGATCCTTCATGGCGACCTGCATTCCGGCCCCAAGGTCGGTGTGACTGGCGATGGTCTGTAACCGGTCGTGGGCGGTCTCGGTGAGCGGACGCTCCGGTGGGTAGAGGAAGTAGGAGTAGGCCCGATCACGGCCCCGGCCGACCCGGCCCCGCAGTTGGTACAACTGGGAAAGCCCAAGCAGGTCGGCCCGCTCGACGACGAGGGTGTTCGCGTTGGAGATGTCCAAGCCGTTTTCGACGATGGTCGTGCAGACGAGCACGTCGAGTCGTTTCTCCCAGAAGTCGATCACACACTGCTCGAGTCGGCCTTCGCTCATCTGCCCGTGAGCGGTGGCGATCCGGGCTTCGGGCACCAGGTCACGCAATCGTGCAGCGGCCTTCTCGATCGATTGGACCCGGTTGTGCACGTAAAAGACCTGCCCGTCACGAAGCAGCTCCCGGCGGATCGCCGCAGAGATCTGCCGCTCGTTGTAGGGGCCGACGAAGGTGAGCACCGGGTGCCGCTCTTCGGGCGGTGTCGCCAGGGTTGACATCTCGCGAATGCCGGTGATCGCCATCTCGAGGGTCCGGGGGATCGGCGTCGCCGACATCGCGAGCACGTCGACGGCAGTGCGAATCGCCTTGAGCCGTTCCTTGTGCTCGACCCCGAAACGCTGCTCCTCGTCAACGACGACCAGGCCCAGGTCCTTGAAACGCACCTTCTCGGTGAGCAGCCGGTGGGTGCCGATGACGACGTCGATGCTGCCGTCGGCGAGCCCGGCGACGACCGCAGTCGCTTCGGCGTCGGTCTGGAAACGGGAAAGCGCCTTGACGACGACTGGGAAGGGGCCGTAGCGCTCGGTGAAAGTCTGCAGGTGCTGCTGGACCAGAAGCGTCGTCGGCACGAGCACGGCCACTTGCTTGCCGTCCTGGACAGCCTTGAAGGCGGCCCGCACCGCGATCTCGGTCTTGCCGTATCCGACATCACCGCAGACGAGCCGGTCCATGGGGACTTCGCGCTCCATGTCGGCCTTGACTTCGTCGATGCTGGAGAGTTGATCCGGGGTCTCGACGTAGGCGAAAGAGTCCTCCAGCTCCCGCTGCCATGGCGTGTCCGGGCCGAACGCGTGCCCGGTGGTGGCCATGCGTGCCGAGTACAGCCGGATCAGGTTGGCCGCGATCTGTTTGACGTGCTTGCGCGCACGGGCCTTGGTCTGCTGCCAGTCCGATCCACCAAGTTTGTTGAGAGTTGGTGCTTCTCCCCCGACGTATTTGGTGACCTGGTCGAGCTGATCGGTGGGCACGTAGAGCCGGTCCCCCGGGTGGCCCCGCTTGCTCGGGGCGTATTCCAAGACAAGGTACTCGCGGGTGGCTCCACCGACCGTGCGCTGGGTCATCTCGACGAAACGGGCGACGCCGTGCTGTTCGTGAACGACGTAGTCCCCTGGACGCAGTTGCAGTGGATCGATCTGGGCTCGGCGCTTGGACGGCATCCGGCGCATGTCGCGGGTCGAGCCGCTCGAGCTGACCTGGCCGGTGAGGTCTTCCTCGGTGACCACGACGAGCTTGCTGTCCGGGTGCTGGAAGCCACGTCCCAGCGGACCCGTCGCGACCAGGACCAACCCGGCAGTGGGCTCATCCCGCGGCCCCGCTAGCCGGGCCGGCACGTCGTGCTCGGCCAACACCTCGACGACCCGGCGCGCCAATCCGGCTCCGTCGGTGACGATGAGTACTCGCCAACCCTGGCAGACCCACTGACGCAGGTCGGCGACCGCCTTGTCGGTGTCTCCGCGGTACGACGGGGTCTCGGTCGTGCCGGTTCTCACCCGCACCGCCCCGTCGTCGTCCTGCTCGATCAATTCGTCGTCAACGGCGAACCCCGAGACCGTCCACCACGGCATACCCGTCGCGGATGCCCGCGCGCGCAGGTCAGCGAGAGTGAGGTAGGAGGCTTTCCCCAGCACGGCCCGCAAGTCGACCGGCACGGCACTACCGGCGGCCGCGTTCGTCCAACTCGCGTCGAGGAACTCCTCGCTCGTGGCGGCCAAGTCGTGGGCCCGCAGGCGCACCCGTTCAGGCTCGACAACAACCATCCGTGAAGCGTCGGGAAGAACGTCGAGGAGGGTTTCCATGCCGTCGACGAGCGCCGGTAGCAACGATTCCATCCCGTCGACCGCGATGCCCTGCGAGACTTTGGTCAGCAAGTCCGCCACCCCGGGTAGCTGATCGACCAGGTCAGCAGCTCGCTGACGCACCTGTGGGGTAAGCAGGAGTTCACGACAAGGCGGCGCCCACAGCCCGTGCTCAGCGACTTCCAGACTGCGTTGGTCACCTACTCGGAACCAGCGCACCTCCTCGATCGTGTCACCCCAGAACTCGACCCGGACCGGGTGTTCCTCCGTCGGCGGGAAGACATCGACAATGCCCCCACGCACCGCGAAGTCCCCGCGCCGCTCGACCAGATCGGTCCGGGTGTATGCCGCTGCCACGAGCGCCTCGACGACGTCCTCGAGGTTGTGCTCGTCTCCCGTCTTGAGTGAGACGGGTGCCAGGTCTGCGAGACGCCGCGCCAATGGCTGGAGCACCGAACGTATGGGCGCGACGACGAACCGCAGCGGACCATGAGCCGGGTCGGCGGCATCAGGATGGGCAAGACGGCGCAGCACTCCCAACCGACGACCGACGGTATCCGAGCGGGGGCTGAGCCGCTCGTGCGGCAGGGTCTCCCAGCTGGGGAAGACCGAAACGACACCCGGGTCAACCACCCAGCCGAGTGCCGCAGCCAGGCTCTCGGCTTCCCTGGAGGTGGCGGTGACGACAAGCAAAACCCCGTCAACCGGGGCCCGGCTCAACACGAACGGCCTGGCCCCCGGGGCGACCTCGAGGTGGACAGGATCGGCGTCGGGAAGCCTGGTGAGGTCGAGGATCATGCGGGGCGCGGGCATGGGTTTCCTCCTGCGCCTTTAGAGTCAGTGTGACTGTTTGCTGCGAAGCGAGCGGCCAAACCCGTGAGCCCGGCCGCTGATCCGAGACTCTAGCTCGGGTCGCCCACGCACACGCCCCGAGGGCCACATGGAGCAACCAAGCACGTCGCTCCTACATCAGCGTTCCGCCACCACTTGAGTTCGAGCACGACCACCGGCAGACTCGCAGTGCGAACCTCGCCCAGGGGGTAAGCGCGCACCAACCTCCCGTGGAGGGCTTGACCGAGCAGAGTGCCTCGATCAGCCCACCTCAGATCACAGTATGGTAAAGTCCCAGCGCTAGCGCAGGTCACTTCAACGGCATGGGCCTCTTACCGTGTCGGCGGTCCACCCCCTTCTGGACACATCTAGCCAGGTGCGGGCCACGTCCGGAAGCGGGTACGAAGCGAAAGGTCGAGAGCCTGTTATGCAGCCAAAACAACTCACCCCGCGTCGTCGACGGTTAGGCAATCGGATCGGCCTCGCGTCCATTCTCACCGTTGGGCTCATGCTGGCATCCGCACTCCCTGCGCGAAGCTACTCCTCACCGGAAGCGGTCTGGCTCGTCTCCACGGCTCCTGACGTTGGCGCAACCCACATGCCAGTGGATCAGGCAACGACTTTCTTCTTCAACACCCCGGTCACCGTCTCGCCGACAGCTGCTGACATCACCTGCGCCGACACCAGCTTTCCCGCAGTGGTCCGCGGTTCGGGAACGAACGCTGTCACGGTGTCGAGCACCAGCGACCTCACGAAGGGTCAAACCTGCACTGTCAGTCTTCGCGCTTGGGGAGTCATGAGCGAATGGACTGGCGCACGTCTGGGACAGGACGCCCAAGTTAGCTTCACCACGGTCAACAACGATCCACTAGCGCCAGTTCCTTCGGAACTGCACATGACCTCATCGTCACCGGCAGAGGGCGATCGAGTAAGTGACGTTGACCTCGTGACGATCAGCTTCGACCGCCCGGTGTGGCCGACCCAGGCCGCTTTCCGCCTCACGTGCAACGACGTCTTCTTCGGCACGCACGTCACGTCAGTCGACAATTCCGTGACCCTGAACCCAGGAATGCGCCTCCCTGAAGGGTCGTGCACGGTAGAGATCATGTCTGCCTACTTGGAGTCGGCAGATCGCCCCTGGGGTGGCCAGCTATCCGCCGACGTAGTCATCCGATTCGGCGTGGCCTCAGATGCACCGCCACCGACGCCCGCACCCACGCCAGACCCCACACCCACGCCAGACCCCACACCCACCCCAGACCCCAAACCCACACCAACCCCCACACCCGAGCCGACACCAACCCCCACACCTTCCCCAGAGCCGACACCCACACCAGACCCGGCCCCAGTAGGC
This sequence comes from Actinomycetales bacterium, assembly GCA_002748155.1. Classification (GTDB taxonomy): domain Bacteria; phylum Actinomycetota; class Actinomycetes; order Actinomycetales; family Dermatophilaceae; genus Phosphoribacter. The sequence continues at coordinate 58,826 of PDRO01000009.1, read as the reverse complement.
GAAGCACCGACCTCAGGACTCCTCGTGTGCGGCACTTCCGACCTGGATGGCCCTGCGACCCCCCCAGCCGGTGCCGTCGTAGTCCAGCCTGAACAAGACCTCTTGGACGTCACCAACGCCGCCCCGGCGGGTACAACTTTCTGGCTTGCTCCCGGCGTCCACTCATTGTCGTCGGGGCAGTACGCGAATGTTCGGCCAAAAGATGACATGGTCTTCATTGGAGGGCCCGGCGCCATTATTGACGGCGGCCACAAGGCTCAATACGCGTTCGTCGGAGACGGCAAGAATGTCACGATCTCATTCCTCACGATCCGCAACTTCGGATGGCCCGGCTCGACTGGCCAAGAAGGTGTCGTTAACCACGACGCGGCCCAGGGCTGGAACATGCACCATCTAACGGTTTCAGATAATTCCGGCGCAGGCGTATTCCTCGGAAACGACAACGTGATCGCCGACAGTTGCATAGCGAGCAACGGCCAATATGGTATAAGCGCGTACCGAGTAGACGGCGTGCGCAACGTTAAGGTTCTCCGGAACGAGATCACCGACAACAATACTGACGACTGGGAAACCAGGATTCCGGGATGTGGCTGCTCGGGCGGGGCAAAGTTCTGGGAAGTCGAGAACGCCGAGATCGTGGGGAACAACGTCCATCGAAACAAGGGCGCTGGCCTATGGGCCGACACGAACAACACCGGGTTCACTTTCGAGAATAACCACTTCGCCGCCAACGATGACGAGGCCATTTTCTACGAAATCAGCTACAACGCCGCTATAAGGAACAACACCTTCGTTCGCAATGGGATAACTAAGGGTCGTTCTACAGATGGATTCCCAACCCCAGCTATCTACCTTTCAGAATCGGGCGGTGACACTCGGGCTCCGGGCCCACACCGGGGCGTCATCGATATCACTGGTAATGTATTCGAGGACAACTGGGGCGGGATCGTCGCATGGGAGAATCCGGATCGTTTCGCCGGATCACCGGCCAACAGCAGCACTGGCTACTCCACCCTCGTCAATGACGATGTTACGCTCTCGCACTGCTCCGAAGAATCACTCATGGCCACTACGGATTACTCCGACGATTGCCGGTGGAAGACTCAGAACGTGCACGTTCACGACAACACCTTCAAATTCAACCCGGAAGCAGTGGGAGACGGCTGTGCCAACAACGAGCTATGTGGCATCAATGGGCTCTTCTCGAACTGGGGTAGCTACCCGTCCTGGTCACCGTGGAAGGGCGATGTGGTCAACGACGCAATCACGTTCAACCAGAACAACCGGTGGGAAAACAACACCTACAGCGGACCGTGGCGGTTCATGATCCACCAGCTCGGCGACGAAGTCACCTGGTCGCAGTGGCGGAGCGCCCCGTACAACCAGGACGCGAACAGCACCCTAAACTGACGATCTCGCCTTGCACTATCTCAGCTGAGAGCCCGGTCTGCCACGTTCACCGCGTGGCGGGCCGGGCTCTCGGTTGCTTCAGACAAGCCCGGGTCGACTCGCGCGGATAGGCCGGGTTGGCTCGGATCGCTTTACCTCACGAGTTCCTACGCAATTTCGAGGTCACGCCGCGAAAGGCAGCCCGACCGAACCACTCTCCGAGTTCAACAAATAACCGTGCCTTGACGGCAGCGTCAAGCGGCGCCCGCTCGATCGCGCCGACGAACCCAAGGACGTACTCTGCATAGATCCGTGGTAGTGGATGCCTCAACCGGTTGGCACGCCGAGGGTCCAATACAACTGAGCGATCCCGCGCACTACCAGCGTAGGTAGCTCGCCCTGGGTGTTCACGTCGGTAGTAAAGAACGTGAGGCACATGAAAAAACGGGCCCATGAGGGAAAGCTCCGCCATAAACGTTCGATCCGAGTTGTGGTATGAACCAAACGGAGGAACCTTACGCAATTGCGCCGTACGCATCAGACCATAGAAATCGTTGCCGCCCGGCGCGTAGAGCAGACTTCGGAACCTGGCCACCGGATCGGGCGTCCACGAATCGAGCAGATAGGGCGACTCGGCGTCCAGGATCTTGCCATCGCTGTCGACCGTACCGTCTTTGCAGTGAGCCAGGATAGCTTCGGGATGAGCTTCCAGCGCCTCCAAGCAAGACCCAAGAAGTTCGGGTGAGTAAAGATCGTCATGAGAGGCCCATTTGAAGTACTCACCCCGAGCTTGAGCAAAAACGTACGCATGATTCCCAGATGCACCAATGTTGTGAGACATTTGCGCAACCCTGATCCGCGGGTCCCGTTCGGCGTACTCAACGCAGATCGCCAGTGTCGAGTCTGTAGAGGCGTTGTCTGAGATCACGATTTCGAAGTCCGTGAAGGTCTGTGCCAACAATGACTCGAGTGACCCAGCCAGGTATTCCTCTCCATTATAGACGGGTAATCCGACGCTCACCTTGGGGGCCGGCCCCTGGGTTGGATACCCTGCGACCCCAGTTGCAACGACAAGATCACTACCCTTTACCAGGCTCGACAAAGCCAGGTCCGGATTCACATCAGCACTCGACATCGCCATTCCAATTCTAAGGTCGGAGGATCTGGATCCATTATGCGTTTCGACAGAAGCGTAAGGCCGGAAGGCACATCGCACCACCATGGCATGACGGTGCCCATGACAGCAGTCGACACAAGACCGCGATCCGACCGCGCCGAGCCTCCCGGCAGGGGCGGTGCCGATCGCAACGTCTGGCGGAGACTATCTGACTGACGCGCGGTGAGCTGATCTCAGGAGCGGCTCGCGACGGCATGAATCCGCACCACCTTTCGTCCCCACAATGCATGCTACCGTCTAGTGCGCTTGGCAGCACCGGGAAGCCGGAAAGACGGACACCTTCAGCTCGGCTCACGGTTCTCAGCCTGCCCTATATCCGCAGCCGCAGTAACACGCACGATGTGCAGCACCGTCCACCACCACAGGGTCGAGCTGATGCTGCTAGCGACCACGGCACCCCAGACCGCTCCATGCGCACCCGCAAGCAGGGCTCCTCCCCCACCACAGACGACCTGCAGCAGCGCTGAGATCATCTGGGTCCGCATCGACAGATCCGCCCGACCCATCGCCCGCAGACCCGCGCCGGCCCCGATCCACAGGCACGCGAGAGTGACACCGAGAACCATTGCAGGCAGCAACGGTTGAGTGACCGGCCACACGTCCCCGAGCAGTAGCTCCCCCACCCCCAAGGGGAAGACGAGAAGCAAAACGGCACCCCAGAGCAATGACAAGACTGCCAAACCACCACTGAGGGCCAAACAGAGCCGACGCATAGCCAGCAGGCTCTCCTGCCGAGCACGCACCGCCTCGGGAACAGCCACCTGCCCAATGCCCATGACAACGGTAATCACCGGTCCGACGAGCATCTCGGCGCCTCTGACTTGTCCGACGGCTGCGACCCCAGCAGTAGGAGCCAAGACCGCTGAACGTATCTGACCCCCAGCACCGAGAGTGACATTGTCTATGACGAACCGCGGACCAATGTCACGGTTGGCGACCAACCAGTTCTTCACTCCAGCGATGTCAGGCCCGAACCGAGCGGTAGCTACGCCGATAAGCGCCGCCAAGAACGCGGACAACCCGAACGCCAAGACCGTGCGCGCAACGTCTACTCGCATCGCGGGAATCAGCAGCAAGCAGAGCAGCAAGACAGTCCACGTAAGATCGTTGAGAAAAGCGTTGCGACCATCACCATTGCTGAAAAACACGAAGCGCCACGCGTCCTGGAAGGTCAAACCAGGCAAGACAAACCCGAGGCATATGAATGCATCGGCCAGCGGATGGGGACCGCCGCCCCCTTGCGATCTGATGGCTGACCCCGCCAGCACGCACAGTGCCCCGGCGAGGATACCCACGCCGAGGGCGGTCGCCAGGGCAGACCTCGACGCCGGCACCCATCGATCCCGCCCGACGTCGCTGAATCGGACCACTAAAGGGTCGGTGGATAGCCCTCGCGAGACATTGGTGACCACGGCATAGATCAGCAGGACTAGGCCGAAGATACCGAGATTCTCGGCGCCAAAGCTCCGTGCGACGAAGATCCCCAGGGCGAAGTTCTCCAGACTGGAGATACCCTGATCCGCAACGCCCCAGCCCAACCTGGCGAGCCGGCGTGGATCCGGTGGCCTCATGTCTCGTCCCAGACTGGGTGCCGGACAGCGAAATCGTAGATCGACAGCAGCTGTCTCAGATTGCCTTGGGCATCGAAGCGGTCTTGATAGGCGGCCTCTGCGGCCCGTCCCATTTGCTGGAAAAGCTGGGGGTTCTCGGCTGCGTCACGCATGACAGCCGCGAGAGCACCAGGGCTGCCGGGAGTGAAGAGCTTCCCGTCAGTGCCATCGCGGACCAGCTCCGGAAAGGCGCCGTGTCCGGCCGCGATGACAGCCGTCCCAGCAGCCATCGCTTCGACAATGACCAAACCGAACGTCTCTTCCCATTGTGAAGGCACGACCACCGCAAGCGAGGTGCCCAGCAACGACGCCACGTCAGCGGAGCTAATCAGGCCTAGTACGTCGACTCGGGGCCGGCCTGCCCCCCACTCCGCCACCTCACGCTCCATCGGTCCGCCACCGGCAATGACCAGCCGGAGTTCGGAGTGAGGCTCCTGAGCGCAGAAGAGATCCCAGCTTTCCATGAGGAGAGGCAAACCCTTGGCAGGGTCGAGCCGACCAACATATGCTATCTGGTTTCTCCGAGTACGGTTAACGTTCAGCGGGATCAGTGGGATAAGATTGTGTTTGACAAAAACCCGATCAACGGGCAAATTCAAACCGGGCATGAGTAGGTCTCGCTGTGCGGCAGAAATGAACATGTATGCCGCCACGTTCTCCCGCCAGAGGGAACGGTTCACCAGCAGGCTGGCAGTGACCGGCGCGGTAGCCAGCCGCGAGCCCCTGTAACAGCCGTGCCGCAGTCCTGGCCAGGGTGAGCCTCCGGCGCAGTCGTGACACGGCTTACCACGACGAAAGAAGTCCCCGCTGGCGCATAGCAGCTTGTAGTTGTGCAACGTGATCACGACAGGGACCCGTTCGTCCGCGCACGCTTGCAAGGCAGTTGCGCTGATCATCGGGAAAGTGTTGTGAACATGGACGACATGGGGACGCTCCGACCGCAGTAGCTTCCTCAGCTCGGATCGGGAACGAGGATTGCGGATGCTGTGTATCGGGACCATCGCCTTGCGGGGCAGCGACCACCCGGCAATGTCATCGCTGTTCGTAGTATAGGTGACGACGTCGTGACCGGATTCCATGAGAGCCGCCGACTCGATGTCGACAACCCGGTTCTCGCCACTAGGAGCTCCAGAGCGATAACGCCCGTGCACGACGAGCACCTTCATTGATCCCCCTCAGCCCGGCCAGTCAGTAGCGCGCCGGCAACGAATAAATCCAACAGATAAGACGATGCGGTTCCGAGCCCGGTCTCAGTAAACGAAGCAATCACACAGTACACAATGAGGAAGAGCGCCATAGCTCGGTGCGGCGAGCGGTGAGCTTGCACCACCTTGCCCAAGAGCAGGACAATGATAAGCGCGACGCCGATCACCCCAAAGTAGCCCTGATCGACGTAGGTCGCCAGCCAGCCGTTGTCGATCGGAAGACCGCCGAAAGACTGGTTAGAGGCTCCCGAACCGAACCAGTCTTCGACCCACGGACGACGCATCTCCACGATCTCACGCCAGACCTTCGTCCGTCCGGTCAGCTGGGATGCTTCCGTCGACGTTTGCCCGCGCAAGAACCAAGTGCTGATCGGGCCTGACAAGACCGGGATGGCGACGATGCCAACCAAGACTGCGGCACTCGCGACCCGGCGCACCCTGAGGCTGCCCAAGAACAGGCTCATCGCCGCTACTCCGAACGCGACGATACACGCGATCAGGCCAGTACGAGTGTGCGTGAGCATGAGCAAAGCGGCACCGGTACCCATACCGGCCATCGCCACCAGTGGGCGAACGCTGCGGCACAACCAACCCAGCGCACTTATTCCTGTAACGACCGCAGCGTAGTGGGCAACCTGCGTGGGCGGGATCGGCCACACGACTCCGCTAAGGCGACCCTCAAATGCGAGCGCGCGTCCCGGACTGATCGCTAGGCCAAGCACGACGGTAGCCAAACCGACACTTAACACGGCGACATGCGCTCGAAGCAATTCCCCGCTGTACCGACCCCACCAAGGAGTCAGCAGCCAAAGCACAACCACGAAAGCTAGGACCCGCAACGCGCGGTAGGTAGAACCGACCAGGAAAACGCTGTGCAGGCTCACCATGAGGCTCACAACAGCCAAGACGGTGATCATGACGACCATGGAGTTCGGCCGGATCGCCAGGCGCCGATTGAGCATGAGGGCCAACACGAGTGCTAACGGGAGTGCGCCCTGTGCGATTGCCTGGCCCAAGCTCCGGGGAATCGGCACGATGAGCTCGATAGTCGTGAAGGACATGACGTTGAGGAGCAAAGCTCCCCAAACCAAGTAGAGCGGTGGCCACGACTTCTCTTTCGAAGTCGCACCGGTCGAGGCCGCCGTGAGGGCAGTGTCTGTCATCCCAAGAGACTCCCGAAGCGGATTCTGGTCTCCAATCGCACGCCCGGCGCGAGGCGCCCGACCCCCTCGATGGTCGTACTCGGCAGCTTCTCGCCAAAGGCGGGCGAGTACCAACCCATCGGCGGGTCTTCTTCACCACGGTGTGATGACCAGGCCAGCTCGACCGGCAGTTCGAGCACGGCGCTGCTTGTCACGCGTCCTGCCCATGTCAAGACCGCCCGCGCACCTTCGAGATGACATGTCACTTGGTCGCCGAGGTGGTAGCGCAACGCAACTTCCTGACTGGCTGCGCCAGCCAACATGTCGATTATGGCTACTGCCCCTGTCCTCGGGTCGACGTCCACCGAACGATAGTGGGTAACGGGAGACGGCAACCGCCGGTAGCCGTCGTGGTGTGCTGACCAACCGACCAGTTCTTCATCCGCGTACCGCAGTGCATCCAAGGTGGTCTCGGCACTCGACTGCCACATGAATGGGCCGCCCTCGAGCGATTGAGGTTGACCTGCCACTTCGAGGGTGTTGTGCGCCCGTGTCGTACGGAAGTAGCTGCGCCACTTTGGCTCCCCGTGGTAGCAGTAGGTTCCGGGGTCGGCGAGAAGATCAACGCCATCGACTCGAAACTCGATCGCCAACGCGTCAGCATGCCCGTGGGCGGCCATAGAACCAAAGCCGTGCGGGCCGCTATCACATCGGCACCACGTTTCGGCGCCTTCGACGGTCCGACCTCGGAGGATATGCACGCCACCGTCAGCAAAAGAACTCGGTCTGCGGTCCGGACGTGGCGCCTGGGCCCCTCGGTGGTCGTCGGCGAGTGCGGACACCGCGATCGACGTCAACGAGGGCACTGTGGCTGGCCACCACGGAGAAGTCCCGAGCACTCGGGCACCAATGTCGAGCGATACGGACCACGAATCGCCCGTATGTCCGTCGAGGATCAGAGCCCGCCCGTCGTCCCCGTCACCCTGGCGCGGAGCTCGCCCAGTCACGTCGATGAGCGCGGCGGCCGCATCGACTCCGGCGCCCAGCATTCGCCAAAGCGGGACAGGTAGCGAGTGGCCGACCGCGTCTGCCTCAGCAGCAGCGCAGAGCACCAACTCCAGGACGAATCCGTGGTAATCCGACGCGAGCTCTCTGTTTAGGCCGTCGGCGAAAGTATTCCGAGCCAGATGCCTGCGCAGCCGATCGCCCGAGTCGGTCCGCCACGTGAGACTTGCCGCGAACCACGGAAAGGCACAGGCGGCCGCGAGTCGACCCACCTGTTCGGCGATCGCGTGGTTGTTCCCGGACGAACCCTCACTGGGGAAGGCGGTGAGATACTCCTGATGCCACCAAATCTGCTCCAGCGCAGCGGGATTACCTTCGAATAGCTCTTTGCTTCCGGGCCAGTGATGCAAGAGACGACGAATCCACACCCACGACAACAGCCGAATCCCCAATTCGATCCCGCTGGTCCAGTTCACGCCGCTGAGAAACGGGTTCGCCGCCCACCAAGAACGAAGCTGGGCAGCACAGACTTCTGCATACCGCGGGTCTTCGGTGAGCCAGTATGCCGCTGCCAGGACCGTGAGGTGATGGTGACGGCTGACCTCCCACACCGACTTGACGTTCCCGGTGATCGACTCATCCCGGTGGTCGATGTCGAATGCATACGCGTGTTGTGGCGCCCGGCGGCCAGTCACCGGGTCGAAGAACCAGTCGGGATCGGCGATGTCCTGACGTCGGAGCCCGAAGACGTCCCAGTGGCCGGCGAGGATCCCGTCGGCTACCTCACACACCCGTGAGCACACCTCGGCGGGGACCGTTTCGCGAAGGCCAGGTGGCAGGGGTGCGTCGAAAGCGCGCCGCTCCAAGGTGTCTGCCGGGATCGTAGCTGGGGCACCGACCGCAACCTGCCGACGTCGCCACGTGACATGTCGGGCGACATCACGGAGCCGTACTCCAACTTCGCGCCCCGACATATGCCGCAGCCGGCGTGCGTACCACGTCAATCTCCCATTCAAAGCCGGATCAACTCTCCTCGGGCCAGGGACTCGCCCGCCGCAATCGTTGCCCGTGTAGTGGCAATAAGAGATTCGCACGAAATTGGCATCGGCGCCCCCGTAGCGATTGCATCGACGAATTGGCGCAACTGCTCTTGCTGGCCCTTATCCTGGCCAAGAACGGACCGTTTCGTGTCCTTGCCCCGCGACCAGACCGTAGCCTTCGTGAAGTTGTCCATCCTCGCGTTGCGGCCACCTCCCGTGACATCGAGAGTTTCTTTAGGAAACCGCGAGTCACCGGCCGTCGCATAGGTGATGGTCGCAAGCGAACCATCTGGATAGTGCAACGAAACGTTCATTGTCGAGTCGTCACCGGTACCCTCAGCGAAGACACGGAGAGGGTCTCGCCCCACCCAGAACGACAGGGTGTCGATGAAGTGACCGCCCTCCCCGACAAACCGACTACCTTGCTCAGCTGTATCGAGATACCAACTCGTGCTGTCGAGGCGGCCGGCGTTGACCAGATAGCGCAGAGTGAGCGGTGAATCCACGGATCCGAACCGACGGCGCATCCCGGACAAGAGCGGTGAGAATCGGCGGTTGAAGCCGACCATGACGCGGTCGTTGCCCGTCTCGGCGATCGCGTCGAGCACGAGCTGTAGTTGCTCTTCGGAAACCGCTAGTGGCTTCTCGACGAACACGGCTTTTCCGGCCCGAAGAGCGTCCGCGACAAACTGAGCGTGCGAATCGTGCCGAGTGACTACGAAAACGACATCAAGCGAGTCGTCCTTGAGGAGCTCCTGACTGTCGGTAGTCGCCCTCTGGAAACCGAACTTGGTCTGCGCGTTGGCGGACGACAGCGACTTCGTCGTCGCCACAGCGGCCAATTCAACCCGTTGATTTTTTGCGAGGTGTGGGAGCAACATCGAACTGGCGTAATTCCCGGCCCCGATGAAACCCACGCGGACCTTGTCTGTCGCCGAACCTCGTCGAACTACCGGCGGAGTGTGCACGGCCGACTGCGTCTCGCCACCCTCCACGGCGTTCGTTGCTGAAAGTGCCGGAGGCCCCGGCGGATAGCTAAAGACAAATCCGACCCCTGCGAGTTCACCCGTCCGGATCCGTTCGTAGACCCGCACCGCATCATCGATCGACTCGATCGAAGACAACAACGCGGATATGTCGATCGAACCCGATGAAAGCAAATCGAGAAAACAGGCAAGGTTGCGACGCTCCGTCCACCGCACATAGCCGATCGGGTAATCGCGCCCCTTCAGTTCGTATTCGTCGTCATAACGACCGGGACCGTAGGAGCGCGAAAACCGAACGTCGAGTTCCTTCTCATAGTAGTCGTTCCACGGTAGATCGAGTTTTGTCTTACCGATATCGACGATCCGTCCTCGGTCACGCGAGATGCGTGCTGCGAGTTCAACCGGCCCGTTGGAGTTGCCTCCGGCGGCTAGGAAGACGTGGTCGGCTCCCATACCGTCCGTCGCAGCATCGATCGCATTCGTCAGCTTCTGGACCCCATCTTCATCCGGGCCATGGGCAACGATCGCTCCTCCTTGTTCGGCTAACCGGCACCGAGACTCCACCGTGTCGACCCCGACCACGCGCACTCCCGCGGCGGTCAGAAGCCTCACGACGATCTGACCGATCAGCCCGAGGCCCACAACACAGGCCAACTCACCGAGCTGCACTTCGCCTTGACGCACTCCCTGCATTGCGATTGCCCCGACGGTCGCGAACGCGGCGTGTTCCGAAGACACGCCTTCAGGGACTCTGACGCAGAGATTGGTCGGGACCCAGTTGACTTCTGCGTGCAGAGCGAATTCGTTGCCAGCGCAAGCAACGATGTCACCCACGGAGAACTCGCTGACTCCGGCTCCTACTTCCACGACTTCACCGCAGAGCGAGTAGCCCAGCGGAGTATAGGAGTCGAGTTTGTTCATAGCCTTCTGGTACGCCGCGACCGGGCCTTGCTGGGCCACCGAGTCAAGCACCTTCTTGACCTGATCAGGCCGGGCACGCGCTTTTCCGAGTAACGACAGCCTCGCTTCGCCGACTTTCATCATTTCGGTGCCGGTCGAGATCAGTGAGTGCACGGTCCGCACGAGTACCCCACCCGGCAAACATGCTGGGGCCGGGACGTCCAACAGGACAAGATCGCCCGATCGGTAGTTCTGTGCAACTTGCTTCATGGTATTCCGTTCGCCGTCGTGGGTAAGGGAGTCAGCCGAGTCGGACGCCGGCATCGAGCATGTGCCGGCACCAGACCTCAAGAGTCAGCAGCTGCCAGATCTGCTTGGATTGATCACTCCGGCCAGAACGCTGCTCGGCGACCAGGGTGGCGAGCGGCTCGGCTTGGAGAATGCCGGACGATACGAGTTGCCCGCGCATCAACGTCTCGTCGATGACTTCGGTGAGGTCGCGTGTGACCCATGCTCGCAACGGGGCGCCGAACGACCCCTTGGGCCGGTCGATAATCGTGTCCGGCAGCCAGGCACGGGCAGCCTGCTTCAGTGCAGCCTTTTGCGAGCGACCAGCGATCTTGTCGGTGCCAGGCAACGAGAAGGCTGTTTCGAAGACGTCGGTGTCGACGAAAGGCACTCGGACTTCGGTCGACGCGGCCATACTTGCCCGGTCCGTATAGGTGAGGTTCAGTCCCTGCATGAACAACCGCGTATCGGTCAAACACATCCGGCTGATCACATCGGGGAGCGCGTTGTCCTCGTAGACGGCTTGGTGTGCGGCAATCTCGGCGTCAACGAGCCCGGACATCTCGGGGTCGATCAGCGCGCAGAGATCCTCCGGATCGTACATCGTGTAGCTCCGGCGGAAAGCAGCCTCTTCGGGTAAGTCGGCGAAGCTGACGAAGCGCTGGGCCCAGCGAACCGACCTGATTCCGCGCCCGCCGGCGATCACCGGCGCCCGCCGAACAATCGGGCCGATCACCTTGGAGCGCAGCACAGACGGCACCTTCCGGTAACGCGCAGCGATGAGACAGGCTAAATGCTTGCGGTATCCGCCGAAGAGCTCGTCGGCCCCCATTCCCGAGAGCAGGACCTTGACTCCCGCATCTCGTGCCGCTTCGCACATCAGCAACGTGTTGATCGCTGCCGGGTCGCCGATCGGTTCATCGAGCACGTCCACCATCCGTGGCAACAGCTCCACGACATCCGGCTCGATGGTGATCTCGTGGAGTCGGCAACCGAGGTGTTCCGCGAGCATCCGAGCGTACTTCGCGTCGTTCGGCATGGCTTCGATGCGCTGATCCTCCGGCCGGAACGCGATGGTGTAGGCCTCGAGATCCGGGTTGTGAGAGAGAGCGATCGCTGTGATGAGACTCGAGTCCAACCCACCACTGAGGAATGAGTTGACCTTGACGTCAGCGACCAGGTGGGCAGTCACTGACTCCTCGATGGAGCGCCGCACCGAACGACGCTCCCCCGCTGCCGCGCGTGCAGCGACCTCCACTGGGTCCCAGTAGGTGGCACCGGTGCTGCTGCCGTCACGGTGATACTCCACCCAAGTGCCGGCAGTGAGCTTCTCGACCCCCACGATCGGGCTGCGGTCTGGTGGCAACCAGTAGTACAAGGTCGATGCGACTAGGCCCGCCGGATCAACTACGAGTTCGGGACCGACTGCCGTCACCAGGGCTTTGAGTTCAGAGGCGAAGAGGACGCCATCTCCACGCGGTAGAACGTAGAGCGGCTTAATCCCCAACGGGTCCCGAGCCAGCACGAGGTCACCAGTGGACTTCTCATGCAATGCGAACGCGAACATACCCCTTAGCCTGGGTAGAGCCGCAGGCCCCCACGCCCGCCATGCTTCGAGAAGCACCTCCGTGTCGGAGTGGGTCAAGAAGGTAACTCCCATATCGACGAGTCGAGCCCGGAGTTCTTCGTAGTTGTATATCTCGCCGTTGAAGACCAGCGCGTATCCGTCCTTGACGAACGGCTGGTCGGCGCTCGTCGACAAATCGATGATGGATAACCGTCGGTGGCCGAGGACTGCCGGTGCATCCGGGAACCCGACTTCGACGATCCCATCGGCATCTGGCCCTCGATGCGCTAGCCGATCGGTCATCGTCTCGACGAGCCCTCGGCCGCCGTGTTGGCGAAAGGCACCCGCAATCCCACACATTTCATACCTCCGCTGGTAGGTCCGCAGCTCGAAGTGCACGTGCCGGACCAAGCAGTCCCCGGTAGACGCCTAAGTAGGCCTTGCGCTGGTGCGGCCATGCGAGTTCGTTGACGACCCGGTCCCGACCGGCGCTACCCATTCGTGCCCGACGACGCGGGTCCTCGATGAGTCGAACGATGGCCTCGGCGTACTTGGCGATGTCGTTGGGCTCGACGTAGACAGCCGACTCGCTCGCCGATACCTTGGTCTCGCGGAGATCGAACGCGACGACCGGAAGCGAATAGGCCATGTACTCCATCGTCTTGTTCATCGTCGACACGTCGTTGAGCGGATTTAGCGGATCAGGGCTGAGCCCGATGTCGGCTGTCGACATCACCGCGGCGACGGTCTCGTCGGGAACGCGCCCCATGAATTCCACGTAGTCCTGAAGCCCCAGCGAGTCACGTAGTGCAACCAATTCATCGAAACTGTCGCCCTTGCCCATGAGCGCGAAGTAGATATCTTTACGTCCCATGCGGTTGACGATCACATCAGCGGCCCGGACTATATAGTCGACACCATCCTGCGGCCCCATGACTCCGATATACGTTGCGAGAAAGTCTTTGCCCCTGCGCAGGCTGGGCTCTGGCTCAACCATGGCCATCCGTTCCGGATCCGGGCCGGTTCGTACCACCGTGACATGCTCGGGGTCGACTCCACCGCGCTCAACAGCAACCGAAGCGTAGGATTCGTTAGTGGAAATGACTCTAGCTGCAGTCTTGAACGTGAGCCGTTCGAGCGTGAGGAGCCCCTTCAGAGGCAACGATGGTCCTGAACCGAATCTCGATCGATACAGCTCGGGGCATAAGTCATGGTGATCGAAGACGTATTCCGAGCCATCGAGGCGTCGCAATAGCCGACCGATCGGCCAGAAGATGTCTGGCGGATTACACGACTGGACAGCTGCGAACTTCCCGCGACGACGCGCTTTGAGTGCCGTCCATGCGAAGGCAACGAACGACTGGGCATACTCTAGAACGAACCCTGCGGCGCTACCACCCGGCGCGTAGACCGGAGTCGAATAAACTTCGATACCGTCAATGACTTGATAGGGCTTGAGATCGTTAAGTCGCGGACAGACCACAGAGACTGAATACCCTTCGTCGCGTAACGCCTGGGCCTCCAGCCACACACGACGATCAAAAGGCACTGGGAGGTTCTGGACAAGGATGAGCACTCGAGGTGCCGTCCCGTTCGGACGATTGTTCACCAAGCCACTCCCTCGTACCCGGCCATCGATTCAACGTCGTCCCCCAGTCGACCACTGAGGTCGATCAGCAGCTCTGGAGCGCTGTTGGCGACCACAGCAAGGGCCTCGGGATCCGTCGACGACACGATGACGATCTCGGCCCCTGCCAGCGCTTCCTCCGCGGTGGCTGCGAGGATCCGGTTGAGATGCGGCAGCTTGACCTGAATGTGGCGCAGGTTGGCACCTCGAAGGCGCTGAGGGTTGATGATGGGGTCATAGATGCGCAGGTCGAAGCCCTTTCCGATGAGCCGTTCAGCTAGCTCGACGTTCGGGCTCTCGCGCAGGTCGTCGGTGTCCATCTTGAAGCTCAGCCCGATGAGACAAGCCCGGCGTTTGCCCGTTGCCACGACCCTATCGACGACATCGCGGACCGCGACCTCGTTGCTCGCAATATTGCCAAGGAGGAGCGGGATGTCGACACCGCTCGTCCTCGCCATGTGCTGAAGCGACCGCAGGTCCTTAGGTAGACAGGACCCCCCGTAGGCGAATCCGGGCCGAAGATAAGTTGGCGCCACATTCAGCTTGCGATCTTCGACAAAAATCTCCATGACCTTCCGAGAGTCCACGTCGAACGGCCGGAAAACCCGTCCGATCTCGTTGGCGAAGGTCACCTTGGTGGCATGAAAAGCGTTGCAGGCGTACTTGAGCGCCTCAGCCGTCGGTACGTTCACGTGGTGCGGTTGCTGGTCCAAGAAGGCAAAAGCCTCAGCCAGTTGTTGTCGAGTCCGTTCGTCATCAGTTCCGATGACAACGAATGGGGGGTCGAAGAAGTCGGGCACGCCGACGCCCTCACGCAGGAATTCAGGACACATGGCGGTGCCGACCGTCCAGCCCTGCGGAGTGTCGATGAAAGCTGCAGCGACGACATCCCGCCCGGTACCCGGCGGGACCGTGCTGCGCATGACTACCGAATGGTGACCACCGGCCGGCGGCGATACGGTGTCCATAGCGGCACGGATGGAGGCCACGGCCGAGCGCACATGGGTGAGATCGGTGGAACCCTGTTGCCCAGACGGCGTACCCACGCAGATCAGCGAGACCTCTGCCGCCGCCATCGCCTCGGCGACACTGGTCGTCGCTCGCAGGCGCCCGGCGTCCACGGCTTTTTGGATAAGCGGCTCGATTCCCGGCTCGACGACTGGGCTACGTTTCGCGTTGAGTGTCTCCACCTTAACGTCGTCAACATCGACACCCACAACGGTATGGCCAGCGGCAGCTAGGCCAGCCGCCGTGACACTTCCGACATATCCTAGTCCGAGGACGGCAATTCTCATGGTCATTCACTCCCCAGTTTCGTTCGATCGATTGCCGACCGAGTCACGAGGCACTGCCTCACGTGCGTCATAGCCAACGTTATCCATTTCCACTTGTGTGATCATCGGGGTCCGCCCCCACCATTAGGACGTCGATGCTGTCCAGCGAGAGGGCCCGGAGTTGGCTCCCGACGTCCGCGAGTTGCTCCGCATTGTGGGCCCCCGCTTTCACTACGAGGACGAGCCTTGTCGTCCAGGTAGCCAGTGCCTCGAGTCCGACTCTTGGGTCCAGATCGACACACACGAGCACGGCCGAACAGTCTGCTAGTTCCATTGTCTCCGAATCGGATCCGAGGGGACCGCGCGCTACAGCCGGAATCCTGGCAGGCCGATGGACAAGGACGGATCCGGGAGCGGAGACCTTCTGGACCAGGGACGAGATACGGCGCGACGTTGTGAGATCAACGACCCCGACCCGCCTGCTTTCAGCCACGTGCGCGGCCAACGACCCGGTGAGCACGGCGACTTCGTCCAATCGGCCGACACCCGCAATGGCCAGGCGCGACGGCTTGGAATCATCACGAGCCAGTGCCTGCTCGAGGAGATGAACCGCCACACTTCGATTGGATCGAGGGGTCCCCGTCTTGATACGACGCGCCTCACCCGCGGGTGCAGCCGAACTAGCTTCCCTGGGTAACCTGCCCACGCTCCAACGGACTTTCTCGCCCAAGGCCGCAGCGACTGATCGACGTGACCGCAGCCGATCAGTGACCAGCGAACCGGCGACGACCCAACCCAATCCAACAGCGAGGCCACCGATGAGACCCGAGGCCATGCTCAGGGCAGTCTGTCGGTTCCCTGCAGCGGGCAGCACGGCCGGTGGGTCCAAGGCCGAGCTTCCCGCGATCACGGATAGTGACCGCAACCGGGCGGCTTGACTGCTCTGTTCGACAGCAAGAAGTGCAGAAGTGAGATTCGCCCGTTCGTTGATCGCCTCGGTAGCTCGCAAGAGATCGTCGGGGTTCCCGGCTATGCGGTTGTACTCCGCTGTCAGCTGCTCGATCTGGTTGCGCAGTTCTGCGGCCCTCGTCTTGCTCCCCTCGACCTGTGCCTCGACTGTGGCCTGGACCTGCTCGGCACGGAAAGCGAGGTACTCCTCGCTGTATGCCGTGACCCGCTCCAGGGCTTCAGTCTCCGAGGGGGCAGCGATCGTTACGGTCAAGATGTTGGGAGTTGTCTCCTCGATCGTCACATCTTTGAGGAACTCGATAGCGGATTCGTTCAACGTGAGCTTGTCTACGACCCGCTGGGACAATGACCGAGTACTGGCAAGGCTGGCGTCGAGGGCCATCGCGGTCTGAGGATCGTCGCCTTCGGCGTGGCTCAGCAAGAAGGCGACCGAACCGATCCTCGGGGTCGGCACGAGGACCGCGTAAGCCAGACCCAGCAGCATCCCCGCGAGACCGGTCGCCAGCCACACCGTGCGCAGCCGCCGAATCGACCGACCTAACTGGCGCAAGCTGACGGTCGATTCACTCGCAGCCGCACCCTCCGACGGCGGAACTCTGACAGTCGCGGTACTCACTGGATCTCTTCTCTTAGGCCATCATCCCAGGCCTGCAGCCCAGAGAGATGCCCCACGAGGCTACCCGTGGAGCGATCCATGGGGTCCGGCTCGGTCACGATAGTCCCGCACAGGTGACGTCCCACGTCGTCGGCGTGCAGGGCCACCCTGGCAAGTTCCTTTGACGTCGCGAACCCAGCGCTCACGACGAGGAGCGTTTGCGGCACGACGTCTGGTGACGGCGTGACAGGAAGACTGGGATGGGTCCGATCCACGACGACGAGGTGAATCGCGAAGTCCGAACTCGGTTCTGTCCCCTCGGTGTCGATCGACAGGTTGGGCGGTAGTGCGTCCTCGGGCACGCCTCGACAGGCCGCCGCGAGGACTGCAGAATCGTCGTCTTCGTGCGTGAAGACGAACCGGGTGGGAACCCCCGTGGTCGCTGCGTGCACTGCCAGCTGAGGTGCGACCCCTAGGGCGGCGCTATCGCCGCCCAGAGTGAGCACCATGACCGAACCACCGGTCCCTTGCTTTCCATCGGCGTTGACCTGCTGGAAGCCACTTCCTCGGATCCGCCGCAAGACCTGCCGCAGGTCCCAAATCTGAGTGTCCGATCCCGGCGGCGTCAGGAGAAGGTCGCGCCACCCGGCCACCGTGTCGTGTACCCGGTATGTCATCGAAGCGAGCACCGGCACCCCGATCGCCCCTGCGATGTCGTCACGCAAGACGAGGCGCCCTTCCCTACGACGCCGAGTCACGACCACGCCAGAACCCACGAGCAAGCCCACGCCCGCACCGATAGTCCCGATGAGGGCATAGCGTGGCACGAGACCAGCGCGCTGCGGGGGCGAAGCCTGCTGAATGATACTCGCATTGGCTGATCCGTGGATTTGGGCAGTGCCGGCTGAGACTTCCAATTGCTTCTTGAGATCGTCCATCCGCAGTACGATTTCGGTCTGCTGGGCAGTCAACTGGGCGGTCATAGCGGAGTCGGCGCCGGGTTGTGTGGTGGCGGCGTCGGCATTCGCCTCGCTATTGCGAGCCCGTTCAAGTTCAGGAGTCAGTTCGTCCAAGCTTTTCTGGAGCGTGGCCAACCGCTCGTTGATTGCGGTGCGTTGCCCCTCGCTCAGAGCATTGAGACGTCCGTTGACGAAGTCGATGTTGGCGCTCGCAACCGCCGTGGAGATCTCGGCAGCCAGCTCAGGCGTCTCGCCAAGCCCGACGATTTCCAGGACGTCTCCGCTGCGAGCCGATACGGTGACATGTCCACGACGCAGGTCCTCGGCCGAGATCGGGGGGGTCAGTGACTTGCCTGCAGCTCCCAGGACAGTACCGCCCCGCACGATCTCGATGCTTGTTTCGACACTGCGCCCACCAGGCGTGTCCGGCGTGTCACCACTGGCGGGCAGCAACACCCAGGTCGCACTCGAATAGAGCGGCGGTCGCACCCATGCGTAAAGAAGACCGAGCAAGCTGCCCGCCAGCCCGAAAGCCACAAGCACGCGAGTAGCCCGCCGCAGAGTGATCGCCAGAGCGCGAAGGTCTAGCCACTCCTCTACGTTCCTCAACCCTTCCCCCATTCAAGAAACACCGGGATTCTCCGCTGCAACCGTCATATTCTTTTCCCATACGTAGTTTCCGAGAATACCATCCCATGCGGAACCAATCAATTGGAGGCTCCAGAACTCGGCGCAGGAATACCGCGCCCGTTTCCACACCAGTTCCGCCAGTCCCTGGGGTCCAGCCGGTGCGGGCCGATGGTCCGCGCGGGGAGTATCGAGTATACCCGTGGCTTCGGTATGCCCGGTTGCCCCAGGTCTCGTGGGATCAAGCGGTGGTCCCTCGCGTGGCATCTGCCTTCCGTTCAGTGTTGGGCAACCGCGGAAGTGATCCCAGTTACAGGGAACCGCGGCGAACCAGACGTCCTCATGTTAACGGAGCTGGAAAGCGGGATGGCCTGTTCAGTCGCCGCGGATGCTCGGCCAACCCCGGTCGCGGTCGGAGACCACCGAGACGGGTATCGGCCACGCAGCACCAAGTTGCGGATCGTCGTAACGGACACCTTGTTCGAGACCCGGCCGGTACACGAAATCGGTGAGGTACAAGAACTGAACGTCGTCGGTCAGGGTTTGATAGCCATGAGCGACTCCTGCTGGCACGAAGACGGCAGCACCGGAAGCAGCGTCGAGACGCGTGGCGAAGCTCTCCCGGTAGGTCGGCGATTCGGGACGCATGTCGATCATGACGTCCCAGACAGCGCCCGCTGTGCAACGCACGAGCTTCTGCTCGGGTGGTTCGGCAATGAAATGCAGGCCCCTGATGGTGCCGGCTGCGGCAGTACCCGAGAGATTGGCCTGGCAGACGACAAAGTCGATGCCGGCCGCACGAAACTCCTCCTGACAGAAAGCTCGCGCGAACCAACCTCGATCATCGGCGTTGGGCTCCAACTCGACAACGAAGGCACCCTTGACCGGAGTTGGGTGGAAGATCATCTCGGCCCTCCGGATGTCGAGCTTCCCAGCGGCAACCCACAGAAGCGATCGATGTCGGCCAGTGTGAGCCCACGGGTGTCCTCGCCTCGTTGGTAGCCGCGGGTCCAGTCGACTATCCACTCGAGCGTGGTCGGCAGGTCGAGGCGGGGCTGCCAATGCAGCCGCGCTCTCGCCTTGGCCGCATCGAGCTTGAGGAACGTGTTCTCCGGCGGGCCCGGTCGCTCGTCACGGACCCACTCGAAGTCGACCCCCCAAAGGTCATAGATGCGGGCGATGATCCAGCCCACCGTCCGTTCACTGTCTTCCGGAGGACCAAAGTTCCAAGCGTTCGCGAACTGCTGGCCGTCAGGTGAACACAACCGCTCGGCCAGCATGAGATAGCCGTTCAATGGCTCCATGACATGCTGCCACGGGCGAGTCGCTTGTGGATGCCGGATCAGGGTGGGCTCGTTGCGCAACAGTGACTTGAGGATGTCCGGAACGAGTCGATCGGTAGCCCAGTCACCCCCGCCGATAACGTTGCCCGCCCGCGCTGTCGCCACGACCGCGGCCCCAGGCCGACGCGCTGGATCGTAGAACGAATGCCGGTACGCAAGGGTGGCGAGCTCGGCACACCCCTTACTCGAGCTGTAGGGATCCTCACCGCCGAGCCGGGAGTCTTCCCGATACCCCCAGACCCACTCCTCGTTGAAGTAGCACTTGTCGGACGTGACTACCACGACAGCCTTTACCGACGGGACCTCACGCACGGCCTCCAAGAGATGCACGGTCCCCATGACGTTCGTCGAAAAGGTCTCGACCGGGTCATCGAAGCTTGGCCGCACAAGCGTCTGAGCGGCCATGTGAATAACGACCTCGGGCTGGGCCCGCTCCACAGCGGAACGTAGGGCAGCAAGATCACGGATGTCGCCGGTGGTGGAGTCTACGAGCTCGTCCACGCGAGCAGTGCGGAAGAGCGACGGATCTGTCGGCGGATCCAGAGCGTAGCCGTAGACCTCAGCACCAAGCCGATGCAGCCAGAGACAAAGCCAGCTGCCCTTGAACCCGGTGTGGCCGGTGAGAAAGACCCGTCGGTTGTGCCAGAACTGTGGATCGACCATAGCCATATTCTGCCTCGGAAGTTGGTGTCGGCGGCTCGTTTCCCCGTCACGCATCACACGTACCGCCGCATAGCTGGCTTCACCGGACGCCCTCGCAGGTAGGCCCCGATCCCCTCGTCGAGTGCCCGCCGATACACGACGGCTGCTTCGGCAAATGCCTGTACGGTGCGTTCAATGTCCTCGCGTGTGTGCGAGTAGCCGACGACGAGGGACGTGGCCAAGATGCCACGTGAGATGAGCTCCTGCATGAGCAGCGTCCGGAATTCCTGTGACGGTTGTCCCTGCTCGTCTCGAGTCCCGAACACGAGGGCGCACGGGCGACCGAGGATCGGCACCTGATCGGACACTCCCGCCTGGGCGAGAACCTGCCCTAGGCCCTCGGCAAGCTGTGACCCTCGTTCCCACACCGTCTCGATCACGGGTTCGGATCGGTAGATGTTCATAGTGGCGATGGCTGCGGCCAAACCATGGGTCTCGGCACCGTGTGTGGTAGACAGCAGGAATACCCGCTCCTGATCGGTCCGGAGGCCGCCCAACTCCATGATGTCGCGTCGGCCGCACAGTGCGGAGACCGAGAATCCGTTGGCCATCGCTTTGCCGAAAGTCGACAGATCCGGACGAAGATCGTGGAATGCCTGGGCGCCGGAGAGATGCCACCGGAATCCAGTGATCATCTCGTCAAGAACGAGAACCGTTCCATGGCTGTCGCACAACGCCCGAACTCCCTCGAGGAACCCTGGCGCCGGGGGTGTCTCCTTCTCGGCCTCGAGGATGACCGCAGCCACGCGACCCGGATGGGTTGCGAAGACGGCCTCGAGGGACGCAAGGTCGTTGTACAGGAAACCAGTTGTGAGGTTCCGGACGTCCGAGGGAACCCCAGCGGGCATCCCAGTCGTGCCGATGAACCAGTCATCCACCGAGAAGAAGGGATGTGACTGGCATACGGCCACAACGTCACGGCCTGTTGCTGCCCGCGCCAGCCGAACTGCGCCCGTTGTCGCGTCGGAACCGTCTTTGCTGAACTTCACCATCTCGGCCGAGGGCACGATCGACGCAAGGAGTTCCGCGCATTCCAGCTCGATAGGAGCCGGGCGTACGAAATTCGCCCCGAGCGTGAGCTGGCGAGTGGCCGCTTCCACGACCGGCGGGTAGGCGTGCCCTAGTCCCACCGACCGCAAACCGGAACCGTACTCGATATACTCGTTACCGTCCACGTCCCAGACGTGCGAACCGAGGCCCCGGACGATGAACGGGGCCATGTTCTCCGGGAACTGGTCTTCGCCCTTGGCGTAAGTATGGGAACCCCCCGGAATGCGTTGATGGAAGGGATCACGCAATTCAAGAGACCTGTCGAAGATCACGGGCTGTCACTCCTGTTTCGGCTCAAGTTCGACAATGTGGGACCTAGCACCAACTTCCGGACGTAAAAAGCCTCCGCATAACCACTCGGCGAGTTGCACTCCACGCCGCGTAGGCGCATCAAACTAGCAAACGTGTCCGCGGTAAACCAGGACCGTGAATGCTGGCTCCGGAATACATTCATCAGCGTGTCGATCTTGCGTTCCATTGCTGCTTCAGAGACCGGCACAAATAATGACGGAGCGCCTAGATCTCCATCGTACTTGGGAATCTCGTACTCGAGGACGAGATGATCACGGAAGGTATTCCACGCCAACTCACCCACGGTACGGTGGTCCTGATGCGCGTCTCGTCGAGAATGCACGAGTACGAGATCTGGATCGAAGGGCTTGAACTCCTCGAACCTGTCTTTCACCGCAGCCCACTGGGCCGGTAGATATGAACCGCGGAAGTTTTCGATGTGAATCGAATGCGAGGTGGTGCCAGCGAGTAAGGCCTCGGCTGCATCCTGCGCCTCATCACGCCGCTGCCCGTCCGCAGTCAGGACGACCCAGTCCACGTGCACGGCAGGGTATTGGTCTGCGAGTTGAACGATCGTGGCGCCGCAGCCGATCTCGATGTCGTCGGAGTGGGCACCGACGGCCAGAACCTTGAGGAGGTCGCCGCGCGGACGTAGAGACAACTCACGCATCGGAACCCGCCGTTTCGAAAGTACTGGCCTGTTCTTCGCGCAGGCGGTCCACTAGCCGACCCGGCGGGAGCTCAACGTCGGCATAGCGAATCGGCGTGTCCTTGGGCACATCTCGGACCAGTCGGCAATCCAGCGACACTGCGATCGGCAGGAAGTCCTCTCGTTGACACACTTCTGCACGCTCGACAAGTCCATATCCTGTGAAACCACCCATGCCGTCAAGTCGCTCTCCGGCCCGCAGATCACGCTTGGCGTAGGTCACCGTATCGCAGACTGGGGCGCCCGCCGGAGTGATTGTCGGATCGTGCATGAGAGCAGCTCTGGCCACTGAATGGAGGATCTGCCACGGTGGCAAATGAAATGGCTGATAGAAGAGATACAACGGCCCATCGCCCATCTTGAGATACGCCATGAGCTTGCGTTTTTCCGGATGGTAGTTGCGGCAAATAACGAAGGCACCGGTGTGGGGGGCCGCACCGAGCGCGTATTCAACGAGGCCCTCGTGCTCGAAGTCGCGTTCCGTGAACAAGTCCAGCATGTCCTTGACGTCGGCACAGGCATGGCCATGCATGCCTCGGACCTGCGGCACGAAACCTGTCGCATTACCCATGATGGCCGCCTCGAGGGCCAGCTTGGATCCATCTGCGAAAGAGGCCAAGACCGCTGGATTCTGACCAAGCCGATCTGCCAGAGGACGTTGAGTCTCGGGATTGCGGTAGTGGTCAAGGAAGCCCTTGAGCTGCCCCATCAACACCGGCTCGTAGCCCATCGACGAGACCAAGCGAGCAAGATTCATCCCAACCCCGGGCTCGTCGCCGTCGGTGTAGGTGAAGACGACCCCGTTGGCGTCCGCGTAGTGCCGCAAGATCGGACCAACCGTCGCATCTACCTCTGCGCCCATGAGAACCGCGTGCTTGCCATGGGTGATCGCCTCGAAACAGACTTGGGTGCCGAACTCCACGTGGCCCGTGGCTTCGATGACGACATCGACATGTGCACTCCGACACAACAACCCGGCGTCGTCGGTGACCGCCGGCGTGCCCGAATCCACTGCCGATGCCAGCTGGGCCTCGGACTGCACCGAGGTCACCTCCGGAGCCCCAGCGTCGGCGAAAGCGCGCCGAGCCTTGTCGACGGTTCGGTTGGCTATTGCCACCAACCGCATCCCCGTGCCGGCGGTGAGGAACTGCAACGCGATGCAACGCGCCATATAGCCGCCACCGACCAAGGCCACCCTTACTGGTGAACCCTCCGCCTCGCGTCGTGCCAACTCAGTGTCTATGATGATCATCGGCATTCCCGTCCTGATACGAAAACCTAGCGAGCGTAGACCCCCTCCGGAGGAGGAGCCGCGCCGTTCCATGTTGCGCGCCGACGCCTAGTTCACGATACACTAGAAATCTACCGCACCTAGGAGGTTCGATATGAAGGTTGTCTTGTTTTGTGGCGGCATGGGTATGCGCCTGCGGGACTACTCGGATAGGATACCGAAGCCGCTCGTAGAGATCGGCCCTCGCCCTGTCCTTTGGCATCTCATGCGCTACTATGCCCACTATGGCCACACGGAGTTCATCTTGTGTCTCGGTCACGGCGCCCTGGCGATTAAGGAGTTCTTCCTCAATTACCGGGAGTGGGCAACCAATGACTTCGTGATCCCCGGTGGGGGCCACGATATATCGATGCTGGGCACGGATATCGAAGACTGGCGAATCACGTTTGTCGACACCGGGATACACTCGACAATCGGAGAGCGATTGCGGCGAGTGCGTCCTCATCTCGGTGACGACGAGGCGTTCCTGGCGAACTACTCCGACGGACTCACCGATCTCGACCTCAATGCCTACGTCGACGGTTTCCTTGCATCCGACGACGTGGCCCGAATGTTGAGCGTTAAAGCGCCACACACCTTCCACATTATTCATTCGGACCCTGATAATAGGGTGACCGAACTGGAGTATGCCGGGGAGTCGCCGATGCGAGTTAACGCGGGGTTCTTTGCCCTCCGACGCGAGATCTTTAACGTCCTCGAACCCGGAGAGGACTTGGTCCTCGAACCCTTCCAACGACTCATGAAGGACCGCAAGCTGCGCGCCATCCCGTTCGACGGATTCTGGAAGAACATGGACACCTTCAAGGACAAGGTCGAACTCGAAGCCATGTACAACGCCGGCAATCCACCGTGGCAGGTTTGGAACTCCAGCAACGCTTCCTGATGGACACTCAGCGAGAGAGCGGCTTGGCATGCACCCTCTTGTCACTGTACGGGGCGCGCACCGCCCAGTGACAACGGAACTCGTCAACCGGCGAGCGCCAGCAGCTGTGTGCCCAGCCGCGCTCCTAGTAAGCACCATGGCCGGCCAACACGGCGCGACCCGTACGCGCGAGGATCTGTAGGTCAAGCATTGGCGACCAATTGTCCACGTACCACAGGTCCAATCGCAGCGACTGCTCCCAATCCAAGTCGCTGCGTCCGCTTATCTGCCACATACCGGTCATGCCGGGACGAACCCGAAGGCGCTGCATCGCGTCGGCTTCGTACTGATCGACCTCGTTCGGCAGCGGCGGACGAGGTCCGACAAGGGACATATCGCCCTTGAGCACGTTCAACAGCTGCGGGAGTTCATCGATCGACAGACGGCGGATCACCTTGCCGACCCGCGTGACCCGCGGGTCCTCCTTGACCTTGAACAAGACTGTGTTGGTCTTGTTCCCACCATCGATCGAGCTCTTGCGAGCTTCCGCGAACTGACACATCGATCGGAACTTGATCATCTTGAATCGTTCGCCGTGAGCGCCGACTCGCTCTTGCCGGAAAAACACCGGACCCGGGCTGTCCAGCTTGATCAGCGCTGCTACGACTAAACCGATCGGCAATGCGACAAGGGTCAGCGCTCCTGCGAGCACCGTGTCCATCAAGCGCTTGCTCAGAAGTCGGAACCACCCGTCTGCCGGGCGCTCGACGTGCAACAGTGATAGGCCTGCGACGGGGCGCAACGACAACCGTGGACCGGCCACCTCGAAAATGCCGGGAGCAACCACCAAGTCGACACGACGCTCCGCGAGCGCCCATCCGATGCGCCGCAGGTTCTGACCGGACAGGTCTGGATCGCTGGACACTGCCACGACATCAATGCCTAGGCGGTCGACCACGTGCATAGCCTCTCCGGCCGTGCCCACAATCGGCACGCCGGACAAACGCGACCCAACCTGGTCCACATCGTCGTCGGTGATGCAAGCTCCGACTACGCGGTAGCCCGAAACGGGCGATGCCTGCATTTCCATGATGATCGCAACGCACGCATCGGCGCGACCCATGACCAACACGTCACGGACGTATCGCCCATGGGTGCGCTCCCGAGCCAAATGCCTTCGATGCAGCGCGTGGACACCTATCGTCCCGATGAGCAGAAACACGGACAGCGGCATGACGACGCCCCTGGACAGTTCGGCGTGCAGCAGGTACGACGCGATGGCCACTCCGGCGAAGGTCGTGAATGCGGCTCGGCCGATTGCTCGGTATTCATCCGACCCGACACCGTTCTGGGCCACGGTGTAGGTCCCACTAGCCACCAAAGCAGAGAGCCACACGAACGGGATGACGAAGACAACCACGAGAACCGGTGTTGACTCGAACCCGAATCGCAGATAGTGGGCCAACAGCGAGGCAAGAAGGCCCACGGTCAGGTCGGCCCCTTGCAGGATCCGACGACGTTTCACGACCCAAGCCCGCGCCTTGGGGGTAGACCCCGCGCTGGGGAATGGCGTAGAGGAACCCCACCGCTCCCATGCGCGCGTTCGCGCGTTAACCACGGTCTTTCGTACTCCGCTCACGCGCGACGGCGTGGCAGACCCGATGTAGTCGAACACAACAACTCCCTCCCCAGGCACCTGAGCACAGATACCGAAGACACAACCCTGGGACCCATGAGCGGCGTCCGCCCTGGGCCAAGTCCGGCATCTGGTAGTGATTGCCCTTCTTGCACCCGCTTGCAAGGAGTCGTTCAGCCCGCCCCAGATACCCTCATCCGCATCTACACCGACGAGGGTACGGTTTATTCCCGAGCACCGCAGGGTTTCTCACGGATTGAGCGGTTGTCGGCCGGACGGTGCTTCCGACCTGAGACGCTGGCCGTGGGCAGCAACGCGGGCACCGATCATCCGGTTGCCGGGCACATGGGTGGTGGCACGAGTACTGGGTTGAGGTGGGGCAGGTTCCGCAACCTGGGCGAGCTCAGATCCAGCTGCGTTCAGCCCAACGCACGCTCAGCGACGATGAGCCCGGTCGCATCGGCATACACGTAGTTGCCCGGGGCGATGTGCACCCCGGCGAATCCGACGGTGACGTCCCGCTCCCCCGTCCCGCGCCGGTTCGACTTGCGTGGCACCGACCCCAGCGCCATGACACCCAGGTCGATGCTCCGCAGCACTTCGACATCGCGTACACAGCCGTTGATCACCAAACCGGCCCAGCCGTTCGCTGCGGCATCGGCAGCGATCAAGTCGCCGAGGACCGCGTTGCTCGTGGCTCCACCGACATCGACTACCAGTACCCGGCCATGCCCGGGCTCGCCGGCCAGTTGTTTCACCAGGGTGTTGTCCGGCCCGTCCGCGTCCACGCATCGCACCACGACCGCCTGGCCACCGAACGCTTCCCGCCCGCCGTAGCCCCGCAGCAGCGGCTCGGCCACCTGCACATCGGGGTTCGCATCGCACAGGTCTGGCGTGCTGATTTCACTCATGTCCCTATCTCCTTGCCCCACAGTCAGCGACGGCGAGCCCGAGTGGACTCGCCGTCGCCTGGCCTGTTGTCACGGCAGTCAAGTCGTCGACATCAACGACGCTTCATCACTGCCTGCGGATGTGTCACGCCTTGCGGATGAGGTTGCCGATACCCTCACCGCTGTCGTCGACCAACGTCCGCACAGAATCGGAGTCGACACTGGCAACGATGATGTCACCGACACCGGTGTGCACTTCACCGTAAACACCCTGCGCATGCATCTTCTCGGCCTGGTACTGGTTGTCCTGGGTAGGTGCCACGTAGTGCACCGTCGATGCCTTATACCGCTTGATCAGGTACAAGTGGATCAGGGTCATCAATCGCTTCTGCCGCAGCTGCTCGGAGAAGGTGTTCATGTCCCGCACCGACAACAGCACGCTGCCATGCCGGTCGGTGATCGGGGCGAAGACCACATTCGCGTGCTTGGTGCCACCGTCACCCTGCACCGCGAGCTCCAACAACTCCGCGCCGTCGCGGCTGGGCCGCAATGACACCCGCAGGCTCTCACCCAGCTTGTAGTACTGGGCCCAGTCGACCAGCCAGTCCTCCAGCACCTTCTTGGGCAGTTCGGTCTGCACCAAGTGCTGCACCTGGGTCGACCCTGCGCCCATCGCCTTGGTCGTTGCGGTCCGGGCCGACGACGCGGCCAGAGCCGCATCCAGCCGCGGCCCGCCGACGTGAGTCTGCGGGGTGCGGTACGGCGACTCCAGCAACCGGATCTTGCGCTGCACCTGTGCCAAAGCCAGCATGCCGTCGGTCAGCAAGGCCGTGGAGAACTCCTCCGCGGCCACGCCGTCGATCTGGTGCCCGCCGTAGGTGATGAAGTTGAAGACGAACCCGGCCTCGCCCAGCTGCACCGGGAACCGACGCATCTCATCGTCGCTCATGCCGGTGGAGTCCCAGTTGAACGACGGTGACAGGTTGTACGCCAGCATCTGGCCAGGGAACTTGGCATGGATCGCGTCGGCGAAGTGCTTGGCCTCAGCAATGTCAGCGCTGGCCGTCTCCATCCACACGAGGTCGGCGAAAGGTGCGACGGCAAGGGACTTGGCGATCGCATACTCCAGGCCACCGCGGACCTGGTAGAAGCCCTCCGGCGTCTTGGCGAGGTCAGCATCCCAGAAGAAGCTGATCCCTAGCTGACGCGCCTTGTCCCGGACTTGCCAGAACGAGGCCTCTTTGGCGAACTCCTGCCATTCCTCGATGCTGATCGGCAGCTCGGCTTCGTCGGAGGCGAGCAGCTCAAGCGCGTCGACCACCGCTTCGCCGATCGTCATCAACCCGGCGTCGGACTCCCACTTCGCGACCATGTCACCGAGAGCGCGGTCGTAGGCGGCCTCGACGGCGACCTCGTCGCCGGCGTCGATACCGGACATAGCCGACTTCACCGAGTCGGCCAGACCCGTCTTGGCCAACCAGTTGTCGGCAGCTGCGTATTCCTCATCGGACAGGTCGTACAGCTGGTAGCCGACCAGCGGGGTGGCACCGGCTGCGTAGAAAGCCCGCATCAGGGCCAGGGCGCACACCTTGTAGGAAGGAGCGCTGGAGTGAGTGGCGCCGAGGATGAACGGGTGGTCCCGCTCGTCGGCGTTGCCGTCCAGCAAGTTGGCGGCCTCAGCGTCCGTGCGGGCGACGATGATGCCGGGCACACCCATGATGTCCAGCTGGAACCGGGCTGCATTCAACCGCTTGATCTGCTCATCGACCGGAACCAGCACCTTGCCGCCTTGGTGGCCGCACTTCTTGGTGCCAGGCCGCTGGTCCTCGATGTGGTAACCGGTGATGCCGCCTTCGACAAACCGCCGGATCAGGTTGCGGACGTGGGCATCCCCGCCATGGCCCGTGTCGGCGTCGGCGATAATGAACGGCCGGTAGTCGTGCACCGGCGTCGCTGCCCGCTGTTCCTCGGTCATCCGCTCACGCAGGTAGGTCTGGTTGCGGTCCGCGGTCAGCAGTGCCCGCACCAGGGCCGCGCCCTCTTCGGGCACCTGAGACAGCGGGTAGCTGGCCAGGTCCGCGCCCGGATCCTCAGCGGCACTGCCCTTGGCAGAGGTGGCCCAGCCACCGAGGTAGATGCCCTCGATGCCCATCCGCTTCATCGTCACCGCCTGGCTGGGCGAGTACGGGCCGAACGTCGTGATGGACTTGCCCTGGGAGAACAGCTCCCGCAGCCGTGCGTAGAACTGCCGGGCGTTCTGCTCGGCTACCGGATAGCCGGACGCGATGGTGCCGCGTTGCTCGGCTACCTGCCGTGCCGAATACAGCCGCGTCACGTCGGCGAACCGCTCTTCTTTCATGTACTCGGTGATCTGATTGACGGTGTCAGCGAATGTCATAGCGAGTGTAGCTGCCTTTCACGTACGTGCCGTAGCGGTTATTTGTTGTGTAATTCCCTAAACTGCTGGTGCGTCGGAGAAATCCAGGTTGGCGGTGATCCGTGTGCCATCGGCACTGAACGCATCCAAGTAGCGCCGGATCCGATCCTTGGCCACGTCCAGGTCGAGGTTGTTGAGGTTGATGTTGAGCAGGTCGATGTACCACGGTGCCTTCACCGGCTCCAGCACGTAAGCCCCCACGATCTCTTTCGCGATCGGCAACGTGGTGGTCTTGGAGTCTTCGTGCACATCTTTGGAGTCTGCGGCAAGGAGCTTGTCGTACTCCTCCTCCAGCAACCGGCCGAACAACTCCGGAGTGAGCTGGTCACCAGCCCGCACCCCGGTTTCCTCGTCGTCAGCGGTAAACGAGCCGCCCTTGTGCAGCCACTCCCACAACACCGACAACCGGATCTCGCCGGTAGCGGCGTCTTCCATCAGGTACAGCACGTCGTCATCGCCGAAGAAGTCGGCGGGCTTGAGGGCAGCGGCCTGGAAGCCTTGTCCGAACGCGTTGCCGTATTGCAGGCCGACACTGAGCAGGTCGCGCGCGCCGCGGACGGTTCGCGGTGCGTCTTCCAGCAACGCCAGATCAGCAGCGTCAGCATCGGTGTAGGTCAAAGCCGGGAACGAGCGGCCGAGTTGATTGTCCTGCCCCGCCTTCTCCCATACCGGTCGGATGATGTGCACCATCTTCCAGTGCGCCACCCACTTCCCGGAGGCGCCCTCTCGCTGTTCCCGTTCGCCACCGGCGACGGCCTTCTTCATCGCTGCCTCGACACCGGCCTCGGTGCCAACCGGGATGTTGGGCTCCATGCCGCCTTGCCACAGCGCGAAGTTGCCGTTGCGGTCGGGGGTGTTGACCGCCCGGCGGACCCGGTCTTCGTAGACCCGCATGTACCCGTAGGTCATGGTGATGGCGTCGATGTTCGGGTTGACGAAGGACTCGTCCCAGGCGAGCGCGTCGCTGACCGAGTTGATGTAGTCCCACCGGCCGGTGTTGAAGCCGACGAAGTTCTTGCCCAGCGCAGCGCGGATCTCCATGAGCTGGTAGCTAGCTTCGATCTGCTCGATCAACACGTAGCCGAGAATGGTGCCCGGCTGCAGGCCCAGCTCTGATTCCATCGCCCGCAGCAGGCTTCCTACATGCGCGGCTTCGGCGGCGGTCTGCAGCTTGGGCAGGTACAACACGATGGGCCGGCCCTGATCCTGCAACGCCTGGTAGTTGTTGACCACGTAGAGAACCAGGTCGGCGATGGTCGCGCTGAACGGACGGCCGTCCGCGTGTTGGATGTGTCTGTCCTCCAGGTGCAGTCCACGGATCCGGAAGATACGGGTGGTGAACTTCAACTGTTCACGCCAGTCGTCGATGATCGTGCGGCCGTGGAAACCCTGCGCCCACACGTTCATCTCGTCGGCCACCTTCTCGGCCACTTCGAGGAACTGCGGGTCGTCGGTGTTGGCCAGGATCAGGTTGCGGATGTTGTCCAGGGACATCGTCTCGATCTGTCCGACCGCGTCCTCGCCGTCGAACATCCAGCCGTCTGCACCGGAGAGCAGCGCATACGCCACGTTTCGCAGTGCTGATGCAGTGCTGGCGTGCGGTCGGGTGGCCGGGCCGGTGCCCTGCACCCATTGCCGCTGCAGTGCAGGCGGGATCGCAGCTCCCTCGAAACGACCGGCACGCGCATCGGACACGAGAATGTCGGTCCCGTCGATGACACTGTCCTCGGGCAGGAACTCGATCCGTTGCCGGTCCCTGGCGCGCTGCTGGCGCCGAGCGATCCGTTCGGTCATCAACTGCTCGCGCCTGGCGTCCAACGGGGCCAGCGCCTCTAAGGCGGCAACAGCCTTGTCCGTGTAGATGTCCGGGTAAGCCTTGCGGGCAGCAGCGGCAATGGTGATGGATGACGTCATCCGGTTCCTCCGATTCGAGATGGCTGAATGCACGGCCCGCGACTAGGCGACGTCGCCGCAGTCGCTACTGCTCGATTGAGATGACCGCGCCCACCGCGAGCGGATTGGCTCCAGTCTCTCACCGAAAGAGTTGGATCGAACTCCCAGCTCTTGAGGCGTCGCTCACAAGTCTCAGACCCTGCCTTCCCCCGCTCAAGCCGCCTGTTCGGGAACGCGGTTGCCCACACCCCGTCGATCCACTGGGCAAGTCACTCGGAGCCCGTGCCGCCGCCGGCGAGCTCGCCCGCGACCGCTAACAACAGTAAGCCGTTCGCTTGCTTTCGGAAGCACAGCGCCGGCATACGCAACACCGCCAATCAAGCAGCACCGCCAATCGAGCAGCATCGCGAGCCGATCGGGCCTTCGACCCGGAAGTGCTCTGCATGCCTTCGTAGGGTGGGGTGGGTCTCGATACGGCCTCGGTCCTCGGCCTACTCGACCAACGGGATTGACGAGGTTCGTGTCACGACGGACCGGATCGACACGAACATCACTGGATCGGAGCCGTGCCTGATGCCCAATCGACTCGCTTCTGCGACGAGCCCGTACCTGCGCCAGCACGATCAGAATCCGGTTGACTGGTGGGAGTGGAGCCCAGATGCCTTCGAGGAGGCCCGGCACCGTGACGTGCCGGTCTTCCTTTCCATCGGGTATGCCGCCTGCCACTGGTGCCATGTCATGGCCCATGAGTCGTTCGAGGATCAACAGGTCGCCGACGCTCTGGCGCGTGGGTTCGTTGCGATCAAGGTCGATCGTGAAGAGCGCCCGGATGTCGACGCGCTCTACATGGCTGCGACACTCGCGCTCAACGGTCAGGGCGGCTGGCCGATGACCGTGTTGCTGACGCCGGTCGGTGAGCCGTTCTGGGCCGGCACCTATCTGCCCAGGGCAACGCTGCTGCACCTGCTCGACGCCGCCGAACAGGCTTGGACCGAAACCCGCGGCCAGCTCGTGGCCAGCAGCCAGCAGATCACTGCCGCGATGCGGATCTCCGTCGCGCCGCATTCACCCGAGCCGATCACCCGGCAGGCTCTCGAGGAGACGGTGCCTCGGTTGGCTCGGATCGTCGACCGGGCTCATGGCGGTTTCGGCCGGGCCCCGAAGTTCCCACCGTCCATGGTCCTCGAGTTCCTGCTGCGTCACCACGCACGAACCGGCTCGGGCGACGCGTTGACGATCGTCGACAGCACGTGTGAAGCGATGGCTCGAGGTGGGATCTACGACCAGTTGGCTGGCGGTTTCGCCAGGTATGCCGTGGACCCCGGCTGGGTGGTGCCGCACTTCGAGAAGATGCTCTACGACAACGCTCAGCTCGCCCGGGTCTACCTCCACTGGTGGCGGGCAACCGGATCCCGGCTCGGCGAGCGGGTCGCCCGGGAGACCTGCGACTTCATCCTCACCGAATTGGGCACCGACACCGGAGGATTCGCGTCGTCGCTGGATGCCGACACCGACGGGATCGAAGGCCTCACGTATGTCTGGACGCCGGACGAGTTGACCGCCGCGCTCGGACCCGTTGACGGCGCCCGGGCCGCGGAACTGCTCTCGGTGACCGCGAAGGGCACGTTCGAGCACGGCCGGTCCACACTGCAGCTTCGATCCGACCCGGAAGACGAGTCGTGGTGGGCATCAGTACGTGACCGGCTGCGCAGGGTCCGGGATCGTCGCTCGCAACCTGCCCGGGACGACAAGGTCGTCACCTCGTGGAACGGTCTGGCGATCGCCGCTCTGGCCGAGGCAGCCGTGCTGCTCGACGAACCCCGCTACCTCGATGCGGCCATCAGGGCCGCCGACTACATACTCGACCAGCACGTCGTGGCGGGTCGGCTACGCCGATCATCGCTCGGCGGGATGACCGGGACTCCCTTAGCCGTGGCCGACGATCATGGAAACCTCGCCGAGGGTCTGCTCGCCCTACACCAGGCCACCGGCGACGGGGGTTGGCTCGCCGCGGCCGGGAGTCTGCTCGACGCGGTGCTCGATCGCTACACCGACAGCGATGCTGGCACTGCTGGCAACACTGCTGACAACGCCGACAGTGCCAGCAGTGCCGATAGGGCCGATAGGGCCGCCGGGATCGTGTTCGACACCCCTGTCGACGGTGAGACCTTGGTCGCCCGCCCGCACTCCGCCGCAGACAACGCCGAGCCGTCCGGTCAATCGTCGGTCGCCGCTGCGATGGTCACGTATGCCGCGCTCACCGGCTCGGTCCGGCACGCGGACTTCGCCGACGCCGCTCTCGCCGTGGGTGGGGCGACCGCACAACGGGATCCGCGGTTCGCTGGGTGGACGCTCGCGGGCGCAGAGGCCCGGTTGACGGGCCCGGTGCAGGTCGCCGTCGTCGGGTCCACCACCGGTAGCGACGGCCGGATCGACGCGGACGCCGAAGCGCTGGCCAGGGTGGCGCGGACCAGCACCAGTCCGGGACTGGTCTGTGTCATGGGCGCGCCCGATACCCCCGGCGTGCCCCTGCTGGCCGGGCGCCCACTCGTCGACGGGCGTGCCGCGGCATACGTGTGCGAGGGGTTCTTCTGCCGGCAACCCGTGACCACGGTGGCCGAGCTTCGTCGGGCGCTCAGCGGCCACGAATCCTTGAGCTGATCCTCCCGTTGCCGGCAATCCGGGTGCCTCCGGTGACTCATTCTGGTTTCGGTCGCGAGTGATCGAGCGACCACGCCTGGACGATCGTCACGATGTCGATCAGCTCGTGGGCGATGGCATCCGGGGTTGCCTCGTGTGAGACCTGCTGCTCCTGCGGGATGTCCGAGTGCGGGATCCAGATCGCCCGCATGCCGACCGACTGGGGACCGTGCACGTCTTCGTACGAGCGATCGCCGACGTAGATGCAGTGCTGTGGCTCGACCCCGAGCGACGCGGCGGCAGCGAGGAAGATCTCCGGGCGAGGCTTGACCCACGGTGTCTCACTCGAATAGACGTCGCCGTCGATGAGATCCAGCACACCGTCGCGCTCGAAGAAACCCCGGTGGTGCTCCCGGGACCAGATCGTATTCGACAGCACCCCGATCCGGATTCCCTTCTCCCGCAAATCTTTCCATAGACCCGGGATCACTGGGTGGGTGAAGGTGTGTGGTTCCCAGAAGTCGTGGTATGCCGCCAACCCGGCTTGGGTCGCCGCGTAGGCCGGGTCGAGTCCGACCGCAGCGAGGATCTCGCCGAGGCGCGCGCTCACCCCCTCTTGCCGCCCCCGCCGCCAAGCATCCTCCTCGACGCGCTGCACCGTCGTAGCGGTGTCGTTGAGCCCGCAGGCGACCGCCCCCATCCCCCGGGCGAAGACCGTCCACTGTTCCCGGTGGTCGACGGTGTGCCACGGCGTGATCGTGCCACCCCAGTCGAAGATCACCGCACGCACCGCAGCCGAAGGAGTCATATGCCGATCGTGCCTTGATGACCGCGCTGCCGCCACCGCACGTCCATCTGCACTTTCAAGTCCATCTGCACCTTCAACGACGAGCGCCCGGCTATCGCCTCTTACCACGAACTCTGGCACGTCAAATAGGGAAACTCCACACCCCTCGAATGCCTCGAGCACCCTACAAGTCCGGAGCGCCCAGCATACTGGGCGCAGTCGCCCGTTGAACCCGCCACAGTGAGCCCACCGAGGCAATGACGAGCACAAACATCCCTGCGCCAACCGCAGTGAGAGTCGGTGAGGCTGTCCAGTGCATGGTGATCGGCATGTTCTGGGTGCTTGCCGACGTCACGGCCAGGTAATACTGCAAGATGATCCCAAACACCCATCCGACGAAGGTCCCCGCGCCAACGAGGACCGCTGCTCTGCTTATGACCATTGCTGCGAGGAATCCATTGCGTGCCCCGACCGCCCGAACTGCCCCATATTCACGCAACCGGGTCACCGTATCCAAGGCAAGTGCACCGCCAGCAATAACGATCGCCGCGAAAAGCGCCACCATGGACAGCGCTTCATACAGACTCGCGGAGTCCCTGATCACTTTGCGTGCGGCTGCCGCTTGAACTTCACCGGTTGCAACAAGGGTGCTGTGATCGCTGAGCTGTCCATCAGTCTCAAGCAGAGCCTGACGAACACCCAGACGATCTTCTGCAACCACCTCGTAGGAGCTATAGGTTTGCGACCCCCAGATTCTCTCTGAATCACGAACGTCTAGAACAACGAGGCCGTTCGGCCATAGAAAACTCGTCACGACGCCAAGCACTTCTATTTCCAGGGCGTCACCAGATGCCGTCGGCAACTCAAAGGTATCGCCCCTGCCAAGGTGGTGCTCCGCGGCAATCTGGGTTGAAATATAAGCGCCACCAGGACGCAGCTCGCCATGGTCGGCTTTACCTTGAAGAACAACCGGGAGTTCCGAGTCAGGCTCCGCCCCTTGCAGCAACACCCGGCTACCGCGTAGAGACAGATACCCCATCTGAACCCGCTTTACGTCTTCTACGCCATCGTTTTGCTGCAATTGCTCCAACGTAGCGACAGTGAGCGTACGCAGCGTGGGGATGTCATCCACACCCACCTGCTGAACCATCACATCGATGCGCTCCATGCCATCGACAGTGGGATTTGCCGAGAGTCGCATATTCTCTGCCGCTCCAGCAAGTGACACCATCATCGCCACGACGGCACTCATCACCAATGCACTTGCCCGCAGTTGCGCAGATTGCCGACCGCCAGAATTGCCGATCCAGCCAGGACGCCAAGACCGCGAAACAGAATCCAACATCCGCAGCAGCATGGGCACAACCACCATGCTCACCGCCAACCAGGAAACCATAATAACCAGGATCGCCAAGAACCACAGCTCACGAGGCCTGCTGACAACAATAGCAATCCCGGCAATGCCGAACGCCACACCCACAAGAATCAGCAGGACTACGGACATTCTGGGAGTCCGACTCTGACCATCATCGCGCAATTGCTCCACAACCGAGTTATCAAGGGCCGGCTTTAATGCAAACCACGCAGATGCGACCCCAACGATCGTCACTCCGAGAAAGACAGCGATCACAACCGCTGGCACGTAGTGAATAGCCAGCACCTGCGCTGAAGAGTTCCGCACCGAAACCGGTATCGATTGAAGCAGGCCCGTCGCCATTGGTTTGCTAACCAGGATCCCAAGCGCCGCACCACAGGACGAGTAGAAGAAGGCCGAAAGAAACGCCAAACCCATCAGTTGAGGCGATGATGCACCCAGGCTGCGCAGCATGGTCAAACTCTTCAATTGGGTAATTGTGCTGGTCCGAATGAGGGCGAACACCAAAACGACACTCAATAACGCAGCGACCATGGCAACGAGGGGCAGCGTCTGTAAGATCGATTTTAATCCCGCCAGCAATGCCGAACGCGCTTGTGTCCGATCCTGGAGCTCCAACACAGGGCCCTTGGCAGCGACGACCTGTCGCAACTCCGTATCAGTTTCGCTCTTCTCCAGATTGACGAGGACCATGTTTGGTCGCGCCAGCTCGGCGAATCCTCTGACCTCGGCCAGGGTTGATGCTGCAGCCACCACATAGGTCGCCCGGTTCAACTGCTCGCGGCCTTCGCCATCAGGAGCGCCGACGACCACGATCTCTAGGGACCCAAGCGGAGTAACGACATCCCTGGTATCACCCTCACTCACGTTGAGCCGCTCCTGCAAGGGGTCGCTCATGAGCACCGGAAGAGCACCACCCTGAATGTTCCCGAGCTTGCCAGCGTCTTGCTCCGACATCGGGAGGCTGACCAATGCGATGGGTATGTCACTCATGCGAGCCTCGTATTGACCAACTGGCACAGCCTCTTGAACACCGCCAGCGGCACCGAGCTCAGCGAGCGTAGCGTCTTGTATTGGCGCTCCACTTGAGCTCTGCACTACGGTCGAGAATCGCGAGTAGACTCCATCAAGTTGTTCATCTGCGCTTGTTGTGAAAGCATCGAGCACCAAGAAAACCGCAGCAACGAGGCTGACCGTCGCGGAAATACCAACAATCGTCGCGATAGTGCGGATCCACGATGCCCTGAATAGCGCCAGCGAAAGTCTGAGCTTGCTCATCATCAGTGGCCTCACTGCTCCCTTTTATTGCACTCACCGGGAATGGGATGAATAGCGCTCCCCCCAGCACGTATGGAATGAAGTGATCTTTTCAGGCCTGTATGTTATCTAGATTCCCCGACAAGCCTGCCATCAATCATCTCGACTCGGGAGTCAGCGTGCTGAGCGACATCGGTGTCGTGGGTGACGACAACGAGGGTGGAATCGTGGTCTCGACGGATTGCGGCGAAGGCTTCGAGCACACCGACGGCAGACTCTTGATCCAAGTTGCCAGTAGGTTCATCAGCCAGGACTAGCTTCGGCTTGGTCACGAGAGCTCGAGCGATGGCCACCCGCTGCTGCTGTCCACCAGACAGCGTGGCAGGCCGTTTCTCGGCAAGGTCACCTAGCCCGAAGCGATCCAACTCCGCGCACGCTAGCGACTTGAGTCTCTGTTTCTTGCCGCCACCACGCAGTATTAGTGGAACTGCGACGTTCTCCCACAGCGACAGCCGGGGCAGCAAATGAAATGCCTGAAAGATAAAGCCAATGTAACTCAACCGAAAGGCAGCGGCACTATTCTGCGAGGCTGCCGTCAAGTCCGTGTTGCACACCTCGACCTTTCCACTGCTGGGCCTGAGCATACCCGCGACAATATTTAGGAGAGTGCTCTTGCCCGAACCGCTTCTGCCCATAATGGAGAGATAGGAGCCGGCCGGAACGTTCAGGGTCAGTCCATCGATGACTCTATGCAAAGCACCCGACTTGCCGAATTCCTTGACAACATCCTGAAGGCATATGATGTCCACTACTGCTCCTCGTCCTGGTCAGCGTCATTGAAAGCACCGTGGAGCAGAACGTCAGGAAGGGCGCGCCAGCCTGCTTTCACCTCCAAACCACAGAGGACTCCGTAAGCTTACGCCGCATCGCTGCGCGCGTGGGGTCTGTGCTGACGTCGTCAACTGGGGTGAGGCTGCCGTCACCTCAGGTTCGTCGCTCGATGCAGGTCAATCACCGAACAGGGGCTGCTGGACCGCCGAGGAGCCCGCTGGGCCCGAAGAGTCAGCAGAATCCGATGAGTCGGGCGATTCGCGCGCTTGGGGGGAATCCGAAAGGCCGGGTCGTGGTGCCGCCAGCCCCGGTCCCGGGTCGGGCACCCGGCCGGCTTGGTAGGCCAGGGCCGCGCGGTTGGCGAGCCGGTCGGCAGCCTCGTTGAGCGGGTCCCCGGCGTGGCCCTTGACCCAGATCAGCTCCACCCGGCGGCCGGCCGCCTTGCGGGCTTGGATCAGCTCGTCGATCGACTGGATGAGCTCGAGGTTGAGCACCGGCTTGCCGTCTGCCTTGCGCCAGCCGCGGCGCTTCCACCCCGGGGCCCACTTGGTCACGGAGTCGATGACGTAGCGACTGTCGCAATGCACGCGCAGGTCTTCGGTGCCGGTCTCGCTCTGGCGCAGCAGGTCCAGCAATGCCATGAGCTCGCCCATGTTGTTCGTGCCGCGCGGCCAGCCGCCGCATGCCCAGCGTTGTTCGTCGACATACCAACCCCACCCGGCCGGCCCGGGGTTGCCGAGCGAGGACCCGTCGGCTGCCGCCTCGATGACCATCGATCCCACGTCAGTGCCTGTCCTCGTGACTCTCGTGGCCCACGTCAGCCGCGGACCTCACGGCATACCTCCTCGACAGCCGCGTCGAGGGTGACCTCGCGCCGGTCGCCGGAGCGGCGGTCTTTGATCTCCACCGTGCCGTCCGCGAGACCGCGGCCGACGACGACGATGGTCGGCACCCCGATGAGCTCGGAGTCCTTGAACTTCACGCCCGGGGAGACGCCGCGCCGATCGTCGTAGATGACCTCGAGTCCGGCTGCGGACAGCTGACCGGACAGGTCGGCCGCGGCATCGAACACGTCGTCCTTCTTGCCGGTCGCCACGAGGTGCACGTCGGCCGGGCTGACCTCGCGTGGCCAGATGAGCCCGGCGTCGTCGTGGTTGCCTTCGGCGATGCAGGCCACCGCCCGTGATACCCCGATGCCGTAGCTGCCCATGAGGACCGTGCGCAGCTTGCCCTGCTCGTCGAGCACCCGTAGGTCGAGCGCCTCGGCATACAGCGCGCCGAGTTGGAAGATGTGCCCCATTTCGATGCCCCGGGCCGCGCGCAGTCCGTCGCCGCTGCCGCACGCGGGACAGACGTCGCCGACCTTGACTTCGGCGGCCTCGATAGTGCCGTCCGGGGTGAAATCACGGCCGGCAACGAGATCGACGACGTGGTGGCCGTCGAGGTTGGCGCCGGTCACCCACGCAGTGCCGGGGCTGACTCGGGGATCGACGAGATACCGGATGCCGGTCGTGGAGTCGGCACCGAGAGCGGCCGGGCCGATATACCCCTTGACCAGGCCGGGGTGTTCCCGCATGACGGCCTCGTCCATCGGCTCGGCGACAGCCGGCTCGACCTGGGCGGCTAGCCGTTTCTCGTCGACCTCGCGGTCGCCCGGCACGCCGACGACGAGCGGCTCGAGCTGCCCGTCCGGGTGGCGCAGCTGGAGGACGACGTTCTTGAGTGTGTCGGCAGCCACCCATGGCCGGTCGCCGCGCGGGTGGGCCTCGTTGAGGAAGTCGACGAGGGTCTGGATGGTCGGGGTGTCGGGGGTGTCGAGCACCCGAGCCGGTGGGAGCCCGTCCAGCGAACGGGCGGGCGGCGACGGGACCCGGACGGCTTCGACGTTGGCGGCATACCCGCAGCTGTCGCAGCGTACGTAGGTGTCCTCACCGTTGTCGGCCGTGGCGAGGAACTCCTCGCTCTGCGAGCCGCCCATGGCGCCGGCCATCGCTTCGACGATGACGTAGTGGAAGCCGAGCCGGTCGAAGATCCGGATGTAGGCGTCGCGGTGTTGGTCGTAGGCCCGCTGCAAGCCGGCCTGGTCGATGTCGAAGGAGTAGGAGTCCTTCATGATGAACTCGCGCCCACGCAGCAGGCCGGCCCGGGGCCGGGCTTCGTCCCGGTATTTCGTCTGGATCTGGTAGAGGTTGATCGGCAGATCCTTGTAGGACGAGAAGAGATCCTTGACGGTCAGGGTGAAGAGCTCTTCATGGGTCGGACCGAGCAAGTAGTCGCTGCCCTTGCGATCCTTGAGCCGGAAGAGGTTGTCACCGTAGTCGGTCCACCGCCCGGTCGCCTCGAACGGCTCCTTGGGCAGCAGTGCCGGAAAGCTCAGCTCCTGGCTGATCTGGTCGATCTCCTCGCGGATGATCGCCTCGATCCGGCGCAACACTCGCAGCCCGAGCGGCAGCCAGCTGTAGACGCCTGGGCTGGTGCGTCGGATGTAGCCGGCGCGGACCAGCAGCTTGTGGCTGGGCACCTCGGCGTCGGCGGGGTCCTCGCGTAGGGTCCGCAGGAACAGCGAGGACATGTGCAAGACGGTCACGGTCACTCCTTCTCGGCGTCCGGGGCAGGATATCTGCCCACACCCGGCGCCGAATCCGGCAGCGGCCCTACGGCAAGACACTTACAGCAACACACCTACAACAGCACGGTGGTGAACGTGCCGACCCGTTCGTAGCCAAGTGCTCGATAGGTCCGCCAGGCAGGGAGGTTGAAGTCGTTGACATACAGGCTCACCCGAGGCGCGACGTCACGGAGGATGGCGGTCGTGACCGCGGCCATGAGTGGCTCGGCCAAGCCCTGACCGCGCAATGCCGGGGCGAGCCACACTCCCTGCACCTGGGCGGTGTCGACGCCGATCGAGCCGATGTCGGCTTTGAAAAGACACCGACCGTCCTCGATCCACACATAGGTTCGCCGAGTGCGGATCAACCCGGCAATGACGCTCCGATAGCTTGCCGAGGACCCGACATAAGGGGGGTAGCCGATTTCGTCGGTGAACATCGCGGCCGAGGCCGGCAACACGAGATCGACTTCGTCCGGCCGGGCGAGGCGCACCCGGGGGTCGACGTAGCCACTCCAAGTGGCGGTCATCGCCGTCGCGAAAAGCAACGGCTGCTCGGCACGGATGGTGCGGGCTATGCCCCAGGTCGGCTCCAGTCGTGACCACAGGCCGGCGACCTGATCAGCGGGCCCGAAGACCGAGGCGCAATGCCGCCGCCACCGGCGCAGTTTCTGCGCAAACGCGTCCAAGGCGGCATCGTCGCACTCCACCGGCACGAGATTGGCCGATACCCAGACGAGGGAGCGGATCCGGCCGTCGACGTCGTAGCCCAGCATCGAGCCGGGCATCGTGTGCAGGAGTCCTTCGGTGATCCGGCCGGCGACGAAGACATTGGCCGCAGGATCGCGCGCGCAGAGTGCCAGAGCCTCGCCCTCGTCGTCGACGGTGAGGGCACGCATGGGAATCTGAGTGCGCAGCACGACATACAGATTGCCATGATCGGCCCCGGGTGCGCGCAACCGCGGCTCGTGCCGGCCCGTGTGCCGCAGAAAGCCCAGTGGGGCAGTCACCGCCCGGCGATCAACCCACGATCACCGTGGGTGCAGCGCCTTCGCCGCCGTCGCCAGCCGCTGATTGCTCGTCGGCCAGCCGCAGCGCATGTTCGATGAGAGTCTCGACGATCTGGCTCTCGGGAACGGTCGCGATCACCTTACCTTTAACGAAGATCTGTCCCTTGCCGTTGCCGGAGGCGACCCCGAGGTCGGCCTCGCGGGCCTCACCCGGACCGTTGACGACACAACCCATGACGGCGACCCGGAGTGGGACGGTCAGCCCCTCGAGTCCTGCGGTGACCTGGTCGGCAAGTTTGTAGACGTCGACCTGGGCCCGGCCGCACGATGGGCACGACACGATCTCCAGCTTGCGCGGACGCAACCCGAGTGACTGCAGGATCTGGGTGCCGACCTTGACTTCCTCGACGGGCGGCGCCGACAACGACACCCGGATGGTGTCGCCGATGCCTCGGCTGAGCAGCGCGCCGAAGGCAACGGCCGACTTGATCGTGCCCTGGAACGCGGGGCCGGCCTCGGTGACCCCGAGGTGCAAGGGCCAGTCACCGCGCTCGGCGAGTTGTTCGTATGCCGTGATCATCACGACCGGGTCGTGATGCTTCACCGAGATCTTGAAGTCGTGGAAACCATGCTCCTCGAACAGACTCGCTTCCCAGACCGCGGACTCGACCAGCGCCTCCGGGGTGGCCGAACCGTGCTTCTCGAGCAGGCGCTTGTCGAGGCTGCCGGCGTTGACCCCGATCCGGATCGATACCCCCGCGGCCTGAGCCCGGCGGGCGATCTCACCGACCTGGTCGTCGAACTGACGGATGTTGCCCGGGTTGACCCGCACCGCCGCGCAACCGGCATCGATGGCGGCGTAGACGTACTTGGGTTGGAAGTGGATGTCGGCGATGACCGGGATCATGCTGTGCCGGGCGATCTCGGGCAGCGCCTCGGCGTCGTCCTGGCTGGGGCAGGCGACCCGGACGATGTCGCAGCCGGCAGCAGTGAGCTCGGCGATCTGTTGGAGGGTGGCGTTGATGTCGGCGGTGACCGTCGTCGTCATCGATTGCACCGAGACCGGGGCTTGCCCGCCGACATCGACCGACCCGACCCGGATCCGGCGGCTCGGGCGCCGTGGGGCGACGACTGCGGCAGGCTGCGGGATCGACGGCATACCGAGCGAGACGGACATAGCGCCATTGTCCCCCAGCTTCGGGCTCGACGCGTTCACGACCGGCTCAGCACCGCCACGAGGAAGTCGGACTGCTCGTCGTAGGGCCGCAGATCCCACGTGGCCAGCAGCAGATCCTCGTGGAAACCGACGGCCGCTGCATCCGCGCGGAACTCGGCGACCGGATAGCCCC
Organism: Actinomycetales bacterium; assembly: GCA_002748155.1. Classification (GTDB taxonomy): domain Bacteria; phylum Actinomycetota; class Actinomycetes; order Actinomycetales; family Dermatophilaceae; genus Phosphoribacter. The sequence goes on along the minus strand of PDRO01000009.1, from coordinate 15,505 downwards.
GCTCGGCGCCGAAACCAACGACGGCGCGCCCGGCGGGAGCCAGGTGCCGGCGGAGCCGGTCGAGCACGTCACGGCGGGTCGAGGGAGCCACGAAGGTCATCACATTGCCGGCGGCGACGATGCCGTCGAACGGCTCCGGTATGCCGCGGGCGGGCAGATCGAGTGTCGCGAGGTCGTCGACGAGCCAGGTCGGCCCGGGGTGGTCGCGGGCGGCAGCGGCGATCAGGACCGGGTCGATATCGACGCCGACGACGGTGTGCCCGACCGCGTGCAGATGGGCACCGACCCGGCCCGGGCCGCAGCCGGCGTCGAGCACCCGGGAGCCGCGGTCGAGCATCGCGTCGAGGGTGCGGGCCTCACCGACGAGGTCGACCCCTTCAGCAGCCAGTCGCCGGAATCGCTCGATGTAGCGCATCGAGTGGGTCGGGTCCTCGGCAGTCAGCCGCTGCCAGATCGACGGCTCGTGGCTCACCGGACTTCGATCCCTTCGGTGCGCATAGCATCCTTGACTTGGCCGACGGTGAGCTCACCGAAATGGAAGACACTGGCGGCCAGCACTGCGTCGGCGCCGGCGTGCACGGCCGGTGCGAAATGGTCGAGGTGGCCGGCTCCCCCGCTGGCGACGATCGGAATGCCGACCGCTGCCCGGACGGCTCGGATGAGCGCGAGGTCGAAACCGTCCTTGGTGCCGTCGGCGTCCATCGAATTGAGCAGGATCTCGCCGGCACCAAGCTGCTCCGCCCGAGCGCACCATTCGACGGCATCGAGGCCGACCGGGGTGCGTCCCCCGTGCGTGGTCATGACGAAACCACCGGCCAGGGACCCGTCGTTGGTGCGGCGGCGGCGCACGTCCGCGGACAGGACGAGCACCTGGGCCCCGAAGCGCTCGGCGATCTCGGTGATCAGTTCGGGCCGGGCGATCGCAGCGGTGTTGACGCCGACCTTGTCGGCGCCGGCCCGCAACAACCGGTCGACGTCGTCGACTGTGCGCACGCCCCCGCCCACGGTCAGTGGGATGAAGACCTGTTCGGCGGTTCGCCGGACGATGTCGTAGGTCGTCTCCCGGTTGCCCGAGCTGGCTGTGACGTCGAGGAAGGTCAACTCGTCGACGCCTTGAGCGTCGTAGAGCTCGGCCAACTCGACCGGGTCTCCGGCGTCCCGCAGATTCTCGAAGTTGACGCCTTTGACGACTCGTCCGGCGTCGACATCCAGGCACGCGATGACCCGTGTTGCCACACCCATGCGGCTCAATGTAACCAGTCGCCCCGGCCCCTCCCAACCGGTCCGTCAGCTGGGGCGGCATCCGGACTGACGGCATAACGAACTCACGGCACACAGATGCACGCACACGGATGCACGCACGCGGATGCACGGCACACGGATTGCTGCCCACCGCGACGATTCACCCGCCGCCATTGATTCCGCCGGTGGTCCGATATGCCGGTCGATGCCGGCGACAGGCAACGGCGCCCGGGCTAGCCTGACGCAATGACTGGTGCACGAGGCTGCCCGACGGCTGCGATGCCGGTCGAGTCCGGCTCGCTCGACACGATTGCCGGCCTGCCGGTGCACCCCTTGGTCGTCCACGCAGCGCTCGTGCTGCTGCCGGCCGGAGCCATTGCCCTACTCGTGCTGCTCGTCGTGCCACGGTGGCGAGAACGCTACGGGTCGTTGACCCTGCTCGTCCTGGCTGCCGGTGCCGGTGCGTCCCTGGCCGCCAGGTGGTCCGGGGAGGCGTTGACCGAGGCTGTCGGCCTGCCTCAGGACCACGCGCGTTGGGGCACCATGGTGCCGGTCGTTGCGGTCGCGTTGCTCCTGGTCGCCCTCGCCTGGTGGGTCGTCTCACGCAACACCGATCGCTCAGCACGATCCGAGCGATCCAAGCTGTCGGAGCGATCCGAGCGGTCCGAGCTATCCGAACGGCCAACAGGGTCTCGTCGCTTGCCTGCTGCCGTGCTCGGGGCCCTCACCGCGGTGCTCGCAGTCGGGGCGACCGGACTGACCGTGCTCGCCGGCCACAGCGGTGCCGAGGCCGTCTGGGCCCACCGGACCAGGGGCGCAGCGCCACCGCCGGTGACTCCACCGCCCACGGCACCGCCGCCGACCCCGACTGAGCCGACCACTTCGACAGTGCCGACCATCTCGGCCACCCCGACTGGCTAGGGTCAGCAAAGGTAGACGAACCCAGGCCCCTCGTCGCGATATGGGACACCCAGCGCGTCGAGGGCCGGGCGCCAGCTGCCGGTGCAGGCCGGGTCAGTGCTTTCGAAACCGTGGTCGGCGGTGAGCACGATGGCAACCTCGTCGAGCTCGCCCCGCTCAGCCAGCCGGTCGAGGAACACCCCGAGCCGGGCGTCCGACTCACGCAGCGCGGCACGAGCAGGCTCCGAGCGTGGCCCGCCGGCGTGATGCCCGGCATCGGTGACGACGTTGGCCCACCACGTGAACCGGGGTGCGGCAGCCAGCCCCCCGGCATACAACTGATGCATCTGCTCCAGTCCGGCGTCGTCGACCCGCACCCCCCATCGGTAGTAGTCGTCGTCCAGCAACCCCGCATCCGACACGAAAGACGAGGCCGCCGGGTCGGGCAACCGATCATCGAGCACCCCCGCCCCGGCCGTGGAGCCGCTCTCGCGGATCAACCGCATCGTCGAATACACCGAGCCCCGGTCGATCGCCTCGTCGATGCTGGCCGTGTATCCGCCGATCATCTCGAAGACCGTGCGGACGGCCGGGCGCAACCACTCGGCTGAGCGGTGCCAGGTGGTCTCGTCGTTGGGCACCACCCGTTCGCCGAGGGCGCGATCGAAGAAGACGTTGCCCAGCACCCCGTGCCGACCCGGCCCCAGACCGGTGAGGATCGTCGTGTGATTGGTCAGGGTGATGCTGGGGAACTCCGACACCGCTCCCCCACGCAACGCCAAGCCGCGCTCCAGCAGCCGGGCCACCGACGGCAGCTCGCCCCGCTCGGCCAGGTGCAGCAGGTCAGAGCAATGCGCCCCGTCCCAGAGGATTCCCACGACCGCCCGTGGCAGGTCGCCATCGAGGTATGCCGTGAGCGGGCGTCCGTCGAGAGGTGCGCCGTCAGCGTCGCACAGCTCGGTCTCGGCTGCCCCGGCCAAGGTCGCCATCGTCGGGCCGACATCGACCAGCCTGGCGTGCTCGTCGAGCAGGCCGAGCTGATGCACACCCGCTCCGGAGAGGATCAGCGGCGCCCGCGACTGGATAACGTCGAGCGACCCGTGTTCGCCGACGTGCCCGCCCTCGTCAGGGAAGTAGTGCCGGGGCGTGTGCACGATCGCCAAGTCGGGGCTTCGGTCGGGATCGGCGAAGAACGACAGCAGTCGTTCGGCCGCCCACGGGTAGGTGTTGTCGACGGACCGGGCCGGCGAGGGACAGGCCAGCTCACCGTCCGCAGCGGCATACGGCAAGAAGGCCATCGGGTCCTCGGACCGGATCGGGTCGATGCCGCCCAGCAGCTCGTGTCGGCCACCGGGACGAAGCCGCACCCGGCCGAGGTGATTGGCGGCGTGGGCCACCCGGTCACCGTCCACCTGCTCGACCCACACGATCAGATCCACGATCTCGGCGAGCTCGGGTGCGCACAACGCGGCGACAACCCGGTCCCTCACCTCGGCCGGTGGACTCGTCACGATCCCCATCGCACCCTCCTTGTGCTCGTCCGCCCCCCTTATACTTGCCTGAGGCTGCGTCAGCAGTATCACCACACGGAATGCCGGAGGGCTAACTGCCACAGAACGGGCGCGAACCCATATCATCTTTTTCTTCGACCGGTTGCCGGTCGACTCGCAGATCGACGTCCCAGACACTGATCTGTCCGGAGCAGTGGATTCGTCCATGGCACCACCCGCACGCCCAGATGGGGCCACCGGGCGCACTGGTTTGCCTACCCGCAGGTAGGGGGACCTACGGCCCGGTTGCCACGATCTGTAAACCTGACAGGCTCATGTCTGTACGTCCCTTAATACTGCGAAGGCAGGTCATCACGCATGAAAATCGTCGTCCTGGTCAAGTACGTGCCGGAACCAACGGCCACATGGAAGTTTGCCTCAGACCTCACCATCGACCGGGGTGCTGTGGAGGGCCGCCTCTCCGAGCTCGACGAGTATGCCGTCGAACAGGCCGCGCAGCTGAAGGAGAGCGGCACTGCCGACGAGGTCGTCTTCCTCACCATGGGCCCGGCCAAAGCGACCGAAGGGCTGCGTAAGGCGCTGGCGATCGGTGGCGACAAGGCCGTGCACGTGCTCGATGACGCGATCCACGGCTCGTGCGCCCAGTCGACGTCCCTCGTGCTCGCCAAGGCCCTCGAGAAGGAAGGCTTCGACCTCGTGCTGGCCGGCATGGCCTCGACCGACGCCGAGCTGTCGGTCGTGCCGTCGATGGTCGCCCACCGTCTCGGCACCAACCAGGGCACGTTCGCTGGTGAGATCTCGGTCGACGGCGGTGCGGTGAGCATTCGCCGTGACACCGACGCCGCAAGCGAGCGGGTTTCCGTCCAACTGCCGGCCGTCGTGTCGGTCACCGACCAGAACACCGAGGCCCGCTACCCCGCCTTCAAGGCGATCATGGGCGCTAAGAAGAAGCCGATCGAAACCTGGTCGCTGGCCGACCTGGGCGTCGACGCCGGTGACGTCGGGCTCGGTGCCGCGAGCGTCAAGACCGTCGACGTCTCCCCCACTCCAGCCCGTGAGGCCGGCACGATCGTCAACGACGACGGCACCGGCGCTGCGCAGTTGTCAGAGTTCCTCGCGACCAAGGGCTTCATCTGACCCGACACCGAACGGTCGGCCCAGCCACGTTCTGACCAGGACGTCGGACAACCGGTCGGCCACCCCACCCGCCGCACCTGCGGCATACCCCCAAACCTCAATTCATCTATTTGCACAGGGAGAAGATCGTGTCGGAAGTCCTCGTCGTCGCAGAGCTGACCGCCGCTGGCGCCGTTCGCAAGCCCACCCTCGAATTGCTCACCGCCGCCCGCGGCCTCGGTGAGCCAGCCGCCGTCGTCTTCGGAGCACCCGGAGACGACGCCGTCGCCCAGCTCGGCGAATTCGGTGCCACCAAGGTGTATGCCGTGCAGGCACCCGAGCTCAGCGACTACCTGTCACTGCCCAAGGCCGAAGCGGTCGTCCAGATCGCCAAGGAGGCCAACCCTGCGGCAGTGCTACTCACCAGCGGCCCGGAAGGCAAAGACATCGCCGCCCGGGTGGCCGTGAACCTCAATTCGGGCATCGTCCCCGACGCGACGAGCGTCGCACTCGAGGGTGACAAGGTCGTCGCGAACCAGAGCGTTTTCGCCGGTCGTTGGCAGGCCCGTAGCGAAGTTGTTCGCGGCCCGGCCGTCATCACGATGCGCCCGAACGCCACGGACGCCGAGGCTGCCCCGGCCACCGCCGGAGTCCAGCAGGTCACCCCGACCGTGAGTGACGCTGCCAAGGGTGCGTCGATCACTACGCGTGACCCGAAGGTCTCCTCCGGTCGTCCCGAGCTCACCGATGCGGAGAAGGTCGTTTCCGGTGGTCGTGGTGTCGGCTCCCAGGAGGGTTTCGCCGTCATCGAGCAGACCGCCGACGCGCTCGGTGCCGCGGTGGGTGCCTCGCGCACCGTCACCGACCAGCACTGGGCACCGCACGAGCTGCAGGTGGGCCAGACCGGCAAGACCGTGGCCCCGGCGCTCTACCTCGCGGCCGGCATTTCCGGAGCGATCCAGCACCGAGCCGGCATGCAGTCGAGCAAGACGATCGTCGTGGTGAACAAGGACCCGAAGGCACCGCTCTTCCAGCTCGCGGACTTCGGGGTCGTGGGTGACCTGCACAAGGTCCTGCCGGGCCTGGTCGACGAGATCGGCAAACGCTGAGCCACCGACGACACCTGAACAACACCAGAGAGCGTGGTGCCGTGGCGGGACCGCCGGCACGGCACCACCGGTTCTGTTGCTAGACCCACCCTCCCGACGAAGGAGCCTGCTCGATGCGCCTGATCCTGGGCTTGCTACTGTCCGTCGTCTGCCTCGGGATCGCCGGGCGACGGCTGTTCGTGCTTTTCCGGTTGGGCCAGCAGGGCCAGCCGTTGCAGGCCGAGCGTCGCGTCGATCGTGGCACCGTCGTCAAAGCTGAGGTCACCGAGGTCGCCGGGCAACGCAAGCTGTTGCGTTGGACCGTGCCCGGGGTAGCGCACTTCATGGTCTTCTGGGGCTTCATGGTGCTGCTGTTCACCGTGATCGAAGCCTTCTTCGGGTTGGTCAAGCCTGACTTCCAGATCCCGGTCGTCGGGAACTTCCCGGTCTTCGGCTTCATCGAAGACCTCTTCGCGCTCATCTGTGTGGCGGCGTTGGGCGTTTTCGTGGTCCTGCGCATCCAGCAGGCACCGTCCTCCCTGGGACGGCGCAGCCGCTTCTTCGGTTCGCACATCGGCCCGGCCTGGTTCACGTTGGTGATGATCTTCAACGTCGTGTGGACCCTGTTGATCTACCGCGGCTCCTCGATCAATGCGCAACGGATCAACGAGCTCGCCGGCACCGACAACGCACCGTTGCAGTTCCTCCAAGGCGCGTTCGCCTCGCAGTTGTTCGCCAAGATCCTGCCCACCGGCGATGAGCACATGATGCACAACCTGGAGACCTTCTTCCTGCTGCTCTCGCTCGCCGTGCTGCTTGGTTTCACGATCTTCGTCACCTACAGCAAGCACCTGCACATCTTCCTGTCCATCCCCAACGTCGCGTTCGCTCGACGGCCGCGGGCGTTGGGCACTTTGCTGCCGGTCTACTCCGGCGGCAAGAAGGTCGACTTCGAGGACCCGGGCGACGACGACATCATGGGGATCGGCAAGGTCGAGGACTTCACCTGGAAGGGCCTGCTCGATTTCGGTACCTGCACCGAGTGCGGTCGTTGCCAGAGCCAGTGCCCGGCGTGGAACACCGACAAGCCGCTGTCCCCCAAGGTGCTCATCATGGGGTTACGTGACCACGCCCTAGCCAAGGCCCCCTATCTGCTCGCGGCCAAGGACGACGACGGCGAGCGGTCCACCGAAGGCCTGTCCGAGGCAGTGCTCAAGGAGGTCGAACGGCCACTCGTCGGCCCGGAGGGCGACGAGACGGCCAAGGTCGGCATGCACGGCATCGAAGGCGAAGGAGCCATCCCCTTCGACATGTTGTGGTCGTGCACGACGTGTGGTGCCTGCGTCGAGCAGTGCCCGGTCGATATCGAACACATCGACCACATCGTCGACATGCGTCGTTACCAGGTGCTCATGGAGTCGGCTTTCCCCGAGGAGGCCGGCATCATGCTGCGTAACCTCGAGCACGCCGGTGACCCGTGGGGCCTGGGTGGCTCGGCGCGGCTCGAATGGGCCGAAGAACTCGACTTCGAGATCCGTGTCTACGACGGCGACCCGATCCCCGACGATGTCGAGTACCTCTACTGGGTCGGTTGCGCAGGCGCCCTCGACGAAGGCGCCAAGAAGACCTCACGCGCAGTGGCGACCTTGTTGCACGAGGCCGGCGTCGAATTCATGATTCTCGGTGAGGCCGAGGCGTGCACGGGTGACCCGGCCCGACGGATAGGACATGAGTTCCTGTTCCAGATGCTGGCCATGCAGAACGTCGAGACCCTGAATGAGGCCGGCGCGAAGCGCATCGTCGTCACCTGTGCCCACTGCTACAACGCTCTCGCCAACGAGTATCCCCAGGTCGGTGGCACATGGGAGGTCGTGCACCACACCACTCTGCTCGCTCGCCTGGTCGCCGACCGAAAGCTCACCCCGGTGCAGCGGGTCGATGCTGCGGTCACCTACCACGATCCGTGCTACCTGGGTCGGCACAACCGGATCTTCGCTGCCCCCCGGGAGGTCCTCGGTGCGGTGCCGGGGACGACCGTCCAGGAGATGCCGCGAAACCACGAGCGTTCGTTCTGCTGTGGTGCCGGTGGGGCTCGGATGTGGATGGACGAGAATCTCGGCACCCGGATCAACCAGAACCGGGCCGACGAAGCCATCGCCACCCGGCCGGATCTGATCACTGCGGCCTGCCCGTTCTGCATCACGATGCTCACCGACGGTGTCGCCCAACGTCAGCAGGAAGGCACCGTCGGCGAGGACCTGCAGGTCACCGACGTGGCCGAGGTGCTGCTGCGATCAATCCGCCCCGATCTTGCGACAGCCGCCGCCGATGGTGGCTCCAACCCCGAATGACCGACAAGATCCACGTGACCGACAGGGTCCATGTGACCAACCAAACATGACCGGCTACAACTGAACAGTCCTGTAGTTCGTCCACGCGCGTCCATGACACGCCCGAATACGCCAGCAGTCCGTCAGCCGTCTGTCAGCAGTCCATCAGCAATTCATCAGCACAGACACCACGCTCTCACAGGGTAAGGACACACTCCACATGACCGACACCGCTTCCTCCGGACACGCTCTCGGCGCCGGCCTAGACCTGGAGAGCCTCAACCTCATGCTCGAGGCGCTCGCCGACTTCGTCGACTCCGAACTCACCCCCGAACGACAACTCGACCTCGACCACGAGGACCTCTGCCCTGAGGACCTCGTCCGGCTGATGTCCGACTCCGAACAGCTCGGCGTGACCGCCGCGTTCATCCCCGAGGCCTACGACGGAATGGACGGCGGCGCATTCGACTCCTACCGGATCTGCGAGCTGATGGCCCGCAAGGACCTCGGGCTCGGCACCGCGGTCTTCGCGACCTTCCTCGGCTCCGACCCGATCGTCGTCGGAGCGACCGAGGAACAAAAGCAGAAGTGGCTCGGCGAGATCGCCCGCAAGGGCGTCGTCTTCGCCTACGGCGCGACCGAACCGGAGGCCGGCTCCGACCTGGGCGCCCTGGAGACAGTCGCCGTACCAGTGCGTAACGACGACGGAGAGATCGTCGAATACGTCATCAACGGAAAGAAACAGTGGATCTCCAACGGTTCGATCGCCGACTACACGACGATCCTGGCCAAGACCGATGCCGGGCCCACCTGGTTCGTCGTCGACAAAGGCACCGAGGGCTTCACCTCGGCTCCGCCGGAGGACAAGCACGGCATTCGCTTGTCCAACACTGCGGCTCTGTTCCTCGATGACGTGCGGGTCCCTGCCTGGAACCTCATCGGTGGGGTCGAGGGCAAGGGCCTGGTCCAAGCCCAGCAGGTTTTCGGCTACACCCGTCTCATGGTGGCTGCCTTCGGTCTGGGCGCCGGATGGGAGGCTCTCGACCGGGCGATCGACTACTCGACCCAACGGGTGCAGGGTGGCGGCCTGCTCATGGACAAGCAGGGCTACACCCACAAGTTGCTCGTGCCCAACGCGGTGCGTCTGGAGGCGGCTCGTTCCTTCATCGAGGACACCGCTGACAAGATCGACCGGGGCCTCGGTGCCGACGGTGCGATGAACACCGAAGGAGCCATCGCCAAGTACCTCGCGACGGTGGCCGGCAACCAGGCCGCGGACGACGCGATCCAGGCGCACGGTGGCTACGGCTTCACCCGCCCCTACGTCGTCGAGAAGATCAAGCGTGACGTGCGGATCACGACGATCTACGAGGGCACCTCGGAGATCATGGAGATGACCATCTCCCGAGACCGTTGGCAGCAGCACCTGAAGACCAAGGGTGGCTACTACCGGTCCAAGGCGGCCGAGCTGACCGCCCTGCACGCCAAGCACCCAAGCGTCGGCGCCGACATCGCCGCCCTGGCCTGCGAAGGACTGGCCATCGTGCTCGAGGCATGCCGCACCGGCCGCCTGACCCGCAACCAGCACCTCTTGTTCCGCCTCGGTGAGCTGATCGCGCACTGCGAGGGGGCCGAGCTGTTCTGCAAGCGGGCTGCCATGGCCGCTGCGGACACCTCGTTCGAGAAGACGATGAAGCGTTTCGACGCGGCGACGCTGGCAACGATGTCCCGGGTCTACGCCCGCGAGGCTGCGGCCCGAGTGGCCTTCGACGGTTCCCGCTGGGTTGCCGGCGCGGCCGACCCGGGAAGCCCCGCGGTCGCAGCTGTCAACGCCATCCCGACCGCAGCCATCCAGGCCGCACAGGCCGGGCTGGTCAACGACATGGACACCGTCGCCGACGCACTCTACGAGCGCACCGGCTGAGCCGTAAGACTTCACAGCACCACCGAGACACACCAGACAAACGTGGGCCGTCGGCCCGCCTGATCGCACCAGGGCCGGCGGCATACCGCCTTCTTGGTCACCCGGCATACCCATCAGCGCGCACAACGCATTCGAGCAGCAGTATTGGAAGGACAGCGCACCATGACCGACGTCCACCCCATCGCCATCGTCGGCCTTTCGGCGATCATGCCCCAGGCCACCGATGGTGACGCCTTCTGGGCCAACATCACCGGCGGCCGCTATTCGATCACTGACGTGCCACCGGAGCGCTGGAACCCCGCCTTCTACTACGACCCCGACCACAGCGCCCGGGACAAGACCTACTCGAAGATCGGCGGGTGGGTCCGCGAGTTCGAGTGGGACCCGATCCGTTGGAAGATCCCGATTCCGCCAACCGTGGCCAACCAGATGGATCAGGGCCAGCGCTGGGCCCTGTCCGCAGCCCGCCGCGCGCTGCTCGACGCCGGCTGGCCGAACTGGAAGGTCGACTCCGACAACGTCGCCGTGATCCTCGGCAACGCCATCGGTGGTGAGAAGCACTACTGGTCGTCGATGCGGATCCAGCTGCCCGAGATCCTCCAGCGCCTGAAGGAGTCGCCGACCCTGTTGGGGCTGCCCCCGGAGCAGCAGCAACGGATCGTCGAGGAGACCACCGCCGGGTTCCGCGACAACATGTTTGAGATCACCGAGGACACCATGCCCGGTGAGCTGGCCAACGTGTATGCCGGCCGGATCGCGAACGCGCTCAACCTGCGTGGCCCGAACTTCACCACCGACGCGGCGTGTGCGTCCGCGCTGGCCGCGATCAACGCAGCGGTGCTCGGTCTGATCGACCACCAGTTCGACGCAGCGGTCACCGGAGGTGTCGACCGCAACATGGGTGTCGACGGCTTCGTGAAGTTCTGCAAGATCGGCGCCTTGTCGGCCAGTGGTTCACGACCGTTCGACAAGGACGCCGACGGCTTCGTCATGGGCGAGGGCGCGGCGATCTTCGTGCTCAAGCGTCTCGAGGACGCCGAGCGTGACGGTGACCGGATCTACTCCGTGATCCTCGGAATCGGTGGCTCGTCCGACGGCAAGGGCAAGGGCATCACCGCCCCCAACCCAGTCGGTCAGCAGCTGGCGGTGCGCCGGGCGTGGGAGCGCGCCGGTGCCGACCCGGCCACGGTGACCAGCATCGAGGCGCACGGCACCTCGACGCGAGTGGGCGACGCCGCCGAGCTGGAGAGCATCGACTCGGTCTTCGGCGCCGCTGGTGCGAAACCGGGCCAGATTGCCCTCGGCTCGGTGAAGTCCAACATCGGCCACCTCAAGTCGGCCGCCGGTGCGGCCGGCCTGTTCAAGATGGCCCGCTCGTTGCACGAAAGAGTGCTGACCCCCTCGTTGAACTTCGTCAACCCCAACGACATCATCGACTGGTCCAAGACCGCCTGCCGGGTCAACACCGAGCTGGGCCCGTGGGAGGACACCGGCCCGGCCGGTATCCGTCGTGGTGCGGTATCGGCGTTCGGTTTCGGTGGCACAAACTTCCACGTCGTGCTCGAGGAACACCAGCCGGGCCGCCACAAGCCACAGCCCAAGGTGTTCGCTTCCGCCGAGGTGCCCACCACTCAAGCCAGCGCCCCGGTCGCCGGCGGCGGTGGGACGACCGCGCCTGTCGCACCATTGGCCACTCCGATGCGCGGTGCCCTGGTGCTCGGCGGCCGGGACGAGGCCGACCTGCTCACCCAGGTGCAAACCCACCTGGCCAACGCCAAGGCCGGTCAAGCTCCCGCTCCGGCCAGCCCCGACCCGGCCTTGGCCAATGCTGCGGTGCGAGTGGCCGTCGACTACGGCACTGCCGACGAGCTGGCCGGCAAGCTCGACAAGCTCGCGAAGGGCTTGGCTTCGGGCAATCCGGCCATCTTCAAGATGCTGCGGCAGCAGGGCGTCTTCCTAGGCCGTGGCCCGGCGCCCAAGATCGCTTTCCTCTACACCGGCCAGGGCTCGCAGTACGTCAACATGCTGCGCTCGCTCTACGAGAGCCAGGAAATCGTCAAGAACACGTTCAACCAGGCCGACGAGGTGATGACCCCGCTGCTGGGCCGTCCACTCACGAGCTTCATCTACGTCGACGGTCAGGACGAGGCTGCGGTCAAGACCGCCACCAAACAGCTCATGCAGACCGAGATCACTCAGCCGGCGGTGCTGGCCACCGACCTGTCGCTGACCCGACTGCTGCGCTCCTATGGTGTCAAGCCCGACATGGTCATGGGCCACAGCCTCGGTGAGTACGGCGCCCTCGTGGCAGCCGGCTCGCTCACGCTCGCGTCCGCGATGGAAGCCGTCTCGGCGCGTGGCCGCGAGATGGCGAAGGTGTCGGTCGAGGACAACGGCGCCATGGCTGCGGTCTTCGGTCCGCTGGAGGAGATCCAGAAGACCGTCGACGAGGCCGAAGGGTATGCCGTCGTCGCCAACATCAACTCCTACAACCAGGCCGTCGTCGGTGGTGCCACCGTGGCGGTGCACAAGATCGTCGACACCTTCAAGGCCAAGGGGATGAACGCCATCCCGATCCCGGTGAGCCACGCCTTCCACACCCAGATCGTGGCTCCCGCGTCGGCACCGTTCGTCAACGCGCTGCGTCGGCTCAATCTCGTGCCGCCGAAGCTGCCGATCGTCGCCAATGTGACCGGCGAGTTCTACCCGGCCGACGCGACCACCGACACGATGCTCGACTACACCGGCCGCCAGATCGCCTCGCCGGTGCAGTTCGTCAAAGGCCTGCAGACGCTCTACAACGCCGGAGCGCGGGTGTTCGTCGAGGTCGGTCCGAAGAAGGCCCTGCACGGCTTCGTCGAGGACGTCCTCGGCTCACACCATGACGACGTGACGGCACTGTTCACCAACCACCCGAAGGTCGCCGACGAGGTCGCCTTCAACCAGGCGCTCTGTGGCATGTATGCCGCCGGGCTCGGCTTCACGCCGCTCGCTCCCGAGACCGCTGCGGCTCCGGCCGCTCCGGTAGCTGCGCCGGCTGCTCCGGCCGAGCCGGTAGCGGCACCGTCAGCCGCACCCACGTCAGCGGCGGCACCGGCACTGCCGGCAGTGCCAGCTGCCTCGGCAGGCGGCCCCTCGGATGCGGTGATCACCGAGCTGGGCAAGCTGTTCGCCGGCGTGCTCGAGCAGGGGATGCGGCTCTACGGTGTCCCCGCAGCCGTCCCGGCACCCGCGGCCGGAGCCCCCGAGCCGCACCGTCCCGGTGCCGAACCGGTGGTCATCACCGGTGCCGGGCTCGGATTGCCCAAGGTCGACCCGATGTTCGACGACGCCAACATCGGCCGGATCCTGTCCGGTGAGCTGTTCATCTCGAAACTGCCGCCGAGCGAGCGGACCAAGATGGCTCGGATGCGAGTCACCCGACTGGTCAAGGACGCGACCACCGGAGCCGGCAGCTGGCTGACCATCGACAACGAGGACCAGGTCATCAAACTGGCCGGCCTTCGTGCCCCCATCGACGTGGTCACCCAGTACGGCGTGGACCCACGCCGCGACGCCTCGCTGGACACGACGACCAGGATGGCCATCGCCGCCGGGCTGGACGCCATGCGTGACGCGGGTATCCCGCTGGTCATGCACTACAAGAAGACGACGATCGGATCACAGCTGCCCGACAAGTGGGGTGTGCCGGTCGATATGCGTGACGACACCGGCGTCATCTTCGCCAGCGCGATGCCCGGTCTGCATAACTTCGCCGAGATGGTCACGGCATACATGGAGGACAAGGCCCGCCGTGAACACCTGCTCGCATTGGAGGGGGTGCGCACCCAGCTGACCGGCAGCGAGCCGGTCGCCGGGCAGATCGACGCGATGATCGCCGAGATCAAAGCCGAGCTGGAGGCCAATCCCTTCGGTTTCGACAGGCACTTCCTCTTCCGCATCCTCTCGATGGGTCACTCGCAGTTCGCCGAGCTGATCTGGGCGCGCGGTCCGAACACCCAGGTGAACGCTGCCTGCGCGAGCACCACGCAGGCAGTCGGAGTCGCCGAGGACTGGATCCGGTCCGGGCGGTGCCGCCGGGTGATCATCGTTTCCGCTGACGATCTGGCCAGTAACCAACTGATGCGCTGGACCGGCACCGGCTTCCTCGTGACCGGCGCAGCCGCCACCGACGAAGAGGTCGAGGACGCGGCTCTGCCGTTCGACCGGCGTCGGCACGGAATGATCGTCGGCACCGGCGGCGCTGCCCTGGTCATCGAGTCGGCTGAATCGGCTCGCGAGCGCGGCATCCGCCCGATCGCGCAGATCCTCGGCACGGTCATCGCGAACTCGGCCTTCCACGCGACCCGGCTCGATGTCGAGCACATCGCCGGCGTGGCCAAGACCCTCATCGACGAGGTCGAGAGGTGGGGTCTGGACCGTCGGCAGATCGCCCCTGAGATGATGTTCATGTCGCACGAGACCTACACCCCAGCCCGGGGTGGCAGCGCCGCCGCGGAGATCAACGCCCTGCGGGAGGTCTTCGGCCCGGACACCGAGAAGGTCGTCGTCACGAACACGAAGGGCTTCACCGGGCACGCGATGGGCGCCGGGATCGAGGACGTCGTCGCGGTCAAGGCCCTGGAGACCGGCATCGTCCCGCCGGTGCCCAACCTCAAGGAGATCGACCCCGACCTCGGTGTGCTCAATCTGTCCAAGGGCGGTGCACACCCGAACGTCCGGTATGCCTGGCGCTTGGCGGCCGGTTTCGGTTCGCAAGTCGCCATGGCGTTCCTGCGCTATGTGCCGATGCCCGACGGAGTCCGCCGCGCGCCCGGGCAACTGGGTTACAGCTACCGGGTCGTCGACCAGCAGGCCTGGCAGCGTTGGCTCGATAAGGCCGCCGGACGTTCGAACGCCCAACTCGAGGTCGACCACCGGCGCTTGCGGATCGTCGACGCCGGGCCGCCGACCGAGCAGCCCGACTACACAACCAAGTTGCCAGTGCCCTACCCGGATCTCAACCGCACCGACGGCGGGGCTGCGCCAGTGGCTCACGCCACCCCGGCAGCTGCGCCGGCACCGGCTCCGGCTCCGACAGCGCCCACCCCGGCGGCTCCGGCTCCGGCGGCGCCCGCCCCGGCACCGGTCACTGCGCCCGCTCCGGCTGCTGCACCGGCCCCAGCGCCGGCGGCTTCCGCCCCGGCGCCTGCTGAGCCGGCCGCACCAGTAGCCGCTGCTGACCCGGTATTGGACAAGGTGACCGAGATCGTCGCCGAGCTGACCGGCTACCCGTCGGATCTGCTCGACCCCGATCTCGACCTCGAAGCCGACCTCGGCGTCGACACCGTCAAACAAGCCGAAGTCTTCGCCGCCGTCCGCGAGCACTACCAGGTCGAACGCGACGACACCCTC
>PDRO01000026.1 GCA_002748155.1 Actinomycetales bacterium | reverse complement strand
GTCGACGCTGTGCTGAACACGCTCCGCGCCAGTGACGCGGACCAAGCCGATGCGGCGGTCCAGGTGCTGGATGCGTTGTCGCTGCTCACCCCCGAAGGCATCACCCAGACGTGGCTGCACGGTCTCGGCCAGGACGAGCACGTGGCACGCCGCGCGATCAAGGCACTGACCGACGCATCCGTGGTCATCGAGTCCGCCGACCGCAAATCGCTCGCGCTGCACCGGCTGCAGAGCAGGGTGATTCGAGACCGGCGAAAAGAGAAACGAGCCGTGGCTCTCGGGGCGACGCTGCGTCTCCTCAAGGAAGTAGATCCACTGTCAGAGAGTGGTTTTCAACTCCAACGAGCGCGGGCGACGGAGCTGGTCGAACACCTCCTGGCCGTACTGCCCCACGCTGAGTCGCACGAAACGCACGCGACACTGGTGGGGGTGTCGAACACGGCGATGTTTGCGGCCAATACCCTGGAAGACCCCTACACGGCGTTGCGCCTCGCGCCACATCTCGAGCACTCGATTCGGATCCTCGGCCCCGACCACCCCCAGACCCTGACCACCCGCAACAACCTCGCCAGCGCCTACCAGGCCGCCGGAGACCTGAACCAGGCCATCCCCCTGTACCAGGCCACCCTCACCGACACCGAACGGGTCCTCGGCCCCGACCACCCCCAGACCCTGACCACCCGCAACAACCTCGCCAGCGCCTACGAGTCTGCGGGCGACCTGAACCAGGCTATCCCCCTGTTCCAGGCCACCCTCACCGACCGCGAACGGGTCCTCGGCCCCGACCACCGCGACACCCTGGCCTCCCGCAACAACCTCGCCTACGCCTACCGGGCTGCGGGCGACCTGAACCAGGCCATCCGTCTGTTCGAAGCAGCATGTGAAGACGCCACACGGATCCTGGGTGTGAGTCACCCGACGACCAAGGTCATCTGCGGCAACCTCGCTGAGGCTCGTCGATCCCGTTCGCAGGGGTGAAGCAGCCTCCAACCGGTCTAGACCGGTGTGACCCCCAGCGAGCGGCCAGCGAGGCCACGCGCCCGGCTGGCCAATGCTTGCGCGACGTCCCATAAGGCTGCCGCGGCCGGTGAGTCCGGGTCGGACAGGACGATCGGTACGCCGGCGTCGCCGCCCTCCCGCAGCGCGGTGTCCAGCGGTACCTGGCCGAGC
>PDRO01000027.1 GCA_002748155.1 Actinomycetales bacterium | reverse complement strand
CGCGCCATCAGCGCCGGTTGCGGCTACGAGACCTCGCCACACCCACGGTGCTGGCGAGAAAACCGCAGTCAAGGGGGCCGCAATGTCCACCAAGATCGAAACTCCACCGGCGTCGAATCCGCCACGGGTGGCTGCCGTACCGAGCCAGCTCGCCTGGCTCGAACGTGAACTCGTGGCATGGCAGGACGAGGGGATTATCGACCAGGCCACAGCGACCACCATTCGTGGACGCTACGTTGCCACCCGACGCCTCACCCTCGTGCGGATTGTTCTCAGCCTGGGGGCCGCGTTCAGTGTTCTCGGCCTCATCTGGCTGGTGGGCGCCAACCTCGGCCAGGTTTCTCCCGTGTTCCGATTCGTGCTTGTCGTCGCGATCTGGTGGGGTCTTACCGCGCTTGCCGAGGTGCTGGCCGCCCGTCACGAACGCCAACTCGATGTTGCCTCCCCGGTTGTGGGGACCTCCCGGTTGCTCGCCGCTGGTGCCTTCGGCGCGGTCGTCTTCCAGGCCGTGCAAAGCCTGCACGTTGCCACCTACGGAAACACCCTGATTGGTTTGTGGGGACTCGGCGTGCTGCTTTACGCGTATGCGGTGCGCGGGAAAGCGCCGCTTGTGCTCGGGGTGGGGTTGGTCACCATGTGGTACCTCACCGAGGTGTTCCAGGTCACCGGATCGTGGTTCTCGTTCACCGTCGCAGCGCTGGTCACCGCGCTTTGCTGGGCTGCGATAGCGGCGTTGCACATGAGTCGCTGGCGACCCGAGTTCGTCAGACCGTGGCGCTACGTCTCGGTCGCGCTCGGGCTGCTCGGTCTGTTCCTCTCGGCACTGCCCTCCGGGCAGGTGACCCAGAAGTGGCCGGTCTTGGTGGTGACCGGCCTCGTCGTGGCGACAGTGCTCGCTGTCGCTGGGGGGCTGCTCGGGTCGCGTGACGCGCGTATTGAGTTGGCTCTTGTCGCAATCACGGTCGTTGCGGGTATCGGTCTTGTCGTGTGGGAGGTCGAGCACGACCCGAGCGCGGTCGAGGGAGAGGCCCTTCTGCGCGCCGTTGTCAGTGTTGTGGTCTTTACCGCCATCGCCGCTGGCTACGCCCTGCTCGGCGCGGTACGCGATGTTCCGGCGTTGACCGTGCTCGCCACCTTGGGGTTTGTCGTCTTTACCACTTTCCAGGCGTTCGCTGTGTTCGCGCCCA
>PDRO01000025.1 GCA_002748155.1 Actinomycetales bacterium | reverse complement strand
TGTCTGCGGTCTCTGTCGGGTCTCATGCCAATGGCCGGCACGGCGAAACAGGCCATGGCGCTTTCGATCGTGGGCGCGAGGGTCAGGCCGGGCGCGGTTGCCATGTTGCGCTGGTCCTTCAGCACCCATCCGCGCAGCGGCACCCCCTGAACCACGCCGTGCATCAGGCAGGTGTAGGTGAGGAATTGCTGCGCGAGGCTCGTGTTGGCGGCGTCAAAGGTCTGATAACCTGTGCTCAGGGCCATCTGCGAGGTGCTCAGCGCCAGTTCCGACTGAAGCTGGAGCACCTGTGTGCCCAGCACGATCTCGCCGTCGGGCGAGAACAGCCCCAGCCCGTCGAGCTGGGTGTTCGGAGCGTTTGGACCCTGGAAGGCCCAGGGCGCGGGCGAAGCCGACCAGCCCAGCCGGTCCAGTGTGCGCGACACGGCAAGCGGGTTGTAGCGCCCGGCCAGCGGATCGTGCTCCGCGTCCGACCACCAGCCGATCACGACATAGCTGGCCAGCCCTGTTTGCACCGCATCGGTGTTCAGCCCCGACAAGTCGTCGTGGAACGCGAAGCAGTTCAGGGTCGCGTCATAGCCTGCCGTCCAGTTCGGTCCGCCGCCGGACACCGCTGTCAGCCCCTCCGAAGGCGGGAGTTCGACCATGCCTTCGGACGGTGTTCCATTCGGCCAGTCCTCCATCCGATAGACGCGCCGGGTGTCGGAACAGATCACCCAGCCGCGCAAATCCAGCCTGTGCGCGCTCTCGGGGCCGGTCATGCGCACCACCAGCCAGCGATCCGGCAGGGGCGGCAGGGAGAGGTCGTCGTTGTCCTCGCTCAGATGCCCTCCCATCAGCCCGTCGGGCAGTGCCCAGTGCAGGTGAATCCCTGCCGGGCGGGGCTGTGGGGCGGAGAAAGGCTCTGCCGCCGACTGGCCGTTCAGGCCGGGCGGCAGATGCACGAATTCCTCGCGTGCCGGTACGGGAATTTCCTGCGGCTTCGGCACATAGAGCGCCTGCACGTCCACCGGCACCACCAGACCCGGCGGGGGTGTGGGGTCCGCGGGCGCGAATTGCATCGTGCTGTCCTGTAGTGCGGAGTTCAGCCCTGTCGCCATCTGCCAATTGTTCAGCGACAGAATATGGTCCATCAGGTGAAACGGGGGTGTCTGGTCGGGCATGGCTCAATCCTCCTCGGGTATCGCCTGCAACGCATCGCTGTATTGCTCTGCGATTCCCGCCAGTGACGGCGTGAAGGCATCCATCTGTGCGATG
>PDRO01000008.1 GCA_002748155.1 Actinomycetales bacterium | reverse complement strand
TTCCTCGAGCCGGCAGACCGTGGCCTTGAGGTCCGTGATCGCGGCGAGTTCCTCGCTCGTGGCACCCTGGCGCTGTCCGCCGTCGATCTGGGCCTGGACGACCCAGCGGCGCACCGTCTCCTTGCCGAGGCCCTCCCGACGTGCAACGGACTCGGCAGCCGCGGTCAGCGAGGGGTACTCCGGCACGTGCTCCAGCACCTGACGCACGCACCGCTCCTTAACCCTTCGGATCGATCCTCTTCGGCATGGTTCGCATCCCTGCCAACTCCCAAGGATGCGGCATCAAACCTGGGACGGTTCAATGTGCTGCTGCGGCAGTATTCCGCTAGGCGCCGCCCGCGCCCAGACGACATCTGTGTCTTCCGGTCAGCCAGCAGGCAGACTATGATCAAGCGGCTGATTCAAGAGACCGAGCCAGGACGCTTCGGGGTGCGTGACGACGGTCCGCTGTCTGCGCCGAGTTTCGACCTCGGACCAGTGGCCGTGAGAGACATGGTTGGGCACGTGGTTTTCACAATCAGTCCGCCCAAGGCAGAGCGCAACTCCGGTGAGGGGCGGCCCAAACGGGGCTAGGACGAGATTTTCTAGTTCTCCGCTCCTACGACGAGCTGGATGGGCCCGGACAGATGCCAGAACTCCTCCCTAGAACGGTTCTTGAGTATTGGCTCCCGCAGACCCAGGTCGTTCGTCTGCCAGTCGGCCAGGTAGAGCACCGTTTCCCACATGTCGTCAGTGATATCGTCCCTAGTTTCGTCCGGTTCGAGGCAGATGATCTGCAGGCGCCCCTCGCCCATGTGGCGCCAGACGAGTTCAAAGCTCTCGTTGCCGCGCATAGCGCTGTGGGTGTCCAGCCGCCCCGTCCCGTCGGCGTTGAAGGTGATGGACTCACCCATGACGGCCCCTGCGGTGCCGAGAGCCGTCCGCCAGACACCGAGCGGCGGGCCGGAAGTGGCCCAGTCATAAGGATGCGTATTGTTCATGGCTCGCCTGCTTTGCATTGGAATCGAAGGCATCTCAAATGTAGCTCAGGACGAGTCTGAATCATCAATCCGTCTTCTGCTGGTTCTTCGTGTAGCGCCCGCTGCGCCCCATCGGCCGCCCCCTTTGTATTTTTGCGATTTCCCCCGCCGAATTTATTTTTTGACTGAAAAGGGGGCGGTGGGTGGGTGCGCTGTCACTTTGGCGGCCTTATTAAAACTACACTATATCTAGCGCAGGTACACCAAATATAGTGTAGGTATCTTTTGCCGGCTTCTACCGTATCGCTCCCGCAAGCCTTATTGTTTAAGTTTCAGTTCGCAAGCCAGTATCTAAATTAACAAGCAACATACCCAATCGGCTTTCTTTAGTGGGCTGCGGTGGCATATTTCGTATGATAATCCTGACTTCCTGCGGCGCACTTTCAATAGCACTATGGATACTACTATCGGCAACATCAAGTGTTCCACCTGCAAGCTCAAGCGCAAGCACTGAATAAACAACAGGATCAAGTATATGGCGTGCTTGTCGTATGCCTTGTTCGCCAGTTTGCAGGTCAGTATGTGTGTATGCTATTGCAGCAACTCGTGAGGCTGCTGTTGCTACATATTTTGACGGCCCATCCGCATCTTTGCCAACCTTAAATGCCGCCATTGCCAACGCTCGCAGGCTCTTGCCTCGCTGTTCGCCTTGTCCGTATGCTCGTCCTGCCTCGACCGCCGCACGCGGTCGGGTGTCATCTGGGTAACGGCTCTCAAAGACAGGCAAGGCATGTTCGACATAATCAGCAGCCCACAAAGCAGCCGCTCGGAGCAGGTCTTGGTCTCTGGTGGAGTTTTTGAGTTCTCTTATCATTGCATTATTTTACCATTTTATTGTTATATCTGGCGTTCGTAGTTTCCCGCGTCAAGCAGTTGGCAGGATTTCTTCTTTTTCAAAGGTGGGGACAGTCGCGCTGGCTTGGCCGAGGTGGACCTCGAGGGGCCGGTTCCAGGCGATTGTTTCGTGAGAGCGTTCGGTGTTGTACTCGACGCGATAGTCCTCAGCTCGTTCGGCCAAGGTCAATGCGTCGGGGATCTCGTCGAGGAACAACCGTTCGTACTTCAGCGTGCCGAACCCGCGTTCGCGTGAGCCGTTCTGCCCGGGGCTCTTGACCCGAGTACGGACGTGTCGCAGTTCAGGGTGGGAGGTGATGAAGAACTCGAAGTCGATCGACCGGAACGGGCCACCGTTGTCAGTCACGATCGTGACCACGGGCAGCACCTCACCAGTGGCGGGGTCGATCGGGCAGGCATCGGCCAGCGGGTGACCGAACAGGGCCTCGTAGTCCGCCAGGGCGAGTTCGACCGCGGCGATCGCGTCGTGCTTGTTCCCAGTCGGCGAGAGATGCCACGGATGCTCGTACTTCGAGTATTAGTCCCGGCACCCCGCGATCCGCCAGGTCCCACCCTGTGTGGTCTCGAACTCGGAGAAGTCCAGTTGCCACGCCTAATTCGGGCCGTGAGGGGCCTTCGCGAAAGTGGCTTTGCGGTCTTTGGCCAGCTCACGGCGCTGTTTCTGATACTCCGACGCCAGCAACAGGCCCTCGTCACGCAGCAGCCACAGCACGGTCGCCTGGGACACCTTGTGCCCGTCATGGCGGGCCAACGCCCAGGTCTTGCGGTGTCCCCACAACGGCTTGGCCAGCGCATGCCCGACCACAAGATCCCGCGCAGCAGTACGAGCCGGTTGGGGCCAAGGTCCCTTCGGTCCCCGATCCTGGCGAGCCTTGGCTTGCCACCGTCGCCACGTGCGTTCGGACATGCCGATCAGCTTCACGAACCTCGCGGTCGACATGCCCGCCTCCACACAGATCATGTCGAGGTCCTCGAAGGGCCCAGCCTGCCCTCCGCCGACTTCTTCCACACCCGAATCTCGACAGCAGCCTCACCCAGCGCCTGGGTCAGCTCGGTGACCTCGGCCTCGAGCTGCTGCTCCCGCGTCGAAGTCCCAACTTACCTGCCGCGAGGTCGGCCTTCCCCGCCTCAAGGAAGTCGGCCTTCCACCGACCGATCGACTGCTCGCTGACCTTCTCCCGCCGAGCAGCCTCGGCGATCGTCATCTCTCCGGCCAGGACGCTTAGCACGATCCTTGTCTTCTTCTCCACCGGAATCACAGGTGGTCTTCCCATGTCGGACTCTCCTTCAAGACCTACATAACGACCCTGCCACTAAGTCTGACGCGCGACAGTCGGCGGGGGCTGGTTTGATCGGGTGTTTCACGCCTGGCCCGAGGCTGTGCGCTGCGGGCTCGTGAACGAGGCCGAGGTTCTGGCACGGCTGCCGGTCGAAGAGCACGATCTTGCCCTGGACTATGTCGTCACCGAGGTACGCTCTATTGCCACGGGGGCCAGAGAGGTTAGGGGTTCATAGGCCGAGAACGTGTCCGTTGGCGGATCCGAGGCGGTGCGTCTTGTCTCACGCGCCTGGTGAATCTGAAGTGCCCGCTCCCAATCGGCCCCGAGGAACCTGGAGCGTCAGGCGTTCGTCGGTTTCTAGTTCGGTCGGGAAACCTGGGAGGCGAGCCCTCACTTGCCCAATGATGGCTCTCGAGTGGCTACGCGCAGCAGTGGCAACCAAGTCGATTCGCCCGCCGACTCGTTGCGGCGCGGCGCAGCACGAACAGGGCGTAGTCGACCCCGACCGCCAACCCGATGAGCAGCACGAGACTCTGGATGTTCGGGTCGACGGCGATCACGTTGTGCGAGACGGCAGCGGTCAGCCCGAGGGCTACGGCGACACTGCCGATACCCAGCACGAGCGGCACACCGGCCGCGAGCACAGCACCGAAAGCGACCAGCAGGATGATCAGGGTGACCGGCAGGCTGACCAGCTCCGCCTTCTGGAAGTCTCTCGCAATCGTGTCGTTGACCTCGCGATCCAGCGACCCCGGTCCGACCTGACCGATCATCAGCTCCGGGTGCTCGGCCTGCAGCCGCGAGGTGGCCTCGAGCACCGGCTCGACGACCTCGGCAGGTTGGGGCAGGCTGGTGTCGGCCTCGGATCGCGCGGCATCAAGCGCGACGGACAGGACCACACTGCGCCCGTCCGCCCCCGGGAACGGCTCACCGACTCGGACGACCCCGTCGATTCCTTTGTATGCCGGCGCCAGCTGCCACCCGAGCGCGACTGCCGCTTCGGGCGTCAGGGGTTCGGCAGCAGTGGCGATGATCTGCTCAGTCGGATGAGTGCCGAAGTCGGCGGCGGCGTGGATCGCCGCCGCTCGGGCCGAGTCGCCGACGAGTTCCTCCTCGTCCGGCGTGGTGGCGATGCCGGATCCGAGCAGGGCGACGGATCCGCCGAGCAGCACGGTCGAGACCAGCAGGACCCACCACTTGCGACGGACACACCACGCGGTCAGTGACCTGGAGTGCTTCTCAGGCTCCTTCGGCGGGCAGTTGGAATCGACGCGGGACGGCACGGTTGAGGTCATGCTCTCGATGCTGTTCGGGCAAGGGCGCTGGCACAGTCCGGCGAAACCCTTGCTCATCCCTGGCCGGACCCGGACCGTCCTCCAGGGTAGACAGGGGCCGCGCACCTGCGGGCGAAGTCGGCGACGATCGCACTCGTCTGCCGGGGCCGGGTCAACGGCAAGAGGTGGCTTGCGCCCCGAACCGTGTGCACTCGGCCCCGGGGTGCGGCGGCGGCGTATCGGCCGGCATTCAGGCCGAGTTGGTCGAACTGACCACGCACGACAAGCACCGGGCAGCGAACGTGGGTGAGCAGCTCGGGTCGGCCGCCGGCCATCACGGCAGCCCACGAGTCACGGACCGCGTCGAACCAGTACCCGTCGGCGTGGATTGCCGCGAACACTTCCGGCACGGCCATCCTGGCCAGTATCCGGTCGTTGAAACGGGAGATCCGCTCTCTGCCAGCACGTTCGGTCAACAAACCCAAGAGCCGGTATGCCGCGGCGCCCGGTCCGCGCGGCACTGCGGCGGCACCGATGGTCACGAGTCCGGCGAGCCGATCCGGGTGTGCCCCGGCATACTCCATGGCGACGTATCCCCCGAGCGAATGCCCGGCGAGGACGATCGGCTGCCCAGGTGGCGCGGCGTCAACGGCCTCGGAGACGGAATCGACCGCTGCCGCCATCGTGAAGGGCTGGGTGGCCCGCACTCCGTGACCTGGCAGGTCGGGCAAACTGACGTCGAACTCCGGCTCCAGCCAACGACGATGGGCTGCCCATTGCACCCCGCTGACCCGGGATCCGTGGATCAGGATCAGTCGCGGGCGCACGAGATCACGCCGACGGTCAGCAGCCGACGAGTCGCTCGGCAAGCCAAACCTGCACCCGGTCGATGCCGATGCGTTCTTGGGCCATCGAGTCGCGCTCGCGGATCGTCACCGCATCGTCATCGAGGGTGTCGAAGTCGACGGTGATACAGAACGGCGTGCCGATCTCGTCCTGACGGCGATAGCGCTTACCGATCGCGCCGGCGTCATCGAAGTCGACATTCCAGTTGCGGCGCAACGTTGTTGCCAGGTCGCGGGCTTTCGGCGACAAGTCGGCGTTCCGCGACAGCGGCAGCACGGCGGCCTTGACCGGCGACAACCGCGGGTCTAGGCGAAGCACGACCCGTTTGTCGACCCCACCCTTGGTGTTGGGTGCTTCGTCTTCGGCATACGCGTCGACGAGGAAGGTCATCAGGCTCCGGGAGAGCCCGGCGGCCGGCTCGATGACATACGGCATGTAGCGCTGCCCGGCGGCCTGGTCGAAGTAGGACAGGTCCTGCCCGGAGTGCTCGCTGTGCTGGGTGAGGTCGAAGTCGGTGCGGTTCGCGATGCCTTCGAGCTCGCCCCACTCGGAACCGGTGAAATTGAACCGGTATTCGATGTCGACGGTGCGCTTGGAGTAGTGGGAGAGCTTCTCTTTGGGGTGCTCGTAGTGCCGCAGGTTGTCAGGATTGATGCCGAGGTCGACATACCAACGGGTGCGCTCGTCGATCCAGTACTGATGCCATTCTTCGTCGCTGCCCGGAGGCACGAAGAACTCCATCTCCATCTGCTCGAACTCGCGGGTGCGGAAGATGAAGTTGCCCGGGGTGATCTCGTTGCGGAAGCTCTTGCCCACCTGGGCGATGCCGAAAGGAGGTTTACGCCGGGCTGCGCCCTCGACGTTCTTGAAATTGACGAAGATGCCTTGTGCGGTCTCGGGACGCAGGTAGTGCAGCCCGGTCTCGTCCTCGACCACCCCGAGATAGGTTTTGAGCATCATGTTGAATTCGCGGGGCTCGGTCCACTGACCACGGTTGCCGCAGTGCGGACAGGCGATCTCACCGAGTGGGACATCGTCTGGCGAGAGTTCGGGACCGCCCTTCTTGGCCGCCTTGGCGGCATACGCCTCTTGAAGGTGGTCGGCGCGCTCACGCCG
The DNA here is from genome assembly GCA_002748155.1 of Actinomycetales bacterium. Lineage (GTDB taxonomy): Bacteria > Actinomycetota > Actinomycetes > Actinomycetales > Dermatophilaceae > Phosphoribacter. The sequence goes on along the minus strand of PDRO01000008.1, from coordinate 83,517 downwards.
GTGACAGGCAAGGCATTCGACGAGCGGGTCGTTGAACGTGCCGACGTGCCCGGACGCCACCCAGGTCTGGCGCGGCAGGATGATCGAGGAATCCAGGCCCACGATGTCGTCACGTCCGTGCACCATGGCCTTCCACCACTGCCGTTTGATGTTGTCTTTCAGCTCGACCCCGAACGGCCCGTAGTCCCACGCCGACCTCGTGCCGCCGTAAATCTCCCCACAGGGGAAGACGAAGCCCCTGCGTTTGCAGAGGCTCACAACGGTATCGACGGTGGACGTGCTGGAAGCCATGCTCGCTAGGGTATCCACCTCGCGACGGACTTCCGCGCTAGGCGGATAGCCTGGGGCGGTGAGCCTGCCCTTCCGCTCCCGTGTCGAACACGCCTCCGTGCCCTGGGTCGAACGTCTCAACAGGATTCCGCGACCGGCCGCCTTCCTGCTCATCCTTGCCTTGATGGTTGCGGGGGTCTTCGTGCCGACCTTCGGTTTCCTCTTCACCACCGTGGTCGTGCTCTTCCTCGGCTGGCTGTTCTATCTGACGTGGCCACAGCTCAGCCCACCTGAGCGGCTGATGCGCTTCGCCGTGCTCATCCTGGTCGCCGCTGTCGCCGTCATCCAGGCCAATCCGAAGTGACCGATCGCCCAGCCAACACCTAACCGCCCAGCGAGCACTCGATCGCCCAGCCAACGTCAGACCGTGCTGCCGGTGTCCACACTCGCTCTGACAGCACCCACTGCCCCGGCGCGATATTGACAATCGTTCTCATTCTCATCATGCTGGTGCCATGACGTCACGCGCTCCAGCTGTTTCCCGCTCGCCGCGTCGTCGTTGGCCCGGCCCGGTCACAGCCTGTCTCACGCTGATCGTTGCCTTAGCTCTCGGCGGCTGCGGGCAGCCCGGGGCCGGCACCGAGGCGGCGCCACCGGCCGACGACGGACGGCTCCAGGTCGCCGCGTCCTTCTACCCGATCGAATACGCCGTGTCCCAGGTCGGCGGCCCCCACGTGCAGGTCACGACCCTGACCAAGGCGGGAGCCGAACCGCACAGCCTCGAACTCACCCCGAAAGATGTCGAGACCATCTCCTCAATGGATCTGGTGGTCTATTCGGCGGGATTCCAGGCTGCCGTCGACCGGGCAGTCGAGCAGGTCACCCCCGAGAGCGCGCTCGACGTCTCCCCCGCTGCCCAGCTCGACCTCGATGCCGCCGCGCACGACCACGACGGCGATCTCGACCCGCACTTCTGGCTCGATCCGACCAAGTATGCCGCCATCGGCCCGGCGATCGCCGATCGGCTGGCCGACCTCGACCCGCAGCATGCGGACGAATACCAGCGCCACGCAGCGGCATTCACCGATTCGATGACCGACCTTGATGCAGAGTTTGCTGCCGGCCTGCGCACCTGTGAGTCCCGCACCCTGGTCACCAGCCACGCCGCCTTCGGATATCTGGCTGCCCGCTACGACCTCACCCAGGTGCCGATCGCGGGCCTGTCGCCCGACCAAGAGCCCTCGGCCCGCGAGCTCGCCGACATCGCCGCCACGGTCAAGGCTGAGGGGGTCCGGAGCATCTACGCCGAGATCCTCGTCGACACCGACTTCGCCCGGACCATCGCCGAGAGCACCGGAACGAGCGTGGCCACGCTCGACCCGGTGGCCGGGATCACGAACAAGTCCAAGGGCTCGGACTACCTCGAGGTCATGCGGGCCAATCTGGCCACCCTGCAAGTGGGACAGGGCTGCTCGTGACACCGGCCGCGACCGCGGAGACGGTCCTGTGCCTGCGCGGGGCCGCCTTCGGCTACGGCGAGCACCCCGTCCTGTCCGGGGTCGACCTGCGGGTGCAAGCCGGTGAGGTCGTTGCCATCCTCGGACCGAACGGCTCGGGCAAGTCGACACTCGTCAAGGGCCTGTTGGGCCTGGCTGACCACGTGCGGGGCGAGGTCGAGCTCTTCGGTATGCCGCGTGCCGAGTTCCGTGAGCACGCTCGGCTCGGCTACGTGCCGCAGCGGCACACCGTGGCCGGCACTGTCCGGGCGACCGTCCAGGAGGTCGTCGCGACCGGCCGGCTTCCGCGAAAGAGACTGTGGAGCAGACTCACCCACCGGGACCGGGCACTGGTCCGACGAGCCATCGACCTGGTCGGTATGGGCGACCGGACGACCGTGGACACGGCCGAGTTGTCCGGCGGGCAGCAGCGACGGGTACTCATCGCCCGGGCTTTGGCCGGCGAGCCGGACGTGCTGCTCATGGACGAGCCGACGGCTGGTGTCGACATCGCCAGTCAGCACGCGCTGGCCGGGGTGCTCGCCCGTCTGGCCGGCACCGGCGTGACCATGCTCATCGTCACTCACGAGCTGGCGGCTCTGGCCGATATCGTGGCCCGCGTCGTCGTCATCGACGGCGGGCAGGTCAGCTTCGACGGCCCCCGTGCCGAATTCGAGGCCCGCGCGTCGCTGATCTTGCACGACCACGGCTATCAGCATCACCACCACGGGCCCGACGACGAATCGGGCGACGGTTCAACCGCATCCGCAGGGCCGAAGGGGTCCGTCGGGGCCGGTTTCCGGGTGCGGACCAATCTGCCGCGCAGCTCGTCACGAGGACTTGGTCATGAGTGAGTTGCTCGCCCTCGACTTCATGCAACGGGCTCTGCTCGCGGCAGTTCTCGTCGGGGCGGTCGCCCCGCTGGTCGGTGTCTTCCTGGTGCAACGGCGACTGGCGCTCATCGGTGACGGTATGGGGCATGTCGCTCTGGCCGGCGTGGCGGTCGGCCTGCTGCTCGGTGAGTCGCCGGTGTGGACGGCCCTCGTCGCCGCGGTGCTCGCGGCCGTCGTCGTCGAAGTGATCCGCACCTCCGGGCGCGCCAACGGTGACGTGGCCCTGGCGCTTATCTTCTACGGCGGCATCGCCGCCAGCGTGGTGGCCATCGCCAAGTCTCCCAAGGGCACGCCGGCGACCCTCACCGCATACCTCTTCGGCGCGATCACGACCGTCCAGTCCAGCGATCTCTGGGTCTTCGGAGTCCTGTCGGCGGCGATCCTCGTCATCGTCGGCCTGCTGTTGCGTCGCCTCTTCGCCGTCGCCAACGACGAGGAGTGGGCTCGCGCCGTGGGTCTGCCGGTACTGCCACTCAACCTCACCCTGGCGGTGCTCACCGCCGTCACTGTCGTCGTCTCCATGCGCATCGTTGGCGTGCTGTTGATCAGTGCCCTGATGATCGTGCCCAATGCGACGTCGCAAGTGCTCGGCCGGAGCTTCCGTTCCGCGCTCGCCTGGGCCGTGCTCATCGGGTTGCTCTGCTCCGTCGGTGGTGTCGTGGTGTCCTACTTCGCCGATACGCCGTCCGGTGGAACGATCGTGCTGCTGGCCATCGGGGTGTTCCTGCTCACCAGCCTCAGTGCGGCGCTGCTGGCCCGGGTGCGGCGCACCCGCCATATCGTCGCCGAAGACCATGCTCACGAGCACGGCCCCGGCTGTGGTCACGTGGCGGTGGAGCACGACGGTCACCTCGACTACCTGCACGACGGGCACCGACACGCCCCGCACGGCGGTCACTACGACGAGCATCCGGTGCCCGAAGCGCCGGGCGCCGGTGATCCCCGGTGAACGCGCGGCCGTTGACCCGGCAACAACAGGCCGTGGCCACGGTGCTCGATGAATGCACCGACTTCATCTCAGCGCAGGATCTGCACGGCCGGATGCGCTCGAAAGGCTCGACCGTGGGCTTGGCCACCGTCTACCGCGCGCTGGCTGCGCTGACCAGCGCCGGGGGTGTCGACGTGCGGCGGACCGAAGACGGCGAAGCCCTCTACCGCAAGTGTTCGAGCCACCACCACCATCACCTGATCTGCCGCGAGTGTGGACGCACTATCGAAATCCAGGACCCCGGATTGGGGTCGTGGACCGAGCGGGTCGGCGCCCGACACGGCTTCCGGGAGGTCAGCCACACGCTCGAGATCTTCGGTCGCTGCCCGAACTGTTGAGTGGCAAACCTGCGGTGCATCGCAGGATTTCGCGGCATCCAATCGCCCACTGACCGATGCCTTTTCGCCCATTCGGGCCTACGGTCGACGTGGAACTCCAACGTCAAGGAGGTCGTGGGATGCAAAAGCTGCTCGGACTGGACGAGATGTATCTGTCGCTGGACACGGGCCGCACGACCGGTCATGCGGCCGGGATCGCCGTCTTCGAACCACACGAGGAGTCACGCGACGAGCTGGCGTTCCTTCGTGAGCGGGTCAAGGAGCGACTCCTGAAGCTACCGCTGCTCCGGTGGCGCCTACGCAACGTTCCCCTTTCCCTCGACAACCGCTACTGGGTCGACGGTGAGGTGGACCTCAATCGACACGTCCGCCGGATCCGGCTGCCGAAACCGGGCACCGAGACCCAGTTCCATGCGGCTCTCGACCGGGTCATGGCGCAACTGCTCGACCGTGACGAGCCGCTGTGGCAGATCTACGTCGTCGAGGGGCTCGCCGGTGGCCGCTACGCCTACGTCGTCAAGGTCAGCCACGGCTTGGCCGACGCCGCCGTCATCTGGACGATCTTCGACCAGCTCTCGGACGCTCCGACCGTCGACCTGGCTGATGTCCCGATCCGCAAGGAGCCGGTCGGTGGCAAGGCGGAGATGCTGGTCCGCGGCGTGAGCGGCTTGGCGACCAAGCCGTTGCGTGGGATGCGCCTGCAGTTGGACACCGCGGTCTGGCTCGCCGGACGCCTGCACAAGGAGGGCCCAGAGTTCCTGCTCGACACGGCTGCCCGGCTCGTTCCGGGCGAGCTGAGCAAGCCCTTGGCCGCGCTCGCCAACCGGCGCCGGAGCGACGACGAACACCAGGTCGCGTCGTTGATCCCGACGATCATGCCCCCGCTCAGCAAGGTGAACGGCACGGTCACCGGCAAGCTGGCCATCGAGGATTTCGAGTTCTCGATCGAGGACCTGCGTCGGGTCGGCAAGATCGTGGACGGAACGGTCAACGATGCCTTGTTGGCCGTCATCTCCGGCGCGGTGCGGCGCTATCTGACCGATCACGGTGGCGTGCCGAGCCGTCCGCTCATCGCCGCGGCACCGATCTCGTGGCGCACCGGTAAGGAGAAGGAGCGGTGGGCCAACCAGGTGTTCATGCTGTTCCTGCCGCTGGCCACCCACCTCGACTCACCCCTGGAGCGCTTGCGCTTCTGTCAGCGGGCTGCAGACACCGCCAAGTACAACTGGGACGGTATGCCGAGTCACCTGACCCGGCGAGCCAGTGAGTTCATGCCGGTCGCGACACTCGCGCCGATGATGAAGGTCATCTCCCGGATTCCCGGCAATCTCGTGCCGAAGCTCTACAACGTGTCGGTGTCGAACGTGCGTGGCCCCAAGGACGAGCCGGTCTACGGCGGTGCCCCGATGCACACGTACTACGTCTACGGGTTCCTGCCCGCCGGCAGCGGCATCCTGCTCGGCGGCCAGAGCCTCGGGGATCGCATGGTGATCACCGCGACGGTGTGCACCGACATCGTCAAGGACTACGTCGTGCTGCCGCGGCTGATCCAGGAGAGCCTCGACGAGATGCTCGAGCTCGCAGACGCCACCACGTCCGGCGGTTCCAAGCGGGCCCGGGCCAAGGTCATGACCCACTAAGAGACCAGCGCACAGACCAGCTCACAGCGCCGGCTGGCGCGTCTCCCGCCAGTCGGCGCTCAGCCCGGCGGCACGACATCGATCGCACCGCCGTAGCGGCGGTCGCGGGCGGCATATATCTGCACCGCCTGCCACAGGTGGCGGCGGTCGAAGTCGGGCCACAGGGTGTCGAGAAAGACCATCTCGGCGTATGCCGATTGCCACAGAAGGAAGTTCGACGTGCGTTGCTCTCCCGAGGAGCGCACGAACAGGTCGACATCGGGCATCGTCGGCTCGTCGAGATGGCGGGCGATCGTGCGTTCGTCGATCGACGACGGTTTGAGCCGGCCGGCCTGAACGGCGTCGGCGATCCGTTGCACGGCGTCGGCGATCTCGGCCCGTCCCCCGTAGTTGACGCAGAAATACAACGTCAGTCCGGTGTTGTGCCGGGTGAGTTCCTGGGCGACTTCGAGCTCCCGGATCACGCTGCGCCACAGTCGTGGCCGCCGGCCGACCCAGCGCATCCGCACTCCCCACGAGTGCAGTTGGTCGCGCCGCCGCCGGATCACGTCACGGTTGAAGCCCATGAGGAAACGCACCTCGTCGGGTGAGCGCCGCCAGTTCTCGGTCGAGAAGGCGTATGCCGACAGGTATGGGACACCCAATTCGATGGCCCCGGCGACGACATCGAGCAGCGCGGCCTCGCCGGCTTCGTGGCCCTTGGTCCGTGGCAGGCCACGCTGGTTGGCCCACCGGCCGTTGCCGTCCATGACGATGGCGACATGGGTGGGCAGCACGTCGGCGGGGATCGCCGGTGGGCGGGCCCCCGACGGGTGCGGGAAGGGTGGCTGGTAGCCGGCTGGTTGGGTCATGACGTGCGCTCCACCAATCGCAGTGACCGCAGCCCACGCTCCAGGTGCCATTGCAGGAAGGCCGCCACCAGCCCCGCGCCCTCACGGCGGTGCACCCCTGCAGCCGCCTCGGCGGTCTCCCAGTCACCGGTGAGCAATGCGCCGAGCAACGCGAGCGTTTCGGGTGCCGGCCGACCCGAGCCCGGCGGGCGGCATACCGCGCACACGACCCCGCCCGCAGCGATGTTGAACGACGCGTGCGGGCCGGGCGAGCCGCATCGGGCACAGTCGCAGAAGCTCGGTGCCCATCCGGCGATCGCCAACGCGCGCAACAGGTAGGCGTCGAGCACTTGACCGGGCTCGTGCTGGGCGCCCGCGAGGGAGCCGAGTGCCCCGGCGAGCAGCAAGAACTGCTGGGTGCTCGGCTCGTGCTCCTCGGTGAGCCGGTCGCAGGTCTCGACGAGCGCGGTCGCCGCCGTGTATGCCGCATAGTCACGACAGATCGCGTCCCCGTGGCCGGCAAGGGTCTCGGCCTGCACGATGGTGTCCAGGTTGCGCCCCTCATAGCACTGGACGTCGACGACCATGAACGGCTCGACCCGGGCCCCGAAACGGGAGGACGTCCGCCGCACCCCTTTGGCGACGGCCCGGACCTTGCCTCGGGTCCGGGTGAGCAGGGTGACGATCCGGTCGGCTTCGGCCAACTGGTGGGTCCGCAGCACGACCGCCTCGTCACGATAGAGCGGCACCCGGCCATTCTCTCCCGTCCACCGGGCCCAGGCTCCCAAGCGAATCACCGTGTCGACCGCGACACGACTATCGCGCCAACGGTGTCAGAGGAGTCCGTTGACTCACGCGTCCTCGGCGACCGGCATCGGGTCGGCGAGGGTGATGGCGAACGCGCTGAGTGCTTGCTTCCACCTTGTGGCCTTCGCGCTGCGCGAGGATCAGAATCCGCGAACGTGGTTGCGCCCTTTCTACCCAAGCCCATCTCATGCGTGTGACTCCCGACACACATCCGTTGACGAACATGCCCTCCCGTGCCACACTTAAACTGCAGTCTTTTTGCCCCATATACCCCTTAATGTACTCCTTACAGCTGCCGGACTTACATCCTTTCCAGCTGCCGGACTTGAAACTGCCCCATCCCTCTTCACTCCACAAGAAGCAACCCACTCACAGTTTCGAAGGGGAAAATATAATGCTGAAAAAACGGTTCCGACTCATTCTTGCCCTAGTATCCAGCATCGCGCTTTCGGGTGCAATGGTGATAACTCCGGCGGCTGCTTCCAGCTATTGCCCTGGCGGACATTTTTGCGCCTGGCAACACAGTAGTTACGGGGGTAACAAGCTCCTTGAGTCAGCGTACACCGGCTGGAGTGATGTGGATGTCGCCGACGACCGGACTTCGTCCGGCAAAAACAGAATGAACAGCTACCACTGGTGCGGTGTCGCCGACATGTGGCCTAGCGACGTCATGGTCTTCAACTTCGCCCCGCGGTCCAGTTTCGCGTGGCTTGGCTCTGCCAACGACGCGATCGATTGGTTCTACGTCCGTAATGGGTATTGCTAGATTGCCGACGTCAGCCGTGATGCAGCGAAACTTTCGCCGACTTCTGGTTCTCCTTATGATGTTTCAGCTCTCCGCTTGCGCTGACGAGGGCCCCGGCGAAGTCAGCGCAAGCGTCAGGGCGGCAGTCCTGACACTAGGTGACAACTCCGATCTGAATGCGGCCGTGGAACGCCTCTTTACAGAATGCATGCACCAACGAGGTTACGCAGTTCCTATCAGTGACGTCCCAACTATCGGTCGTCCAACGCATTTGACAGGAGTGCTTGGGCTTCTCGACTCGGAGACGGCACAAGAGTTCGGTTACGGAGTTCTGCTTGTCGAAGAAAAAGGAGCGCAGGATCCCCTAACGCGTTTCGCGGAATCCCTTCCGGAGAGTGAGCGCCGGGAATTCGACGAAGCTCTTGGAGACACCGGACCAGAAGAGACTGTCCAAGTCGGCGACGTACTCGTGAGTGCATCGACGACTGGGTGCTACGCCGAAGCTCGAAAGACAGTCTACGGGAGCATACAGGATTTCCTCAGGTTGAACAATCTTCCCGGGGAGTTAACCCGAATCGGCACTGAGATCGTTACTTCTCAGGCATACTCTGAAGCTCTCAAGGCGTACTCTCAATGCATGGCCAAGAGCGACATCGATGTTGCTTCGCCGAAAGAAGCTCTAGCGCTCGCCCGCTCGCGCCTGGGGACTCGAGGAGCCACACAACCGGTTACGCCTGAGGAGATCGCGATAGCGGTCACCGACGCAAGATGCCAAGAACAGGCAGATTTGCGAGGCGTGCTCGATGACGAACTCATTCGACGGAGTGCCAACTACATCATCCATCACGAATCCGAGCTCATGGCGCTATCTGAATCACTGCGTGAGTCCCGCGTGCGAGCCAGAGAGGCCCTCAATGCCCTCGGCAATGACTGAGATGTGATCATGCGAAAGATAGCGATAGCTATTCTGGTCTCAGTTGCTATCGCCGTGCCTTTGGCAATAGCCTGGCGTGCGACTGACGCAAACCAGCGCGCTGCAGGAGCGCAACCGGAGCCCATTCGAGTGATTGGCACGGCGCGCACAGGGGCACTAGAGCAATGGATTCCCGGATCACTCCGGGTGACACCTGCCTTTGCCACCAGCATCTCCATCCCAACGCTACCGCCAGATCACGTCTCCATCGTCACGCGCGTTCCGCCACAGGACGTCCCAATCAACGAGGCCGACCTCCTACTAGAAGTTGCCGCATATCCGGTCTTCGTTCTGGCTGGCGATATTCCCATGTTCCGCGACCTCCACGAAGGGGACGTGGGATCGGATGTAAAACAACTACAACAGAGCCTCAAGTCGGCAGGTCTCTTCAAGGGAAAAATAACCGGCAAGTTCGGCGCGACTACGGCGGCGGCTTTGAAGAAGCTGTATGCGAACGCGGGGTACGATCCCGCAAACTTTTCAGGTGGAGAGCAACTCGAGCGGGGACGGGTTATATTTCTTCCCCGACTCCCCGTCGTCTTCGAAACACCACCGACCCTAGGTGCCCTACTGGATCAGGGATCGGAGCTACGCGTGCTCAGCATGGAGGCGAGCTATCACATTGCTATAGCTCATGGCGACGCCGACTATTTCAAACCCAAGGCCGGCGCTCCCGTCAAGTCCTCCGCGGGCCTTCTTGGGGAGCTTGGCGAAGCGGATGCGGCAATTAAAGACGAAGACGCTTCTGCGCAATCATTCTATACGCTGAGGGTGTCCACCACAGAGGGTCTACAGGATGGCGACACCTTGCAGATTCGCGTGGCAGGAGACGAGCATCCGGGAATCATAGTCCCATCCATTGCACTGGTCGGCGCGCACCAGGAGCCACAAGTGTTGGTTGAAACAGGAGACGGAACCAAACGAATCGCAGTGGAAGTCGGAGTGTGTGTTTCAGGAGAGTGCATGGTCTCCACCAGTTCCCCTGAACTGAAGGATGGATCGCGCCTCGTTCTTTGGGACGGCTAGTGGCCGGCGCGATCGAGTTAGTTGACCTGTACCGCACTTATCCAAATGGGACAAGGGCGGTACGGGGCTTGAGCATGGTTATTGAACCCGGCGATTATGTTGCGTTCGTCGGTCCCAGCGGGTCGGGTAAGTCAACTCTAGTGAGCCTGATCTCACTACTGATGAAGCCCGACAGCGGGGACGTCGTGATCAACGGCGTATCGTCCATGGGGCTCTCTCAGCGACAAAGGACACGCACGCGAGCCGCGACCTTCTCGTTCGTATTCCAATCATTCCATCTCGTGGAACACCTAACCGCACGTGAAAACATTGAATTGGGCTTAGCCTTTGGTCGGCCCGGCGATGCGATGCGAGCGCTTTCCAGCGTAGGGTTAGAGGCGAAGGCCAATAGTTTGCCGGCGAGAATGTCCGGCGGTGAGCGGCAACGAGTTGCGATCGCACGGGCTCTTGCTCGCAAGACTCCGGTCGTTATTTGTGACGAACCAACCGGCAATCTCGACTCCGTCACGACTCGTTCTATTATGGAATTGCTGGATGATCTGCACAAGGGTGGGACGACTGTCATTGTGGTTACTCACGACAACTATGTCATGAGTAGGGCCAAATCGGTGGTGCGGCTCCGTGACGGGCGAATATGTGACGAATCATGAGCAGTGACAATAGGCCAAAGAGAGACCGACGCGCGTCATGGATGAGGTGGGTTCTTCTTGGGCTGCTTCGCCGCTGGAAGAAAAACGCTCTCAGCATTTTGACCATGAGCGCTGGCGTCTCATCCGCCGTTGTCGTGCTGGCCAGCGCACAGAGTTCCACGAATAGCATCGCGGATCAGTTCCAGGAGATGGGCGACAGCACTGTTTCTGCTTCTGTGCCCTCGTCGGTCGCTCACTGGACGATTCTTGAGGAAAGACTCCAAGGAATGCCCAACGTCATTCGTGGAGGCGTGTTCGAGCCAATGTTCAACTCGGACTCGGGCGTGGTTGAGGTCCGCTCCCTATCTGGAGGGGGAACGGGCCAGGCGAGGCTGATCACGGCGACCCCAGCAGGCATGTCCGCCCACGGCGTTGTTCTCATCAAAGGGACCATGCCGACAACCGCTTCCTGGTCCGCAGATCCGTCTGTGTGTGTGATTGGGACTGCTTTGGCAGGTGAGTTGGGTGTTGACGTACCCGGCTACATTCGGGTAGGAAGCGCAGTTATTCGGGTTGTGGCCACCGTCGGCGATGCTGGCAATTCGCTCGCAGCCTCACAGAGCCTGATCGTCTCGCCGGACATCATTGGACGATTGGGGGTACAAGACGAGGACTACCTGATCGCAGTGCGCGCCGCGCCAGCTTTGGGAAAGCGAGTAGGCGCGGCACTGCCAGCGCAGCTCGCAGAGGCTAAGGCGGAGGCAGTGCGGGTCTCGGTTCCGGCCAGGGCGGACCGAATCGAACGGAGCATTTCCGGCAGTGTCGCGCAGCTCGTGCTTGTCTTAACGTTGGTGACCGTGGTGGCGAGCGCTGCAATCATCGGGAACACGATGCTGATGGCAGTCATTGCGAGGCGGGGGGAGGTGGGTGTCGAATTGAGCATGGGCGCAAGCAGGATGTGGGTCACACGGCAGTTCTTTGTTGAATCTGCCATGTTGGGTAGCATAGGCGGATACACAGGCTGGGCGATAGGGGTGGCCGTATCGGGTGCATTAGCTTGGGTGGCGGGACATGAGATGGTGCTTCCGGTGGTTGCTTGGCTTCTGCTTCTCCTCGGCCCAGCGGCAGGGATGCTAGGGGGATTCGTTCCGGCCTGGAGAGCCGGCAAGATGGATCCAGCAAGTCTGCTGGTTTCCTGACTGCCGGTGAGCCAGCCATCCTTTGTTCATCGGGAACAGCGGTGACCACATCGTTATCGACAACGGCGAGTAAGGCACCGAGGATCCCCTCCAAGCTCACCACCAACCGGGGCTCACCAGCAACCGGGGCTCAGTCTCGAGTCAGCTGAGGGAGACCAAGCCCGGATTCACTGATGGGTGGGTGGGGTGAGCACATCGTGACGTGAGAATGCCCTTGCGGGGCGGGAGAATCAGTGCTGTTTCGCGGGCAGGAGCGCCACGTGTAGGAGGTTCGGCCGCCGATAGCGCCTGCACAGCTACCATTTCCGGCCGAACCTGCTACATGCGGGGTGCGACCCACCGTCCGACGACGGTTTCGTGCAGGTCACCACGCGGTCGGCCCAGGAACGTCGACGGATTTGGGCTACGGTGACTCGCTGTGTCGGTCGGCCCTGATCCTGATGACGTCGAGTCGGTGACTCGGCGCGCGGTCTGCGCGCAACCGCGCTGTGGCCGGGCAGTGGTGGTCGCTATCGACGGCCCCAGTGGGGCCGGTAAGACGTCCCTGGCAGCGGCAGTGGCGGCCCGCCTATCTGCACCCATCGTGCACATGGACTCGCTGTACCCCGGTTGGGACGGTCTGGCCGAGGGGGTGCATCGGCTCACAGCCCTCGTTCTCGAGCCGCTGGCCCGCGGGGAGGCGCCGCGATGGCGACCCTGGGACTGGCACGGCGATCGCTGGGGCGATCCGGTCGAGCTGGGGTGGACATCCCGGCTCGTCGTTGAGGGCTGCGGCAGCTCAGCCTCCCCGGCAGGTGAGCTCGCGGCGCTGCGCGTCTGGATGGATGCTCCGACTCGCCTGCGCCGACGCCGCGGGATCGACCGGGATGGGCAGACCTACTCCCCCCATTGGGAGCGGTGGGCCGCGCAGGAGCAGACGCTCTTCGACCGGGACCGGACCAGGGACCGGGCTCATCTGGTGCTGGACACCGGCTGACCGGACCACCGGCGAATAGGGGAATCCGCTGAGTCCCTGAGGATTCGTCCGGGTTCGGCATGGTTCGCGGTGGCTGGTCGTGGCCGCCCCGCGGGACAGGCCCGGGCATCGGGGGTCAGGCCAGCCCGCCGACCCACCACCCGAACGCGCACGCGGCGTATGCGCCGACGAGGTTGACCGCCACGTTGAGCAGGGCGGCCGCTCGAGAGCCTTCGAGCGCCAGGCGCACCGTCTCGTAGCCGAAGGTGGAGAACGTGGTGAGCGCCCCGCACAGCCCGGTGCCGACGACGGCATACACCCAGTCCGACACGGCGTGGCGAAGCACTAAGGCAGCCACCGTCCCGAGAGCGAACGACCCGATCACGTTGACCGACAATGTTCCCCACGGGAGCACGCTGTCGTGCCGGGCCTGCACCCACAGGTCGGCGAGGTAGCGCAGCGGCGCCCCGATGGCGCCGCCGACGACGACCAGCAGCAGGGTCACGGCTCACCCGTGCGGTCGGGCCCCGGTCGACCGGCATACTTGACGACCTCGACCTGCTCGAGCATGACGATGCCGCCGGTGACCAGCTCTTCGATCTCCGGCAGGAAGGCCCGGATCCGGTCCTCCGACGAGACGATGACGATCGCCACCGGCAGGTCTTCCGACAGCGACAGCAGCCGGCTGGTATGGATCCGGCTGGACTTGCCGAAGCCTTCGACGCCCCGGAACACGCTTGCCCCACCGAGATTGGCGGCATGGGCACGGTGGACGATCTCGGTGTAGAGCGGGCGGTGGTGGGCTTGATCGGATTCGCCGACGATGACGGTGAGTCTGGTGGCTGGGCCGAGCAGGGTCATCGGTCTCTCCTCGTGTCGTCGGATTCACCGGGCCGGCCCCGGCGCTTGAGTGCGGCTTTGGCGAGCACCATGCCGAGCCAGGCAGCTGGTATGCCGGTGAGCAGGGTGCCGAGGGCGTAGGCACCGGCGAGCGCCGGCCGCCCGGCCTGCACCAGCAGGTGGGCCTCGAGGGCGTACGTCGAGAAGGTCGTGTACCCGCCGAGCACACCTACCCCCCAGAAGGGTCGCAGGTAACGTCTGGGCGGCCAGATCTCGGCGAGCACCGTGACGAGCGCTCCCAGCACCAGCGCCCCGGTGACGTTGACGACCCACGTGGCCCACGGGACCTCGTCGGGGGCGTGCGGCCCCGCTGTCGCGACGAGCCAGCGCAGGGCGCTGCCCAGGCCGCCACCGGCCGCGATCACGGCCAACACATCCCATCGGTCCCGCACGATGGCTCCCAGCCCCGGGCCGGTGGCCTGGATGCCGGGCCGCGTCCGCTCGGGACCGGGGTCGTTCACGTCTCGACAGCCTCGCCGAGGCCCTTGATCAGAGTGTTGAGTCGGCGGGCCTCCTCGATCGAGCGGCGTCCGTCCGAGCGCTGGATCGCCATGACGGCGATCGTCTCGGTGTCGTTGAGCTCGAGGGTGGGCCAGGGCGCACCGTCGCCGTACTGCATGGCCACGATCTGTGGCCAGGTCAGTGTGGTCGTGACGAAGAGATTGCGCACCACGAGGCCTTCACGCGACGGGGTCGCCTTGATCGATGCGTAGCGCCAGAAGAGCAGGGCGAGTATCCAGCCGATCGAGGCGATAAGCAGCCGGTCCGAGATCTGGTAGTCGTTGATCCGGGAGGGCGCGATGAACACCGCGACGAAGGTGAAGACCGAGACGACCGCCACCGCCAGACCGATCGCCACCCGTCGCCCGCGGCGTGGTTGGAACACCGCGAACGGATCGACGTTCGTGCTCCGACCCTGCTCTCGGTCACCACTGGACTTGCTCACGAAAAGCTCTCCTCACAGTCGGCAGGCCGCGATCCGCGTCACGAGGATCGCCCTGGCCCCCAGTTCGTAGAGCTCGTCCATGACCCGGTTGGCCCGCTCCCGAGGCACCAGGACCCGGACCGCCTTCCACTCCGGGTCCTGCAGCATCGACACCGTCGGGGATTCGAGACCGGGGGCGAGCATGCAGGCCTGGTCGACCAGCCGGGCCGGGATGTCGTAGTCGAGCATCACGTAGTCGCGGGCCGTGACGACTCCGAGCAGGCGGCGCCGCAACACGGCCGTGCCGTTCTCTTCGGCGACCCGCGAATCCCGGATGAGCACCGCCTCCGAGCGCAGGATCGGCTCTCCGAACACCTCCAGCCCCTGATTTCGCAGGGTCGTCCCGGTCTCGACGACGTCAGCGATGACATCGGCGACCCCGAGGGTGATCGCGGTCTCGACGGCTCCGTCGAGGCGCACGACCTCAGCTGTCACCCCCGACCGGTCGAGATGCTCGCGGACCAGTCCCGGATAGCTCGTGGCCACTCGTTTCCCGCTGATCGCGGCCAGCTCCCGCGCGGTGCCCGAGGGGGCGGCATACCGGAAGGTCGAGCGACCGAAACCGAGTGGCATCACCTCGACCGCGTCACTGCCCGAATCCAGCAGCAGGTCGCGGCCGGTGATCCCGGCATCGACCGTGCCCGACCCGACGTAGACCGCGATGTCACGGGGCCTCAGGTAGAACAGCTCGACCTCGTTGTCGGGGTCGGCCACGACGAGCTCTTTGCTGTCACGGCGCACTTTGTAGCCGGCCTCGCGCAGCATGTCGGCAGCTGGCTCGGACAGGGAGCCCTTGTTGGGCACGGCGATTCGCAGCATCAGTCGGTGGTCCAGTCGATCGGTCAGAGGTGGGCGTAGACGTCGTCGAGGGTGAGGCCCTTGGCGAGCATGAGCACTTGCGCATGGTAGAAGAGCTGGCTGATCTCTTCGGCCGTGCGTTCCGGGCTTTCATGCTCGGCGGCCATCCATGCCTCGGCTGCCTCTTCGAGCACCTTCTTGCCGATCGTGTGCACACCGGCGTCGAGGGCGACGACCGTGCCCGAGCCCGCCGGGCGTGTGCTCGCGCGGTCCTGCAGCTGCGCGAAAAGCTGCTCGAAGGTCTTCACGCCGGACAGCCTACCCAGCGTTCAGGATTTCACCGCGACCGCTCGATTCTGGGCGCCTTCCTCACGGGTCGCCTTGACCCACTGGGTGAAGCCGTAGATGACGAACAGGCCGTAGAAGCTGTACATCACCGCAGTCGGGACGTAGCCGGTGGCGAAGCCGAGCGGCACACCGACAAGGTCGACCGCGATCCAGCACAGCCAGAACTCGTTCCAGCCGCGGGCCATCGCGTAGGTCGCGATGAAGGAGCCGACGAAGATCCATGCGTCGCACCAGTAGAACCACCATTGCGGCTGCCAGTAGGGGTTGGGGGCGAGGTTCCACAACGCGACGAACACCTGATGGGCCGCGAGGGTGCCGACCAGCCAGCCGGCCGCCGTGTAGAGGCGCTCCCGATTCGTCATCCACCGGGGCACGATGGCCGGCGCGGTCCGGCTGCCGGTGGCCTGTCGTTGCTGGGCCCAGCGCCACCACCCGTAGGTGCTGACCACGATGAAGAAGATCTGCCGGCCGGACTGGCCGAAGAGCGGGATCCGGGTCTCGGAGCCGAATGCGGCCCCGATGTAGACGAAGAACAGCATGATGTTGGCGAGGATGCCGACCGGCCAAGCCCACACCAGGCGTTTCATGCCGAACCATGCCGACGCGATGCCGATGACCACCCCGATGAACTCGAGCCAGTGCAACTGGTAGTCGCCGATCGGGATGGCCGCATCGATAAGGGTCTGGAAGATGTTCTGCGACTCGTCGGCCGCGGCGATCAGGCTGTTCAACGGTTCCTCCTCTACGTCACCTGGACACTTGCGTCACGGACGTATTCCGGGAACCTCGAAGGCGCACGAGCGCACCTTGCTGCACGCCGGCATGCCGACGTGTCGTGCTACCTCCCATCCGGACTTTCACCGTCGGTCCTGGAGTTCCACCAGGTCAACCGGCCGCTGGCTGCGGTCGGGTCGCGGACTGTCACCGCCGGTTCGGAATTACACCGACCCCGGAGCACGTGGGCCACAGTGTATGGGGTGAAGCCGCATGCTTGGGCCGGAGCAGATGTGAGCTGGCTCAATGACCGTGGCTGGCCACCAGGGCCCGCAACTGCTCGACAGCAGCGGCGGCATCCTCGGCGGCGTATACCGCTGAGCCGGCGACGAACACGTCCGCGCCAGCCTCGGCACAGGCCTCGATCGTCCGGGCGCTCACGCCCCCGTCGACCTGGATCCAGACCTCGCCGCCCTGTCGGCGAACGGCCTCACGGACCTGGGCCACTTTGGGCAACTGGTCGGCCATGAACGACTGCCCGCCGAAACCTGGCTCGACGGTCATCACGAGCACCATGTCGAGCTCAGGAAGCAGGTCGGCATACGGGGCCCACGGGGTCGCCGGTTTGAGTGCCATGCCGGCCCGGGCACCGGCGGCCCTGATCCGTCGGGCCAGCCCCGCCGGGTCGGCTGCGGCTTCGACGTGGAAGGTCACCGAACCGGCTCCGGCCTCGGCGTAGCCCGGTGCCCACCGGTCGGCGTCGTCGATCATCAAGTGGCAGTCGACCGGCAACGGAGCGACCCGCAGCAACGACTCGACGACCGGTAGCCCGAGCGTGAGGTTGGGCACGAAGTGGTTGTCCATGACATCGACGTGCAGCCAGTCGGCGTTGCCGACCCGCTCGATCTCGGTCTGGAGGTTGGCGAAATCGGCCGTCAGGATGCTCGGTGAGATCAACACGTGGCCAACGATAGGCATTCGGGGACCACCCGGCTTCCACTGATCACGGATCACCGGCCGGTCGTGCCGGCAGGCGCGGCTGCGGTCAGCCGTTGCGCAGCAGTGCGCAGAACATCGCGTCGGTGCCGTGGACGTGCGGCCACAGTTGCACGGCCGACGTATCGGACGGATCCGGCCCGGCCGCCAGCGAGCCCAGCAGTCCGGGCGCCACCGCATCGAGGGCTTCACCGACCTCCGACGGCGACAGCTCGTGCACATCGTGACGTTGCTTGAGCACGTCGGCCACGGCGAACCGGGTCTCGGCCAGATGCGGGCTGCACGTCACGTAGGCCACCACTCCCCCGGGCCGGGTCGCGTCCAGCGCACTGTGCAGCAGCTCGCGCTGCAGTTTCGTCAACGTCGCCAGGTCGGCACTGGTGCGCCGCCAGCGGGCTTCCGGGCGGCGCCGCAAAGCGCCGAGCCCGGTGCACGGTGCGTCGAGCAACACCCGGTCGTATGCCGCGGGCTCGAGGCTGCCGATCTGCCGCCCGTCGGTGACGCGCACCTCGACCGCGTCGGCCGGCGCGGCTGCGATCGCGGCACCGAGCGTGGAGCGCACCAAGTCGGCCCGGTGCTCGCTGATCTCGTTGGCTACCAACCGGGCTCCACGTTCGACGGCCAGCGCGGCCAGCAGGCCGGCTTTGCCGCCGGGACCGGCGCACATGTCCAGCCAGCGCTCCCCCGTGCCGTGTGCCGGCCCGGATGCCACGGCGACGGCGGCCAGGGCCAGGGTGACCAGCTGTGAGCCTTCGTCCTGCACCGCGGCCCGGCCCTCACGCACGGCGGCGAGGCCCCCGGGGTCACCTCCGGGCAGCTGCACCGCTGTCGGTGCCCATCGCCCGGGCTCGCCTCCAGCGGAAAGCAGCTCGTCGACGGTCGCCAGACCAGGCCGGGCCACGAGCGACACCCGGGCCGGGTCGTTGTCGGCGGCGAGCAGCTCGGCAAGCTGGGCATCCACGGTGTCGGGCGTGGCCTGGCCGTGGCCGATCAGTGCCTGCCGTAGGGCTTTGACGATCCACGGTGGGTGTGACTCACGAACGGCCAGTGCGGCAGTGGTTTCTGAGTCGGCCGGGGCCACCGCGTCGAGCCAGGAGTCGAGTGAGCGTTCGCTGACCCGGCGCAGCACGGCGTTGACGAATCCTGCTGCACCGGAGCCGTTGACCTGGCGGGCCAACGCGACGGTCTCGGCCACGGCGGCGTGCTCGGGCACCCGCATACCCAGCAGTTGATGTGCGCCGAGCCGTAGCGTGTCGAGCACCGGCCGGTCGATGCTGATCAGGGTGCGATCGGCTGCCAGGGCGATGATCGGGTCATAGCGTCCCCGCAACCGGAGCGTGCCGTAGGCCAGGTCGGTGGCGAAAGCCGCATCACGACCCGAGATCCGTTGGCTGCGAAGGATCTTCGGTAGCTCCAGGTTCGCGTAGGCTCCCCCATCGACAGCTCGGAGCACGGTGTATGCCGCCCGCCGGGCCGGGTCGGACCGCCGGGATCGTTCTGCCGGACGCTGCCGGGACCGGCTCGGCTGGTGGCCCTGGCGCGACCGGCGGGGCCGCTCAGGCGCCGGCACCGAGCCGTTCACCGGCCTCGATCCGCACCCCGCGGGCCCAGTCCGCGGCGGGCATGTCTTTCTTGCCGTGTGGTCGCACTAGGCCCAGCCGCACCGCACCGCCGCCGGTGCCGGCATACACCTCGCGTTTGGTGACCAGCAGCTCACCCGGGGGTAGCCCCGAGGCCACGTCCTCGCCGACGGGCTCGACCGGCCCGAGCTTGAGCCGCTCGTCGCGGAACACCGTCCAGGCTCCCGGAGCCGGGGTGCAGGCCCTGACCAGCCGGTCGACGGCGAGCGCCGGTTTGTGCCAATCGACCTGAGCGTCGTCGGCCTCGATCTTGGGTGCCAGCGACACGCCTTCTGTTTCTTGTGGTCGCGCGACCAGTGAGCCGTCCTCGATGCCGTCGAGGGTGGCCACGAGCAGTCCCGCTCCGGCCGTGGCGAGTCGGCCGAGCAGGTCGCCGCTGGTGTCCCGGGGCCGGACGGCCTCGGTGAGCATCCCGTAGACCGGCCCGGTGTCCATGCCACGCTCGATCTGGAAGGTGCTGGCCCCGGTGATCTCGTCGCCGGAGAGCACAGCGCGCTGAACTGGTGCCGCGCCACGCCAGGCCGGCAGCAGCGAGAAGTGCAGATTCACCCAGCCGTGGTGCGGGATGTCGAGCGCCACCGGCGGCAGCAACGCGCCATAGGCCACCACCGGGCAGCAGTCTGGCGCCAGTTCGGTCAGCTGGGCGAGGAACTCGGGGTCTTTCGGAGTGGCCGGGGTGAGCGCCGGGATGCCGAGGTCTTCCGCACGGGCCCGCACCGGCGAAGGCACGAGGCGACGGCCCCGGCCGGCCGGGGCGTCCGGGCGGGTCACGACCGCGACGATCTCGTGGTGTGACGCGTGGATGGCCTCGAGGCTAGGCAGGGCCACCTCGGGTGTGCCGGCGAAGACGACCCTCATGTCAGAGCCCCAAACCGAGAGTCGCGTGTGGGCTGGCCTTGACCACGGGCACCGGTCCACCGGCCCACTCGGCTTCTCGGATGGCCTTCATCGCGAGTTTGCGTTGCTCACGGTCGAGCCGGTCGATGAACAGGATGCCGTCCAGGTGATCGGTCTCGTGTTGCACCGCCCGAGCCAGCAGCTCGGTGCCCTCGATGGTGACCGGCTCACCGTGCTGATCCCAGCCGGTCGCCACCGCGCGGTAGGCCCGTGGCGTGGGGAAGCTCAGGTCCGGCAACGACAGGCACCCCTCAGGTTGTTCGTCGATGTCTTCGCCGAGGTCGAGCGACGGGTTGATCAGGTGGCCGACGGTTCCGTCGACGTAGTAGACGAAGACCCGCAGCCCGACCCCGATCTGAGGTGCGGCCAAGCCCGCGCCCGGCGCGTCGAGCATCGTGTCGGTGAGGTCCGCGACGAGGTGGCGCAGCTCCTTGTCGAAGTCGACGACCGGCTCAGCGGGTGTGCGCAGGATCGGGTCACCGAAGAGGCGAATGGGTTTGACCGACACGTGGTTCCTTCGACGGGTGGGTTGCGGCTGTTCCGGCGCCGACGCTCCCGGGACAGGTGCCCGTGCCGTGGCGGACCGGTTCACTCAGTCTAAGGTGCCACGCGGTCACGGAGCAGTCCGGTCGGTCCGGTGGCCGCTGATCAGTCATCCAGGCAGTCATCCAGGCCAGTGCAGCCGGATCTGCAACGGGCCAGGGGCCTTGCGGGCGCTGCGTTGAGCGGCGACCGTTCGCAGCGCTGCCGCCAACTCACCGGCCTCGTGGCAGCTCACGCGCAGCACCGACGCGACCGGGGCCGGCGCCTCGGGCTGGCCTAGACGGGGGTGGCCGGCATCGGTTCCGGCCGAACTGGTATCTCGCAGGCCGGCCGGACCGGATGGGTTTGGTGAGCGTGTGGGCTGCGATGGGTGCGTCGCGCCGGCAGTGACCAGTGTCGGGCCGTAGTGGACGAGCTCGACGCCGCGCTCGTGCAGCTGCCGGCTCGCGTCGTCGACGGCGGCAGCGACGACCCGGCGCTCACCGACCAGCCGGGCCATGACCACGGCCGGCGGCAACCCGAGATCCTTGCGCTCACTCAACTCGCGGGCTGCGAGCCAGACCGGATCCCAACGCGCCAAAGCCTCCACAGCCGGCGGGCGCGGCCCCACAGGGACTCCAGCCACGACGACGACACCACCCTCGGCGCCCGGGCGCACCAGGGATGCGGCGGCCAGCCAGCGCCGCAGCGTCTCGATCTGGGCGTCGAGCACCGGTCGGTCGAGAAGAGCCCACGCGTCGAGCAGCAGGGCCGCGGTATACCCGTGGGCGGCGGGCGGTTCGGCACCCGGCGTGGCGATGACCAGCGCCGGGTCCTCGCCCACCTGAGCAAGCACCTGGTCGCCGCTGGACGTCAGCACGGGCACGCCCGGGAAGGCTCGCCCCAGCTCTTCGGCCGTGCGCGTCGCCCCGACGACGCTGGAGCGCACCCGGCGATCGCCACACTGCGGGCACTCCAGCTCCCGCTCCCGGAACAGGGTTGCGCACCAACGACATCCGAGGCTAACGCCGGTCGATCCGAGCCCCACCGGACCATGACATCGCGGACAGCGGACCGGTGAACGGCAGCTCTGGCAGGACAGCGTCGGCAGGTAGCCGCCTCGTGGCACCTGCACGAGCACCGGGCCCCGCTCCAGCCCACGCGCCGCCGCCCGCCAGGCCTGGGGTGCCAACCGGGCGTGCGCCGCCGCGCTGTCGGTGGTGGCGCCGGTGGCCTCCCCGGCGACCACGACTCGAGGCCGGCTCGCCCGGGCAGTCGCGGTCGCTGGACGGATCTCGGCGGCCCGGTCGTCCTGGACCCATTGCTGCAGTGCCACCGACCTGGTGAAACCGCCGGCGAGCAACGCCGCGGACTCCTGCTGGGCGCGCTGGCCGAGGATCTCGCGGACGTGCGGATAGGGCGACCGGGGCTCGTCGTGCAGGTCGTCGGCGTCGTCCCACCAGGCCACCAGTCCCAGCTCACGCACTGGAGCGAACGCGGCTGCGCGGCTGCCGATGACGCACCTGACGTGGCCTCGGAGCACTTTCAGCCATGCCGTGTATCGCGCTTGTGGGCCCTGGTCGGCGGTGAGCCGCACGTGCCGACGACGACCCAGCCGCGCGGTCAGCTCGGCATCGAGTCGATCGAGGTCCCGGTGATCAGGCAGCACGATCACCGCGCCCCGGCCGGCCGCCACAGCCGTGCTGGCTGCGACCGCCAGGGCGGCCGGCCAGTCGAGGTCGGGTGGCTGGCCGGGCAGTGCCTCCCACACCGCGGCCGGTGCCTCGCCGACCGCCAGCCTGCGCAGGAATGCCGGACCGGCCGGATATGCCTCCCACGGCCCCAGCTCCGGTGCTGCCACGGTCTCCAACGCCGGGGCTTCGACCGGCAGAGCCCGCTCGGCCGCAGCGTGCCGCTTAGGCACCGCCAGCCGGAGCACATCGGTGAGCGAGCCGGCATACCGATCGGCGACCGCGCGGCACAAGGCCAGGGTGTGCGGCAGGAGCACCGGCTCGGCACTGACCACCCGGCGGATCTGCGCGAGCTTGCCCGGGTGTGTGGCGGCAGCGTGGCGAGCTACGACGAAGCCGTCTCGATCCCGCCCCGCGAACGGGACCCGCACCCGGACCCCGGGTTGGACGGAGTCGGTCAGGGCGACCGGGACCGCGTATTCGAAAGGATGATCCAGATGCGCGAGGCCGGTGTCGACCACGACCTCCGCGACCGGCACAGACGGAGCCCGCGAGGCCCGCTGCACCGGCTCCGTGCGCGCCGCGACCCCACGTGGCTCGCGGGCCCGGGACAGGTCGACGTGCGGCATACCGTGAATCTAGCTGTGGCCACCGACGAGCTTCCGACGAGCTTCCGACGAGCCACTGACAAGCCACCGACCGGCCACCCGGTATCGGGCCCGGGAGCGGCGCCTCAGCCGTGAGCTGCCGCCTGCAGTTCTTCGACTCGATCGGTGCGTTCCCACGTGAAGGCGTTCTCCGTGCCGGCGAGCGAGGTGCGCCCGAAGTGCCCGTATGCCGCAGTCTGCCGATAGATGGGACGAAGCAGGTCGAGTTGGTCGACGATCGCGGCCGGACGCAGGTCGAAGACACTCGTGATCGCCCGCTGGATCGCGTCGACCGGCATGGTCTCGGTGCCGAAAGTCTCGACGTAGAGCCCGACCGGGTGGGCAGTGCCGATCGCATACGCGACCTGCACCTCGCACCGGCGGGCTAGCCCGGCAGCGACGACGTTCTTGGCGACCCACCGGGTGGCGTAGGCCGCCGAGCGGTCCACCTTGGACGGGTCTTTGCCGGAAAAGGCGCCCCCGCCGTGCCGGGCCATCCCGCCGTAGGTGTCGACGATGATCTTGCGACCGGTCACGCCCGCGTCCCCCATCGGGCCACCGATCTCGAACCGGCCGGTGGGATTGACCAGGATGCGATAGTCGGAAGCATCGAGCGTCGAACCGCCGTGGGCGAGTTCGGCGAGCACCGGTTCGATGACGTGCCTCGTGACATCGGGCTTCAGCAGCCGCTCGAGCGAGATGTCTGCGGCGTGCTGGCTGGACACGACGACGGTGTCCAGCCGCACTGCCCGGGTGCCGTCGTATTCGATGGTCACCTGGGTCTTGCCGTCGGGACGCAGGTAGGCGACATCACCGCTGACGCGCACCGCGGTGAGCCGTTCGGCCAGCCGGTGGGCCAGGTGGATCGGCAGGGGCATGAGCTCGGGCGTGTCATCGCAGGCGTATCCGAACATCAGGCCCTGGTCGCCGGCGCCTTGCTTGTCGTAGGCATCGGTGCCGGCGTCGGAGCCGATCCGGTTCTCGTATGCCGTGTCGACGCCTTGCGCGATGTCGGGGCTCTGCTGCCCGATCGAGACCTCGACACCACAGGACCCGCCGTCGAATCCTTTCGTCGACGAGTCGTAGCCGATCTGCAGCACGGTGTCACGGACGATCCGGGGGATCTCGACGTAAGCCTCGGTCGTCACTTCCCCCGCAACATGGACCAGCCCGGTGGTCACCATCGTCTCGACGGCCACCCGGGAGTGGGCATCCTGCTCGAGCATGGCGTCGAGGATCGCGTCGCTGATCTGGTCGCAGATCTTGTCGGGGTGTCCCTCGGTAACGGACTCGGACGTGAACAGGCGTGCTGACAAAACGGACTCCTGTCGGCAATGACACGCTCGCGGACGGGACGAGACCGGCCTTGGCGGCAGCCGATCCCGTAATCGGTCTTTCAGTCAGTCTAGCTGCGGTCGATGAGCGCGCTAGCTGCATCCCAAACGGCACCGGCGACGATGTCTTTGCCGACCGGGCCGACCGTGCGGTCATCCGTGCCGTTGGCGAAGAGCAAGTGCACGGTGCTGGTGTCCTGACCAAAGGTCTTGTCTGTGCCCACTTCGTTGGCCACGAGCACGTCGCAGCCTTTGCGAGACAGTTTGTCCCGGGCCAGCTCGATGACCGACCCGTGGTCATCGCCGGTCTCGGCGGCGAA
This sequence comes from Actinomycetales bacterium, assembly GCA_002748155.1. Classification (GTDB taxonomy): domain Bacteria; phylum Actinomycetota; class Actinomycetes; order Actinomycetales; family Dermatophilaceae; genus Phosphoribacter. The sequence continues at coordinate 58,936 of PDRO01000008.1, read as the reverse complement.
CCCGACGATGACCGGTGTTCGTCCGGTCCCCCGGTCTCGGACCAAGCCGGCCAGGATGTCCGGGTTGCGCACTAGCTCGATGACCGGGGCGGAGTCGTCGGGTCGGCCCGGCTGCTCACTGTCGTAGCCGGCGTGGGTCTTCTTGATCTTGTGGTCGACGTAATGCTTGGGCCGGAAATCGGCGACCGCCGCGGCCATGACGACCACGTCGGCAGCCGGGGGTCCGCTTGCGGCCTCGGTGATCGCGGCCTGCAATTCAACAGCAGTTCCGACCCGTACGACGTGCACTCCTGGCGGGTCGGGTAGCTCGACGTTCGCCGCCACCAGGGTGACCCGGGCTCCGCGGGCTGCGGCGGTGGCCGCGAGGGCGTAACCCTGTTTGCCCGAGGACCGATTACCGAGGAAACGCACCGGGTCGAGTGGCTCACGAGTGCCACCGGCACTGATGACGACCTGCCGACCGGCCAAGCTGTTGTTGGTGGTCTGCGGCATTGACCCAGCTGACGCGGTCGCGGGCGGCCCGCCCTCAGGCTTCGTCGCGACGGAGGCGTCAACAGCGGCCAAGCACGCGGCATAAACCTCGTCGGGTTCGGGCAACCGGCCGGGCCCCGAGTCCGTGCCGGTCAGCCGGCCGGAAGCAGGTTCGATGACGACCGCGCCTCGGTTCTGCAGGGTGGCGACATTGGCCTGGGTGGCCGGGTGCAGCCACATCTCGGTGTGCATCGCGGGGGCGTAGACGACGGGGCACCGGGCAGTGAGCAGTGTGGCAGTCAGCAGGTCGTCCGCAAGACCGGCAGCGGCCCGCGCGAGCAGGTCAGCCGTAGCCGGTGCGACGACGACGAGCTCGGCCTGCTGGCCGATCCGCACGTGCGGCACCTGCTCGACGTCGGTCCAGACGTCCGTGGCGATCGAGTGGCCGGACAACGCGACCCAGGTCGGTTCACCGACGAATCGCAAGGCGGCCTCGGTGGGCACGACGGTGACCTCGTGTCCGCTTTCAGTGAAGAGTCGCAGCAGCGAGACCGCCTTGTAGGCAGCGATCCCACCGCTGACGCCGAGCACAACTCGCATGACAGCCTCTCGCCTCGCCGAGCCACTCTGGCCGGGTCAGGGTGTTCGCGGACCTGTCCGGGGAGCCGGAGTGCCTGACGTCAGTCGGCGGCAGCCTCGGGGGTGGCCTCGGCGGTCAGCAGGCCTTCGTTGATCTCACGAAGGGCGATCGACAACGGTTTCTCGCTCACTTCGGTCTCGACGAGTGGGCCGACATAGTCGAGCAGGCCTTCTTGCAGCTGCGAGTAGTAGGCGTTGATCTGGCGGGCCCGCTTCGCCGCGTAGATGACCAACGCGTACTTGCTGTCGGAGCCTTCGAGCAGGTCGTCGATGGGCGGGCTGGTGATGCCGATGGGGTTGGCCACGGTTCCGGACACGCGGTCACTCTCGTTTCGGTCGGTTCTGGTCAGCGAGCGGGTGTCGCGAGACGCTTTAGGTGCCTGTCACGTGCCGGCCGGTGGGCCGGCACCTAGCCATGATACGAGTTCTTCGGCGGCCCGGCGAACATCGTCGTTGACGATGACGACGTCGAACTCCTCTTGCGCGTCGAGTTCACCGCGCGCTGTCGCCAGACGCGCTTGCCGCTCCTGGGGGGTCTCGGTGCCACGGCCGAGCTGGCGGGTCACCAGCTCGTCCCAACTCGGCGGGGCGAGGAAGACGAGCAGCGCTTCGGGCATGCTCCGGCGCACCTGCCGGGCCCCTTGCAGATCGATCTCCAACAGCGCGGGTCGTCCCGCCCCGAGGGCCCGCTCGACCGGCCCGCGAGGCGTTCCGTACTTCGCGTGCCCGTGCACGACGGCATACTCGAGGAATTCGTCGGCAGCGATCATCCGATCGAATTCGGCGTCGTCGACGAAGAGATAGTGCACCCCGTCGATCTCCCCCGGGCGAGGGGCGCGGGTCGTCATCGACACCGAGAGCCAGACTCCTGGAAAATGCTTACGCACGTATGCCGCGACCGTACCTTTGCCGACGGCGGTCGGGCCGGCGAGTACGACTAGGCGCGAGGTCGGTGGGTGGTCGTTTCCGTCGGGTGCGCCGGAGTCGGCGGTCGAGCCAGCCGAGGTCACTGCTCGAAACGGGTGATGAGCGCAGCCGCCTGGTTGACCCCGAGGCCGCGCACGCGGCGCGACTCGGAGATACCGATCTCGCCCATGATCTGCCGAGCCCGCACCCGACCAACCCCGGGCAGCGCCTCAAGCAGTGCCGAGACCTTCATCTTCCCGATGACGTCATTGGACTTGCCTTCGGAAATGACCTCCGCGAGTGAACCCTGCGAGTATTTCAGCCGGTTCTTCACCGCAGCGCGTTCACGCCGCGCGTGCGCGGCCTTCTCCAGGGCAGCAGCGCGTTGTTCCTGGCTGAGCTCCGGTAGCGCCACAATCTTCTCCATTCCCAGGTACGTGTTTCCGTCGAACCTACTCACGGGTCGGGGCTGCTGCAAACGTTGCGCGGATCACATTTTGCTACCGTTGGCGATCCGGGAACGTTCTCGACCCCCGAAGCGGCGCTCTTCCTAGCACGGTCATAGCATCCATAGCAATCACTGATGTACGGCTGTTGAGGAGCCCCGTGAGCTCGCACCATGTCTTCCAACCCTCCGCGGATCGCACGCTCGGGGTCGAGTGGGAGCTCGGGCTGTTGGACCCGACGACCCTGGAGTTGACCTCCCGCGCCGAACAGCTCATTGCTGCCGTCGACGACGGCGCCTGGCATCGCAGCGGAGTGTCGGCCACCGGTCCCCGCTCGTCGGTGGCCAAGGAACTGCTACGCAATACGGTCGAGATCGTGACCGGGGTATGCCGGAACGCATCAGAGGCCGCCGGTGATCTCGACGAAGGGCTGGGACGAGTCCGAGCCGCAGCCGACCAGCTCGGTGTCGAGCTCTTCGGTGGCGGGGCACACCCGTTCAGCAGATGGGAGGACCAGCAGGTCTCCCCGGGCACTCGGTACGCCACGCTGATCGAGCGCACCCAATGGTGGGGTCGGCAGATGGTCATCTTCGGGGTGCACGTGCACGTCGGGGTGACCTCGGCGGCCAAGGTTTGGCCGCTGGTCAACGCCTTGCTCACCTACCACCCTCACTTGACCGCTTTGACGGCATCGTCACCGTTCACCGGCGGCGTGGACACCGGCTATGCGAGCAACCGCACGATGCTGTTCCAGCAGTTGCCGACCGCCGGGCTACCGTTCCAGTTCGACACTTGGGCGGGCTACCGGTCGTATCTCGACGACGTCTTCACCACAGGTGTGGTCGAAGACGCCACTGAGCTGCGATGGGACATCCGCCCTTCCCTCAAGCTCGGGACGATCGAGGTTCGGGCCTGCGACGGAATGTTCCGGGTCGCGGATGTGACCGCCGTGGCGGCCCTCGTGCACTGCCTGGTGCTCCATCTCGAAGACCACCTCGACTCCGGTCGGCTCCCCGAGCCACTACCGCCGTGGCACGTGCAGGAAAACAAGTGGCGCGCCGCTCGCTACGGGCTCGATGCCGTCGTCATTGCCGACTCCTCCAGCCGGGAGGTTCCGGTCGTCGACGACACCCTGGCCCTGCTCGATCGACTCGAACCGACCGCTCGTCGCCTCGGCTGCGTAGCAGAGCTCGCGGGCGTCGAGACGCTCGTCCGGGACGGCACGGGTTACCAGCGGATGCGACGGGCGGCAGGTGGGCCCGATCCCGATCTGCTCGCGGCGGTCCGCTCGGTCCTCATCACCGATTGACGTGACCCGGATGCCGGTCGGTCAGCGACCCAAGCTCTCGCGCAGCTGCTCGGCCGTGTGCCGAGCCTGCTCGCGGAGCCGTTGTGTTCCCGGTCCAGCGGCCAGCAGTTCCCGGCTGCTGGCGGCCAGCACCTGCGGAAGCGCCGCTCCGAAGACGCGCCGGACGCTGTGCGCCGTGCCGCCTTGAGCACCGATACCGGGCGCGAGCAGTGGGGCGTTCGCACCGGCCAGGTCGAGCCCCAGTCGCTCGACCGCATCTCCCACGGTCGCGCCGATCACCATTCCGACAGAGCCGAGTTCACCGCGCTGCGCCGCCGGGGCGTTGTCGCCCCGGACCCCGTCGACGACACCGGCAGCGACGCTCCGTCCGGCCTGGGTGGCGTGCTGGACCGACGGTCCCTCCGGGTTCGAGGTGAGGGCCAGCACGAAGACCCCGCGTCCGGTGCTCGCCGCCAGGTCGAGAGCCGGGCGGAGCGACTCGTAGCCGAGATACGGGCTGACCGTGATCGCGTCGACAGCCAGCGGGCTGTCGTCGGCGAGGTAGGCCCGGGCGTAGGCGGCCATGGTCGAGCCGATGTCCCCACGTTTGACGTCGAGCAGCACGAGCGTGCCGCTGCCCCGGAACCCGTCGACGACCCGCTCGAGCACGCCGATGCCGGCGGCTCCGAAGACTTCGAAGAAGGCGGACTGTGGTTTGACGACGGCGACCGTGCCGGCGAAGGCCTCGACGCAGGTCATCGCGAAACGCTCCAGACCGTCCACGCTGACCGGTAGCTCCCAGGCCCGCAGCAGCTCGGTGTGCGGGTCGATGCCGGCGCACAGCGGCCCTCGCTCGTGGATCGTGTCACGGAGCCGGGCGCCGAACGGGCAGCGAACGGATTCGGTCATGGGGTCCTCTCTCACGGGCGCGGCTGGGCGGCTCCGACCACTTCGTCGAACGCGGCATACCCGCGTCGGGCAAGCAGTTCGGTGAGCTCGTCGAGGACTCGCACCGGAGCCATGGGGTCGTTGAAGGTGGCGGTGCCGACTTGCACGGCCGATGCGCCGGCAGCAACCAGCTCGAGTGCGTCGGCCCCGGTCCGCACTCCCCCGACCCCGATGATCGGTGCCGATCGGATCCGTCCGCCACGCATCGCCCCGTGCACCTGCCAGATAGCGCGCACGGCGATAGGTCGGATCGCCGGGCCGGAGAGTCCTCCGGTGACACCGGCCAGATGCGGTCGCATTCGCTCGGTGTCGATGGCCATCCCGAGGGTCGTGTTGATCAAGGTCAACCCGTCGGCGCCGGCATCGAGGACGGCTGCGGCAACCTCGACGAGGTCGGTGACGTCGGGGCTGAGTTTCGCGAACACGGGTATGCCGGGTGCCACCGTTTCGCGCACGGCTCGCACGACGGCGGCGGAGGCCGCCGGGTCGATGGCGAAGACCTGGCCGCGACTGGCGACGTTGGGGCACGAGATGTTGACTTCGATCCCGCAGGCCACGCCTGCCGCCGGATTGCTGCCCACTGCGGCTGCCACGGAAGCGAATTCGTCGACGCTGCCACCGGCGACCGAGACCAGCACCCGGGCACCGACCGACGCCAGCCAGGGCAGGTCGCGGGCGCAGAACGCTTCGATGCCCGGGCCTTGCAGACCGATGCTGTTGAGCATCCCGGAAGGAGTCTCGGCCATCCTGGGAGTGCCGCGCCCGCTGCGAGGGGCGGCCATGACCGTCTTGGTGACGAACGCCCCGAGGCGGGAGATATCGAAGAAGCGATGCAGCTCCTGGCCGTTGGCTGCGCAACCGGAGGCGGTCATCAGCGGGTTCGGCAGCGCCATGCCGGCCAGGTCGATGCCCATCCGCACTGCGGAGGTCGGGTCGGCCGGCTCGCCCCCCGGCATTAGTGGCCTCCCACCGGCTGGGGTGCGCCGACCGTGTCGGCGGGCACCAGGCAGTAGCCGTCCGCGAACGCGTCCCAACGGACTCGGTCACCCCGGAAAACCGGGCCGTCGAGGCAAGACCGCACCATGACCGTGCTGTCGTCGTCGCGACGCACCGGCAGCACGCAGGTCATGCAGATCCCGACTCCGCAGGCCATGGCTTCCTCGACCGCCACCTGGGCCACCGCCCCGGCTTCAGCCGCCTGCTCGGTGATCGAGCGCAGCATGGCCATCGGCCCGCAGGCGTAGACGATGCGCCCGTGGCAGCGTTTCAGCACCTCGGGCAGCACGACAGTGACCCAGCCTTGGGTGCCCGACGACCCGTCGTCGGTCGTGACCTCGACGGCGTCGGCGCAGGCTCCGGCGAGATCGACACCGAAAAGATGGTCTGAGTCGGCAGCGCCGAGGACAAACTCGACGTGGCATCCGCGAGCACGCAGTTCGTCGGCGAGCCAGAACAGGGGTGAGCTGCCGTAGCCGCCCCCGACAAGGACCGACGGTGTCGCCGCTTCGGGCATCGGGAATGCTGCACCTAGCGGCCCGGCAATCTCGACCGGCTCTCCCGGGGTGCGGCCGACGAGCCACACCGTGCCCGGCCCGTGGGCAGCGACGACGATCTCGACGAATCCGGCTCCGACGTCGACCCGGTGGATCGAGAAGCAGCGACGCAGCAGATGCGCGGACGTGGTTCCCCCGACCGCGAGCGCCACGAACTGTCCGGGCTGAGCGGATCGGGCCACCTCTGGTGCCTCGATCCGGAGCCAGCGGTAGGCCCCGGCGGGGCGCGTGTCGACCAGCCGGCCGGTCACCGCGACGGGCCCGCTCATCGGCGCCCACCGGCATACAGATCAAGCGCCCGGGCATGCTCCTGCAACGACGCAACCCGGATCGGCGAGGAGCGCATCGACTCGATCGCCTGCACGGCGGCACCGAACTCCTGCATCGTCGTGATCAGGGTCTTGGCGGCGAGGATCGCAGCCGCCCGGATGGCGTAGCCGTCGGCGCGGGCATGCTGCCCGGTCGGGGTGTTGACGATCATGTCGATCTCCCCGGCCAGGATGCGTTCGGCGATGGTGCGCTCGTCGGCGGTCTCGGGGGTTTCGCCCTGCTCGGTGATCTTGCGCACCACCTCGGCTTTGATTCCGTTGCGCCGCAACACGTCTGCCGTGCCCGAGGTGGCCAGGATCTGGAAGCCCAGCTCGGCCAGGGCCCGGATCGGGAAGAGCATGGCGCGCTTGTCACGGTTGGCGATGGAGACGAAGACAGTGCCCGACTGGGGCAATCCGCCGTATGCGGCGAGCTGGCTCTTGGCGAAGGCGGTCCCGAAGTCGGTGTCGATGCCCATGACCTCACCGGTCGATTTCATCTCGGGGCCGAGCACCGCGTCGACGGTCTCCCCCTCGACGGTACGGAACCGGTTGAAGGGCAGCACCGCTTCCTTGACCGACATCGGGGCGTGCGACGGCAACGACCCACCGTCACCCTCGGGGGGCAGGATGCCCTCACGGCGTAGTTGCTCGACAGTCGCGCCGAGCATCACCCGGGATGCGGCCTTGGCCAGCGGCACACCCGTTGCTTTCGCGACGAACGGGACGGTGCGGGAGGCCCTTGGGTTGGCTTCGAGCACGTAGAGCACGTCCTGGGCGAGTGCGAACTGCACGTTCATCAACCCACGGACACCGATCCCCTCGGCCAGCGCCAGTGTCGAGGCGCGCACCCACTCGATCTCGGCGTCGCCCAACGTCATCGGCGGGAGCGCGCAGGCGCTGTCGCCGGAGTGGATGCCGGCCTCTTCGATGTGCTCCATAACGCCACCGAGATACATCTGCTCGCCGTCGTAGAGCGCATCGACGTCGATCTCGACGGCGTCGTCGAGGAAGCGGTCGACGAGGATCGGATGCTCAGGTGAGGCGATCGTCGCCTGCTCGACATAGGTGGTCAGGGTGTCGTCGTCGTAGACGATCTGCATCCCTCGCCCGCCGAGCACGTAGGACGGGCGCACGAGCACCGGATAGCCGATCTCGTGGGCGACCTCGAGGGCTTCGTCGACGCTTGTCGCGGTGCCGTGCCGGGGTGCCGGCAGACCCGCCTCGGCCAGCACCCGGCCGAAGGCTCCACGGTCTTCGGCTAGGTGAATCGCTTCGGGTGAGGTGCCGACGATGGGCACACCGGCGTTCTTCAACGCCTGGGCGAGCCCCAGTGGGGTCTGGCCACCGAGTTGCACGACGACCCCGGCGATCGGGCCGGCCGCCCGTTCGGCCTCGTAGACCTCCAGGACATCTTCGAGAGTCAACGGCTCGAAGTAGAGCCGGCTGCTCGTGTCGTAGTCGGTGGACACCGTCTCCGGATTGCAGTTGACCATGACCGTGTCGTAGCCGGCTTCACGCAGTGCGAAACTCGCGTGCACACACGAGTAGTCGAACTCGACTCCTTGACCGATCCGGTTGGGCCCGGAGCCGAGGATGATCACCGCCTCCCGTTCGCGAGGTGCGACCTCGGTCTCCTCGTCGTAGGAGGAGTAGTGATACGGCGTCCGGGCGGCGAATTCGGCGGCACACGTGTCGACCGTCTTGAAGACCGGCCGGATGCCCAGGGCATGTCGCACCCCACGCACGACGTCCTCGGGCATCCCGCGCAGTGACGCGAGTTGACGGTCGGAGAAGCCGTGGCGTTTGGCCAGGGCGAGCAGGTCGGGACGCAACCGGTCGGCGGCGCGGACCTGCTCGGCGATCTCGTTGATGAGCCCGATCTGGTCGAGGAACCATGGGTCGATGCCGGTGACCTCGGCGACCTGCTCGACCGTGGCCCCGCCGCGCATCGCTTGCTGCACGGTGACGATCCGACCGTCGGTGGGCCGCCGGGCGCTGGCCAGCAGGCGTGTCACGTCGGCGGCGTCCGGCTCCGGGCCGTGCCAGTGAAAACTGGACTCGCTGCGCTCGACCGAGCGCAGTGCTTTCTGCAGCGACTCGGTGAAGTTGCGCCCCAATGCCATTGCTTCACCGACTGACTTCATCGTCGTGGTCAGGGTGTCGTCGGCGCCCGGGAACTTCTCAAAGGCGAATCGCGGCACTTTGACGACGATGTAGTCGAGGGTCGGTTCGAAAGAGGCCGGGGTTTCCCGGGTGATGTCGTTGGGCACCTCGTCGAGGGTGTAGCCGATGGCCATCTTCGCGGCGATCTTGGCGATCGGGAAGCCGGTGGCCTTGGACGCCAGTGCACTGGAGCGAGACACCCGTGGGTTCATCTCGATGACGATGATCCGGCCGTCACGCGGGTTGACCGCGAACTGGATGTTGCAGCCGCCGGTGTCGACGCCGACCTCGCGGATGACCGCGATCCCGATGTCGCGCAGCCGTTGGTATTCGCGGTCGGTGAGCGTCAGTGCCGGGGCGACCGTGATCGAGTCACCGGTGTGCACCCCCATTGGGTCGAGATTCTCGATCGAGCAGACCACGACGACGTTGTCCTTGTGGTCGCGCATGACCTCGAGCTCGAATTCCTTCCACCCGAGGATCGACTCCTCGAGCAGCACCTCGGTCACCGGGGAATACTGCAGTCCGGCACCGACGATCCGGCGCAAGTCAGCCTCGTCATAAGCGAAGCCTGAGCCGAGCCCACCCATGGTGAACGACGGCCGCACAACAACCGGGTAGCCGAGGGTCTCAGCAGCCGCCACCGCCTTGCCCAGGGCATGATCGACCTTGGCGGATTCACTACTGCCCTCGGGCGCGTCGTCGGCGTTGCAGATGACCGACCGGGCCGACTCGGCTCCACACCGTTCGACGACGCCTTTGAACTGCTCGCGGTCCTCGCCGAGCTCGATCGCGTGAACGTTGGCCCCGATGAGCGGGCAGTCGTAGCGCTCGAGCACCCCGCGCTGATGAAGCTCCATCGCGCAGTTGAGCGCGGTCTGCCCACCGAGGGTGGCAAGCACGGCGTCGGGTCGTTCCTTGGCGATGATCGCTTCGACGACCTCGGCGGTGATCGGCTCGACGTAGGTGGCGGCGGCAAACTCGGGATCGGTCATGATCGTCGCCGGGTTGGAGTTGACCAACACGACCCGGATGCCCTCGTCGCGCAGCACCCGGCAGGCCTGAGTGCCCGAATAGTCGAATTCGCAAGCCTGCCCGATGACGATCGGTCCGGAGCCGATGACCAGGACGCTGCTGATGTCCTCACGCCTGGGCACGGGCGCCTGCCTTCCACGGGTTGTTCGCCATCAGGGCGGTGAATCTGCCGAAGAGGTATGCCGAGTCGTGCGGCCCGGCCGCCGCCTCCGGGTGGTATTGCACGGAGAAGGCCGGCACGTCAAGGCATTCCAGGCCTTCGACGACATCGTCGTTGAGACAGATATGGCTGACCCGCACCCGGCCGTAGCCGCTGTCGACGGGCTCGTCGATCGAGCCGGGCCAGCGGATCGCGAACCCGTGGTTGTGAGCGGTCACCTCGACTGTGCCGGTGGCCCGGTCGAGCACCGGCTGGTTGATGCCGCGGTGACCGTACTTGAGCTTGTAGGTGTCCAGCCCGAGGGCCCGGCCCAGCAGTTGGTTGCCGAAGCAGATGCCGAAGCAGGGGATCCGCCGGTCGAGCACCTCCGTGAGCAGGGTGAGGTCTGCGGTGGCCGGATCGCCGGGGCCGTTGGAGAAAAACACCCCGTCGGGTCCGGATCCGTCAGCGACGTCGAGCACGTCGTCGATGGTCGCGGTGGCCGGCAGGACATAAACCTCGATGCCTTCTTCGGCCATCAGCGCCGGCGTCATGCCCTTGATGCCGAGATCGATCGCGGCGACGACGAACCGGCGCTGTCCGACGGCCGGAACCCGATACGACTCAACGGTCGAGACCTCGGAAGCGAGCTCGGCACCGGTCATCTTCGGTGCGGCCAAGACCTTCTGCAGCAGCTCGGCCTCCGGAACGGCGCAGGCCGCACCGGAGAACAGCCCGACTCGCATCGCACCCCGCTCACGCAGGTGCCGGGTCAACGCACGAGTGTCGATCTCGCAGACTCCGACGATGCCTTGGGCACGCAACTCGTCCTCCAGTGACCGGCGTGAGCGCCAGTTGGAGGGCCGTAGCGCCGGGTCACGGACGACGTAGCCGGCCACCCAGATCCGGCTGGACTCGTCGTCCTCGTCGTTCCATCCGGTGTTGCCGACGTGCGGGGCGGTCATAACGACGACCTGTCGCCGGTAGCTCGGGTCGGTCAGCGTCTCCTGATAGCCGGTCATCCCGGTCGAGAAGACCGCCTCACCCACCGTTTCGCCGATGGCACCGAAGGACCGGCCGTGGAAGATCCGCCCGTCCTCCAATACCAGTACAGCCGGATCACGCTGGGGCGCAGCGCTGTTCATCCGATCTCCTTGCTGTCGAACTGTCCGCGGATCCGGCCCCGCCAGGCGGTGCATTCGCCGCGGCGGAAGGTCGCGACAACCTGCCCGCGTAGTGTGCGCCCGTGCCACGGGTTGTTGCGCGAGCGGCTGTAGGAGGCGTCGGCGTCGACCGTCCACCGGGCGTCGGGGTCGACGAGAGTGAGGTTGGCCGGTTCGCCGACTGCGATCGGGCGACCCTGGTCGGGCAGCCGGGCGATCCGGGCCGGAGCATGGGACATCACCCGGGCGACGTCAGCCCAGCTCAGGGTGACCTCGCCATGCACCAGCGTGTCGGCCACGACGCCGAGCGCCGTCTCCAGGCCGAGCATCCCGAAAGCCGCGTCGGGGAAGGCATGCTCTTTGTCGTGCCGGGCGTGTGGGGCGTGGTCGGTGGCAATGATGTCGACCGTGCCATCGGCGACCGCGTGCCGTAACGCGAGCTGATCCTCGGTGGGGCGAAGCGGTGGGTTGACCTTAAAGACCGGGTCGTAGCCGCTGAGTAGCTCGGTGCCCAGAGCCAGGTGATGCGGGGTCGCCTCGGCGGTCACCGCGATGCCCTTGGCCTTGGCCCACCGCACCACGTCGATGGACGCGGCCGTCGAGGCATGCGCGACGTGCACCCGTGAGCCGGTATGCCGGGCCAGTTGCACGTCCCGGGCCACGATCACCTCCTCGGCGGCCGCGGGCCAGGGCGGCAGGCCGAGCCGGCCGGCTAGCTCACCCTCGTGGCAGCACGCGCGACCGTCGGCCAGTCGGGAGTCCTGGGAGTGCTGCGAGATGACCCCGTCGAATGCCTTGATGTAGTCGAGTGCCCGCCGCATGAGCCGCGCATCCTGCACGCACCGGCCGTCGTCGGAGAAGACCCGGACCCGGGCACGGGAGCGGGCCATCAGACCCAGCTCGGCCAGCTCCTGGCCGGCCAGGCCTTTGGATACCGACCCGATGGGGATGACGTCGACCAGATCGACGGCCCGCCCCAGGTCGAGCACACGCTCGGCGACTTCGGCGGTGTCGCAGGCCGGATCGGTGTTCGCCATCGCCAGCACCGCCGTGAAACCGCCGGCGGCGGCCGCCGCAGACCCGGAGGCGATGGTCTCGGCGTCTTCCCGGCCCGGCTCACGCAGGTGGGTGTGCATGTCGACCAGTCCGGGCAGCAGCACGAGGCCCTCGCCGTCGACCACCGTGCGGTTCTTCGTCGATACCTTCACCCCGGAGCCGGTCGCGTGGTCGATCTGCACGATCACGCCGTCCCGGACGAGCACGTCGGCAGCGTGCTCGCCGAGGACCCGGGCGCCACGCAGCAGCAGTTCTTCGCCGGCCGGTGTCATGCCGCCTCACCTGTATCCCCGGCCAGCAGGTGATACAGCACGGCCATCCGCACCGCGACACCGGCCGACACCTGGTCGAGCACGAGCGAGCTCGCTGCGTCAGCGGCTTCCGGGCTGATCTCCAGGCCCCGGTTCATCGGCCCCGGGTGCAGGATCGGCAGGTCGGGCCGGGCGGCAGACAACCGCTCGAGCCGCTCGCGGGTGAGGCCGTAGCCGTCGGTGTATTCACGCTCGGTCGGGAAGAACCCCCCGGTCATCCGCTCGCGTTGCACCCGGAGCATCATCACCGCATCAGGTGGCTCCCCGGCATACAACACCTCGTCGAGATCCCACGAGATGGTGAATCCCGCAGCCTCCGACCAGGCTCCGATGCCGGCCGGCATCAGGGTCGGTGGGGCCACGACCGTGACCCGCGCACCCAGAGTGGTCAGGGTGATGACGTTCGAGCGGAAGACTCGGGAGTGCGCGAGGTCTCCGACGATGACGACGTGCCGGCCGGCGAGCGAGGTCAGCCGATGGCTGAGGCTGTAGGCATCGAGGAGCGCCTGGGTGGGGTGCTCGTGGGTGCCGTCGCCGGCATTGACGACGCTCGCGTCGACCCACTCCGCCACTTGGTGGCACGCGCCGGAGGCCCGGTGGCGGATGACCAGCGCATCGACGGCCATGGCGTCGATGGTGCGCACGGTGTCGCGGAGGGACTCACCCTTGGAGGTGGAGCTGCCCTTTCCGGTGATGTTGATGGTGTCGGCGCTCATCCACTTGCCGGCGATCTCGAACGAGCTGCGGGTGCGAGTGGAATCCTCGAAGAAGAGGTTGATGATCGTGCGCCCGCGCAGGGTCGGCACCTTCTTCACCGCCCGCCGTTGCACGTCGTGCATCTGCTCTGCGGTGGTGAGGATCAGCTCGACCTCGTCACGGGTCAAATCGGCGCTGGAGAGCAAGTGCTTCCGGCTCATCGCTCGCCTCCGGTGATGCGCACCTCGTCGGGTTGTCCGTCGATCTCGGCGAGCACGACGTGCACCCGCTCGGTGGCCGAGGTCGGCAAGTTCTTGCCGACGTGGTCGGCGCGGATCGGCAGCTCGCGATGGCCGCGGTCCACGAGCACCGCCAGGCGTACCCCCCGGGGCCGGCCGTGCTCGGAGAGCGCCTCCAGGGCCGCGCGGATGGTGCGCCCGGAGTAGAGCACGTCGTCGACGAGCACGACGACGCGGTCGTCGATCCCGCTGTCGGGCAACCGGGTAGGCGCGACCCGACGGGTCGGCTGGTGGCGCAGGTCGTCCCGGAACATCGTGATATCGAGCTCACCGACCGGCACCGGCATACCCTCGACTTCGTCGATGATCTCGGCGAGGCGCCGAGCGAGCGGGACCCCTCGAGAGGGAATGCCGAGCAGCACGAGGTCTGCCGAGCCCTTGTTGCGTTCGAGGATCTCGTGGGCGATGCGTCGCAGGGCCCGGGAGATGTCACCGGGATTCATCACCACCCGCGCCGCGCCCCGGTCATCAGCCACCGCGGACCTCCTTCCCCGCCTCGCCGGACGGTGGTTAAAGGATGTCGTTTGTCCTTCACCCTATCCCGGGGCCGTGACACGATCGCCACTGGACCGGATGCCGGTCGGCGGATCCGATAGCCGGTCGGCGGATCCGATGGGTAGTCTCGGGCAGCGACGACGTCACGACGGACCGGCACGAAAGACCACGAAGGACACCGATGACCTACGCCGAACAACTGCGCCCACTCGATGCTGCCTATCTGGCGCTCGACGGGCCCACCACCACCGGTCACGTCTGCCTCTACCTGCCGTTGGAGGGGCCGGTGACGATGCGCACGCTGCGCCGGCAGATCGCCCTGGGCGTCCGACGGATGCCCTCGCTGCGCCGGCGGCTGCAGCACGTTGCTCCGGTCATCGATCTCGTGGACCGGCCCTGGTGGGTCGATGACGCTGATTTCGATCTGGGCAACCACGTGTTCGAGCACCAGATCCCGGCCCCGGGCGGCCTCTCGTTGCTGGTCGAGCAGGTCACCGAGATCGCCATGACCCACCTGGATCGAGACCACCCCTTGTGGGAAGTGCATCTGCTGCACGACCCGACCCACGCCACGTCGGCTGTCATGACCAAGGTCCACCACGTCATCGCCGACGGCTTCCAGATGCGCCGGATCCTCGACGCCCTGCTCGGACCGGAGAGTGTGCCGGGCGTGTCGGAGCGTGAACCCGATGTCGTGCTGCGCGACGCACCGCACCGAGCAGAGTTGCTCGCCCGCAGTGCGGTGAACAACACCCTCTGGGGCGCGGGCGCGGCGGTCAGCGGTGCCCGGTCGGTGATCACCTCACCCGGGGACACTGTCCGCTCAGTGGTCACCACACCCGTGGATGCCGTGCGTTCCGCGGTCGGCAAGCTCGTGTCGGCACCGCAGACCCCGTTCAACCGCAGCGTGAGCGATCGCCGGGCGTGGGCCTTCGGCTCTTTCGACATCGAGGCCAGCCGGCCGGTACGCCGCCGCTACGGTGTCACGGTCAACGACATCCTGCACGCCACGATCGCCGCGTCGCTGCGTGACTGGCTGATCGGCCGCGATGCCCTGCCCAAGGGTCCCCTGGTGGCACTCGTGCCGCTATCGGCCCGTCAGACCGAGGCCAACCACAACGGCGCCAACCGCATCGACATCTCCCTGTGCGAGATCCCGACCCAGGTCACCGACTCGCTCGCCCGGCTGCAAGAGGCCCACGAGGCCATGCAGCGATCCAAGGAACACACCTGGCTCGACGAACACAGCCTGAACACGGCGTCCCGCTTCTTCGCGACCGCCCTGAGCACCGCCGCGCACACGTCGGAGACCCTGCATCTCATGGATCTGCTGCCCACGCCGATCAACCTGGTCATCTCGAACGTGCCGATGTTCGACGACGTGCTCTTCGTCGGGAATCGGCAAGTGCAGGCGCAACACCCGCTGGCCCCGGTCTTCGAAGGCATCGGGATCAACATCACGGTCCACGGTTACCAGGGTCACCTCGACGTCGGGATCGCCACCTGCGCCGAACTCGTCCCGGATGCCGACCGTCTCTGGCAGCACATGGAGCTGGAATACGACCGCCTCTGCGGATTGGGCTAGCGCTCGCCGAGCGGCGTCACGACAGGGTCGGCTTGACCTCGGCGATCCGGCCGAGCAGCCCGTTGACGAATCCGGGCGACTCGTCGGTGCTCAGCTCCTTGGCCAGCGCAACAGCCTCGGCGATCGCGACTGCCTCGGGCACGTCGTCGTTGTAGACGACCTCCCAGGTGGCCAGTCGCAGCAGCGCCCGGTCGACCGCCGGCATCCGGGCGATCGTCCATCCTTGGCTATAGGTGGCGAGCAGCTCTTCGATGTCGGTCCAGTGGGCGACGACACCTTCGACAAGCGTGATCGTGTATGCCGGCAGCGGGGCCGGCGTGCGCGGGTGATCGACCCGTTCGTCAAGGAGGACTTGGACGTTGACCCCCCGTTGGTCGGCCTCGAAAAGCAGATCCAGTGCCCGTTTCCGGGCCTTGGTGCGCGCGCCCATTCTCAGTCGTTGACGCGGCCGAGGTAAGACCCGTCGCGGGTGTCAACCTTGACCTTGGTGCCGGACTCGAGGAAGAGCGGCACCGAGATCTGCGCGCCGGTCTCGAGAGTCGCCGGTTTGGTGCCCCCGGTGGAACGGTCTCCCTGCAGACCGGGCTCGGTGAAGGTGATCTCCAGGACCACCGCGGCCGGCAGCTCGACATAGAGCGGCGCACCCTCGTGGGTGGCCACGATGGCGTTCTGGGCCTCCAGCAGGTAGTTGGCCGCCGTGCCGACGGTCTCCGCGGAGACGTGCACCTGGTCGTAGGTGTCGTTGTCCATGAAGACGAAGTCGGAGCCGTCCTTGTAGAGGTATTGCATGGTGCGCTTGTCGACGTTGGCCGTGTCAACCTTGACACCGGCGTTGAACGTCTTGTCGACGACTTTGCCGGAGAGCACGTTCTTGAGTTTGGTGCGCACGAATGCCGGGCCTTTGCCGGGCTTGACATGTTGGAACTCGACGACGGACCAGAGCTGCCCGTCGATCTTGAGCACGAGGCCGTTCTTGAGGTCATTTGTCGTCGCCACGAGGTCGCATCCTTCGTCGGTCTCGGGGCGCGCGTCACCCCAGTCAGGTCAGGTCGGGAACCGCGCCAGTCTACGCGAGGTCTACCCAACGTGTGCCGCGTGCTGACGGACTGCTCCCGAGCGCCCCTGCCCGGCCACGTCCGGGAGCACAGCGGATGCCGACGGTGCGGCTCAGGTGGCGAGCCGTTTCACGGCGACCTCGACGGCCAGCTCGTAACCCTGCGCTCCGAAACCGGTGATCACGCCGACTGCGATGTCCGACAGGTAGGACTGGCGCCGGAACGCCTCGCGGGCGTGGACGTTCGACAGATGCACCTCGACGAATGGCACCTGGACTGCCTCGAAGGCGTCGCGGATCGCGATGCTCGTGTGGGTGAACGCGCCCGGGTTGATGATGACGAATCTGGTGTCGTCGGTGCGTGCGGCGTGCAGCCGGTCAACGATTGCGCCTTCGTGGTTGCTCTGCATCGTGTCGAGGCTCAACCCGGCCACCGCGAGCCGGTCCCGCACCAGCGCCTCGATCTCGGGCAACGTCGTCGTGCCGTAGACCTCGGGCTCGCGAGTGCCCAGCAGGTTGAGATTCGGGCCGTTGAGCAGCAGGACATCCATGCGATCACTGTAGGCGGGAGTCGTCCGAGCCGGCAGAGTCGCCGGCGCGGCCGCCGGTGCCACGGACCACGTCGTATGCCGTGCGCAGCAGCTGCTCGTCCGGGCCTTCCAGCCGACCGGGCTGGGCCAGGTCGTCGAGGACGACGAACCGCAACAACGACCCGCGGCTCTTCTTGTCGACTCGCATCGCAGCCAGCAACTGCGGCCATCGGCTGCCGTCGGCATCCGGGTAGTGCACCGGCAACCCCAGTGCGGCGAGGATCTCGGTATGCCGGGTCACCAGCGCGGCTGGGGTGCGACCGGCGAGCGCACCGAGCGTAGCGGCATACCGCAGCCCGACCGCGACCGCGTGCCCATGTCGCCAGGTGTAGCCCTCGACCTGCTCGATCGCGTGCCCGAAGGTGTGGCCGTAGTTGAGGATCTCGCGCAGCGAGGCTTCCCGCAGGTCAGCGGCGACGACCCGCGCCTTGACCCGCACCGAGCGCACGACCAGGTCGGGCAGCGCCGATCCGCCCGGGTCGACGGCAGCGGCCGGGTCGGCCTCGATGAGCTCGAGGGTGGTCGGGTCGGCGATGAAGCCGTGCTTGACGACCTCGGCCATCCCGGTGACTAGCTCGGCCGGGGGCAGCGTGGCCAGTGTGTCGATGTCGCAGAGGACGGCGCCCGGGGGGTAGAAGGCCCCCACGAGGTTCTTACCTTCACCGGTGTTGATGCCGGTCTTGCCACCGATCGCCGCGTCGACCATCCCGGCCAAGCTGGTGGGCACCTGCACGAGAGCCACCCCACGGAGCCAGGTCGCCGCAACGAAACCGGCCAGGTCGGTGACCGCTCCGCCGCCGACCCCGACGACGGCATCCGAGCGGGTGAAGCCGGCTTGTCCGAGCCGGGCCCACAACCCGGCGGCCACGGCCGCGGTCTTGGCCGCTTCGGCATCCGGGACCAGCTCGAGCAGCACTTCCCGGCCGGCGGCGCGGATGGCGCTGGTCACCGATTCGGCGATCGCCTGCACCGAATCCGTCGAGACGACAAGCACTTTCGCAGCTCGATCCGGCAGTGATCCGGCGATGGCTGCACGTGCCCCGCGCCCGACGAGCACGTCGTAGTCGGTGCCGACCGGCACCCTGGTGAGCCCGTTGGCCGGTTCAGTCATCGCCTCGTCCCTCCGTTGTCGTCGGGCACCTCAGCCAGGCAAGGATGTCGTCGCAGACCTGTTCCGCCGACCGGCCTGTGGTGTCGACTCGGAGCCGGCCCAACCGCTGGTAGATCGGCCGGCGGGCATCCATGAGGGCAACCCATGTGGCCCGGGGATTGACTGCGAGCAGCGGCCGAGACCGGTTGAAACCGATCCGGTCTGCCGCGTCGGCGATCCCCACGTCGAGGAAGATGACCTGGTGACCGGCGAGCAAGGACTGCGTGTCGGGGTCGAGCACCGCACCCCCGCCCAAGGCCACGACCCCACGCTGATCACGCAAGGCCGCCGCGACGGCGGCCTTCTCGAGCGCGCGGAAGCCGGACTCGCCCGCGGTGAGAAAGATGTCCGAGATCGAACGCCCGGCTTCGGCCTCGACGGCGGCGTCCGTGTCGTGCACCACGACCCCGAGCCGCTCGGCGAGCAGAGCGCCGGTCGTGCTCTTGCCGGCCCCGGGTGGGCCGATGAGCACGACTCGCGGCCGAGCGGGGTCCTTCCCAGTCGAGCCACCCGGCTCGCCGGAGTCGTCGACGCCGGGTGTCGGGTGCTGCTCGTGCTGGTTCACCACGAGCGCATCCGCTCCGGGATGGCCTCCAGGTAGGCCGTGTGGTTGCGGGCGGTCTCGGTGACCGAATCGCCACCGAACTTCTCCAGGCACGCCTCGGCGAGCACGAGCGCGACCATGGCTTCGGCAACCACCCCGGCGGCGGGCACGGCGCACACGTCGGAGCGTTGGTGGATGGCGGTGGCCGGCTCGTCGCTGGCGACATCGACGGTGCCCAGGGCCCGGGGCACGGTCGAGATCGGTTTCATCGCGGCACGCACCCGCAGCATCCCGCCGACCGACATGCCGCCCTCGGTGCCGCCGGCCCGGCCAGTGCGCCGACGGATGACCCCGTCAGCGCCGCGCTCCATCTCGTCGTGGGCGGCGCTACCCCGCCGGGTCGCCGTCCGGAAGCCGTCGCCGACTTCGACCCCTTTGATCGCTTGGACACTCATCAGGGCGCCGGCCAGTCGGGCGTCCAGCCGCCGATCCCAGTGCACATGTGACCCGAGGCCGGGCGGCAGTCCGTAGGCGATCACTTCGACGACGCCACCGAGCGTGTCGCCGGCCCGTTTCGCCGCGTCGACCTCGGCCACCATGGCCGCCGACCCGGCGGTCTCGAAGGCACGCACCGGGTCGGCATCGAGTGCCGCCACGTCCCCGGGGCCTGGCAGTGGAGCACTGTCGTCGACACCGGCACCACCGATGGCGACCGTGTGCGACACCAGCTGCACCCCGTAGGCCTGCTGCAACAGCCGGGCGGCAACCTCGCCGAGGGCCACCCGGGCCGCGGTTTCCCGGGCCGAGGCCCGCTCGAGCACCGGCCGGGCGTCATCGAAGCCGTATTTCTGCATCCCGACCAGGTCGGCGTGCCCCGGACGGGGCCGGGTGAGCGGCTTGTTCCGGGCGATCTCACGCTCGGCATTGACATCGTCAGCTGCCGCGTATGCCGCTGCCTCGACCGGGTCCGCGCTCATCACGGTCTGCCACTTCGGCCACTCGGAGTTCCCGATCCGGATCGCCACCGGAGACCCGAGGGTCCGTCCGTGCCGGACCCCGCTCAGGACTTCGACCTCGTCCTGCTCGAAAGACATCCGCGCTCCGCGGCCGTAGCCGAGGCGCCGACGCGCCAGCGCGGCAGCGAGATCGGTGGTCGTGACCTCGACACCAGCCGGCAGTCCTTCGATGATGGCGACCAGGGCAGGACCGTGGGACTCCCCCGCAGTGAGCCAGCGCAGCATGCACCCGATCCTTTCACGTCGTCCACGTGTCGCACGCGGTGCGACGTGAGCGACGGGGACGTGATTGTGCTCCCCCGGCGGGATTCGGACCCCACCACTGCTGGCTAGGCGAATGCCTGCGAGCCTCTCGAAACTGCCCATCACATGAAACGACGTCAGGTACGAGACGATTTCGAGCCGGGCCATTCACTGTCGCGCACGGCCCGGCTCAACCACCGGAGCAGGCGTTAACCAAGCGCAGCCCACGTCATCGGTCCCACGATCCCGTCGGCAGTCAGCCCACGAGAGCTCTGGAACGATCGGACCGCCGATTCCGTCACCCAACCGAAGATCCCGTCCACGCTTAGCCGATACCCCAAGCTATTCAGCTGTTGCTGTAGGTATAGGACGTCGTCGCCTCTATCACCGCGACGGATCGTCCGCCGCGACGATGTCGACGGCGGCGTGGGATCGGGCGTCGGATGCGACGGGGAGCCTGCCCCCTCCAGCGCTGCCCACGTCTGAGCACCCACTACACCGTCGACAGTCAGGCCTTTCGAACGTTGGAAGTCACGCACCGCACGAGCCGTTTCCCCACCAAAAATACCGTCGACGTCCAGCCAGTATCCGTGATTGATCAGCAATTGCTGCAAGTCACGCACATCTTCACCGCGAGAACCCTGCCGGAGTGTCGGACGGCCACCCGGAGGTGCCGGGGGCGGCGGACCCGATCCGCCAGCGGCAGGGTCGGCCACGGTGAACGGTCGCTGCCGCTGGAACCCCGCACTGGCTGAGATCGTGAAGTAATTCGGGACCTGGTCGCTTGGCATCCGTGAGGCAATTCGCTTGACCATCTGCGGATAGTCTCCCTGGAATTTCCCTTCATCCCAAACCGATTTGAGCGCGCCCGTAAACGCGCCGTTCGTTTCTCCCTCAAAGGCGAACTGGTGATCTTGGCATCCCGCTATCAGGATCAGTTCAGCAGCCAAACTAGTACTCCTGGGCCCCGCGATTGCTTGAGCCATGGCATAAATCTCGGCTCGGTCGCGCGCGTCACGAATCGCCGTGCCCACAGGCATCGCACGCGGGACGCCTGGCTCGACAACGACCTCTTCGCCGATCTCCTCCCGAATTCCAATAATGGCATCACGCATCGCCAGGGAGAGTTTGGAACGCACCACGGTGCCGCTGTGGCACGAGTCGGAAACAACGACGATCCGACTGCCTGCAGGAAATTGTCGGTAGACCGCATGTAACTCGTCGTCCGTGACCTGCCGATCCCACAAAACCCATGTCTCGTCATAGTGATCAGGCTCGTCGCCGTTGAAGTCGTCAACCTGACCACCGTGACCGGCGAATGTGATGAGTGCGATGTCACCTCTGCCGCATTTCCTCGCCAGACCGGCAATGGCGCTGAGCACAGCCGAGGAGGTAGCCTGCGAGTCGAGCATCACGGTCGGAAGGAAGCCCTGTGACACCGCAATATCCCGCATGTCGTTGGCATCGTTGTGGCAAGTCGGTAGCCAAGGATCCCAGTCAGAAGGATAAGCAGAATGATCGACGTCGTTCAGGCCGATGTGAAGTGAATACCCAGTCATGATACAGGCCTTTCTTCAGGAACGGATAGTGGAATTAGAACTCCCTGAGTCCGAACTGCCCATGTGAAGGACTCGAGTCGCAAACCACCACGGGAAGTGGTTACGTCTAGCTGCGGATCAGCAAGATAGCGGGTCAGCGGAAGGGTGAATGTGACATCGGCTTGGCGTTTGCTGTCATTGAGGCTGACTTCAGCGCGCGCGCCATCATCTCTCATCGTGACGACGACATCGATGCTGTCCCCTTGAGGAATCTCCTTCGTGGCGACGAGAACGAGGTTGAGTTGCAGATCCTCGACGTAGGCCCGCATCTCGTTCAGGGTCTCCGAGCCGGGTTCAACGTGACTATTCACGGTCAGATCAGTGGTTTCAGAACAAGCCACCCGCGTGCTATCACCGGGGGCGAGAATCTCGTCGATCGATGCCACCTTCACTCCCCTGTGGAGCAATTCGCCAACAGCAACCCGCCGCGTTAGCTCGTTGCGAAGCTCCACCTCAGAGCCATTAGCACTGAGGCGAATTCCACCGTGAGGATAAGGGCCGACTACGCGATCCAACGCCAACCTCAACTGGGAAGTGACTTCCGTGCCGTCGGGCAGCGTATAGGTGGCCAGTCCACTGACTCCGGCAGTGCGCAGCAACGATTGCAGAGTGAGGAAACCAGGCACGTCGCTAGACACGATGAGCTGGAATCCGGTGTCGCAGGCGAGGCACTCTACCGTCGTCGCACTGGGCAACGCCCAATCCACAGTGGGGATGAGACCTGCCTCCCAGGGTGACTCAAGCACCACCGGTCCGCCTTCAACGCCAGCGAGCTCCGCCTCAACCTGAGCCATAAGATGCCCAGGAACATCCATCTGCAGCCCGGCTGCGATGACACAACGAATGTTCTCTGGGGAATCCACGTCGATGGTTGAGTGCAGCAACAACGACGGCTGGTAGGCCACGTCCTGCACATCGGGGCCATAGCGTCCGATGCAGTACGTTGCCGGCACAACCAAGAACCGGCGCGGCCGGGTCAGGCTACGCAAGATCGTGGCACGGCCGCTCGCCGCTGTCACGTCGACAACCTCGTGGGTCCTCGGTTCCCCTTGCCCCAGACTGAATACGGGCTGGCAACCCAGCGCCGTGTCCAGGCCCTGGTCGAGCATCCGGTAGAGCTCACCCGAGATAGCGCAGTCGACCAGAACCTCAATGGAATCCAACCGCTCTGTGACCTGAGACCACACTAATTCTGATTTCGTGACTTCAAGCAGCGCTGATATGTCGACTCGGTGAGCGATCGGCTTCAGATTAACTCGCGCACCGGCCAACATCGATAACGATGGGCGCAACTCTTCGCGCCCGGCCAGGCCCACAGCAATCTTCTCCCCAACGATTCGTCGACGCTGCAAGCGCCATCCCGAGTACGTCGCGGTCACCACGAGCTGCGCACCAGCACTTTGGAAACCGGGTGTGGAGAGTGCACCGTAGGCCATGCGCGCCCATTGGTCACGCACCTCGAAGTCCACGATCAGCTCGTCCTGATTGATCTCTTGCCGGGTACTCGCGTGGTATTCGATCCGGGCTTCACCCGACTCATCCCGGTAGGGGATGGCCAATTGAACCCGATACTGCGCCGGCAACTCCCGCAGAGCGGAAACATCAAGACCAGCAGGAGCCTGTTTGGACAATCGGAACCTCACCACCGCGACAATCCCGTCTCGACCGTCCATGGTGTAGCCCTCGCGTCGTATCCGAAACGAGAATGGCGCGACCTGGGGATCGACCTGACCCCGGCCTGGAGCTTCCCAGCTCCAGCCGGGCAGGTACCAGCCTTGAGCCGAACTGTCGCGGTCTCGCATCGCCCCGGTGACCGGGCCAAGGACCGGACCACCGTGCGTGGGTGGCGATGCAACTATCGTCACCAGCGGAGTGGCAATCGCCGTGATCGGGATGAGCGGAACAGGTTTTGCCGTGTCGGGTCGAAGCGCCACGCTGATCGGAACTATTTCATTGTTGGCACGCTTCAAGCCAGCTGTCACAAACCGATCAGCATCGCCTCGCGACCGTCGGACTGGTGCCACTTCGACGAGGCCGTCCGAGTCAGTCGTAGTCACATGCAACCAATGATCGTCCGGCATTTCAGATGCTAAGAGTTCACCCAGCGGCACTTCGCAACTGGTCTGCCACGAGTCACCGACAAGATGGGCGCGCACCAAGGGTCCCCCGGAACCGCGTATCAGAGCGCGCAACACTTCACCCGATGCCGTACCGGAGGCCACCAGGTGGAGAGCAGCCTGCGCGAAGGGGCCCTCCAGCTCGAGCGTTTCCCCGCCATCGACGCTCAGCGTCGTGCAGCGTGGCCATCCGGTGGCGGGGATTGCCCGGATCTCGAACACCACGCTCGCGTGGTGAACGAGATCTCCGAGCCGCTCATTGGGCGCGGGCAGGCGGGTGACGAGGAACGTTGCAGACAGCCTGGCACGCCCTTTTTCGTCACGAACCAACTCAACCGTTGCCGTATTCATGGTTCACACCTGATAATTGCGGAAACGCACGACAGTCTTGTCCTCGGCGACTCCGGTCGTTTCAGCCACGTTGCGCTCAACTGGATGAGACTCAGCTGTTCCACGAGTCAAGGCGCGAAGAGCCGCCACCCGAGCTTCAGGAATCGAGCGGGTCACGACACCGTCGTCACCTGGCCTCGGGATGTCGATGACCAGGGGGCCGTTGCCGTTGGCGCTCACCCAAGGCCCAGTCCATGCCCGCCCGGGCTCGAACAATGTTCCCTTCACGGTCACCGAGACTTGGTATCGGTAGAAAGGCCTGAAATCTGGGTCCCCGGTGAAGATCGTCCACGTCCGGTCAGTGTCTACATCAGAGTGATTCCACCGGAACCGCACGGGCGCGAGACCCAGTGGCTCTCCGTCGGGGTCCGTGGCTTCGAAAACGGCTTCGACGACCTGGGACGCGTCGGTGAGCATCACACCCAACTGGATCGGCCCGACAGCGAGCCTGCCTGCCGAATCGGCTCGCACTTCGAGAGTCGTGTCGTTAATGAGTGACCCGCGCGGACCAGAATCGAGATCGATGACGTTGCGCTCGATCTGAACCCGGCGATACGGATCCTCGATTTCACTCGGTGGTTCAGCCAAGTGGACTTTACGCTTGACGAACGTGAGGTCGGGTTTCCAACTAGCAGGCGGCGATGATACGTCGGACAAAGCCTTTTGCGCGGTTTGGAACTTCCAGGTCCCATCATTGCCATCGGTGTCGGAAAAGCTGTGCCCTTCCCAGTTGATGGCCCCGTTGGTGTTGGGGTAGCCGACCTGCACGGAAACGAAATCGACCGTCGCATCACGCCACGGCACGACGGGACGGACCACCCTGGCCAGTCGCCGAGGCCAGTCGTCGAGGTAGACGGTCTGGAAGTACTTGCGTTCTGCCTCAGGGTCGGCATGCATCTCGTCGAACATTCCCGCTAGCGAACTGCTGATCGTGTGATCCTGCAGATAGGCGAACTGGGAAGTCTCCTCGTAGCTAAGGCTCAGCCTCGTCGTGTCACGGCGGTAGTTGAGCGCACAACCACCGCCGAATAGGCCAAAAAGGCCACCACCTGAGGATGCGTGGGCGGCTTCCACCTGGGGCATCGGGGGGTCGAAAATAACCCGTTGGGCCTGCTCCATAAACTTGGTGAACACCAAATCGCTGCGTTCTTGCATTTGTTTCGCGATCTGCTTAGAGTTCGGCAAGGTCTGGTCGACTATCATCTCGACTTCGATGTCCCCCTTCTTAACCATTTCGTTGATTTCGTGCTTGATGCCGGCCGAGAACCAAAGAACTCCAGCACCGGCTGCCTTGGAGAAGTGGGTGAATATTTTGTCCCAGCTGCCATGAATCTTGAGGCTCATCAAAGGCGACCAGACTTTGAGTTTGTAGTTCTGTATGACAATGAGCGGGGATGCTGTGCCATGGAAGGCGGCCCAACAGATGCTGGTCGGATAGACACCAAGAAGCCCGCTGAACGCATGCGTGCCCGAAGGGTCGATGGACCCCGTTCCTTGACCTTCCATCTTCCAGTACCACGGATCGAGATTCGAGTCCGATTCATTGCTGTCGCGAGGGCGGGACTCGAGCGTGCCTCGATAGACTATCTCCCCGGCGGAGGACCCGCGCGCTTCTGGCAGCATCACAGGAAAGCCTCGTGGCGTGGGCGCAACGTTGGAGATGGCCGTAGTCGAGGAAGTGACGATGGCGGGCCGGAATACGGGGGGCTTCATGGCTGCTTTGGCGCCCCAGAACGCCTCGTCCCATGAGGTCACTAGTTCGGTAATATGCGACTCGGCCTGCTTCCGGGTTTTGGGGGGTAGATCACCGGTGACTGAGAATGTCAGAACGCCGCCTGCCGTTTCTCCAGCGCCACCGATGACGCCATCGCCACCAGTTCCAGCGAAGCGGATGAGGTTGAATAGATAATCGCCGCTTTCTGGACCGTTTTTCCTCGCCATCCGAACTTGGTTCGGGACGAAGTAGTAGACAGGCGACTGGCCTGTGGCAATGAGTTCTTGGTTGTTGATATCAGGCAGGTAAAGAATAGAGTATCCGTCGCGGACGACGGACTGGGCGCCGCCAGCGTAGGTGGGACCCATTGCACGAGCAGACATGACTGCCTCTCCTTTCGCTCAGTGCTCGGCGCAGGATGCGCCTACAGAACAAGAGGCATCAAACGAATCGCTGATACACTTTCTCGCCCACCAATAGGCACAACCGGAGGCCCAGGGGTTTCTCAGGCGAATGCGCGGAGGTGGTATCTGCGACGGCGGCGTAAGACCAGCCGACAGTCGACCTGCTGGTCGCGGTGGCGGTGAGTGATGGCGGTGAACCGGGTTTCGGCGACTCCGGCGTCTGAGACTCAGTGTTCGGTGCCGATGACCCGATTGACTCCACAGATAGCGTGAGGGTAAGTGATGGGCTGCCACGGGTCGTCACTGATCGCAGTGACCGCGGCGGTCACGGCGGGAGTCATCCGGGCGGTCACGCCCGGCGCCGAATCACGCTACCGACGACAGCCCACCCGCAGCAGGCCGCATCAGCCCGGGCCAATACCTGCTCAACCACCCCGGCCGCCCGTCCAGTGCCGATGGCGTGGGCCAGCAGCTAGCCCGGGCCGGTGGCTGAGGCGCGTTGTCCGGTGTGCCCGAACACGGCGAGAGACTCCCCCACGATCTGGAGACCGCGAGAAACAATGCCTGGAATATGGCGAGGGGTTCGGCCCCCCGTCAAGGTGACGGCGCGTGCGCCAGCACAACCCACAAGGCACCGAGCAGGATGTACGGGCCGAAGGCCACAGTGGTCTTGAGGGTGATCTGGCGCAATACGAGGCGCACGACCAAGACCACCGAGCTGATCACGAAACCCGCGGCGATAGCCAGCAGCGGCTGCGGCCAGCCGAGGAACCCGAGCAGAAGACCGGTGATCGTGCCGAGGACGAGGTCGCCGATCCCGAAGCTGCCGGAAGAAAGCAGGACGAGAACGAGATAGACGACGAAGCTGATGCCGGCGCAGGTGACGGCCCGACCCAACGAGCCGAAGTCCCGGGTCAGGGCGGCACTGACCAACAGCAGTCCCACGACACCGGCCGCCAGCGGCATGGTCAGCCCGTGCGGCAGCCGATGCACGTCGGCATCGATCCAGGACAACGCCACCCCGACAGTCGCATACAGCAAGAGAGCCGGCAGGAGGGTGCCGTCCGCGGCCGTGCCCACCCGCCAGGCAAGCACTCCCCACAACACCGGCACCCCGGCCAGGACGAGCCATTGACCCCGCGGCAACGGGCCGCTCTCGTCTTCGACGATCCGATAGCCACCAGTGGCCAACTCACGACGCATGTACCAACCGATCGGCAACCCGGCGACAGCGCAGCCGATGACGAGCCACAACGGGCCGGTGCTCCCGGTCATCGACGCGAGCCTCTCGTCCCGCTCTCGGTTGCGTCGACGGCCGCGGCAAGGGCGTGCCGCATCTCCGGGACCGGTGGCTGCCGCCCGGTCATGAGTCGCACCTGCTCGGCAGCTTGATGGAGCAGCATCTCGGTGCCCGGCACCACGGCATACCCGGTCGAGTCCGCGGCCTGGAGCAGGGGGCTGGGACCGTCACCGTAGACACAGTCGAGCACCGCACTGCCCGGCACCGCCCGAGGCAGAGCCTCGACCGGAGACATCCCGGCCGGGCCTCGATCACGGTGATATGCCACGGCCGGGACCGTCCCGACGACCACGTCGAAGACCTCCGGCCAGACACCCATCGGCGACTCCGCCACGTCAAGGCCGAGTTCCTCCGCTAGCCGGCTCGTCTCCGGACGCACCCGATCACGCACTATGAAGGTCACCCGTCGCACACCGAGCTGGACGAGCGCCGCCAACGCGGAACGAGCCGTTGCTCCAGCACCGACGAGCACCGCAGCATCGGCGTGCCGCACCCCCACTGCCCGCAACGCCTCGACGATGCCGTGGACGTCGGTGTTCTCACCCCACCAACCACGGTCGTCTCGCACCAGAGTATTGATCGCTCCCACCCGGACCGCGAGCGGCGATGCCGTGTGCACGACGCCGAAGGCAGCTTCCTTGAGCGGCATCGTCAGCGACAGCCCACGCCACGTCTCGTCGAGTCCGGCCACGTGGCCGGCCAGCTGGTCTGCCTCGATCCGCGCCCGGTGATAGCTCCAGTCAGTTAATCCGAGGGCCCGGTATGCCGCCCGGTGCAGCAACGGCGAAAACGAATGCTCCACCGGGGAGCCACACACTCCGGCGCGGCACGGCCCCAGCCGCGCAAGCACTGGCTCCGCCGCCTTCTCACTTGGACCCATCGTGGTGATCCGCGACTCAGCACCGGCCGTCGTTCTCGGGCAGCTCACACCACTGCCGGAACTCGGCGACATTGACGTCGTGCTCGGCTTTGGTGACCGCGAACTTGGTCTCACCGGCGTCGGGATTGACCGCCACGAAATACAACCACGGCCCGTCAACCGGGCTAAGCGCTGCCTCGATCGACGCCGCCCCTGGGCTGCACACGGGTCCAGCTGGAAGCCCCCCGTACTTGTAGGTGTTCCACGGATTGTCGTCGGCTCGTTCCTCGTCGGTCGTGGTGATGGATCGCTTGCCGACCCCGAAGTTGACCGTGGAATCCATTTGCAGATTCATGCCGCCTTCGAGCCGATTGAAGATGACCCGAGCCACCTTGGGCCGGTCCTGTGGCAGGCGCACCTCCGCCTCGATGATGCTGGCGATGATCAGTGTGTCGCGAGCCCGCTCGGGGTCGAGCCCGCGGCTGGCCAACTCCGACTTGGTCTTTGTGATCAGCGTCCGCAGTTGTTGGGCCGGTGAGTCTTGGCTGGTGAAATCGTACGTCGCCGGGAAGAGATACCCCTCGAGATCACCGGCAGCCTCAGCCGGCAGGCCCAGGGCCGACGGATCCGCAGCAGCCTGCTCGTAGGCCTCGACCGGATGCCCGGTCGCTTCGCTCAGTGCTGTGAAGACTGCCTCGGCCCACAAGCCTTCGCGGATGATCACCCGGTCGACCTTGCGGTTGGCCGGGTCGACGAGCACAGCCAAGGCGTCCATCGCTCGCATCCGGTCGCGCAACAGATAGTCCCCGGGCTGGATACCACCGGATCTCGGATCTGCCATGGCCGCCTCGACGAAGGCCTGGGATGTCTTGACGATTCCTGCCTCGGCCAGCTTGCCGCCGATCGCTTGGCCCGTGTCCCCCGGTGCGACCACGAAGAGGACCTGCTCGCCGCCGGGGCCCTCGAAGTCACTCGACTCGGTTTCCTGACTGTTCAGCGGTGCCAACGTGCTGAAGCTGACCCAGCCGGCCCAGACGACAAGCCCTAGGACCACCGACAGTATGAGCATGCGGCGCAGAGACCGGCCGCGTCGCCGCGTACGCTGCTCTCGACGAGTATGCGGGTAGTCCTCGGGGCCCCGTGCGGCGGCAGTCGAGGATGCCGGCTCGTCGGAGTGGTCGTCGTGGTCGTCGTGGTCTTCCCGATGGTCGTGACCGTCGACGAGGGGCCGTCCGGGACCGTCGTCCGGCCCTCCTTCGGAGCTGTCGGGCAAGCCCGGCCCTAGCCGGTCACGTCCGCTCATCTCGGTCCTCTCTACCACGGCGCCGCGGCCTACCGCGTCGGTCGCCGCACGGCTGGCCGGCTTCCCGGCCGGTGGCCCGCTCGGCGTCCAATGCCGCCTGCAGGATGAGGACCGCCGCCGCCTGGTCGACGACCGCACGATGACTCCGCTCCCGCCGACCGCTGTCGTGTAGCTGACGATGCGCGGCTACGGTCGTGAGCCGCTCATCGACCAACCGTACGCGGGTGGGAGCGATCCGCCCAGCAAGCCGCGTGGCATAGTCGCGGATTCGCCGGGCCGCGGGTCCGTCGGACCCGTCCAACGACAAGGGCAACCCCACATACACGAGGTATGCCGTGTGCTCGGCGACAAGGCCGGCGATCGCCTCGAGTCCGTCCCCGGTCGGGTCACCGGCCACTGGCACGGTGCACACCGGTGTCGCCAGCACTCCGTCGGGGTCACTACGGGCCACCCCGATCCGGGCAGCACCGACATCCACGCCGAGGCGCACCCCCCGGTGCGGCGGCACCCGGTCGGCGACCCGGGACGGTTCGGACCGGGACGCCGGGTCAGGTGGCCTGGCCGACTGGTTGCCGGGCATCGAGTCAGCCAAGCCTACGCAGGTGCTCCTCGATCGCCCCGAGTGCCGGGCCCATCTTGCTGCTGTCGGTGCCGCCGCCTTGGGCCAAGTCGTCCTTACCGCCACCGCCTCCGCCGAGGGTCCGGGCGGCCAGGCGCACCAGCTCTCCGGCTTTGATCCCGGCCGCTCGGGCCGGCTCGGTGGTGGCGACGATGACGACCGGCTTGTTCGCGGGCGCGGCGGTCATTGCCACGACGACCGGGTGGTTGGTGCCGAGCCGGGCACGCACGTCGAGCACCAGTGTGCGCAGGTCGTCCGCTGCGACACCGGTTCCGGCGTCGTGGGTGACCAGACGGACCGGACCGATGTCGCGGGCACTGGCGACCAGTTGCGGAGCGACCGCGAGCGCCCGTTCCTGGTGGATAGCCGCGATCTCTCGTTCGGCGTCCTTGAGCCGCGCCAGGATCCCGTTGATCCGCTCGGGCAGTTCTTCGGCCCTGCCCTTGAGAACCTCGGTGAGCTGACCGACGATGGCGTGCTCGCGCGCGAGGAAGTCGTAGGCGTCGGCCCCGACGAGCGCTTCGACCCGGCGAACACCGGAGCCGATCGACGACTCACCGAGCAGCTTGACCAGACCCAGTTGCGTGGTGCGGGCCGTGTGCGTGCCACCACAGAGCTCTCGAGCCCAGTCCCCGACCGAGACCACCCGCACGGCCTCGCCGTACTTTTCCCCGAAGAGCATCATCGCGCCTGTGTCGAGGGCTTCTTGCTGGGTCATCACCTCGGCGTGCACCGGGAGGTCGTCGAGCAGCACCGAGTTGACCCGGGCTTCGATGTCGGCGAGTTGGCTGGCCGGCACCGCGTGTTGGGCGTTGAAGTCGAACCGGAAACGCCCCGGGCCGTTCTCCGAGCCGGCTTGTGTGGCGGTGTCGCCGAGTGCCTCACGGATCGCCTTGTGCACCATGTGAGTTGCCGTGTGGGCCCGTGAGATCGACCGACGCCGAGCGATATCGACAGCAGCCTGGGCACCCTCGCCGACACCAACCTCACCACTGACGACCACAGCACGGTGCACCGACAGCCCGGAAAGCGGGGCTTGGACGTCGCGGACCTCGACGACCGCACCCCCGGCCAGTCGCACCAGGCCACCGTCGGCGAGCTGGCCCCCGCCCTCGGCGTAGAAAGGAGTCCGGTCCAGGACGAGTTCGATCGTCTCGCCTTCGCCCACCGTGGACACGGTGGCCCCGTCGCGGATCAGCCCGACGACCCGGGCCTCGGAGGCCAACTCGTCGTAACCGGTGAACTCCACTGCGTGGCCCAGACGATCAGCGACCTCACGGTAGACGGCCATGTCACCGTGGGCGACCTTCTTGGCCTGCGCATCGGCTTTGGCCCGATCACGCTGCTCCTGCATGAGCCGCCGGAAACCCGCTTCGTCGACCTGCACACCCTGCTCGGAAGCCATCTCCAGGGTCAGGTCGATCGGGAATCCGTAAGTGTCGTGCAACGTGAAGGCCTGCGCCCCCGACAGTCTGGCCACCCCGCTGCCGGCGACCTCCTTGGCTCGGCCCACCGCACTATCGAGGATCGTCGTGCCGGAAGCGAGCGTGCGCCGGAAAGCCTCCTCCTCGGCATACGCGATCTCGCTGATCCGGCCGAAGTCGCTGCGCAGCTGGGGATAGGAGCGGCCCATCCGCTCCAGGCTGACCGGCAGCAGCTGAGGCAGCGCCGGCTCGGTGAGCCCGAGCAGACGCATCGAGCGGACCGCGCGGCGCAGCATCCGGCGCAACACATACCCCCGGCCTTCATTGCCGGGCACGACACCATCGCCGATGAGCATGAGCGAGGACCGCACGTGATCGGCGACGACCCGCAACCGCACGTCGTCGGGGTCGCTGTCAGTCGCGACGTGTCCGGACCGGGTGCCGTACACCTTGCCGGTCAGGTCGGCGGCGGCGTCGATGACCGGGCGGACCTCGTCGATCTCGTAGAGGTTGTCCACGCCCTGGAGCAAGCTGGCCATCCGCTCCAGGCCCATTCCTGTGTCGACGTTCTTCGCAGGCAGCTCGCCGAGGATCTCGTATCCCTCCTTGGCACCACCCTCACCACGGATGTTCTGCATGAAAACGAGGTTCCACACCTCGAGGTAGCGGTCCTCGTCGACGACCGGGCCACCCTCGCGCCCGTAGTCCGGTCCCCGGTCGTAGTAGATCTCCGAGCAGGGACCGCACGGCCCGGGCACCCCCATGGACCAGAAGTTGTCTTTCATGCCGCGCCGTTGGACCCGCTCGGCCGGGATGTCGGTGAGTTGCACCCAGAGGTCGGCAGCCTCGTCATCGTCCTCGTAGACCGTGGTCCAGAGCCGATCGGGATCGAGTCCGTAGCCACCGTCATCGACCGCGGAGGTCAGCAGCTCCCACGCAAGCTCGATGGCACCAGCCTTGAAGTAGTCGCCGAACGAGAAGTTGCCGTTCATCTGGAAGAAGGTCAGGTGCCGGCTGGTCTTGCCGACCTCTTCGATATCCCCGGTGCGCACGCACTTCTGCACACTGGTCGCCCGGTCGTAGGGCGGCGTCTGCTGGCCGAGGAAATAGGGCTTGAACGGCACCATGCCGGCATTGACGAACAGCAGTGTCGGGTCGTCGTAGAGCAGTGGGGCACTCGGCACCACCGTGTGGTGCTTGCGCTCAAAGAAGGCGAGCCAGCGATTCCTGATCTCGGCGGTGTCCATGGGCCTGTCCTCATCGGTATGCCGGGAGCCTCCGGCGTGATCGTGGGTTCGGGTTTCGGTCCGTCTGCGGGGTGGAGTCTTCGGAGCGAGCCAGTGCGCCGCGCCGAATCAGAAGTCGGCTGGTGCACCATCCCGGACGTCGGCCGGATCGTCGAGCAGATCGCGGACTTCGGCGAGTGCAGCGGCCAGCGGTGTCGGCAGTCCGCCTTCAGCGGCATACCGGTCGGCAAGAGCGCGCACAGCGAGCACCACCGCTGCACCGACCAGTGCTCCCGAGGTCAGAGCAAGCAGTCTGCGGGTCATCGTCTCTCCTGGCACGGCTGGACTGATCGAGCGACCGACCCGATCCACCCCGAACGGTACGGCGAAGTGCCGTCACGGCCGAATCCGGGCCGATCCAGGGTGCCAGCCAGCGACGACACCTGAGGCGACGAAGAACCTGCCGGACACCAAACGATCACGGTTGGATCTCGGCTCAGTTCCAAGGGTCGAAGTCCATTATGGCCTAGTCTTGGATAACTTCAGCACCGTCATGCCCGGCTGGCCCCAGGCTGCGGTCGCTGGCTCACGCTTCCGCCTCCCCGCGAGGAGCGGATTCACTGACAACACGTAGGAGGAACTCGATGCGAGGAAGCACTCGCGCGGCGCTGTCCGCCGGGGTAGCCGCAGTGGCCTTGGCCGCGGCCGGTTGTACCAGCAGCGGCGGTAGCGGCGGCGACACCGACGCCGATGGGATCACCGTCCAGGGTTGTACGCCGGAGAACAAGTTCATCCCGTCCAACACGAACGAAACTTGCGGCGGCAACGTGCTCGACCTGGTCATCGCCAAGTTGGTGCACTACAACCCCGACACGGCAGCTCCCGAGATGGACATCGCGGAGTCGATCGAGTCCGCCGACAACCAGACCTTCACCGTCACGTTGAAGAAGGGCTACAAGTTCTCCGACGGCACCGAAGTGAAGGCACACAACTTCGTCGACGCGTGGAACTGGGCCGCCAACGGCAAGAACGGGCAGCTCAACTCCTACTTCTTCGAGCCGATCGAAGGCTCCGCAGAGGTGGCCTGCGGTAGCAAGGACTGCGAAGCCGATCCACCGAAGGCCGAGACCATGACCGGTCTGGCGGTCGTCGACGACTACACCTTCACGATCAAGACGACCGGCAAGGTCTCGAACCTGCCGATTCGGCTCGGCTACTCCGTCTTCGCGCCCCTGCCGGACAGCTTCTTCACCGACGACGGCAAGTCCTTCGGCGATAACCCGATCGGCGCCGGCCCCTATACGTTGGACTCCTACGAGCCCGGCACCGCGATGGTGCTGAAGAAAAACCCGGATTATTCCGGTGAGTTCGGTGGCCAGGTCGACACGATCACCTTCAAGATCTACCAGGACAGCGACGCGGCCTACAAAGACCTGCAAGCCGACCAACTCGACTTCGTGCGTCAGCTGCCGACCAGCGCGCTGGCCGGTGAGAAATTCAAGACCGACCTGCCCGACCGCAACCTGGTGAAGACCACAGGGTCGATCGCCACGATTACCTTCGCGCCGTCGGCGATCGACAACTCCTTCGACAACACCGACTTGCGCCGCGCCATCTCGATGGCCATCGACCGCGACAGGATCGTCAACAAGGTGCTCGCCGGCACCCGGATCCCGGCCGACGGCTGGGTCCCGGCAGTCGTCGACGGCTCCAAGGCCGGAGCATGTGGCGAGTGGTGTACTTACGACAAGGCCAAGGCCAAAGCGCTGTTCGACCAGGCCGGCGGCTACACCAACGCCGAGACCGGTAACAAGATCACCCTCGCCTACAACGCCGACGGCGACCACAAGGCATGGACCGAAGCGACGTGCAACTCGATCACCGACGCCCTGGGTGTCGAGTGCGTCGCGACGGCCGAACCCGACTTCTCGACCTTCCGCAAGAAGATCAACGCCGACGAGATGCCCGGGATGTTCCGCACCGGCTGGCAGATGGACTACCCGTCGATCGAGAACTTCCTCACCCCCTTGTACGCAACCGGTGCTAGCTCGAACGACGGCGACTACTCGAACCCCAAGTTCGACCAGCTGCTCACCGAGGCTGCGGCGGCCCAGGGTGACTCAGTGAACGAGTTCTACCAACAGGCCGAGGCCGTTCTGGCCGAGGACATGCCAGTCATCCCGATGTGGTACGGCAAAGCCGTTGCGGGCTGGTCGACCCGGGTTGACAACGTGAGAATGACCCCGTTCGGAGTCTTCGACCTGGCTTCGGTCACCCTCAAGTAGCCGAACGGCCTATCGTCGACGGGCCCAAGCCCGCGACGACGACCGAGCTGACCCGTTGGCCCGCCGACCCGCATGGATCGGTGGGCCAACGGCTGCCCGCACTAGGGATCGGCTAGCCTGGCCCAGCCCTGTCATCCACAGCCCCGTCATTGCGGCGAACACCGAGGAGGCAACCCATGGGCAGGTACATCGTCAGGCGCCTGCTGCAGATGATCCCCGTGGTGCTCGGCGCTACCTTCCTCATCTTCGCCATGGTCTACGCCCTCCCCGGTGACCCGTTGGCCGGCAAGTGCGGCGAACGGCCTTGTCCAGCCGCCTTCGAGGCCAAGTTCCGCGCTGAACACCACCTCGACGACCCGCTACCGGTGCGCTATGTCAACTACCTCGGCAACCTCGGTCAAGGCGACTTCGGCACGACCTTCCAAGGTCTCGATGTCCGCGAAGAACTGCTTCAGCGTTACCCGATCACTGCCCGGCTCGCGATCATCGCCGTGGTCATGGAACTGGTCGTCGGCGTCCTCGCCGGGGTCATCGCCGGCATCCGCAAAGGAGGTTTCGTCGACAGTCTGGTGCTGCTGAGCACTCTGGTCGTCATCGCTATCCCGGTATTCGTCATCGGCTCGGTGAGCCAGACCATCTTCGGGGTCAACCTCGGCTGGTTCCCCCCCACTGTGTCGTCAGCCGGCAACTGGGGCGAGCTGCTGCTACCCGGCATCGTGCTCGGTGCCCTCTCTCTCGCGTACGTGGCACGGCTCACCCGCACCAACCTGGTCGAGAACCTTCGGGCCGACTACGTGCGCACGGCAATCGCCAAGGGCCTGAGCCGACGACGAACGATCGGCATCCATACCCTGCGCAATTCCCTCATCCCAGTCGTCACCTACGTCGGCGCCGACTTCGGGGCGCTGCTCGGCGGTGCGATCGTCACCGAGAGCATCTTCAACATTCGCGGAGTCGGCGGCTTCATCTTCCAAGGCATCCACGGCCGGGACGGGGTCGTCGTCGTCGGTGCGGTCACCGTGCTCGTCATCGTCTATCTCGTCATGAATCTCATCGTCGACGTGCTCTACGGCGTCCTGGACCCGAGGATCAGCCATGACTAGTCGGGACACCCCCCCGAGCGATCAGATCGGCGAGGCCACGCCACTCACTGCCGAGATCGAAGACCGCGAGCCACCCCGGTCGCTGACCTCCGAAGCTTGGCGCGACCTGCGGCGCAAGCCGCTCTTCTGGGTCGCGATCACGCTCATCGTGCTTTTCGTCGTCATGGCGGTCGCACCGCAGGTGTTCACGGACAAAGACCCGACCGAAGCCATGCTCGACAAGAGCATGACACCACCGTCAGCTGACCAGTGGTTCGGCCGCGACCTGCAGGGTTACGACATCTATGCCCGCACCGTGTACGGAGCCCGCGCCTCGATCCTGGTCGGCCTGTTGGCCACGATCTGCACCTCAGTCGTCGGGGTCATTGTCGGCACTGCGGCCGCCTACCGAGGTGGTGTCTGGGATGCGATCGTCATGCGGATCACCGATGTCTTCTTCGCTATCCCCTTCTTGCTCGGTGGCATCCTGCTCATGACGACCTTTCCCAACGACGTCAATTCGAGCTTCTTCTCGGTGATTGGCAAGGTCGTGATCGCCTTGGCCGTGCTCGGCTGGCCCGGCATCGCCCGACTCATCCGGGGCTCGGTGTTGCAAGTGCTGCCCAACGACTACGTGCAGGCGGCCCGCGCGCTCGGTGCCAGCCCGTGGCGGATCATCCGTTCGCACATCCTGCCGAACGCGGTCGGCCCGGTCATCGTCGTCGCGACGATCAACCTCGGCGCCTACATCGCCGCCGAGGCGACCCTGTCGTTTCTCGGGATCGGATTGGTCTCCCCAGCGATCTCGTGGGGCGTGGCGATCTCCGACTCGCTCGACTACATCCGGGTGGCGCCCTACATGTTGATGTTCCCGTCCCTCTTCCTCAGCCTCGCCGTGCTCGCGTTCATCATGCTCGGTGACACCGTCCGCGACGCCTTCGATCCGAAGACCAGGTGAGCCCGATGACGATCACCGAAGCTCAAACACCATCAAGCCCCCCGGCGCCACCGGGCAACTACCAGCCGGTCGACGGGCTCCTGCTCGACGTCCAGGATCTCTACGTCGAGTTCCACACTCTCGACGGAGTCGCCAAGGCGATCAACGGTGTGTCGATGACGCTGCACGAAGGCGAGACCTTGGCGATCATCGGCGAGTCCGGGTCGGGCAAGTCGGTCACCGCCCAGGCGATCATGGGCATCCTCGACGCACCCGTGGCCCAGATCCCGTACGGAACGATCGCCTATTGCGGAGTCGACCTGCTCACCCTCCCCGAGGAAGCGCGCCGCAAGACCCGCGGCCCGGAGATCTCGATGATCTTCCAGGATGCCCTCAGTGCGCTCAACCCGACCTTCCCGGTGGGTTGGCAAATCGCCGAGATGTTCCGCGTCCATCGTAGGCTGGGCCGGTCAGCGGCATACGAAGAAGCCGTCCGGCTCATGGAACTCGTCCAGATCCCGGCAGCCCGGCAGCGGGCCAAGGCCTACCCGCACCAGTTTTCCGGCGGCATGCGTCAGCGGATCATGATCGCCATGGCCATCGCCCTCGACCCGAAGGTGCTCATCGCCGACGAACCGACTACGGCGCTCGACGTCACCGTGCAGGCCCAGATCATGGACCTACTCAAGGAGATCCAGCACGAACGGCAGATGGGTCTCATCCTGATCACCCACGACCTCGGAGTGGTGGCCGATGTCGCCGACCGCATCGGCGTGATGTATGCCGGGCGGCTGGTCGAGAAGGCCGACGTCCATGACGTCTACGCCAAGCCCGCGCACGCCTACACCAAGGGTCTGCTCGACTCGATCCCACGACTCGACCAGAAGGGCCGGAACCTCGCTGCGATCGGTGGCCTGCCACCGAACCTGATGCGGATCCCACCGGGTTGCGCCTTCAACCCACGATGTGTCTTCGCCACCGATATGTGTCGTGAGCACGTGCCCGTGCTACGTGAGGTGCGCCCCGGACGACTGGCGGCCTGCCACCACAGCGAGGAGGTGCTCAATGCCTGAACACTCCAAGCCGGCCGACCCCAAGCCCCCCAAGCCCGGTGACCCGATCCTCGTCGCTCAGGACCTCGTCAAGCACTACCCGATCAAGGGCGGCATCCTCAAACACACCATCGGTCACGTCAAAGCCGTCGACGGGGTGTCCTTCGAGCTGCGCCGCGGTGAAACGCTGGGCATCGTCGGTGAATCCGGTTGTGGCAAGTCCACTCTGGGCCGGCTGCTGATGCGCCTCGAGGAGCCGACTTCCGGCACCGTCATGTTCGAGGGCGTGGACATGTACGCCCACAGCGGCGCCGACATGCGGCGGTTGCGACGCGACATCCAGATCGTCTTCCAGGATCCCTACACGTCGCTCAACCCGCGGCGAACGGTCGGCGACATCGTCGGCGAGCCGTTCGAGATCCACCCGGACGTCGTGCCGAAAGCGCAGCGACGGAAGCGGGTCGAGGAACTGCTCGACCTGGTCGGGCTCAATCCCGAGCACATCAACCGTTTCCCCCATCAGTTCTCCGGCGGCCAGCGTCAACGGATCGGCATCGCTCGCGGTATCGCGCTGCATCCCAAGGTGCTGATCTGCGATGAGCCGGTGTCCGCGCTCGACGTATCGGTGCAGGCCCAGGTGGTCAACCTGCTGGAGGAACTGCAGGACGAGCTCGGTCTCTCCTACGTCTTCATCGCCCACGACTTGTCCGTCGTCCGGCACATTTCCGACCGGGTGGGCGTGATGTATCTCGGCAAGCTCGCCGAGTTCGGTGACGAAGGCCAGATCTATCAGCGCCCGACCCATCCCTACACCCAGGCACTGCTGTCGGCAGTGCCGGTGCCCGACCCGACCTACCGGGAACGCAAAGCGGTCATCGTGCTCACCGGCGACGTGCCGTCACCGGCCAATCCACCGAGCGGCTGCCGGTTCCACACCCGATGCTGGCGGACTCAAGAACTCTGCATCGAGGAAGAACCCGAGCTCGTCGACCGGCCCGACGGTGAGCTCGAGCACCGCAGCGCCTGTCACTTCGCCGAGCCCCGGGCGGTCGTCGGGCCCGACGCCAGTCAGGGGGCCAGCCAGGAGTCCGCTGCCGGTCCGTGGGCGACGTCGGCCGACTTGACCGGAGCGCAGGACGCACCTGTCGAGCCGCAGGACGCCCCGATCGACTCGGTGGACTCTCCCGCCTAGCAGTCGACGGCTCTACCCTGACCAGCCCCTGCGTGCGAGATCAGCTACGAAGCCGATCACGGAGCCAACGCCACCGCTGCGCCAACCGCTCCTCGAAACCGCGCGCGGTCGGCCGGTAGTAGTCGACGATGCCGTGCAGGTCGTCGGGCAGATACTGCTGGGCCGCGACCCCGTCCGGTTCGTCGTGCGCGTAGACGTAGCCGGCCCCGTGACCCAATCGCGCAGCACCGGCATACCCACTGCCTCGCAGGTGTCCCGGCACCGGGCCGCCGCGCCCAGCTCGCAGATCAGCGATCGCAGCGTTGATGCCCACGTATGCCGCGTTCGACTTGGGGGCGAGCGTGACGTGCACGACCGCTTGGGCCAGGACGATCCGGGCTTCGGGCATGCCGATCTGGGCGACGGCGTGCATCGCGGCGACTGCGGTCTGGAGTGCGGTCGGGTCGGCCATCCCGACGTCCTCACTGGCCGCGATGACGATCCGGCGGGCGACGAATCGTGGATCCTCGCCGGCTTCGAGCATGCGGGCCAGGTAGTGCAACGCTGCATCGGCGTCAGAACCGCGCATCGACTTGATCAGCGCCGACGCCACGTCGTAGTGCTGATCACCCGCTCGGTCGTAGCGCACGGCAGCCGTCGCCACCGCACGTTCGACGTGCGCGAGCTGGACCGTCACCGTCGCCGGGGGTGACTCCTGATCGACGTCCGCCATGGCGATCCCGGGCTGATCGTCCAGAGCCACCCCGACACCGGCCTCGAGCGAGGTCAACGCGCGGCGGGCATCACCGCCGGCGATCCGCACCAAGTGCTCCCGGGCCTGCGAGGTCAGCTCGACGGCCCCACCGAACCCGCGCTCGTCGACGAGTGCCCGCTGCACCACGGCATCGATGTCCGCCTCGCTCAGCGCTGCCACGGTGACCAGCACCGAGCGGGACAACAAGGGCGTGATCACGGAAAAAGACGGATTCTCGGTGGTGGCTGCCACCAGGATGACCTGGCGATTCTCCACCCCTGGGAGCAAGGCGTCTTGTTGGGCTTTGGTGAACCGGTGGATCTCGTCGAGGAAAAGCACCGTCTGACGGCCGGTCAGGTCACGCTCCCGAGCCGCGGCGTCCATAGCGGCCCGGACGTCTTTGACACCGGCGGTGACCGCGGACAGCTCGACAAACCTGCGCTCAGCGGCCGACGCCACCAGGTGGGCCAACGTCGTCTTACCGGTGCCGGCCGGGCCCCAGATGATCGCCGACACCGGGCCGGCCAAGCCGGCGGCACCGTCGATCAATCGTCGCAGCGGCGTGCCGGCCGATAGCACGCCGTCCTGCCCGAGCACCTCGTCCACGGTGCGTGGCCGCATCCGCACCGCCAACGGTGGCAGCACGTCATCTGCGGCCCGCCACGCCGGATCCGCAGAACTGGTCGGGTT
Organism: Actinomycetales bacterium; assembly: GCA_002748155.1. Taxonomy (GTDB): domain Bacteria; phylum Actinomycetota; class Actinomycetes; order Actinomycetales; family Dermatophilaceae; genus Phosphoribacter. The sequence continues at coordinate 17,910 of PDRO01000008.1, read as the reverse complement.
CGCTGCGGCAGCACCGAACAAGTCGTCGGACCCGGTGGGGGTGCTGGACCGGCCTGGCACACCTGCTCCTTCACGGCGAACGACCGACGCGGGCCGAGTGATTCATCCCGACTCCTCGTCCAGAAGCCGGTTACTTATGTAAGGCTATCCTTTGTGAGCATGGCTAACCTCGGGGATCGCCGGAGTCTGCTCACCTGGTGGCGCGAGGTCACCACTCATCGTGGCTCTGCCGACACCGTCGATGCAACTGACCGGTCCGAAACACGAGCTGCTGCCGGTCGGCTCGAGTCACCTCGACTTCTTCTACTCATTCGGGGCCTACGAACCTTTCCGGTGGCCCTCACATTGCTTTACTAAAAACAGCCCTGCTGTGCTTCCACTAGCAATCTAGAACATAGGAGGTCTGTATGCGTTGGCGTATCCTGTCCGTCATCGGGATGCTTTACGCCGTACAGTTCATCCCGGCGACCTTCACCCTGATGACGGTGCCGATTGTGCTACGCAAAGAAGGGCACTCGGCCACGACCATCGGCTTCGTTATGCTGGCCGGCACACCGTACATTCTTAAGTTCCTTTGGGCGCCACTAATCGACAAATACAGGCTCGGACGCGACCGTTACAAGTCCTGGATCGTTGCCCTCTCAAGCCTCCACGTGGCGGCACTGCTTGTCCTAGCTTTCCTCGATCCTTCTGGTCCTGTTATTCCTCTTTTCATTGTGCTTTTCATCGCCTTGGCGGCTGTCAGCACCCAAGACGTCGCTGTGGACGCATTGGCCATATCGCTCACGCACCGTGAAGAGCGCACTATGGGCGCCAGCTTTCAAAACCTCGGCATCTATCTCGGGGCGATAGTCGGGGGTTTCGGGTTTCTCCATCTCTACGACCGGATCGGTTGGACCGTTGCTCTGCTGGCACAGGCCGCGATCTTCACCGCACCTTTGCTGATGCTCGTGCTTGTGCAGGAACCGGCGCGCCCGCGCAGCGCACCCAAAGTGACTTTCCGAAACGCGCTACGCTTCTTCGTGCAGCCGCGCATACGGCCTTGGCTGGCGATACTATGCACGATGCGCCTGCCGCTTGCCCTGATCACGCTGCCCCTACGCATGATGATGGTTGACCAGGGAATGTCGACCGAGGAAATCGCCCTGTGGTTCGGCCTGTTAGCCATGTCTGCGGCGGGTGGTTCGTCGCTTATCATCGGCCCGCTGATCCGCCGCCTACCTCGGGTTAGCGCGCTCTATCTGGTGGGGCTGATAAACATCGCCGTGCTGATCACGGCCTGTATTCTAGCCGCCACCCTACCTGGGGGAGTCCGGGTGTCCATCATCATTGCCTGGGCTGCCATCGCAATAGCCGATGTCGCGCTGTATGGCGGAGCAATGGACAAGGTACGCCCACAAATCCCCGGCTTCGATTTCACGATGCAGGTGGCAATCATGTCATTCCTGCCCATTCTTATGAATCCCGTCTCCGGCAACATCTACGACAATCAAGGCTATCTGCCGGTTTTCGCTACGGCTGTCTTGCTTGGCTTCGTACCCCTGGCGATCCTTTACTTCTGGTTTGGTCCCTTCGGCACGTCTGCCGTGGGTCTTGATGGCGAGCAGGTAGTGTCAACGGGAACAATCACGACCGATAGCGCCGCAAAGATCCTGGACGTTTGCGAGGTTGAACTCGCCGAACACGGCATCACCTGCAGTCGACCGGGGCCAGACTGTCTGCTGATGGAAGAAATGGGCTGCAAGGTAGAGATGAAAGCACTGGAAGGCGCGATCGACATCCGCATTGAGACCCCCACTGATAATTTCATGACCTTCATTCGCGATGAGATCGTCGAGCATGTGGGTGAGATTGATCCGAAAGCGATCGAAGAGATGCGCTGGACCGGGGGTATCCGAGTCGGTGAGCTGCCCTCCAACTTCCGCATCCTGCGAGCTACCCGAAGACAAGGGATCTTCCCAGGGCTGATCCGAGTGACGCTCTCAGGCATCGATGTAGAGGCACTGACCCGGGACGGCATCCACATCAAAGTGATGATGCCCGAAGAGCGTGGCCGCACGCCGGTCTGGCCGGTGATCGCTGAAAACGGCGGCATTTCATGGCCTCAGGGACAAGACAAGCTCCACGCCCGCTTCGTGACGATCCGCCAGATTCGGTTACATGAGCGTGAGATCGATGTCGACGTGGCCCATCATGACGGCGGTCTCATCTCGAACTGGGCGGCACTCGAAGGTGACGAACAAGAGGTGGGCGTTATGGGCCCTGGCGGAGACCCCCACCTACCTAGCACTGACAATGTTGTCCTGGCCGCTGACTACACCGGTCTGCCTGCGGTGGCGAGACTCATTGAGAACGTCGATGGCCGGGTCACCGGCTATCTATTCGCTGCCGCCCCGTCACAGGAGGCTCTGGAGGCCTATCTACCTCCATCAAACCGAAAAGTGACCGCAGTGGAGCCGGCGGTTTTTTCCGAGCAGGTCGCGGATATGATCCGAAACTGCACGAACGAACCTGTGTCCTATGCTTGGTTCGCCGGAGAGTTCAATGCAGCCCAAACGGTTCGTTCGATCTTTAAAGGTCAGTTCGGCCTGTCCGGAAAGACGCAGAACAGCATGGCATATTGGCGCGAAGGCGTACCAGCCGACGGTGCACGGGTAGGCTAATGCGCTCGAGGTTCTCATCGTACGATAGCTTCGCTGAAGGCGCCAGTTTCTCTGCAACGCAAGGGAGAATGCCTTTGGGAGAACTGCGGCCGCATCCGCTCGTGATCCAGAAGCCGGTCGCACCATGAGAGGCTATCCGCCATGAGGAACGGCAGCCCTGCTGATCGTCACAGCCTGCTGGCGCGGTGGGGTGGGGTCACCGCCAGGCATCCGTGGCGGATCGCGCTTGTGTGGTTGGTCATCACGATCGCCGCCGCCGCCGTGGCCCTTGGTGGCCTCGGCACCAACCAATCATTGTTCGACCGGTTGACCAGCGGCGTTCCCAGCGTGCCCGGAGAGTCACAGACGGCATGGGATCTCATCGACGAGCACGAGCGCGAGCAGGCTGGCGTGTTGCTCATGGTCGAGGGGGTGGACCTCACGTCGCCCGAGGTCGCTCAAGCGGCCGCCGGTACAGCAGCCGAGGTCATGGGGATCGACGGAGTCACCTCGGCGGCCAACCCCTACGTCTTCCCCGATGGTCCGAACGATCCCCGAGCCCGCGGGTTGATCGCTGACGGCGCGCTCGACTCGGGCGGCTTCATCATGGTCACCCGGTTCGACTCGAGCCTCGACGAGCAACACCTAACGACCGCACAATCCAGCGTGCGCTCGGCATACGAGGATCTCGGACGAACGCTCCCCGGCGACCCCGAGGTGTCGACCAGTATCGGGGGGAGGACGCTGCTCGTCGACGAGATCCTCAACCAGGTCCAAGAGGACTTTCGCACCGGTGAAGGCATCGCCCTGCCGTTGAGCTTCATTCTCATGGTGTTCGTCTTCGGTGGATTCATCGCTGCCGGTATGCCGATCCTCGGGGCGGTCGCCTCAATCGTTGGTGGGCTGGCTGCCCTCTACGGTTTCACCTACGCCTTCGACCTCGACGCGTCAGTCGTCAACGTCGTCACCCTGTTCGGCCTGGCCTTAAGCATCGACTACGGCCTGCTCATCGTCTCGCGCGCGCGTGAGGAGTTGCGCGTCGTGGCCCGAGGCCGACCGGCAGCCGGCCTCACCGACACCGAGATCGAAACAGCGATCTCTCGGACCGTCGCCACCGCCGGCCGGACGGTCTTCTTCTCCGGGATCACCGTTGCCATCTCCCTGGCCGGGCTCATGGTCTTCAACGCGTCGTACATGCGAGCCGTCGGTGCCGCCGGCATGTCGGTCGTGCTCATCGCCATGCTGGCCGGTATCTCGCTGGTCCCTGCCATGTGCGCTGTCGCGGCTAACCGGCTTCTGGCCAAGAGCACGCAGACCGCTTCCGACCACGGCCTGTTCTCGAAGCTGGCCGGCTGGGTGCATCGGATGCCGTGGCTCGTGTTCCCAGTCACTGTCGGTGTCCTCATCGTCTTCGCTCTGCCGACACTGTCGATGCAGCTGACCAATTCGAGATACGAACTGCTGCCGGTCGGGTCCAGCCAACGCGACTTCTTCGACGCGCTCGAGGCCCACTACCCTCAACTGGGCATTGCGGAGGCGACCATTGTCGTCGAGGCATCGCCGGACCAGGCAGCCGCCTATGCCAAGAACGACATCGAACCACTCACCGGAGTCGCCACGGTCTCGGTGGACGAGTTGGGCGACGGCTTCTCGGTCGTCTCGGTCCGGACCGACGAAGGCAGCCTCTCCCCGGTCACCAACGACCTCGTGGAGACCTTGCGCGCTCAAGACCCCGGCTTCGAGACCTGGGTGGCCGGGCAGTCGGCAGACTTGGCCGACTTCACCGAGGAGCTGAAAGCCAAGGCGCCGCTGGCTATTGCCTCGGTGGTCTCGGCCACGTTCCTGTTGCTCTTCCTCATGACCGGTTCGGTCGTCATCCCGATCAAAGCGTTGATCCTCAACGTGCTCTCGTTGGGTGCTTCACTCGGCATCACGACGTGGATCTTCCAGAACGGCCACCTCAGCGAGCTTCTCGGATTCACCTCGACCGGGGCCGTCGAATCCATGATCCCGCCACTGGTGTTCGCCTTGGGCTTCGGCCTGAGCATGGACTACGAGCTGTTTCTCATCTCGAGGATCGCGGAGGTGTACCGCTCCGGGGTGTCGAGTAAACGGGCCGTTGAGCTGGGTCTGCAACGTTCCGGACGGATCATCACGAGCGCAGCCCTGCTCATCGTCATCGTCTTCGCCGGCTTCGTTGCCGGCAAGATGCTCTCGATCAAACAGACCGGCACCGCCCTGATGATCGCCATCCTGCTCGATGCGAGCATCGTGCGGATGCTGCTCGTGCCGGCCACCATGGAGTTGCTCGGCGACCGAAACTGGTGGGCGCCTGCGCCACTACGCCGCTGGCACGCCCGCCACGGGCTCAGCGAGTAGCGCAAACCCGGCGAGAAAGCGCTTGCCTGTGCACATTTCCCGCAACAACGGCGGATCCGAGGTTGACTCGCCGCACGATTGTGCACTCGTGCACGGCTATGCACTCGTGCACGCGAGGATGCCGTTGCCGACACCCCCGCCGACGGTGCCAACCCGATGGGTTACCCGGTCGCCGGAGCCGGGCCGGAACCGGCGGCTGGCGCCGCCGGGGGGCGAGCGTCAACCCCGGCCTCTTTGCGCTGCTGCGCGGTGATGGGCGCCGGCGCCCCGGTGAGCGGATCGTAGCCACCGCCGCTCTTCGGGAAGGCGATCACCTCACGGATCGACTCGGCGCCGGCGAGTAAGGCGACGATCCGGTCCCATCCGAAGGCGATCCCGCCGTGCGGCGGCGCACCGTACTGGAAGGCGTCGAGCAAGAAGTGGAACTTCTCGGTTGCCTCCTGCTCGGACAGGCCCATCACCCGGAAGACCCGCTCTTGCACGTCACGCCGGTGGATCCGGATCGAACCCCCGCCGATCTCGTTGCCGTTGCAGACCAGGTCGTAGGCGTAGGCCAAAGCCGAGCCGGGGTCGGTGTCGAAGGTGTCCAGGTAGTCGGCCTTGGGAGAGGTGAAGGCGTGATGCAGCGCGGTCCACGCGCCCGAGCCGACAGCCACATCGCCGGCGGCCACCGCTTCACCGGCCGGCTCGAACAACGGTGCATCGAGCACCCAGAGCAGACTCCACGAGCCCTCCGGGATCAACTCACATCGCCGCGCGATCTCCAGCCGCACCGCGCCGAGCAACGCGCGGGAGGCTTTGGCCGCGCCCGCCGAGAAGAAGATGCAGTCTCCCGGCACCGCACCGACCTGCTCGGCCAACCCGGCCAGCTCGGTCTCGGAGAGGTTCTTCGCCACCGGTCCGGTCAGGGTGCCGTCGGGCTGGACCAGCACGTAGGCCAGGCCCTTGGCGCCACGCTGTTTGGCGAAGTCCTGCCACGCGTCGAGGGTCTTGCGCGGTTGGTCGGCCCCGCCGGGCATGACAACCGCCCCGACGTATTCGGCTTGGAAAACCCGGAAACCGGTGCCCGAGAAGTACGCCGTGCAGTCGGTCAGTTCCTGGCCGAACCGGGTGTCCGGCTTGTCGGTGCCGAACCGGGCCAGCGCCTCGGCATACGTCAGCCGCGGCAGCGGCGTCTCGATGTCGTGACCGATAAGGCGCCACAACGCGACGACGATCTCTTCGCTGAGCGCGAGCACGTCGTCCTGCTCGACGAAACTCATCTCGATGTCGAGTTGGGTGAATTCGGGCTGCCGGTCCGCCCGGAAGTCCTCGTCCCGATAGCACCGCGCGATCTGGTAGTAGCGCTCCATCCCGGCAACCATGAGCAGCTGCTTGAACAGCTGCGGGCTCTGCGGCAAGGCATACCACGAGCCGGGCGCGAGCCGGGCCGGCACGATGAAGTCCCGGGCCCCTTCCGGGGTCGAGCGGGTCATCGTGGGTGTCTCGATCTCGACGAAGTCGTGCCGGTCGAGCACCGCGCGGGCGGCGGCATTGACCTTGGAGCGCAACCGGATTGCTGCCGCCGGGGCGGGGCGGCGTAGGTCGAGATAGCGGTGCTTGAGCCGCACTTCCTCGCCGACCGTGACTCGCTCGTCGATCTGGAACGGCAACGGCGCGGCCGTGTTGAGCACCTCGATCTCGGTGGCGACGACCTCGATCTGGCCGGTCGGGAGGTCGGGGTTGACGTTGTGTTCCGCACGAGGCACGACCTCGCCGGTCACCCTGAGGCAGTATTCGTTGCGCAGGTCGTGGCCGCCGCCGGTGAGCACCTCGTCACGGGCGACCACCTGGACGATCCCGCTGGCATCACGCAGGTCGATGAAGGCGACTCCGCCGTGGTCGCGGCGCGAGTCGACCCACCCGGTCAGCGTGACCATCAGGGGTGGGGTCGTGACGTCGGTGGCGCGGAGCGTGCCGGCCTGGTGGGTGCGGAGCACGATCAATCCTTCGGGCGTGTGGAGACGGCGGTGCGGCCAATCCTAGAGCGCCGCGCGCCGTTAGGTCTCTAGGTATGCCGGGTGCTCCGGCCAGGGCGCATCGAACGGTCGCAGGTGGACCCAGTGGCGCCGCCGGTGCGCGTCGGCGGCCAGGATCCCGGCGACCGTCGAGGCGTTGTGTAGCCGACCGGTGATGACTGCCTCGACAGCGTCGTCGAACGGCACCCAGAGTGGGCGTAGGTCGTGTTCTTCGCCTTCACGAGTATGCCGTTCGTCCTCAGGCAGGTCACCCAGGTCACGAGCCAAGAACACCCGACGCCACTCGGGCAGGATGCCCGGCGATGCCACGTCGTCGGACAGCACGTGCCACGTCGTTGCCACGAGATCGCCCTCTTCGGCCAATTCCCGGGCGGCGGCGCGCCACGGCGGCTCCCCCGGCACGTCGAGCAGACCGGCCGGCAACTCCCACAACCGCGTTCCCGTGGCATGTCGATACTGATGCACGAGCAGCAGATGCGGCACGCCGTCGAACTCGTGCCAGGCGAGCACGACAACCGCACCGGGGTGGTCGAGGTATTCGCGGGTCACCTGCCCCGCGTCACCGAGGTCGACCTGGTCACGGCGCACGTCGAAGACCAGCCCGTGGAAGGTGATCTCCGAATCGATCACCGGCATCGGGTCGCGCTCGTCGATCAGGTCCGCGATAGTGCCCCGGGGTGCGGCCAGAGTCATCCGGGCACGCCTCAGACAGAGGCCGGCTCAGCGTCGGGGCGGCTGCCCGAGCGGGGACGCTCCACCTCGACCAGCCGCTGGGAACGCTGCCGATCCAGAGCTGCTTCGACGAGCCCGGCGAACAGCGGATGGGCCCGGTTCGGACGTGACAGGAACTCCGGATGTGCTTGTGTCGCAACGTAGTACGGATGCACATCCCCAGGCAGCTCGATGAACTCGGCGAGGGACCCGTCCGGCGACCAACCGGAGAACACCAGCCCGGCCTGCTCCAACTGCTCCCGGTAGGAGTTGTTGACTTCGTAACGGTGTCGGTGTCGTTCCTGCACCTCCGTGCCGCCGTAGCAGCGGGCGACGATCGAGCCCTCGGCGAGGCGCGCGGCATACAGACCGAGGCGCATCGTGCCCCCGAGATCACCGGCACCCCGAACGAATGCCTTCTGTTCCTCCATGGTCGCGATCACCGGATGCGCCGTGTCCGGGTCGAACTCGCTCGAGGACGCGTCGGGGATCTCGAGCACGTTGCGCGCGTATTCGATGACCATGCACTGCAACCCGAGACAAATCCCGAGAGTGGGCACTTGTCGCTCCCGCGCCCACCGCAGCGCGCCGAGCTTGCCCTCGATGCCGCGCACCCCGAAGCCGCCGGGCACCAACACCGCGTCCACCCCGCTAAGAGCTCGCTGGGCACCCGCCTCGGTCTGGCACTCGTCGCTGGCCACCCAACGCACCCGCACCCGGGCATCGTGGTGGAACCCGCCGGCGCGCAGCGCCTCGGTCACCGAGAGGTAGGCGTCCGGCAGATCGATGTACTTGCCGACCAGCGCGATCTCGACCTCGTGCTCCGGGTCGTGCACCCGCTTGAGCATCTCGTCCCACGAGCTCCAGTTGACATCCCGGAAGCCGAGCCCGAGCCGACGGATCACGTATGCATCGAGTCCCTCGGCATGCAGCACCTTGGGGATGTCGTAGATCGACGGAGCGTCGACCGCCGCGGTACACGCCTGCAGGTCGACATCGCACATCAGCGAGATCTTGCGTTTGATCGATTCGGGGATCGGCCGGTCGGCGCGCAGCACCAGCCCGTCGGGCTGGATGCCGACCTGACGCAGCGCCGCTACCGAATGCTGGGTCGGCTTGGTCTTCAGCTCTCCGCTGGGTGCGAGATAGGGCACGAGTGAGACGTGCAGGAAGAAGCAGTCGTCCCGGCCGATGTCGTGGCGGATCTGCCGGGCTGCTTCGAGGAAGGGCAGGCTCTCGATGTCACCGACGGTGCCACCGATCTCGGTGATGATGAGGTCGGGGGCATCCGAGCCGCCCGTGGCCAGGGCCCGCATGCGGGCCTTGATCTCGTTGGTGATGTGCGGGATGACTTGCACCGTGTCACCGAGATACTCACCGCGTCGTTCCTTGGCGATGACGCTGGAGTAGATCTGCCCGGTCGTGACATTGGCGCTGCCCTGCAGGTTGACGTCGAGGAAGCGCTCGTAGTGGCCGATGTCGAGGTCGGTCTCGGCGCCGTCGTCGGTGACGAAGACCTCGCCGTGCTGGAACGGATTCATCGTGCCCGGGTCGACGTTGAGGTAGGGGTCGAGCTTCTGCATCGTCACCCGCAAGCCCCGAGAACGCAATAGATGCCCGAGGCTGGAGGCGGTCAGCCCCTTGCCGAGCGAGGATGCGACTCCCCCGGTCACAAAGATGTGCTTCGTTTCGGCCACGGACGGCCAGTCTATGTCATGTCCGGGCAGCACTCGGTGACGTGCGGGTGCCATCGGCCCCGTCGCCTCCCGAGACTTGCTCGAGCAGGGCCACGGCGTGCGCCCGCCCCGCCCTGCTGTCGTCACCGCCCATCATCCTGGCCAACTCTTGCAGGCGGGCTTCTCCGGCCACTTCGACGACCGAGCTCTCGGTGATTGATTCCGCAGTCTCGAAGTCGGTCTTGCGCACCACGAGGTGCCGGTCCGCGTAGGCGGCCACCTGGGCCAGGTGAGTGACGACGACCACTTGAGTATGCCGGGCCAGGGCGGCCAGCCGCGCCCCCACGTCGAGGGCAGCGGCTCCGCCGACGCCTGCGTCGACCTCGTCGAAGACGAAGGTCGGCAGTGGCGTCGACGACCGTGGTGCGGCTGGATCGACGTCGGCTGTCGCGCTGACGACCTCGATGGCCAGCATCACCCGGGACAGCTCGCCACCGCTGGCCGCACGGGCCAGCGAGCGAGGCGGATCACCGGCGTTGGCGGCCAACCGGATCTCGACATCGTCGGCACCGGTCGGCCCGAGACCACCCGGGGTGACATTGACTTGCAGCCGGGATCGTCCCATGGCCAAGTGGGACAGCTCTTCGGTCACGGCGGTCTCGAATCGGCCGGCGGCGGCGCGCCGGGCCGCGGTGAGGGCTGTGGCCGCGGTGTCCACGTGGGCCTGGAGTTGGTCCAACTGCTGGTCGAGCTGACCTAGCCGGTCGTCCACGTGGGCCAGCTCGGTGAGCCGGTCAGCGGCCTGCTGCGACCAGGCAAGCACATCGTCGATGGTGGCGCCGTAGCGTCGAGTCAACGTGGCCAGGTCGGCACGCCGCTGCTGCACCCAGGCCAGCCGAGCCGGATCGACGTCGAGGTCGGCGAGATACCGGGCCAAGTCGGCACCCAGATCAGCCAACAGATAGCCGGTCTCCGTGGCTCGGGTCTCCAGTTCGCCGAGCCGCGGGTCGTGGCGGGACTGCGATCCGAGCAGGTCACGCGCTCGGGCACACAGCTCGACCATGCCGGCCCCCTCGGTGACGCCGGGATCGTCCGGGCCGGCAACCAGGGCCTGGGCGTGCAGCGCTGCCTGTCGCAGTCCCTCCGCGTGTGCCAGACGCTCGTCCTCAGCACGAAGCGTCATGTCTTCGTTCGGCTCCGGGCCGATGCTCTCGATGTGTTCCAGGCCGGCGGTCAGCAGATCGGTCTCGCGTGTCCGATCCCGCTCCAATGCCGTCAACCGGTCGTGCTCCATGCGTGCCTCGCGCAGCGCGGCATACGCCCGCTCGAAGGCGGCCCGCCGGGCGGTGAGGTCGGGGCCGCCATAGGTATCCAGCAGGTCTCGGTGTTCTTCGGCGTGGCGCAGCCGCCACTGGTCGGCCTGGCCGTGCACCGCGACCAGCAGCTGACCGAGCTCGGCGAGGGCACCGATCGGCGCGGCCCGGCCGCCGACGTGTGCACGAGAGCGTCCTTCGGCCGAGACGGTGCGCACCAGCACCAGTTCGTCGTCGTCGAGCTGGCCACCGGCATCGACGGCTCGCTCTCGGGCCGGGTGACCGTCGGCCAGGGTGAGAATCCCCTCGACGGCCGTGGCCTGGTGACCGGTCCGGACCAGGCTGGAGTCGGCACGTGCACCGAGCAGCAGACCCAAGCCTTGCACGACCATCGTCTTACCGGCCCCGGTCTCGCCGGTCAGCACGGTCAGGCCGGGATGCAGCTGAAGGCGGGCGTCGTCGATGACGCCTAGGCCGGTGATCCGCAGCTGAGTCAGCACCGATGGTCAGGGGTGCGGCGCCGGTGTCGGCCCGTTTCCCCATCCCCCTTTCGCTGCACCGGCCTGCCCCGATGGTGATCTCGCCGTCGAGTCGTTGCCCCGCCAGCCGGCGACCTGCAGGTCAAACTTGGTGACCAGTCGATCGGTGAACGGCGAGTCGGTGAGCCGAGCCAGCCGCATCGGCCGGGGCGATCGGCATACGTCAATCCGGGCACCCGGCGTGAGGTGGAATTGCCGACGTCCGTCGCACCAGACGACCCCCGCACCTTCGGCGTCGCGGATCACTTCGACGGCGAGGTGCGAACCGGGGCCGACCACGACGGGACGAGCGAACAGCGCATGCGCAGAATTGGGCACGAGCAAGATGGCTTCGACGTCCGGCCAGACGACCGGGCCGCCGGCCGAGAATGCGTATGCCGTGGAGCCGGTCGGCGTGGCAACGATGACTCCGTCGCAGGCCCATGTAGACAGGGGCCGGCCGTCCACTTCGACGGCCACCTCCAGCATCCGCTCGCGCGCCGCCTTCTCGATGCTCACCTCGTTGAGCGCCCAGGTGCGCGCGTCGACCCGACCACCGTGGCTCACCGTGACATCGAGCGTCATCCGCTCTTCGACCTGGTAGTCACGAGCCACGATCGCCTCGATCGTCCTGGGTAGGTCAGCTCGCTCGGCCTCGGCCAAGAAACCCACTTTGCCGAGGTTGATCCCAAGCAGTGGAGTATCCGTCCCGCGGGCTGCCTCGGCGCCGCGCAGGATAGTGCCGTCGCCCCCGAGGACCAGGACCAGTTCACAACCGTCACCGGCACCGGCGTCGTCGACGATGTGGACCGGCCCGAGTCCGTGTCCCTGTCTCTGTCTCTGTGCCTCTCCCTGCCCCTGTCTCTGTTGCTGGAGCTCTGCCGCATCGGATGCCGGTAACCGTGGGCTCACCCCAGCTGCTGCGAGACGTTCGGCCACATCACGGATGAACTCGGCCATGTCGGGGCGACTCGGATGGGCCAGGAGCAGCACCCGACGCTGAGTCTGTCGGCTCATAGCGGCGGTTCCATCTGGTCGATCAGCCTTTCCAGGTCAGCTGCTCCGGGCCGGACGGCCGGGCTCGTCGTCAACCAGACTAGATACTCGAGATTCCCGGCGGCGCCCCGGATCGGGCTCGGCATCAGATCGAGCACGTCGAAGCCTGCCACACCGGCCGCGTCGAGCACGCTGCGGAGCGCATCGAGCCGGTCCCGGCGGGCGCGGACGATCCCGCCCTTACCGAGTCGGGCCCGCCCGACCTCGAACTGCGGTTTGACCAACACGACGAGGTCACCACCGGTGGCGAGCTGCTCTCGCAGGGGGCCGACGATCAGGCACAGCGAGATGAAGCTGACATCGACGACGACCACGTCGAAGGGCCCGCCGAGATCGGTGGGACCGACATCCCGGATGTTGACTCCGGACCGTTCGGTGACCCTCGGATCGGCCGAAACCGTGGCGGCCAGTTGGTCGTGTCCGACATCCAGGGCAACCACGTGTCGGGCTCCGTGGTGGAGCAGGACCTGGGTGAAGCCGCCGGTGCTGGCTCCCACGTCGAGGCAGGTACGCTCCCGGACGTCGAGCCCCTCGGGGCCGAACTGTTCGATCGCGGCTGCCAGCTTGTATGCCGCCCGCCCGACCCAGACCTGCTGTCCCGCGTCGATGACCTCGATGACCGAGTCCGGAGCTATCGGAGTGGACGGTTTGCTCCGCGTTCGGCCGTCAACTCGGACACGTCCGGCAGCGATGACCGCCCGGGCCTGCGCGCGTGATCGGACCAGCTCACGGCATACCAATTCCACGTCGAGCCGCGCCCGGCCGCCGGTGTTCACCGTGTGCCCGAGTGCAGCTAGCGACCGGGAGGCTCGGTGCGGTCCGCGTCCAGATCGGCCAGCTGAGTCCGCAGCTGATGATCGAGTGCGGTGGCGGCCTCGATCTGGTCGTCGAGGGTGCCGGGCAGCCGGGCAACGAAGTGCGCGACCGCATCATCGACCGGGGACACCCCGGTCCGGGGCGGCTGGGTCGCTACGCCGGAGACGACGTCGCTGGGCAGCGGCTCAGTCACCGGCCCCGGCTCCCGCTCGCCTGGAGAACTCACGAGTCCGACGGCTTCGTCGGCTCAGGGGCTACTGTCGGCTCAGGGGCTACGGTCGGCTGGGTCATCTTTGCCGGCTCAGGAGCCGGCGCTGGCTTCGTCGCTGCGGTCTTCTTGGCGGTCGGCTTCTTAGCAGTCGTCTTCGGAGCTGCGGTCTTGGTAGCCGTGGCTGGCTTCTTAGCGGTCGACTTCCTAGCACTCGACTTCCTAGCAGTCGACTTCGTGGCTGCGGTCTTGGTAGCCGTGGCTGGCTTCTTAGCGGTCGACTTCCTAGCACTCGACTTCCTAGCAGTCGACTTCGTGGCTGCGGTCTTGGTAGCCGCTGTCTTCTTGGCCGTAGCCTCAGTCGCCGTCGTCTTCTTCGTTGCCGTCTTCTTCGCCGTCGTCTGTGTCGGTGTGGTCCCTGCGGGGGCTGCCTGCGGAACAGCGTTCTGATCGCCAGTAGCCGGCGCCACCGCCCGACGCCGCGTAGCGGGCCCCGGCCGCGTCGAAGTCCGCCGCGTTGCGCTGCCGGTCGTTGCTGCACGTATCGGGCGAGGCGGCGCGGGCTGGTCGGAGCTGCTGCTCTCGAGTCCGGTCAGCTGCATGACTTGCCGTCGCAATCCCTCGACCTCGTCTGTGACCTGGGACAGTCTGTCGCGCACCCGATCGAACTCCTGGCTTCTCACGATGCTCGACGACGTTTCCAGCAACGATGCCACTTCGCTGCGCACCACGTCGGTGATCATGTCGCGATTGGCGCGCGCTGCCGATAGCAAGTCGTCGGCCAGAGCACTCGCTTGCGTCGCCATCTCCGCTGGCGTCGCTCGCCCGGCTAGCCCCAGCAGACCCTGGGCAACCTCAACTGCACGCGCCCGGGTTGCTTCGCCCGCCCCGGTCACCCACTGCACGTAGTCACGGATGTTCTCTGTTGCCATCGTCCAGCCTCCTTGTTTTCAGGACACGCTACTGCTCTGCGACGCTGAGTCGTCCTGGTCAGCAGACGCGAATCCGTCCACGATCGCGTCGAACTCGCTGGCGAGCCTGCCGGCCAGCTCGGAGTCACCGAGATCGCGAATGCCGCAGACGATCCGCGCAGCGATCGCCACCAGCGTGGCCAGTGCCTGATCGTCCGGCAGTTCTGACATCCCGCAGACTGTCAGCCGATCGCCCGGTGCGCCTACTGTCACGGAGATCGGGCCGCTGGCCCACGTTGTGTCGCGCCGGCTGACAGCAGGATACGGCCGATGCAACGCGTTCAAGTCCGGGGCGGCATACGTTGGAGTGGCGGTATGCCCGGCCAGCTGGACGAACCGGTCGACTCCGGTGAGCACCCACAAGGCGGGTAGTCCTGCTCCGGTGGCGCCGAGGACGTCGGTGTCGAGCCGGTCACCGATCCCCAGCACGGTGTCGGCCCCGACTTCCGATCGTTGGGAACCGATCTGGGCGACAGCGGATCGGAACAGCGGCGGGTGGGGCTTGCCGGCAACCATCGGGTCCACACCGGTCACCGCAGCCACGGCAGCGACCAATGGTCCGTTGCCGGGAACCAGGCCTGCCGGGGTCGGCACGGCCAGGTCCGTATTCGTGGCCACCCAGAAGGCGCCGCCACTGACCGCGATCGTGGCCTGCGCCAGATCAGCCTGGGACACGTGTGGGGCCCAGCCCTGCAACACGGCCGCCGGGTTCTGACTTGCGTCCCGGACCAGCACAAGTCCTACCCGGGTCAACGCTTCGACCAAGCCTTCGCCCCCAACCGGCAGGACTGTCGCCTCAGGACCAAGCTGCTCGACGATCAGGGCCGCTCCGGCCCCGGCACTCGTGATCACCTGTGGGTCGTCGATGCCCAGGCTCCGGAGTTGGTTCGACACATCGGCGATGGTCCGGGAAGCGTTGTTCGTCGCGAAAACCACACTGGCCTGCTCGCGTGCGCGCTCGAGCGACGCCACGGCGTGCGGGATCGGCGCGGGCCCACGGTAGACGACACCATCGAGGTCACACACCACACCGACATGCTGGTCAAGGAGCGTGGTCATGTGGACCCGGCGCGCCCGTCGAGGTCGCCGGACTCATCGGCTTCATCGAGATCCTCGAGATCATCAAGCAAGTCGGAGTAGCTGACCCCGTCGAGTTCCTCGATCCGCTCGACCGCATCGGTAGCGAGGTTTTCGTCAGCGTCGGCGGCCCGGCGAAACCAGGTGCGCGCCGACTCCGGATCACCCTGGGCAAGTTTGATCTCTGCATAGGCATATCGGAGTCGTGCAGCCCACGGGGCACGTGCCGGGCGAACCAATTCGGGCATTTCGAGCCCAGCTGCGGCTGCTTGCAGCTCTCCCAGGTCTCGGCGGATCCCGGAAACGACGATGGCCAGTTCGACCCGTTCCGCCACATCCAAAGACTCCGCTTCGGGAGAACCCGCGAGCTCGAGCGCCCGTTCGGGACGGCCGAGAGCGCGCTCACAATCGACGATGAATGGAAGGACATGATGCGATCCGGAGAGCCGTCGGGCCGTGCGGAACTCGCCGAGAGCGCCGGCCCAGTCCCCCATGTGGTAAGCGACGATGCCGCGCATCTCCCGCACTGCAGCCACTCGCCCGGCTCGGCGCACGGCGGTCTCAGCGTGAGCGAGTGCGGCCTCGGGCGCTTCGTCCAGTAGCCGACCCGCCATGACGAGGTGCCCGGCGACCCCCTCGGCGTTCTCCTTACTCAGGGTCCGCAGCTGATCCCGAATGCTCCGGTCCAAATCCCGGGCGGTCACGTCCGGCGCGATCGCCGGCTCGGGCTTTCGGGTCGAGGTCGGTACCAGCCGCGACCCGCCCCGTTGCTGGCTGGGACGGGCAGCACGATCGTCTGGCCCGCGCTCGGGCGCCGGCCCCTTCCGCGGACCGCCCCGTTGCTGGCTGGGGCTGCTTCCCGCCCGCTCGTTTGTCGGTGCCGGCACTCTCCTGCGACCGCCAGACTCCTTCCCCGCATAAGTTGCGCTGCGGCCGGACCCCGAGCCCTGACCGCCTCGGCCCGCGCTCGCGAACCCCTGCCCCGAGGCTCTGACCCCTCGCCTCCCGCTCTGGGCGCCTTTCCCTGCCTTCGTCGTCCCTTGCCTCCCGCTCTGCACTCCTCGCTTCCCGCTCTGGGCACCTTCTCCTGAGCCCCTTCCCCCTCGTCCAGGACTCTTGGCCCCTCGCCTCGGTGCCCCCGAACCCCCGCTTTCTCCCCGCACAGACGCCTCCTCACAACACCGCAACGATCACTTGATGATAAAGCCCGCACGCACCGGCCGCTCCACGGATGCCCGATCCTCGACAGCACAACCCCGGTGACACAACCCCAAGGGGCCGCAATCCAACTTCCGGCAGCCAAAAGAGGGCCCCAAACTGCAAGAGGCCCCACGACTGAACGTGGGGCCTCTTGGAAAGGTTGTCCGGCTGCGTCCTACTCTCCCACACCGTCACCAGTGCAGTACCATCGGCGCTGAAGGGCTTAGCTTCCGGGTTCGGAATGGAGCCGGGCGTTTCCCCTTCGCTATGACAGCCGAAACTCTATGGAGATATCTCGTCGTTCCCGACCGTACCTCGGGAACCACACAGTGGACGCGTAGCGCGCTGTAAAACAGCAAATTGTAGTCAAGTTATCGGCTTATTAGTACCGGTCAGCTCCATGCGTTGCCGCACTTCCACATCCGGCCTATCAACCCAGTAGTCTAGCTGGGAGCCTCTCGGGGTAAACCCCATGGAAACCTTATCTTGAAGCATGCTTCCCGCTTAGATGCTTTCAGCGGTTATCACTCCCGAACGTAGCTAATCAGCCGTGCTCTTGGCAGAACAACTGACACACCAGAGGTTCGTCCATCCCGGTCCTCTCGTACTAAGGACAGCCCTTCTCAAGTTTCCTGCGCGCGCAGAGGATAGGGACCGAACTGTCTCACGACGTTCTAAACCCAGCTCGCGTACGACGAGCCGACATCGAGGTGCCAAACCATGCCGTCGATATGGACTCTTGGGCAAGATCAGCCTGTTATCCCCGGGGTACCTTTTATCCGTTGAGCGACGGCGCTTCCACAAGCCACCGCCGGATCACTAGTCCCGACTTTCGTCCCTGCTCGACATGTCTGTCTCACAGTCAAGCTCCCTTGTGCACTTACACTCGAAACCTGATTGCCAACCAGGCTGAGGGAACCTTTGGGCGCCTCCGTTACCTTTTAGGAGGCAACCGCCCCAGTTAAACTACCCACCAGGCACTGTCCCTGATCCGGATCACGGACCTAGGTTAGACATCCAGAACGACCAGAGTGGTATTTCAACGTTGACTCCACCGACACTGGCGTGCCGACTTCACAGTCTCCCACCTATCCTACACAAGCCGTACCGAACACCAATACCAAGCTGTAGTAAAGGTCCCGGGGTCTTTCCGTCCTTCTGCGCGTAACGAGCATCTTTACTCGTAGTGCAATTTCGCCGAGTTCGTGGTTGAGACAGTGGAGAAATCGT
The DNA here is from genome assembly GCA_002748155.1 of Actinomycetales bacterium. GTDB lineage: Bacteria > Actinomycetota > Actinomycetes > Actinomycetales > Dermatophilaceae > Phosphoribacter. The sequence goes on along the minus strand of PDRO01000008.1, from coordinate 95 downwards.
TACGCCATTCGTGCAGGTCGGAACTTACCCGACAAGGAATTTCGCTACCTTAGGATGGTTATAGTTACCACCGCCGTTTACTGGCGCTTAAGTTC
>PDRO01000007.1 GCA_002748155.1 Actinomycetales bacterium | reverse complement strand
CCATTGTGCAATATTCCCCACTGCTGCCTCCCGTAGGAGTCTGGGCCGTGTCTCAGTCCCAGTGTGGCCGGTCGCCCTCTCAGGCCGGCTACCCGTCGTCGCCTTGGTGAGCCATTACCTCACCAACTAGCTGATAGGCCGCGAGTCCATCCCGGACCGAAAAACTTTCCAGACGGTAGAGATGCCTCTCCGTCTCGTATCCGGTATTAGCAGCTGTTTCCAACTGTTATCCCAGAGTCCGGGGCAGGTTACTCACGTGTTACTCACCCGTTCGCCACTGATCCAAGGAGCAAGCTCCTTTTCACCGTTCGACTTGCATGTGTAAAGCACGCCGCCAGCGTTCGTCCTGAGCCAGGATCAAACTCTCCGTTGAAGTATCGCCCCGTGACATCGTCACGGAAACTGTTACCCACGAAGGGTTGTTTCGCTGACTGAGCTTGAACAACTAGCTGTTGTTCTTCTCAACCAAAGGATTTTCGTGCGAAGCGGTTACTGGCCTGGCCTTCGGCCGGGTCGGAAACCATCTCGCGACGAGGTTATTGGCATCGATTTTTGGCACGCTGTTGAGTTCTCAAGGTTCGGACGCACACCTCAACGTAACGATCAATGCTGATCGGTTGGTTTTGGGGCAACCGTTAGAGTCTACCCGCGTCCATCTTGGGCGTCAAATCCGTGGGACTGTCGCTGCGCGAGCGTCAAGGTCCTGGATCGAGCGCACTTGGCTCTCGGCGGGTGACCCATTCTGCCACGTACTGCGATGTGCCGGACCAGCCTTGCCCGGGCTGCAAACGCTGCGCGGAGCTGGCTGACACAACACGTGACTTGTGGGCCTCCGTCGACTCGTGGGACTGGCCGCTGGTGTGTCCTGAGCGTCCATTCCTCCCCGTCGAGCCGACGGACGAGAACTTTAACCCGAGCCGTCTCGGACTCACAAGTCGCCGGTACGCCCGGGCGTGTCGACCTTGGATATCGTTGCGAGACAGCTGTTTTGGCTTTCCGCGAGGGGACGGTCAGCGCCGCGACGCGAGCGAGTCGTGGTGTTGGCCCGCCGACAGGGCCCCTTGGCGTGATCCGAGCGCCCTCACAACCCCGCCACGACCAGCCCCCGAGCCGTCGTGGCGAACGCTGCGATCAGCCGAGCCTGACTGCCGCCTGAGCCTTGCGACCCCGCCGGAGCAGGGCTACCCGACCGTGCAGGAAGTCCGTGGCTCGAAGGACCGTCTCCGGGTCACCCACCTTGTCCCCGTTGAGAGACACTCCCCCGTCACCGACGAGCCGCCGGGCAGCGTTCCTCGACTCGGCTAGGCCGGTGGCCACGAGAGCATCCACGATCGTCGCGCCTTCGGGAACGATCCCGCCGGGTAGTTCCGCCGTCGCGTCGAGCAGGGTCGGCTCGTCGAGAGCTCGGATGTCGCCCTTGCCGAAGATGGCCGCGCTAGCTGCCTGGACCGCCGCACAGACAGGGGCGCCGTGGACGAGAGTGGTCACCTCTGCGGCAAGGGTGCGCTGTGCGGTGCGCCGGAAAGGTTCGGCCCGGACCTGCTCCTCGAGATCAGCGATCTGACCGGCGTCCAAGTCAGTGAAGAAGCGCAACAGAGTGCCGACCGAGGAATCCTCGACGTTGAGGAAGTACTGGTAGAAGGCGTACGGGCTGGTCATGTCCGCCGACAACCACACGGCATTGCCCTCGGACTTGCCGAACTTCTGGCCCGAGGAATCGGTGAGCAACGGCGTGGTGAGTGCGTGCACCGCCGCACCCTCGGTCCGGTGGATCAGGTCTACGCCGGCGGTGAGGTTGCCCCACTGGTCCGAGCCTCCGGTCTGCAGCGTGCAGCCGTATTCCCGGTAGAGGTGCAGATAGTCCAACGCCTGGAGCAGCTGGTAGCTGAACTCGGTGTACGAGATCCCCTCCTGGCTCGCGAGCCGGGCCGCGACAGCCTCCTTACGGATCATCTGGTTGACACGGAAGTGCTTGCCGACGTCACGGAGGAAGTCGAGCGCCGACAACGGCTCGGTCCAGTCGAGGTTGTTCACCAGGATCGCCGGGTGCGCGCACGCCGGATCGGTGCCGTCGAAGTCGAGGAAAGGCTGCACCAGGGCTCTGATCCGATCCACGTTGGCGGCCGCTTCCTCCTTGCTCTTGAGCACCCGTTCGGCGGTCGGCCTTGGGTCGCCGATGAGACCGGTCGAACCACCGAGCAAGCAGATCACCCGGTGTCCGGCCCGCTGCAAGCGACGCAACACGACGAGTTGGACGAAGTTGCCGAAATGCAGGGACGGCGCTGTCGGGTCGAACCCGCAATAGGCGGTGACCGAGCCGGCCGCCAATGCGTCTCGCAGCGCCTGCTTGTCGGTGGATTGGGCCACCGAGCCACGCCACACCAACTCGTCGAAGATGTCGGCCACCGTCGCAAGGTCCCTTCTCGTGTTCAGATCTGTCGTCATGTTCGCCGGTCAGGTCGGCCGAGCGGGCCGCCTCACGCGCCAAGCCTGCCGTATGCCGCAAGCTGCCGCGAACGAATATGGCACCGTGCTCGTCGCTCCCGCCGCCGGCCACTAGGTGCGTGTCGTAGTCCGGCGGGCTCGAGTGTTGGGGCGGTAGACGGACACGGTAGGTTCCCCGTCGATCCAGAACCGCCATGGGTATGCCGTGCCATCACCACCGGGTCCGCTCACCCCGACCCGTGGCCCGCTACGCACGAGCCCGGCCGCCGCCACACGATCCTCGCGACCCAGAGAACCCAGAGAATCCAGAGAACCCCTAGCACCCCGAGAACCCCCAGAGTCGCCGGGTCGCACTGCGCTCTCCAACCCCGGAGTCGCGGCTTCCATGCGCACCGGGCAACTTCGGGAGGTGGTCACCAGACCGTTGTGCGCCCGCCCCAGGCCGAGCGCTCGGGTCAGCCGCGCCGGCCCGCGAGCCAGATCGCGGACGGCTGATCCCGGACGACGGCTCGCGGCCAGTTCCCTGCCCTGGACGACTTCGCCGGCCCGCAACAACACTGCCGATGCGTGCCCCTCCGGCCCACAGACGAGATTGGCGCACCAGTGCATCCCGTAGGTGAAATAGACGTACAGACCGCCTGGTGGCCCGAACATCACCTCGGTGCGCGGCGTTCGTCCGCGGAAGGCGTGGGAACCAGGGTCATCGCCCCCGCCATACGCTTCGACCTCGGTGAGCCGCACGGTGACGCCGTCGAGGCTGATCCGCGCCCCGAGCAATTCCGGAGCGACCTGGAGCACCGGGCGCTCGAAGAATGCTCGGGGTAGACGGCGCGGCATACCCCCAGTCTCGCGCGATGGCGCCACGCGGCGTAGGCCGGTGCGGTCGCGACTCAGATCCGGGCTGTCCACTGCCGGTCGGCACACCAGGTGTCTGCGTGTGTCCAATCGTTGGCACAGGTCCCTGGAGCGACCGGCTAGCCCTGAGTTTGACCGGCCCAGCGAGCAGCAGCAGCCAAAGCCGCCCGTGCTGCGTCGAGTTGCTCGGCCACCCGCACCGGCGCGGTGCCGCCCCGGCCGTCGCGCGAGGCCAGTGATCCCTCGACGCTCAACACCGTGCGCACGTCGGGGGTGAGATGCGGACTGATCCGGGCGAGATCGGCGTCGCTGAGGTCCCACAGCTCGATGTCCCGCGCCTCGCACTCTCGCACACACGCACCCGCGAGTTCGTGTGCGATCCGGAACGGCACCCCTTGACGCACCAGCCACTCGGCGATGTCAGTGGCCAGCGCGAAGCCTTGCGGGGCGAGCTCGGCCAGCCGCTCGGTATGGAACTCGAGGGTGCGCACCATGCCGGCCAGCGCCGGCAGCAGCACCAGGAGGGTGTCGACGGCGTCGAAGACCGGTTCCTTGTCCTCCTGCAGGTCTCGGTTATACGCCAACGGCAAGCCCTTGAGGGTGGCGAGCAGCCCGGTCAAGTCACCGACAACCCGACCGGCCTTGCCGCGCGCCAGCTCGGCGATGTCTGGGTTCTTCTTCTGCGGCATGATGCTCGACCCCGTCGAGTAGGCATCGTCGAGGGCCACGAAACCGAATTCCTTGGTCGCCCAGAGGATCACCTCCTCGGAGAACCTCGAGACATCGACCGCGATCATCGCCAGGACGAAGCCGAATTCAGCCGCCAGATCACGAGCGGCCGTGCCGTCGATCGAGTTCTCGACCGATGTCGAGAAGCCCAGGTCGGCGGCGACAACGACCGGGTCCAGGCCGAGGGAACTGCCCGCGAGCGCCCCTGAGCCGTACGGTGAGCTGTCGGCCCGCCGGTCCCAGTCCCGCAATCGGTCGACGTCACGAAGAAGCGGCCACACGTGCGCCAGCAGGTGATGCGACAGCAGCACCGGCTGGGCGTGCTGGAGGTGGGTGCGCCCGGGCATCGGCACACCCAGGTGTTGCTGCGCCTGCTCGACGAGAGCGTCGGCGACCTCGAGGGTCGACCGGGCGACTACCCGAGCGGCATCGCGCAGATACAACCGCAGCAAGGTGGCGATCTGGTCGTTGCGGCTGCGTCCAGCCCGCAGTCGACCGCCGACCTCGGCACCGGCTCGCTCGATGAGCACCCGCTCGAGTGCCGTGTGCACGTCTTCGTCGTCGGGGGTGGGAATCAATCGTCCCGAGCGCACGTCGGTGAGCATCCCGCCGAGAGCATCGAGCATGGTTTGCAGATCGGTGTCGCTGAGCAGGCCGGCACGGTGCAGCACCCGCGCGTGCGCTGTCGAGCCTTCGATGTCGTATGCCGCGAGCCGCCAATCGAAGTGGGTGCTCCGGGACAGCTCCGTCAGGGCATCCGCGGAACTGCCGGAGAACCGCCCGCCCCAGAGGCTCATCCGGTCGTCTTGGGGTGTCGAGGTCATTCCGTGGGCTCCTCGTGACTGAGAGTGTGTTCGGCAACAGCGGTCTCGATGCTCATCTCGCCGTTGCCTGTTGGTGGTCGGCCAGGGCGAGCAGGCGTCGGGCGACCGACCGGCCACCCCGCCCTGATGTGGTGACGAGCAGGATCGTGTCATCGCCGGCCACGGTGCCGAGCACCTCGTCGAGGTGAGCGGCGTCGAGAGCCGAGGCGAGATGATTGGCTGCCCCGGGCGGTGTCCGCAGCACGACCAGGTTCGCCGATGCGTCGGCGGTGACCAGCAGCTCCTCCAAGAGCCGGCACACCCGGGCAGGCACCGGCTCACCTTCAGTTGCCGCACCACCCGGCCCGGCTGCCGGCCCGGCCCCGGACATCGCAGCGGGCAGGACATAGACGCGGCTGCGGCCTCGCTGCACCTTGGCCGCGCCGAGCGCGACCAGGTCTCGCGACAAAGTCGCCTGGGTCACCTCGACGCCCTCGTCGGCGAGCAACGCGAGCAACTGCCGTTGTGATCGCACCGCACGCTCGCCGAGCAACTCGGTGATGCGTGCCCGGCGGGCCGTGGGCGTGGCGGGGATCATCGAGACGATCTCAACACGTCAGGCCATCCAACAGGCCAGGCAGCGCGGTCACGAAGGTGTCGAGTTCGTGCGCTTCGATCACCAACGGCGGAGCCAGCCGGATTGCATCCGGTGCTACGGCGTTGACGATGAACCCGGCGTGGAGAGCACGAGCCGTGACCTCGGCGGCAACCGGTGCGGTGAACTCGATGGCACGCAACAGCCCACGACCTCGGACCTCGCCGATCATGGCGTGTTCCAGGCCGAGGACGGCCTGTTCCAGGTGTTCGCCCATCGCCGCGGCGTGGGCGAGCAACCCGTCCTGCTCGATCGTGTGCACCACCGCCAACCCCGCCGCGCAGGCGAGCGGATTGCCGCCGAAGGTGGTGCCGTGTTGACCGGCGGTCAACAAACCCGAGACCTGCGGCCCATAGGTGACTAACGCCCCGATCGGCACTCCGCCCGCTAGCCCTTTGGCCAGCGTGACCGCATCGGGTCGCACCCGGCAGGCATGACTGGCGAGCCAATCCCCGGTGCGCCCCATTCCGCTCTGGATCTCATCAAGGATCAACAACGCCCCTGCGGCAGTAGTGAGCTCACGCGCCGCGCGCAGGTATGCCGGGTCTGCGGGCACGACCCCACCCTCACCTTGGATCGGTTCGAGGAAGACCGCCGCCACGTCGTCTCCGGCGTGCTCGACGGCCGCGTGCAAGGCCGCTGTGTCGTTGAACGGCACGTGGACGACCTGCCCGAGCAAAGGTTCGAAAGGTTCGCGATAGGCGGCTTTCCAAGTCAGCGCGAGCGCCCCGGTGGTGCGGCCGTGGAAGCCCCCTTCGGCCGCGATGATCGTGTTGCGTCCGGTGCGGCGGCTCAGTTTGATCGCCGCTTCGATCGCCTCGGCACCGGAGTTGCTGAAGAAGACCGCCGAGCCGGCCGGCGCATCGCACACCCGTAACAGCGCTTCGGCCAGCTCGACCTGCGGCTCGCTGGTGAAGAAGTTGGAGATGTGCACGAGCTGTGCGGCCTGCTTGGTCACCGCGTCAACGAGGGCCGGGTGACCGTGACCGAGTGTGTTGACCGCGATGCCGCCCAGTAGGTCGAGATAGCGCTTGCCGTCGACATCGACGACATAGCAGCCCTGCCCGTGCGAGAGCACCGTCTGTGGCACCCCGAAGATCGGCAGCAACGAGGCGGCGTACCGGTCGAGCCAGTCGCCGGTGTGGCTCATGAGGGATCACCAGGTCCGTCCGTAGCGGCTGCGACAGCTGTCCCGTTGTCAGCAACCACCATGGTGCCAATGCCCTCGTCGGTGAAGACCTCGAGCAACAGCGAATGCGCCACCCGCCCGTCGATGACGTGAGCCTGCGGCACTCCGTCTTCGACGGCTCGAATGCAGGCTTCCAGCTTGGGCACCATCCCTGAGTCGACCCTTGTGAGAAGCTCTTTGGCCTCGCGGACGCCGAGTTGGGAGATCAGCGAGTCACGGTCCGGCCAGTTCGAGTAAATGCCTTCGACATCGGTGAGCACGACCAGCTTGCGTGCCTCCAGCGCGACCGCCAGCGCCGAGGCAGCCGTGTCGGCGTTCACGTTGAGCACTTGGCCGGGAGTGTCGAGGTCGGGTGCCACTGTCGAGACGACCGGGATCCGGCCGGCCTTGACGATGTCGAGCACCGCATCCGGGTTAACCCCCACGACGTCGCCGACCAGCCCGAGATCGACTTCCGCACCGGCCACGATCGTGCCCCGTCGCGACGCTTCGAAAAGGTGCGCATCCTCACCGGAAAGGCCGACGGCCAGGGGGCCGTGCTGGTTGAGCAGCCCGACGAGCTCTCGCCCTACCGACCCGGTGAGCACCATCCGGACGACTTCCATGACCTCCGGAGTGGTCACCCGCAGCCCGCCGCGGAACTCGCTGGTCAGCCCGAGCCGGTCGAGCATAGATCCGATCTGGGGACCACCGCCGTGCACGACCACCGGTCGCAAGCCGGCATACCGCAAGAACGCGACATCCTCGGCGAAGGCGGACTTGAGGGCGTCGTCGACCATGGCGTTGCCGCCGTACTTCACGACGACCAGGGCACCACGGAAGCGCTCCAGCCAAGGCAGCGCTTCCACGAGAGTGGCAGCCTTGCCCGCGGCCACGCGGATCGCGGCAGCGTCGATGACGCCGCGAAGTGAGCTGGGGCTCATGGGTTTTCTCCCGATCAGGTGCTGTAGGCGGAGTTCTCGTGGACGTAGTCGTGGGTGAGGTCGTTGGTCCACACGGTCGCGGTCGCGTCACCGGCACCGAGGTCGACGACAACATGGGTATGCCGTGGGCTGAGGTCGACGAGCGACCGGTCCTGCCCCACGCCGCCGGACCGGCAGACCTGCACACCGTTCATCGCGACCGCCAGGTCGGCCGGATCGAAGACCGCGGCCGTCGTGCCGATCGCGGCCAGCACCCGACCCCAGTTGGGGTCGTTGCCGAAGACGGCACACTTGAACAGGTTGCTGCGGGCGATCGACCGTGCGACCTCGAGCGCATCGGTTTCGCTTGCTGCCGAACGGATCTCGATCTCGATGTCGTGGTGGGCACCTTCCGCGTCGGCGATCAGCTGGCGGGCCAGGTCGGCGCACACCGCGGTGACCGCATCGGTCAACTCATCGTGGCCGGGGGTCACTCCGGAGGCTCCCGACGCAAGGAGTAGCACCGTGTCGTTGGTTGACATACACCCGTCGGAGTCGATCCGGTCGAAGGTGTGAGCGGTGGCTCGGCGCAGCGCTTCGTCAACGCTCGCGGCCTCGGCCACGGCGTCGGTGGTGACGACAACGAGCATGGTGGCCAGGCCGGGGGCGAGCATCCCGGCGCCCTTGGCCATCCCGGCGACCGTCCAACCGTCGCCGGCCACCCGGGCCTGCTTCGAGACCGTGTCGGTCGTCATGATTGCGACTGCCGCCGCGTCGTGCCCCTCGGGAGCCAGAGCGACTGCGGCAGTGTCGATTCCGGCTAGCAATCGGTCCATCGGCAGCCGCTCGCCGATCAGCCCGGTCGAGCAGACCGCGATGTCGCCGGACGAGAGCCCGAGCACGTCGGCGACGTGCTCAGCGGTGCGGTGAGTGTCGAGGAAACCCTCCGGACCGGTGCAGGCATTGGCCCCACCGGAGTTGAGCACGACCGCGTCGATCCGCCCGTCCGCGACGACTTGGCGGGTCCACGTGACCGGGGCGGCCTCGACCCGGTTGCTCGTAAACACCCCTGCGGCCACGTGTCGCGGGCCGTCGTTGACGATCAGCGCGACATCCGGGAGACCGCTGGCTTTGATCCCGGCGGCGATTCCGGCTGCCCGGAATCCTGACGGCAGCTCGACGACGACTGGCCGGCCTGTCGTGGCGTCGTCGGTCATGGCGCGACTCCGATTGTCGGCAGACCGGTGGTCTCGGGCAGGCCGAGCGCGAGGTTGGCGCACTGGATGGCGCCACCGGCCGTGCCCTTGGTGAGGTTGTCGACGGCAGCAGTGACCACTACTCGCCCGACCCGCTCGTCGACGGTGACCTGAAGATGGACCGTGTTGCTGCCCACCACGTGTGCGGTATGCGGCCAAGTGCCCGGCGGGAGGAGGTGAACGAACGGCTCGTCGGCATAGGCCTGCTCCCAGGCAGCCCGAACCTGCACCGGGTCGACGCCCTGTCGCTGGCCAGCCGTGCAAGTGGCCAGGATGCCGCGAGCCATCGGGGCCAGGGTCGGGGTGAACGAGACCGACACTCCGGATCCGGCTGCAGCCGAGAGATTCTGCTCGATCTCGGGGGTGTGCCGGTGCACTCCGCCAACCCCGTAGGGCGACATCGAGCCGATCACTTCGGCGCCGAGCAGGTGCGGTTTGAGCGACTTGCCGGCCCCCGAGGTGCCCGAGGCCGCAACGATGACGACACCCTCGGGCTCGAGCAGCCCGGCGGCGAATCCCGGCGCCAGAGCCAGCGAACACGCGGTCGGATAGCACCCCGGAACGGCGACCCGGCGCGCTCCGATCAGCTCGGCTCGACGCTTCTGCCCCGCCTGAGTGAGCAACTCGGGCAGCCCGTAGGGCCAGTTCCCGGCATACGGCGTGTCGTAGAAGGACTCCCACGCCGATCGTTCGACCAACCGGTAATCGGCCCCGCAGTCGAGAACGATCACCCCATCGGGCAGTTCGGCGGCCAAGGCAGCCGAAGCACCGTGCGGCAGCGCGAGAAAGACGAGATCGTGCTCGCCGAGCAACTCGGCGGTGGTGGGTTCCAGCACCCGGTCGGCCAGCGGCACGAGGAGTGGGTGCAGCTCACCCAGGCGACGCCCCGTCGACGAGTCCGCTGTGAGTGCGCCGATCTGGATCTGCGGGTGATCGAGCAGCAGCCGGAGGATCTCCCCACCGGCATACCCGCTTGCACCCGCTACTGCTGCCGTGACCATGACGCATGACTATACACGGCACGGCATACTCATGCAGCCGAGCCCCGTCGGCCCGGGTCAACGCTGGACTGCACCGAAACGGTCGACGGCGGCCGCCACCGCAGCGTCCCGGAAGCGGCTCACTTCGTCGGTCCGCATCGTGCGATCGGAAGCCCGGAAGGCCAGCCGGAAGGCCAGCGACTTCTTGCCGTCGCCGACCTGCTCGCCCCGGTAGACGTCGAAGAGGGTGATCGATTCCAGCTCACCGCCGGCGTTCTCCCGAAGGCACGATTCGAGCTGCGCGGCCGGCACCGATTCCTCGACGGTGAGAGCGACGTCGGTCAGTGCCACCGGCTGGGTCGAGAACGGCCGCATTCGCGCCGGGGTTTCGCTGGCCGTGGTGAGGACGTCGACCGAGAGCTCGGCGGCACAGGTGCGCGGTGGCAGCCCGAGGCGCCGCAACACGCCCGGATGCAACTCACCGGCATACCCGATCAGCGTGCCGTCGGTCAGGGTGAGCCGGGCGCAGCGCCCCGGGTGCCACGGCGCGTAGTCGGCAGCTTCCACCTGCACGCTCAACGAGAGAGCGTGGGCGATCGCGTTGGCTGCTTCGATGGCGTCGGCCCAGTCGGCGGACCGGCCCGCCCCCCACCAACCGGTCGGTGTGGCCTCGCCGGAGAGCATAACGGCCACGTGGCGGGGCTGGGCGGGCACGGCCGCGTGGATCGCGGCGATCGTTGCGTCGTCGGGTCGGTGCTCGACACCGGGCACCGGAGCCACATGCGCGCCCTGCGGATCGGGCAGGGCGACCGAGCCCAGCTCGAAGAGCGCGCAGTCACGTATGCCACGAGAGACGTTGCGGCGCAAGGCATCTGCCAGCGTCGACACGAGTGAGGTGCGGATCAGCGGCGTCTCGTCGGACAACGGGTTGGCCAAACGGACGGCGCTACGTCGAGGGTCGTCGGCGGCCATGCCCAACTCGTCGGCGTTGCTTTCGGCGACGAACGGGTAGGTCAGCACCTCGGTGAAACCACGCCCGGCCAGGGTCTGCGCGATGATCCGGCGCACCTGCTGGCCATGGGTGAGGCCCCGGCCTCCTGTGGGCGTGGACAACAGTGAAGGGATCTTCGAGTAGCCGTCGACCCGGGCGATCTCCTCGGCGTAGTCGGGCCCGTCGACGAGGTCAGGTCGCCACGACGGTGGGGTCACCTGCACCAGGGCCCCGGAGCCGGGATCGGCCACCGCGCAGCCGAGCTGTCCCAGGATGTCGATCACCCGGTCACGGGGGTAGTCCACACCGACCAACCGGCCCGGCAAGGTGGTGTCGAGCTCGTAGGCCGTGCGTGTCGTGGTGTTGTCGATGTCGGTCACCAGCTCGTCGATCCGCCCCCCGCCGAACTGCGCGAGCAGCTCGGCGGCGATCCGGGCCGCTCGCCGGGTGACCTTGGGGTCGACTCCGCGTTCGAAACGCTTGGAGGCCTCAGTGATCAGCCGGTGCCGCCGCGAGGCGCGGGCTACGTAGACCGGGTCGAAGTGGGCTGCCTCGATGAGGATGTTGCTCGTCGTGTCGGTGACCTCGCTGGTCGCCCCACCCATGACGCCGGCGAAGGCCAGTGGCACCGAACCGCTGTCGGTGATGAGCAGATCCTCCGGGTGCAGGGTGCGCTCGACGTCGTCGAGGGTCGTCAGCCGCTCACCGGCCCGGGCTTGCCGCACGACGATCGAGCTACCGAGCCGGTCGAGGTCGAAGGCATGCAACGGCTGACCGACGAGCATCATGACGTAGTTGGTGACGTCGACGGCCAGCGAGATGGGTCGCATTCCGACTTGGGTGAGCCGCCGTTGCATCCATTCGGGTGCCGGTGCCTTGGGGTCGATACCCCGCACGATCATCGCGACGTAGCGGTCACAGCCGGGATTGCCGTCTATCGGGGCGTCGTCGTCGAGCTGCACGGCATACCCGTTCGATCCGGCCGGCGTGTCGGAGCCGTCGGCCGGGTCGCGGAAACCCCCGGCCGGGCTTCCCTGGGAGTGCCAGTATTCGCGGGCGATCCCCCGCATCGAGAAGCAGTAGCCGCGGTCCGGAGTGACGTTGACCTCGATGACCTCCTCGCCGAGGCCGAGCAGCGAGATCGCATCGTCGCCGGGGGCCAGTCGCTCGGCTGCCGACTCACCGAGATAGCGGGACAACACGATGATCCCGGTGTGATCCTCACCGAGACCCAGCTCGTCCTCGGCGCAGATCATGCCGTTGGAGACCCGGCCGTACGTCTTGCGGGCCGAGATCCGGAAGCCACCGGGCAGCATCGCCCCGGGAAGCACGACAACGACGAGATCGCCGACCTCGAAGTTCGTTGCGCCACAGACGATCTCTTGGTCCTTGTCGTCGCTGACCCGCTGGCCGTGGGGCCCGACGTCGACCGTGCAGTAGCGGATGGTCTTGCCGTTCTTCTGCACCTGCTCGTCGATGGTCAGCACCCGGCCGACGACGATCGGGCCTTCGAGGTCGGCGCCGTGCACCGCCTCTTCCTCGAGCCCGACCGACACCAACGACTCGGCCACCTGCGTCCCGGTCGCCCCGGCCGGCACGTCGACCAGCTCGGCGAGCCATCCCAACGGCACCCTCATCGTGTTTTCCTCACGCTCGCGCGGGCCATCTCAGACCGCCATCCCGAACTGGTTCGAGAAGCGCACGTCGCCCTCGACCATGTCACGCATGTCGCCGACACCGTTGCGCAGCTGGAGGGCCCGCTCGATGCCGAAACCGAAGGCGAACCCGGTGTAGACCTCCGGGTCGATCCCGCACGCCCGCAACACCTTCCGGTTGACCATGCCCGAGCCACCGAGCTCGATCCAACCCGACCCGCCGCAGGTGCGGCACTCCCCCGGTGCCGACTCGCCCCGGCATACGAAGCACTGGAAGTCGGTCTCCATGGACGGTTCGGTGAACGGGAAGTAGGAGGCGCGCACCCGCGTGCGCACGTCACCGAACATCGAATGGACGAAATGGTCGATCGCACCGCGTAGATGGGCCATGGTCAGGCCCCGGTCGATGGCGAGCAGCTCGATCTGATGGAACACCGGCGTGTGTGTGGCGTCGAGCTCGTCGGTGCGGAAGACCTTGCCCGGGGCGACGACGTAGATCGGCGGCTCGCGGGTGAGCATGGTGCGGATCTGGATCGGCGAGGTCTGGGTGCGCAGCACGAGACCGGCATCGGGCGGGTCGACGAAGAAGGTGTCCTGCATCTGCCGGGCCGGATGGTCACGGCCCAGGTTGAGGGCGTCGAAGTTCATCCACTCTGATTCGACCTCAGGGCCTTCGGCGACCTCCCAGCCCATCCCGACGAAGACGTCGACGAGCCGGTCCTGGGTCAGCTCGACCGGGTGCCGGGCGCCGAACCGCCGCCGGGTGGTGGGCAGCGTGACGTCGACCCGCTCCTCGACGAGGATGCGCTCGTCACGCTCGGTCTCGAGTTGGGCCTGCCGGGCCGCGTATGCAGCCTGCACCGCCGCGAGGGCCTCGCCGACCGCACGGCCGGCCGCTGCTTTACGTTCAGCCGGCAACGAACCGATGGCCCGGCGGGCGGCCACAACCGGGCCTTTGTCCAGATGGGCGAGCCGGGCAACCTTGAGCGACTCGAGATCGCCGGCCGAGTCGAAAGCCGCACGGGCCTCGGCAACAGCCGATCCGAGAGCAACTGGGCCAGTCGGGTCGGTCGGTGCCCCATCGGTAGTGGACATGGATGGTCCTTGTCGATCGAGAGCTGGTCGGGCCCCGAGTCTAGAGCGGGGATGCCGCCCCGTGTCGACCGGCCGCACCGTGGACCCGCGCTGCCGGCCTACTGACCGCCCCAGGGTTGGTCCCGCTGGGCGGCCGCCGAGGCGTAAAGGCAGACGGTGGCAGCCATCGCCAGGTTGAGCGACTCGGCGCGCCCGTGGATCGGCACCCGGACCACCTGGTCGCAGCGGTCACGCAGCTGCTCGGGGGTGCCCCATGCCTCATTGCCGAAGACCCAGGCGTGCGGGCTGTCGAGCCGGGCGTCGGGAAGCAGCACCGAACCCGAGCCATCAGCGGACAACACCCGGATCCGGTGCCCGGCGAGCTGGTCGAACAGGGTGTCGAGATGCTCTCCGACGACGATCGGCAGGTGGAACAACGATCCGGCGGTGGCACGGACGGCCTTGGGTGCCAGCACATCGACGCTCTCCGAACTGAGCACGACCGCGTCAGCACCGGCGGCGTCGGCAGCGCGGATGACGGTGCCGGCGTTGCCAGGATCGCGAACGTGTGTGAGGACGCAGAGCAGCCGCGGCCGGGCCGCCAAGACGGTGTCGAGGGTCGCCGGTAACACCCCCGGTTGGGCCCGGCATACCGCGAGCAGTCCTTGTGGGGCGCGGGTGTCGCTCATCGCCGCGAGCACCTCGGGAGTGCATTCGCGCACCGAGACGTCCGCGCCGGTCGCGTCATCGAGCAGCGTGGTATGCCGCGATGCGGCCTCGGCGGTGGCGTAGAGATCCCGGACCAGCTCGGGGCGCCACCGGACCGCCTCGGCGACGGCCGGGGGTCCTTCGGCGAGGAAAAGGCCCACCCGCCGGCGGGTCGAACGTTGGGCCAACGCCCGAACCCGGCGCACTCGCTCGGCCCGAGGATTGCTCAGCATGGGCCGCAGCGAGGGCGGATTGACAGGCCGGGGCTCAGGCGGCGTCGCCGCGGGCCGGCACCGAGCTGCGGGACACGTCGACGAGGGCTGCGAAAGCCGGGGCATCGTTGACCGCGAGCTCGGCGAGCATCCGGCGGTCGACCTCGACGCCAGCGGCCTTGAGCCCTTGCATGAACCTGTTGTAGGTCATGCCGTTGGCGCGGGCAGCGGCGTTGATCCGCTGGATCCACAACCGCCGGAAGTCTCCCTTGCGAGCCCGCCGGTCTCGATAGGCATAACCCATCGAGTGGACGACCTGCTCCTTAGCCTTGCGGTAGAGCCGCGAGCGCTGGCCGCGGTAACCGCTGGCCTGCTCGAGAACGACCCGGCGCTTCTTGTGGGCGTTGACCGCCCGCTTCACGCGTGCCATGTGATCACACTCCTGGTTGTCGGGCGGGTATCAGCGGCCGAGCAGCCGCTTGACCTTCGCGGTGTCGGGCTTGGACAACTCGACGTCGCCCGCAATAGAGCGCATCTTCTTGCTGGACTTGCCTTCGAGCAGGTGCCGACCGCCGGCTTGCTCGCGCATGAGCTTGCCCGTACCGGTGGCACGGAAGCGCTTCTTCGCGCCACTGTGAGTCTTCATCTTCGGCATGGCGCCGATCTCCTTCGTGTGATCCGAGCGGGTCGCCGCTCGGGTGGTTCGGTCTGTGACGGGCTGTCGCGGGCGAGGTCAGCCTCCGGGGCGCGGAGCCCGTGGTTTGGGTGCGGCGCCAGCGCTCGCCCGAGACGGCGGCGCGGTCGGTTTGGAACCGGGCGCCGGGCCGGGCCGTGGAGTGGCCGGCGTGTTCGATGCTGGTGCGGGTGCGTCGGTGACCGGCGTGCTCGGTGCAGGTGCGGGTGCATCGATCTCCGGCTGTGCAACCGGCTCAGGACGTGCCGTCGGCGCGTCCGCTGTGCTCGTGGCCGGCTCAGCGACCACCGCGGTCTTGGCTTGTTCATCCCGGCGAGCCGTCGTTGCCTCGGATCCGCTGCTGGCCCGCGCCCGCCGGGCTTCGGCCTTGGCCTCGGACTTCTTCTTGGTCGGTCCGATGACCATGATCATGTTGCGTCCGTCCTGCCGCGGCGCGGACTCGACGTAGCCGAGTTCACCGATGTCTTCGGCGAGGCGTTGCAAGAGGCGGAAACCAAGCTCTGGGCGCGACTGCTCGCGACCGCGGAACATGATCGTCACCTTGACTTTGTCGCCCGCCTTGAGGAAACGCTCGACGTGGCCTTTCTTCGTGCCGTAGTCGTGCGGGTCGATCTTCGGGCGGAGCTTGATCTCCTTGATGACGGTGTTGACCTGGTTCTTGCGGGCTTCCCGGGCCTTCATGGCGGCTTCGTACTTGTACTTGCCGAAGTCCATGAGCTTGGCCACCGGTGGGCGGGCCGTCGGGGCTACCTCGACGAGGTCGAGGTCAGCCTCGGCGGCCAGCCGGAGGGCGTCCTCGACCCGGACGATGCCGACCTGCTCGCCGTTAGGCCCGACCAGGCGCACCTCGGGGACCCGGATCCGGTCGTTGATGCGAGGCTCGCTGATGTGGTGCTCCTTCGTGTCGTCGCGGCTGACCTGGACGACGCGAGAAGGCCTCTCGTCGCCCGGCGCGAGGAGCTTTGAGCAGCACGATCGTGCGGCGGCTTCGGCGGGTCGACCCGCGCCGCGCTGCACTCGGGCCTGCGAGCCGGCCTGCCCCGCGGCATACCGGCTCGGCCGACAAACCGGCCAGACCCGACCGTGACCCGGCAACCTGTCGGTCGACGCGGGTGGAAGCTCAGCTCCTCTTGCATACCGGCCCGGGCGTCTTCGGGAACCGACGGTTCCCTGGCAAGACCCCCGGACTCGGCTGGTCAACGCATGAGTTTAGCAGTCCGGCGACCGTATCCCGGACACCGAAGACCGTCATGATCAGCCGTCGCGACAGCGCGGCACAACGGCGAGCCCGGCACAACGGCGAGCCCGACCCCAGGTCAGTGACCGAGCAGCACGCTGATCGTGTGGATAAACAAACCCACCAGCCCACCGACGATGGTGCCGTTGATCCGGATGAACTGGAGGTCACGGCCGACGTGCAACTCGACCTTGGCCGCCGTCTCGGCGCCGTCCCAGCGCTCTATGGTGTGACTGATGATCGTCGTGAGCTCAGTGCCGTAGCGAGCGACGAAGAAACACGCCAGGTCGGCGATATAGCCGTCGAGCCGGTTCTGGAGATCTGGGCGGCCGCGTACCCGTTCGGCGAACGTGCGTAGCTGTGACTCGATCCGGCTACGAAGGACCGACTCGTCGTCGCGCAACGCGTCGATGATCGAGGTCCGGAACGCTGCCCAGAGGGAGATCATCGTGTCGAGCACCTGTGGGTGGTCCAGGATTCGGTTCTTGAGCCGTTCGGTGCGAGCTTGAGTCTCGGGGTCTTCGAGCAGATCGTCGGCCAATTGGGCGAGCAGGTCGTCGATCGCCTTGCGGGCGTGGTGGTAGGGGTTGTCACGGATGTCGACGAGCCAGGCCAGGGCCTCTTCGTAGAGTCGCCGGATGACCACGTCGTTGACCCGTTGCGGGGCCCACCAGGGGGCGCGCTCCTGCAAGACCGTGCCGAACGCGCTTTCGTTGGCGAGCAGCCACCGGTAGGCCTCGGCGATAGCCAGATCGACCAGCCCGTGGTGGGCCCGGTCACGAACCACCTCGCCGAGGAACGAGCCGGCGATCGGGGCGATCGGCTCTTCACGGAAGCGGGGTAGCACGGCCTCGTCGAGCAGCCCGGCGACCGATCGGTCCTCAAGCCGCTGGAGACCCGCGACGGTCAACGAGATCGCCTCGTCGACCGCGCGCGTGGTGTGTCGCGGGTCGAGCACCCAGGCTGCGGCCCGGTCAGCGACCCGGGCGGACAGGACCCGGTCGCGGATCAGCTCCTGCCGCAGGAAGTTGGCGCCCATGAAGTCCTGCAGGCCGATCGCGAGTGCGTCCTTCTTGCGTGGGATCAGAGCGGTGTGCGGGATCGGCAGCCCGAGCGGGTGTCGGAACAAGGCGGTGACCGCGAACCAGTCCGCCATGGCCCCCACCATCGACGCTTCGGCGCCGGCGTTGACGAAACCCCAGACGCCGTCCCGGCCCAGCGTCAGCACGAAGACCACCGCCGCCAGCACCAACAATCCGAGGGCGACCCGGCGCATCCGGCGCAACGCGGCGCGCCGTTGCTCGTCACCTGCCGTGTCGGTAAGCACGCTCAGTGTGGACACGATCGCCCTCCCTGTCCGGCGCAGCAGTATGGCGCAGCAGCATACGGTGTGCTCATGCCCCGCGCCCCAGGCAACCCCGCCCTCACCCCTTTCGGTACGACGATCTTCGCGACGATGTCGGCGCTGGCTGTCGAACATGACGCCATCAACCTGGGTCAGGGCTTCCCGGACAGCGACGGCCCGAGCAGTGTGCTGGATGCGGCTGTCGCGGCGATCCGGGGCGGCCGTAATCAGTATCCGCCCGGGCCCGGGGTGCCGGAATTGCTGGCCGCCGTGGCCGAGCACCAGCAGCGCTTCTACGGGATCGAACTGGACCCTTCCCGTGAGGTCCTGGTGACCGTGGGTGCCACCGAGGCGATCGCCGCGAGTGTGTTGGCACTCGTGCGACCCGGCGACGAAGTGGTGACCTTCGAGCCCTACTACGACTCGTACGCCGCGACCATCGCCCTCGCGGGTGGGGTGCGACGCACGGCGGTGCTGCGCTTCCCCGACTTCGCCGTGGACGAAGCGTCGTTGCGCGCCGCGTTTTCGCCCCGCACTCGGGTGGTGCTGCTCAACAGTCCCCACAACCCGACGGGCAAGGTGTTCACCCGTGCTGAGCTGGGCCTGGTCGCTGAGCTGGCCCGCGAGTACGACGCCTGGGTGATCACCGACGAGGTCTACGAGCATCTGGTCTTCGACGGAGCCGTGCACGTGCCAATGGCGACGCTGCCGCAGATGTGGGACCGCACGGTGACCATCTCGTCGGCTGGTAAGACCTTCTCGACGACCGGCTGGAAGGTCGGCTGGGTCACCGGCCCGGCCGAGCTCGTGGCTGCCGTTCGGGCGGTGAAGCAATTCCTGACATTCGTCGGATCGGGCCCGTTCCAACCGGCAGTGGCGGTCGGGTTGGGTTTGCCGGACCGGACCTTTGCGGCCTTCGCGAGCGAGTTGCAAGGCAAACGGGACCGGTTGTGTGCCGGGCTGGCAGCCGCCGGGTTGGCGATCTCACGGCCAGCAGGCACTTACTTCGTCATCGCCGATGCGGCCCCACTCGGGGCCACGGATGCGGAGACGTTCTGCCGTGAACTCCCGGTCCGCGCCGGTGTCGTCGGCGTGCCGGTTTCGGTGTTCCACGACGACCCTGACGTGGCGCGTACCCTCGTGCGGTTCGCATTCTGCAAACGTGACGAGGTGTTGACCGAGGCTGCGCGTCGGCTCGGCGCGATGACCGAACAACGGTAAACCCCAGCCCAACGACCAGTCCCGACCCAGCGACTAGTCCCGACCCAGCGACGCGTCCCGCTTTGGCAACGAGTACCGCCTCGGCGACGAGTCTTTGTCCAACGACGAACCCCGCCCAGCCGTAACTCCTGGCCCAGCGTTGGACAAGGCAGCCAGCCCGACGTGGTATGGCGGCACCCGGGCACGCACTGCGCCACGGCGGGCGGCGTGACGGCCACTGTGAACCCCGGGCACGCACGGCTTCACGCAGCCGCCGCGCGATGGGCTAGACGATCGCATCGTGAACCCCGGGCACGCACGGCTTCACGACAGCGGAAGCAGTCGAACCCGGCCGTTGAGCAATGCCAGAGGGTCGAGATACGTGTCACCACGACGCACACCCCAGTGCACGCAATCACGGGGCCGGCAATGCCCTGCGGCGGAGGACGGGACCAGCACGCCCACCGGAGCCCCCCGATCCACGGCGGTGCCCAGTGCGACATCGGTGCGAACGGGTTCGAAGGTACTTCGCAGCCCACCAGGATGGGTCAGCACGAGCACGGGGCGTCCGGCAACCATCCCGGCGAACGAGACCACTCCGGCCCGGGGTGCCAGGACCGTCAGGTCACCGGATGGTGCCAGGTCGACTCCACGGTGTCCCGGGCCCCACCGGAACGCCGGACGAACGAAACGCCGCATCACGGTGGAACCGCGCACTGGCCACCCCCAGCCTGGTCGCGTCGTCGCCACCGGCTCCGGGCCCGTCGTGGTACTGGGGTCGACGAGCTGAATCGCCGGACTCGAGTCGGTGACACTCGCCACCCGGTGTGAGACCGGCTGCAGAGCACCCGTCGTTTCAGGCATGGTCGAATCACTGAACGACGGCGCGGGCACGGACAGCACCAGCATCAGCGAAACCACCCAGACTGCTGAGATCACCACGGACACCGAGAAGACAGGGAGCTTTGACGATGCCCAGCGGCTGGCTCGCCTGCAGGCCGTCGAAAGCGAACGGGCACGAGGTGTCCTGGTCATGACCACGATCCTCGACGAAACCCGGTGACCCGACTAGTCAGCGCGACGTGCCTGTGGACGGGCGGCCCTCGTCGCGAGGTGTTGTGAACAACCCGCTCAGCGATCACGCCTGCCGTCCGCGGCACGGCCAAGTGCTGGCGCTACGGGAGGCGTGGCCAGGACCATGGTTGACAGCCATCGAGTCGAAGGGTTTGCTGCAGCATGATCGGACCGGGCTGACCTGGGGAGGGACAGCTGACATGGCTCTTGCCTAGGGCGTGACCGACCTCGTGGTTGATCACGTATTGCCGGTAACCGATCAGATCAGCTCCGTATGTGACCGAACCGAACTCCCAACGGTAGAGGTTGATCACCGAGCGGTAACCGTTGAAACACGAAACCCTGGATGCTCGAGTGGCCAGCGGTGCGCAGAGGCGACTCGTGAAACCGTTACTGGCCAATGATACCCGGAAATCGACGCGAGCCCCCGACCTGACGTCCTCCGGAGCAACCGGAACGAACCCCACCCCGAGTTCGTCCTGCCAACCACGCGGGTCGGTCAGGGTCGCCCGAACAGTGGCTGCGAACTCGCCAGCATCCACCTCCAGCCCTTCTTCCACCTCGACGGCGTAATACAGAATGCGACCAGTGGTCCGCACCGGGCCATCCGGCACGGTGACGACGCGGAACTCTCCAGCACCGGCCTCGGGCACAGCCTTGAAGCGGGCCGGTTTTGGAACCGACGTCCACGTCGGGACGGAGGGCGACTCTGCCTGTTCGACGTGGTCCGTCGCCATCACCGGTGCAGAGCCCGACGCCGGCGGGGCCGCCGTCTCGCCCGCTGGAACAGATGACGTCGGCGGTTGTTTGATCGACGAGACGTCGGTGCCGGGAGACGACGCGACCAGAGCTACCGACTCGGTCCCGCGCTCGCGAAGCAGCAACGCGTAACCCCCACTTGCCATCAGGGTGGCAACGACGAGTATCCCAATGGCCACCGTCATGGTGCGCCGACGCCGACGCATCCGCCGGGCTCTCCGACTGTCGTGGTACAAGAACCGGCGGGTGGGTAAGGTCAGCTGCTCGCGCGCTGGGTGCATCGACACTCACGAACCTCATCTGTGGCAAACCTCAGACCGACCCAGACGGGCACAGCCGCCCGGAACACACCCTCTATCCTGGCCCTTCACCCCGGCTCCATCATCGACGGGTCGCATCCTCGGCCATCGGCTTGCCCAAGCGACTTAGGGCACCAACGCTGTCCAACGGCACCGCCAAAACGACTCGCCTCCAACGGCGAACCACCGGCACCCTCGACTGGAAACCTATGGCGGGGTCTGTGAACCATCCTAGGCTCCTCGGAGGACCCCGGCCTTGGAAACGAGGATGGAGCCATGGGAACCGAGAGCACCTCTGGGAAGACGGCGACACGTTGATACTCCCCGGAGGAGAAGGCCAGGGCGGTTCGTCTGGTGCGGCAGCTGCGCAAGGACCTCGGCACGTCGCATGGCACGGTCCAGCGAGCGAATCCCGCCGCCGCCAGGGCGCCGGACCTGGCCAACTGGCAGTTCACCGCCCACCGTCCCGACGCCCTGTGGGCCACCGGCCTGGACGGACACCGACCGAGCAATACGACAACCAGGGTCGGTGTATCCAGG
Organism: Actinomycetales bacterium; assembly: GCA_002748155.1. Lineage (GTDB taxonomy): Bacteria > Actinomycetota > Actinomycetes > Actinomycetales > Dermatophilaceae > Phosphoribacter. The sequence continues at coordinate 67,832 of PDRO01000007.1, read as the reverse complement.
CCTGGCGGCCCATCAGCTAACTGTGCAAGCACCGTCCGCCTCACTGCCAGTGTGTTGTCCGGCCGATCAGGCCCGTGGGTGGGCTTGCCGGTAGGCAGCTCGCAGCCGCTCGCCCGAAACGTGGGTGTAGATCTGGGTCGTCGCCAGACTGGCGTGTCCTAGGAGCTCTTGGACGACCCGCAGGTCCGCTCCGCCGTCGAGCAGATGTGTGGCTGCCGAGTGACGCAAACCGTGGGGTGACAGCTCTGGCGCATCCCCCACTTCGCCCGTCATCCGGTTCACCACGTCACGGACCTGCCTGGCATCAACGCGCCGGCCCCGCCGGCCCAGGAAGAGCGCCGGGCCACTGCCTGCGGTGGCCAGTGCGGGCCGCGCCGTGAGCCAGTCACGCAGGGCAGCAGCCGCGGGAGCTCCGAACGGAACCACCCGCTCCTTGTCACCTTTGCCCCGCACCCGGATCAGCCGGTCCGGCAGGTCGAGATCGTCGATATCGGCGGCGGCCAGCTCACCGACCCGGAGCCCGCTGGCGTAGAGCAGCTCGAGCATGGCGCGGTCACGCACCGACACCGGGTCGCCGCTAGCAGCCCGGTGCCCGGCAACCTCGAGCATGTCGGCGGCCTGATCCGCCCGAAGCACATCGGGCAACGGCGTGGCCCGGCGGGGGGCGGTGAGCCGCAGCGACGGGTCGGTGGGCACCCGTCCGGTGCGAGCCGCCCACCGGAAGAAGGCCCGTGCCGCCGCTGCCCGACGCGCAATGGTGCTGCGAGCTGCCCCTTGACCAGTTCGACCGGTCCGATCCTCCGGTGCACGCGCGTCCGGCGGCGGCTGGTCGCGCACTCCAACGCTGGCTGCGGGGGCGGCAGCCGGGACAACTCCGGACTCCGTTGCGGCTCGGCCACGCGTGAGCGTGGCCAGCCAGGACCTGAGGTCGGCCAATCGAACCTCGGCAAGGTCAGCGATGCCGCGCTCGCGGAAGTGTCGGCTCATCGAGCGAAGATCGCCGAGGTAGGCCCGACACGTGTGAGGCGAGAGCCCGCGTTCGGCTCTGAGATGACGTTCGAAGGCCGCTAGTGTCTCCTCCCACGCGAACCGATCGACGTTCGGGTCTGATCCGGCCACCGCTCCACGGTCGCACACTGACCGGCGACCGTCCTGGTCGCCACGCCACTAAGCCTCATCACTAGGCCTCATCCGGGCCTGCTATCCCGGCGAGTCGGTTTGCGCCATCGATCACCCTCGACGACGACCAACCCGAGCAACTCGAGTCGTGCCAGCGCCGCCCGAGCCTGTGTCTCGGGCACGCAGGCGTATCGGGCGATCGCAGGCACCGGCATCCCGGCTCGGACCGGCACGACGTCGAGCACCGACCGGTCGGCAGGGTCGACGGCATCAGCCAGCATCGGCTGGGCACAACGGCGTGGGGCAGCGTCGAGCCCGAGTTGACCGACCAGCTCGATCATCTCGGCAGCGTCAGTGACCAGCGTGGCCTGGCCGTCGCGGATCAGCTGATGACACCCCGCCGACATCGGCGAGACCACCGGCCCGGGGACCGCGGCGACCGGTCGGTGGTGCTCGGCCGCGGTGCGAGCAGTGTTCAACGACCCTGACCTCAGGTTTGCCTCGACGACGAGAGTGCCGGCAGCCATCGTGGCGATCAACCGATTGCGCTTGAGGAAGCGCCCCCTGGTCGGCGCGCCGCCCGGGCACACCTCCGACACCACGGCCCCGACCTCCCCGATCCGGGCGATCAGCCTGGCGTTGCCCGAAGGGTAGGGCCGGTCCAGCCCACCGGCGAGCACGGCGATCGTCGCGCCGGACGCGCCCAGAGCGCCCACATGTGCATGTCGGTCGATGCCGTATGCTGCACCGGAGACCACGGCATACCCACGGGCCGCGAGCTCGCTCGAAATGTCAGCGCTCAGGCCCACCCCGTAGGCAGTCGCGGCCCGTGAGCCGACGACTGCCACTGATCTTGCCTGCAACCCGGCGAGATCACCAGGTCCTCTGACCCACAACGAGATCGGTGGATCGGCCAGGTCATCCAGACCGGTAGGCCAGTCCGGATCCGACGGAATCAGCACCCGCAGCCCCAGTGCTCGGGCCATCGAGGGCAACCCGGCGAAGTCGACATCGACGGCCCGATCACGCAACACGCGGTGGTGCTGGGTCGCCGGGCTGGCCAACGCCACCAACGCATCGACAGCACCCATCTCGGTCACCAGCCGGGCCGCCTGCGCATCAGCGGGCTCACAAACCCTCGACCAGGCTGCCCGAGCCCACCGCTCGTCGTCGAGCAGTGGACGAATCGCCGCCAACCACCGAGCAGCAGCGGACGATTCCGGTTCGGATCGGCTCATGACAGGACCGTCCGCAGCTGTGCCGGTCATGCGGCCGCCGCCGCACGATGCCGCAGGGACAAAGCCAACCCGACGTCGTCTCGACATGGCCGGGTGCGGCCCGCCAGGTCGGCAATGGTCCAGGCCAACCGCAGACACCGGTCGTAGCCCCGCAGCGACAGGACGCCTCGGTCGATAGCCCGGTCCAGGTCCGTGGTGAGCCCGTTGGGCAGCCGCCACGGCGACCGGCGAAGCACCGGCCCGGGGACCCGGGCATTGAGGGAACCCCACTGCGACCCCCACCGGTGCCGCTGCACTTCCCGGGCGGCGCTGACCCTGGTCGCGACCGTTGCCGTGGACTCGCCACCGACACCAGTCAGAACGGACCGGGATGGAGCCGGGACCTGCACCTGGATGTCGACGCGGTCCAGGATCGGTCCGGACAGTCGCCCGGCATACGAGCGCACCTGATGGGGCGAGCACGAGCAGGACAATCCCTTGCCGAATCCCATGCCGCACGGACACGGATTGGCAGCCAACACCAGCTGGAACTCACACGGAAACCGGAACTGACCCACCGCTCGGGCCACCACCACCGATCCGGACTCGATCGGCTGACGCAACGCCTGCAACGCCGACGCACGGAACTCCGGGGCCTCGTCGAGGAAGAGCACACCGTGATGGGCTGCGGTGACCGCGCCCGGGCGCACACCAGCCGATCCCCCGCCGATCAGCGCGGCGACCGATGCCCCGTGATGTGGTGCCACGAACGGGGGCCGACGACACAGGCTGTCGTAGCGGTCCAGCGTGCCGAGCACCGACTGGATGGCCGTCACCTCCAGGGCTTGCTGATCGGTGAGTTCCGGAAGCAGCCCCGGGAGCCGTTCGGCGAGCATCGACTTGCCACCGCCCGGGGGTCCGACCAGGAATACGTGGTGTCCTCCGGCGGCAGCGATCTCGAGAGCCAACCGGGCCTCGGCCTGCCCGATGACATCGGCCAGGTCAGGAGTGCGCGGGTGGGCCGGTGCCGACATCGGCGGGTCAGGCACTTCGGCGACTGGGCACCCATCGCCCAACGCCCGGTAACGCCGCACCAGCTCCGCGAGGTGAGCCACTCCGTGCACTTTCACGCCATGCACCAGTCGAGCCTCGGCCGCCGCTGCCGAGGGCACGACGACGTGCCGAGCGCCACCACGGGCAGCGGCCACGGTGAGCGGCAGCACACCCGGAACCGGCCGGACCGACCCGTCCAGGCCCAACTCGCCGAGGTGCACGACGTCCGAGACGACGTGCCGGGGCACGACGTCGTTTGCAGCCAGCGCGGCGATCGCGATCCCGAGGTCGAAACCGCTGCCGACCTTGGGGACCGAGGCCGGCGACAGATTGACGGTGATCTTCCGTTGGGGCATGGGATGACCGCTGTTCGCGGCCGCTGCCCTGACCCGGCCGTGCGCTTGTGCGCAGGCGGTGTCCGCCCGGCCGGTCACGAGGAAGGCCGGCAACCCCGAGGAGATATCGGCCTCCACTCGCACGACGAACCCGTCGACGCCGTGCAACCCCACGGCAAGCGTGCACCCGAGCCCCATCAGGCCAGCCCCGTCACGTGCTCGACGTGAGCCGGACCAGTGCTGCTGCACTGAACCCCGATCAGGTCGATCCGCACGTCGTGGCAGCCGGTGGGCTCATGGGCCACCAGCCATGCCGCGACAAGCTGGCGCAAACGACGCACCTTGGCGCGGCTCAACGCCTCGACGGGTGCCACGAATCCCCCGCTGCGCCGGGTCTTGACCTCGACCCCGACGAGGCAGTCGCCATCCCTGGCCACCAGATCGAGCTCGCCGAACCGTCCCCAACGCCAATTGCGGTCGAGGATCACCACCCCGCGCTCCCGGAGGTAGCGCTCCGCGAGCCGCTCCCCGTAGTCGCCCAGAACGGCGGTCGCTGGCCCTCGTGGGCAGGTGTCGATCGGATCCATGGCGACAGCCAAGCGGGGGCATCGTCGTGGCTGCGCCTCACCGGCCACGAGGTGTGGATGGTGTGACTCGCAACGCCGGTGCTGTGGACAGGCCCACGGAAACTCCCCGCGTTCCCCAGCGTCTGGCGATCACCCGACGATCACCGCCGTCAGCACTCCACAACGGCTACTGGCGTCGGCTGACCGCAGGACGCCAGGGTCTGGGCAGCGCCCGTCTCGGTCAGGCCGGTGGTTCGATATCGGCTTTGGCCAGCTCTTCGATGTTGACGTCTTTGAAGCTCACGACCCGCACCGACTTGACGAATCGCGCGGGACGGTAGATGTCCCACACCCAGGCATCGGACATCGTGATATCGAAAAACACCTCGCCGCCATCGGAACGCACCTTCATCTCGACCGAGTTGCACAGGTAGAACCGCCGCTCGGTCTCGACCACATACGAGAACAGGGACACGACATCGCGATACTCGCGGTAGAGGGCAAGCTCCTGCTCGGTCTCGTACTTCTCGAGGTCCTCTGAACTCATCGCGGTGCACACTCCAACTCGCCCGTGGGGTCGCTACGATCCGACTGGCCCCGTTCTACCACGGCCGCTGGTGAACCCAGCTCTCTGTCGACCGCTCCCGGCAGCCGCCACGATCGACGGTGTTCGACGCAGGGCCCGTGCTCGACGAGCGCCTCCCGGTGTCCGCGTGCGGCGTATCCCTTGTTCTGGCTCCACCCGTATGCCGGGTGCCGCCTCGCCAGCCCGACCATCAGCTCGTCTCGGGCCACTTTGGCCAGGACTGACGCGGCAGCAACAGATGAACACCGCAGATCTGCCTTGACCATGGTCAGCACCGGTGGGGTCAGCGGGCCGGCGCGATCGGCGAAGGCGAGCAGGCCGTCCTGCTCGGGCGGAGTCAACCAATCGTGGTTGCCGTCGAGCACGACCAGGTCGGGCGACCGAGGCAGGGCGGCCAGGGCTCGGGTGCCGGCGAGCCGCAAGGCGGCAATGATCCCGAGCCGGTCGATCTCCGCCGGCCAAGCGTGCCCGACTCCGTGGGCGCTCGCCCACTTCCGGATCTTCGGCGCGAGCGCGGCCCGGGCCGACGCGGTGAGCAGTTTGGAGTCTTGAATCCCCCGAGGGGCCGTGCGGCATACCTCGTCGACGAGCACCACGCCCACCGAGACCGGGCCGGCGAGCGCTCCGCGACCGACCTCGTCCATCCCGGCCAGCAGCGGGTACCCCTGTCGTTGCAGGGAGCGCTCGAGCCGCAAGGTCGGCCGGTGTCGGGTCACGACTCGCCGAAGACCCGTTCGGGAATCGACAACCACGTGAGCCGGTCGAGCGGCCAGATGACGATCACTGCGCGGCCTTGGATCACGTCGATCGGCACCGACCCGGCAGTGCCGGTGCCGTCGTCATGGGCCCGCGAGTCCGCGGAGTCGGAGCGGTGATCGCCCATGACCCAGACGTGGCCGTCCGGCACGGTGATGTCGAAACCGGGCTGTCCACCTCCCGGGGTGTCTCCATGTTTGACGTAGGGCTCGTCGACGGGCACCCCATTGACCGAGATCTCGCCCGCGCTGGTGCAGCAAGCGACCCGGTCACCGGGCAGGCCGATGACCCGCTTGATCAGGTATTCCTGAGAATCATTCGGAGCCAACCCGACAAACACGAGTATGCCGTGCAGCAGACTGCGGTCTTGGGGAGGAAGCGGGCCGAGCCAACCGCCCGGGTCGGCGAAGACGACGACGTCGCCGCGTTCGAGGTCGACCGGCCCGGGGGTGAGCTTGCTGACCACGACCCGGTCGTCGATGGCCAGCGTGTCTTCCATCGACCCCGACGGGATGTGGAACGGCTGCACGAGGAAGGTCTTGATCAGGAAGGACAGCACCATCGCGAGGCCGACGACGATGAAAACTTCACGAACGCTTGCCCACAGCGCGGTCCGGAACGACCGCGGCCGGCGCTCGGCCTCGTGATCAGCTGGCACCTCGCCGCCCTCATCGTCAGCACGTCGGGCGCCTCGCCAGCGGTTGTCGAACATCACGAGAGGGCGTCGGGCACCGGCAGGCCCTGCAGGTCGGGAGCGGAAGCTGGCGTGCCGAGCCGATCCAGGGGCCAATACCGCCACACGACTCGACCGACCACGTCATCCAATGGCACCATCCCACCACCGGGGCGCCCGAGGTTGGCCCGGGAGTCGGCCGACGCGCTGCGATGATCGCCCTGAACCCAGATCCGACCGGGCGGCACGAGCACATCGAACGTCATCGTGCTCGGGGGATTACCCGGATACACGTACGGCTCGTCGACCGGCACCCCGTTGACCTGCAGCCGGCCATCGTCGGCGCAGCAACTCACCCGGTCGCCCGGGACCCCGATCACCCGTTTGACATAGTCGGCTCCCGAGCTGAGGGACACGAGGGTCAGCGCCGATCGCACCCCCTGCCCCAGCCAGGATGACTCACGTGATCCGGCCGGTGCCCCCCACACCCGAGTGCCATCGAAAACGACGATGTCACCGCGCTCGACCGACGGGCCCCGGTGCAGTCGGCTGACCAAGATCCGATCGCCCGGCTCCAGCGTGGGTTCCATCGACCCGGACGGGACGGAGAACGATTGGACGAGAAACGCCCGAACGAGCAGCATGACGACGAATGCCGAGCCCAGCACCTGGGCATAGCTCCCGATCCGCCGGATCCGCACCCTGGCGGGGGAAGAAGCGTCCGGGTGGTCCGTTTTGGAGGCCTCGGGCGGGGCAACGTCGGGAGCAGCCACGTCGTCCGATCTACTCCTTCGCGCTGGCCTTGGTGCCGGCCGAACCGGCCGGCTTGGCGCCGGTCTCCCGTTTCTCTTTGATCTTGGCGGCCTTTCCGCGCAGCCCCCGCAGGTAGTAGAGCTTGGCCCGGCGGACGTCACCACGGGTCACCAGCTCGATCTTGTCGATGATCGGCGTGTGCACCGGGAAGGTGCGCTCGACACCGACCCCGAAGGACACCTTGCGGACGGTGAAGGTCTCACCGACCCCACCACCGTGACGGCGGATCACCACGCCTTGGAAAACCTGGACCCGGGACCGGTTGCCTTCGATGACCTTGACGTGCACCTTCAAGGTGTCGCCGGCACGGAAGTCGGGGATGTCGTCGCGCAGCGATGCGGCGTTGACGTCGTCGAGCTGGTGCATAGTGACGGTCGCTTTCTCAGGCGCCACAGGTCGCCGTGGTCGGGCTCGGCGGGCCGAGCACGTCGTTCGGTATGCCGCCGGGCTCGGCCGCGCGCCCCGGGCACCGGCGCGGGGCGACGGAATCGGGCGGCGCTCCCCCTGTGGCAGGGGCCGATGAGCACAGCAACAGCCACCTATCTTGCCAGAGCTCCCTACCCGCCGGGAAATCCGAGGCCCAGCGGGCGTCACCCCAACAGATCAGGGCGGCGGGCCTGCGTGCGCGCCTGTCGTTGTTGGTGCCGCCAGGCCGCGATCTGCCCGTGGTGGCCGGAGCGCAACACGTCGGGGACTTCGTGACCTCGCCAGGAGGCCGGCTTGGTGTAGACGGGGTATTCGAGGAGCCCGCCTTCATGGGACTCCTCGACGAGCGAATCCGCATTCCCCACGACTCCTGGCACCAGCCGGGCCACCGCCTCGATCATCACCAATGCCGCGACCTCACCTCCGGTGACGACATAGTCGCCGATCGAGACCGGCGTGACCGGCATCAGCCCGGCGGCATACTCGAACACCCGCTCGTCGATCCCCTCGTAGCGCCCGCAAGCGAAGACCAGCCACGGCGCGGTCGCCAGTTCCCGGGCCATGGCCTGGGTGAACGACTGGCCTGACGGAGTGGGCACGATCAGCCGCGGCCGGTCTCCGTGCTCGGTGCGCCCGGCCAGCAGCATGTCGAGCGCTGCCCCCCACGGCTCGGGCCGCATCACCATGCCCGCCCCACCGCCATAGGGCGTGTCGTCGACCGTGCGATGCCGATCACGGGTGTATTCACGCAGATCGTGAACCCGCACGTCGAGCACCCCCTCCGCCCGGGCCTTGCCGATGAGCGAGAGCTCCAGTGGCGCGAGGTAGTCCGGGAAGATGGTCACGACGTCGATGCGCACAGCTCACCTCCCGAGATCGAGTAGACCGTCCGGCGGGTCGATGACGACATGTCCGGCCGAGTTGTCGATGACCGGCACGATGGCTTCCACGAGTGGGATGGATGCCGTGTGTCCGTCGTGCAACGTGACCACCAGTCGGTCTTGGCCGGGGCCGAGCTCGAGCCCGGCTACGTCACCGACCGGGGTGCCATCCGGAAGCAGGACCGGCAGACCGGCGAGCTCGTCGGCATACCACCCAGTGTGATCGGCAGCGTCGTCGGGAGTCAGCAACCGGGTGCCACGCAGGCTTTCGGCCCCGGTGCGGTCCGGGATCTCGTGGAAACCGAGCAACCAGATCCCCCGGTGGTTGCGGGCCGATCGGATGGTCAGCGTCCGAGGCACGCCGGAGCCCGATGGCGCCGACGTGGGCAACTCGGTGCCGACGGCGAAGCGCCGCTCCGGGTCGTCGGTGTGCACCTGAACGGTCACTTCGCCCCGGATGCCGTGAGGTTTGCCGATCCGTGCCACGACATGGGAGCCACCGGCGGGTACGCCGGCAGGTGGCGGGGTCGGCCCGGTCGAGGGTGTCGTCATCGGCGCGCCACCGGCAGGTCAGCAGATCGGCTAGCGACGGTCGGTGTCGATGATGTCGACCCGGACGTTGGCGCCCCCGGCCAGTGCTGACATCACCGTTCGCAGAGCGCTGGCGGTGCGCCCGGAGCGTCCGATGACCCGGCCGAGGTCGTCGGGATGCACCCTGACCTCGAGCAGCTCACCCCGGCGCAGTTCCTTGCGTCGCACGACGACCTCGTCCTCATGGTCGACGATGCCCTTGACGAGGTGCTCCAGAGCCTCCTCGAGCACGGTCAGGCCTCCGTACCCTCAGTGCCTTCGCTGCCTTCGCTGCCTTCGCTGCCTTCGCTGCCCTTGGCGTCCTCAGCCGCGGCGGCGTCCTTGGTGGGCTGCTCGTCCGCGGAAGCGTCGGCAGGCTTGTCCTCGGCGGCAGCATCAGCGGGCTTGTCGGCAGTAGCGGACTTGGCGGCTTTGCTGCGCGGCGCCGGGTCTTGACCCTTGAGTTCGAGCGACGTGCCGGCTGCCGCGACCGCAGCATCGTAGAGCTCACGCTTGCTCCGCTTCGGCGGCGCCACCTTCAGGGTGCCCTCGGCGCCGTCGAGCCCCTTGTGCCGTTGCCAGTCTCCGGTGATCTTCAACAGTGCCAGGACCGCTTCGGTGGGCTGGGCTCCGTGGCCGAGCCAATACTGGACCCGGTCGCTATCGATGTCGATGACCGACGGCTCCTCGGTCGGGTGGTACTTGCCGATCTCTTCGATCGCCCGGCCGTCACGCTTGGTGCGCGAGTCCATGACGACGACCCGGTAGAACGGGGCGCGGATCTTGCCCATCCGCTTGAGGCGAATCTTGACGGCCACGTCAGTGGTCTCCTGCTTCTGTTCATGAGCACGGCAAGACCGGGCCAGATCGCTCCGGGGTGCCGTCACTCGGGGTGTAGGCGCTGCGGGCCGACTCGTCAAGCCGGTGAAGACCGACGACGACGCCGGGCCCCGCGAGTACAGCCGCCTATTGTGCCAGACCGCAGAAGCCGTCGCACATCACCGCACATCACCGCACATCACCGTGCGTCACCATGCGTCACCGACGGATCCCGCGCAGGATGACTGCCTCGGGATGAGCCAGTGTCTCCAGGTGCGCGCGTGGGTCGTCGGCGTACACGACCAGATCGGCCGGGTCGCCCTCGCCGATCCCCGGACGCCCGAGCCAGGTCCGCGCGTTCCACGTGGTTGCGGCAAGCACCTCGGCGTTGTCCAGCCCGGCCTTGGCCAGCTCGAGCGCTTCCTGGGCGATCAGACCATGGGGCAGGGCCCCTCCGGCGTCAGTGCCGAGGTAGACCGGCACTCCGGCCTCGTGGGCCCGGGCCACGGTCTGGTAGCGGCGCGCGTGCAGGTCACGCAGGTGCGCGGCATACCGTGGGAACTTCTCCTCGGCACCCTCGGCGATCTGCGGGAAGCTGTCGATGTTGACCAAGGTCGGAACGATGGCGATGCCTTGGGCGGCGAAGACTCTCGTGGACTCCTCGTCGAGACCAGTGGCGTGCTCGATGCAGTCGGTGCCGGCGGCGGCGAAGTCGTGCAAGGACTGCTCGGCGAAGCAGTGGGCCGTGGTGCGGGCACCCTCGTCGTGGGCCGCAGCGATTGCTGCCACCAGCACGTCCCGGGGCCAACACGGGCTGAGGTCACCGGTGTCGCGGTCGATCCAGTCACCGACGAACTTCACCCAACCGTCACCGCGCCGGGCCTCCAAGCGGACGTATTCGACGAGCTGATCGGGCTCGATCTCGTGAGCGTAGTTGCGGATGTAACGCCGGGGCCGGGCGATGTGCCGGCCGGCCCGGATGATCCGGGGCAGGTCCACACGCTCGTCGATCCAGTGGGTGTCGGCGGGACAGCCGGCATCCCGGAGCAGGAGCGTGCCGGCCGCGCGATCGGTGAGTGCTTGTTGCTCGGCGACCTCTGGTGGCACGGCGCCGGTGCCGTCCAAGCCGACGTGGCAGTGTGCATCGACCAGCCCCGGTAACGCCCATCCGCGCACCGTCGTCACATCATGGCCCGGCCCGGTCGGTGCCGTGTAGGTGATCCGCCCGTCGATCACCCAGCACTCCGGGCGGGATTCGTGCGGACCGGTCAGGATCGCACCGTCGATGTGGAGCACCGTTGCCATGGCTGATCACCTTACTCAGTCAGGTGGCCGGTCAACCGTTGCCGAGTGCGTCGTCTCGGGCTAGTGACGTCCGGCGTGCAGCCAGCGACCAAGGATGTGACTGATCACCCCGGGCTGGTCGGCGTGCAACCAGTGCCCCGCGTCTTTGACCATGACTTGCCGCACCCTGGGGAAGAGCGCGCGCATCGGCTCTTGGTCGGCATCGGTGATGTAGGGCGAGTCGGCGCCGCCCACCCACAACACCCGGCCCCGGAACGGCGGGTATGCCGTGGCATCGGCTTCGGACCAACCGCCGACTCCGGCCGGTCCGGTAGGCCGGTCGGCGATGACGTCGAAGTTCACCTGCCAGTGCCACTGCTGGCCGTGGCGACGCAGGTTCTGCAGCAGGAACGCCCGGATCTGCGGTTGCGGGATCGACTCGGCCAGGGCCGCATCGGCCTGCGCCCGGTTGGTCAACTCATCGAGCGGAAGACCCCGGAGTGCATCGATGTAGTCCTCGACCCAGGAGTGCCGGGTGTAGCGCCGGGGCGCCATGTCCATGACCGCCAGCCGGTCGACGAGATCAGGCTGGGACAGCGTGAGGATCATCGCCACTTTGCCGCCGAGTGAGTGCCCGACCAGAGCCCACGACTCACCCGGCGCCGTGGCCCGCAGCTCACGGGCTACCCGTGCGGCATACGCATTGAGAGAGTAGTGGTCACTCCACGGGGACCGGCCGTGGTCGGGCAGGTCGACCAGCAGACTCTGCGCTTGGTCCCCGTCCGGCCCGGCCAGGGCTTTGGCGATCTGCATCCAGTTGCGGCCCTGCCCGAACAGCCCGTGCAGGAATGCGACTCGCGGCCCGGCTGTGCCGATCGAGATGGTGTGCAGCCGGGTCGAGGTCATGGCGTTCAGCGGCCGAGGAGCTTGTCGAATCCGGGGGGCAGCTTGCTCGGGTCGAGCCCCGTGGGAACGGCGTCGGCCGGCGGCACACCGAATGCCGTGCCGGCCGCGTCCTGGCGGGTCTGTGCCTCCTGCTCGGCGGCGGCGCGTTCTTGGGCAGCACGTTTGGCCGGGTTGCCGCTCCGGGCCTTCTTGCGCTGCGGCTGCTGCTTTCCTTTGCGCCGTTTGCCACCTCCCGGCACGCCAGGCATGCCCGGCATGCCCCCGCGGGCCAGCTGTTTCATCATCTTCTGGGCGTCCCGAAAACGCTCGAGCAGTTGATTGACCTCGCTGACCGTGGTGCCCGACCCGCGAGCGATCCGCTGCCGCCGCGAGCCGTTGATCGCTTTCGGGTGGCTCCGCTCGAATGGGGTCATCGAACGGACCATCGCCTCGACCCGGTCGAACTCACGCTCGTCGAAGGCATCGAGCTGAGCACGCATCTGTTGCATCCCCGGCATCATCGCGAGCATCGATTTCAGACTACCCATCCGTTTGACGGCCGCCATCTGCTCGAGGAAGTCGTCGAACGTGAAGTCCTCCTCGGTGAAGAACTTGCGGGCCATCTCGTCGGCTTGACGTTGGTCGAACGCCCGCTCGGCCTTCTCGATGAGCGTGAGGATGTCACCCATGTCGAGGATTCGTGAGGCCATCCGGTCGGGGTGGAAGACCTCGAAGTCCTTGACCTGCTCACCGATCGAGCTGAACATGATCGGCCGACCAGTGACCTTGGCCACCGACAGTGCTGCACCACCACGAGCGTCACCGTCGAGTTTGGAAAGCACGACGCCGGTGAAGTCGACACCGTCGAGGAAGGCGGTGGCCGTGTCGACGGCAGCCTGGCCGATCATCGCGTCGATGACGAACAGGACCTCGTCGGGCTGAATCGCTGTCCGGATGTCGGCCGCTTGCCGCATCAGATCGGCGTCGACCGCGAGCCGGCCGGCGGTGTCGACGATGACGACCGAGTGCTGGGCCCGCTCGGCCTGCTCGATACCGGCCCGGGCCACTGCCACCGGGTCCCCGTAGGAGTGGGTGCCCGCGCCGTCGGCGCCGACCGCATCGTGACCGAGGACGTTGCCACGCTCGGGCGCGAAGACAGCGACACCGGCTCGCTCGGCCACCACCTCGAGCTGGGTCACCGCGTTGGGTCGCTGCAGGTCGGCCGCCACCAGCAGTGGCGTATGGCCCTGCTCCTTGAGCCAATAGCCGAGCTTGCCGGCCAGGGTCGTCTTCCCGGAGCCTTGCAGGCCGGCGAGCATGATGACGGTCGGCGGGTTCTTGGCGAAAGCCAACTGACGGGTCTGGCCACCGAGGACGTCGACGAGTTCCTCGTTGACGATCTTCACGACCTGTTGCGCCGGGTTGAGTGCCTGACTGACCTCGGCGCCGAGCGCCCGCTCCCGGATCGCCGCGATGAATGTCTTGACCACCGGCAGCGCGACATCGGCCTCGAGGAGAGCCAGGCGGATGTCGCGCAGGGTCGTATTGATGTCGTGCTCGGACAACCGACCCTTGCCCCGCAGGTTGCGGAAGGTCTCGGTCAGCCGGTCGGACAGGTTGTTGAACACCTGCAAACCTTACCCACACCGCGGCGCAGGCAGTCTCTGGCCCGACCCTGCTGGCCAGACCGGGCCCGGTCCGTCCGGGCAGTCTGATCGGTTCGCGACCGGTTATTCGAGGATGGCGTCCACGAACGCCCGCGGGTCGAAGGGGGCCAGGTCGTCGGGACCCTCACCGAGCCCGACCAGTTTCACCGGCACGCCGAGCTTGCGTTGCACGGCTACGACGATGCCGCCCTTTGCCGTGCCGTCCAGCTTGGTCAGGACGATCCCGGTGACGTCGACGACCTCGGCGAAGACCCGGGCTTGCTCTAGACCGTTCTGCCCGGTCGTGGCGTCGAGCACCAGCAGCACCTCGTCGATCGGGCTCTGCTTCTCGATGACCCGCTTGACCTTGCCCAGTTCGTCCATGAGGTTGGCTTTGTTGTGCAGCCGCCCCGCCGTGTCGATGAGCACGACGTCGGCCTCCATCTCGGCACCGGCCTTGACAGCGTCGAAAGCCACGGCAGCCGGGTCGGCCCCCTCTCGATCCGAACGCACGGTCGGCACCCCCACCCGGTCGCCCCAGGTCTGCAGCTGGTCGGCGGCTGCGGCCCGGAACGTGTCGGCCGCCCCCAGCAGGACGTCACGATCCTCCGACACGAGCACCCGGGCGAGCTTGCCGACCGTGGTGGTCTTGCCGGTGCCGTTGACTCCGACGACGAGGATCACCGACGGGCGCCCTTCGGCCCGGCTCGCCGCCACCGCGCGATCCATGGCCGGATCGACGAGAGCCAGCAGCTCCTCGCGCAACCAGTCACGTATCTCGGCCTCGTCGGTCGACCCTTCCACTTTGACCTTGGTGCGCAGGGCTTCGACGAGCTCGGTTGCCGCATCCACCCCGAGGTCGGCGGTGATCAGCGTGTCCTCGACGTCCTCCCATGCGGCCTCGTCGAGCTTGCCGCGCGAAAGTAGGGCGAGCAGCCCCTTGCCGATGGCGGTATTGCTCCGGGCCAACCGGGCTCGCAGCCGGGCCAAGCGCCCCCGGGCGCTTTCAGGTCGCTCGTATGCCGGTGCCGCGGGTTCAACCTCGACCGGCACCTCGGGCGCCGGGGTGGGCACTGGGGTCGGCGCTGGAGCGGGCTCAGGGACGACCTCAGGCGTCAGCGGCGGCGCCGGTGCGGCGCCGGGCGCGGTGAGCACTGAGCCCCCGTCATCGGTCGCCGTGTCCTCCGCTCCTGCGCCGGCCGGCGGCGCACTGGGCGGCAGCGTCGGAGCTTCGGGACCACGGCGCCTGCCGCGGCGACCGACCAGACCGACACCGAGCCCCACGACAAGCAGGGCAAGAAGCGCGATCAGGGCAACGGTTTGCCAGGTCTGTTCGAACATGGGCCAAATCCTCACATGAGTCGGTCGGTCACCGGCGGCTCGCTGCCTCTAGCGCAGTTCGGTTGGGCGTGGAAACCGGCGGAAAACGCCGGTCGGCGTCGCCGGTGTGGCAGGTAGCCACGTCAGCGACGCCGACCGGGTGGGTTGTTCAGTCGGTCTGCAGCTGGGCCCAGATCTCCTGGTCACGTTCGGTGGTCCAGATGGTCGGGCGGTCGACACCCTTGAGCTCTTCCCACGTGCGAGCCACGTCGAAAGGCAGGGTGTGCTCGAAGATGGGCCAGTGCCCGTAGGTCGGCGCCAGCGCCGCGTGACAGGCGTCGAAGGCATCTTTGAGGGTGCCGCCGGCGGCCTGGGTCGCCCGGACATTGTCGATGATCGCGGTGAGGAACCCACGCGACTGTTCGATGGCGGCCTCGACCGCCTCCTTGCCGCGCGGGATCTCGCCGCGGCCACCGACGAGCTGCTCGGCTCCCATCGCCTTGACCGCGTCGAGGGTGCCGGTCGACCATTCCTGGTGGAAGGCGTCCCCGGTGTAGAGGGCGGCCTTAGCTTCAACGAGGTCACCGGCAAACATGATCTTGTGCTTGGGCAGCCACGCGACGATGTCGCCCTCGGTGTGCCCGCGCCCGAGATACTGCAAGACCAAGTCCCCACGGTCGCCGCCGAGCGGGATGGTCATCCGGTCGTTGAAGGTGAGGGTCGGCCAGGTGAGCCCCTTGATGCCTTCAGGCTCCTTGAACAGCCGTGGCATCCGGGCGAACTCGCTGTCCCAGTCTTGCTGACCGCGCTCGGCGACCAGATAGCGGGTGCGCTCGTGAGCGATGATCTCCGGTGCCCCGAACTCGTCCGCACCGAGCACTCGCACAGCGTGGTAGTGCGAAAGCACGAGGTAACGGAACGGCTTGTCGGTGTGCTCACGTAGCTTGGCGATCCAGTCGCGCGCCGCCGCCGGGGTGGCCCGCGCCTCGAAAGCAACGAGGAAGTCCTCCCCCTCGATGGCTCCGACGTTGGGGTCGCCCTCGGCGGTGAGGGCGTAGACCCCGTCGGCGAGCACCTCGAGCACCTCGGTCTTGGGGGTGAGATCGGTCGAGGAGGCGAAGGGTTTGGTCATCGGTGTTCCTTCTGGCGCAGGCGGATGTGGCTAGCTGGACGAGTCAACCGGAGACGGCGGAGCCAGCCCGCTCGACGAGGTCGACGACCCGCCGAGATAGGCCGATCGTACTCGCTCGTCGGAGGCCAGCTCCGTCGGGTTGCCCTCGGCGACTACATTGCCACGATCCATCACCATCACCCGGTCGGCGACCTTGAAGGCAGCGCGGACATTCTGCTCAACAAGCAGCACAGCTAAGCCTTTTGTGTCGCGCAGGATGCCCAGCGCCCGCATGATCTCGCCGACGACCTTGGGCGCCAGCCCGAGGCTCGGCTCGTCGAGGATGATCACCTTCGGGTCGGACATCAGCGCCCGCGCCATGGCCAGCATCTGCTGCTCACCACCCGAGAGGGCACCGCCGGGCAACTCGATCCGGTCGGCCAGCCGTGGGAACAGCTCCAACGCCTCGGCTCGGCGCCTCGCGTGGTTGCCGTCCTTGCGCCGGACGTAGCCGCCGAGCACCAGGTTGTCGTCGACCGTGAGGGTCGGGAAGACCAAACGGTTCTCCGGGACGTGGGCTAGCCCCAACGCAGCGATCTTCTCGGCGCCAAAGGTGGTGATGTCCGTATCACCTAGACGAACGGTGCCACTCGTGGGTTTGAGCAGTCCCGACACCGAACGCAACACCGAGGTCTTGCCAGCGCCATTGGACCCCACCAGAGCGAGGATCTCACCGGGGGTCACGTGCAGATCGACGCCGTGTAGGACCTGCAACCGATCGTATGCCGCGTGCAGGTCCGAGACCTGCAACCCACCCGATGACGTCGCGGCGGTCATGAGTCGCCTCCTTTGTCGCCACCGGCACCGGCGGTCACCTGCGTCTCCATGGCCTGGGCTCGCTGCTGGATCTGCCGCTCGTCTTCCTCGTCGGTGCCGAGGTAGGCCGCCACCACGACGGGGTCGTTGGTCACCTCGTCCGGCGTGCCCAAGGCGATCAGCTTGCCGTCGTCGAGCACCGCCACCCGATCGGCCAGAGCCATCACCGCAGCCACATCGTGCTCGACGAGCACGATGGTCACGCCGGTGGCCCGCACCCGGCGCAGCAATCGCGCCAAGCCGTCCCGTTCCGGTCCGGACAACCCGGCCATTGGCTCATCGAGCAACAGCAGAGAAGGCTCCAGCGCGAGCGCCCGAGCCACCTCGGCCTGCCGCTGTTTACCGAAGGCCAGATCGGCGATCGGGTGATCGGCAAGCGGTGTCAGCGCCATCGCGTCGACGGCGGCCTGGGCCGCAACTTCGACGTGCCGTTCCTCGTCCCGGTCCAGCAGGAACATGCCGCGCAGCAAACCGGCTTTCGAGCGCAGATGCCGGGCGACCTTGACGTTCCCGAGCACCGTGGTGCTCTTGAAAGTCTGCAGATTCTGGAAGGTCCTCGTGGCATCGAGTTCAGCGGCCACGTGCGGTTGGTGACCAGCGGTTTCGGTGCCGTTGATCTTGACCGAGCCCTCAGTAGGCGGAAGCACCCCGGTGATCATGTTGAATGCCGTCGTCTTGCCCGCCCCGTTGGGACCGATGAACGCCAGGATCTCGGCCGCGTGGATATCCAGGGTGAGATCATCGAGCGCCGTGACCCCGCCGTAGCGCTTGGTCAACCCGCGGATTTGCACGATCGGTGTCCCTGGCGGTTTGTGGTCGTCCCTGGACAGCAAGTCGAGGGAGCGCTCCAGCAGCTCACGTTGCTCGGACTCGCTGATCTCGCGCTCGTGTTCGCGGTTGATGCGAACCGGGAAGAGGGCTGCCCGGATGCGTTGCCACAATTCGGCGAGCCCACCTGGGAGCAGGATGATGACCGCGACGAGGACGACACCGAAACCGATGAGCTGCACCTCGCCGGTGGCCCCGGGCACAACGTGGGGGATGAGGTCCTTGAGGCCCTCTTCCAATGTTTGCACCGTTATCGCGCCGAAGACCGCTCCCCAGACGGTGCCGAGTCCGCCGAGCACGACCATGAGCAGCATCTGCACGGACAGCTCGAACTTGGCCGAGGACGGGTTCACGACGTTGATGAAGTGGGCATAGAACGCACCGGCCAGTCCGGCGTACGCCGCCGACAACACGAAGACCTTGACCCGGAGGTTGAACGTGTTGACACCGAGGCATTCGGCAGCGACCTCGGAGTCGTTGACGGCCGACAGAGCACGCCCGGTACGGCTGCGCACGAGGTTCACTGCCAGCCACAACCCGATGACGACGAAGGGGGTCATCAACCAGAAGTACTCGGCCGACGTGTCGTAGACCCGCCCACCCAGATCGGGCTTGGGGATGCCGTAGATACCCGAGGTTGCGCCGGTGTACTCCAACTCGGTTGCGGTCACCGTGACGATGATCCCGAGGCCGAGAGTGGCCAAGGCGAGGAAGTGTCCGCGGAGGCGAAGCAGCGGTAGCCCGACGATCAGCGCCACCAGCATCGCCGCGAGCACGGCCACGACAGCAGCCAGCGGTAGCGGCCATGCGAACTTGGTGACCAGGATCGCCTGGGTATAGGCACCGACGGCGAAGAATGCCGCGTGCCCGAGACTCACTTGCCCGGCCAGACCCATGAGCAGCGACAGCCCGATGGCTGCCAGACCGTAGATCAACGCGTAGACACCGATGTCGACCGCCCGGACCGGGGCGAAGATGGGGAAGACGGCCAGCACGACCGCCAGCAGGACGAACGGCAGATTCCGCCGCACCACGGCTGGGAGGGCGGTCATACTCGAACTCCAGAACTCTTGCCGGCAAGCCCGTGCGGCCGGAACAGCAACACGAGCACGAGCACGATGAAGGCCACGGCATCCCGGTAGCCGGAGCTGAGGTAGCCGGCCACGAGGTTCTCGAGCACCCCGAGGATGAGTCCGCCCATCATGGCCACCCGGAAGGACACCAGGCCGCCGAGTGTGGCCGCCACGAAGCCTTTGAGGCCAAGCGTCAAACCGCTGTCCCAACCACTGAGGTAGATCGGACTACCGATCACCCCCGCGACTGCGCCGACAAGACCGGCAACCCCAAAGGCTACGACGGTTGCGGTGCGTGGTGAAACCCCGACGAGGCGGGCCGCTATCGGCTGCTCTGCGCAGGCCCGCAACGCCTTGCCGCGCAAGGTGTGTTCGTAGAACCAGATGACGCCATACGCGACGAGGGCTCCGATGGCCAGGATCCACAGCTCTTGGCTCCGGATGTACACGCCGCCGAGGGTGAAGTCCTCACCGGGGAAGGCCGGCAGCGCCTTTGACTCCGGGCCCCAGATCAGCAGCATGAGCGCTTTGACGGCGATCGAGACACCGAGAGTGAGAATGATCGACGTCAGCGGCGTCATATTCTTGATCGGTGCGATGGTGAGGCGTTCCAGCAGAACGGCAACGACCACGACGAGCGGGATCACGGCCAGGACCGCTACGAGCAGAGGAAGACCGGCTGCGACGGCGCTGATCGCCGCCAACCCGGCCAGGGCGGCATATTCGCCCTGGACCAGGTTGACGATCTCTCGTACCGCGAAGATCGCGACGAAACCGAGTGCGATCAGCCCGAACACGGCCCCCTGCGCCAGCCCCGAGAAGACCAGCTGAAGGAGGTTAGTCATTCGGTCAGCCTGCGACCTTCCACTTGCCGTCCTCGACGGTCACCATCACGAGGGCATCCTTGGTCAGGCCGGAATGGTCATCCGGGCTCATCGTGAAGACACCACTGATGCCCGGCCAGTCCTTGGTGGCCTCGAGCTCGGCGCGCAGCTTCTCCGGGTCGGTCCCGACCTTCTCAAGCGCGTTGACCGCCAAGGTGAAGCCGTCGTAGGCGTGCCCGGCGAACGTGGAGGGGGCCTTGCCGTATTTATCGGTGTAGTCGGCGATGAACTGGGTCACGACCGGCTTCTGCGGGTCGTCGTCAGCCAACTGGTCGGCCACGAGCATCCGTCCGAGCGGAGCGAGCACCCCGTTGGCGGAGTCACCAGCGTTGTCGAGGAAGACCTTGTTGCCGATGCCGTGCGAGTGGTAGACCGGCACGTCCTCGATGAGGTTGTTGTAGGACACTTGAGCCGCAGACGCAGCCGGCGGGATACCCCAGATAAGCACCGCGTCCGGGTTGGCATCGCGGAGGCTGATCATCTGGGGGGTGAAGTCTGTCTGGTTGGGCGCAAACTTCTCGACCTTGACAACCTCAAGGCCCTGATCCTGGCCGATCTCGGCGAGCATCTCGGGCACGCCCTCACCGAAGCCGGACGAGTCACGAGCGACGGCGATCTTCGCGTAGCCCTTGGCCTTCATGTCGTCGGCCATCTTCTCGAGCACGACCCGGTCGTTCTGTGCGGTCTTGAAGACCCACTTGGCGTCATCGATGATCGCGACGTTGGCCGCGAACGAGATCATCGGCTTCTCGGCCGGTTCCACGATCGGACGCATGGCCAGGCTGGGGCCGGTGCGCGATGCGCCAAGCAGGATGTCGACCTTGTCGGTGTTGAGGAGCTTGTTGGTCGCCTTTGCGGCACCGTCTTCGGTCGAGCCGTTGTCTTCGATGATGACCTCGACCTCGCGGCCGTTGATCCCACCGTCTTCCTTGAGTTTGTCGGCAAGCATCTGCACGGTGTCACGTTCGGGCCCACCCAGGCTGGCACCCGGGCCGGTGATGTCGAGTACCACGCCGATCTTGATGGGGCCCTCACCGGCAGCTGCCGAGGAGTCACCGGACCCGTCCGTGCTTTCCCCCGTGCTCTCCGAGCAGGCGGCGAGTGAAACCGCCACCCCCACGGCAAGTCCGAATGAGATTAATCGCATGCTGCGCTGCATGTCGCCTCCTACTGGTGCCCCGGTTGTCCGGGGCCTGGTGTTAGTTCGAGGTATTCCGCATCTACCCCTGTCCCCCCCGAGCCCTTTCCGCTCTATAATCGGACAGGTCCGCTCGATAGGTGAGTGCCGCTACTGTATTGGTGAGGGGTGCCGATGGCAACTCGCGTGACCCATCTGATACCAACCGATCCGCCTGAGCCGGTTTCCCGAAGTGTCGGGGCCAGGCCAACCGATCGCCCGGCCTCTCAAACGCTGGACCGCGGGCTCCGAGTTCTCGAGCACGTCAGCGAAGCCGGGGTGGCGCTGAGCGTGGCCGAGATCGCCCGCCAACTCGGCTTGCACCGGTCCATCACTTACCGGATGCTGCGCACTCTCGAGGATCACGGGCTCTTGTCCCGTGACGAACGCGGACGCTACCAGCCTGGCGCGGGGCTGGCCGTCCTGGCTGGCCGGTTCACGCCACAGCTGCGGGCCATCGCCGGGCCTCACCTCCTACGCCTGGCGATCACTGCCGAGAAGACGGCTTTCCTCGTCGTCCGGCACGGAGCGGAAGTCGTGACCGTCGAAGTCGTCGAACCGCCGACGGCGGCCGCGCACGTGAGCTACCGGCCAGGGCTGCGCCACCCGGTCGATCGGGGAGCGCCGGGCATTGCCCTGCTGGCTGGCAGCCCGGCGATCCCGGGCGAACGCGCCGAAGTCGAACGCGCTCGACGAACCGGCTGGACGACCAGCTCCAGCGAGGTCATCCAAGGTTTCCGGGCCGTTGCTGCGCCGGTATACGACCGCACCGGAGCTTGCCGAGCGGCGATTGCGGTCGTCTTCGCCGGACGAGCCGAGTTGCCGAGTCTCGGCAACCTGGTTTTGCAGTCAGCCGAGGCAGTCGGCAAAGACCTGTAGCCGTCGACCCCGGCCGTGACCGGGCCGGCTCTGCCACCACATCAGGAGTCAAGTATTGATCGACCGACCCGAGTGCGGCTCCTGGTCACCTGGGGAGGCCCGAGACGTGCGCTCCCGGACCTTGGCGACGACTTCCTCCCCCCAGGGAGTGAGCAGATCACGCCCGTCACGACGGGCCAGCACAGCCACCAGGATGATGACACCCAGGCCGACCATCAGAACGAGAATCATGCCGAACACCACCGACGCCATGTCCCCAGGGTGGCAAAACCACCCCGGGTATCGCGACATCCGACTCCGACCCGCGTGTTGCCCGTCCGCGGCCGGAGCCAGGCTCAACCGGCGGCGACTGCCGCCACGTCACGCAACCGCTGCGAGACGAGGGCCGTGACCCCGTCGCCACGCATGCTCACCCCGTAGAGGGCGTCGGCGATCTCCATCGTCTTCTTCTGGTGGGTGATGACGATGAGTTGGCTCGAGTCACGCAATTCCGCGAACAGGGTGAGCAATCGGCCGAGGTTGGCGTCGTCGAGAGCAGCCTCTACTTCGTCCATGATGTAGAACGGGCTGGGCCGGGCCTTGAAAATGGCCACGAGCAGGGCCACGGCGACCAGCGAACGCTCTCCTCCGGATAACAGGGACAACCGTTTGATCTTCTTGCCGGGAGGCCGTGCTTCGACCTCCAGTCCGGTGGTCAGCAGATCACCCGGATCGGTGAGGGTCAATCTGCCTTCCCCACCCGGGAAGAGCCGCGCGAAGACCTGTCCGAACTGCTCGGCCGTGTCGGCGAACGCCGAGGCGAAGGCCTGCTCGACTCGGTCGTCGATCTCCCGGACGATGTCGAGCAGGTCTCGTTTGCTCGCCTTGAGATCCTCCAACTGGGTGGTGAGGAACGCGTGTCGCTCCTCGAGCGCGGCATACTCCTCGAGCGCCAACGGGTTAATCCGCCCGAGCGAGCTGAGCTTCCGTTCGGCTGCGCGGAGGCGCTTCTCCTGGACCTCGCGGACGAACGGTTGCCCGGGCGGATCCGGCGCCTGGTCAGTGCCCGACTGGCCGGGTGCGAGTAACACGGGGACGGGCAGGTGCGGGCCGAACTCCTCGACGAGGGTCTGCTCGTCGATGCCGTATTCCTCCATCGCCCGGTGTTGTAGCGCTTCGATACGCAGTCGTTGCTGGGTGCGGGCCACCTCGTCCCGGTGCACCGAGTCGGTGAGCTCGCGTAACTCGTCCTGCCGCAGCGACATCTCGCGCCGCACCAGCACGAGTTGCTCGTCGCGGACGGTGCGAGCTCGTTCGCCCTCTTTGCGGGCGGTGTCAGCGAGCTCGGCGCTGTCACGGATGCGCTCGGCCGCGTATGCCGCTGCTTGCCGAACGGCTGTCGCGACCGTGACCTCACGGATCCGTCGGGCCCGCCGAGCCGCCTGGCGCTCACGCGCGGCGAGTTCGGCGTCAGCCGCAGCATCCAAGGCGTCTGCTCGGTCCCGGATCGCTCGCGCCCGTTCCTCCCCGGTGCGCAGGGCCAGACGGGTTTCCGTCTCGTGCGCCCGGGCAGCGGCTGCTGCTGCCTCTAGGCCGTCACGAAGCGACAGATCGGGTTCGGTGTCTTCGGTGTCGGTCTCGCTGGCTCGCGCCAGTCGTTCGGCCAACTCGGCGTAGGCAGCCCGATCAGCGTCCAGCGCCGGCAGCGCAGCAGCGATCGCGGCCTCGGTTCGTTGGGCCTCGGTGCGGGCGCTGCGAGCTGCGCTGCCCAAGGCTCCGAGCTGTTCGCCGACCCCAGCCATCCGCGCGTCCGATTCGTGCAGGCGTTCCAACGCCGCGTCGACGGTGTCGCGTGCTTGCCCGATCCGATCACGCAGACCCGCCAGCGTGAACGTTGCTGCTTCACCAGATCGGGTAGCGTTCGCGACCTGTTCGCGTGCCGAATCGAGGGCCCTGTTCAGTTCCAGCACGCTCGGGCCAGCGTCACTGCCGCCGAGCACGAAACCTGGAGCGAAGACGTCACCATCGGGAGTCACACCGATCCGCCCGGCAGCCACCGCTTCCTGAGCCTGGGTGTTGTCCGTCACCAGCAGAACCTGGTCGAGTAGCTGCTCGACGACCGGTCGCAGGTCGTCGGAACAGCTGACCACGTCCCGGGCCCGACGAGCCCCGGACGGCAGCTGACCCTGCGGTGGATCGACCTCACGTGCCGTCTCTGCGACGAGCAGTCCCGCCCGGCCGGAATCGGCAGCCCGCAGCGTCTCGATTGCCTGAGCCGCCCGATCGGCGGAGTCGAAGACGAGAGCATCGGCCGCCCAGCCGAGCGCTGCCGCGATCGCGGTCTCGTGGCCAGGCTCGACGTTTACGAGCTGGGCGACGGAGCCGACCAGACCGCGGGCCTGCACGTCGATCAAAGCGGCAGCGCCGTCCTTGCGGGCCAGGCTGAGCTCCAACGCTTCGATCCGGGCCATCCCAGCCCGCCGGTCGTGCTCGGCCGCGAGTTCCTGCTCCCGCAGTGTCCCGGCTTCGGCTTCCAGTGCCGCCAGATCGGCGGCCGCCTGCTCGTATGCCGCATCCAGGCCTTCCTCACCGGCTTCACCGGCGGCGACCTCGGCCTCGAGCTCGGCGAATCGGCGCTCGGCGGCATTCGCCCGGGCTTGCGACTCGGCGACGACCTCGCGAAGCCGGCCGATCTCGGCCTCGCCGGCATCGATCTTCGACTGCCTGGCCGCGACCTCTCCGGCCAGCCGGGCCAGACCCTCGCGCCGGTCGGCGGCCGCCCGCACGAGACCGGCGATCCGAGCCTGCTCCGCGGCATACCGGCTCTCGGCCTCGCTGCGTGCGGCGACCGCGTCGGCGACCTGAGCGGCAACCACCTGGATGTCGGCAATCAGGGCGGTGTGCTGCTCGCGTTGTTCGACGGCTTGCGCCCGGAGTGCTTCCGGATCGCGGCCGAGTGCCACGTTGTCGGCGTCCGCGGCCTCGTCGTCGGCCAGGAGCCGCACCCGTTCCCCGGCGAGGGTGGCCGTCGCCGACAGTCGCTCGACGAGTCGACGCAGGGCGAACCACCGCTCCTGAGCTGCCGCCAACTCGGGCCGGGCTGCCTCGACCTCGGACTCCAGGGACTGGAGTCGGCCGCCGAGAACGGCCAGCTCGGCCTCGACCTCGGTGCGCCGCGCGATCAACGCGGTTTCGTCGGCCACCTCCTGCTCAAGCGTGGCGGTGAGCTGCACGAGATCGTCGGCAATCAGTCGCAGCCGGGCATCTCGAACCTCAGCTTGGATGATTCCCGCGCGGCGAGCGGTCTCGGCCTGGCGCCCGAGCGGCCCCAACTGCCGGCGGATCTCGGTGGTGAGATCCTGCACGCGGTTGAGATTGGCCTCCATCGCGTCGAGCTTGCGCAGCGCCCGTTCCTTACGCTTACGGTGCTTGAGCACGCCGGCGGCCTCTTCGATGAAGCCCCGGCGCTCCTCGGGTGTGGCGCGCAACACCGAGTCGAGCTGGCCCTGACCGACGATGACGTGCATCTCGCGTCCGATCCCGCTGTCGGAGAGCAACTCCTGGATGTCGAGCAGCCGACACGTGGTGCCGTTGATCGCATAGTCGGAGCCGCCGCTGCGGAACATGGTCCGGCTGATCGTCACCTCCGTGTAGTCGATCGGTAGCGCCCCGTCGGTGTTGTCGATGGTCAAGCTGACCTCGGCCCGGCCGAGCGGCGGTCGGCCGGCCGTGCCGGCGAAGATGACGTCTTCCATCTTGCCGCCACGCAGGCTCTTGGCCCCCTGCTCCCCCATCACCCAGGCGAGCGCGTCGACGACGTTGCTCTTGCCCGAACCGTTGGGCCCGACAATGCAGGTGATGCCCGGCTCGAGGCGCAGCGTGGTCGCCGACGCGAAGGACTTGAAGCCCTTGAGCGTCATGCTCTTGACGTACACGCAGTCCCCTCACACGGTCCCGGTCGGCTGGTCGGATCACCCAGTCGGTGGCCGGGGGATCTGGCTCAGGCTACCCGCGTGGCGCTCACTGGCCGGCCAACTCGCCCGACCGAGACGCACGCGGTTCAGGTCGCGTTCGGCCGCGTGGATGGCCGATGACCCGCATCCTGAGAGGGACCCGAATCCTCATGATGACCGGCGATCACCCCATGGTTGCGGATCACCTCGGCGATGATGAAAGCCAAGACCTTCTCCGCGAACACCGGATCGAGACCGGACTGTTCGGCCAATCGACGCAACCGCGCCATCTGAGCTTCCTCACGGACCCGATCCGATGGTGGCAATCCCCGACTGGCTTTGAGCTCGCCAACCTGTTGGGTGCACCGGAACCGCTCGGCAAGCAGATGCACCAACGCCGCGTCGAGATTGTCGATGCTGGCACGTAACCGAAGGAGCTCGGGAGGGAGGTCAGTCACACGACCGAGAGTATGCCGCGCCACCGCCCGGGCTGAAGCAAGCACCTGCACGAGCCGGGTCCTCGTCCGCCCGTGCCGGTCGACCGCCGTCTCACAGCTCGCGGAAACCCGAGACCCCGTCGCGCATTGACGCGTACTGACAGACGGCACCAGAGACCCGGCCGGGACGGCGCGCGCTGGACGGCTGCTCCTGCAGCAGCTGAACGAGTCGCTCGACCGATTCCACCGGCCCCTGGGCGACGACCTCGACCCGACCGTCGCCGAGATTGCGGGCATGCCCGGCCAGCCCGAGCTCCAGCGCCCGGGCCCTGGTCCACCAGCGGAAACCCACTCCTTGCACGTGGCCCCGCACGAAGACCGTGACCCGCTGCTGCTCTGCCCGCTCGCTCATCCCACCCACCTGTCGCTACTGCGCCAGCCAAGCGGCATACGCGTCGAAGGTGTAAGGCCGACCGAGGAAGTCGGCGACCAGGTCGGCGGCGTCACGACCACCGCCGGGCACCAGCACGAGATCCCGATAGCGACGTGCCACAACGGGATCGAACATCCGCCCCCGGTCGAACGCCGAGAAGAGGTCCTTCGCGATGACCAGGCTCCACATATACGTGTAGTAGCCGCTCGAATACCCGTCGAGATGCCCGAACGAGCAGACGAAGCTCGTGCCCGGGATGTACGAGAACAGCGAGTATCTTTCCTGCAGTTGCCGAGTGCGAGCGTCCAGGTCGTCGGGCTGCTCGGTGTGGAAGCAATACGAGATCGCGGCGTAGAACATCTGGGTACGGGCTTGGTAGCCCTTGCCGAAGTCGTCGGCCACCCGCATCCGCTCGACGAGGTCGGACGGGATCGGTGTCCCGTCGGCGTCGGTCGCGAAGGTCTGCAATACCTCTGCGTCCCAGGCCCATTCCTCGAGCATCTGGCTTGGCGCCTCGACGAAGTCCCACTCGGTGGCCACCCCGCTGAACCGAGCCCATTCCTGGTGCCCGCCCAGCACGTGGTGCAGCAGGTGCCCGAACTCGTGGAACAGCGTCACGACGTGGTCGTGCTCCATCAGCCCACGAGCGAAGTTGCAGACCAGCACGCCCTCGGGCAATTGGCGGCCTGCAACCCCGGTGACCAGATCGAACTGGGCGGCGTGTTTGTACTTGCCCTCGCGGGGGTGCAAGTCCAGGTAGATCCGGCCGATCGGTGTGTCGGGAGCCTCAACCCGGACGACGTCGTAGGCCGTGACGTCCGGGTGCCAGACGACCGCCTCCGGCACCTGCCGATAGCGCAGTCCAAAGAGCCGGCCAGTGACCTCGAGCAGTCCGGTGCGGACCTTGCCGAAGTCGAAGAACGTGCGCACCAACTGGGCGTCGACCTGCAGCTGCTCCTTGCTCACCACGTTGGCGTAGTAGGCCGCGTCGGCCGCGTCGATGCTGTCGGCCCCGGGACGGTCCACACGCATCCGCTCGAGCAGCACCTCATAGTCCCGG
The DNA here is from genome assembly GCA_002748155.1 of Actinomycetales bacterium. GTDB lineage: Bacteria > Actinomycetota > Actinomycetes > Actinomycetales > Dermatophilaceae > Phosphoribacter. The sequence goes on along the minus strand of PDRO01000007.1, from coordinate 40,193 downwards.
AGGCCCGGCTCGAGCGCGGCGGCAGCGATCTTGTCGATGAACTCGGGGATGGCCGTGCCGACCTTGATCATCTTGACCTCGGCATCGAAGTCGGCCCACGAGGCGTAGCCGAGCAGGTCGGCCAATTCCTGGCGCAGGGCGAACATCTCGCGCAGCAGCGGGGCATTCTGTGGCGCTGCCCGGTTGAGGAAGGCGAGGGTGAGCTCGCGACGCGCCTCGGCGTCGATGCAGAACGTCCGAAGCGGCAGGGAATCCGGGTAGTCGGTCGTCACGGTGACCAGCCCATCAGCACCGGGCGGGTGCGCATCGAGCCAGTCCGGGGGCATCCCGGTGAGCCGCTCGGGCGCGATCCGGATCGAGCGTACGTCGTCACGAACGTTGCGGGAGAACTCCTGACCGATGAGCGTGAGCCGTTCGTTGATCTCCCGGATCCGGGCGCGGGTCGGCTCGTCCCGGTCGACCCCGGAGCGGTGGAAGTCGCGCAAAACTTTCTCCAGCAACCGAGCCGCTCCGGCGTCCAGTCCGGCGGGGTCGAGTGCTGCGAAGACTTCGTAGAGCTCGCGGTCCAGGCCTAGCTCGGTGGACAGGCGTTGCACATCCTGGATAGCCAGCTCGCCCTGGTCGCGCACTGCCGCGTCCGGATGCACCTGGCTGAACAGGCTTGCCGGCGAGGCCACCGACCCGAGCGCGATTTCGACATCGTTCCAGCGCATCAACGTCGCCATCGTCCCGCCCGGCGGCTCCGCCTTGAGCGATTCGACGATCTGGCGCGCCTGCGCCAACCCCTGCTCCGCACGGGCGATCAGCCAGGACTTCGCCCGGTCGGGTTCGGGCAGCATCATCGGCGCGCGCAGATCGGAGATCGGGCTTTCGGTCGCGGCATTCACAGGCCCAATCTATGCCGTTTCCTGGGCCCGGGCGGGCTGTTTCCGCACCCGGGGAGCCTCCCGAAACCAGCGCGACCCGACTCGCCAAGACCGGCAGCGAAGTGGCGATGCTCGCCCAGGTCGGCAAGACTAAGTCGGATCCACCCGGAACCAACCGAGGGAGCCCAACTGTGCCCGAACCGAAATCCCTGTTCATCGGCGGGGCTTGGCAGGCCGCCCGATCGGGGGCCACCCGCACGATCCGTTGTCCAGCCGATGGCAGCGAAGTAGCTACTGTCAGTGAGGCATCCGCGCGCGATTCGAGCGCGGCCGTCGCCGCCGGCCGCTCCGCCTTCGACCACGGCCCGTGGCCGGACACCCCGGCCCGGGAGCGAGCCGAAGTGCTCCGTCGCGTCGCTGATCGTCTGGTCGCCGACAAGGATGCGGTGGCTCGCCTGGAGTCGTTGGACACCGGCAAGCGTCTCGTCGAGTCGGAGATCGACGTCGACGACGTCGTCAGTGTGTTCCGGCACTACGCCGATCTGGCCGGCGTCGATGCCGGCCGGGTTGTCGACACGGGGAATCCGGCCGTCGCCAGCAAGATCGTGCACGAGCCGGTCGGGGTGTGTGCCCTGATCACGCCGTGGAACTACCCGCTGCTGCAGACCTCCTGGAAGGTGGCGCCCGCGCTTGCGGCCGGGAACACGTTCGTGCTCAAGCCGAGCGAGCTCACCCCCAGCACCGCGATCTGGCTCATGCAGGCGCTCAGCGAGGCGGGGTTGCCCGACGGAGTCGCCAATCTCGTCCTCGGGTCAGGTGCCGAAGCCGGTGCAGCGCTGGTCGCCGACGAACGGGTCGACCTGGTGTCCTTCACCGGTGGGTTGGCCACCGGTCGCGCGATCATGCGTGCGGCGGCCGACACGGTCAAGAAGGTGGCCCTGGAACTGGGCGGAAAGAACCCCAACGTCATCTTCGCCGACGCCGACCTGCCCGCAGCCATCGACAACGCGCTCACCGCGGTCTTCCTCGACTCCGGACAGGTCTGCTCTGCCGGAGCGCGACTGATCGTCGAGGAGAGCATTCACGATACGGTCGTCGACACCCTGGTCGCTCGAGCCCGGGACATCCGCCTCGGTGGCCCCTTCGATCAGCAGGCCGAGACCGGCCCGCTGATCAGTGCGCAACACCGCGACAAGGTGGCGGCCTATGTCGCCGACGCCGTCTCGGACGGTGCCGTGCTGCGCTGCGGCGGCGCTGCCCCCGCGGACCCGGCATACGCATCCGGGTTCTACTACCTGCCGACGATCCTCGACCGGTGTACCCCCGATATGAGATGCGTTCACGACGAGTCCTTCGGCCCGGTGCTCACTGTCGAGACTTTCGCGGGTGCCGACCGGGACGCTGCGGAGGATGCTGCGGTGGCGCTGGCCAACGACACCATCTACGGCCTCGCCGGGGCAGTGTGGAGTGAGCATGCCGGGCGTGCCGAGCGGGTCGCGGCCCGCCTGCGACACGGCACAGTGTGGATCAACGACTACCACCCCTACGTGCCGGCAGCCGAGTGGGGTGGCTTCAAACAGTCCGGCATCGGACGCGAGTTGGGGCTGGCCGGGCTGGACGAATACCGCGAGACCAAACACATCTGGCACAACACCAGACCGGCGCCCGCCCGCTGGTTCGCCAACCGCATCGAGGGAGCTCAGCAGTGAGTGAACGCTACGACTACGTCATCGTCGGCGGTGGCTCGGCCGGATCGGCCCTGGGCAACCGGCTCAGCACCGACCCGTCCGTCCGGGTGCTCGTGCTGGAAGCCGGCCGCAGCGACGCCCGGATCGACCCGTTCATCCACATGCCGGCGGCCCTGCCGTACCCGATCGGCAGCCGGTTCTACGATTGGTGCTACGAATCCGAGCCCGAGCCCCACCTCGGTGGTCGAAGAGTCTTCCACGCTCGTGGCAAGGTGCTCGGCGGGTCGTCCTCGATCAACGGAATGATCTTCCAGCGCGGCAACCCGATGGACTACGAACGCTGGGCTGCCGAGCCCGGCCTCGCGCACTGGGACTACGCCCACTGCCTGCCCTACTTCAAACGCATGGAGACCTGCCTGGCCGGCGCCGACGCCTGGCGCGGCGGATCCGGGCCACTCGTCCTCGAGCGCGGGCCGGCGACGTCTGCCCTGTTCGGGGCCTTCTTCGAAGCGGTGCAACAGGCCGGCTACCCGTTGACCGATGACGTCAACGGTTACCGGCAGGAGGGTTTCGCCAAGTTCGACCGCAACGTGCACCGCGGGCGACGGCTGTCGGCCTCCCGAGCCTATCTCCACCCGGTCCGCAACCGCCGCAACCTGCGGATCGAGACCCTGGCCATGGTCACCGGACTGCGGATGCAGGGCACTCGGTGCACCGGCGTCGACTATCTGCGAGCAGGGCGACTGCGCCGCACCGTGGAGGCCGGCGAGGTCATCCTCTGTGGCGGCGCCTTCAACTCCCCGCAACTGCTGCAACTGGCCGGCATCGGCGACCCGGCACACCTGCGCGGAATCGGGATCGACCCGGTCGTCGAATTGCCCGGCGTCGGCGCGAATCTGCAGGATCACCTGGAGGTCTACCTGCAACACGCATGTACCCAACCGGTGTCGATCGCCCCATGGCTGGCACACCGGCACAAGCCCAGGATCGGGCTGGAGTGGCTGCTCGGCCGGCGTGGGGTCGGGGCGTCGAACCACTTCGAAGCGGGTGGTTTCATCCGCTCCAACGACCACGTCGCCTGGCCCAACCTCATGTTCCATTTCCTCCCGATCGCGATCCGCTATGACGGCTCGAAACCGGCCGAGAGCGAGCACGGCGTGCACGGCTATCAGGTCCATATCGGACCGATGTATGCCGATACCCGCGGCTCGGTGCGAATCCGCAACACCGACCCGTTCACCCATCCGGCGGTCCGGTTCAACTACCTGTCCACCGAGACCGACCGACGGGAGTGGGTGGAGATGGTGCGCGCCGCCCGGCACATCCTCGACCAGCCGGCGTTCGCTGCCTTCAGCGGTGGGGAGATCTCGCCCGGCCCGGCCGTCGAATCCGACGACGAGATCCTCGACTGGGTGGCCGCGGACGCCGAGACCGCCCTGCACCCCTCTTGTTCAGCCCGGATGGGCGTGGACGATCTGGCCGTGGTCGAACCCACCTCGATGCGAGTGCACGGCACCTCGGGACTGCGGGTCGTCGACGCCTCGGTCTTCCCCTTCGTGACGAACGGCAACATCTACGCCCCGGTGATGATGGTCGCCGAGAAGGCCGCCGACCTCATCGCCGGCAACACCCCGCTGCCGGCCCTGCAGGTGCCGTGGTATCGGCACGGGCGAGGCAACCCCCTCTATCCCCCCGGTGACCCGCGCAACGACGCCTGGGACACCCCGACCGACCCGCCCAGCGGCACTCGCGCCCGCGAGCTCACCCCAACGCACCGGCCGTCAGGAGACACGGTATGAGCACGGACACCCGACCGCCCACGACCGAACCGACCGCCCACGACGGCCACCGGCCGCCAACTCTGCGGCTGCCGGTCTTCCTGTCCTCGCTCATCGGAGTGCTGGTCATCGCCATCTGGGCGATCATCGCGCCCAGCGCCGCCGAAGAGGTCATCGGCACCTTGGTCGGAGAAGTGACGACGCACTTCGGATGGTTCTACGTGCTGCTGGCCACCGTCATTCTCGGGTTCGTCATCTACCTCGGTGTCTCGCGATACGGCCACGTGCGGCTCGGGCCGGACCACTCCCGGCCAGAGTTCTCGACGTTCGCCTGGGCCTCGATGCTCTTCGCCGCCGGCATCGGCACCGACGTGATGTTCTACTCGGTGATCGAACCGATCTCGCAATACACATCGCCCCCGGTCGGTCCCGGCGAGACCGTCGAGGCAGCCCGGGAAGCGACGGTCTGGACGCTCTTCCACTACGGCATCTCCGGCTGGGGGATGTATGCCCTCATGGGCCTGGCACTCGGCTACTTCGCCTACCGCGCCAACTTGCCGCTCGCGGTCCGCTCGGCACTGCATCCGATCTTCGGTCGGCGGGTCTCCGGTCCGATCGGACACACGGTCGACACGGCAGCCGTGCTCGGCACGATCTTCGGAGTAGCAACAAGCCTCGGTATCGGTGTGGTCTTCCTCAACGTCGGCCTGAACATTATTTTCGGTGTCGACATCGGCACCGGCGCGCAGATCGGCCTCGTCGTGCTGGCCGTCGTCATCGCCGCCGTCTCGGCGACCACAGGTGTGGACAAGGGGATCCGGTTCTTGTCCCAGCTCAACGTCCTGCTCGCACTCGGCTTGGCGGCCTGGGTGCTCATCACCGGCAAGACCTCGTTCATCCTCAACGCGGTCGTCATGAACGTCGGCGACTTCGTGCGGTCGTTCCCCGCCAAGACCTTGGAGACTTTCGCTTTCGAAGACACCGGCGACTGGATGTCCTTGTGGACCCTCTTCTTCTGGGCCTGGTGGGTGGCTTGGGCGTCGTTCGTCGGGCTCTTCCTCGCCCGGATCTCCCGCGGGCGCACGATCCGCCAGTTCGTCGCGGGGACGATGGTCATCCCGTTCAGCTATGTCGTCATGTGGGTGTCGGTCTTCGGGAATGCCGCGCTGGATCGTGTCCGCTCCGGCGACGCGGGGTTCGCCGAGATCGCGCTGGAGTTCGACGGCCGTGGGTTCTTCGCGCTGCTCGAGGACTATCCGGCCGGGCAGGTCGTCATCTTCCTGGCCTTCGTCGTCGGCTTGCTCTTCTACGTCACCTCGGCCGACTCCGGGGCTCTGGTCATGGGCAATCTCTGCTCGAGACTGCAGGATGTCCAGCAGGACTGTGCCGGTTGGGTGCGGATCGTCTGGGCCTCAGTGACCGGGCTCCTCACGATCGCCGTGCTCGCGGTTGGGGGCATCGTCGCGCTGCAGTACGCGACGATCATCATGGGGCTGCCCTTCGCGTTCGTGCTCGTCGGTGTCATGTGGGGGCTGTTGCGGGCCTTGCGCGTGGAGGGCCGACGAGTCGATTCGGCAGCTCAACACGTGCACACCATGCTCTCGGCTCGAGCCGGCTCCGAAGCGGACGGCGACTCGTGGCGGGCCCGGCTCAAGCGGGCCATGAATTTCACCGACGTCGCCGGGGCGACCCGCCACCTGGAAACGGTCGTCGAACCAGCCCTGGCACAGGTCGCCTCCGAGTTGGCCACCCAGCAAGTGCCGGTGAGCGTGCATGCCGAACCCGGCGGGCCGGAGAACCCGGCATACGTCGAATTGCGTACCGAGACGGCCCGTGAGCCATTCGTCTACCGGGTCGAAGTCAGCGAATCACCGGTACCCACCTACGGCGGCCGGATGATCGGCGACCGCGACCGCTATGCCCGCCTGGAGGTGCACCTCGACGGCGGTGGCCAGGGCTATGACGTCATGGGCTACACCGAAACCCAGGTGATCCACGACTGCCTCGACCAGTACGAACAGCACTTGGAGTTCCTCAGACTGCGGTGACCTGATCCGTGCCGACGGGCCGGAACGTACGTCAGCTGCGGCCCCGGGTTCGGGGTCGCGGCTGGCACCGCGGGCACGAGAACGACGACCGGTTCATGAAGTGCTCCCGGCGGATCGGCGCACCGCAGCGCCGACAGGGCAGCCCTTCTCGGCCATATGCCGCGAGTGACCGGTCGAAGTAGCCGGACGAGCCGTTGACGTTGACGTAGAGCGCGTCGAAACTCGTCCCGCCGGCCGCTAACGCATCGGTCATCACGTCATAGGCATGCGTGAGCACCCGCGCCAGGGTCCGGAGGCTGAGCGCCGACGAGCGCCGTTCACCGTGGACCTGGGCCCGCCACAGGGCTTCGTCGGCATAGATGTTGCCGATCCCGGAGACGATGCCCTGGTCGAGCAGTCCTCGCTTGATGGCCCTGTCGCGGGCCTGGAAACGAGCCGCAACGCCAGCTAGGTCGTAGTCGGGATCGAACGGATCGGCGGCGATGTGGCTGATGGCCTCGGGGATGGACCGATCGACCGCGCCGGTGCCGAGTGGACTCAACAGGATCCCGCCGAAGGTGCGTTGGTCGACGAAACGCAGCTCCGGACCACCGTCCTCGAAGGACCACCGGGCGCGCACGTGTTTCGGATCTGGGGACCCAGGCTCGTGGACAAGTAGTTGGCCACTCATCCCGAGGTGCACGAGCAGAGCCGACGGGTCGTCGTCGCTCGGCTCGAGCACGAGCCAGAGGTACTTGCCCCGACGGCGGGCCGCGGCGACCCGACTGTGCCGGGTCCGGGCCGCCAGGTCGTCCGGGCCGAGCGGGTGCCGCCGAGTGACTCTACTGCCGAAGAACTGGACGTCGTCGATCCGTCGCCCGACGACGTGCTGGGCCAGGCCGCGCCGGACGGTCTCGACTTCCGGCAGTTCAGGCATGCCCGTGCGCTACTCGGTGGACCGGCAGCCGTCAGGTTCGGGGGACGACTCCTGCCGGCGGGTGTTGAGGACGATCCAGGCTTGCTCGGCAGCAGCCTGTTCGGCCTCTTTCTTGCTGCGGCCCGCACCGCGTCCCAACGATTCACCACCGACCTCGACGTGGGCGTCGAAAACCTTTTCGTGGTCGGGTCCCGAATCGTCGATTCGGTATTCCGGTGATCCGAAGCCGTTGGCCGAGCACAACTCCTGCAGGCTGGTTTTCCAGTCCAGACCGGCGCCGAGACCGGCGGCGGCGTCGAGCACCGAGTCGAAGAGACGATGGACGAGCAACTCGGCCGCTGCCAGTCCCCCGGTGAGGTATACGGTGCCGATCAGCGCCTCCATCGTGTCGGCGAGGATCGAGGCTTTGTCACGACCGCCCGTCGTTTCTTCACCCCGGCCCAGGAGCAGGTAGTCACCCAAGGAGATGGATCGCCCTACGTCGGCTAGGGCGCGCATGTTGACGACCGAAGCACGCAGTTTGGCCAGCTGTCCCTCGGGTAGCTCAGGATGCGAGGCGTACAGGGTGTCGGTGATAACCAGGCCCAACACCGAGTCGCCGAGGAACTCTAACCGCTCGTTGTTGGGGAGCCCGCCGTTCTCGTAGGCGAAGGACCGATGGGTCAGTGCCCGTACCAGCAGCTCGTCGTCGATGGGGCGCCCGATCACTCCGGCGACATAGTCGCGCAACCGGGCCGGAACCGCGGTGCCTGCGGGTTGGGACCCCATATCGGCCCCGGGTCAGCCCTGGAACTCGGCCCGTTCGGCCGCAGCGTAGTAGCGGCCTTGGTACCGCCCGCAGGAGGGACAGGCGCGATGCGGCAGGGTCGGCTGGGTGCACTGCGGGCAGGCGGTCAGCACGACAGGCTCGGCCTTCCACTGGGCCCGCCGGGAACGGGTGTTGGAGCGCGAGGTCTTCCGCTTCGGGACGGCCACGTCAGTTCCTTCTCTCTTCTGGGCTCTCTGTGGGGTGAGCGTTCAGCAAGCCACCAAGGCCACTGAGCGCCGCCCATCGGGGGTCGACCACGTCATGCCGGTGCTCGGGTTCCTGCGCCAGGGACACCCCACACTCGGAGCATAGACCCGGGCAGTCGACGCGGCATACCGGTTGGAACGGCAGTGCGGGCACGACCGTGTCCAGGAGCACGGGGTGCAGGTCGACGAGGTCGTCCACCAACTCGTGCACCTCGGCCTCGTCCGAGTCGGCACCCACCTCATGGTGATGAGCCGCCCGGTCGGCGTAAGCGAACAGCTCCTGGAACGAGCCCGTCACCCTGACTGTGACCGGTTCCAAGCACCGCACGCAAGCGCCATCCGCCGTGGCAGCAACCGAGCCGCTGATCAGCACACCCTCGGAAACGGCCTCGGCCTTGACCACCAGTTCGACCGGTGCACCGGCCGGGACCGCAACGATGTCGGTGCCCAGTTCCTCGGGAGCCCTGACCGTCCGGGAGATCTCCCGCATCGAACCCGGCTGGCGGCTCAGATCCCTCGTGTCGATGACGAGCGGCGAGTCGGGGTCGAGGCGTGGCATGTCTTCCGGCGGGTTCAGGCGTCTCGGCTGCGTCCGGGCGGACACAGGCCAACTATGAACTTTACCGGAGGTGTGACTCTCGCCCAAACCGACGGCGCCGTCCACCGCATCTGGGCTAGCCTCCGCCACCGGTAGAACCCGGGGAATCACCGTCCGGAACGCAACGCCTCCAGGACCGGCACCGGAACCAACCCTTCGACGTCCCCGCCGAGCCCGTGGACCTCCTTGATCAACGAGCTGGAAACGTGTTCGTAGGAGGGGTTCCCGGGCAGGAAGACCGTCTCGATACCGGTGAGGTGCCGGTTCATGAGGGCCATCGGCAGCTCGTAGGCGAAGTCCACTCCCCCACGGAGGCCTTTGACGATGGCCTGGGCCTGGACTTCGCTGCAGACATCGACGAGCAACTGACCGGCGAATGCGGCCACTCGCACGCCGGTCAGTTCTTCCGGTAACGATGCCCTGATTAACTCGATCCGGCGGCCGACGGGAAAGGTGCCACTCTTGGCGGGGTTATGCAGGACGGCGACGACGACCTCGTCGAACAGCTCAGCTGCCCGCACGATGACGTCGACGTGGCCGTTCGTCACGGGATCGTAGGAGCCGGGGCAGACGCAGCGCCTGGTCACGCGCCGAGACTAGCAGTGGGAACTGGCATGACTTCAGTGACTGGGATGACCGGGGCTGGGGAGCTGACGCCTTGGGGCTGGGACTCGTTCGGTGGCCCCGCGGGCTCGCCGCGTGTCGGTCCCGGCTGCGGTGTCACGGAGGCCGAGAGTCAGGCGATCTCGGCCGGCCCCGGCGATTCGGCGAACCACAGCTTGGTCTCGCCATAGCGGCGCTCGTCGGCGAGTGTCAGGGCCGATGGCCACCGTGGCTCCGGGGATCTCGCCGACCGCTCGATGACCACGACCGCGTCTGCAGCGAGCCAGTCGTGAATGACGAGCAGGGCCAGCACGTCCGCCAACGGTGCTTCGCCGAGGTCATAGGGCGGATCGGCGAATACCAGCGAATAAGGCCGGCCCGGCCCGCCGAGCAGGGCTCTCTCCACCGAATCACAACGCACCGCGACCCGGTCTGACCAGCCCAGGGAGGTGACGTTGCGCCGGGCAACGCCCGCTGTTGCCCGGTCCGATTCGACGAGCGTCACCACTGCTGCTCCCCGGCTGGCCGCCTCGAGTCCGAGGGCCCCGGATCCGGCATACAAGTCGAGCACCCGCGCCTCGTTGAGCAGGTCGAGATGACCAAGCCGCGAGAACAGACCCTCTCGGACCCGCTCGGAACTGGGCCGCGTGTGTCGACCACTCGGGGTGGCCAGCCGCCGACCCCCGGCACTGCCGCTGATGATCCGGGTCATTGCCCCTCCACCGGTCTCCGTGGGCCCTTGTCGGTGATGCCTGTGCGGCACATTCTCGCGCCAGCCCCGGAGCGCAGGCTATCCCCGCACCAGGTACGCCGCCTGGGTCTCGTCGAGCCGGGCCGCGACCCGGGCGGCCAGCTCCGGATGACCGGCCAGCTCCGGGTCGCTCGCAACGACGTCGACCGCGTCCTCACGGGCTTCGGCGATGAGTCGCTCGTCCGTCTCGTTGCCGACCCGGAGGAATCGGACCGAGGTGCCTTTGCCGCTCTGCCGAGCTCCGAGCACGTCGCCTTCCCGACGCAGTTCCAGGTCGATACGGGCCAGCTGGAAACCATCGTTCGAACCGGCCACTGCAGCCAGTCGGCGTTGTGCCGCCGGGTTGGGCGCAGCTGTGAAGAGCAGGCACAGCCCGGGGGCCGTGCCCCGGCCGACCCGGCCCCGGAGCTGGTGGAGTTGCGAGATACCGAAACGCTCGGCGTCCATGATGACCATCGTCGTCGCGTTGGGCACGTCGACCCCGACCTCGATCACGGTCGTCGCCACGAGCAGATCCAACTCCCCTCGGCCGAAGGCGTCCATCACGCCGTCTTTGGCCTCGGGTGGCATCCGGCCGTGCAGCACCCCGATCCGGGCCCCGGCCAGCGCGGGCTGGGTGCGCAACTGGTCGGCTGCGGCATACACCCCCGTCATGGCCGGTTCGCCGGGCGACTCCGGTGGATCACTGTCGTGATCCGCCCAGTCGGTCCAGTCGGTGTCCTCGTCAGAGGTGTCGTTGGTCAGGACGGAACCGTCGGTGGGGTCACCGATCCGGGGGCAAACCACGTAGACCTGATGTCCCTTGTCGATCTCCTCGGCCAACCGCTCCCAGCTGCGCTCGACCCAGCGGGAGTTGCCGAGGTCGACGATGTGCGTTTGGATCGGGCTCCGCCCGGCAGGCAACTCACGCAACGTCGTGGTCTCCATGTCACCGAAGACCGTCATGGCAACCGTCCGTGGGATCGGCGTAGCCGTCATCACGAGCAAGTGGGGCGGGCCGGTCGACTTGTCGCGGAGGGCATCTCGCTGCTCGACGCCGAAGCGGTGCTGCTCGTCGACGACGACCAGGCCCAGATCGAAGAAGTCGACATGCTTCTGGATGAGGGCGTGGGTGCCCACGACGATCCCCGCCGTGCCCGTGACGATGTCGTCGAGCGCCTGACGCCGAGCCGTCGTCGACTGGCTGCCGGTCAGCAGGGCGACCCGGGTGCCGAGTTCGTTGCCGCCGAGCATCCCGCCCATGGCCAGGTCGCCGAGCATCGTCGTGATCGTGCGGTGGTGTTGCGCGGCGAGCACCTCGGTGGGCGCGAGCAAGGCGGCCTGCCCGCCGGCGTCGACGACGGCGAGCATGGCGCGCAAGGCGACGACCGTCTTGCCCGAGCCGACCTCGCCCTGCAATAGCCGGTGCATCGGCTGATCCCGGGCGAGCTCGGCAAGCAGGAGCTTCCCGACCTCCTGTTGGCCCGCGGTCAGCTCGAACGGCAGCCGGGCGTCGAAGGCGGCGAGTAGACCGGCAGGCCGTGGCACTCGCGCTGTGCCCCCGAGCTCGGCGACGGCGCGTCGTCGTTGGGCGAGGATGACTTGCAAGACGTAGGCCTCGTCGAAACGGAGCCGACGCCGGCCGGGGCTGATGTCGGCGCCGAGCTCGGGCCGATGGACGAGTTCCAACGCTTCCCGACGCCCGAGCAGTCTGCGACGCCGGCGGACCGCGGCCGGCAGGGGCTCGCGGATTTGCTCGATCGAGTCCAGCAGCATCTCGACGAGTCGGCGGATCCGAGCCGAGGTCATCTTCCCGGTCGCCGGGTAGACGGGAATCTTGTGGCTGGTCAGGTAGGCAATCCGTTCGGGCGAGAGTTGGTCCTCGTCGAAGAGCTCCATCTCGGGATGAGTCAGCTGACGCCGGCCCTGATAGCTCCCCACGGTGCCGGTGAAGACGCCGCGACGTCCCGGTCGCAGGCCGAAGTCGTACTTGCGCTTGCTGAAGAACGTGAGCTCGAGCTCGCTGTCGCCGTCGGTGATCACGGCGGCCAGCCGGTAGCCGTTCCGGCTTCGCATGGCATGGGAGGAGACCCTCGAAACGTCCGCGACGACGATGACCTCTTCGCCGATCTCCAACTCGCTCAAATCTGTCGGCCGATCCGGCTCGAGATAACGACGCGGCACGTGCTCGAACAGGTCACCGATTGTGTGCAGGCCCTTGTGCTTGGCGAGCGCCTCGGCCGCAGCCGGCTGGATCACCCGGCGCAGCAGCGTGTCTTCGGTGTATGCCGTGGGCATGGGTCAGCCCTGTCGCGAGGCCGCTACTCGACACCGAGCAGGAGCGGATAGAGCGGCTGGTGTCCGTGGATGAAGGTGACTTCGAGGTCACGCCGGCGGATCCGGGCCGCGGCCGCCACTGCGGAGGCCAGGTCGGGCGGAGCATCCTCGCCGCTGACGACGGTGAGCAGCTCGCCGTCGTCGCCCAGGAGCCGCTCCACGATCTCACCGGCGACTTCGTACAGGTCGGATCCGATGATGACGAATTCGCCGTCGACTGCGCCGAGCACGTCACCGATGTGGCACCACCCGGCTGCGGTGAGCGCCTGTTTGTGCGCGATGGTAACCGCCCCGTGGCGAGTGGCTTCCGCCGCCGCAGCCATGGCCGACACGTTCGTGGATAGGTCCGCCTCGTGGTCGAAGACGGCGAGCGCGGCGATGCCCTGCACGGCAGTGCGCGAACGAACCACTTCGACCCGCAGCCCTGCCGGCTCGGCTGCCTGGGCGGCCGCCTGTGCGGCCAGCTCGGTGTCGGCGTCGTTGGGCAGGACGATGACGTGGCCGGCGTGGGTGGTTCGGATAGCGTCGAGCAGTTGTCCCGCCGAGGCGCGCTGGCCCGGACCACTCATGACGGTCACGGTTCCGGCAGCGCGGAACACCTCGGCGATCCCCTCGCCGGCCGCGCAGGCCACGACTGCGATGGCCTGCTCGTCGATCCGGTCGCTGATCTGGTCGCCGAAGTGGGTGATGACGATTCGATGCGGCCGGCCGGCCTCGACGCCGGCCTCGACGGCTGCCCCCGGGTCATCGACGTGAACATGCACGTTCCACGTGCCCTCACTGCCGACGACCAGCAACGAGTCTCCTAACGTTGCCAGTCTGCTGCGCAACGACTCGACCCGGGTTTCGTCGGTCTCGTCCAACAGATACATCACCTCGAAGGCGGGGCCGGTGCCGTCGGCGTCGTCCGGTCCGTCGACGGCCGGTCGTGTCTGCACCGGAGGGTGGGGCTGGGCCCACCCGGGACGCCGACGCATCGGGTCGTCGATGGTCGGAGCCACCCCGTGAACAACACGCTGGAGTGCCTCGAGGAGCAGCAGATATCCCGCACCACCGGCATCGACGACCCCGGCTCGGGCCAGGACCGGAAGCTGGTCAGTTGTATGCGCCAAGGCTGCCGAGGCCGTCTGCACCGCGACTGTCACCAGATCGGCCAAGCTCACCGTCGGATCGGTTTGTTGCCGTTGCTCGCATGCCTGACTGGTCGCTCGGGAAACCGACAGGATGGTTCCTTCCTTGGGCTCGGTCACGGCTTGCCACGCCAACTCGTCGGCGCGCACCAGGGCGGCCGCCAGGCTCGCGCTGTCGAGCTGGGCGGCGTCATCGGACACGACCTGATCGGCGAAACCACGGAACAGCTGGCTGAGGATCACCCCGGAGTTACCGCGGGCGGTGAGCAGCATCGCCCGGGACATCTCCTGGCACATCTGCACCAGAGGTGCGAAGTCCCCGGGCGCCACCTGCCGCTCCAGGGCGCTGCGCGCCCGGTCGAGAGCGGCGTCCAACGTGAGGTAAAGGTTGGTTCCGGTGTCGCCATCGGGCACCGGGAAGACGTTCAGCGCGTCGATCTCGGCCCGGGCCGTGCCGAAGGCCGACCGGGCGGCAGCCGCCCAGCGCAGGAAGCTGGGTGCGTCCACGTGGGTCAGCACCCGAGGCGGACGGGCAGCCATCGGGCCTCCTTCGGCGGGAATGACGAGGCCGGCTCCGTCGTGGAGCCGGCCCTGATGACCAAGCGCTAGCGGCTGACTTTGCCCGCCTTGAGGCATGAGGTGCAGACGTTCAGCCGCTTCGGAGTGCCCTCGACGGTTGCCTTGACTCGCTGGATATTGGGATTCCAACGCCGCTTGGTGCGCCGGTGTGAGTGGGAGATGGAGTGACCGAAACCGGGTCCCTTGCCGCAGACGTCGCAGGTGGCAGCCACGATGATCTCCTGAAACTGGTTGAAGTGCGCGAAACGGGCGCCGCGAGCTTGCCCGCGGACAACCGGGCAAGGATACCCGAGCCGTCAGACCGGCACCAAACCCGGGACCCCGTCCTTGGGCAAGCTCGCTGCGTCGACACGTGTCGCACTCAGTCGGGAGGGCAGCCGCCCGATTGTCGTGGGGTCTGAGCTGGGATCCACCGGCGTCAGTGTCATGCTCGTTCGGTGGATAGGCCGGTTTCGCCTGGACACGGCAGATCCGCGGTAGGCAACGGCTGTCCGCTGGTTCGCTGCTTTTTGGGGTTGCCTGGCGGCAGCTGCGGCCATCAGGGCAACAGGTGACCTCGGGTGTACTCAGTCGTCGCACGTCCGGGATCCCTGGTTCCCGGGTCCGAAGTGGTCCCATCCGCGGGACTCGACCGGTTCGTCGTCTACGAGCACCCCGCTACCGCGGCGGACTCGCCCGATCATGGTCCACCCCGGGGGCAACGTCCCGGATGCCGGGGAGCCGGGGAAGCAAGCCAGCAGCGAGTGCTCTTCGCCACCGCCGAGGACACAGCCCCAGGCGGCTGCAGCACCGATCGTCGAGGTGAGGCGCGCGGCATACGGCTGCAGAGCATCCGTGTCGAAGGCCAAGGCCACGCCGCTGGCAGCGGCGATCCGGGCACCGTCGAGTAGCAATCCGTCCGATATGTCGAGCATCGCGCGCGCTCCGGCCCGAGCAGCTTGCGGCCCGGCCAACAGGGGCGGCTTGGGCCGCCGGTGCACACTCACCAGCGCGGCATCGGCATCGGGGCGGCCCTGCTGGAGCAGCAACAGTCCAGCGGCCGATCGCCCGAGAGTGCCGCACACGGCCACCCGGTCACCCGGCCGGGCACCGTCACGGCCTACCCACGATCCCGGAGCCACAGCACCGAGCGCGGTCACGCTCACTGCCAGGGTGCCTGGCGGGGCCGACGATAGGTCACCGCCCAGGACCGAGCACCCCGCGGTGGCCGCTGCAGCACCCAATCCCTCTGTGAAGGCCAGCACCCAGGCCACCGTGGTTGCGGGGTCAGCTATCAGGGTCACCAACAGACCGGTCGGCTCGGCCCCCATCGCGGCAAGGTCGGCGAGGTTCTGGGCGACGGCCTTCGCTGCCACATCGTGTGGCGTGGACCACTCGTCACGCCAGTCGTGTCCTCGCACCATCGCATCGGTGCTGACGACCACTGGCTGCCCGGCTGCGACCACCGCAGCATCGTCGCCCGGTCCGAGGAGCACCCGGGGCCCACCGGTAGCCGAACCGAGCTGCGGCCCGATCTGCTCCAACAGCCAGCTCTCCCCCACGTCGGCTAACGTGGCCGCACCGGTTGGCTCACCGGGGTCGGGATCGCGCCAGCGCGCGGACCCACCGGGCCGACCGATGTCGTTCACGAGCCGTCCCTCCTCCAGGCAGACGCACGGTCGTCCAGCACGGTAGCGTCTGATTACGACGGGTCCGGCCCGACCGGCCGCAACCGACCGACACTCTGTCATCTCCGAGGAAGTGAGGTTCTCCGTGGTCCAGGCGTTCATCCTCATTCAGACCGAAGTCGGCAAGTCCGCGGCGGTCGCTGAGACGGTCCGCAGCGTCCGCGGGGTGACCTCCGCCGAAGACGTCACCGGTCCGTACGATGTCATCGCCCGGGTCGAAGCCGACACCGTTGACGAGCTGGGCAAACTCGTCATCGCCAAGATCCAGGATGTCGCCGGGATCACCCGGACCCTGACCTGCACGGTGGTCCATGTCTGAGTAGTCGGCACCGTGCGCCCGTCGTCCTTGGCTCGCCCCGCCGCGCTCACCTTCTGTGTCGCGTTGCTGACGGGCTGTGGGCACACCGTCCCGGTGCACCTGCCCGAGCTGGCCGACTCCACCGAATGCCAGGCATTGGTCGACCGGTGGCCGGCCGAGGTCTCCGATCTGCTCCCCCGCGACGTGTCGCCGGCTTCACCGGCAGCCCGGGCATGGGGTGATCCTGCGGTAGTGGCCGTCTGCGGGCAACCGGCGCTGACGCCGACCACGGCCGCATGCCTCACTGTCGATGACATCGACTGGGTCATCGAGCCGGTTGCCGACGGCACCCGCTTCACCACCTACGGCCGCACACCCGCACTCGAGGTCTACGTCCCCGAGACCTACGCGCCCGAACCGCTACTCCTGCCGGCTTTCGGCCCGGCAGCCGGGGCCCTGCCACCGAACGGACGTCAATGCCTGTGAACGCGCCCGTGTCGAGTTCACCGCAGCCCCACCCGCCGCTGCAACGCCAGCGTGATCAGTTCGTCGATCAACGCCTGATAGGGCAACCCGGACACGGCCCACATCCGCGGATACATCGAGTGTGGCGTGAAGCCCGGCATCGTGTTGATCTCGTTGATGACGACCTCACCGGCATCGGTATAGAAGCAGTCGACCCGGGCTAGGCCCTCGCAACCCAAGGCCGTGAAGGCAGCCGCAGCGAGCCGCCGCACCTCGTCGGCCACGCCGTCGGGCAGCTTGGCGGGACAGTCGAGTTCGACCTCGCTCTCGGACAAGTACTTCGCATCGAAGTCATAGAAGTCGTGCCCTCCGACGACCCGGATCTCGGCCACCTCGGAGGTCCGCGGAGGGTCGACGCCGCGGCCTTCGAGCACCGCGCACTCGATCTCACGCCCGCGGATCTCCGCTTCGACGAGCACCTTCGGGTCGTGTTCGCGGGCCGCTTCGATCGCCGGCCGCAACCCGGCCGCTTCGGCCACCCGGGTGATCCCCACGCTCGATCCGGCCCGTGCCGGTTTGACGAAGACCGGGAGCCCGAGCGACTCGATGCCGGCCAGGACCGCTTCCGGGTCGCGGCGCCAGTCGCGGTCGGTGATCACGGCATAGTCACCCATCGGCAGCCCGTGGCTGCCGAAAACGGTCTTCATGTAGTGCTTGTCCATCCCTACCGCGGAGGCGAGCACGCCCGATCCGACATACCGCAGATCCGCTAGGTCCAGCATTCCCTGCAGCGTGCCGTCCTCCCCCCAAGGGCCGTGCAGCAAGGGGAACACGACATCAACGTCACCGAGCTCGCGCGGTGCCTCACCGGGTGGCAGCACTCGCAGCTCCCGGTCGTCGATGGTCATCGGCACGAGCACGCCGGTGCCCGCCCGGTCGACCTCGGGCACCTGGCTGGCGGTGAGTTCAAGCCGCTCCGGGTCGTCCTCGACGAGCACCCAGCGGCCGTCACGAGCCACCCCGATCGGCACGACGTCGTAGGCCTTGCGATCGATGGCCCGAAGCACCGCCGCCGCGCTGGCACACGAGACGGCATGCTCGGACGACCGGCCGCCGAAGAGCACGGCCACCCGCGGGCGCACGGTGCCGGGGCCGCCGACCGAGGTCTGGTTGGTGGAAGGGTCTGGCTTACCCACTCCGGTCGCGGATGTGGCACTGGTCAGATCAGTCATCGCCGTTGACTGTATGCCACCGCCGGCACCTGGGCTCGTAGGCTGGCCCGGTGACGGACACTGCCGATCGACTCTCCGGCCCCCGGGCTTTGGCGACGATTGCCGTCACGGCCGGTCGGCCGGATCGAGCACCCGGAGCGCCGGTCAACCCTCCGGTCGATTTCAGCAGCACGTATGCCGTGGACCCGGACTCCGAGCAGGCGCCGGGTTACGGCCGTTTCGGCAACTCGACGTGGGCTGCCTTCGAGCAGACCGTAGGAGCTCTCGAAGGGGGCACTGCCCTGGTCTTCGGATCCGGGATGGCCGCCATCTCGGCGGCGCTGACCCTTGTCCCCGCGGACCGCCCGTTCGTGGTGCCGACCGCGCCGTATTCGACGACCCGGAGCCGTTTCGACGAGTTGGCGGCATCGGGAGTCGACGTGCGACGGGTCCCGTTGCACGACACGGATGCTGCGGTACGAGCCGTGACCGGCGACGGCGACCACGCCCCGGCGGGCGCCGTGTGGATCGAGTCCCCGACCAACCCCTTGCTGGACGTGGCTGACCTGCCAGTGCTCATCAACGCCGCGCATCGCGTCGATGCCCGCACCATGTGCGACAACACGCTGGCCACACCCGTGGTGCAACGGCCCCTCGATCTCGGCGCCGATGTCGTCGTGCACTCGGTGACGAAGTATCTGGCCGGGCACTCCGATGTCGTGCTCGGGGTGTGCGTGGTCAACAAGGCCAGGCCCGAGCTGATCCACCAGCTTCACGATCACCGGACCAGGCACGGTGCGATCGCCGGCCCCATGGAGACCTGGCTGGCCCTGCGTGGCATCCGCACGCTGCAGGTGCGCGTCGATCGGGCCACCGCCAACGCCGAGACCCTGGCCACACGCCTGGGTGAGCACCCCGCGGTCAGCCGGGTGCGGTGGCCAGGCAGCGGCGCCATGCTCGCCATCGAGATCGGGGCGGATCCGGGCGACCCCGGCCCCGCGGACCAGGTCGCCGACTCGGTGCGCCTGTGGACTCCGGCCACCAGCCTGGGCGGTGTGGAGTCACTGATCGAGCGCCGCCGTCGATATCCCGGTGAGTCCCGCGAAGTGCCGGAATCCCTGCTGCGCCTTTCGGTGGGTATCGAAGACGTGGAAGACCTCTGGCACGACCTAGAGGCTGCCCTCAGCGGCCTGCCCCGTCGGTGACGGCAGAGCTGACCACGAATGTGGTCGTCAGCAGGTCGATGCAGGATGTCGGCACGCGACCGAGCCTGATCGCCGAGGCTCAGATCCGTTCGTGCTTGCGCTCACGCGCCATGAGCTGTTCGACGACCTGCCGAGGCGTGTTCCGCCCGTCGACGACGGCCGCGACGGCGGCGGCGATCGGCATCTCGACCCCGTGCCGCCCGGCTAGGTCGAGCACCGCGCGGCACGACGATGCGCCTTCCGTCGTGGCTCGCGTCATGGCGAGGACTTCGTCGATGGTCATGCCGGCACCGAGATTGACCCCGAAAGTGCGGTTGCGGGACATCGGCGACATGCTCGTCGCGATGAGATCGCCGACACCGGCCAATCCCATGAGGGTCTGAGGTTCGGCGCCGACCCGCACCGCGAGCCGGGTGATCTCAGCCAGCCCCCGGGTGATGATCGTGGCCTGGGTGTTGTCACCCATGGACATGCCTTCGGCCATCCCGACGGCGAGTGCGACGACGTTCTTCACCGTGCCACCGATCTCGGCGCCGATCACGTCCGCGTGCGGGTACGGGCGGAAGTAGGACGTGGCACAGAGGCCGGCTACTCGGCGCGCGGTCTCCATCTCGGTGCAGGCCACGATCGTTGCGGCGGGCTGTTTCCGCGCGATCTCACCGGCCAGGTTCGGCCCGGAGATGGCGACCTGGCGCTCAGGCGGCACGCCCGCGACCTCGCCGAGGATCTCAGTCATCCGCAGACCGGTGCCGAGCTCGAGGCCTTTCATGAGGGACACGACCGGCGCCTGCGCCGGCAGGTGGTCGGCCCAACCGGAAGCCAGCTCCCGCAGGCTCTGGGCCGGCACAGCGATCACCACCAGGTCGGCACCTGTCAATGCCTCCGCAGGATCACCGGTCGCGCTGACCGTCGGGGGCAGGTCCAGCGCAGGGAGGTATTCGGCGTTCTGGCCGGCATTGATCGACGACACGATGCCCGGCCGACGGGCCCAGATCTGCACCCGCCGGCCCGCATCGGCTAAGACGGCGGCGAAGGCGGTGGCCCAGCACCCGGCACCCAGCACAGCTACGTGCCCGGCGTCGTCCGTTGTCGGTGTCACGGCTGCTCCTTGTCTTCGCCGGACCGGAAGGCCACGGCACCCGGACCGGAATCTACGTGAAATCCCCTGTCTCGGCTAGACCATGGACGACCGGACCGAATCGACGTCACGGTTCGGGCAGGCACCGTGCAGACTCCCACACGACCGACCGGGCCAGCGTCCGAGAGAAGTCCACGGCGGACGCTGGCCGTCGATCGAAGGGTGCTGTGCGGACGGCGGGTCAGCGCTTGGTTGCGGTCTTCTTGGCGGTCGTCTTCTTCGCGGTCGTCTTGTTGGCGGTCGTCTTCTTCGCCGTCGTCTTCTTGGCGGTGGTCGTCGCAGCCTTCGTGGCGGTCGCCTTCTTTGCCGGCGTCGCGGCCGCAGCCTTCTTGGCCGGCGCTGCTGCTTTGCCGGCCGTCTTGGCTGCGCCCTTCGCTGCGGTGCTCTTAGCCGGCGAGGCCTTACGCGCGGTCGCCTTCACGGAAGCAGCGGTCTTCGTCGCTGACGCGGTCCGCTTCGCAGCGGTCTTCGCGGGCGCCGCCTTGGTTGCCTTCTTGGCGGTGGCTTTCGAGGGTGTCGCCTTTCTGGCCGCAGCCTTGGCGCCCTTCACCGCACTCGCGCCCACGGCGGTGACCGATCCGGCCGCCGCCCGGCCACCGGCAAGCGCGCCTTTCGGCAGGCTCCGAGGGTCGGTGACGTAGCCTTTGAACGAGGTG
The DNA here is from genome assembly GCA_002748155.1 of Actinomycetales bacterium. Classification (GTDB taxonomy): domain Bacteria; phylum Actinomycetota; class Actinomycetes; order Actinomycetales; family Dermatophilaceae; genus Phosphoribacter. Next base: position 19,266 of record PDRO01000007.1, on the reverse strand, counting down.
CCCGGACGGAACCTCGGGACCGTTGTCTTCTTGATTCGTACCGGCGTGCCGGTACGCGGATTGCGGCCTGTGCGGGCGGCGCGGGACACCTTCTGGAAGGTGCCGAAACCGGTAATGGCGACTTTGCCACCCCGCGACACCTCACGGATGATGCCGTCGATCAACGCCTCGACTGCCCGGGTGGCTTCCTGGACACCCATCTTCGTGGTGTCAGCCACGTGATCGATGAGATCTGCCTTGTTCACGTCATTCCCTCCAAGAATCGCCGACTCCGTAGAGCCGGAAGATGGGCGGGAACCGGACGTTCCCCTGGGACGAAGGTAGAGGCGACACGATGTGGTGTCCACCACCGTCGTCGATCGAACCGATGACATACACGTTGGCGCGCAACGTCATTGACGCTCCAAAACTCCGACCGGGCTGACACCGGGCCAGACTCGGTGGCAACCGAGAACCTCAAAAGGTCTACCGCACAGTCAGGTTGAGCCGACAGCTATCCCCGGACTACGGAGGAAAGGGCTCCGACGGAACCTCCGGGCGGGGCAGGCGAAGACACGGCCGGGCCCTCGGAGATATCGCGCTGCGACACGCCGATTGGGCGTGTCGGGACCGAATCGAATCAGCGATCCCTGGACCTACCTCAGGCAGTAACTGGCCGGTATGACGGTCGGCGGGATTCGAAATCGCCGATCAGGTCTTCGTGGCGAAGTGTCAGCCCGATGTCGTCGAGGCCTTCGACGAGCCGCCACCGGGTGTATTCGTCGACCTGAAAGGCCGCCGTGATCTCCCCTGCGGTGACGGTACGGGCGACGAGGTCGACGGTCACCTGCGCGCCAGGGTCCTGCTCGAGGTACTTCCAGATCAGCTCGATGTCGTCCTGGGCGACCTGGGCCGTCAGCAAGCCCTGTTTGCCGCTGTTACCGCGGAAGATGTCGGCGAAACGCGACGAGAGCACCGCCCGGAATCCGTAGTTCATCAGCGCCCAAACCGCGTGCTCGCGCGAGGACCCCGTGCCGAAATCCGGACCGGCGACCAGGACCGAGCCCGCGGCATACCTCGGGTTGTTGAGGACGAACGACTCATCGGTGCGCCACGCAGCGAAAAGGCCGTCCTCGAAGCCGTCCCGGGTGACCCGCTTGAGATAGACCGCCGGGATGATCTGATCGGTGTCGACGTTGGTGCGCCGTAGCGGCACCCCGACTCCGGTGTGAGTGGTGAAGGCGTCCATAACTCGTCCCTTCGGTGTTCAGTCCAGGTCCGCCGGTGCGGACAGCGTGCCGCGAACCGCGGTAGCCGCCGCGACAAGCGGGCTGACCAGGTGAGTACGCCCACCCGTGCCCTGGCGGCCCTCGAAATTCCGGTTCGATGTCGAGGCCGAGCGCTCACCCGGCTCGAGTTTGTCGGGGTTCATCGCGAGGCACATCGAGCAGCCCGGCAACCGCCATTCGGCCCCGGCAGCTTCGAAGACCATGTGCAGTCCTTCTGATTCGGCCTGCGCACGCACTCGGGCCGAGCCGGGCACGACGAGCATCCGCACACTGTCGGCGACCGCGCGCCCCTGCAGCACCCCGGCGGCCGCTCGAAGGTCCTCGATCCGTCCGTTGGTGCACGATCCGACGAACACGGTGTCGACCGCGACCTCCCGCAGCGGAGTGCCCGGGATCAAGCCCATGTATGCCAGGGCGCGCTCGGTGTCGGCACGCTGGGTCTCGTCGACGATCAGGCCAGGTTCGGGCACCGACGCACCGAGCGGCAGGCCCTGCCCGGGGTTGGTGCCCCAGGTGACGAACGGTGTGAGTGTCGTGGCGTCGATATCGACTTCAGTGTCGAAGACCGCGTCGTCGTCGGTGCGTAGCGCCCGCCAGGCTTGGACGGCGGCCTCCCAATCGGCGCCGAAGGGAGCCCGGTCACGACCGCGCAGGTAGTCGAAGGTGACCTCGTCGGGGGCGATCATGCCGGCCCGGGCTCCGGCCTCGATCGACATGTTGCAGATCGTCATCCGGGCCTCCATCGACAGCGCCTCGATGGCTTCGCCGCGGTATTCGAGGACGTGACCCTGCCCGCCGCCGGTGCCGATCTGGGCGATGACGGCCAGGATGATGTCTTTGGCGGTCACGCCCGGGGGCAGCTGCCCACGCACGTTGACCGCCATCGTCCGGAACGGCTTGAGCGGCAAGGTCTGGGTGGCCAGCACGTGTTCGACCTCGGAGGTGCCGATGCCGAAGGCAAGCGCGCCGAAGGCACCGTGGGTGGAGGTGTGGCTGTCGCCGCAGACGATCGTCATGCCCGGCTGGGTCAGGCCCAGCTGCGGCCCGACGACATGGACGATGCCTTGCTCGGCATCGCCCATCGGATAGATGGGCACCCCGAACTCGGCGCAGTTCCGCCGGAGGGTTTCGACCTGGGTGCGGCTGACCGGATCGGTGATCGGGCCCGGTGTGGTCGGCACATTGTGGTCTTCGGTGGCCAACGTCAGGTCGGGTCGACGCACTCGGCGGCCCTCGATCCGGAGCCCGTCGAAGGCCTGCGGACTGGTCACCTCATGCAGCAGATGCAGGTCGATATAGAGCAGGTCGGGCTCGCCTTCGGCGCGCCGCACGACATGCGATTCCCAGACCTTCTCGGCCAACGTGGCGGCCATGGTGTCCCTCCCGTCGAATCGAACAGCGACGATCGATGGGCACTATCGGAGACGACCCCGAGATACGCCGCCGATTGTGCAGCGCTATCCTTGGGACATCCCCAGGCGCATCGGGCCGGGCCCAGATCGACATCTAGCATCGGACGACTCCCCCCACCAGCGGATTTGCGTCTCACGCCCTGAGACGGCAGTATCAGTGCATGGACAACTCCAGTGGAGTCGGTGTTCTCGACAAGGCCGCCACGGTTCTTGGAGCCCTCGAGGCCGGACCGGCGACGCTGGCTCAGCTCGTGGCGGCGACCGGGCTAGCCCGGCCCACGGCTCATCGGCTCGCCGTCGCCCTGGAACACCATCGCATGGTCGCCCGCGACATGCAGGGCCGCTTCGTGCTCGGTCCGCGGTTGGCCGAGCTCGCCTCGTCGGCTGGTGAGGACCGTCTACTCGCAGCTTCCGGACCGGTCCTCGGGGCATTGCGCGACCACACGAACGAGAGCGCTCAGCTCTTCCGCCGTCAGGGTGACATGCGCATCTGTGTCTCGGCGGCCGAGCGCCCGATGGGCCTGCGGGACACGATCCCCGTCGGTTCCAGTCTGTCGATGCTCGCCGGATCGGCTGCCCAGGTGCTGCTGGCGTGGGAGGAACCCGACCGGTTGCACCGTGGCCTGCAAGGAGCCAAGTTCAACGCCACCGCACTCTCGGCCGTGCGTCGGCGCGGATGGGCCCAGAGCGTCGGTGAGCGCGAGGCGGGGGTCGCCTCCGTGTCCGCCCCGGTTCGTGGTCCCTCCGGTCGGGTCGTCGCCGCCGTGTCGATCTCCGGACCGATCGAGCGGCTGTCCCGCCAGCCCGGGCGGCTGCACGCGGCCACCGTTGTCGCCGGCGCGAACAAGCTCAGCGAGGTGCTACGCCGAACGCACCAAGCTCAACAGAGCTGAGCCGGCCTGGGAGCCGGACCGACGGTGCCTCGGGGATGGCGCGTGGGCGCGCAAGCATCTGGGTCCGGTGTCGGGGTGCTCCCCTAGTCTCGACACCACCATGGGATTGTTCGTGCATCGGGCCGACCGCACCGACCTGCTCGCCGACGGGCTGGCTCGGCTGCTGGCCGCGCCACCGGATGACCCGTTCGCCGCCGACCTCGTCGCCGTGCCGGCCAAGGGCATCGAGCGGTGGCTGAGCCAACGCCTCTCCCACCGGCTCGGCGCACGAACCGGACACGACGACGGTGTCTGTGCGGCGGTGCATTTCCGCACGCCGTGGTCGTTGCTCGCGGAGGTCATCGGCACCGGGGACGACGACCCGTGGGCCCCGGCCGTGCTCACCTGGCCGGTGCTCGCCGAGATCGACGCCGCCGTAGCGGCCGAAGCGCCGTGGGCAGCGCCGCTGCTGGCCCACCTCGGGGCTCCCGACGACGAACTACGCCGCGGACGACGGTGGGCCCTGGCCCGTCGGGTGACCGGCCTGTTCAGCTCGTATGCCGCGCAACGGCCCACCGTGCTCATGGACTGGGAAGCCGGACGGGACACCGACGGACTCGGTGCGCCGGTCCCCGGCGATCTGGCCTGGCAGCCTCGGCTGTGGCGCGCGGTGCTCGCCGCAGTCGGCGCGCCCGCGCCGGCAGCGCGGCATACCGAAGTGCTCAGGGCGCTGGCCACCCACCCGGGCGCCTTCGCGCTACCCGCCCGGCTCAGCCTGTTCGGACACACCCGGTTGTCCGTGAGTGACGTCGAGATCCTGGGCGCTCTCGCGACCCACCGTGACGTCCACGTCTGGCTGCCACATCCCTCTGCGACCATGTGGCGCGCCCTCGCCGAGGGTGGCTGCGACCGGCCGGTGCGCCGACGCGACGACCACAGCCACCTGCTCGTCGAGCACCCACTGCTGGTCGGGTTGGGTCGCGACGTTCGCGAGCTGCAACGCACTGTGGGTGCCCTCGATGGGCACACCGCCACGACCTTCGAGCGCGGTGATCCGGACGCAGATCAATCGACTCCGACAACCCTGCTCGGGCACCTCCAAGCCGACCTGCGCACCGATCGTCGTCCCGACGACACGACCCGTCAGGGGCGCCGTCTACGGCCCACCGACCGATCGGTGCGGGTGCACGCCTGCCATGGGCCGACCCGGCAGGTCGAAGTGCTCCGTGAGGAGTTGCTCGGTCTGCTCGATGACGAGCCAGACCTACAGCCGCGCGACATCCTCATCATGTGCCCCGACATCGAGACGTACGCCCCACTCTTCACTGCCGAGTTCGGTCTCGGCGAGGTGCTCGGCGGGCAGGCGCACCCGGCTCACCGCCTGCGGGTCCAGCTCGCCGATCGGGCACTGCACCAGACCAATCCGTTGCTCGGGGTGGTGGAGCGGTTGCTCGATCTCGCCGGTGGCCGGGCCGAGGCGAGCGCTGTGCTCGACCTGGCTCATACCGCTCCGGTCCGACGCCGCTTCGGCTTCGACGACGACGACCTCGAGCAATTCACCCGCTGGGTGCGCGAGACCGGCGTGCGATGGGGTTTCGACGCAGCCCATCGAGCTGATTTCGGACTCGACGGCGTCATACAGAACACCTGGCGTCAGGGGCTGGACCGGCTACTCGCGGGAGTCGCGATGTCCGACGACACCGGCACCTGGCTGGACACCACCCTTCCCCTGGACGATGTCGGCAGCAGCCGCGTCGAGTTGGTCGGCCGGATCGCCGAATTCGTCGACCGGTTGCGCGATGCCACAGACGCCCTGGTCGGCATGCATCCGGCTGCGCACTGGGTCGCCACCCTCGATGAGGGTCTGACCTCTCTCACCGACGTGCCACCCCACGAGCACTGGCAGCTCGGCCAGGCGCAACGCGAGTTGGCCGCGATCGGAGACGCTGCCGAAGCCGACGCGCAGACCGGCCCGATGCTGCGCCTGCCAGACGTGCGTGCCCTATTGACCGACCGGCTCGCCGGACGGCCCACCCGCGCGAGCTTCCGCACCGGCACCTTGACCGTGTGCACGATGGTGCCGATGCGGTCGGTCCCGCACCGGGTCGTCGCGCTCGTCGGGCTCGACGACGGGGTTTTCCCGCGCCAAGGTCTCGGTGACGGCGACGACCTGCTGGCTCGCGATCCGGTCACCGGTGAGCGGGACTCCCGCAGCGAGGACCGTCAGCTCCTGCTCGATGCGATCCTGGCCGCGACCGACACGCTGGTGGTCACCTACACCGGCGCCGACCCGCATACCGGCGCCCGCCGACCCCCGGCCGCACCGCTGGGGGAACTGCTCGACGCGCTCGACGCCACCGCCACGGCCGACGCCAGGCGCGTCAGCGAGGTGATCACGGTGCACCACCCGTTGCAATCCTTCGATCCGCGCAATCTCACCCCGGGCGCGCTGCTGCCCGATCGGTCGTTCTCCTTCGACCCGTCGGCACTCACGGCGGCTCGGGCCGGCCAAGGTCCTCGGCGCCTGCCACCGGCGTTTGTGGAGCATCGCCTGCCCGGTATCGACACGCACGAGGTGTCTCTGGCTGACCTCATCGATTTCGTGCGCAACCCGATTCGTCACTTCTTGCGCGCCCGGCTCGACCTCACCCTGCTTCGCGACGAGCCGCCGGTCAGTGATGCCGTGCCGCTGGCGCTCGACGGTCTGCTCGAATGGAGTGTCGGCGACCGGGTGCTGACCGACCTGCTCGCCGGGCTGTCCCCGGACACCGCCAGGCAACGCGAATGGCGCAGGGCCACCTTGCCGCCTGGGCAGCTGGGTTGGGCTGCGCTGCACAGCATCTGTGAGCGGGCCGAAGCGCCTGCGGCCCACGCCATGACGCAGCGTGGCGAGGCCGATGCCCGGGCGGTCGACGTCGACCTGGATATCGGCGCGGGTCGACGGCTCACCGGCACCGTCACCGGCGTCTACACCGATCGGTTGGTCCCGGTCTCGTACTCCCGGCTGTCGGTCGCCGAGCGGTTGACTTCCTGGGTGCGGGTGCTCGCGCTCGCGGCAACACATCCTGGCACCCGGTGGAGCGCGCACACGGTCGGACGGGGCACCCGGCGATCCGCGCTCGTGGCCTTCGCCGATGTCGGTCCGCCCGACCCGGACCACGCCCGGGCGGTGCTGTGCGACCTCGTCGCGCTTCGTGACCTCGGCCTGCGCGAGCCACTTCCCCTGCCTCCCAAGACCACCGCGGTGTACGCCGCCGCTCGGCACCGCGGATCCCGCGAGGCCTCAGCGCGGTCTGCCGCGCGCAACACGTGGTCCGGCAAGTATCCCGAGCGCGACGACCCGGCATACCGGCTGGTGTGGGGCAACCCACCCTGGTTGCCCGGCCTGGACCAAGTCGATGACACCGACGGCGACGGCGAGCCGGCACCACCCGACGGATTCGCTGCGTTGGCGATGCGGCTCTGGGCACCGCTGCTGCAGGTCGAGACGGTAGGCGAAGCGTGAACACCCTACCCGGCATCACGCACGAGCCGACTGCCTTCGACTTGCGTGGCCCGCTGCCCACCGGCACCACACTCATCGAGGCCAGCGCCGGCACCGGCAAGACCTACACGATCGCGGCCCTGGTCACCCGCTACGTCGCGGAAGGCGTGGCACGCCTCGAGGAGTTACTCGTCATCACGTTCAGCCGGGCAGCCAGCCAAGAGTTGCGGGAGCGGGTCCGTGAGGCGTTGGTGTCGGCGCAGCAAGCACTCGCCGACCCGGGCGCCGCTAACCGCGACGACCCGGTGATCGGGCTGCTGCTGCAGCTGCCCGACCGCGCCACGGTCACGGAACGGGTGCGTGATGCCGTCGCCGGTTTCGACGCGGCGACGATCGCCACCACCCACCAGTTCTGCCAGCTCGTGCTGAGGTCACTCGGGGTGGCCGGGGACAGCGACCCGGGGGCCGAGCTCGTCGAGACACTCACCGACCTCGTCGACGAGGTCGTCGACGATCTCTACCTGGCGCGATTCGCCGGCAACCCGAAACCGCCGATCACCCATGCCGAGGCCCGTCGGCTCGGTCAGCACGTGATCGGCGACCCGCAATCACGCATCGTGCCCGACGAGCTCGACCCGACGACCAGACCCGGGGCTCGGGCCGAGCTCGCCGTCGCAGTGCGGGCCGAGGTCGAACGCCGGAAACGCCACCAGGGTTTGCTCAGCTACGACGACCTGCTCAGCCGACTGGCCGAGGCCCTGCACGACGAGCGGGCCCCGGCACGAGCGCGGATGCGTGATCGCTGGCGTGTGGTGCTCGTCGACGAGTTCCAGGACACCGATCCGGTGCAGTGGCGCGTGATCAGCCGGGCCTTCACCGGCCATGCGACAGTCACGCTGGTCGGTGACCCGAAACAGGCCATCTACGCCTTTCGTGGCGGTGACGTCGTCGCCTACCTGGACGCGGCCCGGCACGCCGACTCGAACGCCACCCTGGCCTTCAACCATCGGGCCGATCCGGCCCTCGTGCGCAGCCTGCAGGCCGTGCTCGCCGGTGCCGAGCTCGGTGACCCGATGATCCGGGTCCACCAGGTGGCAGCGGCCCGGGCCGACGACAGACTCGCCGGCGCACCGTCGCCGGCGCCGTGGCGCCTACGGGTATTGGAACGCAACGCCGACAACGTCGGTCCGCAGGGCGATCTCATCCCAGTCGATGCCGCCCGCGCAGCCATCGCCCAAGACTGTGCAGCCGATATCTCCCGGTTGCTCAGCTCGGGCGCCACGTGGGATGGCCGGCCGCTGACGGCGCCCGACGTTGCCGTCCTCGTGCACGAACGCCGACCCGCGGCGCTAGTGCAAGCCGCCCTCAAGGAGCTCGGCATCGCGTCGGTGCTGGCCGGCGCTGGCGACATCCTGCAGACCCCGGCGGCCGACGCCTGGGTCAGTCTGCTCACCGCCATGGAACAACCCCACCGCTCGGGACTGGTCCATGCTGCGGCCCTGACCCCATTCGTCGGCCAGAGTGCTGCCGGACTCGTGCGCGGTGGTGAGCAGCTCACCGACGAAGTCGCCGAGCGGCTACGCGAATGGGCCTTGTTGTGGCGTGGCCACGGTGGCATTGCCGCGGTCCTCGAAGCTGCCGAGCATCGCGGGCTCGCCGCGCGGGTGCTCGCGACCGTCGGTGGCGAGCGCTTGTTGACCGATCTGCGGCATACCGGGCAGTTGTTGCACGAGGCAGCGGTGCGCGAGCGTCTCGGCCCTTCCGCGCTGCTCGCGTGGCTGCACGAGAGTCGCGAGCGGGAGGCAAGTGGCACCGAACGCACCCGGAGGTTGGACAGCGACGCCGATGCGGTCCAGATCCTCACCGTTCATGCGAGCAAGGGCTTGCAATTCCCGGTCGTCTACCTGCCGTTCGAGTTCGAGTCCTTCGTGCGCTCCGACGACCTCGTGCGCTTCCACGACGAACAGGGGCAACGGTGCCTGGACGTCGCTGGTGCCGGGCCGAGCTGGCGCGAGCACGAGTCCCGGGCGCGGGCCGAAGATGCCGGGGAACGACTACGCCTGCTCTATGTGGCGTTGACCCGAGCCCAGTCCCAGGTCGTCTGCTGGTGGGCTGCAACGATCAACACGCCCGCCTCCGGACTTCATCGGCTGCTGTTGGAACGGCAGCCGGGTCAGCCGCACGTGCCGCCGGGCCGACACCTGCGCAGCGACGCGGAGACGGTCCAGGCCCTCCAGCAGCTCAGCCGGCTCGGGGGCCCCACCTGCGAGCCGGCTCGACCGGAGTCCGTTGCGACCGAGCCGATTCCGGTCGGATCGCCTGAGCTCACGGTCCGCCGGCTCGGTCGCGAGATCGACACACACTGGCGGCGCACCTCCTATTCCGGGTTGATCCGGATCGAGGATGAGCAACCAGCCGGCACGACCAGCGAGCCCGAGACCGTGGCGCTCGACGACGAACCCGAGGAGTCGACGAGTGACGGCGGATCGGACGGCATCGCGGGCAGCGGTGCCGGACCATCGGGCACCGAGGGATCGGAGCCGAACGCGATCGACATCCTCTCTCCGATGGCCGGCCTCCCGGCCGGGGCGGGTTTCGGCAGTCTCGTGCACGCGGTGCTCGAACACACCGACCCGCAGGCCCCCGACCTGCCCGACGAGGTGCGTCGGCACGTCACCGAGCAGGCACGTTGGTGGCCGGTCGAGGTCTCCCCTGACGAGCTGGCTGCGGCTCTACTGCCGATGTATGCCACGCCGCTGGGACCGCTGGCCGGCGACGTGACCCTGGCGCAAGTGCCGCAACGTGACCGGCTCAACGAGCTCAGCTTCGAATTCCCTCTATCCGGAGGCGATCAGACGAGTCCGGAGCCGGCCGGGCCGGAGAGCACTCCGGCCGGTCTCGCCGCTGGTCGAGCGGGCCGAGCTTGGCGCGCCGATGTGCGACTCCGCGAAGTCGGCGCGCTCATCCGTGCCCATCTGTCCGACGACGACCCGCTCGTCCGGTATGCCGAACGGCTCGAGACCCCGCTGCTGGGCGATCAGGTGTTGCGCGGCTATCTTTCGGGTTCGATCGACACCTTGCTACGGGTGCCCGATCCAAGCTCACCAGGCTCGCACCGCTACCTCGTCGTCGACTACAAGACCAACCGGCTGGGTGATCCCACTCGGCCGTTGACCGCTGCCGACTACGGCCCGGCACCCTTGGCCGAGGCCATGTTGCACTCCCACTACCCACTTCAGGCACTCATCTACAGCGTTGTCGCGCAACGATTCCTGCGTTGGCGTCTGCCCGGTTGCCAGCCCGAGCGGCACTGGGGCGGGGTGCTCTACCTTTTCGTCCGGGGCATGTGTGGACCAGGCACCCCGGTGATCGACGGTCACCGGACCGGGGTCTTCAGCTGGCGACCGCCCGTGAGGTTGATCGAGGCTCTCTCCGACCTCTTCGCCGGCGGATTGCCCATCACCGGCCCGGAACCGGCGGAACAGTCATGACTGAGCAACCCCTGCCATTGGAGCCACACGACGTACGCCGGTCGGTGGCCGGCACCGGTATGCTCGCCGAGCTCAACGCTCTCGGCCTGCTCGAGACACCCGACGTGCACGTCGCCGAGCGGCTCGGACACTTGGCCGGTGAACCCGACCTGTTGGCTCGGCTGGCCCTGGCGCTGGCCGTGCGTGAGTTACGGACCGGGTCGGTCAGCTTGGCGCTGGATACCCTCGACGACGCGACCCAGCACGCGGCCCGCGCGAGCGCCCAGGCACACGGCATACCGTGGCCGTCGCCCGAGGACTGGTTGGTTGCGGTGCGCGGCAGTCGTTTGGTCGAGGCATCCGTGTTGCAGGTCGAGCACGGCTTGGTCTATCTCGACCGTTACTGGCGTGAGGAAACCGCGGTCGCGGAGCACATGCGGCAGCGCCTCCGCCAATCGCCCCCCCAGGTCGACGAGACCCGGCTGGAGTCGGCGGCACAACGCATCTTCCCGCCCGGCTTCGAGGAGCAGCGACGCGCCGGAACGGCTGCCGCCCGCCGCTGGGTCTCACTCGTCACCGGCGGTCCGGGAACCGGCAAGACGACGGCCGTGGCCGGCTTGCTGGCGTTGCTCGCCGACGCCGCCGACGCCGCCGGCGCACCAAGCCCACGAATCGCGTTGGCCGCTCCCACGGGCAAGGCGGCGGCCCGGTTGCAAGAGGCGGTGGCGCGGGCGACTGCCCAACTGCCCGAAGCAGACCGGTCTCGGTTGGGTGAGCTGCCCGCGCAGACCGTGCACCGACTCCTGGGGTGGCGGCCCAACAGCACCCGGTTCCGCCACCATCGGGGCAACCGGCTGCGTCACGACATCGTCGTGGTCGACGAGACGTCGATGATGTCGCTCACCCTGATGGCACGCTTGTTGGAGGCAGTGCGGCCCGACACCCGGCTCGTGCTTGTCGGTGACCCTGATCAGCTGTCGTCGGTCGAGGCCGGCGCGGTGCTGGCCGATCTCGTGATCGGGCTGGCTCGCCTCGACGACGACGCGGTCACGAGGCTGCGCACGGCTCACCGGTTCGGTGCCGGCATCGGATCGCTGGCTGCTGCTGTGCGCGACGGGGACGCCGATCGGGCGCTGGAGGTGCTGCACTCCGAGACCGACGGCGTCAGGCTGCTCGATCCACAGCATCCGGCCACCACCGACACGATCCGCGAGCAGGCCCTGTCCTCGGCTCTGGCCATGCGCGCAGCCGCCGAAGCCGGTGACCCGGCCAGGGCATTGGCCGCCCTGGATGCTCATCGGTTGCTCTGCGCGCACCGGGAGGGCCCGTACGGCGCGGGTCACTGGAATCGGCTCGTCGAGCACTGGCTCGGTGATGCGACCGGCTTCGGCGTCGGCCCGGGGTGGGGACGACAGTGGTATGCCGGTCGCCCGATCATCGTCACCGAGAACGACTACGGTCTCGGGCTCTACAACGGCGATACCGGGGTGGCCGTGTCACGAACCGAGCCGGAGGGCGGGCCGGGCATACCGGCCGGGTCACCCTCGTCGAGCACCGCAAGCACGGCACGTCAGCTGCAAGTCGTCATCGCCACCGCCGGAGCGCCGCTGCGACTGGCCACCTCACGATTGACGAGCGTCGCCACGATGCACGCCCTGACGATCCACAAGAGTCAGGGCAGTCAGGCCGCCGAAGTCACCATCGTGCTGCCACCCCCGGAGTCGCCGTTGTTGACCCGGGAGCTCTTCTATACGGCGATCACCCGGGCTCAGCGGCAGGTGCGCGTGATCGCCAGCGACGACGCCGTCCGCCAAGCGGTGCTACGCCCGGCGCGACGGGCCAGTGGGTTGCGGCAGCGGCTGACGGCTGACGGTCCCTGACCGCCTACCGGGCACCCGGAACGGTCGGTCGAGTGACGGTTTCGTGCCGACCACGATGCCGTCGAGCAGCAACAGCGTCGAAAGGAGTAGCCCCGACGGGATTCGAACCCGCGCTACCGCCTTGAGAGGGCGGCGTGCTAGGCCGCTACACAACGGGGCCCTAGCTTGGTGCACTCGGGGCAACCGCCCGTCGGCACAGGTCGATACCATACCGGCAGGCAGCGCTATCCACCGAATCGTCCGGTCGGCCGGCGGCCGCCGCGAACGACCTGCCGGAGCTGGGGTACCAGGACTCGAACCTAGAATGACGGAACCAGAATCCGTTGTGTTGCCAATTACACCATACCCCAAGGGGTATCCCTTCCGTCGAGCCTGACGGGCCCGCGGAAGTGAACCGAAGCTTGATACTACCGGCCAGGGTCAGTCGGCCCAAATGACCGCGTTGGTTCCGACGCCCTCTTGGACTGGCCGGTCAGCTGTACTAGCTCTTGCTGTCGTGCTCGCGCTGTTCGTTCTGCTCGACCCGTCAGTTCTGCTCGCCCGGCTCGTCCAGACTGGCTCGCAAGGCTCGCAGCCGGGCCAGCGTCGAGGCCTTACCGAGGATCTGCATCGACTCGAACAGCGGGGGGCTGATCCGCCGGCCGGAGACGGCCGTGCGGAGCGGGCCGAAGGCCAGCCGCGGTTTGACCCCCAACCCGTCGACGACGGCGGCCCGCAGCGCCGTCTCGATCGGCCCGGCCGTCCACGCCGGTTCAGCACCCAGCAACCCGCTGGCCCCGTCATCGAGGTCGGCCAACGCATCGATCGCCGCGTCGAGCACCTGCGCGGAGCGGTCGTTGAGCTGGGCCCGGGCGTCGTCGGCGATCTCGACCTGATCGTCGGCGACGAAGAACGGGCGCACCAGGTCGGTCGCCTCGGTGAGCAGGGCGATCCGTGTCTGGATGAGCTCGGTGATCTCCTTGAGTCGGCTCAACTCCCCGAGCGACGGGTTGCTCGAGAGCACCCCGTCGGCCTCGAGATAGGGCAGCAACCGTGCGGCGAGGTCGCCGACCGCCAGCTTGCGGATGTAGACACCGTTGAGCCAGCCGAGCTTGTCGAGGTTGAAGATCGGCCCGACCGGGTTGACCTTGGTCCAGTCGAAGTCGCGAGCGAAGTCGGCAAACGAGAACACCTCGACGTCTTCACCCTCGGCGCCCTGGGCCGGCGGGTAGGCAAGCAGCGCGAGGAAGTTGCACATCGCCTCGGGCAGGTAGCCCTGGTCGCGGAACCAGCTCAGCCGGGCGGCCGGGTTGTTGCGCTTCGAGATCTTTGACTTGTCGGTGTTGCGCAACAGCGGCATGTGCGCGAACTGTGGCTCGGGCAGCCCCAGCCATCGGTAGAGCAGCAGGTGCTTGGGGGTCGAGGAGATCCACTCCTCCCCGCGCACCACATGAGTGATGCCCATCTCGTGGTCGTCGACGACGACGGCCAGGTGGTACGTGGGGAAACCGTCGGCTTTGAGGATCACCTGGTCATCAGGCACCGGAGCGTTGACCTCGCCGCGGATCAGGTCGGTGAAACGGGTCGGCGGGTCGGGCGGCACGAACATCCGCACCACCGGGTTCTCGGTGAAACCGGATAATGCGGCGCGCTCCTCGCGGGTCTTGCCGTGACACATCCGGTCGTAGCCGGTCGGCAGCTTGTCCCGTTGTTGGCGCTCTCGCATCCCGGTGAGCCGCTCTGGTGAACACCAGCAGTAGTAGGCGTGTCCCGCCTCGATCAGCTTCTCGACGTAGGGCCGGTAGGTGTCCAGCCGCTCGGACTGCCGATATGGCTCACTCGGGCCACCGATATCCGGGCCTTCGTCCCAGGTGAGCCCGAGCCAACGCAGCGTCTCGTAGATCTGGGTCTCGCTGTCGGCCTGCAAGCGTGTGCGATCGGTGTCTTCGATCCGCAACACGAATCGCCCGCCGTGCTGGCGGACGAACGCGAGATTGAACAACGACATGTATGCCGTGCCGACGTGCGGGTCTCCCGTAGGCGAGGGCGCAACCCGCAGCCGCACAGCACCAGGCAGCTTCTCAGTCATGGTGAGGCAAGCGTAGTCGCTGCCCGCGACGGTCCGGCCCGGGATCTGCGGCTACCCTGGCCCGGTGGACACCACCCGGTCGCTGGATCCAGGTCACTGGCCGACGCCGGAGCCGCCCATCGGCACCCGGGTTGGCACGCGGCATACCCCCGTGGTGGTGAGCACCCGGTGAGTGGCGGTCTCGCGGCTCTGCTCGACGACATCGCAGCGATGGCGAAACTCGCGGCGGCCTCCATCGACGACGTGACCGCGGCAGCCGGACGGGCCAGCGCCAAAGCGGCCGGGGTGGTCATCGACGACACAGCGGTGACGCCACGGTATGTGCAGGGCTTCACGCCCGACCGCGAGCTGCCGATGATCAAGCGGATCACCATCGGCTCGTTGCGCAACAAGCTGGTGTTCATCCTGCCGGCGGCCCTGCTGCTGTCGCAGTTCCTGCCGTGGATCCTCACCCCGCTGCTCATGCTCGGTGGCACGTATCTGTGTTTCGAGGGTGCCGAAAAAGTGTGGGAGTGGCTCACCGGGCAACGCCATGACGAGCCGGCACCGGCCCAAGGCCCCGATCAGGAGAAGGCGATGACGGCCGGGGCGATCCGCACCGACTTCATCCTCTCGTCCGAGATCATGGTCATCTCGCTCAACGAGGTGGCCGACGAGCCGCTGCTGTCCCGGGCGATCATCCTCGTCGTCGTCGCGGTCATGATCACGATCGGGGTCTACGGGATGGTCGCGTTGATCGTCAAGATGGACGACATCGGTCTGCACTTGGCTGCCGGACCGGCACCAGTGACCCGCAAGATAGGCCAACTCCTGGTGAAGGCGATGCCGGTGGTGCTGCGCGTGCTCACCATCGTCGGTGTCGTGGCCATGCTCTGGGTGGGCGGGCA
This sequence comes from Actinomycetales bacterium, assembly GCA_002748155.1. GTDB lineage: Bacteria > Actinomycetota > Actinomycetes > Actinomycetales > Dermatophilaceae > Phosphoribacter. The sequence goes on along the minus strand of PDRO01000007.1, from coordinate 3,925 downwards.
CATTCTGCTCGTCGGCACCGACACGCTCGGCTGGCACGCCCCGTATGCCCTCGTCCACCACGCCGAGGGTGCCGTGCACAACGACCTCGTCGGCTGGCTGGTCAACACCGGCCTATCGGCCGTCGCAGGCGCCGTTGTCGGCGCGGTCGTCGTCGTCGCCACACACGTGATTCACCGGGCTCGCGGGGGCCCCGCCGCGCACTGAGCCTTCGCGGCCAGGCCCGTGGTCGTCACCGATCGCAGCGAGTCGGCATACGTCCTGCTGTCTATCGACGACTACCGGCGGCTCACCGAGGACAGTGCCGAAGAGCTCGCTGAGTCGCCGGCGGTTCAGTCGTCTCGGCAGTCCCGGCTCAGTCACCTGCGCACGAACGGGTTGTCCAGGGTGCCGATGCCGTCGATGGTCACCGAGACCCGCTGCCCGGGTTGGACCGGCCCGACACCGGCGGGGGTGCCGGTGAGGATGACATCGCCGGGCAGCAGGGTGAAGTGCGCCGACGCGTAGGAGATCAGCTTGGCGATCCCGTGCACGAGATCGGCCGTCGTGCCGTCCTGCACCACGTGACCGTCGACTCTGGTGACCAGCCGCAGCCGCGAGGCGTCGAGATCGGTGACCACCCACGGCCCGATCGGGCAGCTCGTGTCGAAGCCCTTGGCCCGCGCCCACTGCCCGTCACCCCGCTGCCACGCCCGCTCGGTCACATCGTTGGCACACGTGTAGCCGAAGACGCACTCGAGCGCCTGCTCCTCACGCACGTCCTTGGTGATCGTGCCGATGACAACCGCCATCTCACCCTCGTAGTCGACCGTCGCGCTGCCCCGCGGCACGACAACCGGGTCGCCCGGGCCGACGACGGCCGTATTCGGCACGAGGAACATCATCGGCTCGGCCGGCACCTCGCTGCCGAACTCCTGCGCATGAGCGGCATAGTTCCGCCCGATCCCGATGACCTTGCTGCGCGGGATCACCGGCGCCAACAACCGGGCGTCGGGCAGCGGCACCGGGTCAGCGCCGGTCGGCACGACACCGACGTAGAGCGGGTCGCCCTTGATCGGGTGCAGCACCACATGGTCGGTCGAGCCATCCGCGCCGATCTGGCCCTCGACGACGCCGTATGCCGGGTCCTCGCCCAGCGTGTATCTCGCGATCCGCATATCCCGACTCTATGTGTCAGCCACCATGTCAGCCTTTGTGTCGGCCCTTGTGTCAGCCGGTCTGTCAGCCGGTGTGTCAGGACTGACCGGCCGAACTCAGCCTTGGCCCGAGCGTTGCCGCTCGGCCACCGTGTTGATCATGGCGGCGGCCCCGGTGGCCTCCGCCACCGTGACGACGAAGACGCTGCCGTCACCGCATCGGCGATCTGTTGGTAAACCGGTGTCGTCGACGCGGCATCGATTCGGATGAGCACCGGCATAGTCCATTGCTCTCGTTCAAACAAAGCACTAGGGAACCCGCCTCGCCGATCGCCAGCGACATGTCCGCACGCCCTACCGCGCCGTAGGCTTCGATAGTGGCCGAGCACACCCGGGTGATCAGCGCTGTTGCGCATAGTGCGACGACTGACGGCCTGGACGCTTCGCCCTCCAGCGGGCACACGGTGCTCGGCCGGGCGCAGTGGACTGCCGCAGCCGCCGCCCACGGCGCGCGGGTCGATGCGCTCACCGCAGGCCACCGGCGGCGCCGGACCGAAGGGCGGGCACATCCGGTCGAGGACTTCCTCTTCGTCTACTACCCCTTCACGGTGTCGGCATTGCGCCGCTGGCATCCCGGGCCTGGGGTGCGCCTGGCCGGTGCCGCCCACGACGAGCGGGCGAACTGGCGGTTCACCCGCGTCATCGGTGCCGACACCGAGCTCGACCTCGCGGCATACCGGCAGGCACGTGCAGCCCGGGTGCGGCAGGTGCTCGCCCTGCTCGAGGCGACCGCAGCGCGACCGGTGCAGTTGGGGTGTTTCGGGTTGCACGAGTGGGCCATGGTCTACCGGCTCGCACCCGGCGACGTGCGCCACACAGGCTGGCCACTGCGGCTCGGGTCGGCCGGCACCGACGCAGTTGTCGAAGCGAATTCGTTGCGTTGCAGTCATTTCGACGCGTTCCGGTTCTTCACCGAACCGGCTCGCCCACGTAACACCGAGCAACTCACCCGGGCTCGACAGCTCGAGCTCGAGCAGCCCGGGTGTCTGCACGCCGGGATGGACCTCTACAAGTGGGCGATGCGGCTGGCGCCCGGCCTGCCCAGCGAGCTCGTCGCCGACTGTTTCGAGCACGCCCGGGCGCTGCGTGAGCTCGACATGCGCGCCTCGCCCTACGACCTGCGCGAGTTGGGTTACGAGCCCATCCCGGTCGAGACCCCGGCCGGCAAAGCGGTGTATGCCGCCGAACAACGCCGGTTTGCCGCGCTCGGCCAAGCCTTGCGCACCCGGCTCATCGCGGCTTGTGCGTCACTCTTGGGCCTTGACCGTGCGGACGGTGCGAAAGGCGCGTGACGGTGGTCGCTCAATCCTTCTTGCGCGCCGTCCCGTAGAGCAGGATCGAGACGATCGGGATGGCGAAGAAGATATGCCACGTGACCCGACTGGTGAGGAAGAGCAGGACGCAGACGATCGGGGTCAGCGCCACGATCGTGCCGCGGAAGCGGTCGAGTGTCCCTTCCTTCTCGTCCTTCTCGGCTACCTCTGTTGACACCACCGAACCGGGGCTGGTGATCGTTGCTGGCACGCCGGCGGCCGGTAGATCGGCGAAAAGCGCCTCAAGATCAGCGCGGGTCACCGCGTCGTGTGCCTTGGTCAACCGCGCCTCGTGCTCCGCGGGGTCGAGCCGGCCGGCCTCGTAGTGCTCGCGGAGTTGCGCGATCGCCTGCTCTCGCTCAGCGGTGCCGACTCGCAACCAGTCCGGTTCCACAGGTGAGCCGGGCTCCGGCATGCCGGAGCCCGGAGAGCTTGGTGGACCTGCGTGGCTCATCAGTCCATCTTGCCTCACCCAGCAGCAATGCGCACGGTCCGCCAGTAGGCAGCCCGCGCTGCTGCGGCAAAACCACCCCGACGGAACGGCAACACGACCAATGACCGCGAAGACGCCGGCTCTCTCACGGTCTTCGACGTGCCGCTTGACGTCACTCTTGCGGGAAGCGGCCAGCCGGTATGCCGCGGCCGCCGCAGCCGGGGTCGTGGCCGATCAACCACGCCAACTGGTCAGCGATCCGCCTGGGCTGCGGGGGATCACCCGGGACAAGACCCGTAGACGACGATCCTGAGTGGCGCCCAGACGCCCCGTCCGGCGGACCTGGTCAGGTCCCGATCTACCGCCACGAGCTCATCGAGCCCGGCGTGCTCAGGAGGGTGGTAGCGGTGACGGCTCTACTCTTAGCAGCCGGGCCAGCCAGTCCGGAAGCCACCAGTTCCAGCGGTCCATCATCGCGACAGTAGCCGGGACGAGCAACGCACGGATGACAGTGGCGTCGAGCAGGATGCCGAGCGCCAGCCCCGAGGCGAAGACAGCAACGTCCAACTCGCCACCCATAGACATGCTGGCGAAGGCGAAGAACAGGATAAGGGCCGCGGCCGTGACCAGTCGCCCGGTGTGCGCGACGCCGTTGATCACCGCCAGTGGGGTGGACCCGGTCCGGTCGAACTCCTCCCGCACCCGGGACAGGACGAACACCTCGTAGTCCATCGACAGTCCGTATAGGAAGGCGAACACTGTCACCGGAACGAAGGTGCCGACCGAGCCGTCCGGCCGGATTCCGAAGATGATCTCGGTGCCCCAACCCCACTGCCAGACGAGCACGAGCGCACCCAGCACGGCACCCAACGACAGCAAGTTCACCGTGATGGCCTTGATCGGCAGCAGCACCGACCGGAATGCCCGGGCGAGCACCAGGAAGGTCACGACGGCGACCAGCGCCATCATCCACGGGAAGACCGAG
>PDRO01000024.1 GCA_002748155.1 Actinomycetales bacterium | reverse complement strand
GGGAGGGGGCATGATCGCGCTGGAGGACATTTCGGTCCGCTTTGGCGACAGGCTGGTGCTGGACCGGCTGTCGCTGACGGTGGACAAGGGCGAGGTGGTCGGGCTGCTGGGGCCGTCGGGCTGTGGAAAATCCACCCTGCTGAACGTGATCACCGGGCTGGTCACGCCCACGAGCGGCCGGGTGCAGGTCGGCTCGGCACGGATCGGTTTCGTGTTTCAGGACCCCCGGCTGTTGCCATGGCGCAGCGCGCTGGACAATGTGCGCTTTGCGCTGGACGCTACCGGAGCAGAAAGTGACAGCCGCGCCCGAGCCATGGCCGCGCTGACTGCGGTCGGGCTGGCGGGGCACGAAGAGCGTTTCCCCGCGCAGCTCAGCGGTGGGATGCGCCAGCGGGTTTCGATCGCCCGCGCCATGGCGGTGGCGCCCGACATTCTGCTGCTGGATGAGCCCTTCAGCGCGCTTGATGCGGCCCTGAAAGCGTCAATTCTGGCCGATCTCAAACGCATGCTGGCCGCGCGCCCCGAGATGACCGTGCTGTATGTCACCCATGTTCCGGCCGAAATCCGCGACATCGCCCACCGCCTGTATGTGATGCGCGACGGTCGGCTGTTGCAAGAGGAGAGCCCCGATGCAAACGCTCAAGAACCTGCCTGAAGACCGCGCCGCAAGCCTCTCCGGGCTGATCGACACCGCGCCCGATCAGGTGATCAGCATGGCGCTGTCGCGCTCGCCGGATGTGCAGATCTCGCTGTTCAGCTTTGCCGATGGCGAGACGATCAGCGCCGAATCCTATCCCGGCGACACGCTATATCTGCTGCTTGAAGGGAGCGCCCGGATTTCCTTTGGCGACCATTGGGCGGCGCTGGCCCCGGGCGAGGCGCTGGCGGTCGCCGCCGGACGGCCCCATGCCATCGGCGGCGGCAAGGCTTTCAAGATGTTGCAGATTACATTCCAGAACGAGGACAGCTGACATGGCAGACAAACTTATCCGAAACCTCGACCACCGCAGCGTACTGCACATGGCCGATCTGGTGGACTACAAGCCCGGCAAGGTGGCCAGCCTGACCCTGACCCAGAACCCGGGCGTCGGCATCACGCTTTTTGCCATCGACAAGGGCGAGGGGCTTTCGACCCATTCTGCCCCCGGCGACGCCATGGCGCAGGTGCTGGAAGGCAAGGTCGAGATCACCATCGACGGCGTGACGCAGACGCTTACCGCCGGTGACACCATCGTCATGCCCGCCGAGGTGCCCCACGCGCTGCAAGCGGTGGAACCGTTCAAGTTCCTGCTGGTGGTGGTGAAGATGGAAGGCGAGG
>PDRO01000023.1 GCA_002748155.1 Actinomycetales bacterium | reverse complement strand
CAGCCTGGTGTCCCGGCTGGCGATCATCGACCACAGCTGCACCATCAGGCTGTTGTTGTAGGCCAGGTCCGCCACTTTGCCGTGGTGTTTGCCTCTGCCCAGGTAGGACACCAGTGCGCTCGGAGCAACGGTCGCCTCGGCCAGGAAAGCCACGCTCGCGGCTGCCATCCGCACCACCGCCCGCAGTGCCTGGGTGATGTGGTGAACCTCCGGCTGGTTCTGGCAGTCGGTACCTTGCCGCTTGTACAGGAATGCGATGGCGTCCAAGCGCAGCACGTCCACACCGTGGTTGGCCAGGAACAGCATCACATCCAGCATGTCGGCGAACACATCCGGATTGGTCCAGTTCAGGTCCCATTGATAGGAATTGAACGTCGTCCACACCCAGGCGCCGAGCGTGTCGTCCCAGGTGAAGTCTCCGGGCGCGTTGTCCGGGAAGACCGCGGGCAGGGTTGCCTCGTAGGCGTCGGGCTCGGTGCGGTCGGCAAAGATGTAGAAGTAGTCCCGGTACTTTTGCTCGCCGGCCTGCGCCCGACGGGCCCATTCGTGTTCGCGTGCGACGTGGTTGAGCACCAGGTCCAGGCACAGGCTGATGCCGGCCTCATGCAGCGCTGTCGTCAGTTCGCGCAGGTCTGCCATCTCGCCCAGGTCGTCGCGAATCTCGCGGTAGTCGGCTACCGCGTATCCGCCGTCGTTGGGGATCGGGCGCGGCTTGAGCACCGGCATCAGGTGCAGGTAGGTGACGCCGAGTTCCTGCAAGTACTCGGTGGCCTTGGCCACGCCGCTCAGACCACCGGACTCCACCATCCGGTCGGCGTAGGCGGCGTACCCGATGGCGTCCGGCTGCTGGAACCAGTCGGGTGAAACCGTGCGTTCGGCGTCGCGCCGGAGCAACTCCTCGTCACGTTGGGCGTGAGCGGCGGCGGCCAGCAGCACACACCGCCGGGCGAGTACCTGTGGGTCCGGGTAGACCGGGGTGAGCCCGTCGATGAGTTCGCCCCACCACCGCTTGACCCTGGCGATGAACATGACAACTTGATGGCGCGAATGGCCCTGGAGGGATTCCCGGACAGCATCGAGCAAATCGGCCGGGGGCCGACGAGGGTCCTCGTGCTGTCTTGACGTGTCGAAGGTCACTGATCCCACAGCCCTATCTCATCATTGCTGGTCCTCAGGGGAAAGTCGGCTCCCGGAATGTCGTGGGCATGCCTGGCGGAGGCTGCTACGCAGATATGTCTCAGCTCATCACGATTGGCGGGCGAAAGGTCCGTTTCACCGACAGTGTCATACGGGTGGGTGAACCAGCGGTTCCACGCGGCCGGCGAAACGAAGA
>PDRO01000022.1 GCA_002748155.1 Actinomycetales bacterium | reverse complement strand
CGTCGATACGCAGACCCGAGTAGCCCTTCTCGGTGAGCAAAGCAAAGACCGCGTTCAGCACCCGCTTCTCGACCTCTGGATCGCGGGGACGCCCCGTCGACATCGGTGGCTCCGCCTCCCGTTTGGCCCCTGTTGCACTACTCATGGTAGCGAAACTTCACCTGAACCGTTCCGCTACTATTGGTAGCGAAAAGGCAAGCGGGGAGGCGCCGGCATGGACGGAAAACTCGACGATCGGGATCGGTGGCTCGTCCCTGTGTCGCTGGCGGTGTCCTTCGTGGCCAACGACGGGGAGGAATTGATCACGTATGTGCCCACGCTGCGGGAGTCCGTCGACGCGTTGCCGGCCCGGGTCTGGCTTCCTCGTTGGGCTCGCACCATCGATCAGCGGCACATCAACGTCGCCATCGCGATGATGGCGGGGTTGTGCACGACCGCGGTGGCCGACGGCATCCGAACCCGCGGCCGAGGACGTCTCTACCAGGACTTCCAGTGGGTCTTCGGCCTCCACGGGTTCGGCCACATCCTGGTGTCAGCGGCGGCGAAGAAGTACACCACCGGGTCGGTCTCCGCACCGCTCGTCGTCATCCCCCAGCTGTTCTTCGCCGTTCGCGTTCTGCGCACAGCCGGCGTGCCCCGGACCGTGCGTCCGGTGCGCGCCGTGGCCATCGTCGGCGGGTGGCTGACGCTGTCGCACACGCTCGGTGCCGTGGCGTCGGCGCGTGCTCAGCAGCCGCTGCCGTCGAGGCGTCCCTGGCCTCGCTGAGGCGCACGTGACGGGACGCGCCGGCCCGGCACGGGCAATGCCGACAAGGGCCGGACGATGGCGCCGCCCAGCACCCAGGATTCAGCGCAGCACGCTACCGGGGCGCCGGCCGGACCGATCCCGCCCATGCCGGTTGCGCACCCAACGAAAGGTCCATAGCTTGTTGAAGACGAAATTGATCGGTGTAGTGAAGGCGATGACGATCAGGTTCGCCCAGTACAGCTTGGTCCTGAACCCACTGGAACCGTCAAAGATGCTGTCCGGCAGGCCGATCGGCGAGTGCGGATGCATCAAGAGCGTCAGCAGGCCGAGACCGATCACCTGAGCGGCCAGCCCGACCGACAGGAACGGCCAGTACTCCTTGAAGAAATGCGCTCGGAAGGTGGAGGAGAACGTCCAATACCGGTTGGCGATGAAGTTGGACATGCTCGCCACCAGGAACGCCGTCATCGCGTAGGCGTGGTAGTAGCGCACGTTGAAGTCGGTGACCGGCAGGTCAATGAGCACATCGCTGGCGGAGATCGACAACCCGTCACGGCCGATCACGTTGCACAGCACCAGCACAGCGTTGTTGACGACCACGCCGCTGGCGCCCACGAGCGCGAAGCGAGCGAGTTGGCCGAGG
>PDRO01000003.1 GCA_002748155.1 Actinomycetales bacterium | reverse complement strand
CGAGGCGCCAGACGGGACCAGGGTGAACCCCTGACTGCCGTCCTGCAGCTCTAGCTGCACGCCCACGGTCGGGTTTCCGCGGCTGTCCAGCATCTCGTAGCTGCGGATGCTGCTGATCTTGGACATGTTCTCTTCCTTCCGGGGGTATGTGGCCTGTCCCCGGTTTCGTGGTGATTGGATCGCTCGGCCCGGCGGGTGCGGGCCGACCGGGTATCGACCGGGGGTTCTTGGATGGTGGTCTGGTGATCAGTGCGTCTCGAAGGCGTCGATCGGGCGGCGACGCGGATGTCAAGAGAGCCGGCACCTGCTTGCGTTGTGCTCTGGCCGCATCTGCCGGCACGTGGTCTCCAGCATAGTGCCGACTTCCAGGAGTTGCCGGTCGGCCCAGGCGCGTCAAACGAGCTGGACCGACGAAGGCAGTGCGTTGTCGGCCATGCCCACCGGCACGGCGTTTGCTCAGTGGGTCGAGTTCGATCCCGTGCACTGTCAGCCGCGCCAAGAACGCTGTCCTGGCGGAACCGCTGCCGTCCAGCGCCCACCGACCGACCCCGCAGCGTCGGTAGTCGCTCGCATAACTCGTCGATATGGCTGGGCAGGGTTCGGGGATTGGCCGACTCGGTGGAGCGTCGTAGTGGCACGATGCACCCATGCCCCCGTCCCCACGGCTGCTGTTGCTCGACTCGGCGAGCCTCTACTTCCGAGCCTTCTTCGGCGTTCCGGATCGGCGCACCACAGCCGACGAGCCACCGACGAACGCAGTGCGCGGCTTGCTCGACATGGTGGCCACGCTCATCGACAAACACCGACCCACCCACCTGGCGGCCTGCTGGGACAACGACTGGCGCCCCCAGTGGCGGGTGGCGTTGATCCCGACCTACAAGACCCATCGGGTCGCCCGGGAGTCCGACCCGCCGATGCCAGAGCGGGCAGCGGCCGGGGACCGGCAACCGCACCTGGGACCATTGGACAGATCGATCGATGCGGCGCCCGGTGGTTCGCCCGACGGGTCGGCCGTCGCCGAAGAGAGTCCCGACGATCTCGTGCCGCAAGTGCCGGTCATCGCGGCAGCGCTCGACGCGCTCGGGGTATGCCGCGTGGGCGTGGACGGTTTCGAGGCCGACGATGTCATCGGTGCCCTGGCCGACCGTCACCGCGGCACCATGCCGATCGATGTCGTCACCGGCGACCGGGACCTGTTCCAGCTCGTCGACGACCAAGCCCGGATCCGGGTGCTCTACACCGCCAAGGGTGGGGTCCGTGATGCGACTGCCGTCGACCACGCCTACCTGCAGACCACCTACGGCGTCCCGACCGGCGCGGCATACCTCGATCTGGCGATCCTGCGCGGCGACGCTTCCGACGGTCTGCCCGGTGTCCCCGGCATCGGGGAGAAGACGGCAGCAGATCTATTGGCCACCTTCGGCTCGCTCGCCGGCATCCGGGCAGCGCTGGCCGACGGTGACCCGCGGATCAAAGGCGCCCGACGCACCCGGCTGGAGGCCGGGACGGCATACCTCGACGTCGCGCCCCAGGTGGTGCGGGTGGCGACCCGGGCTCCCGTCCCGGAGCTCGATCTTCGGCTACCCGCCGAAGTGGCCGACCCGGTGCTGCTGTCGCGCTTGGCCGTCGACTTCGGGCTGACCGGTCCGCTCAACCGGGTGCTCGCGGCGATCGGTCTCGGCTAGTCCTGCGCGAGCTCGAGGAGCTCGTCGAGGCTTTCCTGCAACAACCCGGGCAGCTTCTCGTAGCCGGGCATGAGATCCCGGCATAGCGTGGTGCACAGGCTGATGTGGTCGCCGAGGCTCTGCCCCGCGACGAGCAGACCGATACCCGGCGGGAGGAACCCGTAGACGACGTAGTTCTCGATCTCGCGCCCGCCGAACGTGGGGCTCTTAGCCGGGCCACGCACGTTGGAGATCGACAGGTTGTAGATCTGCGGGTTGAGCGCTCCGGGCAGGTAGGACAGGATCTGCGCGCTCGTGGTGACAAGCGCCCCGGGCACGAGGGCGCTGATCCGGCGCAGCAGGTGCCCAGGCACACCGTCCCAGTCAAGCTTGGCCTGGTTGGCTGCCGCACGAGCGTATTTGAGGCGTTCGAGCGGGTCGTCGAGGTGGGTCGGGATCGGCATGAAGAGCATCCAGATCTGGTTGGCCCAGCGCTCGGTTTCGGTGCCGTTGCGCCACGAGATCGGTGCGGCGGTGATGAGCGGACGCTCCGGCGCACCCCCGTGGTCGGCGAGATACTTCCGCAGAGCACCCGCCGTGATCGCCAGGACCGCGTCGTTGATGGTGCCACCGACGAGCTTGCCGGCCTTGCGCAACTCGGCGATCTTCAGCCTTACGTGCACGTTGGTGACGTCGGTCGTCGAGGTGCCGTTGAAGACGACCTTGGGTGGGCGCAGTGTCGGCATCAGCGATGCGACGTCGGTCGAGTCGTCGCCCCGGAGACGATTGGCCAGCTTCGCCACCGGCTTGCCCAATTCACCCGGCAGCAATCGTGCTGCAGTGGACAGCACCGGGGAGGGCTGTTTGCCGCCCTTGGACTTGGCCCACTTGGCCAGCTCGGCCTGTAGCTTGACGATCTCGACCGGCTTGCGCGCCAGGCCGACCGTGCCTTTGGCCAGCATCCCGAGGCGGTTCGGGGGGGTCGGCAGTTCTTCTTCGGCAGTGACGAGCGGTTCCGCGGGGTCGTCTGACAGGAGCTCGTATACCGCCCAGATGACACTTCCGTCGGCCAACCCGTGGGTCAGCTTGAGCAGGTAGCAGTAGCGACCATCCGCGAGGCCGGTGATGACATACATCCGCCACATGGGTCGGTCACGATCCAGGTGCTCGCGCATGATCCGGTCGACGGTCCGCTCCAGTTCCTTCTCACCACCGGGCGCCCGGAGCTTGATGCCGGTCACGTGATAGTCGAGGTCGAGGTCGGGAGTCGTCACCCAGTACCGCTGATCGATCCCCAGTGGCATGTCATGGAGCTTCCAGCGAAACAGCGGCAGGTTCGGCAAGCGCTCGGCGATCCGCTGACGTAGGAACGCGAGCTCGTCACGCGGCTCTCCGCTGCTGCCGTCGAAGTAGGCCAGAGCGGCAGCGTGTCCCGTGCTCCTTCTCGTGTCCAGCGATAGGAACATCTCATCGAGACCGGTCAATTGCTGCATGCTGGCTCCCTTTCGCTTGTTCGTCTGCCTTCCGCTGCGGCTCCAGCAGCTCAGTAGCCAGACCTGCCCGCGGTTCACATCCGACCCTAGTGGGTGTGGCATCCGGTATGCCGGTGGGGGATGGTCTCGAGGGCGCCTTGTCCGAGGACCGAGCCTGGGTCGCCGTCGATCCGGCGAAGTCCGGCGCGTTCGTAAGCGTACGTGGATTGCAAGGGACGGGATCAGTCGAGCCGGTCGGCAGCCACCACACCTCGGAGCACGGCGTCACCGGCCTTGCGTGCTTTCGCGGCGAGTGCCGGGTGCGGAGCGACTATCGCCAGCTGTCCGAGCACGTCGACCACCTGCTTGCACCGACGCACGAAGTCGCCGGCAGCCAGCTCCGATCCGCGGAGCACGACCTCGAGGCGTTGCCCGGTCGCCCAGGCGTGGAGCATCCAGGCGATCCCGGGCTCGGGCGGCGGGGTCGTCGGAAGCCCGTGTCGGCGCTCCTGTTGGTGCAGCTCATCCCAGATGGCGGTCATCGCCTCCAGCGCCTCCGTGACATCGATCGGTGGCTGGCGGCGTGACGATTGCGCCGCGTCACCCCGGGGCTCGTGCACAAGCGCCGAGACGCATGCCGCCAACCCGGCGGGGCCGACTTGGCGCCAGACGTCCTGCCGGAGGCATTCGGCAGTCAAGAGATCCTTGTCGGTGTAGAGCCGGCGCAGGCGGGCACCGGCCTCGGTGACGGCATCGCCACTGTCACCGAGATAGCCGCGCTGCTCGAGCAGCGCGCAGATCCGATCGAAGGTGCGAGCCACGTTGTTGGTCCGCCCCTCGACGGTGCGCTCGATCCGGTCGCTCTCCCGGCGCACGCGCCACCACTTCTCGGCCCAGCGGGCGTGTTCTTCCCGCCTCGGGCACCCGTGCACCGGATGCGCTCGGAGCTGAGCGCGCAGCTCGTGGATCCGGCGCTGATCGTCCGAGCCACCTGCTTGCTGCCGGGCGAAGCCTTCCCTCGGTGACGGCACCGGCCGCCCGCGGACCGCGTTGCGCAACGATGCCGCGAGATCCTTACGGTCTTTGGGGCTGTTGGTGTTGACGTGCTTGGGCACCCGGAGCTGCGTCTCGACATGCACGGCGGTCGGCACGTCGGTCGCCGTGAGTCGCCGCAGCCGCCGGTCCATGGTGACCACCCAAGGCCCGGCTGTGCCACCGGCTCCCCGGCCTCGGCCCGGCCGTGCCGTGGCCGGAGTGACGACCACTGCCCACCCGGCCCGACGACCAGCCGGCACCCAGATGACGTCACCGATCCGCAGCCGGGCCAACGAGTCGGCCACCGCCGTGCGACGACGCGCAGCCGCGGCCTGCGACGAGCTCTTCTCCAGGGTCCGCAACTGCTCACGCAACCCGGCATACTCACCGAAGTCGCCGGCCTCGCAGACCATCGCCGCGGCATACTCGTCGAGCTGGCGTGCGTTACGCCGCAGCGTGCGCAGCAACCCGGCCACGGCCCGGTCGGCCTGGAACTGCGCGAACGACGCCTCGAGCACGCCACGCGCTCGGTCACGCCCGACCTGCGCCACGAGGTTGACCGCCATGTTGTACGTCGGCCGAAAACTGGAATCCAGCGGGTAGGTGCGGGTGGATGCCAGCCCCGCCACTGCCGCCGGATCGAGTCCGGGGCGCCACACCACGACGGCATGGCCTTCGATGTCGATGCCGCGGCGACCGGCCCGGCCAGTGAGTTGGGTGTATTCCGCGGGTGTGAGGTCGGCGTGCTGTTCGCCGTTGAACTTGACGAGCTTCTTCAGCAACACCGTGCGGGCCGGCATGTTGATACCCAACGCCAGGGTCTCCGTCGCGAAGACGGCCCGGACCCGGCCGGCGCTGAAGAGTTCTTCGACGATCTCCCGGAAGGTCGGCAGCATACCGGCGTGGTGCGCGGCATACCCACGAGTGAGTCCGTCGACGAAGTCCCGGTAGCCGAGCACGTCGAGGTCATCGTGCGCGAGCCCCATGACCCGTTCTTCGACGAGTCGCCGGATCTGCTCACCCTCTTCGGCAGGGATCAGTCGGACCCCGGAGTGCAGCAGCTGCGCGACCGCTGCGTCACACCCGGCCCGACTGAAGATGAAGGAGATCGCTGGCAACAAGCCGGCTCGATCGAGGCTCTCCAACTCTTGCTGTCGCGACGGCAACTGGTGTCCGCGAGCGGCCCGTGGATGGCGCCCGCCGCCCCGGGTGGCACCCGGGCGTTCACTTCCCGGATTGCCGGTCTCGCGCCGCAGCCGCGCCCAGAGCTCCGGATTGATCCGACCCGTCTCGGAGTCGTCGACGAAAAGGTCATAGAGCTGACGCCCCACGAGCAGGTGTTGCCATAACGGCACCGGACGGTGTTCAGAGACGATGATCTCCACTCCCCCGCCAGTGGCTTCTCCCCCGCTGGTCTCTCCCCCACTGGTGTCTTTCCCATTGGCCGCTCCCCCACGGACCTCGCCGAGCCACGCCCCGAACTCCTCCGCGTTCGACACCGTCGCCGACAGTGAGACGACGAGCACGTCGTCGGGCAGTTGGATGATGACCTCCTCCCAGACCGGCCCCCGGAACCGGTCGGCGAGATAGTGCACCTCGTCCATGACGACATACCCGAGCCCGGCCAGGGTCGCCGACCCGGCGTAGAGCATGTTGCGCAGCACTTCGGTCGTCATCACGACGACCGGTGCCTCGCCGTTGATCGACGAGTCGCCGGTGAGCAGGCCGACCCGGTCGGGACCGTACCGGCGGCACAGATCGAGGTACTTCTGATTCGACAAGGCCTTGATCGGCGTCGTGTAGCAGGCCTTGCGCCCGGTGGCCAGCGCCAGGTGCACGGCGAACTCGCCGACGATCGTCTTGCCGGCACCGGTCGGCGCGGCCACGAGCACGCCCTGCCCGCGCTCGACAGCCCGGCAGGCGGTGGTCTGGAAGTCGTCGAAAGTGAAGTCGAAGCCGGCTGCGAATTCCTCCAGACGTGGGTATGCCGGGGGGCGGCTCACGGTGCGCACACTCGCAATGCCGCCGGTGCAGCTTCGAGGGTGACTGGCAGCGCGAGGAAGTCCTCACCGTCGGCCTGGGTCCGCACGCCGGTTGCCGCCAGCCGCACCGTGCGCCCCCGCAGCATATGAACGGCAGGGTGATCGACGTGCGCGCCACGGAAAACCTTGGGGAAGACCCGGACGAACTCGCGTCGGCTGACCTGGTGCACGATCGTCACGTCCAGCAAGCCGTCGTCCATCCGGGCGTCCGGGCAGACTCGCATTCCCCCGCCGAACGCCACGCCGTTGCCCACCGCGACGAGCATCGCCGTGGTCTTGATCCGCTCGCCGTCGACGTGCACGGCATACCGGAACCCGCGAAAGGTGCGCAGCTCGGCGGCGACGGCGGCGACGTAGCGGGCCGTGCCGTGCACCCAGCGGATCCGCCGGGCGCGTTGGTTGACGACGGTGTCGAAACCGCCGCCGAGCACCCCGAGCCACCACCGGTCGGCTCTGCCGTTGATGCCCCGGCTCCTGCCGAGATCGACCGGCTTGACCCGAGCTGCGCCGAGTAGCCGTGCGGTCAACGCGACGTCGCCGGCGCCGAGCCCGAGCGCTCGGGCGTTGTCGTTGCCCGTGCCCGCAGCGAGGATCGCCAACGGCACCCCGGTGCCGGCGCAGGCATTCGCGCCGATGTGGACGGTGCCGTCGCCACCGACGACGGCCAGCGCGTCGATGCGCCCGTCGTGCACCGCTGCCCGGCTGATCTGGCGGGCGGAGGCGCCGTCGGATGCCGCCAGATCGACGACCTCGTGTCCACTGTGCAGCAGCACGTCCCGCAGCCGGGCACCGAGCCGCTGGGCCCGTCCGTCACCCGAGGCGGGATTGACGAGCAGTCCTACCCGCGACAGCGCGAGCCGGGTCGGGTCCACGCGGTGAGGCTACCGGGTCGGTCGGAACAGCAATCACGGGAAAGCGGACCGGCCCCGAGATGGCAGGGGTTCACAGTGGCCTCACGGTGGGTTCACGGTGGGGCTCACTGTGAACTCAGAGTGAGCTCAGAGTGGGTTCACAGGGGTGAGGGTTGGTCGTCGGGCAACGATCCCCAACTGGAATCGGCAGCCTGGGCTCGCTTGGCTCGCCGGCGGTCCATCAGGTAGGAAACCCCGACGGCGCCGAAGTAGAGAGCGATGAGAGGAGCCGCCATGATCAGCATCGTGTAGGCGTCCGGCGTCGGGGTCATCATCGCGGCGAAGACGAAGATGAGGAACACCGACATCCGCCAGGTCTTGATCATGACGCGGGCCGGCAGGACATGCGCGGCGTTGAGCGCGATGAGGAAGACCGGCAGCAGGAATCCGATACCGAAGGCCAGGATGAACTTGAGGACGAAACTCAGATAGTCGGCAGCCGGAATGAAGTTCGAGCCGGTCGGTGGCGTGAAGGACAACATGGCGTGCACCGCCCGCGGCAACACCAGGTATCCGGTGATGCACCCGGCGATGAACAGCGGTGCGGACAGGCCGCCGAAGATCAGGGTGACCCGCTTCTCCCGTTTCGTCAGACCGGGCACGACGAACGCCCACATCTGGTAGATCCACACCGGCGAGGTCAAGACGAAGCCGACGAAGAGCCCGGTCGTGATGAGGATCGAGAACGAATCGGTGATCGACGAGAAGTTCGGTGACGCGGTGCTCAGGCCCCGCTCCTGGGCGATCTCGGTGAGTGGCCTGGTGAGAGAGCTGAAGATGTCGTTCCACTTCCACCAGCCGACGGTGCTGGCCAACAGGATCGCGACGACCGACTTCACCGTCCGGTTGCGTAGCTCCCGGAAGTGGTCGACGAGCGGCATCCGCCCCTCAGGGTCGCGGGATCTTCGTCGCAGAGTTGGCATCTGGTGTCGTGTGTCTAACGCAGGTCGGGATGCCGTGTCAGTCGGCTACGCTCTCAAGCCTGGTCAGGGTGCGGCGCGGCTTGCGGCTCGGGCCGGGGGTGATCCGGTCGGTGGGCGGTTGGCGGGGAATCACCCGGACCAGAGCTCTGCGGCGGCACCACGTTGCCGGTGACCGTGTCGTCGGCCGCGGGACTCGGCTTGGCGGTCTTGCCGTCGCTCTTCATTTCCGAGACCTCGGATTTGAAGATGCGCATCGACCGGCCCAGGCTGCGCGCCATGTCCGGCAGCCGTTTCCAGCCGAAGAGCACCGCAGCAAGCAACAGGAGAATGATCAAGTGGCTGGGCTGCAGCAGGTCTCTCCACATGACAGAGCCCTCCAAACGGATCGGGTGCAGTTCTCGTGCGGTTCTCGTGTACCGGCATGCAGGTACAGGTGGTCGGACGACCCTTGGTTGTTCAGTCTACGCGGCTGACCCACCGGGCACAGGCCAACGTGAGCCGAGCCGGCACCACATGGGTAGGCCCGGTGTGGCACCCGACCACGGGTGTTCAGGCTTCGTAAGCAGCCAGAGCCTCAGTGGCCCCTCGCTCGATCGTGCTGACCAACTCGACCGGTTGCACGACGACGACGCGCCCGCCGTGACGCCAGGCAAGGCGTCGCACCCAGGTCGGGTCTGCGACCCGCAGGGCGATCTGGCGACGCCCTTCCGGGAGGTCGACGACCGATTCCGTCGGGTAGTAGTCGGCGATCCACGCCTCCGTCGGTTCGACGTGCAGGACCACTCGCGGGTGATCGGGGGCCGGTACGTAGATGTCGCCGGTGAGATCGAGCGGCTCGGCCTGCTCCGGTGGAGTGCCGTCGACGTCGAGCACCCGCAGGTCCTGGACCCGGTCCAGGCGGAAAAGCCGCACCTGCTCGGCCCGGTGACACCAGCCTTCGAGATACCAGTGCGCATCGAGGTTGACTACGCGCATCGGGTCGACCTGCCGCTCGGTGATCTCGTCACGGCCGAACGACTGGTAGCGCAACCAGACCCGTCTATGGTCACGGGCTGCACGGGTGGCCTCCCCCAACACGTCGCTCTCGGTGCTGTCAGCGAGGGTGACGCTCACGTGGGAAGCCACACTGGCGACTGCGCCGGTGGCAGCTTCGATCTTGGTCAGAGCACCGAGCACGGCATCGCGTGCGGCCACGCCGGGCATGCTCGCTAGGGCGCGCAGACCCACCATGAGGGTGAGGGCCTCGTCGACGGTCAACCGCAACGGCCGGGCGATCGCCTCGGCATTGCCGATGTAGATCCGTCCGTCCTCCCAGTCGGCTTCGATGAGGTCGTCGGGCAGGTGCCCGGGGGTGCCGCAGACGAAGAGCAACGCCAAGTCGCTCTCGAGTTGTTCGGGCGTCACACCGAAACGTTCGGCCGCGTCTCGTGTGCTGACCCCTTGGTGGCCTAGCAGCCACGGCACCATAGTGAGCAGCCGGGTGAGGCGGGTCGTCGCCGACTCGACGCCTCGCCCTCGATCATGAGCCTGCGGCATACCGGATCTCTTGGGGTCGGGCGCTTCGTGAGGTTGCTCGGCGAGGTGGGTCGGCCGTGTCGCTGCGGTATGCCGTCGTGCTGCGTTGGCGAGCAACTCCACGACGGCCTCACGGAGGTCCATCGGGGCCTCCACGACGACGTCCGGTCCGAAACCGGCCACTTCTTGGGCAAGTGACGTGGTGTCCTGGTAGTCGATATCGATCAGCGACCAGTCGTCGTCGATCTCACCGACTGTCCGGGCCCGCCGCCGCAGTGCGTTAGCGGCTCCAGCCCGCACTCGCAGGATTGCCGGTGGCTGGTCGACCGGAATCGGTTCGGCCTGCTGAGCCAGCACCCGAGGATGATGATCGTCGGGGATGTCGTACGCGGCAGGGCCACCCACGGTGGTAACCGGGCCGATGATCCGGCTGAGCCGGAATACCCGTTCGGCTGCTCGGTCGAGGTCGTGCCCGGTGACATACCAGTGACCCCGGGCTTGGGTGAGCCCCCACGGTTGCAGCCGCCTGGTCGAGAACTCGCCGCTGGCATTGCGGTAATCGAACCGGATCTGTCGGCGGGCGACCAGTGCCTGTTTGACCGGTTCGAATGCTGCTTCGGTCGTGCGGACTCGAGGTTCGATGCCGACCAGGGACGTGGGGTCGAGATCGACCCCGGCCGCCGTGAGCTTGGCCATCGCCGCAGCAGCCGGTCCGGCCAGGCTTGCGTGCGCCCACACCCGGCCGGCTAAGGCCAGCGCGACCAGCTCCTCGGGCTCGACTTCGATCGGTGGTATCGCGTATTCGCGCTGGTCGATCAGATAGCCAGCATCGTCAGGTGACCATTCGTCGTCGCGGGTCACCAACGGGATGCCTAGCTCGCGCAACTCATCCTTGTCGCGCTCGAACATCCGGTCAAAGGCCTCGGTGCTGCTCGTCTGATGGTATTGCGGCACTGCCGTGCGCAATTGGGCTTTGGTCAGGGGGCGTCTGGTGGACAGCAGCGCGATGACGAGATTGAGCAGCCGTTCGGTCTTGGCAGCAGCAGTGGATTGCGGCACAGTCCACGACTGTA
The DNA here is from genome assembly GCA_002748155.1 of Actinomycetales bacterium. GTDB lineage: Bacteria > Actinomycetota > Actinomycetes > Actinomycetales > Dermatophilaceae > Phosphoribacter. Next base: position 196,132 of record PDRO01000003.1, on the reverse strand, counting down.
TCCAAGAGCCGACTGCATCTGGGCTCCCGCGAGAATGCTCGTCTGAGGAACTTCGGCTCGCTGCACTCCGGCCGCCTGAACCCTCAGGCGCCGACGTCGGCGCAGGGCCCAGCGGGGTCAGCGGACAGCGACGAGATCGACAATGAAGACGAGCGACTCTCCGGGGCCGATGACCCCGCCGGCGCCGCGATCCCCGTATGCCAAGTGGGCCGGAATGATCAGCTTGCGGCGGCCACCGACCTTCATTCCGATCAGCCCCTGATCCCAGCCTTGAATGACTTGACCGATCCCCACCCGGAAGGAGAGCGGTTCGCCACGATTCCACGAGGCGTCGAACTCTTCACCGGTCGAGAACGCCCATCCGGCGTAATGCGCTGTCACGGTGTTGCCGGCGCGCACCTCGGTGCCGTCACCGACGACGAGATCCTCGACAACGAGGTCGTTCGGTGGGGTGTCTCCCGGATAGTCGAGCTCGGGCTTCTGACGGTCGTCCAACGGATCGGTCACGACGGTCTCCTCGCTGGGTGTCGGTGCACGACGCCGGGTGTGGGCGTGCATGGTTGTCCGTGCGCGTGAGGGTGTGATCGCGGGGCCGTCGTCGACGGTCCGCGTCGGTAAATCAGTGGGCGTCGAGAATATCCACGACGAAAACGAGCGTGTCGGTGCCGCTGATCGCCGGTGGTCTTCCGTCCTCGCCGTAGCCCTCCGCCGGTGGTACGACGAGCAGCACTCGGGAACCGACGGTCTTGTCGACGAGGCCCTTGTTCCAGCCGGAGATCACCTGTGCCTTGCCGATGTTCTCGACCCGGTACGGCTCGTTGCGAGTCCATGATGCGTCGAAGACACTCCCGTCCTTCCACAGCGCGCCGACGTAGTGCACGGTGACCGTCTGTCCCGCGGTCACAGCCGGACCGGCGCCCTCGATGAGAGTCTGGCTGACCAACTCCGTCGGCGGCGCGGTAGCAGGCATCTGGATGCTCGGTCCCGTGGCCGGGTCGAACTCGGTGACCGTCGGGAGCCCGGACACCGGAGCGACGTCGGTGCCCTCGGCTTGGGCCAACGGCACTTCGAGCACGTCGAGATAGAAGACCAAATGGTCCTGACCACCGATCCCCAATTCGGGATTGCCAGCCGCCCCGAACGAGTCGCGCGGGGGTGCCGCGACGAGGACCCGTGATCCAGCCTGCACGCCGATCAAACCGGACCGCATGCCGCTCAGCTCTCCCTCGGCGTCCAGGCTGACAGCGGTGGCCTTCTTCTCGTAGGTGTTCTCGAGAACCGCCCCGGTCGTGCCGTTGACGATGACGATGTGGGCGTACACGTAACTACCAGAGTTGCTGACGACGCCCTGCCCGGGCCGCAGGACCTTCCGGGTCGTGCCGCTGACCTCTAGAGGCTTCTCGGTGAGCGTCACAGTGGGCCCTTGCGGCTGATCCTCACCGGTGATCTGAATGGTGTCCAGCAGGGCCAGATCCTCGGGTGACCCGAACGGCCCGGGAGTGACCGAGCCGTTGACGGTCGGTGTAGCCGCAGCGCTCGTGCTCGGCTGTCCCGTCGCAGTAGACGTCGCAGTAGACGTGGTCGAAGTGGTGCTGCTCTGGCTCGAGTTGAGGCTGCTGTCGGAGCACCCGACGGTCGTGGTCAAGGCCAAGGCCACGACAACCGAGGCGAGCACGGGCCTCGGGATGATACGGGAACGGTTCGGAGCACTCACGCGGGCACCTCTGATCGTGTGGTCCAGGGTCAAACGGGCCTCACTCTACTGGACTCGACTGGCGGATTCGCGTGCCGTTTGCCGTTTGCCGTTTACTGCCGGCATCCCGGGGCTGGCCAGCTCACATCGCTGCGATCAACCGGTCGACGCGTTCGTCCACGGCAGCGAAGGGGTTCTTACACAGAACCGTTCGTTGTGCTTGGTCGTTGAGTTTGAGGTGCATCCAGTCGACGCTGAAATCGCGGCCGCGGGTCTGCGCCGCTCGGACGAAATCCCCGCGCAGTTTCGCGCGAGTGGTCTGGGGAGGCACCGTCTTGGCCCGGAAGGTCTCAAGGTCGGAGCACACCCGGTCCACGAGCCCTCCCCGCAGCAGCAGATAGAAGAGGCCTCGTCGGCGATTGATGTCGTGGTAGGCGAGATCCAGCTGCAGCAACCGGGGATCATCGAGCGCGAGCCCGTGCTTGGCGGCATACCGTTCGATCATCCGCCACTTGATCACCCAATCGATCTCCCGCTCCACCAGGGCCAGATTGCCGGTGCCCACCGCGTCGAGGGTCCTCTCCCACAGTCGGAGCACCTGGGCGTGCAGTCCTGACGTCATCCCCTCGGCTTTCGCGAAAGCTTGGGCATGAGCCAGGTATTCGGTTTGGATGTCGAGCGCACTCGCAGTGCGGCCGTCGGCCAGCCGGACCCCGCGCCGGCCGGTGATGTCGTGACTCATCTCCCGGATGGCCCGGATCGGGTTCTCGAGCGTCAGATCCCGGATGACCACGCCGGCCTCGGCCATCCGCAACACGAGGTCGGCACTACCCACTTTGAGCAGGGTCGTCGGCTCGGCCATGTTCGAATCACCGACGATGACGTGCAGTCGCCGGTAGTGCTCGGCATCGGCATGCGGCTCGTCCCGGGTGTTGATGATCGGCCGGCTCCGGGTCGTGGCCGAGGAGACCCCTTCCCAGATGTGATCCGCACGTTGGCTGACACAGTAGGTCGCTCCGCGGTTCGTGACGACCAGCTTGCCGGCGCCGCTGATGAGTTGCCGGCTGATGAGGAAGGGAATGAGCGTGTCGGACACGGCCTGGAACTCCCCCTGACGACTGATCAGGAAGTTCTCGTGACAGCCATAGGAGTTGCCGGCCGAGTCGGTGTTGTTCTTGAAGACGTAGAGGTCCCCGTCGATGCCTTCTTCGGCCAGTCGCTGCTGAGCTTCCTCGGCCAAGCCTTCGAGGATTCGTTCTCCGGCCCGGTCGTGCACCACGAGCTCACGGATCGAGTCGCATTCGGGAGTCGCGTATTCGGGGTGGCTGCCGACATCGAGATACAGCCGGGAGCCGTTGCCGAGGAAGACGTTGGAGCTGCGCCCCCAGGCCACCACCCGCCGGAACAGATACCGGGACACCTCGTCCGGGGTGAGGCGACGTTGACCGCGGTTGGTGCAGGTGACCCCGAACTCGGTCTCGATGCCGAAGATCCGCCGCTGCATGCTCTCAGACTATGTGGGCGCCACCCGGGGATCCGCGCCGGTTTCAATCGCCCGACGGCTGGTCTCCTGGCGGCAGTGGTCGCTCAGTGCCCGGGGCGTGGTCGGTGACGGTATCCGAGACCGAATCACCCGTTACTCCGGCCAGCGTGTCGTGATGGCCCGGCACCGGGTCGTCCGTCTCGGGAGCATCGCTCGTGTGGCTGTCCGCGTTGAGCAGATCGACCAGCAACCGTCCGACGATTCGCCGGAAGGTGCGTCGCGGCCGATTGCGATCCAGGACCGCCACCTCGAGCTCGTCGGGGGTGAGCCGGCGATCCGGGCCACCGGCTCCGTCGGCAGCCAGGGCCGCAACCGCGAGACGAAGCGCCTCACCGAGTGCCATTCCTGCCGTCCAATCCTGCTGCAACCGCGCTTCGGCCGCCCCGGTGGTCCCACCCATGACGACGAACCCGTGCTGGTCGGCCACCGAACCGTCATACGTGAGCCGATAGATCTGGTCTTCGGCAGCGGTCTTACCCACCTCTGCCACACACAGCTCGATCTCGTAGGGCTTGGTCTCGGTCGTGAAGACAGTGCCCAGCGTCTGGGCATACGCGTTGGCCAGACCCCGCGCCGAGACATCCGAGCGGTCGTAGGAGTAGCCGCGCAGATCGGCATACCGGATGCCGGCCACCCGCAGGTTCTCGAACTCGTAGTACATCCCGACCGCCGCAAACGCGATCCGGTCGTAGATCTCGCTGATCTTGCGCAGACTCTGCGGGTTCTCGGCCACGAAGGCGATCCCCCGGTCATACTGCAACACCACGACCGACCGGCCGCGAGAAATGCCCTTGCGTGCGTAGTCGGCCTTGTCCTTCATGAGCTGCTCGGGCGAGACGTAGAACGGCATACTCATCGTGCACCTCCCGGATTCCCCCGTCGATCGGACACGATCGACTCGACGACCGGCCCGAGCTCGTCGTCGGTGTAGAACCGCACGCCTTCGGCAGCCACCGCCGCCAGCGTCGGCCATATCCGCCGCCCGACATCCGGGCCACCGGTGGCCGAGTCGTCGTCGGCTGCGTCGTAGAGCGCCTCCAAACAAGCACGCACGGCGTCGTCCACGCCCATTCCTGGCCGCCAGATCTTCTTCAGCGACCCGCGGGCGAACATCGACCCCGAGCCGATCTCGTGATGCTCGGCCTCCGGATAACACCCGCCGGTGACGTCGTAAGAGAAGATCCGACCGCGGTCCTCGTCGAGGTCGTAGCCGGCGAACACCGGGACGACCGACAGCCCTTGCATCGCCATCCCGAGATTCCCCCGGATCATCGTGGCAAGGCGGTTGGCCTTGCCCTCGATGCTCATGATCGCGCCTTCGATCTTCTCGTAGTGCTCTAGCTCAACCTGGTAGAGCTTGACCAACTCGATCGCGATCCCGGCCGTGCCGGCGATCCCGACGACCGAATACTCGTCGGCGGCATACACCTTCTCCATGTCGCGGTTGGCGATGAAGTTGCCCATGGTGGCCCGCCGGTCACCGGCCATCACCACCCCACCGCTGAACTCCACGCACACGATGGTCGTGCCGTGCGGCGCCTCCAACGGCCCGGAGCTCGTGCCGGCACCGACCCGGCGACCGGGCAACAGCTGTGGTGCCACCCCGGACACAAAGTCGGTGAACGAGGAACTCCCCGGACGCAGGTATGCCGCGGGCAGCCGTCCATCGCGCGCGCCGCCGGCCGACATCGCCCCGCCGACGTGTGTGTCGGTCACTGGCCGCCCTTCTGAACGAAGCCGCGGACGAACTCCTCCGCGTTGGCCTCCAGCACGTCGTCGATCTCGTCGAGCACGTTCTCGATGTCTTCGTCGGAGACCTGTTTGGCCGCGCCGGCAGCACCTGGCGGGGCTTCCGGCGGCGCCTCGGGATCACCCTCGCGCCGCTGCGGGCGGCTTTGCTCCTGGCTGGTCATGTCGACATCCTTCCCGCCCCGGCGAGGCCGGATCGTTCGTGACACCGGGCGATTCCCCGGGTCATACCAACCTACCTGCCCGGTCTGCGATCGGGGCGTCGGCTGACGGGCAGGACCGTGACGTGTGCGCAGGTCACGATCCTGCCCGACTGCGATGTCAACCTGCCCGACTCGCGGTGGCCGGCCCTACGTGCGCTCGTCGCGGGTCAGCTCGGTTTTTTCGGCGTGACTACGGCCTCCCATGAGTGGGATCCGGTCCCCAACGGTCCCTCCAACTCTGGCCCGATCTTGTCCACGTCCATGAAGTACTGCGGTACCCAAGGATTCCCCGTGGCGTTCGGGTCCAACGACGACTCGATCGCCTCGATCACCTCGTCGGTCAGCTCCGGGTGGACCCGCTGGGCGCGGTCCAGGATGTCCGCGAAGTTGAGGTCGTCGTTGCTCAGGCGTCCAGTAGCACCCGGGATGTCGCTGTGTCGATTGAGGATGTCCAGAACGGCCCGGAAGGTCAGGTTCGGGGAGTCGTACTTGCGCCCGAAGCCACTGTCCCGTTCGGCGAAGTCGCTGGTCGAGTCGAAATTGAGCGCGGCGAGGTTGTTATACGTGAGCAGAGTGAACAGGGATCGCCACCCTCGTTCCATGTAGTCGACGTTGTCGAGGTGCCGTTCCGAAGCAGCCAACGGTTCAGCCAGGTGCGCTCGGCTGAATGGGTGGCCCGGCATACTGTCCGAGTTGTCCTCGAGGAACTTCGTCAGGGTGCCACCCGACATGCAGCGCAGCATCTCGTAGGCGGCCCAGTCGGCGAAGCCCTCGTGGAAAGGCACGAACGTCGTGAATTCGCGAGCCGCATGCGTGCTGCCGTGCTTGATCAGCTGCCAGGCCATCGCGTCTTCGCCGGTAGTGCGGTCGTAGGCCCACTGATGCATGAACTCGTGCAGGATGGTCCGGGCTGTGTACTCGTCTTCTTTGATGTAGACGGTGCCGTTGATCGGGTTGGAATAGGAAGCGCTGGCTTCTGAGTTGTTCGCGATCCCCATCGGGTACTTCACGACCTGCTTACGGTCGAGCCCGAAGTTCGGCCCCATCTCGTCGAACTCGTCGAGGGCGAGGTTGAACAGCACCCAGAGGTCGGCGAGCTGGCGGCACCGGCGTGGGGTGGCCGTGAGCGTGCCCAGGTTGTGCGTGCCGGCCTTGCGGCCGTCTTCAGCCGATTCCTTGTCGTCGTGAATCGTGAACCAGTCCTTGTCGGTGAGATCGAGGTTGATGTCGATGGGGAATCCGTCACCACCGAAGGTCACACTTGTCTCACCGCCTTCCTTGAGGCGCAGGCGCTCGTCGTCGAACAGGATCTTGACGCGGAACTGGCGACGGTCGCTGCCCTTGGACTTGACCACGCAGAACTCGCCGTTGCCGTCGGTCGTCACCTCGCCCCAGGACGCCCAGGTGCCCCAACCGAACAGCACCTTCGAGCGCGCCTGCACCTTGACCGTGATCCCGGACAGCGGCGACCTTTCCCCCTTTATCGACGCCAACTCCGGCAACAGGTGCCGGACCTCGACACGCCCTTCGACTCTCCATGTTTGCTTGGCCATCGTCGTGCTCTCCTCACGTCGTTACCGGCTGTTTGCTGGTTCAGTGACCAAGGAAGCGCCAAAGCGAAGGGTGATACCCGATTCCCGCCATCCGAGACAGGATGCACCCGTGACGCCGTCGATGCGCAGCGGTCTCGGAGAAACCCGAGGGACCACGTCGGCTGGGAGACCCGGTCGGCTACCCGGTGTCGCCGAGCCGCTCGAGCAGCGTCGCCACGTCGGGACTCGCATCGAGCACGGACTCGAGTTGAGCTCGGGTGCCGCGCAACGGCTCGAGCATCGGCACCCGTTGCAGCGATCGTGTGCCGGGCACGTCGAAGATCACCGAGTCCCACGATGCGGAGACGACGGCATCGGCATACCGCGACAGGCACTGACCCCGGAACCAAGCCCGGGTGTCCTCCGGGGGGCCGCTAACCGCTGCGAGCACCTGCGATTCGCTGACTAGCCGGGTCACCCGGCCGGCTGCCCGAAGTTTGGCGAACACACTCTTGGCTGGATTCAGCTCGCTCCACTGGATATCGAGAGCAGCCAATCGTGGGTCGGTCCACCCCAGCCCGTCCCGGTCCCGGTATGCCTGCAACACCCGGAGCTTGGCCACCCAGTCGAGATCGCGGGCGCAGCTGCTCGGGTCGGCGCCGAGTCGGGTGAGCACGTCGGCCCAGAGACGCATGACCTCGGCGGTGTCCGGATCGCCGCTCTCGTCCGCGCCACGGTGACCACGCGAATGCAGGTATGCCGCGACCGCGTCGTGGTAGGTCCACAACAGCTCCAATGCCGTGAGCCTCCGCCCGTCCCGCAAGGTGATCAGATGATGCAGGGTCGGGTCGTGAGAGACCTGGTGCAGTTCGCCGACCGGATCGGCGACCGCGATGTCGCTCGGCAGGGTGCGGTCCTCGATACACGCCAGCACAAGCGAGGTCGTACCGGTCTTGAGCAGCCCCGCGACATCGCACTGGTTGGCATCGCCGATGATGACATGCAGCCGTCGATAGCGCTCGGTCGCGGCATGCGGCTCGTCACGGGTGTTGATGATCGGGCGTTTGAACGTGGTCTCCAGCCCGACCTCGGTCTCGAAGAAATCAGCCCGCTGGCTGATCTGGAAACCCGGGGTCTGCGACTCCGGGCCGATACCCACCCGTCCGGCACCGCAGATGACTTGACGGGCGACGAAGAAGGGCGTCAAGCCGCGGATGATCTGGTGGAAGGCCGTCTCGCGGCGCATGAGGTAGTTCTCGTGAGTCCCGTAGGAAGCACCCTTGCCGTCGGTGTTGTTCTTATACAGCGCGATCGCCGGACGGGCCGGGTCGGGGCTGAGCAACTCGGTCGCCTCACGCATGACCCGATCGCCGGCCTGGTCCCAGATCAACGCATCCCGTGGCGTCGTGACCTCCGGGCCGGAATACTCCGGATGGGCGTGATCGACGTAGTAGCGGGCCCCGTTCATCAGCACGACGTTGGCCATCGTCGGGTCATCGAGGTCGGTGAGTTGCGTTGGATCGGCCAGACCCCGGTCGAGTTCCCACCCGCGGGCATCCCGCAGCGGAGCCTCGGTCGCGTAGTCCCAGGCTCCCTGCCCAGTCAGCAACCCGTGCGCTCGTGCGTAGGCCATGATCACCTGACCTGAGAGGACGATCGGGTTGGCGTTGGGCTCGCCCGGGGCGCTGATCCCGTACTCGGTCTCGATCCCCATGACCCGCCGAACACCCGGCATACTCATGGGTCCACCCTAAGTGCCTCGCTTCTGCGCTCCCGGGTGCCGCCTGTCCCGGGCGCGGCCTGCTCGGGGGCTGACCTGACGGCCCACATCACGACGTCGCCGGGCGACCGTGGCAGGCTTAGCGCATGCCTCGTATGCCGCTGCGCACTCGTGCCTTCACGTATCTCCTCGACCACCTGATCTACCCGAACGTGGCTGATCTCGATCTGGACGGCATCCGGCGGTCCCGGGCCCAGGTCGCCCCGAACCGGCCACCCTTCTCGTGGGTCACCGGTCCGGTACCAGCACATATCCGGATCTCCGACGAGTGGTTCCCCACCCGTGACGGGTCACGACGTCAGCTGCGCGTCTACCGACCGACCGGCACCGGACCTCACCCGGTCGTCATCTACTACCACGGCGGCGGATGGGTGCTGAACAGCACCCGGCTCTACGATCCGTTGTGCGCGATGATCGCCGCTCGCACATCGGCCCTGGTGCTCTCGGTCGACTACCGGATGGCACCTGAGCACCGCGCCCCGCAGGCCGTGCACGACGCCGTCGACGCGCTGCGCTGGGCCGGCGAATCGGTCGGCGAACTCCACGGCGACCCGAGCCGGATCGCCGTGTGCGGGGACAGTGCCGGCGGCAACCTCGCCGCACTGGTCTGTCACGTCGCCCACGACGACGGCGGCCCCCGGATTCGCCATCAGGCGTTGCTCTACCCGGGCACCGACCTGTCCCGCTCGTTCCCGTCCATACTCGAGCACGCCAACGCGCCGGTTCTCACCAAGCGAATGGTCGACGTCTTCGTTGCGCACTATCTCGGGCCCGAGCCACACCTGGACCCACGGGATCCGACGATCTCGCCCTACTGGCGCGAGGATCTTCGTGGCCTGCCGCCGGCGCTCGTGGTCACCGCCGATATCGATCCGGTCCGTGACGAGGGGTTGGCTTACGCGCGGCGACTGGCCGAAGCCGGGGTCCCGACCCGGTCGACCAACTACCTCGGCGCGACCCACGGCTTCTTCGGCTATCCCGGGGCCACCCTGGTGGGTCGACAGGCGCTGCTGGAGTTGGTCACCGAGCTGTGGCGACACCTTCGCTGAGGCGACCAACCCGCCGACCCGGCTGGCCCTCGACTAGGGTTGACCCGGTAGTCGCTACAGCAGACCCGGAGGGTGCCCGTGTCCGTCGTCGTGTTCTCCGGCAACGCGCATCCGGACCTCGCCGAACGCATCTGCGCGCATTTGGGGGTGAAGCTCTCCGGCACTCGGGTCAACCGGTTCAGCAACGACTGCTTGCAGGCCCAGCTGCTGGCCAATTGCCGGCAGCGCGATGTCTACATCATCCAGCCGCTCGTGCCGCCCACGCAGGAGCACCTCATGGAGCTGCTGCTCATGGTGGATGCCGCTCGTGGCGCGTCGGCGGCCTCGATCACGGCAGTCATGCCGCACTACGCCTATGCCCGCTCCGACAAGAAGGACGCCTCCCGCATTTCGATCGGTGGCCGCTTGGTGGCCGATCTGCTGCACACCGCCGGGGCCACCCGAGTGCTCACGATGGCGCTGCACGCCCCACAGGTGCACGGCTTCTTCAGGATGCCGGTCGACCACTTGACCGCGATCGGGGTGCTTGCCGACCACTTCCGCAGCCACGATCTGACCGACACCATCGTCGTGTCCCCCGACCTCGGCAACGCCAAGACCGCCACCCTGTTCGCCCGGTTGCTCAACCTCCCGGTGGCGGCTGGCAGCAAGCAACGGATGGCCGACGACCGGGTTGTCATCGACGCTATCGTCGGTGACGTGAGCGGCAGGCGCGCCATCGTCTTGGACGACGAGATCGCCACCGGTGGGTCGATCATCGAGTTGCTCGAGCGACTCAAGGACGCCGGTTGCACCGAAGCGGCGGTTGCGTGCACCCACGGGCTGTTCACCGGCGAGGCCGTGCCACGGCTGCGGGAGCATCCGATGATCAGCGAAGTCGTCACGACCGACACGGTGCCGCCACCGGAGGACTGGCCTCAATTGCAAGTTCGTTCTGTCGCTGAGCTGTTCGCTGAGGCAATCGCCCGCATCCATGGCGGTCGGTCCGTGTCCAAGCTGTTCCAGGGGGTCGACCCGACCCACGCGCCACCGCAGCCGAAGCTGCCCTTCGTCGACGACCTGGGAGTGCTATGACCAGTTTCCTGCCTTCTCGCCCGTCCCGGCTTGGAATGCCGTGGGCCCCGGTTGTCGACGCCGTGCTGGTGATCGTCTTCGCGGCCCTCGGCCGGGCCAGCCACGCCGAGGCCAATCCCATCGGCGGAGCTGTCGTGACAGCTTTGCCCTTCCTCGTCGGAGCTGCCGCCGGATGGGCAGTGGTGCGGTGGCGCTCAGGGCAATGGCCGTTGGCGGTCGGCCCGGGCATCGTGGTCTGGTTCTGCACCCTCACCCTCGGCATGCTGCTGCGGGTGATCGCCGGTCCGGGCACGGCATTGTCATTCATCCTGGTCGCTGGTGCGGTGCTTGCGCTGCTCCTCGTCGGGTGGCGCTGGATCGCTGCCAAGTGGTGGCCCGGCGACTGACGAATAGTGCTTCACGAAACCGTCGTCCCAGTGACGGTCTCGTGAGTGTCACGGCATAGTGCTGTGATAAGGCGTAAGCCCGCGAAGAAGTGCTACTTCCCCTCGGCCGCTTGCAGGCTGCCGATCATGTCGATGTACTGCTGCTCGGCATCGTCGGAGGAGGTGCCCTTGAGCCCGGCCCAGGCGTCGTACTTGGACCGGCCGACGAAGTCGAGCATGCCGGGACGCTTACCCCGAACGTCACCCTCGGTGGCTTGTTTGTAGAGAGCGTAGAGCCGCAGCTTCACGGTCTGGCCGGGGTCCCTCGTCAGGGTGTCGACCGCAGCGACGGCGGCCTCGAAGTCCTCGCTCATGGCCCCACACTAGTAGGAACCACAGTCGTAGCGACCACATGTCCGCAGCGACCACGTGTCTCAGTCGCGAGACCTGGCCGCGCCTTCCCCGGTGGGGCGGCTAGTCCCTAGGCCGGCTTCGATGACGAGTCGCGACGTCGAGCGACCCAGCCCTAGAGGTACTGGCCGAGCTTGTCCGCAGTGTCGATCGAGCGGCCCGGCTCGGTGCCGTCTTTGGTGTTGATCAGCGTGCGGATGTAGACGATCCGCTCACCCTTCTTGCCGGAGATCCGCGCCCAGTCGTCCGGGTTGGTCGTGTTAGGCAGGTCTTCGTTCTCCTTGAACTCGTCGAGACACGAGGAGAGCACGTGCTCGACCCGCAACCCCTTCTGACCGGTGGTGAGGAATTCCTTGATGGCGTTCTTCTTCGCCCGGTCGACGACGTTCTGGATCATCGCGCCGGAACTGAAGTCCTTGAAGTAGAGGATCTGCTTGTCTCCACCGGCATACGTCACCTCGAGGAAGCGATTCTCCACGCTCTCGGCATACATGCGCTGCACCGCCGCCTGGATCATGGCTTCGACGCACTGGTCACGGTCGCCGCCATGCGCGGCCAGATCGTCTTCGTGTAGGGGCAAGTCAGCCGTGAGGTACTTGGTGAAGATGTCCCGCGCAGCCTCCAGGTCGGGGCGCTCGATCTTGATCTTGGCGTCCAGCCGCCCCGGGCGCAGGATGGCCGGATCGATCATGTCCTCGCGGTTGGAAGCACCGATGACGATGACGTTCTCCAACCGCTCCACACCATCGATCTCCGACAGCAGTTGCGGCACGATGGTCGTCTCGACATCGGAGCTGACACCGGATCCGCGGGTGCGGAAGAGCGAGTCCATCTCGTCGAAGAAGACCACCACCGGTGTTCCGTCGGAGGCTTTCTCGCGAGCCCGTTGGAAGATCACCCGAATGTGTCGCTCGGTCTCGCCGACATACTTGTTGAGCAGTTCCGGGCCTTTGATGTTGAGGAAGTAGCTCTTCTCGAGCTTCCTGCCGGTCTTCTCGGCGACCTTGCGGGCCAGCGATGCCGCGACCGCTTTGGCGATGAGCGTCTTGCCACAGCCTGGTGGCCCATACAACAGGACACCTTTTGGTGGTTTGAGGTGGTGTTCGCGATAGAGGTCGGGGTGCAGATACGGCAGCTCGACGGCGTCGCGGATCGCTTCGATCTGACCCGCGAGTCCACCGATGTCCTCGTAGTCGATGTCGGGTACCTCTTCGAGGACGAGGTCCTGCACCTCTCCCCTGGGGATCCGCTCGAAGACGAACCCGGAACGCGTGTCGATGGTCAGCGCGTCACCGGCTCGGATGTGCTCGGCGCGCAGCGGCTCGGCGCGGCGGCATACCCGCTCGTCGTCACCGTGGGAAACCACGAGCAGTCGGTCGTCCGGGAGCACCTCCTTGACGAGCACGACCTCGCCGGTGCGCTCGAAGCCTTTGAGAGCAATGACGTTCAGTGCTTCGTTGAGCATGACCTCGCGCCCTATGGTCACGTGCTCTTCGGCGAGGCTGGGGCTCACAGCTACGCGCATCTTGCGGCCAGCGGTGAGAATGTCGACGCTGCCCTCGTGGGGTGGAGTCAGCACCACCCCGTAGCCGTTCGGTGGTTGGGCTAGCCGATCCACCTCGGCCTTGAGGGTGACGATCTGCTGGCGAGCATCCTTGATGGTGCGCACCAGCCGTTCGTTCTGTGCGGACAGGGTGCCCAGCGAGCCCCGTAGCGAGGCGATCCGGTGCTCGAGCTCGCGCACCCGTTTCGGGTCGAAGTTCCCTTGGCGCCGCAACTGGGTGATCTCGGCATCCAGGCGCGCAATCTCGGCAGTGTCGTCGGTGCCCTCAGTGTCCTCAGTGTCCTCAGCCCGCAGACCACCAGCGGCGGGCTCGTCCTCGGCAGTGTGAGCGTCCTGCGGTGCGTCGTCGCGCGGAAGCTCACTCCCGTGCAGCATGTCCTCCGACATCGGGGTCCTCCTCGGCCTCTTCCCCGATTCACTTCATTCTTGATCCTGCCTCGTCCGGGCGGGAGTCGTGACCGACCCGAGCCCTACGTCTCACTCTCCGGACAACTTGTCTCGTCTCCGGGCTCGGCGGGGGTGACCGACCGTTGAGCGCGGCGCACTTTCTTTGCCGACACCGGCCGTTCACCGAGAGCTTCGGGGGTCCAGTCCGGGTCGGCGCCTTTCGCGGGCCGTCGAGTACGCCGTGGCGTGACCACGCCGGCGGCGAGCCGCCGGGCTGACATGAGGAAGCCGGTATGCCCGTGCATCCGGTGTTGCGGGCGCACGGCGAGGCCCTCCAGATGCCAACCACGCACGAGTGACTCCCATGCTTCGGGCTCGGTGTAGCCGGTGTGGGCCCGGATGGTTTCGGCGATCCGAGACAGCTGGGTGGTGGTGGCGACGTAGCAGATGAGCACGCCGCCCGGCCGCAGCGCATCCGACACAACGTCGAGGCATTCCCACGGGGCGAGCATGTCGAGCACGACCCGGTCGATACTCCCCGGCTCGACGACGGTGGGCAACTGCTCGGCCAGGTCACCGACAACCACCCGCCAGGCCGGATGCTCCCGACCGAAGAATGCCCGCACGTTACCCCGGGCGATCTCGGCGAAGTCGGCTCGTCGCTCGACGGAGATCAGGCGACCCTCGTCACCGACCGCGCGCAGCAACGACAGGCTCAGTGCTCCCGAGCCCACGCCGGCTTCGACCACTCGAGCGCCGGGGTGGATGTCGCCCATCGCGATGACTTGGGCGGAGTCCTTCGGGTAGACCACCGCCGCACCTCGCGGCATCGACATGACGTAGTCGGCCAGTAACGGGCGCAGGGCGAGGTATTCGACACCGGCCGTGTTGGTCACGACACTGCCTTCTGGCTTGCCGATCATGTTGTCGTGGGGCAGGCGGCCCTGATGGGTGTGGAAGTCCCGTCCTGCTTCCAGGGTGATCGTGTGCAATCGGCCCTTGGCGTCGGTGAGTTGGACTCGGTCACCGACAACGAAGGCCCCGCGTCGGGCTTGGGTGCCCTGGGGGGCGTGCGAGGTGTCCCCGGCCAGCTCGGTCATCGCAGACGAGTCTAAGTGGTAGTTCTAAGTGGCAATCGACATGTGGGGGGTCAGCAAGTGGGGGTCGCACGTGATCGCCACAGCACCGCAGTGTCTCCACCGCAGTGTCGGCATCGCAGTGTCGGCATCGCCGCGTTTACAACGCTTGTAACGCCTGGTTGACGTCGACAAGTGACACGGTTCCGACCAGCCGCCCGTCCGATCCGCGGATCAGCACGGCGTCCTTGCGGGTCTGCCCCTCGACGTGTCCGGCCAGTGAGGATGCGACGACGCTGATGTCGTCGGTGGGCTCAGCGGTGACGACCCAGCCCGGTAGCGGCCGCAGCAGGAACGAGACCGCAGGCACGCGCGCGATCTCGTGCTCGGGGACGCTGCCTAGCGCTGTGCGATCGAGGAACCCGATCGGGGTGCCGGCCGGGTCGACGATCACGACGTGGTCGGCCTCGGCCCGGTCGATGCACGCTTGCATCACTGCCCCGGCCGTGGTGTGTGCGGGCACGGCGACCACCGGCCGCAGCACTTCGCTGACGGTGAGTGAAGACATCATCCACCGGGCATGCCCGGCCTGGATCGCCCGTGAGGCGCCGTGCCAGAGGAAAGCGCCGATGAGACCGACCCAGATCATCGTGTACAGGTCGGGTGCCCGGCCGCTGCGCAACGGTTCGGCGAGGAACCACCCGGCCACCCCGATGGTGACGCCCCGGCCCAACCATCCCGCGACGATCATTCCGGTCGCGCGTTGTCCGGTGATTGCCCACACGAGGGCCGCAATGGCATGACCACCGTCCAAGGGCAGGCCGGGCAACAGGTTGATGGCCGCGACGAGCACGTTGGCCAGCCGGAAAGCCTCAGCCAACAGCCACGCCGCAGTAGCCTGTTCCACATCGATAGCACTGGTCAACGCCCAGCCGATGCCCGCGAGCACGACGTTGCCGGCCGGTCCGGCTAACGCCACGGCGGCAGACTTCGCCGGGCCCAGATCAGTACCGCCGAAGACGGTGTGACCGCCGAGCAACGTGACCACGACCCGGTCGACCCGCGAGCCGACGCGGCGACCCACGATCGCGTGTCCGGCTTCGTGCACGAGCACCGAGATGAGCAGCAGCAGCGCATAGCCGGCCGCCAGCAGGTAGGCCATCGGCCCAGGCACGGGCAGCACCCGGCCGAAGACGAGAACGATGACGACGAGAATGATCGGCCAGGACCGCCCGATGTAGACCGGCACTCCCCCAACCCGGCCCACCCGCCAGCCGTACGACTGGACGCCCGATCCCGCACCATTCATGCCCCGCAACGATACGTGACAGAACTCGTTAAGCCCGGCGCGGCATACTGGAGTGCCACAAGCCATACCTAGCCACCTGTTGGCAGGTGAGAGGACCCCGTGACCGACGCCGACCTGCGTCCCGACGCGACGACGACGCTCACGGATCTGTTGCGCCGCCGGGTCCTCGTGCTGGACGGTGCAATGGGCACCATGGTGCAGCGGCATCAACTGACCGAGGCCGACTATCGCGGCGAGCGGTTTGCCGACTGGGGCCAGGACGTGCGCGGCAACAACGACTTGCTGTGCCTGACCCGCCCGGACATCGTCGGCGGGATTCACCGGCACTACCTCCAGGCCGGAGCAGACCTGGTCGAGACCAACACGTTCAACGCGCAGCGGATCTCATTGGCCGACTATGGCATGGCCGAGCTCGCCTACGAGATCAACCGGGCCGCGGCGGCGCTGGCCCGGGCCGAATGCGACGCGATAACCGCCACGACCCCCGATCGGCCGCGGTTCGTGGCGGGAGCCCTCGGCCCGACAACGAAGACGGCCTCCATTTCACCCGACGTCAACGATCCCGGCTTCCGCAACGTCAGCTTCGACGAACTCGTCGAGGCGTATGCCGAGCAGGCGCGAGGGCTCGTCGACGGCGGTGCCGATCTGCTCATCGTCGAGACGATCTTCGACACGCTCAACGCCAAGGCCGCGATCTTCGCCCTGGAGACTCTCTTCGAAGAAAACCATCGACGGTGGCCGGTGATCATCTCGGGCACGATCACCGACGCCTCGGGCCGCACCCTGTCCGGGCAAGTCACCGAGGCCTTCTGGCACTCGGTGCGCCACGCCCGGCCGCTGGCGATCGGGCTCAACTGTGCCCTCGGTGCGGCCGAGATGCGCCAGTACATCGCCGAACTGTCGACGATCGCGGACACCTTCGTGTCGGCCTACCCGAACGCCGGGCTGCCGAACGCTTTCGGCGAATACGACGAATCTCCGGAGGCGATGGCCGAGGTGGTCGGCGAATTCGCCGCCGCTGGGCTGGTCAATATTCTCGGCGGCTGTTGCGGAACGACCCCCGAGCACATCGCCGAGATCGCTCGTGCCGCCGCCCGGCACGAGCCGCGCCGGGTGCCGGACCGACCGGTTGCGACCCGGCTGTCCGGTTTGGAGCCGTTGACCATCGACGAGCGATCGCTGTTCGTCAACATCGGTGAACGCACGAACATCACCGGGTCGGCACGTTTCCGCAAGCTCATCACGACCGAGGACTACCCGACCGCGCTGAGCGTGGCCCGCCAGCAGGTCGAGGCCGGCGCCCAGATCATCGACGTCAACATGGACGAGGGGATGATCGACGGGGTCGCGGCGATGGATCGCTTCCTCAAGCTGGTGGCCGCAGAGCCGGATATCTGCCGCGTGCCGGTGATGATCGACTCCTCCAAATGGGAGGTCATCGAGGCCGGCCTGAAATGCGTGCAGGGCAAGCCGATCGTCAACTCGATCTCGATGAAGGAAGGGGTCGAGCCGTTCATCGAGCATGCCCGGCTGTGCCGGAAATACGGCGCCGCGGTCGTCGTCATGGCCTTCGACGAGCAGGGACAGGCCGACACCCTGGCCCGGCGGATCGAGATCAGCCAGGAAGCGTTTCGGATCCTCGTCGACGACGTGGGATTCCCGGCCGAGGACATCGTCATCGACCCCAACGTCTTCGCCGTCGCCACCGGCATCGACGAACACGCCAGTTACGGAGTCGATTTCATCGAGGCGACCCGCTGGATCAAGACAAACCTGCCGGGCGTCCTCGTCTCGGGTGGCGTCTCGAACGTCTCGTTCAGCTTCCGCGGCAACAACCCGGTCCGGGAGGCCATCCACGCAGTCTTCCTCTACCACGCCATCGCCGCTGGAATGGACCTGGGGATCGTCAACGCCGGCGCCCTCGTCGTCTACGACGAGATCGAGCCCGAGTTGCGTGAACGCATCGAAGACGTCCTACTCAACCGGCACCCGGAGGCCACCGAGCGGCTGCTGGAAGTCGCCGACCGCTTCAACGTCGCCGGCGCCCGCCAGGAAGCGGTCGACGAGCAGTGGCGCTCGATGCCCCTTCGGGAGCGAATCACCCACGCGCTCGTCAAAGGTCTCGACGAACACATCGAGGCCGACACCGAGGCGCTGCGCGCCGAGCTGGCCGACACCGGCGGGCAGCCGCTGGAAGTCATCGAAGGCCCGCTCATGGAGGGCATGAACACCGTCGGCGACCTTTTCGGTGCGGGGAAGATGTTCTTGCCGCAGGTCGTGAAGTCGGCCAGGGTGATGAAGAAAGCCGTCGGCTATCTCGTGCCGTTCATCGAGGCCCAACAGGCCGAGTCCGGCGATGGCGGGAAACGATCGAACGGCACGATCATCATGGCGACGGTCAAGGGCGACGTGCATGACATCGGCAAGAACATCGTCGGAGTCGTGTTGCAGTGCAACAACTTCGACGTCATCGACCTCGGGGTCATGGTGCCGGGGGCGACGATCCTCGAAGCGGCGCGCGAGCACCGTGCCGACATCATCGGGCTGTCCGGGCTGATCACCCCGAGCCTGGACGAGATGGTGTCCTTCGCGACCGAGCTGCAACGGCAGGGCCTGTCGATTCCGTTGCTGCTCGGCGGGGCCACGACATCCAAGGCCCACACCGCGGTCAAGATCACTCCTCGCTACGACGGCCCGGTGGTGTGGGTCAAGGATGCGTCCCGGTCGGTGCCGGTCGCCGCCGCGTTGTTGTCGGACGAGCAACGCCCCGCCCTGCTGGAGTCGGTGGATCGGGAGTATGCCGCGATCCGCGAACGCCACGCCACCCGCTCCAGTGAGCGCGAGCTCGTGTCCCTGGCCACCGCCCGAGCAAACGCCACCCCGGTGGACTGGACGGCATACCGTCCGATCCGGCCGCGCTTGCTGCTCACTCAAGCACCTGAGCTGAGTGTCGAGCGGGGCCGCCGCGAGCAGGCCGACCAGTTCGTCAAGGTCCTCGCCGACTATCCGGTCCGTGAGCTGCGTCGTTACATCGACTGGCAGCCGTTCTTCGCGACGTGGGAGCTGCGCGGCCGCTTCCCGGATCTCTTGAATCATCCGAGCTCGGGAGAGGCCGCCCGTCGTTTGTACGAGGATGCGACGGCGATGCTCGACCGGATCGAGGCCGAGGGCTGGCTGCACCCGGCCGGGGTGATCGGTCTCTTTCCGGCCAACTCGGTCGGCGACGACATCGAGGTATACGCCGACGAGTCCCGCACACAGGTGCGGATGGTGCTGCACCACTTGCGCCAGCAAGGCCGACGTCGCGACGGCGTGCCACACCGGTCCAACGCCGATTTCGTCGCGCCGAAACACACCGGTGTCGCCGACTACCTGGGGGCGTTCGCCGTTACCGCCGGAATCGAGCTGACCGAACGGGTCGAGGTCTTCAAGAAGTCGCTCGACGACTATTCGGCGATCCTGCTCGAAGCGTTGGCCGACCGGCTCGCCGAAGCCTTCGCCGAGCGCTTGCACGAGCGAGTGCGCTCCCAGTTCTGGGGTTATGACCCTGACGAGCGCTTCGACAACGAGGCCCTCATCGCGGAGCAGTACCGCGGCATCCGCCCCGCTCCGGGCTACCCGGCCTGTCCAGACCACACCGAGAAGGCGCTGCTGTGGCAGCTGATCGACGTGCAGCGGCATATCGGCATGCGTCTGACCGAGTCGATGGCGATGTGGCCGCCTGCGTCGGTAGCGGGCTGGTATTTCGCCGCCCCACACGCCCAGTACTTCGTCCTCGGTCGGCTCGGGCGTGACCAAGTGATCGACTATGCCGCGCGCAAGGGTTGGTCCCTTGCCGAGGCCGAGCGGTGGCTGGCCCCCAACCTCGCCTACGACCCCGACGACTGAGGCGCAACCGCGGTGGACGAGCACGTCACGGCAACGTGAGAAGCGTTCGAGCCGGAGTGCACGCGGACGAAGCGACGACGCGCCGAGGGTGCGACTCGGCCGGTATGCCGACGACCTCATGATCCCCGAGGTAGCGGTGACGGACACGTCTTTGCGCTAGGCCCCGTGGTCGGTGGCCGACCACATAGGCTTTCCGAGTCGTTCCGTCCGATCGAGCCGAGGTCCCACGCTGGTGGTCACGCCCCTTCCCCATCTGCATGACGCCGTGCTCCTTGCCGCGTTCGAAGGGTGGAACGATGCCGGCGAGGCAGCCAGCAGTGCACTGAAACACCTGGCCGACCTCTGGCATGCCGAACCGGTCGAGCAGCTCGATCCGGAGGGCTACTACGACTTCCAGGTGAACCGGCCCCGCATGTCGGTCAGCGACGGCGAGCGCACGATCACCTGGCCGACGACTAGCCTGGCTGTCGCCCGGTCCGCCGCGGCCGGCATACCCCGCGATGTCGTCATCGTCCAGGGCATCGAACCGTCGACGAACTGGCGGGGTTTCGTCACCGAGATCCTCGACCGGGCACACGATCTTGGGGTGACCACTGTGGTCACCGTCGGCGCTTTGTTGGCCGACGTGCCGCATACCCGCCCGATCCCGGTGTCCATAACTTCCGACGACCCGGCGCTTCGGGAGCGGTATCGCGCCCGAGTCAGTGACTACCAGGGCCCGACTGGAATCGTCGGGGTGCTTGCCGAGGCGGCCGCACAGACGGGCATACCGACGCTGTCGTGCTGGGCGGCTGTGCCGCACTATGCCGGTGCTGCGCCATCCCCCAAAGCCACACTCGCGCTCCTCGGCGCGCTCGAGACCGTCCTCGACACGAGCATTCCGCAATCCGAAATCAGCGAATACGCCCAGGCATGGGAGCGTGGCGTCAACGAACTCGCCGAGGCCGACACCGACATCGCCGAATACATCCAGTCACTGGAAGCGGCGATCGATGCCAGCGACCTGCCCGAAGCCAGCGGCGACGCCATCGCCCTCGAGTTCGAGCGGTACCTGCGCCGTCGCGACGACGACGGCCCGCCGCGGCAGTCCTCTGGCTAGACCCGCACCCCGAGCAACCGGTCGAGGGCCCGGGCGATCAGGCCGGGGCCGCCGGGCAATTCGCCTCCAGCACCGGTCTCCGCAATCGCCGCCCAGGCGTCGACCGCCGCTAGTGCACCCGGTGTGTCAAGGTCGTCGGCAATCCGCTCACGGATCGTCGCGACTGCGCGCTCAGATGCCGGCCCGCCGTTGCGGGCAAGCGCCGATCGCCACGCGGTCAGTCGCGCCTGTGCCGTCTGCAGATCCGTGTCCGTCCACTCCCAGTCCGTGCGGTAGTGCCGAGCCAGCAAAGCCAACCGGATCGCCACCGGGTCCACCCCGGACCGGCGCAGATCCGAGACCAGCACGAGGTTGCCTTTCGACTTGCTCATCTTCTCGCCCTGGTAGCCCACCATCGCTTGGTGCATGTAGACCTCAGCGAACTGATCGGTTCCGCCCAACGCGCAACCCTGCACGGCACTCATCTCGTGGTGCGGGAAGATCAAATCGCTGCCACCGCCTTGGACGGTGAATGGGACACCGAGGAACTCGTTCGCGATGACCGTGCATTCGATGTGCCAGCCGGGCCGGCCTTTCCCGAGCTCGCCGCCTTCCCAGCACGGTTCGCCGAGCCGTTCGGCCCGCCACAACAACGGGTCGAGTGGGTCACGTTTGCCGGCCCGCTCGGGGTCCCCGCCACACTCGGCGAACAGCTGCAGCATCTGGTCGCGGCCCAGCCCGGACACGTCGCCGAAACCCGGCCGCTGCGTGATGTCGAGGTAGATGTCGGCGCTATCTCCGGCGGCGACTCCGTCAGGGACGTCAGCGATATCAGAGTTCTCGAGCCGGTATGCCGTCCCGTCGGCGAGCAGTCGTTCCACCGCGTGAACGATTCCCGAAATGCTCTCGGTGACCCCGAGGTAGTGGTCGGGGGGGATCACCCCGAGAGCGGTCATGTCCTCACGGAACACGGCGGTCTCCCGGTGGGCCAGGCGGGTCCAGTCGAGCCCGTCACGCACCGCCCTGGCCAGCAACGGATCGTCGACGTCGGTCACGTTCTGCACGAACCGGATCTGCTGACCGGCATCCCGCACCGCCCGGCCGAGCACGTCGAAGGTCACGTAGGTGGCGGCGTGGCCCATGTGGGTCGCGTCGTAGGGGGTGATCCCGCACACGTACATCGTCACGACCGGTCGATCGCCCAAAGAGATCATCGTCCCGGTACGCGTGTCGTGGACCCGCACCGCGGGCCCGTGTCCAGGGAGCTCGGGCAGGAACGGCATGGGCCAGGAATGCACGAGCCCGAGCCTAACTCGTCACGGTCACAAGGCCGGCCACGGGATCGACGGCCAACCCGGGCTGGGCAGCGGGTGGACCCCGCGAAGCAGCAAGCGTTGCACGCGCGAGCGCAATGCGGCCAGGTCCTCCGTGGGCAGCAGCGTGGACAACTCGCGGGTGAGGGGGGCTTCGGAGTCGGCCAGCTGGTTGGCCAGCTCGTCGAGCACCACGATGTCGTGCTCTCGCAGCGGCTGGCCGGCCCATCCCCAGAGCACGGTGCGCAGCTTCGGTTCGGCGTGCAGGGTCAGCCCGTGGTCGAACCCCCACAGGGTGCCGGCACCGTCGCGCACGAGATGCCCGCCTTTGCGGTCGGAGTTGTTGAGCACGGCGTCGAGTACCGCCGCGTCACGGACGTCGTCAGCGTCCTCGTGCACGACGGTGACTGTCGTGCCGTCCGGCAGCTCACCGTCGATGATTGACAGGTAGCCCTCGGGCACGGTGCCGGCCGGTGCGAGCCCGACCGGCGACGGTAACGGTTCGTCCGCGAGCGGGTCACCGATCCACAGTTGCACCGACCCGACCCCGGCGGGCCCGTCACGGAGCACGGTCGGCGGGACGACGGCATACCCGGTGGCTTCGGCGATCCGCGCCGAGGCGACCTCACGACCTGCGAGCGTGCCGGTCGGGAAGTCCCACAACGGTCGTTCACCGCGCACCGGCTTGTAGATCGCAGGCACGGCCGGTCCGTCGGCACCGACGACGTCGACAAGAAGTGCGAGGTTCGAGGCGTCCACGACGCGGCCGACGACCTGCACGTCGCCATCGCGCAGCAGGGCGTAACAGCGTTCGCGGGCTTCCGCGTCGGTCGGCCCGTCCATCGGGTATGCCGGGTGCTCGCCGCGCGGCGGGCTAGCGCCGGTAACCGTTCGCTCGGGGACAGACGTGACCGGTCCGATCGAGGGGGCCACCACAGAACGGGCACGGGGGTCGTCCCGCTGACACGACGGCCTTGGCACGAGTTGCGAAAGCGCGGGCCTGCTCGGGCAACAGCGTCACTCGCACGAGTTGGTCGGGCTGGTCCCGCACTGTGTCGGCAGCGGTCTCGGTGCGGGGCGTGTCCGAGTCGAGTTGCGCCGTCCGCTCGTGGGCCGTGTGGTCGTGATACGCCTCGATGATGACGACTCGCCGTTCGGTGTCCCAGGCGAGTGAGACCGTCGTCACCCGGAATTCGTCCTCGATCGGGGTCTCCAGCGGCTGGTGGTCGGTGTATGCCGCCACCAGGGTCTCGTCACGGATCCCCATGTCGTCGAGCAGTTCGATGAGCTTGTCGGCAACGGTCGAGATCTGTTCCTTCTCGCAGGACACGCTGACCAGGCGCCGATCGTCCCGGGCTTGCAGGAAGAAGGTGCGCTCACCCGATGGCCCCACCGTGCCCACGACGAAGCGTTGCGGCTGATCGAAGTCGTAGACGGGCATACCGAAGACCCTAGATGACCTCAGCCACCGTTGCCGGGGGCCGGAGCCTGCGGTGTTCGCTGGGCCGGCTCCGCCCCGGCGCCACCACCGACAGCCCCGTCGCCGGATTCCCCCGGTGCTCCGGCGGCTGGAACCACCCCCGCCAGTGGGCCACCCAGGTCGTTGATCCGGTGAACGATCGGTCGCCGCTCGGCGTAGGTGAACACCGAGACCGACGCCGGATCGACCCTGATCCTCTGGTAGAGGTCGAGGTGCATCCCGAGGGCATCCGCGAGCACGGCCTTGATCACGTCACCGTGGGAGACCGCGACCCACACAGCGTGCTCCCCATGGGTAGCGGCCACGACCCGATCATGTTCCCGGATGGCCGCAACCGCTCGGGCGGACATGGCCGTGAGGGATTCGCCGGGGTACTGCTCCCCATCCGGGAACGCTGCTGCTGATGGGTGATCCTGGACAACCCGCCAGAGCGGCTCTTTGGCCAGCTCGGTCAGCGCCTGCCCGGTCCAGGCTCCGTAGTGACACTCCCCCAGCCGTTCATCAACCTGCGTGTCGGGCAGGCTCGTCGGGCGCGTCGAGGCCGTGGGCTCGCGGTCGCTGGCAATGACGCCGGTGGGCCGGTCTCTGAGAGACCCGGCTTGGTGCAACTGGGTTTGGAGCAACTCGGCCGTCTGCAGGCAGCGGTGTAACGGCGATGAGACGAACTGCACCGGCTGCAACTGTGCCTCGGCGATCCGGGCGGCCAGCGCCAGCACCTGCGCACGGCCCGTCTCGTCGAGCTCCACCCCCGGGGTCCATCCGGCCAGGGTGCCCCCGGTGTTGGCAGAAGTGCGGCCGTGGCGGACGAGCAGGACAGTGGGCACGGGCTCACGCTACGGCAACTGCCGAACGGGAACGTCCGAAGGTTGTTTGGTGGGTGAACACGCGGCCAACGCCTCAGGTGGCTGCCAGCCAGCCGACGCCAAGTGCCGCGAGCAAGAGCACACCGACGACGACCCGATAGGCGACGAAGGCCGTCAGGCGGTGACCAGCGACAAACCGCAACAGCCAGGCGATCGAGGCGTAGGCCACGACGAAGGCGACGACGACACCGAGCGCCATCTGACCGGTGCCAAGCCCGGAGATGTCGGTGGTGACCGCTTGGAAGACCCCGGCGGCGGTCAACGCCGGGATCGCGAGGAAGAACGACAACCGAGTGGCGGTCACCCGGTCGATCCCCCGCCAAAGGCCTGCCGAGATCGTGGCACCGGAGCGGCTCACCCCGGGGATCAACGAGAAGCACTGGATCAACCCGATGGCCAGACCGTCCCGCATGGTCACCGTCGACTCGCCACGTTCGCCGCCGCGCTGGGCCAGCTTCGCGTGCCGCGTCTCGGCCAGCCACATGACCACACTCCAGAGAATGAGCGCCCCGGCGACCACCCAAAGGCTGCGTAGTGGTCCCTCGATGACGTCGCGTAGCGCCAACGCGACGAAGGCCACCGGCATTGAGCCGACGATCACCGCCCAGGCGAGCTGGTAGTCGGGGTGGGCACGCCGGTCGGCGTCGCGCAGCCCGCCGGCCCAGGCGCCGACGAGGCGCACGATGTCACGCCAGAAATAGAGGAAGGTCGCCGCGATCGCGCCGAGCTGGATGATCGCGGTGTATGCCGTGACCTCGGGCGCATCGACCTGCAGGCCGAGCAGCTTCTCGGTGACGGTGAGATGCCCGGTGGACGACACGGGCAAGAACTCGGTGAGTCCTTCGACGATCCCCAGGATGAGTGCTTGCAGGTAGGACAGGTCCGACACGAGCGGTCAGCCTAGCTGCACGAGCCCCGACTCGCTGGCAATCTCGGCCATCTCGACCACGGTGTCGCGCCGGGCCGCCCGGGAGGGAGCGAACGGACTGATCGACAGCGTGGTCACGCCGGCTTCGTGGTATGCCGCGAGCCGGTCGCGGATCCGTTCACGGGGACCGAGCAGACTTGTCTCGTCGAGGAATTGCCGCGGCACGGCAGCCGCAGCATCGCGGCCTTTTCCGGCCAAGTAGAGCTCTTGCACCTGTTTGGCCTGCTCCTCGAAACCCATCCGGCAGGCGAGCTGGTTGTAGAAGTTCTTCTCCCGTGACCCCATCCCGCCGATGTAGAGGGCCGCGTAGTTGGCGACCGAGGCATACGCATAGTCCATGTTGTCGGTGATGACGACCGGCACGGTGGGCACGACGTCGAAGCCGGTCAGCGGATCGCTCCCGTCATCACCACGGCCGCTCTTGCGGGCACCTGCACGCAGCTGTGCCAGGTGGTCGCTGCCGTGCTCGGGGCTGAAGAAGATGGCCAGCCAGCCGTCGGCGATCTCTCCGGTGAGCTCGAGGTTCTTCGGGCCGACTGCGGCCAGGTAGAGAGGCACGTGGTCACGGACCGGTCGCACGGTGAGCTTGAGGGCCTTCCCCGGCCCGTCGGGCAGTGGGAGGGTGAAGTGGGTGCCCTCGTGGTGGACGATCTCGCGGCGTAGCGCCATCCGCACGATCTCGACGTATTCGCGGGTGCGGGCTAGCGGTGCGGTGAATCGTACGCCGTGCCAGCCTTCGCTGACCTGCGGGCCACTGACGCCGAGACCGAGCCGGAACCGGCCACCGGAGAGGGTGTCGAGGGTGGCGGCGGTCATCGCCGTCATTGCCGGGCTGCGCGCCGGGATCTGCATGACCGCTGCGCCCAGGTCGATCCGGGAGGTGCGGGCCCCGACCCAGGCAAGCACGGTCGGCACGTCGGAGCCGTAAGCTTCGGCGGCCCAGCACACGGCATACCCGAGTCGATCGGCCTCCTCGGCTAGGACGATGTTCTCCTGATTGTCGCCGGCTCCCCAATAGCCGAGGTTGATGCCCAGTCGCATGGGCCGAGGCTACCGTCGCAGACCTCGCCCGGCGTCAGTCGTCCTCATCATCCTCGTCATCAGCATCGAGTTCATCATCCGCCTCGAGCTCGTCCTCGGCATCATCGTCATCCTCGTCGTCATCGGCGCCGTCCTCATCGTCATCGGCGTCGTCATCGAGGTCGTCTTCGTCATCGAAGTCGATGTCGTCGTCGTCGAGCCCCACGTAAACCCGGTCCGCATCCAAGTCGGCGTCGACGTCGTCGTCACCGAACACCGCGAGTGGAGTGGCCACGTCGGTCGCCTCGAACAGCGCTTCGTCGTAGTCGTCGAAGGCTTCAGCCATGGCTTCGGCCGCCGAGATGACATCCGTGTGGTCCGGATCCCGGCGGGTCGTGGCGACTTCCAGGTGGCGCTCCAGCGCCGACACGAGTTTGGTGAGTGCGGCACGCGGGTCTGCGGTCATAAGTCGACGGTATCTGGTCCGCCAATGCCACGGCAGGCCTGGTGCCGGGATCGGCTGCCTCGGGTGTTGGCGCACAATGAGAATCGATGGAATACGAAGAGCTGGTGCTCGTCTTCCGGCGTGATGTGCCCAGGGCCGACGAGCGACGCGCGTTGGCCGAGCACGCGGAATACGGGCGGTGGGAGCTGGCTCGGCGGGTCGTGTATGCCGGTGGGCTCCGCCGCGCGTGGTTGCGTCGGCGGATCATCCGGGTGCGCCGCACCACGTGACTACTGTCTCAATGACTGCTGTCTCTGCGACTACTGCCTCTGCAACGGGCCACCGTGCCACGGCCGGCGTTACGGCAGCTCGGGCACTACGCGAGGTCGAGGAAGCGCCGAAGGACTCGGGCACCGAAACGCAGTCCGTCGACCGGCACTCGTTCGTCGATGCCGTGGAACATCGACACGAAGTCGAGCTCGGTCGGCAGGCGCAGTGGCGCGAAACCGTAGCCGGTGATGCCGAGGCGGCTCAACGCTTTGTTGTCGGTGCCTCCGGACAGGCAATACGGGAGCACGACCGAATCCGGGTCCTCCGCGTGCAGCGACGAGCGCATCGCCTCGACAAGGGAGCCGGAGAACGGAGCATCGAGAGCGACATCACGGTGGACGACCTCGACGGTCACGTGCTCGCCGGCCAACTCGGCGATGGTGTCCATGAGGGTCTGCTCGTGGCCGGGCAGGAACCGGCAGTCCAGGGCGGCGGTGGCGGCCTGCGGGATGACATTCTGTTTGTAGCCCGCGCTCAGCATGGTCGGCTGCGCGGTGTCCCGTAGCGTCCCGAGCACGAAACCCGCTGCGCCACCGAGGAGTTCCAGCAACTCGCCGGGTGGCGCGGCCGGCGGGGCAGCGGCATACCGGGTGCCGGTCACCGAACTCAGCCCGTCAAGCAACCCTCGCACCGAGGCGATGTAGTCCAGCGGCCACTCGTAGGCGTCGATCCGGGCCAGGGCCTGGGCTAGGCGAACGAGCGCGTTCGTGTCGGTCGGCACCGATCCGTGGCCGGGCCGGCCGTGGGCGTGCAACCGCAGCCAGGCGATGCCCTTCTCGGCGGTCTGCACGAGGTAGGCTCGCGTGGGTTTGCCGGTGCCAGCCGCGGGCACCGTGACGTTGAAACCACCCACCTCGCTGATCGCTTCGGTGGCTCCCTCGAACCACTCGGGATAGTGCGTGGCCACCCAGTGGCTGCCCCAGATGCCGCCGGCCTCCTCGTCGGCGAAGAACACGAAGGTGGTCGTGCGGGCCGGGCGGGCGCCGGTGCGGGCCAGGTCGCGGATCGCGGCGAGGATCATCGCGTCCATGTCTTTCATGTCGACCGCGCCTCGACCCCAGATGCACCCGTCGTGCTCTTCGCCGCAGAAGGGGTCGAGCTGCCAGTCCTCGGCCTGTGCCGGGACGACATCGAGATGACCATGCACGACCAGGCCCGGCCGGCTCGGATCAGACCCGTCGAGGCGGACCATCACGCTGGAGCGCCCGGGTTTGCTCTCGACGAGAACCGGATCGAGGCCCACCTCGTACAAGGCGGCCATGACATATTCCGCGGCCGCCCGCTCCCCCTGACTCGCGTCGTCGCCGGTGTTGACCGTCGGGATCCGGATGAGGTCCTGACACAACCCGACGACCTCGTCCTCGGGGCGGATGGGCGCGACCGGCTCGGGCATGCTGCCAAGCTACCCCGTCGTCCGGGGTGTCGAACCGCCTGCGCCCACCCCGTTGTCGGAGCTGCCGGTGTCGTCCTCTGGCCGCTCGCTCGGAGTCCCGTGATGCACGACTCTCACGTCGGCGTGGTAGCCGCCCGCAGCGAGCAGGCTGTCACAGGTGAGCAGTGGCGCCGACAGCGCCTCGGCCAACGCAAGATAGGAAGCCTCGTATGCCGTGATTGGTGGCGGAGCTGCCAGACTCGCCCGGCGAGTGGCTCGATGTCGTAGCGAGTGATGGTGAAAGCGAAGTGCTCGCGCCATGCTGGCCAGATGAACGAGCACCTGGGTTGTGACACACACGCTGGGCAAGGACGTCACCACGGCAACTCCCCGTCACGGTTCGCGCACCTTGACTGTGGTGACCGACAACGTCGGCACCGTCGAGGTCGAGGTGCCTCGGGTCCGGGAGGGCACGGTCGAACCGGTGATCGTCAAGACGCGACAACGACGCATGAAATGCCAACCCGAGGCGGACAGTCCGGCACCAAGAAGGGCCCCAGGTTCGCCGGAGGCACGCAATGAAGGTCCTCTTGACGGGGGCGACATCGGGACTCGGCTGGAGCACTGCACACGCGCTAGTCGCAACCGGCCATGAAGTCACGATCCTCGCCCGCGACGACTCCAAGGCTCGATCGCTCGCAGAATCGGTCGCCGAAGCCCACCCCGACGCGAACCCCGTACGTTGGGTCCGCTGCGACCTAGCAGACCTCGCATCAGTGGCACAGGCCGGGCGGTCCCTCACGGAGGAGCCGGGCGGGTTTGACGCTATCGTCATGAATGCCGGCCTTCAGGTAGTCAACGGAATCGAGTACTCGGCCGACGGACTCGAACTCACCATGGCCACCAATGTTCTCGGACACTTCCTGCTATATCGGCTTCTGCGGGACCGCATGCCAACCGGCGCGCGCATCATCACGCTCGGGTCAGAAACGCACCGCGGTGGAATACGAGCCTGGGGATTTCCAGGGGCCCTGTGGAGCGATCCCGCCCTTCTGTTCTATCCGCCGGCCAACGCTCCAAGGAGTTCACAAGCTGGCCGTGTTCGCTACTCAACGAGCAAGCTGTGCTCGATCTACATGGCCTACGAGATCGACCGCCGCGAGCAGCCCAACGAGATCCGGGCCTTGGCCTTCGATCCCGGCCTCATGCCCGCGACCGGACTAGCGCGCGACTATCCGCCTATCATTCGCTCTATCTACTCGAGGATCGCGGGTATCGTCGCCAAGTTCCCAGAGGCAAACACTGTGGACGAATCGGCCGACAACCTGAGCTGGTTGGCCACCGACCCAGCGGCACTCGCACTAGGCGGAAAATACGTCACACACAGATCCGCACGCCCCAGCTCTCCCCTCTCCTACGACACCGCCAACGCAGGCGCCCTCTGGGACTATTGCTGCCAGCTGATAGACCCGCTCATTGATACCCGGGACCAGGGCTGAAACTGCCACCGGGGCGATCGACTGCATCGGCTGCCGAGGCTACCTGTGCTACCCCACGTCGGGTCCTCCACACGCCGAGTCGAACATCTGCGCGGTGGCGCGGTTGCCCGTTTGGTGACCATTCGCGTCTCAGAATGCTTGGCATCCTCCGCCGCCT
Source organism: Actinomycetales bacterium (assembly GCA_002748155.1). GTDB lineage: Bacteria > Actinomycetota > Actinomycetes > Actinomycetales > Dermatophilaceae > Phosphoribacter. Next base: position 166,024 of record PDRO01000003.1, on the reverse strand, counting down.
CGATAACCTGCTTGATGATCGACGTCACCAGCCCGTCCGGGCGGATCAGGCCATCGCCACGGGCCCGGGCAACCTTCACGAGCTCCCGGACTACCAGCCGTCCAGCCTGGTGCCGGGCTTTCCCCTTCTGTGCTGCCTTCTTCAATGGGCTCACACCCGTATGGGCCTCGGGCACGGTGACCAACCACTCTCACCAGCACTCATTCGGCGTGTCCAAGGACTAACACCGAAAGCCGACACTCTCTCGGGCGGACGCCGTGCCGCCGGTCCGCCCCGGAACGCGGCATACTCGCAGCAGCAATTTCCCAGGAGGCTACGTGGCCCCGACCATGGGTGACGCCCATCGGCTCGTCCGCTTAGTCGCGGCTGCGGTGGCCGCGATCTTCGCCTTCAACACCGGCGCTACCTCGGTGCTCGGACTCATCGTGGTGATCGTCGTCGTGACGACGGTGGTGACGGCCGGTGTCGGGTTCTGCCCCTGCTGTAAGCCGTTCGGCGTCAACACCGGGAAGGGCTCACATGCGTGAGTACGACCTGTTGATGGGCGGGTTATGAGGCGAGGCGGTCTCCTTCCATTCCGGGGGCCTGGTCGTCGTCTCGTTCGATGAGTTTGCCCTTCTCGAACCGGGCATCGGCGCGGAGAGGGCGACCACATGGGAAGCGTTGACTGCCCGCCAGCGGGTTTGAGCGGACTCGATGAGCTTGAAGGCCATCGCGACACCGGCAGCTCGTGATCCGGGGCCTTTGGTGACCCGCTGCCACAGCCGGACGGTCGCGAAGGCGGACTCTATGGGGTTCGTGATCCGCAAATGGACCCAGTGCTCGGCGGGGTAGTCGCAGAACGCCAAGAGCGTGTCGAGGTCGTCGGTGATCTTCGCTGCGGCCTTCGGCCACGTGGTCCCGTACTCTGAGTGTCCGGAGGGGGACTTGAACCCCCATGCCCTTTCGGGCACTAGCACCTCAAGCTAGCGCGTCTGCCATTCCGCCACCCGGACCGGTTGCGACCTCGAAGGCTAGCACGGGCACCCGGCATACCTCGACCCGGTGCGCACCCGGTTGCGCGAGGCGGAGCGCCCAATGACTGCACGAGGCTTGGTTTCCCGCGGGTAGTCACCGGCGCGGACTAACCTGAGTGTGTGGCCACGTCCATATTCCTCGCCGCGGCCGAGGCCGGGTCCGGCAGGTCTGCTATCGCGTTGGGGCTGCTCGACCAGCTGGGCCGCCGGGCCGAAACGGTCGGCGTCTATCGGCCTCTCGTGCGCTCGGCGAGCGTCGATGACAACCCGTCGCTCGACCTGCTGCTCTCCCGGGTCCCCGCGCCGGATCCCCTGGCTGATTGCATCGGCCAGACGTTCACGGACCTGCACGCGCACCCCGATCGGACGATGTCGCGGATCATCGACCGTTTCCATCTGATCGCGAACCGTCATCCGGTGACGCTGATCGACGGCGCGGGTCACAGCGATATCGGGTCGCCGGCCGATGTCTCGGTCGATGCGCGGATGGCCGCCAACCTGGCCTCGCCGATGGTCGTCGTGCTCTCCGGGGAGGATCGGACCCCTGCGCAGCTGCGTGTCGCCGCGGAGAACACCGTCACCGTGATCCGTCAGCATCATGCCCAGGTGTTGGCCATCATCGCCAACCGGGTGGACCCGGATCTCGTCGAGGCGACCTGCACAGCACTCGAGGGCCTGCCGGGAGTCGGTGGCACGTATGCCGTGCCGTCGCATCCCGTGCTCGCGGCACCAACCGTGCGGGACCTGTTGAAAGCCGGTGGTGGCACCCTCGTGCACGGCGACAATTCGCTGCTCGACCTTGAAGCCATCTCGCTGGCCATCGGGGCGATGACTCTGCCGAACATGCTGTCGCGAGTCGCGGAAGGCTCGGTCGTTCTCGTCCCCGGTGACCGTGCCGACGTGCTCCTCGGGCTGTTGCTGGCCCACCACTCGTGGAACTACCCGGCGCTGGCCGGCATCGTGCTCAACGGCGGACTCGAAGTCGACCCCCGGGTCACCACTCTCGTCGACGGTCTGCGCTTGTCCTTGCCGGTCGTGTCCGTGCCGCTGGACACGGCCGAGGCGGCTGCCACGTTCGGCAGTGTCGTCGGCCGGATCACCCGCAGCTCAACCCGGAAGATCCACACCGCCTTGGCCCTCATGGAGGAGCACGTCGACACGGCTGCGATCGTCGACAACCTCGACGTCGCCTCCTCCGGTGCGGTGACTCCGCTGATGTTCGAGCATCAACTCATCGACCGGGCCCGCCAACTCGACCGGCACATCGTGCTGCCCGAGGGTGAGGAGGACCGCATCCTGCTGGCTGCCGATCAGCTCATCCGGCGCAAGGTGGCTCGGCTCACCCTGCTGGGCAACCCCGACGTCATCGCGACGAAAGCCCAACGCTTGCAGGTCGACATCGCTGCGGCCGCGATCCTCGACCCGGTGAACGACAACCTGCGCGAACGCTTCGCGCACGAGCTCGTCGAGCTGCGCAAAGCCAAGTCGGTCACCTGGGATTTGGCTTGGGACTCGGCCCAAGACGGGTCCTACTTCGGCACGATGATGGTCCTGGACGGGCTCGCCGACGGCGTGGTGTCGGGCTCGGTCAACACGACAGCCCACACGATCCGGCCTGCGCTCCAAGTGATCCGCGCCAGACCCGGTGTCTCCGTCGTGTCTTCCGTTTTCTTCATGTGCCTGCCCGACAAGGTCCTCGTCTACGGCGATTGCGCTATCAACCCCGATCCGACCGCGGAGCAACTCGCCGACATCGCGATCTCCTCAGCAGCCACCGCCCAGCAGTTCGGCGTCGAGCCCCGGGTGGCCATGCTGTCCTATTCGACTGGCAGATCCGGCACCGGCGCCGATGTCGACAAGGTCCGGGCCGCCACGGAGCTGGTGCGCCAGCGCACTCCCGACCTGCTCGTCGACGGGCCGATGCAATACGACGCCGCGGTCGAGCCGGACGTCGCAGCAACCAAGACCAAGGACTCGCCGGTCGCCGGACGGGCGAGCGTGCTGATCTTCCCCGACCTCAACACTGGCAACAACACCTACAAGGCCGTGCAGCGCAGCGCCGGCGCCGTAGCCATCGGGCCGGTGCTCCAGGGGTTGTGCAAGCCGGTCAACGACCTGTCCCGAGGGTCCCTCGTGCAAGACATCGTCAACACCGTGGCCATCACGGCGATCCAGGCGGCCGACACATGAGTGCCACGACCGGTCTGGTGCTGGTCATCAACGCCGGCTCGTCCTCGGTGAAATACCAGCTTGTCGACCCCGAGTCCGGCACCACCCACGCAACCGGGCTGGTGGAACGGATCGGTGAGGAATCCACCCGCGCCTCGTCCCGGCATACCCGAGCCGGCGCGCAGCCCGCCGAAGCCGAATTGGACGTGCCCGATCACGCGACCGCGATGCAGGTCGTGCTGGCGGCCTTCGCCGAGCACGGACCGGCGCTGCACGAGTCGGCCCTCCGGGCCGTCGGTCACCGTGTCGTGCACGGTGGTTCGCGCTTCTCGGCTCCGGCGGTCATCGACGACACGGTGCTGGCTGCTATCGACGATCTCGTGCCGTTGGCCCCCTTGCACAATCCGGGCAACCTGGCCGGCATCCGGGCCGCCCGCAGTGCCTTCCCCGACATTGCCCATGTGGCGGTCTTCGACACCGCTTTCCACCAGACGCTGCCCGCCCACGCGTACACGTATGCCGTGCCGCGGTCATGGCGCGATGTCCACCGGGTCCGGCGGTACGGCTTCCATGGCAGCTCGCACAGCTATGTTTCGCGACGCACCGCAGCGCTGCTCGACCGCCCCGCCGAGCAGGTCAACGTGATCGTCCTGCACCTCGGCAACGGCGCGAGCGCGGCCGCAGTCGCCGGCGGACGCTCTATCGACACGTCGATGGGACTGACCCCCCTCGAAGGGCTCGTCATGGGCACCAGGCCGGGCGACCTCGACCCTGCTCTTGCCTTGCACATGACGCGGCACGGGCTGTCCATCGAGGAATACGACAAGGCACTCAACACGGCCAGTGGCCTGGTCGGGCTCACCGGCACCAACGATTTCCGGGAGGTGACCGAGCTGCTTGCCCAGGGCGATCCGGACGCCCGGCTCGCGATCGATGTCACCGCCTACCGACTGGCCAAATACGTCGGTGCCTATGCCGTTGCCCTGGGCCGGCTCGATGCGCTGGCTTTCACCGGGGGCATCGGTGAGCACAGCCCCCTACTGCGGGCCGAAGTCGTCGATCATCTGGGACTGCTCGGGGTCACGCTCGACCCGGGCCGTAACGAATCGGGCTCTGCCGAAAGACGTGTCTCAGCCGACGACAGTCAAGTGCCGGTTTTCGTCGTGCCGACCAACGAAGAGCTGGAGATCGCCCGGCAGACCGTTGCGGCACTGCACGATTGACCGGATTCGGTGCCTTGGCAGCCTGCCCTGCCCGGCGACCGACAAGCCCCACACGCTAGCCGCCATCGAGCGGGATCGGCCCACGCCGCTAGATCAGCCCTCCCCGGGTGGGCGCAACGCCCACAACGCGACAGCACTGGCCGCGGCGACGTTGAGCGAGTCGACTCCTCCGGACATCGGGATCCGCACCGCGAGATCGGCTGCCGCGACGGTATGCCGGGTGAGCCCGTCTCCTTCGGTCCCCAGGATCAGAGCCAGCCGCTCGGGTGCCCGCGCGGCCAACTCCGCCAACGACACCGAGCCGTCCGCGAGCGCCAAGGCGGCGACGACGAAACCGTGCTCCCGCAGTCGGCTCACTCCCCCATCCGGCCACGGATCGATCCGGGTCCACGGCACCTGGAAGACCGTGCCCATCGACACCCGCACTGCTCGCCGATAGAGCGGGTCCGCGCACCGAGGGGTCACCAGCACGGCGTCCGCTCCGAGCGCGGCTGCTGATCGGAAGACCGCGCCGACGTTGGTGTGATCGACGATGTCCTCGAGCACGAGCACCCGGCGCGCGCTGGCCAGCACGTCCGCCAACCCGGGCAGCACCGGTCGGTGCATGGCGACGAGAGCACCACGGTGCAGGTGGAAGCCGGTGAGGTGTTCGATCACCTCGTGTTCCCCCACATACACGGGTATGCCGTCCGCCACGGCATCGGCGACGACGTCGGCTAGGTCGGTGAGCCAGCGCTCGGCCATGAGCATCGACCGCGGCCGGTGCCCGGCGGCCAAGGCCCGACGGATCACCTTTTCCGACTCGGCGATATAGAGCCCTTGCTCCGGTTCGGTGCGACGGCGCAAGGCGACATCGGTGAGGGCGACGTAGTCGGTGAGTCGCTCGTCGGCCGGGTCGGTGATCCACGTGATGCCGTCCGGCAGGCTCGTGGTGCCCGACCTGGCCGACGGCCGGGTCACGAGAAGAACACCATCTTGACGACCGCGACGATCCCGATGGTCACGATCACTCCCCGCAGCACGAGCGGAGGTAGCCGACGACCGATGTGCGCTCCGAGCCACCCACCGATCGCCGACCCCACCGCAATCAACCCGGCCACCGCCCAGACGATGTGGTCTCGGGCGAAGAGCAGGAAGGCGATCGCTGCCACGAGATTGACCGTCGTCACGAGCACGTTCTTGAAGCCGTTGAGCCGTTGGATGGGCTCGCGAGATAGCGCCGAGAACACCCCCATCAGCAGCACTCCTTGAGCAGCCCCGAAGTAACCGCCGTAGACGCCGCCGAAGAACACCCCGGCCCGCAAGGCTCCCCCGTGCTTGCCAGGCCCGCCATGCCCCTCATGCTCGTGAGTGGCGCGTCGGGCTGCCGCAGCTTGTTGCAGCCGCGGGCCGACGATGACGAGAGCCACCGCCATGAGGACCAGCACCGGGACGATCGCTCGGAATGCGGCCGGGGGCAACACGAGCAGCAGGGTCGCTCCCACCAGGGACGCGACCAAGGAGATCGGCAACAGCCGCCGCAACGTGCCGCCGTGACCAGTCAGCTCCCGCCGGTAGCCCCATGATGCGGAGAAGCCACCGGCGACCAGCCCGAGGTTGTTGCTGATGTTCGCCGTGAGGGGTGGGTAGCCGAGAAGCAGCAACGTCGGGAACGTGACCAGAGTGCCCGACCCGACGATCGAGTTGATGGTGCCCGCACCGACCCCGGCCAGCACGACGAGCAGGGCGTCGAGCGGGCTCACCCGGTTACTCTACTGAGCTCCGCTCGGACCCCAGGGCGACTGACCGGGTGGGTTCTCGACTGCTCGCGGCGAGTGGGCCGATGAGTCGGCGATCTCCGATTCCGGGACCGGGTCGTTGGAGAACAATCCGGGCGCTTTCAACTGAGGTGGTGTGCCTTCCGGTCCGGTCACCGGGACCTTCGCCGCGGCGGCACGGCCTTTCGTCGATGCCGCGGTGGCGGTCTTCCCGGAGTCGTCGCTTCCAATGGGTGCGTCCGGTTGGCCTCCCAGTGCGTTCGAGATGCCCCGGAGCGCATCGGTGAGCTCACTCGGGATGATCCACATCTTGTTGGCGTCGCCGCGAGCGATCTGAGGAAGCACTTGCAGATACTGGTAGGCCAGCAGATCGGAGGTCGGCTCACCGGCGTGAATCGCGTCGAAGACGTCCTGGATCGCCCGCGACTGGCCCTGTGCTTCGAGCACCCGTGCTTCCGCGGAACCCTGGGCCCGCAACACCTGAGCCTGCCGGTCACCCTCGGCCTGCAAGATGGCCGCCTGCTTGACACCTTCGGCGGTGAGCACGGCTGCTCGCTTGTCCCGCTCAGCCCGCATCTGCTTTTCCATGGAGTCCTGCACGGATGCCGGTGGGTCGATGGCCTTGAGCTCGACCCGGTTCACCCGGATTCCCCAGCGGCCGGTCTCTTGGTCGAGCACTCCTCGCAACTGGCCGTTGATCCGATCCCGTGAGGTCAACGTCTGCTCGAGGTCGAGGGAACCGATGACGTTACGCAAGGTGGTCACCGTGAGCTGCTCGATACCGGTGATGAAGTCGGCGATCTCGTAGACGGCCGACTTCGCGTTCGTCACCGTGTAGTAGATCACCGTGTCGATCGACACGACCAGGTTGTCGGATGTGATCACTGGTTGAGGTGGGAAGGTGACGACCTGCTCACGCAAGTCGATGGTGTCCCGTGGCTTGTCGATGAACGGGGTGAGCAGGTGCAGACCGTCGTTGAGAGTTCGCGAATACGATCCCAACCGCTCGACGATGACCGCCGTCTGTTGCGGCACGATCCGGACGGAGCGGGCGATGACAATGAGGACGAAAGCCACGATCAGCACGAGCACGATCGTGACGATGACTTCGGGCATGGTTCCTCCGATGACTCGGAACGGCGGGGGTCGGCTCGTGTCTTGCTCGGGATGCCGGCAGCTGCCGTTCGTGGTTGCGTGCGTGGGCTGGGTTAACTCTGATCGATGGGGGTGTCGCGACGGATGACGATTGCCGTGGCCCCCTCGATCCGGATAACGCGCACGGCTTCGCCCGGAGCCAGCACGTCGGTGTCGTCGACTCGCGACGTCCACACGTCGCCATCGAGTCGGATCCGCCCGCCGGTGGCGGTGACCGTCTCGATCACCCTCGCAGACCGTCCGACGTGCGCCGCCGTGCCGATCTCAGGATGGCCGCCACGGGCGGCGAACTTCCGCTGGGCCCAGGGCCGGACGATCGCGACCAGCGCTACCGCCAACACCGCAGCGGCAATCACCTGGCCTGGAAAGGGAAGTCCCAAGGCCGCGGCACCGGCCCCTCCGAGGGCACCACCGGCAAGCATGAGGAAGGTGAAGTCCACGGTGAGGGTTTCGATGATGCCGAGGCCGAGCGCTAACCCGAGCCAGAGTAACCATGCCGAGTCGTCGAACACGGCCTCACCTCCTGATCGCCGGTTGGCAGCACGGGCGCTACCCCCTAGTACGTCTGTGCCAGATCGGTCGTTCCCGTCGTGGCGTGGACCGCTCGAGCACTCCAGCGCTGGCCATGCCGCTCGATGACCAACGGCAAGCCGAACGTCGCCGACAGGTTCTCCGCCGTGAGCGTGGATTCCAGTGGACCGGCGGCTACCACCGAGCCACCCTGCAGCAACAACACATCGGTGAATCCGGGAGGGATCTCTTCGACATGGTGCGTGACGAGCACCAGGGCTGGTGCTTCAGGGTCCGATGCCAATTGGCCCAACCGCACAACGAGATCCTCACGGCCGCCCAGGTCGAGTCCAGCGGCTGGCTCGTCGAGCAGCATGAGCTCCGGGTCGGTCATCAGGGCACGGGCGATCTGGACTCGTTTGCGTTCGCCCTCCGACAGGGTGCCGAATCGCCGGTCAGCCAGGTGAGCTGCACCGAGCGCGTCCAGCAACGAGAGAGCCCGCTGGTAGTCCACCGATTCGTAACGCTCACGCCACCGGCCGATCACCCCGTAGGACGCGGTGACCACGACGTTGCCGACCAGTTCGGATGCCGGGATCTGCTCGGCCATCGCCGCACTCGACAGACCCACCCGGGGCCGCAATTCGAAGACGTCGACCGCACCCAAGCGTTCTCCCAGAACGGCAACCGAACCGGTCGTGGGATGAATCCGGGCCGCCGCGAGCTGGAGCAAGGTGGTCTTCCCGGCACCGTTGGGGCCGAGCACCACCCAACGCTCGCCCTCCTCGACCTCCCAGGTCACGTCGGTCAACAAGGCAGCCTTACCACGCCGCACGCCGACACCCGAGAAGGCGAGCACATCGCTCATACCGTCACCCTAGCCAAGCGCCCGCCACTTAGCCCGGCCTGAGCTGGCGTGTCCTGGTTGGCTCTAGGGTTGACGAGTGATCGCCCTGCCGTTGTCTGCCCGGGCCGCACTGTGGGCGACCGCGGTCCTGCACGGGCGTGCGCCGCTCGACCAGGCCCGTTCGCGAGCGTATGCCGGGGTCACCGACGTCACCGGCACCCTGCCGGAGCCTGACTCCTGGCCGGCGCGGGGTGAGACGGCGGTGTTGCTTGCGCTGCCCCGACCCGGCTCGTTCACGGGTATGCCGCGGGCTCCCCGCGAGTCGTTGACAGTGGCCTTGGACGCCGGGGAATGCCTCGTCGCCCCTACCGTCGGTGGCGTGCTCGTGCCCACCATCGAGGAGTTCGGGCCGGTTGGCGACACCGGACGGCTGTTGACGTGGACGGCACACCCAGCCGAGCCGCTGCCTCGCCACGTGGTCGAAGCCGTTGACCTGCGTGAGCTCGATCGGTCGCTCACCGGAGTGGTCCGCGATGCGACCGAGAGGGTGGAGGCTCTCGGTGGGATCCCATGGCGTTCTCCGGCGATGACGACGAACCGAACCGACATCCGCGCTGCGGTCCTACCCGACGGTGTTCCTCCCCGGGCAGCTCGGCTCATGATCGACGCGGCTGTCGTGCACGCTGTCGCACTCGAGGGCCTCGCAGAGGAGCACGGTGGCGCAGCGACGGACGCCGCGACGTCGAGTCAGCGGGCGGCAGTCTTCCGCACCGTGCTCGACACCGCAGACGACACGCTCGCCGGTGCTGTCAACGTCGCGGCGATGGTGCTGGCCGGGTGGCGCCCGGCCTAGCCCCACCTATTCCCGCCTACCCTCGCTTGGTTCACGAGAGCTCGGCATAGATCCTTGTGTGGAGGACGGGTGCGACGCCGTTGTCCGGCGAAGTCCGGTCAGCTGCGATCGAGCACCGAGCGGTAGACCTCCATTGTCTTGTCGCCGATGCTGGCCCAGGAGAAGTGCTCGACGGCCCGCGTCCGGCCCGCCTTGCCCAAGGCTTCGGCCCGGGCGAGATCGCTGACCGCCTCGTTGAGTGCCGCCGCGAGGTCGGCCACGAACCGGTCCGGGTCCACCGGCGTGCCGGTGCCGTCCTGGACCTGCTCGATCGGCACCAGCCAGCCCGTCTCGCCAGGCACGACGACCTCCGGGATGCCACCGGTAGCGGTGGCGACCACCGGCAGGTTGCAGGCCATCGCCTCGAGATTGACGATGCCCAGCGGCTCGTAGACCGACGGGCAGGCAAAGACCGTGGACGCGGTGAGCAAGGCGATGACTTCGTGGCGGGGCAGCATCTGAGGGATCCACACGATGCCTTCTTCACCGCGCTTCTCACGCAGGTTGGCCAGCAAGCCCTCGACCTCGGCCTGGATCTCGGGTGTGTCAGGTGCACCGGCGCACAACACGATCTGCACTCCTGGAGGCAGTTCGGCGACCGCTCGCATGAGATAGGGCAGGCCTTTCTGCCGGGTGATCCGTCCGACGAAGGTCACCGCGGGCTTGTCCGGATCCATGCCGTGCTTGCGGCATACCTGCTCGTCGTTGATCGGCTGCCAGAGCTGCGAGTCGATCCCGTTGTGCACCACGGGGACTCGGTCGGGGTCGAGGGATGGGTAGGCACGCAGGATGTCGGCCTTCATTCCGGCACTCACCGCAATCACCGCGGCGGCGGACTCGTAGGCGGTCTTCTCGACGAACGATGAGACCCGGTAGCCACCGCCGAGTTGTTCGGCCTTCCAAGGGCGCATCGGCTCCAGGCTGTGGGCGGTGATCACGTGCGGCGCGCCCGAGAGCAAACCACCGAGATGACCGGCCATGTTCGCATACCAGGTGTGCGAATGGGTCAAGTCCGTGCCCTGGCAGTCCTGGGCGATCGCCACGTCGACCCCGAGGGTCTGTAGGGCCGCGTTGGCGCCGCCCAGCTCGGTCAGATCGGCGTATGCCGTCGTCCCCGCCTCGTCGCGTGGGGCACCGAAGCACCGCACTTGGACGTCGACGTCACCTCGGGCGCGCAGCGCCCGGACCAACTCCGAGACGTGAACGCCGGCTCCTCCGTAAATGGCCGGGGGGTATTCCTTGCTGATGATGTCGACGCGCATGATCCTGAGCTTAGTGACGACCCACCGGGTGGCAACGGCCGGTGCAGGGCAAGGCCAGACCAAAGCGAGAAGTGCACCCCTCGTCGCGCCGGTGGTGTGCAGCGCTAGGGTGGTCGCATGTCACGCAAGGGCGACCCGAATGTTCTGGCAATCGTGTTGGCTGGTGGGGAGGGCAAGCGGCTGATGCCCCTGACCCGCGATCGGGCCAAACCTGCGGTTCCGTTCGGCGGGATCTACCGGCTCATCGATTTCGCGCTCTCCAACGTCGTGAATTCGGAGTACCGCAAAGTGGTGGTGCTCACCCAGTACAAGTCGCACAGCCTGGACAAGCACATCACCCGCACGTGGCGGATGTCGACGGTGCTGGGCAACTACGTCACGCCGGTGCCGGCGCAGCAGCGGGTCGACAAGAACTGGTACCTCGGCAGCGCTGATGCGATCTTCCAGAGTCTCAACCTCATCGAAGACGAAATGCCCGACATCGTCGTCGTCGTGGGTGCCGACCACGTCTACCGGATGGACTTCCACCAGATGGTCGACCAGCACATCGCGACCGGAGCTGGGATCACGGTGGCGGCGATCCGACAGCCGATCGAGATGGCTGATCAGTTCGGGGTCATCGAGGTCAACCGGGACGACCCCCGCAAGATCGCGGCGTTCCGCGAGAAGCCGTCCGACCCGCAGGGCCTGCCCGACTCTCCCGGCGAAGTGCTCGCCTCGATGGGCAACTACGTCTTCACCAGGGAGGCCCTCGTCGATGCCGTCACCAGAGACCACGATCTCGAGGGCAGCCAGCATGACATGGGCGGTGACATCGTGCCGGCCTTCGTCGCTGCCGAGGACGCCTATGTCTACGACTTCAAGGACAACGACGTCCCCGGTGCGACCGAACGCGACAAGGGCTACTGGCGCGACGTGGGAACCCTCGACTCCTACTTCGATGCGCACATGGATCTGATCTCGATCCACCCGATCTTCAACCTCTACAACTACGACTGGACCATCATCACGGCGATGCCGCCGCTACCTCCGGCCAAGTTCGTCCACGGCTCCGGTGACCGGGTTGGTGAAGCGATCTCATCGATGGTGTCCCCGGGTGCGGTCGTGTCCGGCGCTCAGGTCAGCCATTCGGTGCTCTCTCCCAAGGTTCGAGTGCACAGCTACGCGACGGTCGCCGAGAGCGTGTTGCTCGACAACGTCGTCGTGGGCCGGTATGCCGTGGTCCGCCGCGCGATCATCGACAAGAACGTCCAGATCCCGGAGTACTGCCGGATCGGGATCGATCACGAACATGACCGCGAGCGTGGCTTCTACGTCACCGAAGGCGGGGTCACCGTGGTCGGCAAGGGCCAAATAGTCACACCCTGACGACTCACAGTCGACTCAGTCGACCCGACGGACGGGTGGTCGCGACCGATCAGCCGGTGGTCTGGTCGTCGTGATCGTGACTCGTAGACTCGGGCTGCGCCTCCGGAGGCGGCCCGGCGCGCAACAGCCATGCCGCCCAGAGCAGGCTGACGACCACGGGCAGCAGACCCCAGGACAGGTGGCCCTGGGGACGCAGCGGCATATCGATCAAGCTGGGTAGCACGACCCCTTTGACGACGACGAGTCCGGCAGCGATGACGATGAATACCGAGCCGGAATCCCGCAGCCATCCTGGTCGGATCCGTGGATGGCCGATCAGGATCCCGAGCACCGGGAGGACGAAAACCACCCGACCCACCCATGGCCCTGGTTCGTTGACCATGATCCACATCGTCGTGACTATCGGACGCTCATCCACCGGCATCAATGCCGCCACCCAAGCCAGGATCAGGGCCAACCCCGCCACCTGGCGTCGTGTCGCTGCGCTACGCGGGTCGTAGCGCTGCCAACGGAGCCGTCGTCGAGCCAACCGGGGCTGCTGCGCGTCCTTGCCTCCGAATCCTGCCATCTGGTAGCGCTGCACATCGAGACTCATGACCCGATTCTGCCCGGGTTGCGCCAACGAGCACAGAGTTATTCACAACAAGCGTCGCCGTGTGTCCGACTAGCCTGATGGCGTGAGTCAGCCCGCATCGGAGCCGAGCACCCTACGGATCACCGTTTCGGGCCAGGACCGGCCGGGGGTGACCAGTGCCCTGCTCGGCGGGCTCGCCCAGATCGGCGCGGACGTGCTCGACCTCGAGCAGATTGTGGTCCGCGATCACCTCACCCTCTCTGCCCTGCTCGACCCGCGAGGTCGCGCCGACGAATTGGCGCAAGCGGGTCGGCATACCGGTGACTCGCTCGGGATGCGCACCCGGATCAGTGTCGGCACCGGGGACAGCCACATCCGACCCACCGGCCGAGCCCACGTCGTCGTGCTCGGGAATCCACTCGATGCCGGTGACCTCGGTGCAGCGACCGAGAGAATCGCCAGGCTCGGGGCGAACATCGACCGCATCCGACGGCTGTCGGCATACCCGGTGACCACGGTCGAGCTCGACGTCTCCGGCGCTGACGTGCCACGGCTACGCTCCGAACTGGCCACCTTCGCGTCACGACGACCGATAGACATCGCGGTCGCCCCCGCCGGACTGGCCCGGCTCGGCTCCCGGTTGGTCGTCATGGACGTCGACTCGACCCTCATCCAGCAGGAAGTCATCGAGCTGCTCGCCGCGCACGCCGGCTATCAAGCCGAAGTGACCGCGATCACGGAGGCAGCCATGCGTGGCGAACTCGACTTCGGCGAATCGCTGACCGCTCGGGTCGCCTTGCTGGCAGGTCTCGAAGCCGAAACACTCGATCGAGTCCGGGCACACGTCGTGCTCACCCCCGGGGCGCGCACGCTGGTGCGCACCCTGCATCGGCTCGGCAACACCGTGGCGCTCGTGTCCGGCGGCTTCGCCGAAGTGGTCACGCCGATCGCGGCAGACCTGGGCATCGACCGGGTGGTCGCCAACCGGCTCGAGATCGCCGACGGCCGCCTCACGGGGCGGATCGACGGCGGGATCATCGACCGTGCTGCCAAGGCGAAGGCGTTGCGCCGGTTCGCCGCCGACCTAGGCCTGCCACAGTCACGGACCGTGGCCATCGGGGACGGCGCCAACGACCTCGACATGCTCGCTGCTGCCGGACTGGGCATCGCCTTCAACGCCAAGCCGCTGGTCCAGGCCGGCGCCGACACCTCCGTTTCGGTGCCCTATCTCGACGCGGTCCTCTTCCTGCTCGGGGTCACCCGGGAGGACGTCGAGGAGGCCGACGCCGAGTAGCACGACGGGGCGGTCAGCTGGCCCGGGACCATCAGCCGCCCGCGCAGCGTAGCCCGAGCCGGACACGAGACGTATCGTTGGAAACATGCCGCTGAGACCGAGACGACGCAAGAAGCTGGTCGTCGTGCATCGGGTCACGAGCGCGCCCATGTCGCTGGCCGAGGACACCGACATGCGGATCCGCCGATACCTGATCACGATGGCGGTGCGCACCGCATGCTTCATCCTGGCGGTCGTCGTGGACGGCTGGCTCCGCTGGCTCTTCGTCCTCGGGGCGGTCGGTCTGCCCTACGTCGCGGTCGTGCTGGCCAATGCCGTGGGACCCCGCTGGGGTAGCCGGATCACCGGCGCCGACAAGTATGCCGAGAACGGTCTGGCCGCTGGATCGCACCCCGGCGCCATCCACCACCCGCAGCATCCCTGAAGCTCCCGCTCCCGCACCTGACCGGATCCCGCGCCACCAGCGGTCGCCGACAGCTCCTGCCCTCGATGGGCGGCGAAACCCACACGGCACAACGGTTACTCGCCGGCGGGTCGGCCCAGGTAGCGTGAGCGGGTGACCTCGCCCCTGCTGTCCCGACGAATCCTCGGGGCGGTCGCCTTCGCCGTCGTCTTCGGCGTGGCGTGCTACTGGCTAGGCACCTGGCAATGGTCACGCTACGAGGACAAGGACGCCCGAGCCAACGCCATCGAAGCCAACTACCACCACGATCCGGTCCCGCTGACCTCAGTCCTGCCCGCGACGTCGAGCCACCTCGCCGAGGACGAGGTCTGGACCCGGGTCACGACGACCGGCGAGTATGCCGCCACCACGTTTCACGTCCGTGCCCGCACCCTCGACGGGGTATTGGGTTTCGAGATCCTCGTGCCGTTGGACGTCGACGGCGGTGCGACCCTGCTCGTGGACCGCGGCTGGCTGCCGGCCTCGGCAAGCGCCGACGACCTCCCGACGCCACCGGCAGCACCCACCGGTGAAGTCACTGTCGTGGGCTGGCTCAAACCCGGCGAGCCGGAGCGCACCGGAGGGCTTCCCGCCGGACAGCTCGGCAGTGTCGACATCGACGCTGCCCAGGCCCAGGTGGACGAAAGCCTCTACGCGGCATACCTCGTGCTCGAGCAGGAACAGGTGCCGGGTGGCGGCACCCCCGAGCGCCCCACCCCGCTGGAACCGCCGCCGCTCGACCGGGGGCCACACTTCGCCTACGCCCTGCAATGGTGGCTCACCGCTGGGCTCGGGATCGCCCTGGTCGTCTATCTCTACCGGTCTCGACCCGGGCCCGCCCAGACCGGCAAGGCCACCCGTCGGGACCGCCCACCGAAACCGAAGAAAGTGCGCATCTGGGACGAGGAAGACGGCTGAGACCCGCGACGACGCCACCCGGTCCGCGGGTCAGTCCGTCGGGTCAGTCCGGTGGCTCCCCCGCAGCCTGGTCCTCGAAGTACTGGGTGCGGTAGAGATCGGCATACAGCCCGCCCCGGCCGAGCAGCTCGGCATGCCGGCCCCGATCGACGATCCGGCCCCCGTCGACGACGAGGATCTGGTCGGCCCCGCGCACGGTCGAGAGCCGGTGGGCGATGACCACCGCCGTCCGCCCGTCCAGAGCCGCGTCGAGGGCCCGTTGCACCGCCACCTCGGACTCACTGTCCAGATGGGCGGTCGCCTCGTCCAGCACGACCACCTGCGGTTCCTTGAGCAAGAGCCGGGCGATCGCCAAACGCTGCTTCTCGCCACCGGAGAGCCGATGCCCCCGATCCCCGACGACCGTGTCCAGCCCGGCAGGCAGGGCTTCGACCAGGGTGAGCACTTGCGCAGCAGCCAGCGCTTGACGCATCTCGCCTTCGGAGGCATCCGGTTTGGCATAGGCCAGGTTGCCACGGATGGTGTCGTGGAATAGGTGCGCCTCCTGAGTGACCATCCCGACGACCGAGTGCAACGAGTCGAGGCTCGCCTCTCGCAGGTCGACCCCGCCGATCCGCACGACACCGGACGTCGGGTCGTAGAGGCGGGCCACGAGTGCAGTGACCGTCGTCTTGCCGGCGCCGCTCGGGCCGACCAGGGCGACCAACTGTCCCGGGTGTGCGGTGAAGGTCACGTCGCGCAGCACCTCGGCTCCTCCGGCACGGTCTCCGCTGGTCGTGGCCTCGAGGGAACGCAACGACACCTCGTCAGCGCTCGGATAGGCGAACCCGACAGCCTCGAAGTCGATCTGCACCGGTCCGTCGGGCACGTGCACCGGGTGGTCGGCCTCGGCCACCAGCGGTTGCAGATCCAGGACTTCGAAGACCCGGTCGAACGAGACCAGTGCGGTCATCACGTCGATCCGCACGTTGGACAGGGAGGTCAACGGCCCGTAGAGCCGGGCCAGCAGAGCAGCCAAGGCAAGCAGGGTGCCGATGGTCAGGGTGCCGTCGAGGGCCATGAGACCCCCGAATCCGTAGACCATCGCCGTGGCCAAGGCCGCGACCAGGGCAAGGGCCGTGATGAAGATCGCGCGGTTCATCGCGATCTTCATCGCCGTGTCCCGCACGACCCCGGCGCGTTCGGCATACTCACTCTGCTCGCGATCGGGCGTGCCGAAGAGTTTGACCAGCAAGGCCCCGGCGACGTTGAACCGTTCGGTCATCCGGGACTGCAACTCGGCATTGGCAGCCATCTGGGTGGCGGTGAGCACGGCCAAGCGGCGGCCGGTGACCTTGGCCAGCACGAGGAAGACCGGCACGAGCAGCAACGCACCGATCGTGAGCTGCCACGACAGGGCGAGCATCGCGCCGATGATGAGCATGAGCGACACGAAACTGTTGACGAACGAGGACAGCACCGTCGTCAAAGCCTGCTGGGCGCCGATGATGTCGGAATTGAGCCGACTGACCAGTGAGCCGGTCTGGGCGCGGGTGAAGAAAGCGACCGGTTGACGCAACACGTGTCCGAAGACCTGAGTGCGCAGGTCGAAGGTGAGACTCTCGCCGATCCGGGTGGAGTACCAGCGCCGGGCAACCCCGACCACCGCATCGAGCACCGCCAGGCCGGCGACGACGAACGCGAGCCCGATCACTACGGCCGAATCGCCGGGCACCACCCCGGCGTCGACGATCTCCCGGAGCAGCAGCGGCACGGCGACGACGATCATGGCTTCCATGACGACCAGAGCCAAGAAGACGACGATCCAGCGGGTATACGGCCGGGCATAGGCCAACACCCGGCGGGAGGTGCCAGGGGCGAGCTCGGCCTGGAGCACCGATCGGTCCCGGGCGAAGCGCCGCATCATCGTGAACGGCGTCTGGCTCACTGAGCAGAGGATCCTTCCGACCCGCTGGCGCGGGAGGCAGCTGCGAAAGCTGACAGACCGTGCAGCAGCGGGCCCTGGGCTTCGCGTTCGTTCCGCAGCTGATCGGCATATCCGGCCGAGGTGGCTTGCACGAGGAGCGGCTTGAGGGCTCGCAGAGTGGCTGCCGGAGTGGCGAGCAGCGCCTGGACGAGGTCATCGGTGGCCGGGACCAGCTCGTCGAGGGGCACAGCGAGGTTGGCCAGACCGATCCGGACCGCTTCCTCGGCGCCGACGAACCGCCCGGTGGCGCAGATCTCCAGGGCCCGGCTGTATCCGACCAGTGGCGTGAGGATGGCTGTCCCACCGAGATCGGGCACGATCCCCAAGGACACTTCTCGCAAGGCGAGTTGGACGTCGGTGGCCACGATCCGTAGGTCGGCAGCCAGCGCGAGCTGCATCCCGGCCCCGATGGCATGGCCCTGGACGGCAGCGACGACAATCGGTGACACCCGGCGCCACACCGCGAACCCCTCCTGGAGTCCGGCGATGAGCTCGGCGACGTCGGCGGGCCCGCGGGCGGCAGCCCCCAGCAGGTCCGGCTCTCCCGGCACGCTCGGCGGTGACGTGAACATCCCACGGTCCAACCCGGCGGAGAAGGACGGCCCCTCGGCGCGGAAGACCACGACCCGGACCTGCTCCGGGAGCGAATCACCCAGCTCGGCAAAGGCCGACCACATCGTCGGAGCCTGGACGTTGAGTCGATCGGGATTGCACAGGGTCACGGTGAGCACGGGCCCGGCGTGCTCGACGCGCAGTCCCGGATGCGGTAGATGAGTCACCCTGGCAGGGTAACCCCGGGTCCGGTCGACCGCGTCCGCTCAGCCCCGCTTGGCCGACAGCCCCGGGACCCGCGAGGATGGGGGCGAGACCGCGCGACGACACGAAGGAGACGGCGACAATGGCCGGAGACGGTGGGAAGCAACAGAAGGTTCTGCTCGACGAGAGCGAGATGCCGACACGTTGGTACAACGTCCTCGCCGACCTGCCCACTCCGCCGCCGCCCTACCTGCACCCGGCCACCGGTGCACCGGTCGGTCCGGACGATCTCGCGGCGCTCTTTCCGATGGAGTTGATCGGTCAGGAGATGAGCGCCGAGCAGTTCATCCCGATCCCGGACGAAGTGCTCGACGTCTACCGGCTGTGGCGGCCCGCACCGCTCTATCGGGCGCGCCGTCTCGAGGCCGCCCTGGATACGCCGGCAAGGATCTACTACAAGTACGAAGGTGTCTCGCCGGCTGGTTCCCACAAGCCGAACACGTCGGTGCCGCAGGCCTTCTACAACGCGAAGGCGGGGGTGCAGAAGCTCACCACCGAGACCGGTGCGGGGCAGTGGGGTGCGGCGCTGGCCTTTGCTTGCTCGCAATACGGTCTTGAGTGCGAGATCTGGCAAGTGCGCGCCTCGTACGACTCCAAGCCCTACCGGCGGTTGCTGATCGAGACCTTCGGCGGCACGGTGCACCCGTCACCGTCCGAGCTGACTGAGGCCGGCCGGGCCATCCTCGCCGAACACCCCGACTCGCCGGGATCGTTGGGCATCGCGATCTCCGAGGCCGTGGAGGTGGCAGCCCAGTCCCCGACGACGAACTACGCGCTGGGCTCAGTGCTCAACCACGTGTTGTTGCACCAGACGATCATCGGTGAGGAAGCGCTTCGTCAGTTGGAGAAGGTCGGCGAAACCCCCGATGTCATCGTCGCCTGCACCGGTGGCGGGTCGAACTTCGGTGGCCTGGCGTTCTCGTTCCTGCGTGAGAAGCTGGCCGGCCGGATGTCGCCGGTGATCCGGGCGGTCGAGCCGGCTTCCTGTCCGTCGTTGACCCACGGCACGTATGCCTACGACTTCGGTGACACGGCCGGTATGACCCCGCTGATGAAGATGCACACCCTCGGGCACGATTTCATCCCGGACCCGATCCACGCCGGCGGGTTGCGCTATCACGGCATGAGTCCGCTGATTTCGCACATCTACGAGGAAGGGCTCATCGAGGCGGTCGCCATGAAGCAGAAAGAGTGCTTCGCGGCCGGTGTGCTCTTCGCCCGCACGGAGGGCATCGTCCCGGCACCGGAGCCGACGCATGCCCTCGCCGAGACGATCGCCGAGGCCCGGCGGTGCAAGGAGACCGGTGAGGAGAAGGTCATCCTCACCGTGTTGTGCGGGCATGGACATCTCGACCTGCCGGCCTACGGTGCCTACCTGGACGGCACGATGAGTGACCACTCTTACGACGAGGCCGACATCCGCGACGCGGTCGCCGAAGCGCTGACGCATCTGCCGCAGATCCCCGGCAACTGACCGACACCGCTGCCGGGACGCTGCCGGTGCCGCGGCATACCCTGCTTGGCTGTCCGCAAGATGTCCGGCAAGGATCGGGCTCGTCCGGCTGCCGACCCGGTCGGGCAGAAGAGCCACTGGGCCGTCGCCTGCCCGGTCAGCGGTCTGGATGGATCGCGTCCGCGCGCAGATGCCGGGGGAACTCCGTATCGGTGTCGCCGAGTTGCAGCATCCGATAGGTCGCTTCGGCTGCGCTCTCCAGGTTCACCGCTACCCGGAAGGCCGCCTCGAGCGTGGCCCCGAGCGCGGAACAACCGTGGTGGGCGAGCACGACACAGTCGCAACCCACGGCTGCTGCGGCAGCCGCGTCGGCCAGATCGTCGGATCCGTTGGGCAGGAACGGGATCCGTGCCACCTCGCCGACGTACGCGACATGGTCGAGGGTGAGCAACCGCAGCGGTCGCCCGATGGCATCGAGCAACACCGTGTATGCCGGGTGCAGGTGCACGATCGCACCAATGTCGGGCCGGCGCTCATAGGTGCGCGCGTGCAAGCGCCACTCGGTCGACGGTGCCGGCCCGGCGAGCACCTGGCCGGCGATGGTGAGCTCACTGAACGACGATCCGCCGAGCCGGTCGAGAAAGGTCCCCCGCCCGGTGATGAGGAACCGTCCCCGGTCGCGGCCCCGGACCGAGAGATTGCCGCCACTGGCCACCACGAGCCGCTGCGTCACCGCATACCGTCCGACCCGGGCCATGCCCTCGACTGCCTCCCGCCACTCGGCACCGAGTTGTCCGGCGCTCGCGGTGGGGTCGCGGTCATCGCGCGGCCCACGGTTGCCGCTGGACTCATCGCCGTTGTTCGGCCCACGACTGCGATCCGGTGGGGCTTGCCCCTTCGCATCGTGGTCCCGCCGGCGCCGGTGCTCAGCCATTGGCCCGCTGCCCCCGAGAGGTGTCGATGACCCGGGCGTCGGTGACGATCGCGCTGATCAGCTCGGCGGGTGTGGCATCGAACGCCGGGTTGATCGCGGACGCCCCTGCTGGTGCAATCGGTATGCCGTGGAAGGCCACGACTTCGCCGGGACCGCGATCCTCGATCTCGATGTCGTCACCGGTCTGGGTGGCCGGGTCGACGGTCGACTCCGGGGCGACGACGACAAACGGGATGCCGGCATGTCGAGCGGCCAAGGCCAGCGAGAAAGTACCGACCTTGTTCACGATGTCGCCGTTGGCCGCCACCCGGTCGGCGCCGACCATGATCGCGTCGACCATGCCACGGCGCACCAACGACGGTGCCGCGCCGTCGACAGCCAGGTCGAACGGGACGCCGAGCCGGGTCAGCTCCCAGGCGGTGAGCCGGGCCCCCTGCAACAGTGGCCGGGTCTCGCAGGCGATCACCCGGGTCAGCTGCCCGTCCAGCCAGACCTGCTCGATGGCGGCCAGGGCGGTGCCACGCTCGACGGTGGCCAGCGCGCCCGTATTGCAGATGGTGAGCAGTCGATAACCGGCCCGGTCACCGGGCTGGGCTCGGCGATAGAGCTCGTCGGCGCCACGCCGGGCCATCGCGTCCGAGGCGGCCAGCTCGTCGTCCCGCAGCTGTAGGGCGGCCTGCACCACGGCCTGCGGGCCGTCGGCGAGTGCGGCCAGGGCCAGATCGACACCGCGGGACAGGTTCACTGCGGTCGGCCGGGCAGCTCGGAGCCGTCCGGCCGCCGCCCGGGCGGCCGGCGGGTCGAGACGCTCGGCCGCCAGGGCGACACCCATCGCCCCGGCCACCCCGAGCGCCGGGGCACCCCGCACCGCCAGGCGCTGGATCGCCTCGATGAGCTCATCCACCGAGTCGATCCGCAGGTAGTGCTCCTGCCCAGGCAGCAACGTCTGGTCGAGCACCCGGATGCAGCCGGGGCCGGCCGGTGTCCGCTCCCAGTCGATGGGTCGCACCCGTTCGGCGCCGTCAACCTGGCTCATCCGACCACTATGGCCCACCGCCGCAGTCGTTGCGCAAGACTGCACACCAGTGCGGCGAGTCAACCCCGGGTGCTGGCCGGTCACGGGATTTATGACCAGGCAAGCGCTTTCTCGCGGCTCGATCAGAGGGGCCGGTCAAGCCAGCGCGATGAGGTCGGCGTAGTCGGCACCCCAGAGGTCCTCGACACCGTCGGGCAGCAGCAACACCCGTTCGGGTTCGAGCGCCTCGACCGCACCCTCGTCGTGGGTCACGAGCACGACCGCGCCCCGGTAGGTGCGCAACGCGCCGAGAATCTCGTCGCGCGAGGCCGGGTCGAGGTTGTTGGTCGGTTCGTCGAGCAACAGCACGTTGGCCGCCGACACGACGAGCATCGCCAGCGACAGCCGCGTCTTCTCACCACCGGAGAGGACCCGAGCCGGTTTGTCGACGTCGTCGCCGGTGAACAGGAACGAGCCGAGCACCTTGCGCACTTCGGTTTCCCCGAGATCGGGCGCAGCCGTCTTCATGTTGTCCAGCACGGAGCGCTCGACGTCGAGATTCTCGTGCTCCTGCGCGTAGTAGCCGAGTTTGAGCCCGTGTCCCGGCTCAACCTCACCGGTATCCGGCTCGTCGACCCCGGCCAGGATCCGCAACAGCGTGGTTTTGCCTGCACCGTTGAGCCCGAGCACGACCACCCGGGACCCGCGGTCGATCGCCAGATCGACATCGGTGAAGACCTCCAACGATCCGTAGGAGCGCGACAACCCAGTCGCCGTCAACGGGGTCCTGCCGCACGGTGCCGGATCCGGGAAACGCAGTTTGGCGACCTTGTCGTGGACCCGCTCCCCCTCGATCCCAGCGAGCAGACGCTCAGCCCGGCGTGCCATGTTCTGTGCCGCTACGGCTTTGGTGGCCTTGGCCCGCATCTTGTCGGCTTGGGCGAGCAGCGCAGCTGCCTTCTTCTCGGCGTTCTGCCGCTCCCGGCGCCGACGCCGCTCGTCGGTCTCGCGTTGTTGCAGGTATGCCGCCCAGCTCATGTTGTAGACGTCGAGCTCGGCCCGGTTCGCATCGAGGTGGAAGACCCGGTTGACCACCGTCTCGAGCATCGCGACGTCATGGGAGATGACGACCAGCCCACCGGAATAGCTGCGCAGGTAGTCGCGCAGCCAAGCGATCGAGTCGGCGTCGAGGTGGTTGGTCGGTTCGTCGAGCAGCAGCGTCCGGGCACCCGAGAACAGGATCCGGGACAGCTCGACCCGGCGCCGTTGACCACCGGAAAGCGTGTGCAGTGGCTGACCGAGCACCCGATCGGACAACCCGAGGGACGAGGCGATGGCGGCTGCCTCGGATTCCGCGGCATACCCACCCTGTGCGGTGAATTCGGCGTCCAGCCGGGTGTATTTCCGCATCGAGCGTTCCGTCACGGCAACGTCGGCCGACGCCATTCCGGTTTCGGCGGCGCGTAATGCCCGGAGGGTGGCGTCGAGCCCGCGTGCGGACAGGATCCGGTCGCGGGCAAGCACGTCCAGGTCACCGGTGCGCGGATCCTGGGGCAGGTATCCGACCTCGCCCGAGCGGGTCACCGTGCCAGCCGTCGCCTGGCCTTCCCCAGCGAGCACCTTCGTCAGCGTGGTCTTACCGGCCCCGTTGCGGCCGACCAGGCCGATCCGGTCGCCGGGCGCGATCCGCAATGTGGTTTCGTCGAGCAGCAGACGGGCGCCGACGCGCAGTTGCAGGGCGGACGCGACGATCACGGCGGACCTCTCCGGGCGCCGTGCGCCGGGACGGATGTGGACCAGAGGGGGCTGGACCACGCGGGTGCGGAACGGTCCGGGCAATCCCGGGCCGGTCTCTTATTGTGCCAGGCCGGATCCGGTCGGCGAAGCCAACCAGGATCCGGCCCGATCGGCGGCTAGTGTGTCAGGTGCGGTGGAATTCGTCCCGTGTGATGAGGGGAGCCGGAGAGGCAGATGACTTTCAACGACAACGTCCGCCTCGACACTTCGCAGGTCGAAGCCGGCCGGCGCGGTCGCGCGATGGGCCGAGGAACGCGGCCCGGCCGCATCCAGGTCGGTGGCGGGATCGGTGGCCTGATCCTGCTGGTGATCGTGCTCATCTTCGGTGGGGGTTCTCTCGGGCAGAACGACCAGCTGCCCGACCTCGGTACCGGCGGCCAGGGCAGCCCGCTGGATCCCAGTCAGGTCGGCGTCGCGGGCACCCAGACCGACGCGGCGTTCGCCGAGTGCAAGACCGGCAGCGATGCCAACCGCAGTGACGAGTGTCTCATCATCGCCACGGTCAACACTGTCCAGGATTACTGGGCGACGACGTTACACCGATACGGCAAGCAATACCCACCCGCCAAGACGGTCATCTATTCCGGCACCACCGAATCCGGGTGCGGAACCGCCTCGAACCAGGTCGGGCCCTTTTACTGTCCACTCGACGAGAAGGTCTACATCGATGCGTCGTTCTTCGATGAGCTTTCACGCCGGTTCGGAGCGGATGGTGGTCAACTGGCCAAGGAATACGTCATCGCCCACGAATACGGCCACCACATCCAGAACGTGCTGGGTCTGCTCGGCCGGGCACAGCAGGATCCGCAGGGTCCCCAGTCCGGTGCGGTGCGGATCGAGCTGATGGCCGACTGCCTAGCCGGCACCTGGGTCAAGCACGCCACCGAGACCACTGACGCCAACGGCACGCCGTTCTTGCAGGCGATCACCCCAGAAGACATCGACTCGGCACTGTCCGCCGCGGCGGCCGTCGGGGACGACCGGATCCAGAAGGCTGCGCAGGGCCGCGTTACCCCGGAGAGCTGGACCCACGGATCAGCCGCCGCCCGTCAACAGTGGTTCCTCGATGGCTACCAGAGCGGCGACATGAACAAGTGCAACACGTTCGCAGTGGACCGGGTGGAATGACGGGGGCGGCTGCTTATGCCGCTGAGCCGCGCAGGAAACGCCGACCCGTGAGCCGGGTCGGAGAGATCTCGACGTAGACCGGCTTGTGGGTGGGCAGCCACGTCTCGAGGTGCTTCTCGTCGTCTTCGTAGATCTCGGAGAAGCTCTCGACCATCCGAGCCACTCCCTTGAGCACCACCGACCAGGCGACCTCGTCGCTGCGACCGTCACACTCCACCGCGACGGCTGAGTTGATGACCAACTGGGTCAGCTTGCTGCCGGCACCGGTGCGCATCAGGAGCTTGCCGTCGTCAACCAAGAAGTTGACCGGGTAGATGTCCGGCTCGCCGGCCACCGACAGCGCCAGTCGCCCGAACCGCTCCCGGTCCAGGATCTCCCAACACTCCTGCTCGGCCAACACTTCGATCCGGAAGTCATCACTCATACCCATATCCTAAGGATGTCGCCGAACCAGGTTGATCCCGCGTGGCGCGGTCCGCAGACCGACCACTGCCGCTGGCATGGCGCTGCCGCTCGCATGGCGCTGCTGGTCAACCCAAATCCCTGGCCCAAAGCCTGGTCCATTCGACGGTCTCGAAGCCGAGTCGCTCGTTGACCGCCTGCATAGGCGTGTTGTCCGCCCAGGTCCATGTCATGATCACCTGCACCTGCGGGAAGTCCTCGGCGAGCGCGCGCAGATTGGCGACCTTCACGGCCGGCCCCAAGCCACGGCCGCGGTGCTCATCGAGCACGAGCGTGTCCGATTGGGTGGCCATGTGGGAGTTGCTCTCGTAGATCACCAGGTCGGAGTAGGCGACCATCGCCGGGGGTGTGCGCGCAAACGCCACCGACTCCACGACGTTCCCGCCACCCGACTTCCACTGCATGAGCAACGTGCGCACCCGTTCGGCATCCCAGGTGTCGCCGACGTGCTCAATCGAGCCGCTGGGAGCCTGGCTGCTCAACTCACCTGCCAGTGCGGCCCGCTCTTCCAGCCATGACTCGGGCAACTCACCGGAGGCGGTGTGGATCTCGTAGTCGTTCTCGTATGCCGCGCGCGCTTCGGCTTCCAGGGCCGCCAAGCGGTCGGGATCGACCGGCAGCTGCAAAACACTACCGAGCACCAAGCCGACCTCCCGGCAGCCCATCGCACGCGCGAATGCCGCACCCGGGCCGCCATCGGGGTCCGGGCTGCTCTGGTCGAGCACCACGCGCGTACAACTATGGGCCAGTGCCCGCTGCCCGCCGTGTGCCACGAGAGTCCGGCCGATGCCCCCGTCCCGGGCGGACGGCAGGACCGAGACGAGCACCTCGGCGTCGTCAGGTCCGGTTTGCCCAGGCACCGAGACCGACCCGGCACCGACGGCCACGCCATCGTGGTCAACCGCGAGGAAGAACTCCGCCACCTGGCCTTCCTTGGCCCTCGGTGGCGCGAGCCGGGCCACGTGGGCGCGGGGGTGATCCTTCCCGAACAAATGTTCGGTCGCCTCCCGGGTGACCGCCGTCCACTGGGTCATCAGCTCTGTAGCCCTGGGCGACTGCGCGTCGATCGGCACGATCGTTCCGCCGGTCCAGTTGCCGACGATCGGGGCCGGACGCAGCCGGTCGACAGTCTCGGGTGTCTCGTCGGATCGATCTCCCACGGCCCTGGTCCTTTCGTTCACTCTTTCGGCACTCCACAGGCGAGATCACTCAGCATCTCATCCACGGTCACGGCGACCGTGCTCGACCGGCCGAGCGGGCGTCGTGAATCTCACCCACACCGTTCGCGCCCGGCGTAGCGCGACGGCGAGCACACGCGCGCTCGGATCGGGCAGATCCGGCAGTTCCCGTCGCGGCAACCCGGTCAGTGCTTCGAGCCGTGGGTCGGCCAACACGTGGGTGCCAAGGCGCCGATCCCCGCCAAGCACCAGCGCGGCTGGAGCCTGCCGTGTGGCCAGGGTTGCCGCGTGCCCGGCCACAGCATCGACGAGGTGGTCCGCCTGATTGGCCCGTCGCCGTGCGTAGCGTTGTTGCGACCATCCACCAGCTGCGGTCCGGCCCTGAACCCGGCGGCGGCCGACCTTCGCTGCGACGAGTTCGCCACCCTCGGCCACCCCGACCGCGTATCCCCCACGGCGAATCAGGACCAGGATCAGCGGGTCGAGGTCGAAGCGACCGCATTCGGCCCCGCCATCCGGCCAGGTCACCGTGGTCGCGGCTCCTCCGGGCTCATCCCGATGCGTGACCAACGCGCCGGGATGATCGTCGACCAGTCTTCGCAACCAGCCGTCGAAGCGCTCGAGATCGATCTCCAGCCGATCAGTTGCCACGTCCGGGTCCGGCGAGGCAGGTCAGAGGTTGAAGCCGAGAGCACGCAGTTGTTCGCGGCCGTCGTCGGTGATCTTGCCCGGATCCCACGGTGGCATCCAGACCCAGTTGATCCGGTGACTGCTCACCAGCCCGCTGAGTGCCTGGGCAGTCTGATCCTCGATGACGTCAGTCAGCGGACAGGCCGCCGAGGTGAGGGTCATGTCGATCACCGCATGTGCCTGCCCGTCGATCGTGATCCCGTAGACCAGGCCGAGATCGACGACGTTGATGCCTAGCTCGGGATCGACGACATCACGCATAGCCTCTTCGATATCGGCCACGTCGGCAGGGATAACCCCGGGAGTGTCGGTGCTCATCGTGCGTCCTCCGAGTCGGTGGTGTCGGTCTGGTCGGCCAGTGGCGGGCTCGCTTCGACAGGGATACCGGCCCTAGTCATAGCATCGGCGAAAGCCATCCAGCCGAGCAACGCGCACTTGACTCGAGCCGGGTACTTGGCAACACCGGCGAAAGCGACACCATCACCGATGACATTCTCGTCGCCGGGGTCCTGGCCCTTGGAGGTGAGCATCGAACGCATCGCGCGCAGGATTCCGGCCGCCTCCGTGACCGAGCAACCGGTGACCTGCTCGGCCAGCACCGAGGTCGCGGCGACCGAGATCGAGCATCCTTGTGCGGCATACGAAATGTCGTCGACCACTCCGTCGACCACGTGCACCCGCAAGGTCACTTCGTCACCGCACACCGGGTTCACGTGGTGGGTTTCCGCATCGTAGGGCTCACGCAGGCCCGCGCCGTGCGGGTCCTTGTAGTGGTCGATGATGATCTGTTGGTACAGGTCCATCAGGCCATCGTCTCGATTCCGAAGATTGCCGGCACCCGGTCGAGTGCGGTCACGAGGGCGTCCACCTCGTCGGCGGTGTTGTATGCCGCGAAGCTCGCCCGGGTCGTGGCGGCCACCCCGAGTGCCCGATGCAACGGCCACGCGCAGTGGTGCCCGACGCGCACGGCGACACCCTGGTCGTCGAGGATCTGCCCGACATCGTGGGCGTGCACTCCGTCGACGACGAACGCGACGACAGCGCCCCGGTCGGCCGGATGGCTGGGGCCCATCACCCGGACCCAGGGCCGTTGCGCCAGCGCGGCGACCAGTCGTTCGGCCAGGGCCGTCTCGTGGGCGTGCACCCGATCCATGCCTAGGGCGCTGAGATAATCGCAGGCGGCCGCCAACCCGATCGCCTGAGCCGCGACCGGGACCCCGGCTTCGAACTTCTGCGGTGCGGGGGCGTAGGTCGAGGCCGCCATCGTGACCATCTCGATCATCGAGCCGCCGGTGAGGAAGACGGGCATCGCGTCGAGGATACCGGCGCGGCCCCAGAGCACTCCGATTCCCATCGGACCGAGCATCTTGTGCCCGGAAAAGGCGAGCAAGTCGACGCCGAGCTCGCTGACGTCGATCGGCAGGTGTGGGACTGATTGACACGCGTCCAGCACGACCAGCGCTCCGACGGCATGGGCCTGATCGGTCAGCTCACGCACCGGGGTGATCGTGCCGAGCACGTTGGAGACATGGGTGAAAGCGAAAACCCGGGTCCGGGAGGTGAGCATGCTGTCCAGGTTGGACAAGTCGAGTCGACCGTCGGCAGAAACCGGGATCCAGCGCAGGGTCGCTCCGGTGCGCCGCGCGAGCTCCTGCCACGGCACGAGGTTGGCGTGGTGCTCCATTTCGGTCACCAGGATCTCGTCACCCGGAGCGAGGTGGAACCGGCTTGCCCACTCGTCGGCCTCTCTTACGTGACTACCGCCGCCGCCGGCCGTGGCATTCGAGAAGGCGTAAGCCACGAGGTTGAGTGCTTCGGTGGCGTTGCGGGTGAACACGATCTCTGCGGGATCGGCACCGATGAACGCCGCGACCCGCTCCCGAGCCGACTCGTAGGCGTCGGTGCCTTCCTCGGACAGTTGATGGGCGCCCCGGTGCACGGCCGCATTGGTGTGCTCGTAGAAGTGTCGTTCCGCATCCAGCACTTGCCGGGGTTTGTGTGATGTGGCTCCCGAGTCGAGATATACGAGCGCTCGGTTGTCCCGCACGGTGCGCCGCAAGATCGGAAAGTCGGCACGGATGGCCGCCGATTCCGTTGCGGTGAACGGTGTTGCGGTCATGATCGGGTCACTGGTCGAGAGTCAGGCCGGGGCAAGGAAGCGGTCGTAGCCTTCGGCCTCGAGCTGGTCAGCGAGTTCCGGACCGCCCTGCTCGGCAATCCGTCCGTCGACGAAGACGTGCACGAAGTCGGGCCGGATGTAGCGCAGGATCCGAGTGTAGTGGGTGATCAGCAGAACCCCGAGGCCGGTCGACTCCCGGGCCCGGTTGACCCCGTCACTGACCACCCGTAGAGCATCGACATCGAGACCGGAGTCGGTCTCGTCGAGCAGGGCGATCTTAGGGCGCAGCAGCTCGAGTTGCAGGATCTCGCTGCGTTTCTTCTCTCCCCCGGAGAAGCCTTCGTTGACGTTTCGTTCGGCGAAGGTGGAATCCATCTTGAGGGCGTCCATTGCAGCTTTGACGTCCTTGACCCAGGTCCGCAACTTGGGCGCCTGCCCGTCGATCGCGGTCTTGGCTGTACGCAGGAAGTTGGAGACGGTGACGCCCGGGATCTCGATCGGGTATTGCATCGCGAGGAACAACCCGGCGCGAGCCCGTTCGTCGACGCTCATCTCCAGCACGTCTTCCCCGTCCAGAGTGATGCTGCCCTGGGTCACCTGGTACTTCGGGTGACCCGCAACTGAGTAGGCGAGTGTCGACTTGCCGGATCCGTTGGGGCCCATGATGGCGTGGGTCTGTCCCGAGCTGACCGTCAGGTCGACGCCCCGGAGGATCTCCTTGGATCCTTCTTCGGTTGTGACACTGACGTGCAGGTCGCTGATCTGCAGAACGGAACTGGTGGACATGTCGTTGGTCGCTGGAGTGGACACAGGGGCTCAGCCCTCCTTGGGCAAGACTGACGGGTCGGTGGGCATGGTGGCGATCCAGATGGCGCCGTCGAGAATGCGCACGGCGTAGACGCCGACCGGCTCGGTTGCCGGCGGCCCTGATGGCTTGCCGGTGCGCAGGTCGAAGCGGGACCCGTGCATCCAGCATTCGAGCTCGCAGCCGTGGAGATCACCTTCGGACAGTGAGACGTGGGCGTGGGTGCAGATGTCGTCGATGGCGTGCACCTGTGTTTCGCTGGTGCGGACCACGGCCATCGTCAGGCCGGCCACGTCGGCTGCCGCAGGCCGGCCCACCTCGAGTTCGTCGAGCTGGCAGACCAGCTCGAAACCGTCAAGCACATCCGCCGATGTCGCCGGGTCGGTCATCGGCTGCTCCCGCCGGCGAGCACATCCGCGTGTTCCAGCTCGCGTTCGATCTCGGCGACCAGGTGCCCTTGGGTCTCGGGGACCGGGATCTTCCCGATGATCTCGGCGAAGAAGCCCCGGACCACCAGGGCGCGGGCCTCGTCTTCCGGGATGCCCCGAGCCTGCAGGTAGAACAGCTGCTCGTCGTCGAATCTGCCGGTCGTCGAGGCGTGACCAGCACCGACGATCTGACCGGTCTCGATCTCGAGGTTGGGCACCGAGTCAGCACGGGCGCCGTCGGACAACACGAGGTTGCGGTTGACCTCGTAGGTGTCGGTGTCTTCGGCGGCAGCCCGGATCAGCACATCACCCACCCAGATCGTGTGGGCCGTCTCGCCCCGAAGGGCCCCGCGGTACTCGACCTTGCTGCGGCACTTCGGCTCGCTGTGGTCGACGAACAGTCGGTGCTCCAAGTGCTGGCCGGCATCAGCGAAGTACACACCGTAGGCTTCCGCGTTCCCACCCGGACCGGCAAACGTGACGTTAGTGTTAATCCGTGCGATCTGCCCGCCGAGGGTCACCGCGACGTGCCGAACCGTGGCGTCACGACCGACGACGAGGTCGTGCTGGGACAGGTGCAGGGTGTCGTCGTCCCACTCCTGCAGACTGACCAGAGCGAGCTCGGCACCGTCACCGACGACTGTCGACACGACTTGCGAGAGCCGGACGTTGCCGTGGTGCTCCAGCACGACGACAGCCTTGGCATGGGCGCCGACGGTGATCAGCACTTGACTCCACACCCGCTCTGAATTCGCCCCGATCAGGCGCACCCGCACCGGTTCCCCCGGGGTGGAATCAGCCGGGATCTGCACATGCAGCACTCCGCCCGCGCTGTCGGGGTGGTCGGTTCGATCGACGTGTGCGATCGCCAGCGCTGCGGCACGGTCTTGCGGGGCCGGTGCCCCGAGATCCCGGGCCGTCGCGGTGGTGATCGTGTCGACCGAAACCTCGCCCGGCAGTTCGGTGTCGATCGCTAGGTGAGCTCCCGACGGCGTGTCCCGAAGCAGTGACTTCAGCCGGTCGATCGGCGTGAATCGCCATTGCTCTTCCCGGCCGGTCGGCATCGGGAAGTCGTCGAGGTCGAACGACATCTGCCATTCGGCCCGGGACTGTTCCGGTGCGCGCTCGACCTGCCTGTGCGGGTGACTGGGTGACCCAGCGGCGCCGGGAGTCTCGGCGCCGGATCCTTGCTTCAGCAGCGGCATCAGCCGACCGCTCCTTCCATCTGCAGCTCGATGAGCCGGTTGAGCTCCAGGGCGTATTCCATCGGCAGTTCCCGGGCGATCGGCTCGACGAAACCGCG
The DNA here is from genome assembly GCA_002748155.1 of Actinomycetales bacterium. Classification (GTDB taxonomy): domain Bacteria; phylum Actinomycetota; class Actinomycetes; order Actinomycetales; family Dermatophilaceae; genus Phosphoribacter. The sequence goes on along the minus strand of PDRO01000003.1, from coordinate 134,503 downwards.
CACGATCATTGCCATGGCCTCTTCCTCGGACATCCCCCGGGACATGAGGTAGAAGAGTTGGTCCTCACTGACCTTCGAGACGGTCGCCTCGTGACCCATCTGCACGTCGTCCTCGCGGACATCGACGTATGGGTAGGTGTCGGAGCGGCTCATCGTGTCGACGAGTAGCGCATCGCAGCGGACCGTCGACTTGCTGCCGGTCGCACCCTCCTGCACCTGGACCAGACCGCGGTAAGAAGTACGCCCACCGCCTCGGGCCAAAGACTTGCTGATGATCGTGCTGGACGTGTCAGGTGCAGCATGCACCATCTTCGCGCCGGCGTCCTGGTGCTGTCCTTCGCCGGCGAAGGCAATCGAGAGCGTCTCGCCTTTGGCATGCCGCCCGAGCAGGTACACCGCCGGGTATTTCATCGTCACTTTCGACCCGATGTTGCCGTCGACCCACTCCATCGTCGCACCCGCGGCGCACGTGGCGCGTTTGGTGACCAGGTTGTAGACGTTGTTGGACCAGTTCTGGATCGTCGTGTAGCGGACTCGGGCATCCTTCTTCACGATGATCTCCACCACGGCCGAGTGCAGCGAATCGGACTTGTAGATCGGTGCCGTGCAGTTGTGCACGGCCAGCCCGGACGCCAAGTAACTATCCGGGTCGGCCACGTCGAGGTTGAAGACCGGCTCGTCGACCACGGTGTCGTCACGACTGGTGATCGGCACGAGGAAGTAGTCTCCGCCATCCCGGACCTGGTCGACGCTCGTCGAGCCGCCGGGCCGCTCGGTCCACTGGATCTCGAAGCGGACCTCATCGGCGACCGGGCCACCGAGCGCCGGGCCCAGTGCAGCGGGTCGGCACATCTCGACCGTGACGAACGTGCCCAGCCGCGCCATGATGCTCTGCAGCTGCAACGCCCATTCCCGGGACGCAGTCTGTGCGCGCACCAGGGTGTCGGTGCCACCCTCATCGCCTTGCCCGTGGCTAGCCAGGTAGGTCTCGACGAGGTTCTGCAAGAACAGGTCACTCTGGCCGAGCAGGTCGCCGGAGACCCGGTGGCCCGACAAGCCCGCGCCGACATGCGTTGTCATCGCGTGATGTCCGGCCTTGCTCGGCACGAGAACCCGGGCCTCATGCGCGGTGTCGTCGTAGCGGACCGAACTGGTGACGTCCCAGAGCCGTTTGCACAGGTCCTGCACCTCGTTGACGTACTCGATCCCGTCGAGGTGGAAGGAGAACACGAGCGTCTCGTGGTCGTCGATCACCGTCGCCTGACCTGCGCCGAGGTAATAGCCGGTCAACCGGGCCAGATCCAGTGACATGGGAGTCGCCGCAGTGACGTGAGGCTTCGGGTAGACGAGGAAGTCGCCTGCGATGACGTCCTTGGCCGGCACCCACCGTGGGGATGCCGTGGGCAGGTGACCGGTGCCGGCATCCAAGGTCGATCCGTCGCGTGCTCCGGCTTGCGCCGGTCCGTCGGTCTGGGGCACGACGAGCAGCGGGTGCTCGCTGGTGACGCTGAACGCATTCGCCGACGACAGCGGCGTGAATCGGTGCAGGTCGCCGCGATGGTCCCGGATCTGGGTGGCGCTGACCCGGACCGGACGACCCTCGTGGCTCAGCACCCGGTCACCGACCCGGATCGTCTCGATCGGCCGCATGCTGCCATCGGCCATCGTGACGAGCTCACCGGCCGGCAGGCAACCTTCCACGTAATGCACGTAGGAGCCCTCGTCGGCGATGATCAGGGTCCGCTCGAACTGGCCCATGTTCTCGGTGTTGATCCGGAAATAGGCCTGCAGCGGGATGTCGACATGCACGCCGGGGGGCACGTAGACGAACGAACCACCTGACCACACGGCCGTGTTGAGCGAAGCGAACTTGTTGTCCCCGGCCGGAATCACCGACGCGAAGTACTCCTTGAACAAGTCTTCGTGCTCGCGCAAGCCGGTATCGGTGTCGAGGAAGAGGACCCCCTTCTCCTCGAGATCCTCCCGGATCTGGTGATAGACGACTTCCGAGTTGTGCACGACGATGCCCTCGGCGACAAAGTTGTGCGGACCGTCGACCTCGACGTCCCAGACCGGCTCGACCCAGTGCTCCTCGATGCTCGTGATGCGATCGAACCCGAGGTGGTCGGTAACCGGCCAACTCGCAGTCGCATCAAGTGCGCTTGCCATTGCATCGTCCCGGGTGGCCGGTCGTTCGAGTTCGCAGAACTCGGCGAGCTCTCGGATCTGGCCGGCCAGCGGTCCGGGCTCGCTTCCGGCCCGGACCGACCCGAGCGCCGCTGGCCCGGCATCCTGCCGGACCGCAGTCCAGCCCGCGAGCAGAGCCGAGCGCTGATCGTGAGGAAGCGCGAGGACCCATTCGGGCACCTGCTTGATCGGGGACGCGCCGGCCAAGCGATTGGCCCACAGCCAGTCAGCGAGGTGTGCCGACTCGACAACCACGTGCCGGTGCTCGGTCTCGTCCACTCGCAGCGCAAACTGCTCGTGCACGATCCGGATGATCTCGTCGCGGACTTCACGGTTCGTCAACGTTTCGGTGATCGTCACCCGGTCGGTGCGTTCGACGGCGTCGAGCTGACCGTCCCGGAGGAAGACACCGACCAGCCACAACAGATCGGTGGTGCTCTGCCGGGGCCCGAAGCCGGACTGCGGGAAGCGCCGAGCTGTCCCGACCCGGGGCAGGCCGGTCGGCGTCGCGACCAGATCCCCTACCTGCAACTCGGCTACGGTCTTCCAGACCCTCCGAGGCCCGCCCCGGTGTCGGCGGGAGCGGTCAGTTTCGTCAAGGTCTCCGAGGTCCACTGGGTGCTCAGGGTTTTCGAGGTTCTCGAGCACGAGGAACGGGTGATTGTCGGTCGCTCGGATGGTCCGGGTGCCGACCCGGATCTCGTAGGTCAGCTTCGTGCCGGTTTGGGCCGCCGCGCGAACCGGCGCGGCGACGAACTCCCCCGACTGCTCGTCGAGGGCGAAGACCCGGTCGCCCGGAACGATCGCTTTGATGGGCACCTGGCCTCTGGTCGCCGTCCACACGCGGGTGTCCTGCGCCAAGCACTCGTACTGGGCCGCCACGCCGGCAACAAGGCGCTGCTTCTCGGCCTCCGGGATGCCGAGCCGGTCGTAGGTGTTCTTGATGTCCTCGGGGAGTTCGTCCCACGAGGTGGCCTGCGCTTCGGTGGAACGCACGAAGTACTTGATGTTGTCGAAGTCGATCCCGGTCAGATCGCTTCCCCAGGCCGGCATCGGCTTGCGGTCGAACAGGCGTAGACCCTTCAGCCGCTGTTCGAGCATCCACTGCGGTTCGTTCTTGAGCCGGGAGATGTCGCGCACGACCTCGTCGGACAGGCCGCGACGAGCCGACGCGCCGGCCACGTCGGTGTCCGACCACCCGTATTCGTAGCTTCCCAGCCCGGATATTCCCGGGTTGAGCGCTTCGATATCGCGCCTCGAATCGGTCACAGGACCTTGCCTTTCATCGAGCTGCCGCGGCCGATGACGGCGCTGCAGAGGGAACGAACGTCGTGCAGACGTGCTGGCCGCTGGCCAGCGTGGACAGCCGCTGCACGTGCACGCCGAGCAGCCGGGAGAACGCTTCGGTCTCGGCGTGGCACAGTTCCGGGAACTGCTCGGCAACGTGTTTGACCGGGCAATGTCCTTGGCAGATCTGCACCCCGGACAACGCACCGAAACCGATCGGGCGCGTGGTTGCGGCATACCCGTCGCGGTTGAGGATCGCGACCAGGGCCTCCGCGCGAAGCACCGGGTCGGAGCCTGCGGAGGCCAGCTCGGCGGCATACCGGGCCTCGAAATCGGCCACCCTGGTCCGGGCGAACGACGAGACCGCCTCGGGTCCCAGCGCCTGGCGCAGGTAGTGCAAGGCTTGGGCGGCCAGATGATCGTAGTCGCTCATCAGCGCCTCGTGCCCGGCTGGGGCGAGCACCCATTCCCGGGCCGGCCGGCCACGACCTCGTGCCGTCCCGGTCGGATGCGGCTTGCGTTCGATGATGGCCACAGCACTGGCCAGAGCATCGAGATGGCGTCGCACGGCTGCCGCCGTGAGGCCGAGCAACGCCCCGATCCGGCGAGCGGTGATCGGTCCGTGCTCGGACACGGCAGCCAGCACCCGCGCACGGGTGCACGAGTCCTGCTCGACCGGTTGCTCGAAATGCACCACGCAAGTATGTCTTAATTGTTGCTAGGCACCAAGCCACGGCCCGGCAACGCTCGAGAGACCGGCCCCGTGGCGTCGGCGCCCCCAGCAGCCCCCAGCAGCCCCCAGGCATCGGTCGATGCTGACAGGCATCGTAGCCGCAGCCAGGGAGTATCAGTGTTCCCCCCAGAGTCTCCTAACGGGAAACCTCACCGAAGGAGCTCGCATGTCCCGTCTCATCGTCGCCGTGTACGGTCAAGACGCGAAGGATCGCTGGCGGCTGGCCGGATTCGCGAATCTGGAGTTGCCACAGCTGCTCAGCGCGCACGCGGATCTCGAGGCCGCCCTGGCCGAGCGCCAAGAGTTCACCGGTCTGGCCCATCTGAGTTGGCTGGCCGACGGTCAACAACGAGCCGAGCTCCGGCGCATCACACGCATCGGCCCGATTGCCGAGTGGAAAGACCAACCAGCTCGGGTGGGGCTTGAACTCGACGAGCCGAGCAAGGCCCCGCCGCGGCATGATTTCCGGGAACCGGTAGTTGACGCCTTCTGGTGCGCGCTGTTTCCGTGGGCTAGCTTCTGTGATGGCTACTGACGATCTCGGTCATGCGCAACCATCCCGCATGGGGCCGCGCTGCGGTGGTCGTCATCGTGGTCGGAGTCGACCTGATCACCTGGAACGGCGCTACCCGGACCGTCACCGGCGATCACGTCCCGGTCTGGCTGCCGATCGTCGTGGTCGCAATCGGGCACCAGAGCTTGTGGTGGCGGCACCGACGGCCGCAGGCGACTCTCTGGGCCCAGTTGGCGCTCGCCTCGGTCAGCCTCCTGGTGCCTCGATGGCAACCCTTCGCCGGCCTGTTCGTCGCGGTGTATGCCGTCACGTCGGTCCAAGGTCCTCGACGCTCAGCCCGTTTCGCGCCGGCACTGGTGCTCGTGCTCCTCGCGCACAGCTACGGGGCCGCCCGTTGGTCCGACCGACCGCTGCTGAACACCGGCACCGTGTTGGGACTCTGGCTGGCTCTCGTCACGCCAGTTGTCGCTGCGGGCATCCACAGGCACCGACAAGACCAGCAGAACCGATCCAACGACCGACAGATCCGCGAGCAGGAGCGACGACGCATCGCCCGTGACTTGCACGATGGCCTCACCGGCGCTGTCACCTCGATCCACCTGCAGGCAGCCGGCGCCCGCGCGGCCGCGGCATCGCGGCCCGAGATCGCCCACGGCTCACTCGCCGCGATCGAGACCGCCGCCGAGCGAACACTGCTCGAGTTGCGCCACGTCGTCGGTGCGCTCCGCGAGTGCTCGGCCCCGAGATCGCCTCTTCACGAGTTGACCAAGGTACTGGAGCTGGCCAACGCCATGGGCGTCGCTGTCGACCACACCGGGGACTGGGGATCCCCGAGCCTTGACCACCTTGACGACGAGCTCTCGGGAATCCTGCTTCGAACACTGCAGGAAACCCTCACCAACGCCGCCAAGCACGGCGGTCGCCACGTGCACTGTGCGGCACATCTGGAGGTGACCAGCCAGCAGGTCCGGTTGAGGGTGCACAACGAGGTCCACACTCCGGCGAAGACGCTGGCTCGTCCAGCGGGTTGGAGCGGTGGCACCGGCTTGCCCGGCTTGGCCCAACGGGCGCGCGACGGCGGCGGCCACTTGCGTTACGGACGCGAAGGCAACGGATTCGTGGTCGAGTTGATCCTGCCTCGGTCAGCTGGAGAACGGACAGCTGCCTGTCGGTCCGCGGTCACGCACACCGACTTCCGGATCAGGGCGGGAGCCGTGAGGTCGTGACGATCCGGGTTCTCGTCGTCGATGACGAGCCACTGGTCCGTTCGGGTATCGCCCTGCTGCTGAGCAGCGATCCCGGCCTCCAAGTGATCGGTGAGGCAGCTGACAGCCAGGCGGCTCACCTGCTGGCGCTCCGATTGGCCCCGGACGTGGTCGTCACCGATCTGCGGATGCCGGGAGCCGACGGTGTCGAGCTCACGATGCTCCTGCGTGAATCGCAGGACGGTCCAGCGGTGCTCGTGCTCAGCGCCTTCGACGACGACCCGGACGTACACCGGGCTCTGCTCGCCGGCGCGAACGGCTACCTGCTCAAACGCACCGCCCCTAGAGGTCTCTGTGACGCCGTGCACGCCGTCGCCGCCGGTCAGACCTGGCTCGACCCCGGGGTCGCCGGCTGCCTCGTCTCGACGCTACGGCACTCGCCCCACGCCGGCACCGCTGGTTCGGCCGTCGCGCAGCTCACATCCCGAGAGCTCGAGGTGCTCGTGCTCATGGCCGAAGGATTGAACAACGCCGAGATCGCCGCTCGGCTCTGGGTGGGCAGCGGCACCGTCAAGACCCATGTGTCCCGTCTGCTCCACAAGACCGGGTGTCGCGACCGGGCTCAAGCCATCGCGCTGGCCTACTCCAGCGGCTTGGTCGTCGTCGGCTGATCGCCAAGACCGACCCGACAGCAGACCTGGGTATGCCCTCCGGCATACCCAGGGAATCACCCGCAGCGCAGACGCGACCGAACGGCTGCCACGTCATCGTAGAAGTGCGGCGGAGAGCCCGCCGCATCGCTCACAAGGAGTCCAGGGGATATGTTACGCAATGCTATTCGAGCTCGCCGTGCGGCCGCCGTTGTCCTCGCGGCCGCCACCATCCCGTTCGTCGGGCTGGCCTCGGCCAGTGCTTCGACGACTTCGCACGGGTGCACTGTCACTCCGCTACAGCCCTACTACCATCACACGAACGCGGTTGGCAACAAGGTCATCCGCTACGACGTCGTCGTCACCTGCAACACCGGTCGCTCGATCTCGCTGGAGCGTCACGTGCACGAACGGGACAACTGGCCCAACCCCGACGACCACATCTCGACCTCTTCGGACACCCGCTACTTCGCGTCTCCAGCGACGGTGACGATGTCCCAGATGCTCGCGCTACCGGACACCGAAATCGGGAAGGAGGAGATGTATCAGCAAGTCAGGTTCCGAGTCGGCAGCGGCGGCGTCGTGTCGCCGTGGACTGCTTGGGAGAAATCGGCCGCGCGGGACTTCCAGAACTGATCCTCATGCGCCCGACGAGCTTGCGCCGCTGCTCTGAGAGACCCCGATTGCCCACGTCGGCGTGGCCTGCGCCGGTCGGCTTCGGGTGCGGGTGATCTCTGGCGTCGGTTCGTGCCGCGGGCCCCTCGGTCATCACCAAGGGGTCCGCGGCATACACTCACAGCCGTGTCTTCGGCCGTGACCCTGGTTGGCCTGCACCGACGCTTCGGCGACGTGCAGGCCTGTGACGACATGACCTGGCAGGCCCCCACCGGACAGATCACCGCCGTGCTGGGCCCCAACGGAGCCGGCAAGACCACGGCCATCGAATGCGCGGTGGGCCTGCAACGGCCTGACGGCGGCCACGTCCGGGTGCTCGACACGGACCCCTGGCTGGCCCCACCGACCCACCGAGCCCGCGTCGGAGTCATGCTCCAGTCCGGTGGCCTGCCCAACGGCAGCAAGCCGGTGCGCCTGCTGCACCACCTCGCATCCTTCTACGCGGACCCTGCCGACGTTCCGTCGCTGACGGCCCGGCTCGGGATCGACGCCTTCGCGGGGACAACGGTGCGCCGGGCTTCCGGAGGGCAGGTGCAGCGTGTCGCGCTGGCCGCCGCGTTGATCGGCCGACCCGAGGTGCTGTTCCTCGACGAGCCCACCGCCGGCCTGGACCCCCACGGCCGCCTCGACGTCTACGACCTGCTCCGCGAGATCCGCGACGACGGGACCACTGTCGTGGTCACGACCCATTCCTTCGAGGAAGCCGAGGCACTGGCCACCCACCTCGTCGTCGTCAGCGACGGACGCACGGTCGCCGAAGGCCCTCCCGAGGGTGTCGTCGGTGCCCGATCCCTGGAACAGGCCTACTTCGAGCTCACCCGCAGGTCCGCCCGATGAGCGCCCCGGCCACCGCCCGCGTCCGAGTGTTCGCCCAGGCCCGGTTCGAGCTGGGCATCATGCTGGCAAACGGTGAGCAACTACTCGTCTCCCTCGTCCTGCCCCTCGGGGCGCTGCTCGGCCTGACGCTGACCACGGTCCCGGACCTGGGGGCGGGTCAACGGGTGGACATCGTGGTTCCCGGGGTGCTGGCTCTGTGTGTCATCTCGGCTGCCTTCACCGCTCAAGCGATCGCGACCGGCTTCGATCGTCGGTATGCCGTGCTGCGGCTGCTCGGCACGACACCACTGGGACGCGACGGGTTGTTGTGGGGCAAGGCATTGGCCACGCTCGGAGTCGAGGTGCTCCAATGGCTGGTCATCGGGGCGGTCGGCCTCGCGCTGGGCTGGGCACCGGTGTGGTCCGGGCTCGGGTATGCCGTGCTTTTCCTGCTCGTCGGCACCTGGGCCTTCGTCGCGATGGCACTGCTGCTGGCCGGCACGGTCCGAGCCGAAGGTGTGCTGGCGATCGCGAACCTCGTGTGGATCCTCTTGCTCGTCCTTGGTGGGGTGGTGGTGCCCCGGGAGCAGTTCCCCGAAGCCGCAAGCCAGTTGGTCGCTGTGCTGCCGTCAGCGTCGCTGGCCGACGGGCTGCGCGACGCCCTGGGTGCTGGCATGCTGAGCCTGCCGCAGCTGGCCGTGCTCGTGGGTTGGGGTGTGGTCGCGACCGGGCTGGCCGCTCGGACGTTCAAATGGTCGGAATGACGGACGAAACGGTCACGAGAGCAGTCCCACACGGCCCCTGGTCAGCGGGATCAGCGTCGGCGCCTACCCTTGACCTGTGGTGGCGAAGCAGCAACAACCGCAGACCGAGTCCAGCTCGCCGAGTCGCGGGGGCATGATGGCGAACCGGCCGACCGGATTCTCAGCCCGCATGAGGCAGGTACTGCCGGTAACCCGGCCGACCTGGGTCCGGCCGATCCTCATCGCCAACCTCATCGCCGAGGTCCTCATCGTCGTCACCGGCGGCATCGTGCGGCTCACGGGCAGTGGTCTGGGCTGCCCGGACTGGCCGACCTGCGCTGAAGGATCGCTCACGCCGATATCCGGTCAGAGCCAGGGGTTCCACTCCGTTATCGAGTTCGGCAACCGACTACTCACCGGGGTGTTGCTCGTGCTGGCGGTCCTCGCGGTATGGGCGGTGTGGTCAGCCATGCCGTCACGTCGCACCCTGCATCGGGTCGCGTGGGGAATCATCGGTGGCGTGCTCGCGCAGGCGGTGGTCGGCGGGATCACCGTCTGGACCGGTCTCAATCCGCTGGTCGTCGCCTTCCATTTCCTCTGCTCGATGGTGCTCATCGCCCTATCGACCGGGCTGTTGCGCGGCGCCGAAGACGGCCCGGAGCCCCAGCCCCGAGTCGCCCTCGTCCCCCGGTTGGTCACCCGACTCGCCTGGACTACAGCCGCGTTGGCCGGCATCGTGCTCGCTTTGGGAACCATCGTCACCGGGTCGGGGCCACATTCGGGCGATGCCGACGCTCCGGCTCGGACCGGTTTCGATCCGCGCACGATGTCCTGGCTGCATGCCGACGCCGTCATGCTCTTTGCCGGACTTGTCGTCGCGATGCTCATCGCGGTCCACCTCACGACCGAAAACACCCGGGCTCGGCATACCTGGAGCACCGTGCTGGGCATCACCGTGGCGCAGGGGGTGATCGGCTACGCCCAGTTCTTCGCCGCCCTGCCGATCATGTTGGTCGCCAGCCACATGCTCGGCGCTACCCTGCTCGTCGTCGCGCTGACCAACGGCGTGGCCAACCTCTACCGTCACCCCGTCTGAACCACCCGGTCCGAGCGCAGACGTCACCGATTCCTAACAACCGTTCACGTTGCGACCTCGCACCGGCCTCCTAGGCTTGCGGGTTATGCCCCAGGTCCTGGTTGTCGACGACGATCCCACCGTGCGCGAAGTCGTCGCCAGCTATCTCACCCGGGCCGGCTTCGAGGTCACCGAAGCTCACGACGGTCCGCACGCGATCGCGAGCGCGCGGCATACCCCACCTGATCTGGTCGTGCTCGACCTCATGTTGCCCGGATTCGACGGTCTCGAAGTGCTCCGCCAGTTGCGGGCGGAGTGGAAAGCCCTGCCGGTCCTGTTGCTCACGGCCCGCGGAGAGGAAAGCGACCGGGTGCTGGGTCTGGAGGTGGGGGCCGACGACTACGTCACCAAACCGTTCTCGGCCCGCGAGCTGGCGTTACGAGTGCAGTCGGTCCTGCGCCGGGTCGGGGCCGCCGAGTCTGCAACGCCCGCTGCTGATTCCCACCCGCTCGTGGACACCGATCTGCATGTCGATCCTCGGGCCCGGATCAGCCGGATCGGCGACGAGACGCTCGCCCTCACGACTCGTGAGTTCGATCTGCTCGTGCACTTGATGCGCCACCCCGGGCAGGCGTTCACCCGGACACAACTGTTGCGTCAAGTCTGGGGCTGGGAGTTCGGAGACGAATCCACGGTGACCGTCCACGTCCGGCGGCTGCGCGAGAAAATCGAACGCGACCCGAGTGCACCGGAACGGATCGCCACCGTGTGGGGTGTCGGCTATCGGTGGGACGGGCTGGCCGGCACCGGTGCACCAGCCACCGGGCCGACATGACCCCCGAAGGACAGGCCGTCCTCATCGCGGCCGGCTCGGCTACGACCGCCGGGGCTGCCGGGGCAGTCGGTGTGTGGGCGCTGGCCCGGCATCACGTCAAGGCAGCCCTGGTCGCGGCTCCCCTGGTCGTCAATGCCTCGGTCGGGATCGGAGTCGTCGTCGCGGCCCGGTCCATGTTCATCAGCGAACATGACGTGTCGCTCGTCCTGCTCATCGTCGCCGCAGCCGCGCCGATCGCTCTGGCCTACGGACTGCTGCTCGCCAGGCGCGTGCACCGCCTCGGCCAAGAAGCCGCCGAACGAGTCGCACAGGCGAGCGCGGCCCGCGAGCGGGACAGCCAAGTGGAAACCGCGCGGCGCGATCTGGTCGCCTGGGCCTCGCACGATCTTCGGTCACCGATCGCCGGGATCCGGGCCATGGCCGAGGCACTCGAAGACGGGGTCGCCCCGCCGGATCGGGCTTATCCGGCTCGGATCCGCGCCGAGGCCGACCGCATGGGTGCCATGGTCGAAGACCTGCTGGCTTTGTCCCGGATCCATGCCGGCCGGCTCCAGTTGCGCCCGGAGCCCGTAGGGCTGGCCGATCTGGTCTCCGACGCCCTCGCCAGCGCTCGACCACTCGCCGACGCGGCCGGAGTGCATTTGGACGGGCACGCTGACGGTCCGTTGATGGTCACCGCCGACCCCCGCGAGTTGTCCCGGGTGCTGGACAACCTGTTGGCCAACGCGATCCGGGCGACTCCGCGAGGCGGACAGGTGGCCGTGAGCGCGCTCGAATGCCCGGCCGTGCCGAGTTCCGGGTCGCCGGCGCCGGGTGCTGCCGGGGCACCCGGCGGAGCCCGGGTCAGGGTGACCGACGAGTGTGGCGGTATCGCTGAGCAGGTGCGCGAGCGGATGTTCGATCCGTGGTGGCGGGGTGACCAGGCCCGCACTCCCGGGCCGGGTGAGGGAGCTGGCCTGGGCCTGTCGGTCGTCAAGGGCATCGTCGACGCCCACGGAGGCACTGTCGCGGTGCACGATCATCCTGGCGGTTGCGCGATCGAGGTCACCCTGCCGAGCGGCCGGGGATGAACCCCGAGTCCAGTTCCCACGGCGCGATCGGCGAATGTTCCAGGATCCAGGCCTGCAGATCACGATCCCACCCGAAGGCGACCGTCAACCCGACAATGACGAAGACACCTCCGAGTCCTCGGCGGAACCACCCGTGCGGATCGGCTGCCCAGCCGAGTCGCTGCACCAGCCGCCGGCCGGCCAGGGCGATAGCCAGCAGTGTGGCGCACAACCCGAGCACGTAGGCACCGAGCAGGACCATGCCGTAGGCGAAGCTCGCCGGCAGGACGGTGACGACGACGTAGCCGTACAGCGGACTGCACGACGAGAACACCGGCCCGAGGGCGGCACCGGTCAACACGTCCCCGCTGTGCCCGCCGCGGCCGCGGGCCGCCCGCAGCCGAGAATCCGAACGCCCCTGCAGCGCCAACCGGACAGCCACCCACTCCCACAACCCGGGGAAAACCCCGACCAGGCCCAGGATCACGAGCAGCCCACCGGCCAGCCACGACCACACCTGCGGCGGGATGCCGATGAAGGCGGTCGTCACCTTGAGCAGCAGCGTGAAGACGGTGATCGACACGCCCAGCGACGTGGTGATGACCAGAGCACGCCGCCGGCCGGTCTCCCCTGGGTCAGCCGAAGCTCCCCCGACAATGACGGGCAATAGCGGCAGCACACACGGTGCCAACGTGGTCAGCACCCCCGCAACGAGGGCTCCTAGGACAGCAAACACGAGTTCGTATGCCGGGCAGTAGGTGCGAGAAGACCGCGGGAATAGACAGCGATCGCTCAGACCGTGGCCGCGGCCACGTCGGCGCCGTCCGTCGAGCCGGTCCACTTCTTGATCGACTCACCTTGTTCGTCGATCTGCACGAAGGTGTGTTGCTGCGTGACACCGTATTTCTGGCGCAGGTCAACGCGGTCGTCGTAGTCGACTTTCACGACAGTGATCCCATCCGGCACCCCGGACTTCGTCAGCGCTTCGTCTGCGTCGCGACACGCGTGGCACCACTCGGCGTGGAAGAAGAGCACCACAGTGCCCTCGTGCGCCGTCGCCGTGGAGTTCTCGTAATCGGTGTAGTCGGTGTACCTACCGGCCACTGGTTGCGCCGTCGTGTCCGTCGTCGCCACGGGGTCAGTAGTCCCGTCCGGCGCGGCCGTGCTCGGGGCAACCGTGGATGGCATCGTGACTGAGCCGGTCGAGACGGTGCCGTGAGAAAGGGCGCTGGTCGGTTCGTCGGAGTCCGAGCCGGTCGCCGTGGAACCACACGCCGCAAGCGCGAACACTGCGCACAGGAGAGCGGCGACACGCAGCTGAGGGCGCGGAACAGACACGACTGAGAGCACGCGGAGAGAAGCCATGGGGTCAGCCTGCCCGAGCCTGCCGCGCCGGGCTATTACACAGTCCTTACCGAACGACAACGGCAACAAAGGCCCCCCTTACGGCGCTCCGGTGAGGTCGCGGGCGCGACGACGTCACCTCCTACAGGTGTATCTCTCACGCTCGGTAGTCAAGCGAGCGCGATCAACCCAACCGAGGTCGACAGCGCGTTCGCCGCAGTAGCAGCAGCCCATATCCAGACAGCACACCGCGACTGACGCCACCACCACGCGAGCAGCAGCGCCTCCACCACCACGACGATCGCCTCAGCTCCGAGCCGAGCCGGCCAGGCGAGCGGGATCGTGACGGCATACATAATCGGGTGAGTGAGAAGGTTTACGCCAACCGCCGCACCCAGTGCTCGCCCGGACGACACCGATCCGAGCAGGCGGCCGACCACGACATACACCGGGACCTCGACGAACAATGTCAACCCGAGCGCCACGAGGTATGCCGGGGCGCTGACAGCCGTTGCAGTCGTGGCGCTCGCCGTCGCCACGACTGCACCGATCGTTGTGACAGTTGTCGGACTCATCTGTTTCGGCATCCTGCACAACGTCCTCGAGCTGCGCTACGTGTTGGGCAGGTTCGGACAGCTGCTCAGCGGTCGGGTCGCCGTGCTCCTCGTTGGATTGGTCACCGGAATTGTCGTGTTCCGGCTTTCCGCCACCTACCTCGGCTCGGCCGCGATCGTGGCCGAAATCCTCGTCGGCTACGCCGTGCTGGCCGCCGGCGCGTGTCTGGGGATGCGTGGCTGGCGGCTGGGGACCGCTGCGGTCGTGCTCGCGGTGGGCACGATACTCTCGCTGACCCACCCAACCTACCATTTCGTCGTCTTGGCCCACCTGCACAACCTTGTGCCGCTGGTCTTCCTCTGGGACTGGTCGCGACGGCTAACCGGGCAGGCTCGAACGGTTTTCCGAGCCGTGCAGGTCAGTTGGGTGTGTCTGATCCCCGCGCTGGTGCTCGTCGGTGGTCTCGACCGATGGATCACCGCTGACCCTGGAGTGGTCGAACCGCTGGTCGGCGACGGGGCACGGGTGATCGCAGCCACGGCCTGGCCGGCGGTCCCCGAGCACGCACTCCGATGGCTGGTCGCGTTTGCGTTCTTGCAAACCATGCACTACATCGTGTGGGTGTGGTTCCTGCCGCGAGCCGCGCCGGAAGTCGTGAAAGACTTCGAAACGCGGTGGCCGGCCCTGCGAAACGGGCGCCTCTGGGCACTGGGTTTGGTCCTGGCGGGGCTGCTTGCTGTGTTGCTGGCCACCGACTACGGTCAAGGAAGGACGGTCTACTCGGCACTCGCGTCGTACCATGCCTACCTTGAGTTCCCGATCGTGCTTGCGATGATCTCCCAATCAGGAGGTGCCCGGTCATGAGATCGACCCTGGTCACTGACGTCCTGCCACCTGACGACGGCGTCAGCCCCGGTTTGGTCATCGTGTTGCTCGGTGTGGCCGTTGCAGCAGCAGTCATCTTGATCGTGCTGGCCCGGCGGCGCCGGTGACAACCGCGCCCCCGACAACGGCTCGGCTGCATCTCGACGTGCTACCACGCCCGGCTTAGACGCAGTTTAGGAACGGATGCTCCCTGTCTGGCTCGGCTCTCAACGCACCAAGCCCGGGATCGGCAGATACACGAGCGGGTCGATCGCCACGGCTGCGAAGAGGATCGTCAGATAGGTGATCGACAAGTGAAACAACCGCATCGGCCGCAGCACCGACTGGGCTGACCCGAGGACGGCGTGATGGTGCAGCCGATGTGCCTCGGCGAGGAAGATCGCACCCGCACCCAACGCGCCCGCGAGATACACCCAGCCCATCAGGGCGATCGGAACCAACGCGAGCGAGGTCAGCACCATCGCCCACGAGTAGGCGAGGATCCGCCGGGACACGACGACGAAACGCTCGACCACCGGCAGCATCGGCACCCGGGCTGCGGCGTAGTCGTCCTTGAACTTCATCGACAACGGCCAATAGTGCGGTGGCGTCCAGAAGAAGATGACGAGGAAGAGGATCCACGCCGGAAACTCGACGGTCTCGGTGACCGCCGACCAGCCGATGAGCACCGGCATACACCCGGCTGCGCCACCCCAGACGATGTTCTGGGTAGTGCGGCGCTTGAGCACGACGGAGTAGATGCCGACATAGAAGGCGAAAGCCCCCAACGCCAACCAGGCCGACAGCCAATTGACCGCCAAACCGAGCACGAGAGTCGAAGCGACGCACAAAGCACCGGCGAAGACCACCGCATGACGGATCGAGATGACGCCGGTGACCAACGGCCGGGTCGCGGTGCGGTTCATCATCGCATCGATGTCACGGTCGATGACGCAGTTGAAGGCGTTCGCCGAACCGGCTGACAAGGATCCTCCGATTAGCGTGGCCAGGATCAGCCAAGCGTTCGGGATGCCGCGGGCGGCGAGGAACATGACCGGAACGGTCGTGATGAGCAACAGCTCGATGATCCGAGGTTTGGTGAGCGCCACATATTGCCCGACGAGGAAACGCCACCCCGCACCAGCGGCCCATGGGTGCGCGGCCAGCTCGGCGCGCGGGTCGACAGCGGTCACGTCCGGAGTCTAACGGGGATAGCTGACCCGGTGCGCGGGCGGGCCGGGGTCGTGTGGCGTCTCACTCACCACGCTGGACAGGTTCGGCGAGGTGCCCGGCAGCCGACCCGATGCACGGCACTCACCCGGTCACGGTCCGGACTAGGCTCGGCGTAGGCCGTCTCGGCCTGACCACACACTCGAGTCGACGGAAACGCCGGCTTGACCACATGTCGACATGTCACATTGGATCATTGAAGGAGAGCCTTGTGACGCCTCGTCCGGCCAGCCCCGGCTCATCGTCCACCCTGCTCGGCGCTCGCGACAAGCACGTGCAGCGGCCCAAGGCCCGCCGGGCCGGCTGGACCGACGTAGACATCCGAGGAGTCGACACGATCCGCGTCCTGGCCGCCGATGCGGTGCAGCACGCCGGGAACGGACACCCGGGCGCAGCGATCTCGCTGGCTCCTGCGGCATACCTGCTCTTTCAGCAGGTGATGCGTCACGACCCGAGCGACCCGGCGTGGTTGGGTCGTGACCGCTTCGTGCTGTCGTGCGGGCACTCCAGCCTGACCCTCTATCTCCAGCTCTTTTTCGGCGGCTACGGTCTGGAGCTGGCGGACATCCAGGCGCTGCGCACCTGGGGCAGTCGCACTCCGGGTCATCCCGAGCTCGGCCACCCGGCCGGTGTCGAGATCACGACCGGGCCGTTGGGCACCGGGCTGGCCAGTGCGGTCGGAATGGCGATGGCCCAACGCCGGGTGCGTGGGCTGTTCGACCCGGACGCCAAGCCCGGCGAGAGCATCTTCGACCATCATGTCTATGTGCTTGCCAGCGACGGCGACATCATGGAAGGGGTGGCCCACGAGGCCAGTTCTCTGGCCGGGCACCAGGAGCTCGGCAACCTTACGGTCATCTACGACCAGAACAAGATTTCGATCGAGGACGACACCGACATCGCGGTCAGCGAGGACGTCGCCGCCCGTTACGCCGCCTACGGCTGGGATGTGCGCACCGTCGACTGGCGTGGTCCGACGGCTGACGGCGCCAGCTACGTCGAAGACGTCGATGCGTTGCTCAAAGCGATCGAAACCGGCCGGAAGGTCCGTCGCAAGCCGACCCTGATCGTGCTGCGCACGATCATCGCGTGGCCGTGCCCGACCAAGCAGGACAGCGGTGCTTCGCACGGTGCCGCGCTCGGCGCCGAAGAGATCCGCGGTCTCAAGACGGCACTCGGCTTCGATCCGGAGGTCGCTTTCCCTGTCGAGAAGCGGGTGCTGACCCACGCCCGTCGGGTGGTCAAGCGTGGCAAGGCGGCCCGGAAGGCGTGGGACAAGCAGTACGCCGGGTGGCGCGCGACCCACCCGGATCGTGCCGAGACGCTCGACCGGCTGGTGGCTGGCCAGCTGCCTGCCGATTTCGAGGCGGTGCTGCCCGTCTGGGAGCCCGACACCGACGGCATCGCGACCCGGGCCGCGTCAGGAAAGACTCTGACCGCCCTGGCGCCGGTGCTGCCGGAGCTGTGGGGTGGTTCGGCCGACCTGGCCGACAGCAACAACACGACGATGGCCGGTGAGCCCTCGTTTATCCCGAAGGGCAAGCAGACCCGCACCTGGAAGGGCCACCCCTACGGGCGCACCCTGCACTTCGGTGTCCGCGAATTCGGGATGGGCGCGATCCTCAACGGCATCGCTGCCGACGGGCTGACCCGCCCCTATGGGGGCACCTTCCTCGTGTTCTCCGACTTCATGCGCGGCGCTATCCGGCTTGCGGCGTTGCAGACGCTCCCAGTCACCTTCGTCTGGACCCACGACTCGATCGGCGTCGGTGAGGACGGCCCCACTCATCAACCGGTCGAGCACCTGTTGTCGTTGCGGGCGATTCCCGATCTCGACGTGGTCCGCCCGGCCGACGCCAACGAGACTGTGCATGCCTGGGCGACCATCCTGCGCAATCGTCGGCCGGCAGCTCTCGTGCTGACCCGGCAAACCCTGCCGGTCATCGACCGGGCACGGCATGCGCCCGCCGACCGGACCGCCCGGGGCGGCTACGTCCTCGTCGACGGTGGTCCCGACCGGATGGGTGCTCCGCAGGTGCTGCTCGTGGCCACTGGCTCCGAGGTCACCATCGCGCTTGCCGCCCGGGAGCTCCTCGAAGGTGAGGGCATCGCCACCCGGGTGGTCTCCATGCCGTGCCTCGAATGGTTCCAGGCCCAGGATGCCGACTACCGGGAGCAGGTGTTGCCTACGGCCATCCGGGCCCGAGTCGTCGTCGAAGCCGGTGTCACTGCCGGCTGGCACGGTCTGGCCGGGGACGCCGGACGGGTCGTCGGCCTCGACCATTTCGGTGCCTCCGCCGACGGCTCCCGGCTTTTCCACGAATTCGGCATCACCGCGGATGCCGTCGTCGCCGCAGCGAGAGCATCGCTCGCAGACGCCGGTGCGTGAGTTTGCACACCGGCCCCACCCGAGACCATCGAAAAGAGTCCGACATGTCCGACCACCTCAGCGACCTCACCCTCGCCGGCTGCTCCATCTGGCTCGATGATCTCTCCCGCAGCCGGCTCACCAGCGGCAGCCTGGCGGCGCTGATTGCTGAAAAGCACGTCACCGGGGTGACGACGAACCCGTCGATCTTCCACGCCGCCATCACGTCCGGCACCGACTATCACGAGCAGCTTCATGCCCTGGCCGGTGCAGGCTTCAGCGCCGACGAAGCACTGTTGGCCGTGATCACCGATGACGTGCGTGCCGCTTGCGACCTCTTCGGGCCGGTCCACGACGCGACCGACGGCATCGACGGCCAGGTGTCCGTCGAGGTCGACCCGCGCCTGGCTCATGACACTGAATCGACGATCGCCCAGGCCAGCGAGCTGGCTCGGCTCATCGACCGGCCCAACGTGCTCATCAAGATCCCGGCCACCGTGGCGGGCCTCCCGGCGATCACCGAGGTGCTGGCCCGCGGTATCTCGGTCAACGTCACCCTGATCTTCGCGTTGCAGCGCTACCGCGACGTCATGCATGCCTTCCTCGACGGACTGGAGCAAGCCCACGAGGCCGGCCTCGATCTGTCCCGGATCAACTCGGTGGCGTCCTTCTTCGTATCCCGGATGGACACCGAAGTCGACAAGCAACTGACCACCATCGGGTCCGAGGCTGCGACAGCGCTCAAAGGCAAAGCCGCCATCGCGAACGCCCGGTTGGCCTACCAGGCATACGAAGAGGTCTTCGCGACCCCGCGATGGCAGAGCCTGGCCGGCGACGGTGCCCGGCCGCAGCGGCCGCTGTGGGCCTCGACAAGCGTCAAGGATCCCGCCTACCCCGACACCCGCTACGTCACGGAGCTGGTCGCCCCCGGCACGGTCAACACGATGCCCGAGCCGACGCTACGCGCGGTCGAAGACCACGGTGACATCCGGGGTGACACCGTGACCAACGAGTATCCTGCGGCCCAGGACACCCTAGATGCCGTTGAGGCTCAGGGCATCTCGTATCCGGACGTCGTCGACACCCTCGAGCGACAAGGCGTCGAGAAGTTCGAGCAAGCGTGGCAAGCCCTACTCCTCGACGTATCGAAGGCGATGCGGACCGGGTAGTTTCTCGGCATGAGTCCCGCACGTGTCTCCGCCGAACGCAACCCGCTGCGTGATGACCGGGACCGACGGCTGCCGCGGATCGCCGGACCGTGTGGCATGGTGCTTTTCGGTGTCACCGGTGATCTGGCCCGCAAGAAGCTCATGCCGGCGATCTACGACTTGGCCAATCGCGGCTTGCTCCCACCGGGCTTCTCCCTGGTCGGATTCGCCCGCCGGGATTGGGCCGACCAGGATTTCGGCGCGATCGTCCACGACGCCGTCCGTGAGCATGCCCGCACCCCGTTCCGCGAACAAGTCTGGCAAGCCCTCGCCGAAGGGTTCCGTTTCGTGCCCGGCACGTTCGACGACGACGACGCATTCGCTCGGCTGGCTCAGACCGTCCGCGAGCTGCAGCAGCAACGCGGTACCGGAGGAAACGTCGCGTTCTACCTGTCCATCCCACCGGCGTTCTTCGCTCAGGTCTGTCAGCAGTTGCAGGAACACGGCCTGGCTACGGCGGATCGCGGTGGGTGGCGCCGAGTGGTCATCGAGAAACCGTTCGGCCACGATCTGCGCTCGGCGCGCGAGCTGAACTCCCTCGTTGAGGCGGTCTTTCCCCAGGATTCGGTCTTCCGTGTCGACCACTACCTCGGCAAGGAGACGGTGCAGAACCTACTCGCCGTGCGGTTCGCCAACCGGCTCTTCGAACCGGTGTGGAACGCCAACCACATCGACCACGTGCAGATCACGATGGCCGAGGACATCGGCATCGGTGGCCGGGCCGGCTACTACGACGGCATCGGCGCCGCGCGAGACGTCATCCAGAATCACCTCTTGCAGCTGATGGCGCTGACCGCGATGGAGGAGCCGATCTCCTTCGACGCCCGTTGGTTGCGTGCCGAGAAGGAGAAAGTGCTCGCCGCGGTCCGAGTGCCCACTGATATCGGCCGGGATACCGCGCGCGGCCAATATGCAGCCGGTTGGCAGGGTGCCGAAGAGGTCGTCGGCTACCGGCAGGAAACGGGCGTCGACCCCGATTCGACGACCGAGACCTATGCCGCGGTGCGGCTCGAGCTCGCGACGGCCCGGTGGGCGGACGTGCCGTTCTATTTGCGCACCGGCAAGCGGTTGGGCAAGCGAGTCACCGAGATCGCAGTCGTGTTCAAACCGGCCCCGCACCTGCCGTTTGCGGCTACCGCCACCGAAGAGTTGGGCCGCAACGCCCTGGTGATCCGGGTGCAACCGGATGAGGGAGTGACGATCCGCTTCGGGGCCAAGGTGCCCGGCGCCCAGATGGAGGTCCGGGACGTCTCGATGGACTTCGGCTACGGCAGTGCGTTCACCGAGAGCTCACCGGAAGCCTACGAACGCCTGATCCTCGACGTGCTGCTCGGCGACCCGCCGCTGTTCCCGCGCCATGAAGAGGTCGAGTTGTCCTGGCAGATCCTCGATCCGATCGAACGGTATTGGTCCCGGCACGGCCGCCCTGAGCCCTATGCCTCCGGTGGCTGGGGTCCGGCAAGTGCGGACCGGATGTTGGCTCGCGACGGGCGGGCCTGGAGGAAGCCATGATCATCGACCTGCCCCAGACTTCGACCTCGGCGTTGACCCGCAAGCTCGTCGACCTGCGCAACCAGGTCGGTGCGATGACGATCTCCCGGGTGCTGACCCTCATCGTCGTCGTCGATCAAGACAGCGCCGACGACGCCATCGCGGTCGCCACCGATGCCAGTCGCCAGCACCCGTCACGGATTATCGTCGTCGTGGCCGGCACCCGCCGGGGCACCAGCGATCTGAGCGGCCAGATCCGCCTGGGCGGCGATGCGGGTGCCAGCGAGGTCGTCGTGCTGCGGCTCGTCGGTCGCCTGGCCGGACACCCCCAGAGCGTCGTCGTCCCGCTGCTGTTGGCCGACACCCCCGTGCTGGCCTGGTGGCCCCGCCAGGCACCCCGAGACCTGGGAACCGACCCGATCGCCCAGCTGGCCAGCCGACGGATCACCGACAGCGCCGAAAGCGGTCGGCCCTCGGCCATGCTGAAACAGCTCGCCGCGACCTATCGGCCCGGCGACACCGACTTGGCCTGGACCCGCCTCACCCTCTGGCGGGGTCTGCTCGCTGCCGCCTTGGATGGCCCGCCCTACGAGTCTGTCACCGAAGCAGTCGTGTCCGGCGCCGTGGCCTCGCCGTCGGCCGACTTGCTCGCCGCTTGGCTGGCTCACGCACTGCGCGCACCGACCCGACGCGCCCAGATCCAGGACGGCAGCGGCGTCGGCAGTGTCCGACTCGAACGCAACAGTGGCCCCATCGATCTGGTCCGGGTCGGCGATCTGGGCGCGAGGATGACCCGACCGGGCCAACCCGACCGACGGATGAGTCTGCGACGGCTGAGCGATGCCGAGTGCCTCGCCGAGGAGCTACGCCGCCTCGACCCGGATGAGACCTACGCCGACGCGTTGCGCAAAGGGCTGCCCAAGGTCACCCGCCCCCGTGGCTCGGCCGGGGCCGCGGCGGTGAGTCCGGCCCGCCGGCGGGCCGAGCGGCTACGCCGCAACAGGTCCGCACAGTTGGCCGCTTCGACGGTGCTCGAGCACACCACCGAACCCACCCGGGGGTGACCGTGACGACCCACCCACCACAGCTGCTCGTTCATCCCGACCGGGCCACCCTGGCCGCAGCTGCCGGCGCTCGGTTGCTGCTCGCGTTGCAGCAGGCTCAGTGCCGTGCCGGCCCGGCAGTGCGGGACGCACACCTCGGGCTCACCGGCGGGAGCATGGGGTCGGCGATCCTCGCCGCTGCCGGCGCCTCTCCCCTGCTCACCCTCGTCGACTGGTCCCGGGTGCATTTCTGGTGGGGCGACGAGCGTTACCTGCCCACGGGGCACCCCGACCGGAACGAGACCCAGAACCGCGTCGCGTTACTCGACCGGCTCCCCGGTCTCGACCCGGCACGCGTCCATTCGATACCCGGACCGGACGGCAGTGCCGACCCGCAAGACGCCGCAACACGGTATGCCGCGGAGCTGGCCGCCCACGCCCCGCACCCAGCCCTCGTTCCCGGCTTCGACATCCTGTTGCTCGGTGTCGGCCCTGACGCGCACATCTGCTCGCTATTCCCCGGCCGACCGGAACTGGCGATCACGCACGCCCCGACTGCGCCAGTCGACGACTCCCCCAAACCGCCGACCCGCCGAGTGACTCTGACCTTCCCGGCGCTAGCGCGCGCCCGGCATACCTGGCTGCTCGTCGCAGGAGCTGACAAGGCCGCAGCAGTGGAGCGGTCGTGGGATGCGTCAGTGGCCGACCAGACCCCCGCTGGCCGGGTGCACGGTCGAGAAGAAACGTTGTGGCTCGTCGATGCCGACGCGGCCGCGCTGCTCCTTATTGGATGAGGCCCCGATTGCGCAGGGTGCTCAGGGCTTCGTCCAGAATGGCCTGTCCGTCGGCGTCTGATCGCCGCTCCTTCACATACGCCAAGTGCGTCTTGTAGGGCTCGGCACGGGGCGGGGCCGGAGGGTTTTCACGGTCGAGTCCGGCCGGGAATCCACACCTCGGACAGTCCCATGTCTCAGGTGGCACCAGCCCCGGCTCCTGAGCCAGGCCCGGCCTCGTTTCGTGTCCGTTCGAGCACCAGTAAGAGACGAAGACGCGGGGCGCGGTGTCGCCTCGTTCGGCCTCCCCCATCGGTCCGGCGCCCACGCGGCTGCCCCGGATCGCACTTCCGCTGGCCATCAATCCCCTCGTGTCCTTTCAGGCGGCGAAACGCTCGAGCAAGCCGAGCCCGACGACGACGACGAACCACACCAGAGCGACCGCGATGGTGAAGCGGTCGAGATTTCTTTCGGCCACTGTCGATCCACTCAGTGACGTCGAAACGCCGCCACCGAACATGTCCGACAGCCCCCCGCCTTTGCCCTTGTGCATGAGGATGAGCAGGGTAAGGAAGAGGCTGGACAGCACCAACAGCACCTGCATGCCGATGCGCACCACGTCGATGACGTTCATGCTGCTTCTCTGCTGCCTTTCTGCCGAATCCGGGGGTTGCCGCTCTGCTTCGGCCCGATCAGGCCGAGGGTCAGAATACCTGTCGATCCGGCAATGCCCTAGTCGGCCCGCGGCGACTGACGTAGGCACCATGTCGTCGTGGCGGGAATCATGCCGACGTCATGTGGAGTCACACTGGAGTCATCGTGGATTCACACTGAGGCATGGTGGAGCCACACTGGCGCATCGTGAGGTCTGGCGAGGTCATGGTGCGATCCCGACATACTTCACCTCGAGGTATTCATCGATGCCTTCGAACCCACCTTCGCGGCCCAGACCGCTGTTCTTGACTCCGCCGAAGGGCGCCGCCGGATTGGACACGATCCCCTGGTTGATCCCGATCATGCCGAAGTCGAGTTCTTCGGCAACACGGATCGCCCGGGACAGGTTCGTCGTGAACGCGTAGGCAACCAGGCCGTAGCTGGTGTCATTGGCGAGTCGGATCGCGTCGTCGTCCGTGTCGAAGGTCGAGATGGGGGCCACCGGGCCGAAGATCTCTTCGGCCCCGATCCGGGCCGAGGCGGGCACGTCGACGAGCACGGTGGGAGGGTAGAACCAGCCCCGGCCGGGCAGTGGGCTGCCGCCGGAGAGCACTCGGGCCCCGCCGGCTACCGCGTCCTGTACGAGGGCATCGACTCCGTCCCGAGCGGCCTGGTCGACGAGCGGCCCCACCTGCACGCCCGGGACCGTGCCTTTGCCCACCCGCAGTCCGGCCATCCGGTCGACCAGCCGAGCAGCGAATTCGTCCGCCACGGAGTCGTGCACGAGGAAGCGGTTCGCGGCAGTACACGCCTCACCGATGTTGCGCATCTTGGCCAGCACAGCGCCGTCGACGGCCCGGTCCAGCTGGGCGTCGTCGAACACGAGGAACGGTGCGTTCCCGCCGAGCTCCATCGACACCCGCAGCAGGCCGGTCGCCGACTGTGCGACCAGCTGTCGGCCGACCTCGGTGGAGCCGGTGAACGTGAGTTTGCGTAGTCGCGGGTCGCCGAGTATCGGCTCGGTCACGGCGGCTGCGTCGTCCGTCGTCACGACGTTCAGCACCCCATCGGGAATGCCGCACTCCTGCAACACTTTTGCCAGCAGGAGCATACTCAGTGGGGCCTGCGGGGCCGGCTTGACGACCATGGTGCAGCCCGCCGCGATCGCCGGTCCGATCTTGCGAGTGCCCATGGCCAGCGGGAAGTTCCACGGCGTGATCATCATCGTGGGGCCGACCGGCTGCTTCATCGTGAGCAGTCGCGTGGCACCGTCGGGGGCTTGAGCGTAGCGGCCGTGCACCCGGACGGCTTCCTCACTGAACCAGCGGAAGTACTCGGCGCCGTAGCTGACTTCGCCGTGCGCCTCGGCCAGCGGCTTGCCCATTTCCAGGGTCATCAGCAGGGCAAAGTCGCCGGCCCTGGCTGTGATCGCCTCGAACGCCCGCCGCAACAGCTCGGCACGTTCACGGGGTGCGGTGGCCGCCCACGCGGGCTGGGCGTCGGCGGCTGCGGTGAGGGCGTCGAGACCGTCAGTGGGGGTCGCGGACGCGACTCGGTGGAGGATCCGGCCGGTGGCCGGGTCCTGCACCGGGAACGTGGCCTCGTCGCTTGCGGGCCGCCAACGTCCGGCGACGAACAGTCCGGTCGGCACGTTCGCCAACAGGGCCGACTGAGTCACCATCAGCGGTCCTTCGTAACCGGAGGAAGGTCTGGTCAGCCGGTGACGTGGGCCTGGTAGCGACAGATCGCGGCGAATTCCTCCGGGTCCAGGGAGGCGCCGCCTACCAGGGCACCGTCGACGTCTTCCTCGGCCATGATGGCTGCGACGTTCGAGGACTTGACCGACCCGCCGTAGAGGATGCGCACCCCGTCGGCGAGGTCGCCGCTGTAGAGGTCGGCCAGCAGCGTCCGGATCGCCGAGCAGACCTCTTGGGCGTCAGCCGGGGTGGCGACTTCGCCGGTGCCGATCGCCCAGATCGGCTCGTAGGCGATGACGATGCTCTTGGCCTGCTCCGCGGGCACACCTTCGAGGTCTTTGGTCAGCTGGCCCACGACGTGCGCGACCTGGCCGCTGGCTTTGCGGACGTCCAGGCCTTCACCGCAACACAGGATCGGCGTGAGGCCGTGCCGGTAGGCGGCCTGGACCTTGGCGTTGACGACTTCGTCGGTCTCGTGGTGGTATTCGCGGCGCTCGCTGTGACCGATGACGACATAGGTGCAGCCGAGCTTGGCGAGGAACGCACCGGAGACTTCGCCGGTATAGGCACCCGAGTCGTGGATCGATAGATCCTGGCCGCCGTAGCGGACTTCGAGCTTGTCGCCCTCGACGAGGGTTTGCACCGAGCGCAGGTCGGTGAACGGCGGTAGCACGGCGACCTCGACGGCACCGAAATCGTGCTTGCCGTCCCGCAAGGTCCAATCGAGCTTCTGCACGGTGTGGGTGGCCTGCAGGTGGTCTTGGTTCATCTTCCAGTTGCCCGCGAGCAACGGGGTGCGGCTCATGAGTGACGAACTCCTTCGTGATATGCGGTGCGCAACGCTGCTGGCAGGTCAGTCGAGGACGGAGATCCCGGGTAGTTCCTTTCCCTCGAGGTATTCGAGGGAGGCGCCACCCCCGGTGGAGATGTGGCCGAATTGGTCGTCCTGGAAGCCGAGCTGGCGAACCGCAGCCGCCGAGTCCCCACCGCCGACGACGGTCA
The DNA here is from genome assembly GCA_002748155.1 of Actinomycetales bacterium. Classification (GTDB taxonomy): domain Bacteria; phylum Actinomycetota; class Actinomycetes; order Actinomycetales; family Dermatophilaceae; genus Phosphoribacter. Next base: position 108,505 of record PDRO01000003.1, on the reverse strand, counting down.
ATGCCCCGGACTCGGTAGCCTCGACAAGAGCTGCGGCCACGGCTTTGGTGCCCGCGGCATACGGAGCCATCTCGAAGGCACCCATCGGACCGTTCCAGAACACCGTCTTGGCGTCCCGGATCGCCTCGGCATACAGCGCGGCGGACTTCGGGCCGATATCCAGGCCCATCCGGTCCGCCGGGATGGCGTCCGCGGCGACGACGTCGTGCTCGGCATCCGCCGAGAACTCGCTGGCCGCGACCACGTCCACCGGTAGCACGATCTGCACGCCCTTGGCTTTGGCTTCGGCGAGGTACTGCTTGCACGTCTCGATGTTGTCGGCGTCGAGCAGGCTCTTGCCGACTTCGTGGCCTTCGGCTGCGAGGAAGGTGAAGGCCATGCCGCCACCGATCACCAGCCGGTCGGCGGTCTTCATGAGGTTGGCGATGACCGCAAGTTTGTCGGCGACCTTGGCGCCACCGAGCACCACGGCATACGGCCGTTTCGGGTCTTCGGTGAGCCGTTTGAGTACGTCGACCTCGGCGGACACGAGGCCACCCATCGCCGAGGGCAGCTTGGTAGCGATGTCGTAGACCGAGGCCTGCTTGCGGTGCACGACCCCGAAGCCGTCCGAGACGTAGGCGTCGGCCAGGGCGGCCAGCTCGTCGGCGAACGCGACTCGCTCGGCGTCGTCCTTGCTGGTCTCCCCTGGGTTGAAGCGAAGGTTCTCGACGAGGGCGACACCGCCGACCTGGAGTGCTCCGACCACCGAATGGGCCGACTCACCGACCGTGTCGTCGGCGAAAGCGACCGGCTGCCCGAGCAATTCACTCATCCGGGCCACGACCGGCCGCAGGGAGAACTTGGGGTCGGGCGCACCTTTGGGCCGGCCCAGGTGGGCGCACACCACGACGCGTGCGCCCGCCTGGGACAGGGCTTGGATGGTCGGCACCGAGGCGCGGATCCGTCCGTCGTCGGTGATGTTCTTGTCACCGTCCAACGGAACGTTGAGGTCCGAGCGGACGAGCACGCGCTTGCCGCGCAGGTCGCCTAGATCAGCGATGGTCTTCACGGGGCCAACCTCCTGGGTTGTCGCTTAGTTGGTGGTGGTCAGAGCTTCGAGCCGACGAGCAGGCACAGGTCGACGAGGCGGTTGCTGTAGCCCCATTCGTTGTCGTACCAGCCGACGACCTTGACCTGGTTGCCGATCACCTTCGTCAGGCCCGCGTCGAAGATGCACGAGGCCGGGTCGGTCTCGATGTCCTTGGACACGATCGGGTCCTCGGTGTAGACGAGCTTGCCGGCCATGGCGCCTTCGGCGGCCGCCTTCACGATTGCGTTGACCTCGTCGACATTCGTCTCACGGCTGGCCTCGAAGGTCAGGTCGGTAGCCGAGCCGGTCGGCGTCGGAACCCGCAGGGCGTAACCGTCGAGCTTGCCCTTGAGCTCAGGCAGCACCAGCGCCACAGCCTTGGCGGCTCCGGTCGAGGTGGGCACGATGTTGAGCGCAGCGGCCCGCGACCGGCGCAGGTCCTTGTGCGGCGCGTCCTGCAGGTTTTGGTCCTGGGTGTAGGCGTGGATCGTGGTCATCAGGCCCTTGACGATGCCCAGACCGTCGTTGAGGGCTTTGGCCATCGGAGCCAGACAGTTCGTCGTGCAGGACGCGTTCGAGATGACGTGGTGGGCGGCCGGGTCGTAGAGCCCGTCGTTGACCCCCATGACGAAGGTGGCGTCCTCGTTCGAGGCCGGCGCCGAAATGATGACCTTCTTGGCGCCACCGTCGATGTGCGCCTTGGCCTTGGTGGCGTCGGTGAAGAAGCCGGTGGACTCGACGACAATGTCGGCTCCGACACCGGCCCAGTCGAGCTTGGCTGGGTCACGCTCGGCCCACGCGGCCATCTTCTTGCCGCCCGCGGTGATCGAGACGTCATCGTAGGTGACCTCGCCCGGGAACCGGCCGAGGATCGAGTCGTACTTGAGCAAGTGCGCAAGTGTCTTGTTGTCCGTGAGGTCGTTGACCGCCACGATCTCGATGTCCGCGCCGGACTCGACGACGGCGCGGTAGAAGTTACGGCCGATGCGGCCGAAGCCGTTAATGCCTACCTTGACGGTCACTTTCGATCAACCTTTCCGAAGGGAGCCTTGATTGCCCACGAAGCAGGGCCCGACGGCCCACGCGGCCGACGATGGCGTCCCTAACGCCCCGTGGTACTAAGTCAACCCTAGTGCCCGCCCCACATCCGTCACGAGCCGCCCTCGACGGGTTGTTCCGAGGAGGGGACCATGGTCCCCATTGACGCCGGTGTCACCGGAATCACTCGGACGCGCTGGGCTATTGCCGGTTTTCGATGGGTTTCGAACGTGTGGCTCGTCAGCTTCCGGTGCGTGCCTCGCGAGCCATGAGCGGGTGTCGACCCGGGGGTTCGGTGACGGTCAGGCGTCCATCATGTCCGCGGTGAGGTTGGCGTCGGTCGGGGGTATGCCCAGTTCTTGGGCCCGTCGGTCGGCCATCGCCAGAAGTCGCCGGATCCGGCCGGCGACCGCGTCCTTGGTCATCGGCGGGTCGGCGAGCTGGCCGAGTTCCTCGAGTGAAGCCTGCTTGTGCTGCAGCCGCAGCTCACCGGCTTGGCGTAGGTGCTCGGGGACGTCGGTGGCAAGGATCTCCAGAGCACGTTCGACTCGGGCTCCTGCAGTCACCGCAGCCCGAGCTGACCGACGCAGGTTGGCGTCGTCGAAGTTGGCGAGGCGGTTTGCGGTGGCCCGCACCTCGCGGCGCATCCGCCGCTCTTCCCAGGCCAGCACCGCATCGTGGGCCCCGAGCCGGGTGAGCATCGCCGCGATCGCGTCGCCGTCCCGGACGACCACCCGGTCGACGCCGCGGACCTCGCGGGCCTTAGCCTGCACTCCCAGCCGACGAGCCGCCCCCACGAGCGCCAGGGCTGCCTCGGGGCCGGGACAGGTGATCTCCAGGGCGCTCGAGCGCCCCGGCTCGGTCAACGAGCCGTGGGCGAGGAACGCGCCGCGCCAGGCCGATTCGGAATCGCACGCGCTGCCCGACACGATTTTCGGCGGCAGACCACGAACCGGTCGTCCGCGGACGTCGATGAGACCGGTCTGCCTCGCCAAGGTCGCGCCTTCTTCCACGACCCGCAGCACGTAGCGGCTCCCGCGGCGCAACCCGCCGGGTGACATGACCACGACCTCGGGCCGGTGGCCGTAGACCTCAGTGATGTCTCGACGCAGCCGACGGGCCGCGCTCGCGGTGTCCAGCTCGGCCTCGACGACAATCTGGCCCCCGACGATGTGCAGACCTCCGGCAAACCGGATCATGGCCGATACCTCGGCTTTACGGCAGCACGGCTTGCTGATCTCGAGCCGTGACAACTCGTCCTTGACCCGGCCCGTCATGGCCATTCGGAACCGCCCTGCTTTCTGCCCTGGCTCCCGTCGCAGGAGCCGCGGGGCACGAACTCGACGGACACCCCTGCGCGTCCCGGTCTGCCCCGCAACGAATGCCGGCAAGCCTAACGGATGCCGTGCTGCCTCGGGGGTGAAGCGATGGGATTAACTCACCGGTGAACGACGCGTGGTCGTCTACCGGCGTCGTTCGTCGGCTTCCGGGCACACCTAGGACAGCAGGTCGCGGTATGCCGCCGCCAAGCGCAAGGAGTCGTGTTGTCCCGAGCGGGCAGTGGCGGCTACCGGAGCAGTGACCACCCGGGCCCCGAGAGACGCGGCCGCGGAGCTCAGCTCGCGTTCGTCGTTGTCGCCACACCTGAGAACGCTCGGGTCGACGAGCACGATGTCCAGCCGCAGCTCAGGAGCGTGTTCGGCGAGCGATTGCAGATGGTCGGCAGCCCGATACCCTTTGGTCTCCCCGGAGTTCACCTCGAGGTTGAGGGTGAGCAGCCGCCGGGCCGGGGTGGTCACCAACGCCTCTCGCACTCCGGGCACCAGTACGTGTGGCAACACGGAAGTGAACCACGATCCGGGACCGAGGACCACCCAATGCGCGTCGTGAATCGCCTCGACGACCTCTGGGCACGTGGCCGGCTGGCCGGGCAACAGACGCACGGCTTCCACTCGTCCGTTCGAGGCAGCGACCTTGTGCTGGCCCCGGATCGTGACGCGGTCGTGAGGATGCTCGGGGTCGTGCCCGGCAATGTCAGCCTCGATCTCTAGTGGCTCGGCGGCCATCGGCAGCACCCGCCCGTGCGAGTTGAGCAACCGGCCCACCAGATCGAGACCGGAGACGGGGTCGGCCAGCTGGTCCCAGAGCCCGACGATGAGGAGGTTGCCCAGGGAATGTCCGGCCAACGGCCCGTTGCCACCGAAACGGTGCTGAAGCACGTCCCGCCAGGTCTGGCCCCACGGCCCGTCGTCACACAACGCGGCCAACGCCATCCGCAGATCACCCGGTGGGAGGACGTTGAATTCGGCGCGCAACCGCCCTGACGACCCACCGTCGTCGGCGACCGTGACCACTGCCACCACATGATTGGTCACCAGCCGCAACGCCTCCAACGAGGCCGCCAGACCGTGGCCACCGCCGAGTGCGACGACCCGCGGCCCTGTCACCGGTGAGCTCCGGCGGGTCCGAACGGCATCCCTATTCCCTTCCCAGATCGCGATGTACGACGAACGGCGTCACCCGATCACCGGACAACCGCGCCGCCAGGACCTCGGTCATGGCGACCGATCGATGCTTGCCGCCAGTGCAGCCGATCGCGATGGTGGCGTATCGCCGGCCCTCGCGGAGGTAGCCTTCGGTGACCGGCTCGAGCATCCCGATCATCCGGTCGATGAATTCGCCGGAACCCTGATGCTGCAGCACGTAGTTCGCGACCGATTCGTCGAGGCCGGTCTTGGTGCGCAACTCCGGCACCCAGAAAGGGTTCGGGAGGAAGCGCATGTCGGCCACGAAGTCGGCGTCCAGCGGGAGGCCGTACTTGAAGCCGAACGACATGACCGCGATCCGCATTCGCGAGTCGCTCTGGGCATCCAACAGCGTCGCCAGTTTCGCGGTGAGCTGGTGCACGTTCAGCCCGGAGGTGTCCACGAACACGTCGGCGCCGGAGCGCAGATCGGCGAGCAGGTCCCGCTCGGCCATGATCGCGTCGAGGAGCCTGCCGTCGCCTTGACGCGGGTGCGGCCGGCGGACGCTCTCGAAACGCCGCACGAGGGCTTCGTCGGTGGCGTCGAGGAAGACGAGCACGGCAGGGACCGGACCGGCGCGTAGTCTGCTCAGCGCCTCGGCGAACTCCTCGGACGACCAGCGGGTCCGGGCGTCGATGACAACCGCTAGACGCGGCATCCCGTCGGGGCTCACCTGGAGGGCCTGAGCACGGAGGACATTTAATTCCCCCAGCAACTCGGGGGGCAGGTTGTCGACGACGTACCACCCACGATCCTCCAACACCTTGGTGGCAGTGGACCGGCCGGCGCCGCTCATGCCGGTGATGACGATGATCGGGATGTCGCCGCCCTCCCGCGGCCAGCTCGGCATTCCCGATGCCGCCGTGGTGCCGGCGTCCGGCTGACGTTGTCGGTCGCTCACCCGGCCCACGCTAGTCGAGCACCTCGCCGGTTGTGACGTTGACCGCTGGGGCATCACCATGGGCATCATCAAGGGCGCCACCGTCCTGCCGCGAGGAGCCCAGAACTGCCGTGATCGTCGCGGCCAGGGACGGCCCGATGCCCGGTACCTGCTGCAGCTCGTCCGAGGTCGCCGCACGCAGTCGCTTCACCGATCCGAATCGGGTGAGCAGTGCCGCTTTTCGGGTCTCCCCCAAGCCGCGGACCTCGTCCAGAACCGAGGTGGTCATCGCTCTGGAACGGCGTTGCCGGTGCAGAGTCACGGCGAAGCGGTGTGCTTCGTCGCGCAGACGCTGCAGCAGGTACAACCCCTCACTGCCACGCGGCAGGATCACCGGGAAAGGCGAGTCGGGCAACCAAACCTCTTCGAGGCGTTTGGCCAGTCCCGCCACCGCGACCCCGTCGATGCCGAGCTCGTCGAGCACGTCGGCTGCGACCGCGACCTGTGGGGCGCCTCCATCGACGACGAGCAAGTTGGGTGGGTAGGCGAACGCCTGGGCCTTGGGGGACGTGTACGCGGCTGCCGTCACTGTCGTCGACTCGACCGACAGGTGGCTCGCCCGCAACCGGTGGAACCGTCGGGAGAGCACTTCGCGCATCGCCGCGGTGTCGTCGGCCTGCCCAGGCCCGTCGGCGCCGCCGCGCACGACGAACCGGCGGTATTCGGACTTGCGGGCCAGCCCGTCCTCGAAGACGACCATGGACGCCACGATCTGGGTGCCCTGCATGTGGCTCACGTCGAAACACTCGATGCGAAGCGGGGCTTCCGGCAGCTCGAGCGCCTCCTGCAACTGCCGGAGTGCCTGGCTGCGTGCCGTCAGATCTCCGGCTCTGGTGAGCTTGTGCTTGGCCAGCGATTGCTCGGCGTTGCGCCGGACGGTCTCGAGCAGTGCCCTCTTGTCGCCCCGTTTGGGCACCCGGATGGCTACCGCCGACCCACGACGTTCGGTGAGCCAAGCGGTGATCACAGGTAGCTCTGTCGGTAGTCCCGGGACAAGCACCTCGCGCGGGATGGCTTCCGGAGGCTGATCGCCGTATACCTGTTGCAGGAGCTGTTCGATGAGGGCGGGCAGTTGCTCGTCGGCTTTCTCGACGACCCACCCTCGTTGGCCGCGAACCCGACCACCCCGCACATGGAAGACCTGCACGGCCGCCTCGAGGCGGTCGTCGGCGATGGCGAAGACGTCGGCGTCGGTCGCGTCACCGAGCACGATGGCGTTCTTCTCCAGCGCCTTGCTCAGCGCGGCCAAGTCGTCGCGCAGCCGAGCCGCCCGTTCATAGTCCTGCGCGGCGGCAGCTTCCCGCATGGCCTTCTCGGTGGCCCGGACGAACCGCGAGGTATTCCCGGCGAGGAAGTCGCAGAGGTCTTCGGCGATCGCCCGATGCTCGTCCGGGCTGACCCGGCCGACGCACGGGGCGGAGCACTTGTCGAGGTAGCCGAGCAGGCACGGCCGCCCCGACTGCGCGGCCCGCTTGTAGACCCCGGCGCTACAGGTGCGGACCGGGAAGACCCGGAGCAACAGGTCCAGGGTCTCGCGGATCGCCCAGGCGTGGGAGTAAGGCCCGAAGTAGCGGGTGCCCTTATGTTTGGTGCCGCGCAGCACCTGGGCCCGCGGGACCGGCTCGCTCATGGTGACCGCGAGGAACGGATACGACTTGTCGTCGCGGTACTTGACGTTGAACCGTGGATCGAACTCCTTGATCCACGAGAACTCGAGTTGGAGTGCCTCGACCTCGTTGGTCACCACGGTCCAGTCGACACTGGCAGCGGTGCGGACCATGGTCGCGGTCCGAGGGTGGAGCGCAGCCAGGTCCTGGAAATAGGACGAGACCCGGGGGCGCAGGGACTTCGCCTTACCGACGTAGATGACGCGGCCGTGGGCATCGCGGAAGCGGTAGACACCCGCCGCCGTCGGGATCGTCCCGGGTGCCGGGCGATAAGTGCTCGGGTCGGCCACGACCCCACTCTAGGAGCCGAGTCCGGCCGTCAGTTGACCGTGATCCCGTCAGCGGTGAGGCTGATGCTCTTCTCCGGCAAGGGCGATGAGGCCGGACCGCTGAGCACTTCACCGGTAGCCGCGTCGAAGACACTGTCGTGACACGAGCAGAGGATCTCACCGTTTGCGACGCTGCTGACCAGGCACTTCTGATGCGTGCAGACAGCGCTGAACGCCTTGAAAGTGCCTTCGGTCGGCTGGGTGATGACCACCTCGTCGATGATCTTGCCGCCGCCCACGGGGATCGATGCCTGATCGACCGCGGCCTTGATCGCGTCGGTCGCTTTGCCCGCCGCGTCACCGGCCGCTTTCTCTGTCTGCGACACCGAGGACGAAGCAGAGTCGTCTCCGCAGGCCACCAGCATCCCAGCGGTGAGCACACCGGCCCCCGCCACTCCGGCACCACGCAGCACAGTCCGACGGTTGGGGGTCTCATTCATGGGTCCTCCTCGGGCTCGGACGAATCGCAGCGATTCCAGTATGCCGTGTTTTCCCGTCACGGGTGTCACGATCTTGTCCGGCTCGTCCGCCCAGCTTGCGTCACACCCGAGCCAAGGGCACGCCGCAGCTGCAGCCCCAGCCTGGCCGAGTTAGGCGGAGGCTGGGGCTGGGCCCGGTCCCGGGCGCTACGGGGCGCCGATCCGGTCGCCGGCCTCGGTATGCGCGCGATGGAGTTTGTCGTCGATCGGCTCGACGGTTCCCACCGTGCGGGCAACGTGTCCGGCGATCTCATCGGCGAGCAACCGCCGCTCGGCCCGCGCGTTGAGCCGCTGTTCTCGCATCAAGGCGCGCACGATCGCGATCATCATCGCGATCATGACGAAACTGAACGGCAAGGCGAGCAGGACCGCCATCGTCTGCAGCGCCCCCAGCCCATCGCCTCCACTCACGGCACCCGCGACGAGCAGCGTGGCCGCTACGGCACCTTCGAGGGCCGCCCAGAAGATCCGGCTCCACACCGGTGGATCGAGTTCACCACCCGAGGCAAGCATGTCGACAACGAACGACCCGGAGTCCGAGCTGGTGACGAAGAAGATGATCACGAGGACCATCGCCACCACCGACAGCAAACCGCTCATGGGCAGGCCATCGAGGAGTTGGAAGAGCGCACCGGTCGTGTCGACGCCGTCCTCGCCGATCAACCCGCCGGATCCGAACATCTCGCGGTAGAGCGCGGAGCCGCCCATGATCGAGAACCAGAGGAAGGTGACAAGCGTGGGCACGAGCAGCACGCCGGTGACGAACTCGCGCACGGTGCGGCCCCGGCTGATTCGAGCGATGAAGACTCCGACGAAGGGGGCCCAGCTGATCCACCAACCCCAGTAGAAGGTCGTCCATCCCGATAGCCAGCTCGACCCGCCCTCACCTTCGAAGCTGAAGGTCCGGAAGCTCAAGCCCAGGAAGTCACGGGTGTAGGACCCGAGCTGTTGCACGAAGTCGCCGAGGATGAAGACGGTCGGCCCGAGGATGAGGACCACGATGAGGAACACCCCGGCGGTGGTCATATTGATGTTCGACAACCACTTGATGCCCTTGTCGACGCCAGTAACCACCGAGATGACCGCGACCGAGGTGATCGCGATGATCAGTCCCACCTTGAGCGCTGTCGATTCCTCGTCGACAACGCCGATGAACTCAAGTCCTGCGCCGACCTGACTGACACCGAAACCGAGGGACGTGGCGACACCGAATAGGGTCCCGATGATGGCGACGGTGTCGATGAGGTCACCGAGCCAGCCCTTGACCCGCTCTCCCAGCAGCGGCTCGAGCGCCCAGCGGATGGACACCGGACGATTCTTGCGGTGCACGGCATACGCAATCGCCAAGCCGACCACGACGTAGATCGCCCATGCGTGTAGTCCCCAGTGCAGGAACGTCGTGTTCATCGCCGCCTGGGCTCGTTCGGCTTCGCTTTCGCCGGTTCCCGGTGGGGGCGATGCGAAGTGGTTGAGCGGTTCGGCGACACCCCAGAAGACGAGCCCGATACCCATACCTGCGGCGAAGAGCATGGAGAACCACGACTTCAGGCTGAATTCCGGGTCCTCGTCGTCCTTGCCCAAAACGACCTTGCCCATCGGCGAGAACGCCACCCACAGCCCGAAGAAGATGCAGCCACTGACGAGCAGCACGTAGTACCACCCCAGGTCGCCGATGACGGTCCCGTTCAGCGTGCTGAGAGTGTCCCCCAACCGCTCCGGCAGCACCACCGCCAGGATCACGAAGACGAGGATGATGATGGCAGCAGGCCAGAACACTCGGGGTGCATTGATCGCGGAGTTAGGACGAAGGCCATGCTGTTGAGGTGGGGTCTCGGTCATCGTGTGCTCGGACACGAGGGAGCTCCTTCCGGAGGTGTCTGGTTGACTCGGACGGGCATGGATCCCGTTAACGCTTAGCAAGAAACACGTGACTCGATGCGACTCAAGGACGCCTCGAACGGCGATCGTGATCTTTTCGTGACCTTTGGTGAAGCGGTGCCGAGCGCTCGGAACACCGGTCCCGGAGGCCCTTCCCGGTCAGTCAAGCCCGCAGCACGGCGGTCAGCGGCGCAGGACGAACACGGTCGAGCGTAGACCGATGGCCGGCAGATGCTCACCGTCTTCACGGGCCAGCACGCTGCACCCGTCGGTGATCTGACGGTCCAGTGCCGCCTGGTATTCGGGGTCGGCCAGGGTGTGGTCGTTGTACGAAAACACCAGCAAAGCCCCCGGGGCGAGCGCGGCCGTGAGCGTGTCGAGCACCGCCGCTTCAGCGGCGCCCCGGGACACGGCACCGCAGGCCGTGATGGCGGCATACCGGCCGTGCGGGATCTCCGGGTGTTCGCTCGATTCCCACAACTGCTGATACACCCCGGTCCGGGCGGCGTGCTCGAGCATCCCTGCCGACAGGTCGCACCCGTCGACGTTCGTAAAACCGAGGTCTGCCAGCGCCACTCCGGACAGGCCCGTGCCACACGCAAAGTCGAGGATCCGAGCACCTCGATCCGGACAGAATCTGGCGAGCATCTCGGCGATTCTGGCGGGAGTGACGTATCCAACGGCGCGCAATTCCATGTCGTAGCCGTCGGCCCAAGAGTCGTAGAGCTCACGCATCGCCGGTGCGCCACGGACGTCGTAAACGTCGTCAAGGTGTCGATCGTCCATCAATCGACATTAGCAGGACGACCGGCTGTGAACTCGGGCGCAGCGGGCCTCGACGGCAGCGGCGCCGGCGGGTCCGGCGGTGGTCCCGTACCATGCTGGGCAGATGTCACGATTCCCCGTGCCGTTCGCGGGCGGCTCCTCCGTCTCCGATGGAACCTGCCGTGGTCGCGCGAGTCGACGTGGACTGAGCGCTCTGGTCTAGGCTCTGTCCGCCGTCCTTGGCGTGGTGGTGCTCTTCGCCGTCTGTTTCTTCGTGTTCTTGTTCTTCGTGTTCTTGGTCTTCGTGTTCTTGGTGACCGGCGGGCTGGTGGGTTTGGTGACTAACTCCGTCGCAACTGCTCGGCCCGGCCTCGACTCGGGCAGGACGCGGCTCAAGAACCGGCCGGTGTGCGAGCTCTCGGCCGCAGCAACCGCCTCCGGGGTGCCCTCGGCGACGATCTGCCCACCTCGGGAGCCACCCTCGGGGCCCAGGTCGATGATCCAGTCAGCCGACTTGACGACGTCGAGGTTGTGCTCGATGACGATGACTGTGTTGCCCTTGTCGACCAGCCCCTGAAGCACCCCGAGGAGCTTGGCGATGTCGTCGAAGTGCAGCCCGGTTGTTGGCTCGTCCAAGACGTAAACAGTGCGCCCACTGGAGCGCTTCTGCAGCTCGCTAGCCAGCTTGACCCGCTGCGCTTCTCCACCGGACAGCGTCGGCGCCGGCTGCCCGAGCCGGACATAGCCGAGGCCGACGTCGACCAGGGTCTTGAGGTGCCGGGCGATCGCAGGCACCGCAGCGAAGAACTCGGCAGCCTCCTCGATCGGCATGTCGAGCACGTCGGCGATCGTCTTGCCCTTGAAGTGCACCTCCAGGGTCTCCCGGTTGTACCGCGCCCCGTGGCAGACCTCGCACGGCACGTAGACGTCGGGGAGGAAGTTCATCTCGATCTTGATCGTGCCGTCGCCGGCGCAGTTGTCGCAGCGCCCGCCCTTGACGTTGAACGAGAACCGGCCCGGCAGGTAGCCGCGGATCTTGGCCTCGGTGGTCTCGGCGAAGAGCCTGCGCATGTGGTCGAAGACCCCGGTGTAGGTCGCCGGGTTGGATCGAGGTGTCCGTCCGATCGGCGACTGGTCGACGTGCACGACCTTGTCGAGCAACTCGACCCCGGTGACCGTCTTGTGCCGACCGGGCACCTGCCGAGCCCGGTTCAGCCGGTTGGCCAACACCGTGTAGAGAATGTCGTTGACCAGCGTCGACTTGCCCGACCCACTCACCCCGGTCACGGCGACGAAGTTGCCCAACGGGAAGCTCACGGTGACGCTCTGCAGGTTGTGTTCCCGGGCCCCGACGACGGTGATTTGGCGACCCGGGTCCTGGCCCCGACGCACCGGGGGCACCGGGATGCTGCGCCGACCCGAGAGATAAGCCCCGGTGATCGACTCCTTGCTCTCCAGCAATCCCTCGACCGGGCCCGAGTGCACGACCTGCCCCCCGCGCTCCCCCGCGCCCGGGCCGATGTCCACGACCCAGTCGGCCGTGCTGATCGTGTCTTCGTCGTGTTCGACGACGATCAGCGTGTTGCCCAGATCGCGTAGTCGGGTCAAGGTCTCGATGAGCCGGTGGTTGTCCCGCTGATGCAACCCGATCGACGGCTCGTCGAGCACGTAGAGCACTCCGACCAGGCCCGAGCCGATCTGGGTCGCCAGTCGGATCCGTTGCGCTTCGCCCCCGGAGAGCGTGCCGGCCGGGCGTGACAGCGAGAGATAGTCGAGTCCGACGTCGAGCAGGAACCCGAGTCGCGCCGAGATTTCCTTGACCACCCGTTCGGCGATCTGGCGTTCTCGGTCGGTGAAGTCGACCGACGCGAGAAAAGCTGCGCAGTCACCGATCGCCAGCTCACACACCTGTGCGATGCTCTTGCCCCCGATCAACACGGCGAGCATCTCCGGTTTGAGCCGAGCCCCGCGGCATACCGGGCAGGGCACTTCGCGCATGTAACCCTCGTAGCGTTCCCGGCTCCAATCGGAGTCGGTCTCGGCGTGCCGGCGCTTGACGAAGGGGACGACTCCCTCGAATCCCGTTGTGTAGGAACGGTCACGGCCGTAGCGATTCCGGTATCGGACGTGCACCTGGTAGTCCTTGCCGTGCAGCAGCGCGTTCTTGGCCCGGTCCGGCAGCGCCCGCCACGGGGTGTCCAAGGAGAACTTCAGATCGTCGGCCAGCGCGGCCAGCACCCGTTGGAAGTAGTCGGCCGAGCCGCTGCCGGACCCCCACGGCGCGATCGCCCCCTGAGCCAGGGACAGGTCCTCGTCGGGAACGACGAGCTCGGGGTCGACCTCCAGCTCGGTGCCCAGCCCGGTGCAGGTCGGGCAAGCCCCGAACGGGGAGTTGAACGAGAACGATCGTGGCTCGATCTCGTCGACCGAGAGTGGGTGGTCGTTCGGGCAGGCCATGCGCTCGGAGAACCGGCGCTGACGCTGGGGGTCGTCGTCGGCGCGGTCCACGAAGTCGACGAGCAGGATGCCGCCGGCCAGTCGTAACGAGGTCTCGACCGAGTCGGTCAGACGCCGGGTCGCGGCCCGGTCGTCGCCCTTGGCGACCAGCCGGTCGATGACCACCTCGATGGTGTGTTTGACCTGTTTCTCCAGCTTCGGTGGCTCGGTCAGCGAGACCACCTCTCCATCGACCCGGGCTCGCGCGAAGCCTTTGCTCTGCAACTCACCGAAGAGGTCGACGAACTCCCCCTTACGGCCTTGTACGACCGGAGCGAGCAACTGGAAGCGGGTCCGCTCGGGGAGTTGAAGGAGCCGGTCGACGATCTGCTGGGGCGTCTGCCGGGTGATCGGCTCGCGGCACACCGGACAGTGCGGCCGCCCGACCCGGGCATAGAGCAACCGGAGGTAGTCGTAGACCTCGGTGATCGTGCCGACGGTCGAGCGCGGGTTGCGGTTGGTCGACTTCTGGTCGATCGACACCGCTGGAGAGAGCCCTTCGATGAAGTCGACATCGGGTTTGTCCATCTGCCCGAGGAACTGCCGGGCGTAGGCGGACAACGACTCGACATAGCGGCGCTGCCCTTCGGCGAAGATCGTGTCGAAGGCCAGCGAGCTCTTGCCCGAGCCGGACAGCCCGGTGAAGACGATGAGGCTGTCGCGGGGCAGCTCGACCGAGACGTCCTTGAGGTTGTGTTCGCGCGCCTGATGCACGACGAGCGTGTCGTGACTACGGCGGGCGGGCTGAGCAGCGGCCACCGCGGCCGCGCTCCTGTTGGTCGAGGAGTTACGGCTACGACGAGAGGGTGATGCTGTCGGCACGACGCCAAGCCTAGGTCGCGGCACTGACAGGCGCCGGGTCCGGTGTCGCCTGCTATGTCGCCCGCTACAGTGCTGCCGGAGACGCTGAACACGCGACGCGCTGGAGGCTGAGATGAGTGCGTATGCCGGGCACGTCACCCCGGGCGGTCCGTCACAGGTGCGTGAGTTGTCGCGACTGGTGCTGCGAAAGTGCAGTGTCGGAGAGTTGGACAACAACGTGTACTTGTTGACCTGCCGGGCCACCGGTAAGCAACTGCTCGTCGATGCCGCCGACGATCCGGCTCGCCTGAAGTCGTTGGTCGCCGAAGGTGCCGGCCGGCTCGGCACGATCCTCACGACGCACCGGCACTACGACCACGTGCGTGCCCTGGCCGAATTGGCGGCCTGGTCGGGCGCGACCACGCTGGCCGGTGCCGAGGACGCTGACGCCCTGCCGGTGGCCCCCGACCGGCGCCTCGGGCACGGCGACCACGTGCAGGTCGGCGAGATCACCCTCGACGTCGTGCACCTGCGTGGACACACCGAAGGCGGGATCGCGTTGGCCTACGCCGACCCCGAGGGCATCACCCACCTGATCACCGGTGACTCGCTCTTTCCGGGAGGGATCGGCAACACGAACATGCCCGGCCAGTCTTTCGATCAGTTGTATGCCGATGTGACCGAGCGGATCTTCGATGTCTACGACGACGACACGTGGTTCTACCCGGGTCACGGCGACGACTCGACCCTGGGCGCCGAGCGACCGCATCTGGCCGAGTGGCTCGAGCGAGGTTGGTGACCTCAGCTGGGGCGCCCGGGGCGATGCCGACCCAGCATCGCTGGAGGTCGGCTAGAGCAATCACCAGCTATGCCTTGCGTTTCGACTTGGGCTCGGCCCACCGGTCGAGCAGGTCCTCGATCGCGTCGACGATCGTGTCCGATGCCTCGTAGATCGTCATATGCCCGACATCCGGGAGCACGGTGAGGTCGGCATCCGGGATCCGTTCACGCAGCTGCTCGGCGTGTGGGACCGGGATCAACCGATCGTCGTCGCCAGAGATGATGTGCGTGGGCACATCGACGAAGTGCGGCAAGGCATCGACTTCGTCGTGGTTGGCGATGGCGTAGAAGAAACGACCGATCGTGGGCATCTTCGTGTGTTGGATCTGGTGCACGGCATGCCGGACATCGTCCTTGTCGGCCTTCGCCCCGAACAACAGCCGGCCCTGCACCAGCCGTGGCACGAGTAGTCGCGGCGCGATCCCCGGAGCCCGAGAGGCGGCAGCCATGATGAGACTCTCCATCGGCACCGCACTACGTCCTTCGATCGAGGCCGCTGTCGAGGCCAGCACGGTGCCGTGCACCCGGGACGTGAAACGCTCGTAGTGCAACCCGGCATACGCCATGATCGACATGCCACCCATCGAATGCCCGACGAGCACGAGGGGCCCCTCGGGCTGGGTCGCGAGGATGACCTCGTCGAGGTCGTCGCCGAGGATCCGCACGCTCGGCTCGTCGATCTCGCCCATCGAGGACTTGCCGTGACCGCGTTGGTCGTAAGTGACGACCCGCACCGAGCACCGGTCCTGCAACTCGTCGATGACTTTGTGCCAGCTGGTGTGATCCAGGCACCAGCCGTGCGCCATGACCACCGTTGGAGCGCCGGGGGGCACCGACTCGCCTGGATCGATCACCTCGGCGAAGATGGACGCCCCGTAGGACACCGGCACCCGAAAGATGTCGATTGCCACGTTCCTATACCTCAGTCAGATCAGGACTGTTGGTCGGCCCGGCCCTTGAAATCGTCCATCGTGTGGTAAACCCCGATCACGTTGTCCGAGATGAAGTCACGGACGCCGATCGGCACGAGGCCTTTGAGCATCTCGGCGAGCAGCACGGTCTTGGGCAGGATGACGAACGAACTCCCGCTGAGCATTCCCGACCAGGACTCGTCGACGACCTCGTCGGGGTCGAGGATCGGCAGCAGCGGCGCGGACTTCGCGCCGTCGAACATCCCGGTGTTGACGTAGTAGGGACACGCGGTCGTCACCCGGACGTGCTCGAACTCGGCCTGCTTCAACTCGAGCCGGACCGAGTCGGACCAGCCGATCACCGCCCACTTGGAGCCGGCATAGGCCGCCATCCGGGGGTTGGGGGTGAAGCCGGCTGCCGACGCGAGGTTGAGCACCCGGCACTCGCCACTGTTCGCGATCATCCCGGGCAGGAACTGGTGAGTGACATACATCGGCGCCAGGGTGTTGACGTCGATGGTGAGCTTGGTGTCGCTGACCGGGTCAGACTCCCAGAAATATCGGTTACCGCGCACGACACCGGCGTTGTTGATGAGGATCTCGATGTCGCCGACATCGGTGCGGACCGCCTCGCCCGCGGCCTCGATCTGCTCCGGGCTGCTCACGTCGACGTAGTAGCCATGCACCTCCGTGGCGCTGCCGTCCAACTCGGCGAGCGTCTGGTCGAGGGCTTCCTCGTTGACATCCCAGAGCACCACGGCGCGGGCTTTCTCCGCGATCGCCCGCTCGACGAACAGTCGCCCCATTCCCATGGCGGCGCCGGTGACCAGAACCGATTTCCCTTGCGCAGACTTCACGGTGACTCCTTGGTCGGATCGCTCCATCCTGGCACCACGACCGTACCCGGTCGTGGTCAGGGTGACGTGGTTTTCGTCGCTTGACGCCCGGCGTGCCTGCTGGTCGGTCGCCCGGAGGCCGTCCGGCACGGATCATCCCCGCTGGCCCCGCACCGGGGGCAACCAGCCGTGACTGCTGGTGCCGCCGGCTCCGGCTCCGGGTCGGGTGTGACGGCATCCGGCGCCTTGGTGGCCGTGGCCCCGGCTTCATCGGTATGCCGTGGGCTCGCCGGGTCGTCGCGAGCCGGGGTGTCGATTCCCGCGGCTTTCCGAGCCGCGATCGCGGCCTTCCGCACCCGGTCGAAGTCCTCGTCGCTGTAGACCCCGTTGACGCCCGAGATGGTGGCCAAGGTCATGCCATGCTTGAGCCCGAGCTGGTAGATCTCCTTGACCTTGGGCCATTCGATGTTGCGCCCGACCGTGAAGGTCTCGTAGCGCCCTTCGAGAGCGAGCACGATGGTCTCCGCGAGACAGGCGTAGGCCACACCGTCGGGAAGTCCGATGTTGCGGATCCGTACCTGCCCGGGCAATTGGACCTCGCCGGACTCGATGACCAGCACGTCCGGGCGTTTGGCGACATCCTCGGCCGACATGTCCAGCGGCCGGGCGACGTCGGTGATGACACATCCCGGCTTGACCTTCATGATGTCGAGCACCTTCGTCCCCGCGGCCGACGTCGCAGTGACGATCAGGTCCATGTCGGCGAGGGCGTCGGCCGGGTTGGTAGCCACGTGCAACACTGCCCGGCATCCCTCCCGCTCGATCTCTCGTTTGATCGTGAGCAGCTTGGCCGTCTCCGGGGAGACGAGCCACACCTCGTCGGTGACCAGCGCGAGCAGTCGGGCGCAGACCGAGCCGATCGAGCCGGATGCACCGACGACCATGGCCTTCCCACGGATCATGCCGTGTTCGTCGGCATCGACGATCCCCAGTTTCCGCACCGCCGCATGGGCTGCCCACAGTGCACCCGATGCGCTGTAGCTGTTGCCGGTGGTGATCGGCAGTGGTGCCCGTTTGGCCACCGTCACGCCGGCGTCCCCGACAACCTTGGTGAAGGCACCGAGCCCCATCACCTGGGCGCCGAGTCGTTTGCCGATCTCGGCGGCTTCGAGCAACCGGCTGTAGGTGAACTCGGGGTCGTGGGCGAGCATCTCCTTCGGTGTGCCCCCGACCGAGATGAGCCAGCCCTCGGCCTCCGCGCCGGTCGGCGACTTGATGTCGGTGATGTGGTCGTAGATGAACGGCGGGGCGTAGGCCATGGCCTTCTCGACCACACCCATCATCCCCGGGATGTGCGAGAGGGCGTTGACCGGCTCGACGTTCTCGAAATACTTCTGCGACAGCGGGTGGACGACGAATGCGAAACGACTCTTGCGTTTGTCACCATGCGGGCGGAGCAGCCGCGGCTCCAGGCCGGCGGTCTCGATGACTTCGACGAGGTCGTCGGTGGTGAGCTCGCGCTCCTTGCCGACCATGGCGGCCACCATCGACTCGAGCATGGCGGTCACCACCATGAAGTCGAAGGGCCGGGGCGTCGCATCGACGACCAGGTCAACCCCCCGCGCAGCCAAGTCCTGGTAACGCGTGTCGGAAACCGCGTTGGTGACGACAGCTTTCCCGGCCAACTCCTCCAGGCCGAAGTGGGACAGCTCGGTGTAGGTGCCGACTAGCACGTCGGCCACCTTGGCAGCTTCGTGGGCCAATCGCTCACTGACCCACTCGGTGGGCCAGGACGCCTGGGTCTTGACGAAGTCGGGGGTATGCCGCCACGGGAACATCCCGAGCTCAGCCACCTTCGCGATCACCGGGTTGCTGTTGAAAGCAACCGGCACGCCGACCCGCTGCACCGGATCGGTGAAGTCGATGTTCTCGGTGAACTCCCGAAGGACGGACACCGTTCGGTCCATCCCCCGACCGACGACCACGACCCGGGCGTTGTTGAAGTAACCCGGCATTTCGGTCTGCACGTAGCGGATCGCCCACTCCTGCAGCACGTCGGCAAGCAAGCCACCGTCGTGGACGGGCACTCGGTGGGTGGTACGCAGCACCTTCCGGATGTCGTGCACATCGCCGCGGTAGAGACCAGCTACCTGTGCCTCCCTGATGCCGGTCACGGCAATCGCGTCGGCTTTCAGCGACCATCTCCAAACCAGCTTCTCGGCCGCTTCGAGATCCCCCGAGGTGCCGACCCGGACCAGCCGGAAGTCACGGCCCGCGAACGACACCTCCCGGTCGTAGTCCCACTCGGGACCTTGAAGCGTGACGTTGACGACGACAAGTCGCGAGTTGCGCTGCATACCAACCACCTAGGGACGTCGAGACGGATCGGGACGCTCGCCGACGGCCCCGATGAGCTTGTCGTAGTGCTCCCGGACGAGAGCGAGGATCCGCTCCGGATCGGGGATCATCCGCGCGTCCGTGGCGACCCCGACACCCACCGTGCCGTTGTAGCTGAATAGGCACAGACCGATCGGTTGGTCCCCCGAGGTCGGCACCCACCCGAGCATGGCGCGGATCGGCTTGCCGACGAAACTCAGCTCGGTGCGCGGTCCGGGCACGTTGGACAACTGCCCGATGGTCTTGCCGGAGAAGTGGTCGGTGAGCCGCTTGGCGATGGCGCTCGGCGCCTCCGCCACCACCCACTGCATACCGAAGGCGACGGCTGGTTCGGCACTGTTCTTCAACCGCGTGGCCCGGTGATGCACTTCCTCCATCAAGGCTTCCGGATCGGCCATGCCCAGGGGCATCTCGAAGAGCACGACACAGAAGTGGTTGCCGAGTTCGTCCGGCAACCGACCGTCGATCGGTTGCAACGACACCGGCATCATCCACGCCAGGTCGTGGACCTGCTCGACGCCGCGCTCGACGAGGTAGTCGGTCAGTGCCATGGAGACCAGGCTGGTGAGGACGTCGTTGACCGTGACGCCGTAGGTCTTGGCCGTCTTCTGTATTCGGGCAAGCTCGAGGTCGGCCAGCCAGTCGATGCGTTTCTCGATCCCGGGGTGACCGCTCCACGCGCCTGCGTCGGCTTTCTCGTGCAGCAGCAGGCGACCGATCTCCCGCCAGGAGTTCGAAATCTCGTTGTCGTCCTCGGTCACCGAGGTGAGCGCGTCGATGAGCCGCACCGGGTGCCGGGCCAGATCGAGGGCGGTTTCGAAGTGGTGTGGCAACTCGAGTGGATTGGCGGTGGCCCACACCTGTCGCCCGACCTTCGCCACCGCATCCCCGGCGTGCTGAAAGTAGTCGATGCTGTCCTTGATCGTGTGCTGGGTGACGTGCAGCACCCGGTCGATCACCCCGTGGTGCTCCTTGCCGACTTTCGGCGGTACCGCTCCCTCCTTGGGATCGCACATGCCGAGCACGAGCTGGACGAGTCTGATGCCGTCACCGAGTCCGTGGTGAAAGCGGCTGAGGATCACGCCACCGGGCCCGTCGTCCGGAGGACCCGAGACGATTTGGGTATCCCACAGGGGGACACTGCGATCGAAGGGAGTGGCGAAGACCGACGCCACGTAGGCCCGCAGTGTCTCTGGGCGGGAGTCCTCGAGGACGACCCGATAGACGTGCCGCTCGATCTCGAAGTCGACGTCGTCGGCCCATTCCCAGCGTCCGTGCCGCTGCACCGGAACCTGGCTGAGCACGCGGTACTTGGTCACCACCCGGTCGAGCACCGCCTGCCGGACCTCTTCGAGCTCGGGCAGCTCGTCGAACTCCCAGATCCCGTGCACGTGCATGAGGTTGTTGGGACGGTCCATCAACAGCCAGGTGAGATCCGACGCTGCGATCTGGGTGCCCATATGCACCTAACCTTCCGGGACAACGTGTCCACCATCGATGGGACTGCCACTGCTGACCTGGAGTGCCGACGGCTGAGCCGGGGGTGGCCGCCGCGACAATTCGGGATCGGCATAGAATCTCATAAGAGGCGGCGTCCGAACACCACGGACGCAGGTCCCGGTTATCCGGGTGAGCGTGGTCACGCTCTGCTCGCAAGAGGACGGTGATCGGTCACCCTTGAGGGATGACGACGCGACAGCACACGTCCGGCAAGAAGCGCCCCTCCGACCCACTCGACCCCGAGCACGACTTGGGTGCCACCTACGCTCTAGACCAGTCCTTCGTGCGCCACCTCACCCGGCGCCTGGTCGCCTCGTCCGGGGAATCCACCATGATTCACGCCCCGGCGACCGGACAACCACTCGGGTCGATCCCGAAATCGACCCCCGAGGATGTCCACCTCGCCTTCGCTCGCTCCCGTGAGGTCGCCAGGACCTGGGCCGAGACGAGCTACGGCGAGCGCTCCAAGATGCTCATGAAGCTGCACGACATGATCCTCGACCGCCGCGAAGAGATCATGGATCTCATCTGCTGGGAGTCGGGCAAGGCCCGGATCCACGCCTTCGACGAACCGCTGCATGTTGCCCTGACCGCGCGGTACTACGCCCGCACCCTGAAGAAGCACCTGGAACCCCGACGCCGGGACGGGGTCGTCCCGCTGCTCACCCGGGTCGAGGAGCACCGATCGCCCAAGGGTGTCGTCGCGATCATCTCGCCGTGGAACTATCCGTTCACGATGGCGCTGGTCGACGGGATCGCTGCCCTGGCGGCCGGCAACGGTGTCGTCTCCAAACCCGACCATCACACGCCGTTCAGCGCATTGCTCGGGCTCGAACTGCTGGAGGAGGCCGGCCTGCCGCCCGGTCTGTGGCAGATGGTTGCCGGCGAAGGACGCAAGCTCGGTGGCCCGATGATCGAGGAAGCCGACTACCTGTGCTTCACCGGCTCGACCGCAACCGGTAAGCACGTCGCCAAGCAGTGCGCCGAGCAGCTCATCGGCTGCTCGCTGGAGTTGGGCGGCAAGAACCCGATCATCGTGCTCGCTGACGCCGACGTCGAACGGGCTGCCGAGGGCGCCGTCCGGGCCGCTTTCTCCAACGGCGGTCAGCTCTGTGTGTCGACCGAGCGGCTCTACGTCGCTGCCGAGATCTACGACGACTTCGTTGCGAAGTTCGTCGACCTGACCAAAGCCATGCGGCTGGGGCCGAGCCACGACTGGGGCATCGACATGGGCTCGCTGATCTCGGCCGAGCAGCTGAAGGTCGTCGCGGACCATGTCGACGATGCCGTCGCGCACGGTGCCACGGTGCTCGCCGGCGGCAAGGCCCGTCCCGACATCGGCCCGTACTTCTACGAGCCGACCATCCTCGAAGGTGTTACCTCGGCGATGGCCTGCCACGGCGACGAGACCTTCGGCCCGGTCATCTCGGTCTATCCCGTCCACTCCGAGGACGAAGCGGTCGAGCTGGCCAATGCGGGCGACTACGGGCTCAATGCCGCGGTCTACAGCCGCAACACCGCTCACGCCCGCTCGGTTGCTAACCGGATCAAGTGCGGCACGGTCAACATCAACGAGGGTTTCAGTGCGACCTTCGCGAGCATCGACGCGCCGATGGGTGGCATGCGCTCGTCCGGAATGGGCCGGCGCCAAGGAGCGGAAGGCATCCTCCGCTACACCGAAGTGCAGGCGGTCGCCACCCAGTACTTCTTACGGTTCGGGCCGCACTGGGGCCTCAGCGACGAGACCTACGCCAACGTGATGACCATGGCGGTCAAACTGCTCGGCCACCTCGGACGCGCCTGAAGCACCGCCACCGTCATGGCGCTCCGCCAGACCCTCCTCACGTGCACGAAACCGGCGCCGGAGCGTCGGTTTCGTGCACGTGGTCAACCCCTTGATCGTGCAGCTGAGGCCCGGCGGCCAAGGAGCCCGAGGATGCGGGTTTGCTCGTCGGCTCCGTCGGCGACCGGAACCGCCGGTTTGCAGATCCCCTCCATGTACAACTGATCCCCGAAGCCCTCGAGACCAGCTTTGACGAAGGCGCGCTCGGCGTCGCTCCAGCTCACCGGCATACCGACTGCCTCCCCGATATCCCATCTGTGCACGACCAAGTCCCAGCCGTAGAAATCGCGCATCGTGT
Organism: Actinomycetales bacterium; assembly: GCA_002748155.1. Lineage (GTDB taxonomy): Bacteria > Actinomycetota > Actinomycetes > Actinomycetales > Dermatophilaceae > Phosphoribacter. The sequence continues at coordinate 85,890 of PDRO01000003.1, read as the reverse complement.
CGGCGACTGTCGTCGGGCCGAAGTAGCCGTCGTACTCGGCGAGCGCGAAGTCCTCGTCGTTCATCGCGCTGACGACTGACTCGTGGTGTACGGCCCAGCGCTGGGCAGGTGAACCGTCGGTCGCCTCGGACAACGTCATGCTCCGGTCGGCGAAAAAGTCCCGTTGTGTGCCGATGACGTGGTCAAGCACGTCGGCCGCGCTCCAGCCTGCACACGGGCTGGCGGCTTCCCACGACCCCTCCGGGACGGCCGCCACGAGGGCGGCGAAGGTGTCAGCGTTGGCGAGATAGTCGATGCTTCGTCGGTCCATGCACCCAACGATGCCGCCCGGCCGGGGGCGTCGGCTTGAAAGAATCCGACACATGCAACCAGTGAGCGATCCCGTCGAACGGGCTCACCTCAAGGACACCGCCGGTTTCAGCCCGCCCATCTCCCGCTTCGACCCGGCGCCGACGGCACGTGGACTGGTGCGACGCTATTGGGTTCCCGTGTGGTCGTTGCCGGACGGGCTGGTCTCCAGCCAGCGGGTGCTGCCGTATCCGGTTTGCCAGCTCGTCGTCGCCGATGACTACGCCCACCTCGTCGGCCCCAGGGTCGGCATGTCGACCAAGGAGTTGTCCGGAACCGGCTGGGCCTTCGGTGCCATGCTGGAGCCAGCGGCCGGCAGCCTGCTGCTCGGTTGCCCAATGGCCACACTCATCGACCGGGATATCGACCTGGTCGCCGTCACGGCCATCGATTCCTCGCTACTCATCGATGCGGTGCGCACACTGCTCCGACCGGACCCGGCACATCCGCTGGCCCAAGCCACCGCAGCGCAGACTGTCGAGCACGCGCTGCAACCACTGCAACCGGTCGACGACGAGGGCATCCTCATCAACGCAGTGGTCGCCCTTGTGGAATCCGATCCGGAGATCACCCGGGTGACTGACCTGACCGTGCATTTCGGCATGACCGAGCGAAGTCTGCAACGGCTGTGTGCCAAACGCGTCGGCCTCTCCCCCAAGTGGTTGATCCAGCGCAGACGGCTTCAAGATGCCGCTGGCCGTCTGGCCGAGGTCGACCGGCCTGCACTGTCCGACATTGCCGCCGAGCTCGGCTATGCCGATCAGGCCCATTTCACACGCGACTTCCACGCCGTCACTGGCCTGACGCCGAGTGCCTATTCCTCCCAACGCAGTCTTTCCCCTTGACGCGCTGGGCGAGCGACCGGCGAACCACCGGGTCAGCCGATTGGGGTCTGCCCAGGTCCTTTCTCTGTCACCAGGCGCTTAACCCGAATCCACCGATGGGTGGGTGGGGTGAGCGCGTCGTGACGTGAGAATGCCCTTGCGGGGCGGGAGAATCGGTGTTGTCAAGGCAAGGATTCGACCGCGACGCGAGGGGCATCTCGTAGATGCGACTCTCTGCATCCTCTTGGCCGGACGTCGATCGAGTTCGACGATTCCAGTCTGGTGTCTTCGACCGGACTGGTCCCGGTCCCTGGCGTTGGCGGACCGAGCGGGGCTTGGAACCGTGGCCGACGAGCACCTGAGGGGTTCCGGGTGACAAGGGCGCGGACGCCGGCTTGAAGGTCGCCTCACTCGTGGCCGGGATGGCTGCGAACGCGGAACGGCTGGTCGCCGACGCGGTCACGACCACCCGCCATCTGGATGCTCCTATTGGTGGTCGGTTCCGTGCAGGTCACCATGCGGTTGGCCCAAGTGTTGGTGATTGAAGCCAAGGTGGCGGTAGTCGACAGTCATCCGTTGGTTTGCTACGTTTCGGTGCTGCTTTGCAGGCAGGAGCGCCATGTTTGGTAGGCTCGGCCGCCGATAGCGCCTGCGCAGATACCATTTCCGGCCGAACCTGCTACAAGCGGGGCGGGACCCGCCGTCTGGCGACGGTTTCGTGCAGGTCACCACGCGGTCGGCCCAGGACCGTCAGCGGATTCGGGCTTAGTCACCCCGCGTCAACGCAGACACGAACGCGAGGCCACCGCCACCACACGAGGTGGCGTCCCATGACCCGATGCACTCCTGGGACGCGGCCAGTCTCCACTGGTAACGCCCGCCAGCAACGCCATCGATCGTCGCAGCCTTTCCCCTATTCCGTGAGCACCTTATACTTGGCCATTTCATCTTCTGTCATGTAGTGAATACCAGACGGTGAAGCCGCGTAGATCGTGAAGTAGTAGAATCCTTCGGCGCTCTGCTGGTCGAAACCAATGCTCTTATAGTATTCTATATATTTCCTGTGCTCTTCATGGCCTTTCGGATAATCAGTAGCCTTGACCCCCGCATCAGCCCAAGAGTGAACGCCAATCCTAACGTTCTTTCCTACAGTTCTTTTCGTTCCCGCGAGAAACAGATCCACTCCACCAGATGCTACTACCCCGCCGTCCATGACGTGCGTGCTGATCTTACTGTCATGGATTTTCCTGGCGAGCATCAGATTCGTTTCGTCATCTTCTGATCCGTCGCAGTTCACTATATTGAGTTGATTAACATCAGGGTATTCCTGATACAGTTCCTCAAAATCGGCAAGGGTTCCCGTCGCAACAACTCCATCCATTTCGATAGTCTTACTACTGTCGGATACTTTGAATATGCCGAAATGCCTAGCCCCCGCCTCATCGTTTGATGCGCATGACGTCACAGCCAGGGAGAGCACGGCAATGAAAGCAGCCGAGAGAGCTTTCCTCATAGTCCGGACCTCTGCTAGCCTAATTGATCTCGCTCGCTTCAGCATCTTTACCAACAGCTCCTTCAACCTCCAACACTCTTAGGCGCACCTCGCGATCCCTACCAAAATGGCCTTGGCGTCCCCGCGGTGCCAGCTTACCACTGACCGCGGTTCCTTCAGATACACCAGTAAAACGAATTACGTGGCTCCAACTCGAGTTATCGACGGCAAGCCCTCCCTAACCGCTTTCGAGAACAACGCCTAAGTCGCTTTTTCTAGAGTGGAGCCGTCATCTCAAGTAATCCTAACACGCCGAACATAATCACATCCAAATACACAATGGGATCATCCCAAGGCAGCGTGTAGTCGGGATCTGGATCCGCCGGCGTCGAGAACGGGTGGCGGTTACCGGTGATCACGTGCCCACCGGGTGTGCTCATATGGCGCAGTTCACGGCCGGGCTTCCTGGTGGACTAGGACACCGACATAACTGCCGCGCTCACCGAAGGCCGTCGAGCGTTGATCGTTCACCTGCTACCGGTTCGACAGGGGTCGTGATCAGCACCCCCGCCAGTGCCTACCTGACCGGCTCCTGCGCGAACCAGTGCGGTCATCGTGTCTCGACCGATCCCCTGACAAACACACTGATGACGCCGACTGACAACTTTGCCCATTCACAAGACCCCAGGATGCCCGACACTATGAAAAACCACACCACGCACCTCGTCAAAGGTCGCGAAGTGTCTCGTCGGGGTTTAGTGCACTCGCTTTAAAGGTGTGTCGCAACCCTCCAACACAAACTGCGAGAGGAACCAGGATCAAGGCAAGAACCGAGTTCGACACCCCTGGGGGCTGCCAAGCAACCACCGGCAGCATCTCAATGTTCAACCCAGCGACGATAGCGGTCGCAACGTACGAAGCCGCATTTCCCAAAACCACGCCGGCCAGTCCGGCAACAAGACCGAATCCCCCCAACTCCGCAAGTAGTGCCCCGTGGATTTCCTTTCGTGTCCAACCAACTGCTTTCAAGAGTCCGATGTCACGCCGTCGATGCTGGGCCCAGGTCGAGCCCATCGCCCCACCAGCCATCAGACACATGCCCAAAACTATGAAACCGAAAAGGTAGCCCACCCAACGCAAGACCGAGAATAGACCTGTCAGCGACGTTAGTCGACTAGCCATGCTGGCGACAGCAAAACCCCGTTCGGACAACTCAGCCTGTATCCTGGGGACGTCGTCAGCCGACCGGGCTCGCACGTAGGCGGTAACGAGTTGCCGTGAGGCTCCTCCCGGAGGCCGAGTCAGTTCCAAAAGCTCAGCGAATGATGCTGGCGACACGAACGACGGCGTTGGTCCGGCGTCTCCGGGGGTGCTGTTGTCCACAATAGCAACTACACGCATCTCATAGCGAACCGGCTCCCCAACCCCGGGCTCAACAGGCCGCGTGGACTCGAATACGACGGTCTGCCCTAGGAGGTCATCGAGAAAGCCTCCAGGAACCTCATGCGGCAGCGCGATCTCATCCGGCCCGAGTCCATCATCCGGCACTTTACCCGCCACCGTGGGTGGTAGCAGTCCCGGAACGGCGGGCGTGGCCCCTAGATTGCCTGGGTTCTCATTCGCATCGGGCCAATCGGCCGGATCACTCATGGCTAGATCAACTTGCCCCCACGGGTATACCCCAGTAACACCGTCGATCTGGCGCATCTCTTCCAAGCTGCTCGCGTCAAGTTCGCGCCGGGCGGACGGCGCAACGGCAGATACCTCTATCAGATTGAGCGCAGATCGATACTGCACGCTCTCGGCATAGCGGCTCAAGCCGGCCCCAACTACTCCATCGCACACGAGAAAAGCCACGACGCATACCACCAAAAGACTAAGTATGGGCCGCTGGCGAGTGAGGTTGACGAGAAACTCCGGAATTACCAGCGCCCTCAATCTATGAAACAATCCTGCCATCCTTCATCTCTATTGTTCGATCGCAAACGCTCTCCGAATGCGCATCATGACTCGCGATCACTACCGCGCACCCCTCGAGACTGGCTTGCTTGATGCCCATGCGCACAATGTCAGCATTGGTCTGATCCAACCCAGAAGTCGGCTCGTCGGCCAGCAGCACCGCGGGAGCATTGGTTAGAGCCCTGCATAGAGCCACGCGCTGAGCTTCCCCGCCGCTTATTTGTTTGGCTGAACGCTCTGCAATTCCACCGAGACCGAATGCCTCGAGTTGCGCAACGATCCGAGTCTCCGAGTTGCACCCTGCCGCCAGGGCAATATTCTGGACCACCGTCAAATCCGGGAGGAGATTGCTCGATTGGAAAACGATCCCGATGCTCCGTCGTCGCAATTCAGTAGCCATCTTCCGCGAAGTGACCTGTTTTCCTAGAATAGACACTGAACCCGAAGACGGCTCGGACAACAGCCCGGCAATTCTCAGCAAGGAGGACTTCCCGGCTCCAGACTGACCCCGCAGCCACACGACTTCTCCTCGAGCTGCGTGAAATGAAACGTCTTTTAGAACCCGTATCGTCGAGGCGCCGGATCCGTAGAACTTGTCCACGCCGTCGATGTCCACTGCCACACCACCGGTCATAGGCCCTCCTCAGGCACTGCCAAAGGTACGGATCGCACACTCAGGGTGAGCATTAAACTGCATGGACCACTGCCTTCCCCTGTCGCCGAGTACAGTGCCTTCGAATCGCGGCAACCCGCATTCTCGCGTATCCTCATTCCAATTCGACGCGATTCTGCTTGTTCTAGCGTCACCTGGGACGAAGCCGACAAGACGCCGGCTGCAAGGATCAGTTCAGGTACTGGCGTATCCGGATCTAGGGCGACCTCCTTGAGGTCTCGGACCATACTCCCGAACATACGGGTAACCTCTTGTTGGTTCGAAAAGAGATAACTCAAGTAGAGCGCTGCCCAAGCAGACCTCTGTAATTGCTCATTCGCACCTGGCGTGAACTCGACCAAAGCTTGCAGCGGCAACTCGTTGTCAATGACAGCTGCCGGCTCCATGATTTCAAGATAACCTGCCAACTCTTGCGAAGATATCGGACCGGCCTGTTTTCCTGCGACTTCGATCGCGAGCTTCTTGGCCTCGGACCACCGTTCGTCACCAAGTTTTCGCAAAGCTGCTCCAGCCTTTAATCGATCCACTACTGGCGTCGACTGCGATTCCAAGGACGAGTAGAGCGTATCGCCGGTGGCAGAGTTCGCAGCTTCCTTGAAGCGCTGGTCAAGAAGGCGCGCGAAGAGGTAGGTCGCACTAATCGAACCCTGGCCGGGTGGGCTCGTGGGTGATCCTGATGTCTTTTCGACTCCTTCGTTAAGTGCTTGCAGCCACGTCACAGGCTGAACAGCGCCACTAACCCCTGGCGGTCTGAACAAACCGTTGGGCGCCCGAAAAGCCACCGCCTCCTGCACGAGAAGATCACTAACGCCTGACGTGTTGCGGGGATTGTTGCTCACGCATCCGACGATGCACCAGAGGGAGCACAGCACGAGGAGTACTGGTTTCCGTTTTCCACGGTGTGTTATCACATGAGGCCCTTTTCGGGTGAACTGGCACGGATCATTGATTCTGAGCCGGGGCAAGCTGCCTATTCTCGAACACCGTTGTGGTCTGCCAGCCGTACGTACTCGCCTCGTCGTAGTTCCCGTACTAGCACCCCACGCCTGAGGCGTTTGCACCGACATACAAGGCGCCCTGCCAACCACGCTCGTCTGTACTGAGCCATAAACCCTTGGTGCCGTTTTCATTCTTCCGTGCAGCGTTGACGCGCGTCCGACGCCAGACTAACAGCGACACGGTGTCCTCGCGGTGAAGAGATTGGACCTATTGCCATGGATGTGATCAAAGGGTGTGTGGTGTGGGCACGGCTGGCCTGACGTGAGTTCGGAGTCCCGAATGCTTCGAATGAAGCGGCCACCCACTCGTCCTGCGACGCAACTCAATCGGTTGTTGGGAGTGGAAGGGGCCCGGGTCGCCGATGTGGTCGTCGACCCGAATCCCAGCGGCCCGGTCATCCTCGCGTGGTCTGGGCTTAGGCGGGGCACGGTGTCTGCTGCGGTTGCGCTGGCGGCGGTTGACGTGCCCGACTCACGGAGTGCATACAACGCACCATCGTCACATCGGTGGGTCGGTGGCTCGCGGGTGGCCGTTCGCCAGCTACGATTGCGCTGCTCGCTAGACCCCGACCGGAAGGCAGTCGTGGAAGTCACGCCCCTGGTGTGGTGGCTCAGTCTCAGCGGGCTGACCGTCTTCCTGCTCGTCGACGTCCTCGTGGTCGCCCGACGCCCGCACACGCCCTCGACCCGTGAGTGCGCCCGGCACCTGGCCGGGTACGTGTCATTGGCGGTCGTCTTCGGGCTCGTGGTCTGGCTGGCATGGGGCGGGCAGTATGCCGGGGAGTTCTTCGCCGGGTGGTTGACCGAGTATTCGCTGTCGGTCGACAACCTCTTCGTCTTCCTGCTCATCATGAACAACTTCCGGGTGCCGGTGCGCCTACAACAGTCGGCCTTGCTCATCGGGATCGTCATCGCCATCGTGCTCCGCGGCGTTTTCATCGGCGTGGGTGCCGCTGTCATCAATGCCTACTCGTCGATCTTCTACGTCTTCGGTGCCTTCCTCATCTACACCGCGATCAAGCTCGCCAAAGAGGGTGAGAGCGACGACGACGAATACCACGAGAACGCGGTCCTGCGATTCGTCGAGCGCCGATTCCCGGCCACGAGCGAGTACCACGGGCCACGGTGGTTCGTCCGGCTCGACGGGCGTCGGCTGGCCACCCCGATGTTCATCGTCGTGCTCGCCCTCGGCACGACCGATCTGCTGTTCGCGCTCGACTCCATCCCGGCGATCTACGGCCTGACCAAAGAGCCATACCTCGTACTCACGGCCAACGTCTTCGCACTCATGGGCCTGCGCCAGCTCTACTTCCTTATCGGCGGCCTACTCAAACGGTTGATCTACCTCAACATCGGCTTGGCGGTGCTCCTAGCGTTCATCGGCGTCAAGCTCGTCCTGCATGCCCTGCACGAGAACACTCTGTCGTTCGTCAACGGCGGGCAACCGGTGCCGGTCCCCGAGGTGCCGATCGCGGTCTCGCTCACGGTGATCGTGGTCATCCTCGGGGTGACAACCGTGGCCAGCCTGCTGAAGTCGGCCCGCGACCGGCCTACGGGGACGCTCGGCGGGTAACGCTCGGAGCCGACCGACGCCGACGCGCGCCGAGGACCACCGCCGAGGCAACGACCACCAGTGCCATGCCGACCAGCTGCCCGGCATCCAGCCGCTGGCCCAACACGACCAAGCCGGCCAAAGCTGCGGCCACCGGTTCCAGACTGAGCAGAATGCCGAACACCCGGCGGCTCAAGTGACGCAAGGCCAGCAGTTCCAGCGAGTAGGGCAGCACGCTGGACAGGACAGCCACCAGCGCTCCCCTGACCCAGACCTGCTCGGTCCACGAACCGAGTGACAGTAGCCCGGCCGGTGCGACGACGAAGAACGCGACGATCATCGCGAACGCCAGCCCGTCCAATTGCGGGAAGGCCGCACCGGTCCGTTGCGACATGACGATGTATGCCGCCCAGCAGGCACCGGCGAGCAGGGCCAGCCCGATCCCCAGCAGGTCGAGTTGCGCCCAGGGCACGGTGAACGCCTCCGAGATAAGCAGCACCCCGATGGCGGCCGCGGCTACCGCCCCGAAGTCTCGTGCCCGGCGGGACAGGACGGCGGCCAGGGTGAGTGGGCCGATGAACTCGATGGTCACCGCCACCCCGATGGGCAAGCGGCCGAGCGCACCATAGAACGACCAGTTCATCGCGGCCAGCGCGATCCCGAAGAGCACGACCGTGCGCCATGCTGCGGCCGAGTGTCCACGGAGCCGGGGGCGCGCCAGCGCCACCACGATGACGGCACCGATCCCCAGCCGGAGCACGACCGCGCCGGCCGCCCCGACAACGGGCACGAGGGTTGCCGCGACCGCCCCACCGAACTGGACCGAGACGATCGCACCGAGCACGAGCAGCAATGGCCCCGGCAATCCACGCGGTCGAGCAGGGTCGGCGATAGCCGCCGGGTCGGTCACTCCGGCCGCCGCGTCCGCAGAGTGAGCGCTACCGGGCCAGATGCCGTGGCCGGCGACGCGGCACCGCACCCGGCTTGCCCATCCGCGCGACCGCTGCCGCAAGCACCGCAACCTGAGCTGGGGCATCCACCGGTGGGGAAGGCCGAGAGTTGCCCTGAGCGCTGTAGGTGGGTGAGAACGGCGTCCACGAGGTCGTCGGTGAGCCCGGTGCGACGACGCAGCTCGACCCGGGTCGCGGCACCGGCAGCCAACGCCTCGAGCACCCGGCTCAGGGGGCCCGATGTCGTGCTCACCCGAACAATCTCCCGATCTGGAAAACGACGACCGCAAGCGTCCAAGCCACGACGAGTTGGATTCCCACGCCCCCGATGGTCCAGGCCACCCCGATCTCCCGCCGCTGCGCGGCGAGGGTCGCAACACACGGGGTGGAGGCGAGCAGGAACACGAGGAAAGCCAAGGCTGCGGCGTTCTCGTGACCGCCGGAGGACTCGGCGAAGTCGGCTCGTATCTGCTCCCCCAACCGATGCTCCTGCGACGATCCGGCCTCGCCCTCCTCGATGGCATAGGTCTGCGCCCACGCCGCGATCACTGCCTCCTTGGCGACGAAACCGGTCAGCAACGCCCCACTGGACTCCCATGTCGCAAAGCCGGCCGGCTCGAAGGCCAACGCCGCCACTTCCGAGACCGCAGCGTACGCACTGTCGGTGACTGGTGCTGAGCCGAAGGACCCTTCCCCACGCACCGGAAGCGCTTGCAGAAGCCAGACCACCGCGACCGTCACGACGATGATCCCACCGGCGGTTCGGAGGAAGCCCTCGAGGCGCATCCAGGTCACCGACCACATCACCCGCAACGTCGGACGCTGATACGGGGGCAGATCGAGCACCAGTGGGCCGGCCCCCATGGTCCGCCAGAGGGTTTGGCGTAACAGGAACCCGACCCCGACGATAATCAGGATCGAGGCGACGTACATGCCGAAAACGACGGTCCCGGCATACGGGCCGAAGAACGCCGTGCCGAGCATGACGTAGACCGTGAGACGAGCCGAGCACGACGTGAACGGCACGAGCAGGGCGGTCAACAGTCGGTGTCGCGGGCCGGGCAGCACCCGGGTGGCTGTGATGGCCGGCACGTTGCAGCCGAACCCGACGATGAACGGAAGGAAGGCCCGTCCCGGCAGGCCGAGCCGTCGCATGGATCGGTCGGCCACAACAGCAGCTCGGGCCATGTAGCCGGACTGTTCGAGCAGGGCGAGCAACACGAACATGATCGCCATCAGCGGCACGAACGTCAGCACCATGCCGACGCCGGCGATCAGGCCGTTGACGAGAAAGCCGGTGACAACCGGGTGGTCAAGTCCTACCGCCCCAAGCGCCGCGAGCGCGCCGTCACTGACCGGCCCCGAGAAGAACCCGTCCAGGCCCTCCTGCAATGGCGCGGCGATCATCGTCGTCGGCTGGAACACCAACCACATGACGAGCGCGAAGAGAGCCGGCCCGCCAAGCCGGGACAGGGCTATCCGGTCGAGCCGGTCAGTCCAGTTGAGGCGGGACTGCGGCTCGTGCGTGACCGCACCGCACGTGACCTGCTCGATCCATGAGTAGCGCTCGTCGGCGCAGGCCAGCTCGTCGCGGCAGCTGTGGCCGGCACCGGCCCCGGCTGCCCCCTCGCCGCGATGCGGCCGGGTTGGTGGAGGCGGACCGGCCAACGCGGTCCGTACGGCCGCGGCGAGGACACCGAGCCCGGTGCGTCGACGTGGATCTACGGCAACCACCGGCACACCGATCTGCGCGCCCAGTGCCGCGGTGTCGACATGGATGCCACGGCTGGCCGCGACGTCGACCATGGTGAGAGCGACGACGGCCCGGACCGGCTCTTCACGCAGCTGTGACACGAGGTAGAGGCTGCGCGCCAAGTGCGCGGCGTCGACCACGACGACGACCAGATCAGGACCCTCGCCGCTTGGGGTGTCGCCTCCGTCGCCCGGTGTGCCGAGCACAACCGCCCTGGTCAGTTCCTCGTCCGGGCTGATCGGATCGAGCGAGTACGCGCCGGGTAGGTCGACAAGCCGGTATGCCGCAGGCCCGGTCTCGGCTGCCTCGATCCTGCTCAGGTGCGGGGTGGGCTCGGCTTCGCAACGCCAGGTGCCCTGACCCACCTCGACGGTCGTGCCCGGCCAGTTGCCCATCGTGTGGCGGGCACCGGTGAGCGCGTTGAAAAGCGTGGACTTGCCGACGTTGGGTGCGCCCGCCAAGGCCAGGGTCGGAAGTGTGGCCGGCGCGAGGACTGCCGTCGGCACCGTTGAGCCGGCGAGCGGTTTTTCGTAGCCGCGGTGACTCGATGGTGGCGTCGACTCGGGTTGCGGCGACGGCCGTCGCCACCATGGGACGCGGCCACTCATGTTCCGTCACCCGGAGAACACACGAAGACGCTCGCCGCCGAGGATCGGTCCAATGCCAAGCGTAGATCTCCCACCGCGACAACCACCCCGCGGCCCGGGGTATGTAGCACGGGAGTCAGGGTCATTCCGGGACGCAAGCCGACATGACCCAACAGCAGCTCGAAATCGCGGTCTTCACCGACACCGGTGACGTTTGCGGGACGGCCCAGAGGCCAGCGCGTGAGGGATTCGCCGTGTGACACGCCGACAGGCTAGCGCGAGTCAATTAGGTGAGGCTAACCGAGTCGTTGACTCAGCCATGAATGCCCGCGTGGGAGTGGTGGGGGGGTAGAGGTCACCATCCCGGCACACCAGTCGACCACGAGAGCCCAGCTGGGAAGGTAGCCGTGAGAGCACAGCCGGCGTTCGGAGCTCACTTGGTGGCTTCGGTCATCTGGCGCAGCTCCTTCTTCAACTCGGCGACCTCGTCACGCAGCCGGGCTGCCAACTCGAAGTGCAGCTCTTCGGCGGCCGAGTGCATCTGCTGGGTGAGCTCGTGGATCAGCCCGGCCAGATCCGAGGCGGCACCGACCTCGATCCGCAGCCCTTCGGCCACACTGACGTCGGCTTGGACACCCCCACCGCCGGGTCGCTCGACGGGGCCACGACCCCCGCCGGTCTTTCCACCGCGGCTCCGTCCGCCACTCTTGCCCCGGGACTGGTTCCGTCCGGAGCCGAGTAGTTCCTCGGTGTCGGCGGCCTCACGTCCGAGCAGATCGGTAATGTCGGCGATCTTCTTGCGCAATGGTTGCGGGTCGATACCCCGCTCGGTGTTGTACCTGATCTGTTTGGCGCGCCGGCGGTTGGTCTCGTCGATGGCCTCCTGCATCGACGCGGTGAGCTGGTCGGCATACATGTGCACCTGCCCACTGACATGCCGAGCCGCGCGCCCGATCGTCTGGATCAACGAGCGGGCCGAGCGCAAGAAACCCTCCTTATCGGCGTCCAGGATCGCCACGAGCGAGACTTCGGGCAGGTCCAGCCCCTCACGGAGCAGGTTGATCCCGACGAGCACGTCGTAGTCGCCGAGCCTCAGCTCACGCAGCAGCTCGACCCGGCGCAGCGTGTCGACCTCCGAATGCAAATAGCGCACCCGGATGCCCTTGTCGAGCAAGTAGTCGGTGAGGTCCTCGGCCATCTTCTTGGTCAGGGTGGTGACGAGGACTCGCTCGTCCCGGGCCGTGCGCTGCCCGATCTCGTGGATCAGATCGTCGATCTGGCCTTTCGTCGGTTTGAGAACGATCTCCGGGTCGACGAGCCCGGTCGGGCGGATGATCTGCTCGACGGGCGGCCCGAAGGCACCGGACTTGGCCAGCTCGTAGTCACCCGGGGTCGCCGACAGGTAGACGGTCTGCCCGATCCGCTCGAGGAACTCCTCCCACTTCAACGGCCGGTTGTCGGTGGCGGACGGCAACCGGAACCCATGGTCGACGAGCATCCGCTTGCGGGAGATATCGCCTTCGTACATCGCGCCGATCTGCGGCACCGTCTGGTGCGACTCGTCGACGACGAGCAAGAAGTCCTCCGGGAAGTAGTCGAGCAGGCAGTTGGGTGCCGAACCGGCGTCGCGCCCGTCGATATGGCGGCTGTAGTTCTCGATGCCGTTGCAGAAGCCGAGGGTGCGCATCATCTCGATGTCGTATGCCGTGCGCATCCGCAGCCGTTGCGCCTCCAGCAGCTTGCCCTGTCGTTCGAACTCGCTCAACCGCTGTTCCAGCTCGACTTCGATCCCGCTGATCGCCCGTTCCATGCGCTCTGGTCCGGCGACGTAGTGCGAAGCCGGGAAGACATACATCTCCTGCTCCTCGGAGACGATCTCGCCGGTGATCGGATGCAGGGTGTAGAGGCGTTCGATCTCGTCACCGAAGAACTCGATGCGCACCGCCAGCTCTTCGTACATCGGGATGATCTCGACGGTGTCGCCACGGACCCGGAAGGTGCCCCGGGTGAAGGACAAGTCGTTGCGCGTGTACTGGATCTCGACGAACCGGCGCAGCAGTCGGTCCCGCTCGATCTCGTCACCCACCCGCAGCGGCACCATCCGGTCGACGTATTCCTGCGGGGTGCCGAGGCCGTAGATGCACGACACGGAGGCGACGACGACCACGTCTCGCCGGGTGAGCAACGAGCTGGTCGCCGAATGCCGGAGCCGCTCGACCTCTTCGTTGATCGACGAGTCCTTCTCGATATACGTATCGGTCTGCGGTATGTATGCCTCTGGTTGGTAGTAGTCGTAGTAGCTGACGAAGTACTCCACGGCGTTGTCCGGCAGCAGCTCGCGGAACTCGTTGGCCAGCTGCGCAGCGAGGGTCTTGTTCGGCGCGAGCACGAGTGTCGGGCGTTGCACGGCCTCGATCAGCCAAGCCGTGGTCGCCGATTTGCCGGTGCCGGTCGCACCCAGCAGCACCGTGTCGGTTACCCCCTCCCCGATCCGCCGGGCCAGCTCGGCGATCGCCTCGGGCTGGTCGCCACTGGGCTGGAAGTCGGACACCACCTCGAAGGGGGCCACCCGCCGCTGGAGGTCGGTCACCGGTCGCATGAACAGCAGGGTATGCCGCGCCACCGACAGTTCTCACCGGCGCCACCGGTCTTCCGGGCACCCCGTCGGCCGGCAGCCGGGCTAGTCGAGCAGGGTCAGGGCCGCCAACCCACCGTGTCCGTCCACGTCGCCACCCTCGAGGAGACCGTGTCGAACCAGATGTCCTTGGCGGCGGCATACTCGTCGATCGTGGTGAGCCGACTCGCCAACCGCAGCTTCTCGGCGGCGTACTCGGCGCGGGCCGCTGGCTCGGCTCGCAACCAGTCGCGCAACGACAACGCGAATAGGTATGCCGCAGAGCCGACCTCGCACACCCGGACGTCGACGATCCGACCGGGGTCGCTGCCGCCGAAGACCCGTGCCGACGCAGCCGCGTCGACCCCGGCAGGGTGGTGCCGCCGGCCTCTGCTGGCACTGCCGGCGTCCTCGACGGAAACATAGCCGGCAGCGGTCAACGCCGCGACGAAGCCCGGGTCGTCCGCGTCACCGAGTCGATGCACGCCTACGTGCACGTCGACGACATCCTGGGCCGGTAAGCCGGGCACACTCGTCGAGCCGATGTGTTCGACCGATACCCCCCGACCGGCGAGTGCATGGGCGATCCGGGCCACGACCCTGGCTCCTGCGTCGGCCCAGCCGGGATCGGGGTCGCTGAGCCGCAGTCGATCCGGGCGCGTCGCTCGCCGGCCGGCCAGGAGGTTCCGGTGATATGGCGACACCCGCGCCTGCCAGACCGATCGGACCTGCGCCACCGTGTCGTCGCGGCTGCCGTTGTTGTCCACCCAGATATCGGCGGCCTCACGTCGTTGGACGTCGTTGGCCTGGGCGGCGATCCGGGAGCGAGCATCCGCTTCAGGCATGCGGCGCTGGTCGACGAGCCGTCGTAGCCGGACTTCTTCGTCGGCCCCGACGACCATCGTCAGGTGTTCGTGCACCCACTCGCTCTTTTCGACGAGCAACGGCATGTCGTAGACATCCACCTGATCGCGGGGCACGGCACGACGACGGCGTTCCGCCAGGGCCGCGATAGCCGGACCGGTAATCGCCTCCAATGCCTCAAGGGCTTGACGATCGGAGAAGACGATCGACGCCAGCCCGGCCCGGTCGAGCGATCCGTCGTCTCGAATCACGTCGGGGCCGAACCGTTGCTCGATCTCGCCGAGCGCCGGCCTACCCGGCTCGACGATCTCGCGGGCCAACTGGTCGGCGTCGGTGACCGCCGCACCGAGCTCGCGTAGCAGCATGGCGACCGTCGACTTGCCCGATCCGATCCCTCCCGTCAGCCCGACTCGCAGCACCAGATCACCCTCATTTTCGCCTTCGCGCATCCCCACCTGGAATCGACAGAGGGGGCATGCCGTGCGGCATACCCCCTCACATCGGTCCGGCTCAGTTCGGTCCGGCTGGGATCGGGCACGTTCAGCTCGATCAGGCGCTGACCGGTCCGTGCCTCAGTTGCCGGTGAGCTTCTCGCGCAATGCCGCCAGCGCCTCGTCGGAGGCCAGCGTCCCAGCTGCCTCGGACGGTTCGGCAACGTCCGACGAGTAGGACGAGGGCACCTCGCCCGCCGCGACCGCAGCCTCGGAGTCGGCCTTCGTTGCTGCAGCGACCTGGGCCTTGTGGGCCTCCCAGCGAGCGTAGACGGCGTTGTATTCCTTCTCCCATTTCTCGCGCTGGGCCTCGAAGCCGGGCAGCCACTCGTTGGACTCGGGGTCGAAGCCTTCCGGGTACTTGTAGTTGCCCTGCTCGTCGTATTCGGCCGCCATGCCGTAGAGCGTCGGGTCGAACTCGCTGTTGGCGAGCGCACCGTCGTTGGCTTGCTTGAGCGACAACGAGATCCGACGGCGCTCGAGGTCGATGTCGATGACCTTGACGAAGATGTCTTCACCGACGTTGACGACTTGCTCGGGCAGCTCGACGTGCCGTTCGGCCAGCTCGGAGATGTGCACCAGGCCCTCGATGCCGTCATCGACCCGCACGAACGAGCCGAACGGCACGAGCTTGGTGACCTTACCGGGCACGACCTGCCCGATCGCATGGGTGCGGGCGAAGTGCTGCCACGGGTCTTCCTGGGTCGCCTTGAGCGACAACGAGACCCGCTCACGGTCCATGTCGACGTCGAGCACCTCGACGGTGACCTCCAGCCCCACCTCGACGACCTCGCTCGGGTGGTCGATGTGTTTCCAGGACAGCTCGGAAACGTGCACGAGACCATCGACTCCACCGAGATCCACGAACGCACCGAAGTTGACAATGCTGGAGACGACGCCTGAGCGCACCTGGCCCTTCTGCAGCTCGCGCAGGAACGTGGTGCGCACCTCGGACTGGGTCTGCTCCAGCCAGGCCCGGCGGGACAGCACCACGTTGTTGCGGTTCTTGTCCAGCTCGATGATCTTGGCCTCGATCTCCTTGCCCACGTAGGGCTGCAGGTCGCGCACCCGGCGCATCTCGACGAGGGAAGCCGGCAGGAAGCCGCGCAGACCGATGTCGAGGATCAGGCCGCCCTTGACGACCTCGATGACGGTGCCGGTAACGACTCCGTCCTCCTCTTTGACTTTCTCGATCGTGCCCCAGGCACGCTCGTATTGAGCGCGCTTCTTGGACAGGATCAGCCGGCCCTCTTTGTCTTCCTTCTGCAGGACGAGGGCCTCGACCTCGTCGCCGACGGTGACCACCTCAGCGGGATCGACGTCGTGCTTGATGGAGAGCTCGCGCGAGGGGATGACACCCTCGGTCTTGTAGCCGATGTCGAGCAGGACTTCGTCCCGGTCGACCTTGACGATGCGACCTTCGACGATGTCGCCGTCATTGAAGTCTTTGATCGTCGCGTCGATGGCGGCGAGGATGTCTTCCTCAGAGCCGATGTCGTTGACGGCGATCTGAGGGGCGGTCTTGGCGACCGGGGTGGTGGTCATGTAGTAGGAACTCCGATTGGTGGACAGGGTGTATGCCGCGGATCGGGTGATTCGCGGGAATGGACTTGTTCATTGCGATGGCCGCCGGAAGGCAAGCAGCATCAGGTGCTCTGATGCACCGGGTCAGGGTACCGGTCCGTCGACTACCCGGTCAAAGACGGGCACACTCGTCGAATGCACAACGAGGTGACCCCCATGCCCTCCATGGACCTGCGCCCGCGCCGCCGCGCCGCCACCCCGGCCGAGACCGTGACGGCCAATCGGGCCTGGTGGGATGCCGAGGCCGACGACTACTACGCCGAACATGGTGACTTCCTCGGCGATGCCGAGTTCGTCTGGGGTCCAGAAGGCACCCGCGAGGACGAGCTCGGGCTGCTCGGCCCGGTCACTGGACGCGACGTGCTGGAGATCGGTGCCGGGGCCGCCCAATGCAGTCGATGGGTGCAGCGACGGGGTGGCCGGGCGGTGGCGACCGACCTTTCGGCTGGCATGTTGCATCGGGCCCGCGCGATCGACTCGGCATTTGCTGCGCCCCTCGGGTCCGGCCCGGGCCCGGTGCCGCTCGTGCAGTGCGATGCCCGGCGACTGCCGTTCGCCGACGCGTCGTTCGACACCGTGTTCACGGCATACGGGGTCTTCGGATTCGTCGCCGACCCGGTGCGGGTGCTCGCAGAGGTATGCCGGGTGCTCCGGCCCGGCGGGAGGTTCGCCGCGTCGATGACCCACCCGTTCCGGTGGGTGTTCCCCGACGTGCCCGATGCCTCCGGGTTGACGGTGCGCTTCTCCTACTTCGACCGGACTCCCTACGTCGAGGAGGACCTGGGCGGACGGACCGGCTATGCCGAGCACCATCGCACCATCGGGGACCGGGTCCGGGATCTCGTGACCGCCGGCTTGGTCCCGGTCGACCTGGTGGAACCGGAATGGCCGGAAGAGCAGGAGGCCACGTGGGGTGGGTGGTCCCCGTTGCGCGGCCGACTGGTCCCGGGAACACTCATCCTCGTGGCGGACAAACCACCACGAGGATGAATGACATGCCGCGCGGTGAGATCAATCCTGACCACCCGGTGTTGATCTGTCGATCATCGGCGGCCTGCACGAAACCGTCACCGGGGCGGCGGTTTCGTGCACGGGTATCACGTCTGGTCAGAGTGACCGGGCGATGAGTTCCTTCATGATCTCGTTGGCTCCGGCGTAGATCTTCTGCACCCGGGCCGCAGCAAACATCCGGGCAATCGGGTATTCGAGCATGTAGCCGTAGCCACCGAAGATCTGGAGACAACGGTCGGCGACCCGATTCATCAGGTCGGAGCAGTAGTACTTCGCCATCGAGGCCTCGGCGGCTGTGAGCTCGCCGTCGAGCTCACGCTGCACGAGATAGTCGAGGAAGGTCCGGGCCGCGAACGTCTCGGTCATGCACTCGGCGAGCACAAACCGGGTGTTCTGCTGGGCCAGCAACGGCTTGCCGAAGGCCTCACGCTCCTTGGCGTAGCGCGTGGTCAGTTCGACCGCGGTCTCTGCCGACGCCACGCCGGTGATGGCGACCGCGAGCCGCTCGGTCGGCAGTTGAGTCATGAGCTGGATGAATCCCTGGCCTTCGACACCACCGAGCACGTTCTCGACCGGGACCCGACAGTCGACGAACGACAGCTCACGGGTGTCCTGTCCCTTGAGGCCGACCTTCTGCAGTTCCTTGCCCCGCTCGAAGCCGGGTAGGTCGTCGTTCTCGACGACGATGAGAGAGATGCCCTTCGCGCCCGGGGCGTCGCTGGTCTTGGCGACCAGGATGATCAGCGAGCAGTGCGTACCGTTGGAGATCATCGTCTTGTTGCCGTTGATGACGTAGTGGTCGCCGTCGCGGACCGCGGTCGTGCGGATGGCCTGCAGGTCGGATCCGGCGTCCGGTTCGGTCATCGCGATGGCGCCCACGTATTCGCCGCTGCAGAGCTTGGGCAGCCACTTCTGCTTCTGTTCTTCGGTGCCGAAGCGCAGGATGTACGGCATCATGATTGTCGTGTGGACGCTGTAGAGCCACGCGTCGTCGACGATCTTGGCGCACTCCTCGGTGACGACCACCTCCTCGGCGAACGTCCCACCGCCACCGCCGTATTCGACGGGCACGTTCACCCCGAGCAAGCCCAGCTCACCAGCCTTGAGCCAGAAGTCCCGGTCGATGTAGCCCTGTTTGGCCCACTTCTCCTGGTACGGGACCGACTCAGCCTCAAGGAAGTCACGCACCGTCTCGCGCAGCAGTTTGAGCTCGGTGTTCATCCACGGCGATTGGTATTCAATGCTCATCTCGGGTCCTTCGAGCGTTTTCGTTGGCTAGTTCTCGTGATCTGTGACATGTCTTCTCTGGTGCGGCTACTTGCCGACGAACGTCGGCTTTCGCTTCTCGTTGAAGGCGGCGACCCCCTCGTGGCAGTCGTCGGTGTGCATGGCGGCGAAGAAGTTGCTGCGCTCATGCTCGATGGCTTGCGGGAGCGGCATGTCGAAGGCCCGCCGGGCCGAGTCCTTGGCCAGGCGGATGGCCAGCGGCCCGTTCTTCGCCATCGTGTCAGCAAGCTTGAGCGCTCGGCCGAGGCACTCGTCGTCCGGCGCCAGTTCGGCGGCAATGCCGTCTGCAACCGCCTGCTGGGCGCCAACGGGTTTGCCGGTGAGGATCATCTTCATCGCCTTGGCCTTACCGATGGCCTGAACCAGGCGTAGAGTGCCGCCCGCTCCGGGCATGACTGCCAAGCTCACCTCGGGCACACCGACCTGGGCCGACTCGGCGATGACCATCGTGTCGCACGCCAGCGCAACCTCGAACCCGCCGCCGAGGGCTAGGCCCCGGACTGCAGCGACAATCGGCTTCCGGGTGACGTCGAACTGCCGCATGAGCAGGTCGACGGTGCGATCCTGAGTGGCGTTCGTCTCCATGAGCGGCACGAACTCTTGCAGGTTCGCTCCGGCGCAGAACGCCTTGTCGTTACCGGTGATGACGATGACGTAGATCTCCGGGTCGGCGTCAGCGGCTTTAAGGGCGTCGATCAACCCGAGCATGAGAGCGTCACTGAGTGCGTTGAAGGTCTTGGGTTGATTCAGCGTGACGAGGGCCACCCGCCCTCGGGTCTCGGACAGGACGGCTGGTTCGGCGTTCACGTTGACTCCTGTGGTCTGGTCCGGGTACTGGTCCTGTGGTCTGGGCACGATCGCTGGCGGATCGAGCATGGCGGGTGCCCCGGTCCTGCGTCCGGGGCACCGACCATGGGTAGGTCAAAGACGCTCGAGAATTGTCGAGGTGGCCATCCCGCCACTAGTGCAGATCACGACCAAGCCGTACTGCTCGTCGTGGTGCTCGAGTTGGCTGAGCACGTCGCAGAGCAGCCGCGGACCGCTAGCGCCGAGCGGGTGCCCGATCGCGATGGCGCCACCGTAGGAGTTGAACTTCTCGATCGGGTAGTCGAACTCCTTGAGCCAAAGCAGCGACACCGGTGCGAAGGCCTCGTTTACCTCGACCCGGTCCATCTGGTCGAGAGTCATCCCGGCCATGTCCAGCGCCTTGTGAGTCGCCGGGATGATGCCTTCGAAGGTCAACACCGGATCGGCACCCGCGACACCGGCACCGACGATCCGGGCGATCGGCTTGAGGCCGAGCGACTCCGCCGTGGCCCGGTCGGCCTGCAGCAGCACGGACGCACCGTCGCTCATCTGGGATGCGTTGCCCCCGGTGATCTGACCACCTTCGAGGAAGGGGGTCTTGAGGGTGGCCATCTTCTCCAGGCTCAACGTCTCACGGATACCCTCGTCGCGAGTCATCTCGCCGGTCTCGCCGTCGGCGGTGCGGTAGTCGATCGGCGCCATGTGCCGCTGGAATACCCCGTCGTCCCAACCCTTCTTGGCCAACTGGTGGCTGCGGACCGAGAACTCGTCCATCTCCTGGCGAACAATGCCGTACTTCTGCGCCAGCCGCTCGGCGGCCAGGCCCTGGCCGATCATCCGGCCTTCGTAGCGCTCCTCGAACCAGTCGCCATACCAGTCGGGCGCGCCGTAGGAGGGGTTGAACATCGGACCGAGGTCGGCGTGCGTCATCGACTCCACACCACCGCCGATCGCGAGGTGGAACTCGCCGGCCACGATCGAGTGGTTGACCAGATTGACCGCAGACTGCCCTGACCCACAGGCGCGTTCGACCGTGATGCCGGGGACGTGATCCGGGAAGCCGGCACCGAGCAGCGCCCAGCGCGCGATGTTGGAGGACTGCTTGGCCAC
This sequence comes from Actinomycetales bacterium, assembly GCA_002748155.1. Lineage (GTDB taxonomy): Bacteria > Actinomycetota > Actinomycetes > Actinomycetales > Dermatophilaceae > Phosphoribacter. The sequence continues at coordinate 64,986 of PDRO01000003.1, read as the reverse complement.
GGGCCGACCGCACCCGGCGATCACGTCGTCAAGAGAGCCGGGGTCGATCCCGGTCTTCTCGACGAGGTGCTTGAGGGTGTGGGCCAGCAGGTCGGTTGGATGCCAGCCGGCCAGCTTGCCGTTACGGCGACCGATGGGAGTGCGCACACCCTCGACGATCACAGCTTCCTGAATACTCATTCGCGTCTCCTCATTCATCACTCGGGTAGGTCACGATCAGTCACGGTCCCCCGGGCGAGGATCCATCGCCGCTGACGGGGTGCCGCCTCCCTGACACTGGCTGCGAGCCTAACAACGCCTCGGCACGGGCGGGCGGGCCCTTCGGACTATGTTTGCCGGCATCGTTCGCACGGTGACCCGAGCGCACACCGTGTCCGGTCATGGCGGTCAATGCGCGGCGTCGTGCCACGACCGACCGACCCCGACCGAGACGTCGAGCGGAACGTCCATCGGCACGGCTGCACCCATTGACTCCCGCACGAGCGACTCGAGCGCCTCGCCCTCCCCCGGCGCAACTTCGAGCACCAACTCGTCGTGCACCTGCAGCAGCATCCGCGATGCGAGGCCATGTTCCTGCAAGCCTTTGTCGACTCGGAGCATGGCCACCTTCATGATGTCGGCAGCCGACCCCTGGATGGGAGCATTGAGCGCCATCCGCTCGGCCATCTCACGACGTTGCCGGTTGTCGGACAACAGATCTGGCAGGTAGCGCCGTCGCCCGAGCATGGTTGCCGTGTAGCCGGTATGCCGAGCCTCGGCGACCAGCCGCCGCAGGTAGTCGCGGACTTCGCCGAACCGCTCGAAGTACTCGTCCATGAGCTCTTTGGCTTCGCTCACGGAGATCCCGAGCTGCCGGGACAACCCGAAAGCCGACAGACCGTAGGCCAAGCCGTACGACATCGCCTTGATCTTGCTGCGCATCTCGAGCGTGACCGCATCGGGCGGCACTCCAAAGACACGGGCGGCAACGAAGTTATGCAGATCTTCGCCGGAACGAAATGCCTCGATGAGCGCGTCGTCACCGGACAGGTGGGCCATGACCCGCATCTCGATCTGGCTGTAGTCGACGGACATGAGCGACTGGTATCCGGGGCCGACGACGAAGGACTCACGGATCCGTCGACCCTCCTCGGTGCGGATCGGGACGTTTTGCAGGTTGGGATCGGTAGACGCGAGCCGCCCCGTGGCTGCGACGGTCTGCAGATAGGTCGTATGGATCCGCCCGTCGTCAGTCACCGATTTGATCAATCCCTCGACGGTGACCCGCAGTTTGGCAGCGTCTCGATGGCGCAGCAGCGCCTCGAGGAAGGGATGCCCGGTCTTGACGTAGAGGTCGGTCAGGGCGTCCGCGTCAGTCGTGTAGCCGGTCTTGGTGCGTTTCGTCTTCGGGAGCCCCAGCTGGTCGAAAAGCACCTCCTGCAACTGTTTCGGGCTGCCGAGATTGACGTCACGCCGTCCGATTGCGGCCCACGCATCCTCCTGTGCCACAGCGACAGACCCCGCGAAGTCGGTCTCCAGCGTCTGCAGCGCCGGCCCGTCGACGGCCACCCCGGCGCGCTCCATCCGGGCCAGCACGCCGACCAAGGGCAACTCGACATCACGCAACAGGGCAGCACCGCCGGTGTGCTCAAGCTCGGCGTCGAGTGCGTCGGCCAATTCGACGACGGCCCCGGCGGTGACCATGGCAGCCTCGACCTGAGCATCGTCATCTCCGCCGAGGTCGAGCATTCCTTGCCCCGAGTCGTCGGTGGGCTCGGTGCGCAGCTCCCGGCGGAGCATCCGCAGTGCCAGGTCGCCCAAGTCGTAGTCGCGCTGGTCCGGTTTGACCAGGTATGCCGCCAGCGCAGTGTCGCTCGTCACCCCGGCTATCTCCCAGCCCCGGGACGTCAACGCGTGCCACGGCCCTTTGAGATCGTGAATCGCCTTGGGACGAGCCGGGTCGGCGAGCCATCGTCCGAGTGCCGCGTCGTCGGCTTCGTCGAGCTGTTCGAGATCGACGTATGCCGCGTGCCCGCCGGGACCGGCCAGCGCCAGGTGGTGTGCGTCGCCTCGACCCCGGTTCCACGAGCCGAGCACGTGCAACCCGACCCGCGCGCCTTCGGGGCCGTGCTCGGCCAACCAACCGGGCAGCTCCCCCGGACCGAGCACCTGGCCGGTGACCTCGATACCACCCTCGGCTTCCGGCTCCGGCGTGTCGAAGGCCGAGAAGAGCCGCTCCCGCAGCACCCGGAACTCCAAGGCGTCGAAGACCTGATGTACCTGCTCGCGGTCCCAGTGTTGCCGAGCCAGATCGGCCATCTCGACGTCGAGTGGCAGATCTGCGACGAGTTGGTTCAGCCGGCGGTTGCGCAGCACCCCGTCGAGATGCTCACGGAGCGCCGCCCCGACCTTGCCCCCGATCCGGTCGACGTTCGCGACGATGCCCTGCAGATCGGTATACAACCCGAGCCATTTGGCCGCGGTCTTGGGCCCGACCCCGGGCACACCGGGCAGATTGTCCGACGACTCCCCGACGAGCGCGGCCAGATCGGCATACCGCTGCGGTGGCACGAGGTACTTCTCCTGCACCGCGTCTGGGTCCATCCGCCACACGTCGGAGACACCCCGGACCGGGTAGATCATCGTCACCCGGTCGGACACGAGCTGGAAGCAATCGCGATCGCCGGTCACGATGCGCACCTCGGCACCTTCGGCCAGCGCCTTCGTCGTCAGGGTCGCGATGACGTCGTCGGCCTCGTAGCCGGGAAGCTCGAAATAGGGGATGCGCAACGCGGTAAGGACCTCTTTCACCAGAGGGATCTGGCCCTCGAACTCGCTCGGGGTGACGGAGCGGGTGGCCTTGTACTCGGCATACGTCTCGCTGCGGAAGGTCTGCCGCGAGACGTCGAAGGCCACCGCGACGTGGGTCGGTTCCTCGTCACGGAGCATGTTGATCAGCATCGAGGTGAAGCCGTAGACCGCATTGGTGTGCTGGCCTGTCCGGGTCGAGAAATTCTCCGTGGGCAGCGCGTAGAAGGCGCGGTAGGCCAGCGAGTGGCCGTCGAGCAACAGCAGGCAGGGGGCGTCGGGCACGTATGGCAGCCTAGGCCCCATGACTGACGGTGATTCTGTTCCCGACGCTCCTGTTCCCGACGCGGCTGTTCCCGGCCGGTCCGCGCCGGGCTGGTTGACGCTGGACATGATGATCGAGGCTGCTCGCGGCACCCTGGTCGAGCGAATGGGGATCGAGTGCCTCGAGATCTCGGCCGACCGGGCGGTGGCCCGGATGCCGGTCGAGGGCAACATCCAGCCCTACGGTCTGCTCCACGGTGGGGCATCGGTCGTGCTGGCCGAGTCGCTGGGCTCTTTCCTCGCGGTCAATCTCGCGGGCCGGGATCGAACTGCGGTTGGCATCGAGATCAACGCCACCCATCACCGGCCGGTCACGTCGGGATGGGTGACCGGTGTGGCCACTCCGATCGCGGTGGGCCGCACCGTGGCGTCGTTCGACATCGTCATCACCGACGACCAAGGCCGTCGCACCTGCACCAGCCGCTTCACTGCCCAACTCAGGGACGCGCCACCGTCCCAGCGCTGACGGCCGTGGCTCCGTTGCCTTAGCGCCTGAGCGTCTCAGCTCTTCTTGCCAGCGAGTCCGGAAACGACCAGATCGGCGACTTCCCGCATGCTGAGCCGCCGGTCCATCGCGGTCTTCTGGATCCACCGGAAGGCCTCGGGCTCACTGATCTTGAGCTGGGACATCAGCAGCCCCTTGGCCCGATCGACGAGCTTGCGCGTCTCGAGGCGGTCGGCCAGGTCGGCGATCTCGGATTCGAGGGACCTCATCTGGTCCCACCGGCTCACACCTACCTCGATCGCGGGCACCAGGTCAGCGGCCGTGAAGGGCTTCACCACGTAGGCCATCACACCGGCATCCTTGGCCCGCTCTACGAGCTCCTTCTGCGAGAAGGCGGTAAGCATGACGACCGGCGTGGTCCGGTCCTCGGCCAGCTGCTCGGCTGCGCTCAGACCGTCGAGCACCGGCATCTTGATGTCCATGACGACCAGGTCGGGCCGGAGCTCGCGCACCAACGACACAGCTTCCTTGCCATCGCCTGCCTGACCGATCACGTCATAGCCGGCCTCCGTGAGCATCTCGACCAGGTCGAGACGGATCAGGGCCTCGTCCTCGGCCACGACCACGCGCAACCGCACTGGTTCGAAAACCTCGTCCCCCTGCTTCTCACCCATGGGACGATCCTAGATGTGCGTGCCGACGACGGCAGAGCCCATCGTCCCGAGTCAAACTCGGCAGCCAAGCTCCAGGAACGGGTGCCGGGAGCGGGATTCGAACCCGCACGGCCTTGCGGCCAGAGCATTTTGAGTGCCCCGTGTCTGCCATTCCACCACCCCGGCGAAGGGTGCCCTCGCAGCATACAAGCGTAGATCAGGTGGGCGTCAGCGGATATCCGGGTTCGCGTGTCCCCCGACCCGCAGGACCCGCATCATGTTCGTCGAGCCGGGCGTGCCCGGCGGGGACCCGGCAACAACGACGATGAGATCGCCTGGCACGCAACGCCCTTCGGCGAGCAGGCTCTGCTCTACTTGTGCCGCCATTTCGTCGGTGTGCAGCACCCGAGGCCCCAAGTAGGTCTCGATGCCCCAGACCAGGGCCAGATGACTACGGGTCGACGGGTTGGAGGTGAAGGCGAGCACGGGAATCCGCGATCGGAAGCGCGCCAGACGCCTGGCCGAGTCGCCGGTCGCCGTGAAGGTCACGAGGTACTTCGCGTTGATCAGGTCACCGACCTCGTAGGCCGCCTTGGACACTGCCCCGCCGATGGTCCGGCGCTGACCTTGCAGCTTGGGCAGCCGGTCCAGGCCGTGCTCTTCGGTCTGCTGGATGACCCGGGCCATCGTGCGCACCGCATCGACCGGGTAGGCGCCGATGCTCGTCTCTCCGGACAGCATGACCGCATCGGCACCGTCGAGAACGGCATTGGCTGCGTCGCTTGCCTCGGCCCGGGTGGGCCGGGGATTCTCGATCATGGAGTCGAGCACCTGGGTGGCCACGATGACCGGCTTGGCCCGGTCACGGGCCAGTTCGACCGCGCGCTTCTGCACCAACGGCACTCGTTCCAGGGGCATTTCCACCCCGAGGTCACCGCGGGCCACCATGAGGCCGTCGAAAGCTTCGAGGATCTCCGGAAGGTTGTCGACCGCCTGCGGTTTCTCGATCTTGGCGATGACCGGCAGCCGGACTCCGACTTCGTCCATGATCTCGTGCACGTCGTCGACATCGGCGGCGCTACGCACGAAGGACAACGCGACAAGATCGACTCGTAGCCGGAGGGCCCAGCGCAGATCGTCCTTGTCCTTGTCGCTCAGGGCCGGCACGCTCACCGCGACCCCGGGCAGGTTGATGCCCTTGTGGTCGGAGACTTGGCCACCCTCGACGACCTCGGTGACGATGTCGGTCTCGGTCACTTCGGTGGCCCGCAGCATGACCCTGCCGTCGTCGATAAGCACGAGGTCGCCCGGGCGCACGTCGCCGGTGAGGCCCGAGTGGGTGGTGCTCACTCGCTCCCGATTCCCGACGACGTCGTCGACCGTGATGACGAAGCGGTCACCGGCATCGAGGGTCACCGGCCCGTCCCCGAACCGCCCGGTCCGGACCTTGGGTCCTTGGAGGTCGGCGAGCACCCCGACCGCCCGCCCGGTGTCGTCACTGGCCTGCCGGACGGCCCGGTATGCCTTCTCGTGTTCGGCATGGTCTCCGTGGGAGAGGTTGAGGCGAGCGATGTCCATCCCGGCGAGGACGATGTCCCGCATCCGGCCCGGCAACGACGTGGCCGGTCCCAAAGTGCAAACGATCTTGGCGCGCCTCATCCCTTGAGCCTAGCCACGAGCCTGTCTGGTGCTGGTGCTGGTCCGGGCTGGCGGCCGGTGCTGGTGTTGGAGCTGGGGTGAGCAAAGACCGCCATCACCGAGACACGCGGCCTCGCACCTCGACACGCCCGCCAGACGAGTCGTATGCCGCGCGTCGGTCAGGACCCCGATCTCATGGGGGGAGACGCCCGGGACTGGTTCGGTGGACGCAGCGCATTGGAGAATACTCGGGATCGGCGGTTTGCTGTGGGCTACCGCTGTCCTCTCGCAGTTTGAGACCAACCCGCCACCTCTGAAACGTACCTCGAACACGTGGATTGTCGTCAGAAAACACCGTCCTGCTGCGCTTGACAGTGAGCCGGACGGGACACCCGCGACACCGGCGGCAGGACCGGTGCGACACGCGAGCCTGCTGAAACGCCTGGGCCTCCTGAGATTCCCGAGACTTCCGCGTATCCCAAGGCTCCTGTGTCTCCCGGGGATCTCGAATCGCCCGAGCCTCGTGGGCCTGCCACGTCTTGGGCGAGTTCAAGTGACGGTCGCCGGACCGATTGGCGAGCCGACGTCAGTGGATCAGCGGTTCGCTAAACCCGGACCCACAGATGGGTGGCGTGAGCGCGTCGTGACGTGAGAATGCCCGTGCGGGGCGGGAGCAACGGTGTTGTCTGGGCGAGGATCCGAATGCGACGCGAAGGACATCTCGTAGCTGTGATTCTGTCGCGCTCTTGACCGGGCGTGGATCGAGTCGGTGCTGTGTCGCAGGAAGGGGCGCCACGTTTAGTTGGTTCGGCCGCGAGTAGCGCCTGCGCAGGTAACACTTCCGGCCGAACCTGCTACATGCGGGGCGAGGCCCCCCACCTCGCGACGGTTTCGTGCAGCCCACCACGCGGCGGTCGGCCCAGAAACGTCGGCGGATTCCGGTTAAACCGTCAACGGGCGGTCGGTCGGGCTGACGGGGCGGGGCAGCTGGCTGCGCAGGCCGGTGAGCCACGTGTCGACCTCATTGGCGGCGGCGCGGCCCTCGGCGATCGCCCAGACGATCAGCGATTGCCCACGCCCGGCATCCCCGGCAACGAAGACCCCGGGGACACTCGTCATGTAGGAGCGGTCCCGGACGATGTTCGACCGGTCGTCAAGCTCGACGCCCAGCTGGGTGACGACTCCTTCAGCTTGTGGGCCGAGGAAACCCATGGCCAACAACACCAGTTGGGCGGGCAGTTCACGTTCGGTTCCGGGAACTGGTTCGAACCGCCCGTCGCGCAGGGCCACCTCGTGGAGCCGCAACGCCCGGACCTGACCGTGGTCGTCACCGACAAACTCGTCGGTTGACACGGCATACAACCGCTCGCCGCCTTCCTCGTGGGCGCTGGCCACCCGGTAGATCATCGGGTAGGTCGGCCACGGCTGGTTCTCCGGCCGGTCGTCGCCGGGCTGCGGCAGGATCTCCAGGGAAGTCACCGAGCGGGCACCCTGCCGGTGTGCAGTGCCGATGCAGTCGGCTCCGGTGTCACCACCGCCGATCACGACCACGTCTTTGCCGGTGGCGACGATCCGGTCGGCCGGCGCCACGGTGTCCAGCTCGCCGAGTGCTTGCCGATTCCCTTGCGGCAGATAGTCCATCGCCTGATGAATACCGCCGAGCTCCCGCCCGGGAACCGGCAGGTCACGAGGCACGGAGGCCCCTATGGCCAGCACGACCGCGTCGTAGCGGGCCCGTAGTTGTTGGCCGGTCACGTCGGCACCGATGTCAATTCCGCTACGGAAGCGAGTGCCTTCGGCCTCCATCTGGGCCAGTCGGCGGTCCAGGACCGCCTTCTCCAGCTTGAATTCCGGGATCCCGTAGCGCAGCAACCCGCCCGGCCTGTCTGCCCGCTCGTAGACGGCCACGGTGTGCCCGGCCCGGGTCAGTTGTTGAGCGGCGGCCAGCCCGGCCGGGCCGGATCCGACGACCGCGACGGTCTTACCACTGAGGCGTTCCGGAGGGTGCGGCGCAACATAACCGGTGGCGAAGGCCCGGTCGATGACGGTGACCTCGATCTGCTTGATGGTCACTGCGGGCTGGCTGATCCCGAGCACGCAAGCCGTCTCGCACGGTGCCGGACAGAGCCGTCCGGTGAACTCAGGGAAGTTGTTCGTCGCGTGCAGTCGCTCGATGGCTTCAACCCAATCGCCACGCCACGCCAGGTCGTTCCACTCCGGGATGAGGTTGCCGAGCGGACATCCGCTGTGGCAGAACGGGATTCCACAGTCCATGCATCGACTGGCCTGCCGCTGCAACTCGCCTTGATCCTGCGGCTGGTAGACCTCGTGCCAGTCGGTGATCCGCACGTCGACCGGACGGCGGGCAGGCAGTTCACGCTCACGGTTCTTGAGGAAGCCTTGAGGGTCAGCCACGGGATGCCTCCATGATCCTGTTCCAGACCTCCGAGCCGTCGGGGTCGAGTCCCTCGTCCGTCGCCCCGGCCCGGATGTCGAGCACCTGCTGATAGGCCCGCGGCAGCACGAGCGTGAACCGGGTGACCGCAGCCTCCCAGTCGTCGAGGAGCTGCTGAGCCACCGGCGATTCGGTCCGGGTGACGTGGGCGTGCAGCAGCTCACGCACGATCGGGACATCGGACTGCCGCAGCGGCATCACGTCGACCAACTCGGGGTTGACCCGCTCGGGCCGAAGGTCGAGCACGTAGGCGACCCCACCGGACATGCCGGCCGCGAAGTTGCGTCCGGTGCTGCCCAACACGAGCACCCGGCCACCGGTCATGTACTCGCACCCATGGTCGCCGACACCCTCGACAACCGCGGTCACCCCGGAGTTGCGTACGCAGAACCGCTCCCCGACCCGTCCCCGCAGGAAGATCTCGCCGCCGGTCGCACCGTAGCCGATGACGTTGCCGGCGATGACGTTGTCCTCGGCGGGGTAGTGGGCGGCCCGATCCGGTCGGACGACGATCCGTCCACCGGAGAGTCCTTTGCCGAGGTAGTCGTTGCTGTCCCCGAAGAGGGTCAAGGTGACCCCGACCGGCAGGAACGCCCCGAACGATTGACCGCCCGAGCCGGTCATCGTCAACTCGATCGTCCCGTCGGGCAGTCCGTGGGGATGCGCGCTGATCACCGCGTTGCCGAGCATGGTGCCGACCGTGCGGTTGACGTTGCGCACGGCGACGCCACCACGAACCGGTTCGCCGTGGTCGAGTGCAGGCCGGGCCAACGCGATGAGATGGTGGTCGAGGGCCTTCTCCAGGCCGTGGTCCTGGGTCACGCTCTGGTATGCCGTGCCCCCGGTCGGATCCTCGACCTCGGCGAGGATCGGGCGCAGGTCGAGTCCACTGGCCTTCCAGTGCGACACCGCCTTGTCGGTCACCAGCGACCCGACCTGCCCGACCGCCTCTTCCAGGGTGCGGAAGCCCAGTTGGGCCAGGTGTTCGCGGACTTCTTCTGCGATGTATTCGAAGAAGGTCTCGACGAACTCGGGCTTGCCGGAGAACCGGGCCCGCAGTTCCGGGTTCTGGGTGGCCACCCCGACCGGGCAGGTGTCGAGGTGACAGACCCGCATCATCACGCAACCGCTGACGACCAGCGGGGCCGTCGAGAAGCCGAACTCCTCCGCGCCGAGCAACGCCGCGATCATCACGTCACGCCCGGTCTTGAGCTGTCCGTCGGTCTGCACCACGATCCGGTCGCGGAGCCCGTTGAGCCGCAACGTCTGATGTGTTTCGGCCAGACCAAGCTCCCACGGCGCACCGGCGTGTTTGAGTGAAGTCAACGGGGAGGCACCGGTGCCACCGTCGTGTCCGGAAATGAGCACGACGTCGGCGTGCGCCTTCGACACTCCCGCGGCGACCGTGCCGACCCCGATCTCGGACACCAACTTGACGTGGATCCGCGCTTGGGGATTGGCGTTCTTCAAGTCGTGGATCAGCTGGGCGAGATCCTCGATCGAATAGATGTCGTGGTGTGGTGGCGGGCTGATCAAGCCGACGCCCGGTGTCGAGTGACGGGTCTTGGCCACCCAGGGATAGACCTTGTTGCCCGGCAGCTGTCCGCCCTCACCGGGCTTGGCCCCTTGGGCCATCTTGATCTGGATGTCGTCGCTTTCGGCGAGGTAGAGACTGGTGACCCCGAAGCGCCCGGACGCGACCTGTTTGATCGCGGAGCGCCGCCGCGGATCGAGAAGCCGGTCCTCGTCTTCGCCGCCTTCACCGGTGTTCGACTTGCCACCGATGCGGTTCATCGCGATGGCCAAGGTCTCGTGGGCCTCACGGCTGATCGAGCCGTAGGACATCGCCCCCGTAGAGAACCGCTTGACGATCTCACTGACCGGCTCGACCTCGGAAATGTCGATCGGTGCCCGGCCGGTGACCGCTTCGCCGGCGAAGTCGAACAACCCCCGCAGGGTCATCAGCCGGGTGGAGTGCTCGTTGACCCGGTCGCTGTATTGCTTGAAGATGTCATACCGCCGCTGCCGGGTGCCGTGCTGCAGCCGGAAGACGGTGTCGGGGTCGAAAAGGTGCGGCTCCCCCTCACGACGCCACTGGTATTCGCCGCCGACCCACAGGGTGCGGTGCGGGTTGTACACGCCTTCGGGTGGGTAGGCCACGGCGTGCCGAGCGGCCGATTCGGCGGCGATGACGTCCAGCCCGATTCCACCGAGTTGGCTCTCGGTGCCCGTGAAGTAACGGTCGACGAGCTCTTGGGACAACCCGATCGCCTCGAAAACCTGCGCGCCACAGTAGGAGGCCACGGTGGAGATACCCATCTTGGACATCACCTTGAGCACGCCCTTGCCGAGTGCCTTGATCAGATTGGCGACGGCTTTCTGAGGCGTGACTCCGGTGAGGGCACCCCGACGGACCAAGTCTTCTACAGACTCCATCGCCAGGTAGGGGTTGACCGCGGCGGCCCCGAACCCGATGAGCAGGGCGACATGGTGCACCTCACGCACGTCGCCGGCTTCGACGATCAACCCGACCTGGGTCCTCGTCTTCTGACGGATCAGGTGGTGATGCACCGCAGAGGTGAGCAACAGTGACGGGATCGGCGCGAGGTCACGACCGGAGTCACGATCCGACAGCACGACGAAACGCACGCCCCGTGAGATCGCTGCGGAGACCTCGCGGAAGATCTCCTCCAGCCGGGTCTCCATCGCGGCTGCACCGCCGTGGACGTCGTAGAGGCCGCGGACCACGTGGGTGGCGAAGCCGGGCAAGTCACCGTCGGCGTTGATGTGCACGATCTTGGCCAGCTCGTCGTTGTCGATGACTGGGAAGGGAAGAACGACCTTGCGGGCCTGCGACGGGTGGTCGGCAAGCAGGTTGGTCTCCGGCCCGATCACCGCCCCGAGCGACGTGACGAGTTCTTCACGGATCGCATCCAACGGAGGATTGGTCACCTGGGCGAACAGCTGGGTGAAGTAGTCGAAGAGCAACCGCGGCCGGTTGGACAAGACGGCGATCGGGGTGTCGGTGCCCATGGAGCCGATCGCCTCCATGCCGGTGCGCGCCATCGGCGAGACGAGGATGCGCAGCTCCTCCTGGGTATAGCCGAAAGCCTGCTGGCGCCGGGCCACCGACTTGGCGGGATACACGATGTGCTCGCGCTCGGGCAAGTCGGACAGGTGGATCAGGCCGGCATGCAGCCACTCGTCGTAGGGCAGTGCCGCGGCCAGTTCGGCCTTGACCTCGTCGTCGCTGACCAGCCGGCCGTGCTCGGTGTCGACGAGGAACATCCGGCCAGGCTGCAACCTGCCTCGCCGCACGACCCGGGCCGGGTCGAGATCGAGCACCCCTGTTTCGGAGGCGAGCACGACCATCCCGTCATCGGTCACGGCATACCGGCCCGGCCGGAGACCGTTGCGGTCCAGCACCGCCCCGATCAACGTGCCATCGGTAAAGGTGACACAAGCCGGTCCGTCCCACGGCTCCATGAAGTTCGCGTGGTACTGGTAGAAGGCCCGCCGGGCCGGATCCATGTCTTCGTGGTTCTCCCAGGCCTCCGGGATCATCATGAGCACCGCGTGCGGCAGCGATCGCCCGCCGAGATGCAGCAGCTCGACCACCTCGTCGAACGACGCCGAATCGGAAGCTCCCGGTGTGCAGATCGGGCTGAGCCGCTGGAGGTCGCCGGGGATCACGTCGGACTGCAGCAGTGACTCGCGGGCTCGCATCCAGTTGCGGTTGCCCTTGACGGTGTTGATCTCGCCGTTGTGGGCGATGATCCGATGGGGGTGCGACAGCGGCCACGACGGGAACGTGTTGGTCGAGAACCGCGAATGCACGAGCGCCAACTCGGTCTCGTAGCGGCTGTCGGACAGGTCCGGGAAGAAGGGCTCGAGCTGGCCGGTCGTGAGCATCCCCTTGTAGACCAGGGTGCGGGCCGACAGGGACGCGAAGTAGACGTGTGCCTCGTGCTCGGCCCGCTTGCGCAACCCGTAGACCTGCCGGTCAAGCTCGAGCCCGGTGCGGGCAGCGACGCTCTGATCCTCACCCGCTGCCGCAGCGTCGGCGACGAAAAGCTGGGCGAAATGGGGCATCACCGCGCGGGCCATGTCGCCGACGAGGTACGGCGTGACCGGCACGTCGCGCCAGCCGAGCACCGTCAATCCCTCCTGGGCGGCGATCGTCTCGATCCGGGTGATCGCCTCAGCGCGCACCCCGGCGACGGCCGGCAGGAACGCCATCCCCACGGCATACGCACCGGGCGCGGGCAACTCGAGGTCGAGGCTCTCGCGAACGGCCTCACGCAACAACCGATCGGGGATCTGGGTGAGTATGCCGGCGCCGTCGCCGACGCTGGGGTCCGCCCCGGTGGCGCCGCGGTGATCGAGGTTGCGCAGTGCAGTAAGGGCCTGCACGACGATGTCGTGGCCGACGCTACCGCGCAGGGTAGCCACCATGGCGACCCCGCAGGCGTCGTGCTCCCGCTCCCGGCGGTAAAGCCCTTGATCGACAGGCTGAGCCGAGAAAAGGGTGCGCGGTTGGGACATCAACGCCTCACCGTCCTGACAGGTCCTGGGGCCCCTCGGGCCGGGTGACGGGGCCGCAACCGGCCACCAAGAATCGAGCTGGACGGCCATGGCCAGCCGAGCCAGGATACCCGAGCTACCAGCCCACCCAAATTCGGCTCTACGGGTTCCAGGTCGTCGGCCGACCACGCATCGATCGCGTGCCGACCGGCTGGCCTGCGGCCCGGATCAGGCCGGTGCGGACGACGAGTCCGGCGACTCCTCGGCCGCTTCGCGGACGGTGGTCCGGCCGGCCCGGCGGTAGAGCCAGATCCCGAGGAGGAACACGAAGATCGACACCCAGACGTTGACCCGCATTCCGAGGATGTGGTTGGCCTCGTCGGTGCGGATCAGCTCGATCGGGAGGCGACCGAGGGCGTAGCCGGCCGGCACGAGCGCGAAGACCTGGCCGGGGCGCAAGTCACGGCGCCGGTCCACCCACAGCAGCAGACCTGCCATGAACAGGCACCACAGCCCCTCATAGAGGAACGTCGGGTGATAGAGGCCCTTGACGATCGGATCGCCCGCAGCGTCGAACACGGCGTGGCCCGCCTGGGCATCCCAATGGTAGATCCGCAGGGCCCACGGCAGGTCGGTGGCCGGTCCGTAGATCTCGTTGTTGAAGTAGTTGCCCACCCGCCCCAGAGCCTGCGCGACGAACAGGCCCGGCGCTGCGGCGTCGGCGAAGTCGGCGAAGCGCACTCCGGCACGGCGACAGCCGAGCCACGCGCCGAGTGCCCCCATGGCGATGGCGCCCCAGATGCCCAAGCCGCCCTCCCAGACCCGGAAGGCCTTCCATGGGTCACCACCAGCACCGAAGTAGGGCTGTGGAGTGGTGATGAGGTGGTAGATCCGGCCGCCGAGAATCCCGAAGGGGACGGCCCAGGCGGCCACGTCGAGCACTTTGTTCCCATCACCGGTGCGCGCCTGGAGACGACGCCTGGTCACCCAGACCGCGACGACGATGCCGGTCAGGATGCTGAGCGCGTAGCCACGGATCGGGATCGGGCCGAGCCACCAGACCCCGCTCGTCGGGCTGGGGATCTCGAATGGCAGCAACTCAGGCAGGACCTGACCCGTGCCGACCCCTACGGAGACCACGGTGTTGAGCATGGGCTATGGACCTGCTGGCTCGCGGCCCAGCACCCGCTGGCGGAACAGCTCCGGGGTCAGCCCACCGAGCTGGAGGGGCGCACCGTTGAGGTGAACCGTCGGAGTACCCCTGACCCCGTTGCGCGTGCTGGCTTCCTGCAGAGCCTCCACGTGTGGGAGGTACTTCATCGACTCCTGACATGACCGCCAGGTGTCCAGCTCGCTGCCCTGCAACCCCACGTCGGTGGCGAACTGCTCGAGCTGGGCGTCGGTCCAGCCGCTGCCTTCCCGAGCCGGTTGACCTTGGAACACCGCGGTCTCGTACTCGGCGAAGGCGCCTTGGTCGGCGGCACAGAACATCGCGTTGGCGGCGCGTCGCGACGAGTCGTTGCGCAGGTTCACGTCGAGGAAACTCATCGTGTGGACCTGCACTCGAGCCTCCCCCGACTCGACCAGGTCCCTGATCGTCTCACCGAAGATCGCTTCGAACCGACCGCACATCGGGCATTGGGGGTCTTCGTAGATGTCGAGCGTGGGGGCTCCCTCGCGTGCCTGGCCGACAACCATCGCTTCCCCGAAACCCAGCGCCCCTTGGGGAACGGCCGACTGGCCTGCACTCGAGCTGTTCCCAGCCTCGGCGGTCGGCGCGGCGTCCCCGTCACTGGCGCTGGAGTTACGCCCGCCGATCAAGACCGCCAGCATAATGGCGACGACGATGCCCAGCACGATGAGCACGGCGAGCAGCCGCTTGCTGCTGCCTCCCGTGGACGTGGCGGCGGGATTGTTGGAAACAGCGGGACGCGGCATACCGGCTATTGTCCATCACCCCGCCGTGTGCTGCGTCATGGCGGCCCCCGGCGCGCCGGATGAGCCGTTTCAGCGGCCTTCGCGTACTCCGGCCGCTAGCTCGGCGGTCAGCTCGCGTAGCGCGGTCAACCCGTCGCCGGCACCGAGTGCTCGGACCAGCGCCGAACCGACGATCACCCCATCGGCGAACCGGGAGACGTCGGCTGCCTGGACCCGGGTGGAGACCCCGAGGCCGACGCAGACGGCCAACTCCCGCTCCCCCAACACGGCCCGGGTGCGCTCGACCAGCCCTTCGGCCGCCGACCCGACGCTCTCGCGGGTGCCGGTGACCCCCATGGTCGAGGCCGCGTAGACGAATCCGCGGCTGGCGTCGGTGGCGATCTGCAATCGTTCCGGTGTCGACGAGGGTGCGACGAGGAAGACCCGGTCCAGGCCGTGGGTGTCGGCGGCGACGAGCCAGTCGCCCGCTTCGTCGGGGATCAGGTCGGGAGTGATCAGGCCCGAGCCGCCTGCCCCGGCGAGGTCGGCGGCGAAGCGCTCGACGCCGCGGTTGCGCACGAGGTTCCAATAGGTCATGACGTATGCCGGCGTGCCGGCGCCGGCGAGCACTCGCACGGCGGTGAACACGTCGTCGACCCGGGTGCCGGCGTCCAGCGCTGCCTCGGTGGCCCGTTGGATGACCGGGCCGTCCATCAGCGGGTCGGAGTAGGGCAGACCGACTTCGACGATGTCGACCCCGGCCTCGACCATGGCGAGCATGGCCTCGATCGAGCCGGTGACACTCGGGAAACCGACCGGCAGGTAGCCGATCAGGGCAGCCCGGCCTTCGTCGCGGCAGTGGCGGAGCACCTCGGCGCCCGGGCTCATGGCATGCCTCCTGCGGACTCGGTGTCGGCAGCGGGGGTGCCCGGCTCGGTGGCGGGCAGCAGGCCGAACCAGGCTGCGGCGGTCTGCACGTCCTTGTCGCCACGGCCGGACAGCGACACAAGCAGCACGGCCTCGGGGCCGAGCTCGCGCCCGAGCGTCATCGCACCGGCGAGCGCGTGAGCGCTCTCCAACGCGGGCATGATGCCCTCCGTTCGGCAGAGCAGCCGGAAGGCCGTCATCGCTTCGGCGTCGGTGACCGGGCGGTACTCGGCCCGGCCGCTGTCGAAGAGCTGAGCGTGCTCAGGACCGACGCTCGGGTAGTCGAGGCCGGCCGAGATCGAGGACGACTCGACCGTCTGGCCGTCGTCGTCCTGGAGCACGTAGCTGGCGGCCCCGTGCAACACCCCCTGGCTGCCACCGGAGAAGCGGGCGGCGTGACGGCCACTGTGGACGCCGTCTCCCCCGGCCTCCAGACCCACCAGGCGCACCGAGGCATCGTCGAGGAAGCGGTGGAAGATGCCGATGGCGTTGGATCCTCCGCCGACACACGCGAGCACGGCATCGGGTAGCCGACCGATGAGGTCGAGCACCTGGGCGCGGGCTTCGATGCCGATGATCCGGTGGAAGTCGCGAACGAGCTCCGGAAAAGGATGTGGCCCAGTCACGGTGCCGAGCACGTAGTGGGTGGAGTCGACGTTGGCAACCCAGTCGCGCAACGCTTCGTTGACCGCGTCTTTCAGGGTCTGGCTGCCGTTGGTCACCGGGACCACGTCGGCGCCGAGCAGACGCATTCGTGCGACGTTGAGGGCCTGCCGCTCGGTGTCGACCTTGCCCATGTAGACGACACACTCAAGCCCGAGCAGGGCGGCGGCTGTTGCGGTCGCGACACCGTGTTGTCCCGCACCGGTCTCGGCGATCACCCGAGTCTTGCCCATGCGTTTGGTCAGCAGGGCCTGACCGAGCACGTTGTTGATCTTGTGCGAGCCGGTGTGGTTGAGGTCTTCACGTTTGAGCAGCACCCGGGCTCCGCCGCAATGCTCGGCGAATCGCGGCACTTCGGTGAGGATCGAGGGGCGTCCGGTATACGTGCGATGCAGTCGCTCCAGCTCACCGACGAACTCGGGGTCGAGGGCAGCCTTCCGGCGCACGTCGTCGAGCTGTTCGAGGGCCGGGATGAGGGCCTCCGGCACGTACCGACCCCCGAACTCGCCGAACCGGCCCAGCCGCGTGTCGGGCCTGGGCCGCCCGAGCGGATCGGCATCACCGGTCATCGGGTATCTCCTGTCGGATTCTCGTGTCGCAGCCGAACACTCGTGAACTGCTGGACGGCCCCACGGGGGTCACCCCCGGTGACCAGCGCCTCCCCGACGAGCACGGCGCGAGCTCCGGCAGCGGCATACTCGGTGACATCACTGACCCCACGGATCCCGCTCTCGGCGACCGCGATCACTGAATCCGGGATGAGCCGCCGCAACCGGGCGAACACCGACCGATCGACGTCGAGGGTCTTGAGATTGCGGGCATTCACGCCGATGACTTCGGCTCCGGCGTCAACCGCTCGGCGGGTCTCAGTCTCGTCATGCACTTCGACGAGGGCGGTCATGCCCAAGGACTCGGCTTGTTCGAGCATCGTCACCAACTGGTCGTCGCTGAGCGCGGCGACGATGAGCAGGACGATGTCGGCACCATGCGCGCGAGCTTCGAGGATTTGGTAGGGCTGCACCATGAAGTCCTTGCGCAGCACCGGCACTGACACCCGTGCACGGACTGCGTCGAGATCGTCGAGCGAGCCGTTGAAGCGGCGTTGCTCGGTCAGCACCGACACCGCAGCGGCTCCGCCGGCGGCATACTCGCCGGCAAGCGCTGCAGGATCGGCGATGTCGGCCAAGGCACCCTTGCTCGGGCTGGCCCGCTTGACCTCGGCAATCACCGAGACGCCGGCCGTGCCGGTCAGGGCCGCCCAGGCGTCGAGAGCCGGTGGCCGGCATGCGATCTGCTCCTGCAACTCGTCCCACGAGGTATGCCGCATCCGCTCGGCGAGGTCTTCGCGCACGCCGGCGACAATGCTGTCGAGCACGGACTGGGCTGAGTCGGCCACCAGCTCAGGCTACGGGAATCGGAGCACGACCGAGCATGCCGTCCACCGATCGTGCGCCCCGACACGGAGCCACCGCCATCAACCGGCAGACCTCGCTGTCGGACGGACGTTGCTCTGCCGGCTCCGCTCGATCAGGTCGGCGCGAGCCACCCTAAACCGGGCAGGTTCCGAGCGATCCAGAAAAGGGCGATGCCCACCATGGTTAGCCGGAAGCGCCAGCCTGAGGGGTCGATCCGCAATACCGGACGCCCACGACGCCACCATACGATTCCCCCCACGACGAGCACGATGAGCAATGGCAAGACCAGTGGGTTGCGTTGCAGGCTCAACACGAGGTCACCGTGCATGAGTGCGTGCGCCGAACGCAGGCCCCCACACCCTGGGCAATACGTGCCGGTCAGGATGAACGACGGGCAAGGCAGATAGCGCCCGGGGACCTCCGGGGAAACGGCATACACATAGCCGACCGCGCTCAGGCTCGCCGCAAGCGCAGCCCATCGGCGCGGATTCATGCGACGCAGCACGTTTCCGGTCCCGGACACGATCGCCGACATCAGCTCATGGGCCTACAGCGGGGACAACCAGGTGAACCCTGGCACGTTGCGCAGCACCCAGAACCCGAGGATCGCGGCAAGCACCCCGCGCAACACCCACGGCGGGGCCAACCATCGCCGCGGCGTGCCGGTGTAGCGGCGCCACGCCCAGGCCAGGAACGACCACGCGATGTAGACGACGGCCATGACGGCGAAAGGGTTGCGCGCCAGAGCAGTCCCGAGGTCGACGTGGGTCAGGGCGTGCAAAGCCCGAGCCGATCCACAACCCGGGCACCATAGTCCGGTTACCGCGTAGAACACACACGGCGGATAGCCACCGGATAGGTTCGGATCGACGAGATGGAGGTAGGCGGCCCCGATCGCCGCACTGACGGCCACCCCACCCGGCAGCAGCAGGGCCCGCAGGCCGCCGCTGCGCCGGATGGTCATGGTGACAGTCACGTCGTCCCCGAACAGGCGCTCAGTAAGTGTTCGTGTTCGCGTTGGAGGCGAGGACGACGACGAAGATGACATACAACGAAACGAGGACGAACCCGGTGACTGCTCCGATAATCGCCCACTTCTTCGCATCGTCCGCAGCCTTCTGCGCACCGGCCGCATCGCCTTGAGCCCAGAGCGTGTTGACCTTCGTCGACAAGACGATCGAGTAGATACCTATCGGTATACAGCACAGGACCGTGCTGAGGATGGCCCACACCAGGTTGTTCGGGGGAGGCGCACCCATCGGGTTCCCGGGTCCACCCACGGGGGGTGGGGGCGGAGGTGGCTGTGCGGATCCATACGACATCAAGGACTACCTTTCGGTTGAGTGACCGACACCGCGTCCGTGCCGCGGCGCCGAGTGGTCGAGTGGTCGTGTCAGACGATCCCCGTTCGGGAGATCTCACTACTTGTGCTGAGTTGCGCCGACCTTGTGAGCGGGCTTGTCCACACCGTAGCCAGCCATCGCCAGGACCTTCCCGGCAATCACTCCCAGGACGGACAGGATCGCGCCTGCCCAGAACAAACCCCAGTTGGTGACTGCCACTGCGACGGCCATCATGCACGAAGCCACGAGCAGAATGCCAATGCCCACCCAGGCAGCAAGACTCTGCCCATGGTTGTCGTGGTGCTCCGAACCGCTCATCGTGGTGATCTCCTCGTGTGGTCGGGACCGGTCCCCGCCCGGGCCCGATCGACCGAGCGTGACCCGGTGCGGCCTCGCTGCACCCTCATTGTGTCAGGTCGATGCCTGATCGTCGCGACAGGTGTGGTCTATTCCTTCCGTCAGGTCGTCCCACGCACTGCGCCGGGTGTCCAGTCCACCCGCGGGATTCCGTCCGTCCCGTTCGAATCGGGAAGAAAGCCCCACCCACCGGCGCGCGGTCCACGCCGACCACACGCTCGAGGCAAGAACCGACACACCGGCAATCAGCCCCACCCAGGCTGCCGGCGCCAATTGAGCGTCGACCGGCACGACCGCACCCGCCCGCCCGGCCAGTTCCGCTGCCCGACCGCCCAGCTCACCAGCCGGATCGGTCACGACACCGACTGCGACGATCACCATGCCCAGCGCCGCGAGCACGACGGCCAGCGACGCGGCGTACCGGATCCGGCGCCCGCCGGTTGCCAAAGCGACGGCACCGGATCCGACGACGAACGCAAGAGCGGTCCCACCGGGGGCCAGTTCGGCTGCACTGCCGGACAGCGGAGTGGCACCGAGCACCACGTCATCGGCCGTGCCGGTTACCCACGGTTGTGCGCTCACCAGCAGGTAGGCCGCGAGCGACCCGCCCAGAGCGAGCAGTGTCGCCCTCCGACCCGGTTCGCGACGTCGGCTCACCCGAGTGCCTCGATCGAACGCAGCCCCGCTGCCGCGCGGACCGCCTGCAATCCGGCCCTCGCCTTGTGGTGACACTCCTCGTACTCCAGTTGGGGCACGGAATCGGCGACGATGCCTGCACCGGCTTGCACGTGGGCGACCCCGTCGCGGATCACAGCGGTGCGGATGGCGATCGCCAAGTCCATGTCCCCGTGGAAGTCGAGATAGCCGACCACCCCCCCGTAGAGACCACGACGCAGACCCTCGTAGTCGTCGATGAGCTCCATTGCCCGCACCTTGGGTGCCCCGGAGAGCGTGCCCGCCGGGAAGGTCGCCTGCAGCACGTCGTAGGCGCCGAAACCGTCGCGCACCTGCCCGACCACCGTCGACTCGAGATGCATGACGTGGCTGTACCGGCGTAATTGCATGAACTCGACGGTGTCGACCGTGCCCGCCCCGCACACCCGTTGCAGATCATTGCGCGACAGGTCGACGAGCATGAGGTGCTCGGCGCGCTCCTTGAGGTCGCCCGCGAGCTCTTCGGCCAGGCGCACGTCGTCCTCCGGGGTCTGCCCGCGTGGCCGGGAACCGGCGATCGGGTGGGTGATGGCCTCCCGGCCGGTCATCTTGATCAGGGCTTCGGGACTGCTGCCGACGATGTCGTATGCCGTTCCATCGGGGTGAGGCAGGCGCAGCAAGTACATGTAGGGGCTGGGGTTGTTGGCTCGCAGAGCCCGGTAGACGTCGACGGCATCCCCGGAGCATGGCATCGAGAACCGCTGTGATACGACGATCTGGAACACGTCGCCGGCGCGGATCGACTCCTGGCACGACTCGACCATGGCCAAGAACTGCTCCGGCGTGTGCGAACTGGTGACCGGTACGTCGACCGGGTGGATCACCGCCACCGTGCTTTCGGCACCACTCGCCAGCTCGTGGGTCATCCGGTCCAGGCGGGCGATCGCGTCA
This sequence comes from Actinomycetales bacterium, assembly GCA_002748155.1. Classification (GTDB taxonomy): domain Bacteria; phylum Actinomycetota; class Actinomycetes; order Actinomycetales; family Dermatophilaceae; genus Phosphoribacter. The sequence continues at coordinate 43,933 of PDRO01000003.1, read as the reverse complement.
TGGTATGCCTGTTCGACCCGGTCATCGGACCCGTCCTGATTGATCGCGTTGGCCACCAGCAGCACCGAGCCGTCGGCGTGATCGAGCACGGCCAGGTCGGTGGCCAGCACCATGCCGAGCTCGGGCAGACCAAGGTCGTCGCGGCCGGTGTCGGGTAGGCGCTCCCAGCGACGCACGATGTCATACGTCAAAGCGCCAACCAGCCCTCCGGTCAACGGTGGCAGTCCGACGATCCGCTCGGCAGCAAGGGCGGCCATCGTGTCCCGCACGGCCAGTGCCGGGTCGCCGTCGGTCGGCACCCCGGTCGGCGGCGTGCCGATCCAGTGCGCTCGTCCGTCGAGCACGGTCAGGGTGGCTTGACTGTGAGCACCGACAATCGAATAGCGGCTCCAAACACCGCCGTGTTCGGCCGACTCCAGTAGGAACGTTCCCGGTCGGCCTCGAGCCAATTTGCGATACAACCCGAGTGGCGTCTCGCCGTCGGCGAGCAACCGCCGCACGACCGGGATCACTCGGGGGGTCGACCGGGCCAGCTCGCAAAAGACCGAGATGCTCGGCCAGGTGGTGCCGAGGCCCAATTCGGCGCGCTCGTCAGTCATGACCGGCCTCTATCGCGTCGCCGGTCCTTTTCGTCCCACCCGGCCCGGGAACCCCTTCGGCGATCGCCAGCGGCCGGGCCAGGAAGCACGTCCGGTCTCCGGTGTGGCAGGCCGCACCGACCTGATCGACCTGCACGAGCACGGCGTCACCGTCGCAGTCGAGTGCCACGGCGACGACGTGCTGCACGTGACCGGAGGTGTCTCCCTTGCGCCAGTATTCCCGACGCGAACGGGACCAGAAGGTGACCCGCCCGGTCGTCAGGGTGCGGTGCAGCGCCTCGTCGTCCATCCAGCCGAGCATGAGCACCTCACGGGTGTCGTACTGCTGGACGATGGCGGCAACCAGGCCTTGAGGGTCACGCTTCAGCAGTGCGGCGACCTCGTCCGACAGGTGCGACGGTCTCGGTGCGATCGATGGGCTGGACACTCGCCCATTCTGCCGGAGTCAGTGACCCGTCATCGTGTGCAGTGGCTGATTAGTACGGTCCGTGAGGAAGAGCGACCCCACGAAGCTCAACAGACTCATCGCAGCGAGGTAGTAGGCCACGGTGACGACAGTTCCGGTCTCCTTGGTGAGGAACTCGGCGATCGTCGGGGCGAATGCGCCACCGAGAACCGACCCGATCGCGTAGGCGATGGACACACCAGACAACCGGATGTGCGGTGGGAACTCCTCGGCGTAGAGCGCCGGCAGCGGCCCGTAGGTGAGCCCGAGCGGGATGGTCATCAGGAAGTAGGCGAGCACAATGCCTGGCAGTTCGCCTTGGTTGATGATGAGGAAGACCGGGAAGACGATGAGTGCCTGCAGCGCGTAGCCGTAGACGAAGACCCGCTTGCGGCCGAGTTTGTCCGACAGGATCGCTGCACCGATCGTCGTGGCGATCCACAACCCCGCCGCCGCGAGGATCCACGGCAGCACCGTGGCGCGGGGGATATCGAATTTCTTGGTGACGTGGGCGACGAGGAACCCTCCGACGAGCATGTAACCGAAGGCGTTGTTGCCCATGAAGATGATCGCCATGTGCGAGACCTTGCGCCGGTTCTTGGCGAAGACCTCTTTCATCGGGGCTTTGGTTTGGGCCTTGGCCTCCTTGAGCTCGGCGAATACGGGGCTCTCAGACACCCGCCGACGGATCCACTGGCCGAGGAAGATGAGCACCAGCGAGAAGATGAAGGGAAGCCGCCAGCCCCAGTCCTCGAACTGGTCCGTGGTCAGGAGGTTGGTCAGCAGTGCCAGCACTCCGGACGCCAACAGCATCCCGGCCGGCACGCCGACCTGGGGCGAGGCCCCGAACCGCCCACGCCTGCCGTGCGGAGCGTGTTCGACCGACAGCATTGCTGCGCCGCCCCACTCCCCGCCGGCCGAGAAGCCTTGCAGGCACCGGAGCGCGATCAGCAGGATCGGAGCCGCCATGCCCAACGATGCGGTGGTCGGCAACAGGCCGACGCACGTTGTGGCGCCACCCATGAGCACGAGGGTGAGGATGAGGACCACACGTCGGCCGTAGCGGTCGCCGATATGTCCCATGGCAACGGCGCCGAGCGGACGGAAGAAGAAACTGACCCCGATCGTGGCCAATGACGCCAACTGACTCCACTCGCCCAGCCCGCTGAAGAACAACTGCCCGAACAGCAAAGCCGCCACGAAGGCATAGATGAAGAAGTCGTACCACTCGATCATCGTCCCGATGCCAGTGGCCATGGCGACCCGGCGATACTCGGCGGTTGAGGTGGTCTTGCCGGGCGAGTCGTGATAGATGTCCGGCTCACCCAACACCTCGTCGGGAACCAAGTGATCCTTGTGCGTCGACCGTTCAGGGGGTGTCATCTTTGACCTCACTCATCGGGACGTTGCGACCGTCGCGTAATAACTGACCGGATGCTCGGTCTGGAGCTGGGTAACACCGTAGGGAGCGGACCGTCGCAGTCACAAGGGGACGTTGGGCCCGGATCGCCGGGCGGCGGGACAACTCGACCGAGACCTCACCCGATGCTGGCCTCACCCCGTGCTGGCCTCACGCAAAGCTGGCCTCACCCCGTGCTGGCCTCACCCAAAGCTGGCCTCACCTCATGCCCGAGTCACGTCATCGACACCAGCCTCGAGCTGGGCCTCCCCCGTCGCGACACAAACCTCGCGTCCCCGGAAACGTCAATCCAGGTCGGCTCGATCCTCGCGGCAGCGCTGCTCGAAGCTCCTTAGTTCGTCCAGCGCGTCTTCGACGTCACGGCGTCGCCGTTCCAGGTCGGCTCGACGCTCGTCGATCTGTGCCAGCACGTAGTCGAGCTGGCTCGCCTTCCCCAGCGGCGCGTCGTAGAGGTCGATGATCGTGCGGATCTGTTCCAGCGGGAAACCCAGGCGTTTACCACGCAGGATGAGATTGAGTCGGGTGCGGTCACGGCGGCGGTATACCCGCTGGGTGCCCCGTCGTTCCGGAGCGATGAGCCCGATGTCCTCGTAGTGACGCACGGCCCGGTGCGTCACCCCGAACTCCTCGGCGACCTCGGCAATCGACCACTCGGGCTCACCACGCCCATCCCCACCCGGCCCCGCTTTCCCCCTTGTCGCTGGTAGCACACCCGATGCCCCCGAGCGCTGAGACTCGGGGTCTGGTCGGGTTGCCATGACCCTCATCGTGCTTTACCTTTACGTAAACGTCAACCAACGATGGACGGGGCGAGAGGGTCAGGCATGTTCGAGCTGAGCAAAGACCACGAGGAATTCCGGTTGCTGGTGCGCGACTTCGCCGAGGGCGAGATCGAGCCGCACGTCGCCGAGTGGGACCGCGCCGCGCACTTCCCGGCCGATCTGATCCCCAAGATCGGTGACCTCGGCGCCTTCGGCTTGGTCGTGCCCGAAGAGTTCGGTGGCACCCGCAAGGCCCCAGGGGCCACCGAGGGCGGCGATTTCACCATGTTGTGCGTCGCCATCGAGGAGTTCGGTCGTGTCGACCAAGCGATCGGCATCACTCTCGAAGCCGGTGTCGGGCTGGGGATCAACCCGATCCTCAGCTACGGCACGCAGGAGCAGAAGCAGCGTTGGTTACCCGATCTGGCCGCCGGACGCGCCCTGGCCGGCTTCGGGTTGACCGAGCCGGACGCTGGCTCCGACGCCGGCGGCACCAAGACCAAAGCCGAGCTCGTCGACGGTGAATGGGTGGTCAACGGCGCCAAGTCATTCATCACCAACTCCGGCTCGGAGATCACGTCGGTCGTCACGGTCACTGCCCGCACCGGCACCCGCGACGACGGGTCACCGGAGATCAGTGCTGTCATGATCCCCTCGGGCACAAGTGGATTCACCGTCGCCCCGCCCTATCACAAGCTCGGCTGGCACATCTCCGACACACACGGGCTGGCCTTCGAGAACTGCCGGGTGCCCGAAGCCAACCTGCTCGGCCGACGCGGCAAGGGATTCGCCCAGTTCCTCGCCACGCTGGACGACGGCCGGATCGCCATCGCAGCGCTGGCCACCGGTTGCATCCAGCGAATGCTCGAGGAGGCCACGGCCTACAGCAAGACGAGGCTGGCCTTCGGCAAACCGATCGCGACCTATCAAGGCGTTTCCTTCCAGGTCGCCGACCTCGCCGTCATGGCCGAGACCTCGCGGTTGCTGACCTACAAGGCGGCGTGGCTCAAGGACGAAATGGACGCCGGTCGACGCACGATGAAGGAGGTCAAGCAGGCGGCCTCGATCGCCAAGCTCTACTCCAGCGAGGCGGCCGTTACAGCCACCCGGATCGCCACCCAGGTCTTCGGCGGCAACGGTTTCATGGAGGAATACCCGGTGGCCCGCTTCTACCGCGACGCCAAGATCCTCGAGATCGGCGAAGGTACGTCCGAGGTGCAGCGTATGCTCATCGCCCGCGGGCTCGGCCTGCCCTCGTAGGCTGACCGTCACCTCACCATTCGCCCACCTGCCTAGCCGAGGAGCCGGTATGCCGCGTCCCGCCGACCTGTCCGTCGATCCCACCGACGTCCCCTTTGCCGGCCACACCGAGGGGGGCGATCCCCGGGTCGACGACGTGCGTGACCGCTTCGCGGCGGCATACCGTGCCTCCGACGCACCGCTGACCGAAGGTGCGGCTGCGAAACTCAAGCAGCAGGGCAAGCTCTACGTCCGCGACCGGATCTCACTGCTGTTCGACGAAGGCTCTTTCGTCGAGGACGGCCGCTACGCCAACGCTCTGGCCGGCGATCTCCCGGCGGACGGAGTCGTCACCGGCCGTGGCACCGTCGACGGACGGGCCGCCGTCGTCATCGCCAACGACCCGACCGTCAAGGCCGGTTCCTGGGGCGCCCGCACCGTCGAGAAGATCGTGCGTGCGACCGAGATGGCGCTTCGGGAGGAACTGCCGGTTTTCTGGTTCGTCGACTCGGCCGGAGCCCGGATCACCGACCAGGTCGAGATGTTCCCCGGTCGGCGTGGTGCCGGACGGATCTTCCACAACCAGGTCGCCCTGTCCGGCAAGGTTCCCCAAATCTGTTGCCTCTTCGGCCCGTCAGCGGCCGGCGGCGCTTATATCCCGAGTTTCTGCGACATCATCATCATGGTCGAGGGCAACGCCTCGATGTATCTCGGCAGCCCCCGGATGGCCGAGATGGTGGTCGGCGAGCGAGTCACTCTCGAGGACATGGGCGGTGCCCGGATGCACTGCACGGTCTCCGGCGTCGGTGACCTGCTCGCCCACGACGACGCCGAGGCTATCGAGCTGGCCCGCCACTACTTCGCGTACGTGCCCGGCTCCTGGCATGAGCCGCTGCCCACCTACGAGCCCGAGGAACCAACCGTGCCGCTGACCCGGCATACCGTGCCCGAGCTCGAGAGCGTGCCCTTCGACATCCACGAAGTCATCGACGGGCTCGTCGACGACGACTCCTTCTTCGAGATCAAGCCGCTCTTCGCGGCCGAGCTCGTCGTCGGCCTCGGTCGGATGGCCGGCGAGACGGTCGGCATCGTCGCGAACAACTCGGCGGTCAAGGGCGGCGTACTGTTCACCGACTCGGCCGACAAGGCAGCTCGATTCATCTGGCTCTGCGACGCCTTCTCAATCCCGTTGATCTACCTCGCCGACGTGCCCGGCTTCATGATCGGATCCGAAGTCGAGCGTGGTGGCATCATCCGGCACGGCGCGAAGATGGTCTCGGCCGTCTCCGGGGCCACCGTGCCGCAGATCTGTGTCGTGGTCCGCAAGGCCTACGGCGCCGGGCTCTACGCGATGGCCGGGCCGGGTTTCGGACCGGACGCCACTCTCGCCCTGCCGACCGCCAAGATCGCGGTGATGGGCCCGGAGGCTGCGGTCAACGCGGTCTACGCCAACAAGATCGCCCAGGTCGAAGCTCAGGGCGGCATCGACGCCCGCGACGCCTTCGTCGCCGAGAAGCGCCGGGAATACGAAGAAGACGTCGACATCGAACGACTCGCCGCCGACCTCGTCGTCGACGAGGTTCTCGAAGCAGACACCTTGCGCGACGAGTTGCTCAAACGACTGAAGTATGCCGCCCGGCGGGACCGGCACTTCAGCGAGCGCCGCCGCTCGGTGCCGCCGGTCTGATCGGCCGGGCCGCAGAACCACCTGGCGCGCGCCCTAGCATTGCTCATCGTGGGTTGGTCTCGACGTATCACCTTCGCAGTGTGGTTCCCACTGCTCGTGTATGCCGTGACCCGGGCCGTCGACGCGGTCTTCTTCCAGGTCATGCAGGCCCAGCAGGTCGCGATGGATCCCAGCATCCCGGCAGGCCACGTCAGCTACCCGACCCCGGCCGCTCCCGGCTACTTCGTGGTCACCGGCAACTGGGACGGCCAGTGGTACCGCGAGATCGCTGAGCGCGGGTATCCGGTGCCCATGCCCACCGATACCGCCGGTCAGGTCGAGCAGAACGCGTGGGCGTTCTACCCGGTCTTCCCAATGCTCACCCGGGCCATCATGTGGTTGACCGGTGCCGACTTCTACGTCGCCGGGTCGACTCTGTCGCTCGTGGCCGGTGCGGTCGCCCTCGTGCTCCTCTTCCGCCTCGTCGACCGGGCGGTGGGCCGCTGGCCGGCGGTCGTCACGACCGTGCTCGTGTCCACGTATGTCGCGGCTCCCGTGCTGCAGACCACCTATACCGAGGCGTGTGCACTTCTCGTGCTCGTGCTCGTGTTGACCGCGTTGCGCTCGCGGCGCTACGGGTGGGCACTCGTGGCTCTTGTCGTGCTGGCGTTGACCCGCAATATCGTGCTGGCGACGGCCCCCGCGTTCATCGCACACGCCGTGGTCCGCTGGGCCCGTCGGGACGCCGACCCGTTCCCGCGAGGTCAGCGCGTCTGGGTCGGGGTGCTTGCCACGTCCTCGGTGCTGCTCACCATGCTGTGGCCATCCGTGATCGGCTTGGTCACCGGAGACCGCGACGGCTATTCGAAGACCCTCGCGGCCTGGGGGTTGCAGGCCACCGAGATCAAGCTCTCCACCTGGATCGACTACCTGTATTTCGACTACGGCTATCGCGGTTGGGTGGTCGCCGGCGTGCTGGTGGCGGCCTACGCCGCCTTCATGGTCTCCCGGCACTCCCGTGCCTGGGGTCCGGAACTGTGGGGTTGGGGTGGCGCCGCCCCGGCATACCAAGTCCTCGTCACCGGCATCGGCCCGTCGCGACTCCGATACTTCCTAGTCGCGTTTCCGGTCGCGTTGGTCATCGCCTGGGTGCTGGACCGGCCCGGCCTGCGCCGGGTTCGCGTGCCGTTGCTCGTTCTGCTGGGGGCAGGTGGAGTTGCGCTGCAGGGTTGGTGGATCTGGAACTACTGGATCATCGAGGCACCAGACGACAACATCCAGTTCCCGTGAGCCACTGCCAGCGCTGGGTGACGCACAGGAATCGCGGACCGATCGCCAGGGATCCGGTGGTGCTAGTGCCTCCGACCCGGCTGCCACCGACGGTCACCCAGGTGCCGGCCTGTTGTGCAGGTCCACGAAGGAGTCCCAGGCCAACTTCTTGCCGATCGCAGACAACACGGGATCCAGTGATACTTCGTCGGTGACTCTCCCGTCCGACGACAGCCGGTACATGGTCAACCGCTGCGTAGACCGGTCTTCGGCCAGCACACTCAACCCGTGCTCGCCCAAGTACATCTGCACGTTGTTCTCGGTGAAGTTCGTGGGCAGTTCACCGCGACGGGTGGTTCTACCCGAAGCCACCTGGGTGACATAGACAGTCCCGTCCTCGGCGGCCCACACCAACGAGTCGTCCACGGCATACGACGATGTGGCGATCCGGGCCCGATTGAACGTCAGTTCCACGCTGTCCAGAATCAGCGGCATCGCCTCAACACGCGCGCTGTCCACATCGAAGTTCACGACGACCAGCGGACCGTCGAACGCCCCATCGCCTGCAGTATCCCTGGGGATCGTCGCGATCCATGACAGCGTGCTCCCCACGCACGCGGGCCCATCGGACATAGCTGAGTCCAATCCGGCTAGTTCTCCTTCGAACCAGAAAGGTTCGATAGAGCCGTCCCAGCCGAGGCGGGCGACGCCAGCACCACCGGGAACCGTCAAGTCAGCCATCGAGATGTCGTCGATCGGCACGTATGCCGCTGGGCCGCATACCACTGGCGCGCCCAGAATATTCCACGGGAGGATTGCCTTTCGTGTGAGCCGCCCATCCGCGTACCAGAACGCCGGTGAGAGATAGTGCGATCCGTCCTCGGAAAACCCCATGTTGAACACAGACACCGCACGATCACGCCCGTCGTCAATCGCCGAGCCCACGTGGAGACCGTTCCCACCAGGATGAGGGATTTCGGTCACTCGCCCACCATCGACCCACTGGGCCGTGGTATCCCCTTCGATCAGCAGAGCCGAGCCGTTCACCGTCGGCTTACCGTCGTCGATGCCCACCTGCGACAGCCGGACGACGTCACCCGTCGCGTCCACCCCGAGAAGCTCCCCCGCCGCAGCGCTCCCGGGCTCCCAGTTCCCGGCCGAGATGAGCACCCGGTAGTCCTCCCACTTGGACAGCTCCCGTGGCGCCGGTCCGGCCGAGCACCCCACGACAAACGTCGCGATCGACGCAGCGACGCACCGTGGAAACCACCACGCCCTCATACTCGTCACCCTCCCGATGGAGCCCCCTTCCCAACAATGGGATTCGACACCTGGCGCAGGATTCTCCTGCATTCGCGTGCGTTCCGCAGCACGTTTGCCGACGACAGCCACGGAAAGCTCACGCACATGCCCAAGCGGACCTCTGCGGGCAGCATTTCCGCTGGACGCGGACGGATCTCAAGGCAAGCTCACACCAGTAGCCGCGCCCTTCGGAAGCGCGAGCTCTAGGTCAGCTGTTAATTCAGCGTGGCGTAGGTGACGGTTTGAGAATCATCGCGGATGTTCCGAGGATACACGCCCCAACCACCGTTACTGTCGAGGTCAATACCTTTTCGATGATATGCCGCCCAGACGAGCTGCGAGCAATTATAAGGGGCATTGTACTTCTTGTTGTTGAAGAAGGCGTAGTTGTACCCAGAGCCCACACGTCCATGCGCCCATGCACCAGCCGCATTTCGCGTGGATTGCGTGGCCCGAACGTACATCTTCTGGGTGCCTTTGTTCATTTGTCGCGACCGCGATGGGTAAGCGCGCACTCCCGACGAGGGGTTCGCTTCAACAACGTATCCCACGGAATACCAGATCCCATTGTGCCCAGTTATCGACGGCGAGTAGAACACGTCCCCGACGTGTCTGGCAGTCCCAAGATTTACGGTTCCTCCTCCGCCTGAATGCGAGGACGAACTCTTAGCGGATGATGCCGCCAGTGCTGTCTCTTGTGGGCGGTCCAACGGTTGGACCACACCCTTGCTCTCAACGAGCCCAAGGGACGCCAGTTCTTGAACGCCAGCCTGGTATTCTTGATACGAAATGCTGTTTTGGAATCTCTCGTATCCGTCTGATGTAAGCCCCGGATCTTCAGCGGCTTGCGCGACAGGTGCGGTCAGAGCTAGGCAACCTATCGCTATGGTTGCCGCCAGATTTCTTTTCATGACGTGATCCTTTCCACCGTCGACACGGTCGACGGCCCCTGTGGTACCGGTCGGCTGATCGGCAAGACAACGCTACGCTTACAAGGACCGGTCTGCCTAGGACTGATGCTGTCGTTGATGATCTGGGGGATGTCGCTGGGTCTCGTGGTGTCATTTGACCGCAGATAGGGACACAGCTACCGGGAGTGTCTGGGCGTCGGAACGTGCGAGCACCACGTCGGCGTCCCGGACTACGAGGTCAGGCGACCGTTGGCAGATCCCACAACCCACACCGGCAGGCTGCCTGCCACCTTGCCGACGAGTCCAGAGCTAGCTGCGACGAGGTTCCACGAGCGAATCACCCCCGCAGGCGATCACCACACATCAGTTGGACGGTGCTGGCCCCGGGCGAGGTTACCGCCCGCCCGGCTACCCCGGCCGCCGGTGCTCGGTGACGACCTCCCCCCAGCGCACCCCGAGATCGGCCAGGAGCTCGCGCAACAGAGGCAGCGAGAGCCCGACGACGTTGTGGTGGTCGCCTTCGACAGCGGTGACGAAGGCGCCGCCCAGCCCGTCGATCGTGAACGCCCCGGCTACGCGCAGCGGCTCCCCGGTCGCGACGTAGGCCCGGATCTCGTCGTCGTCGAGCTCGGCGAAGTGCACCGTCGTCGAGGCGGTCGCCCCGACGGTCGCCCCGGTCCCGCCGATGACCGGATCGCGCTCGTCGACCAGCCAATGCCCGGTGTGCAGGATGCCGGTGCCGCCACGCATCAGCCGCCAGCGGGCGATCGCGTCGGCCTCGTCGGTGGGTTTGCCGTGGATCCGGCCGTCGAGCTCCAGCACCGAGTCGCACCCGAGGACGATGTCGCCGGCCAAGGCGCCCTCGTCGTAAGCCACCGTCTCGGCTTTGGCGCGGGCGAGCACCAGGGCGAGATCTCCAGGCTCCAGCCGGCCATAGCGTTCAACCGCCTCCGCGGCCACCCGTGCTTCGTCGACGTCGCTGACGACGACGGTCGGCTCGACACCGGCATGCTGCAACGTGCGCAGTCGGGCCGGCGAGGCCGAGGCCAGCACGAGACGGAGAGTGGGACTGCTCACTCGAACAGTATGCCGATGCCCGGGCCAGGGGCATCCGCCCCTCGGCTGTGGACTCCCCCGGATCGTAGGGTGTGCCTTCTCGCGGTCGCTGCCGGGGGGCGTCGCCCGGTCGGCAGTCAGCGCAGGTCGTCCCGGTGGCGTGCCGCGAGCCCGTCCACGACCCGCTTGACCTGTTGAGCGCGCGACCGGGGCGCAACCAGCACAGCGTCGGGAGTGTCGACGACGATGATGTCGGACAGTCCCAGGACCGCCACCAGGCGTCCACTGCCGGCCGCGACCAGGCCGGTGGTGTCGAACGTCACGACGTCCTCGTCTTCGCCGAGCACGTGGAGGCCATCCGGCCGTATGCCGGCGAGCACCGTGGCGAGCGCGTCGAAGTCACCGATGTCATCCCAGTCGAAGACGGCCGGCACGACGGCCATCTGCCCGGCCGCCGCTGCCGGCTCGGCCACTGCGTGATCGATGGTGATCCTGGTCAACGTGGGCCACAGCTCGTCCAGCCGGCAAGGGTCTGCGGCGATCGCCTCGGCCCCGGCTGCCAGGTCGGGATGCTCGACCCGCAGTAGGTCGAGCAAACGCTGGGCACCGACAACGAACATGCCTGCGTTCCAACGGTATCCGCCAGTGGCAAGATAGGAGGCCGCGGTCGCGGCATCCGGTTTCTCCACGAATTCAGCAACGACACGGGCCGACGGTGCCCCCGCCACATCCAACGTGGCCCCTTCCCGGATGTACCCGAAGCCGGTCGCCGGCGCGGTCGGGGTGATCCCGATCGTGACGACCCGCCCGGTCCCGGCGACCAGGACGGCCTCCCGAACGGCGGCATGGAAGCCGGCGACGGCACCGATGACATGATCCGCGGCGAACGACCCGATCACTGCCTCCGGGTCGCGGCGGGCGATCACCGCGGCGGCCAGGGCGATGGCCGGCATCGAGTCACGCCCATGCGGTTCGGCCAGCAAATGTGCTGGATCGAGGCCGGGCAGTTGCTCGGCGACCGCCGCTGCGTGAGCCGTTCCGGTGACGACCACGACCCGATCCCCCGACAGGGGGGTCAGCCGGTCCCAGGTGGCTTGCAGCAGGGTGCGACCCGAGCCGGTCAGGTCGAGCAGGAACTTGGGTGCGCTGCGGCGGGACAGCGGCCACAATCGTGTTCCTGCGCCGCCGGCCGGTACGACCGCCCAGAAGTTCCCGAGGTCGCTGCTTGCCTGGTCCATGACCGCACGGTAGCCCGTGCCGGTCCCCCGTGCCGGGAGGCGGGACCGGTCGGCGCGAGAAGGCCGCGAGAAGGCCAGGGAGAGAGGGATCTCACCCGCTGGAGGCGCTGGCGGTGATCGGGTCGTGACAGCGAGACGCTACGGTGGGGTCGTGGCCACTCAGACTCTTCTTCAGGGTGAGAAGTCGGCTCCGCGTACCTCGGTCTTCCTCAAGTTCACCATGGCGACGACCGGTGCGCTCTTCGTCTTCTACGTCCTCATGCACATGTACGGGAACCTCAAGATCCTCGCAGGCACGGAGGCGTTCGACTCGTACGCCGAGCACTTGCGCGAGTTACTCATGCCGATCCTGCCCTACTCGGGGTTCCTCTGGCTCTTCCGCGCGCTGCTCGTGCTCTCGCTCGTCGTGCACGTCTATGCCGCGCTGAGCCTGTGGGGCCGGGCCAACCGCGCCCGCCCACAGCGGTATGCCGTGAAGACCGTCGCCTCGGGTGTGCGGCGGTCGCCGATGATGCGTTGGGGCGGCATCGCCCTGCTGCTCTTCCTTGTCTTCCACCTCGTGCAGTTCACGATCCCCAAGGTCAATTTCAACGGAGCTTTCTCCGCCGAGCAGATCGGGAACAGCACCGGTCAGCTCGTCATCGCGAGTTTCCAGCTCTGGTGGGTAGTGCTCATCTACGTCTTGGCCATGGTGGCGTTGGGTTTGCACCTCTTCCACGGGGTGTGGAGCGCCGCTCAGACTTTCGGGTTGACCAACACGGCCCGGTCGCGAACTATCGCGCACGCAGTGGCACACCTGACGGCTGCGGTTGTCGTGATCGGTTTCCTCGTGCCACCGTTGGCCATCCTCTTCGGGATCGTGAAGTGAGGCGCTGATGTCCGAGACCATTCCCACCCCCCGCCCGGGCACCGACTCCGCCGGTTCCAACGGCGCGCTCGTACACGGCATCTACCGTGAGGGTGCGGCGATCGCCGACGCTGCGGCTCCGACCGGACCGATCCAGCAGAAGTGGACCACACGTAAGTTCGAGGGCTACCTGGTCAACCCGGCCAACCGGCGCAAGCTGTCGGTGATCATCGTCGGCACCGGCCTGGCCGGTGGTGCCGCGGCCGCGACGCTCGGTGAAGCGGGCTACCAGGTGAAGTCGTTCTGCTACCAGGACTCGCCCCGCCGGGCGCACTCGATCGCCGCCCAGGGCGGCATCAACGCGGCCAAGAACTACAAGGGTGACGGCGACTCGATCTACCGGCTCTTCTACGACACCGTCAAGGGCGGCGACTACCGGGCCCGGGAGACCAACGTCTACCGGCTCGCCGAGGTGAGCGCCGACATCATCGACCAGTGCGTCGCCCAGGGTGTGCCCTTCGCCCGTGAGTACGGCGGGCTGCTCGACAACCGGTCGTTTGGTGGCGTCCAAGTCTCGCGCACGTTCTACGCCCGCGGTCAGACCGGCCAGCAGCTGCTCATCGGCGCCTACCAGGCCTTGGAACGGCAGGTGGCTGCGGGCACGGTGACGATGTATTCCCGGCACGACATGCTCGAGCTCATCGTCGTCGACGGCCGGGCCCGCGGCATCATCGCCAGGGACCTGGTCACCGGCGAGATCGAGACCCACCTGGCCGATGCGGTCGTGCTGGCCAGCGGTGGTTACGGGAACGTCTTCTTCCTGTCCACCAACGCGATGGGGTCGAATGTCACCGCTGGGTGGCGGGCGCACCGCAAGGGCGCCTATTTCGGCAACCCGTGTTACACCCAGATCCACCCGACGTGCATCCCGGTGTCCGGCGACCACCAGTCCAAGCTGACCCTCATGTCCGAGTCGTTGCGCAACGACGGCCGGATCTGGGTGCCGAAAAACCCGGAGGACTGCGACAAGGATCCGCGCCAGATCCCGGAGGAGGATCGCGACTACTACCTGGAGCGGATCTACCCCTCGTTCGGCAACCTGGTCCCCCGCGACATCGCCTCCCGGCAGGCCAAGAACGTCTGCGACGAGGGACGTGGCGTCGGCCCTATGGTCGGCGACTTCCGCCGGGGTGTCTACCTCGACTTCACCGACGCCCTCAACCGGATGAGCGCCGAAGCGGTCGCCGAGAAGTACGGCAACCTGCTCGACATGTACCAGCGGATCACCGGGGAGAACCCCTACGAGGTGCCGATGCGCATCTACCCGGCGGTGCATTACACGATGGGTGGGCTCTGGGTCGACTACGACTTGCAGTCCAATATCCCGGGCTTGTTCGTGACCGGCGAAGCCAACTTCTCCGACCACGGCGCCAACCGGCTCGGCGCCAGCGCCCTCATGCAGGGTCTCGCCGACGGCTACTTCGTGTTGCCGAACACGATCCGTGACTACCTCTCGCACGCTCCCTACCCGGCGATCGCCGAGAACGACCCAGCGGTCGTCGAGGCCCAACAGTCGGTGCAGAAGCGACTGGACACGCTGCTGTCGATCAACGGTGAACGCTCGGTCGACTCCTTCCACAAAGAGCTCGGCAACATCATGTGGGAATACTGCGGGATGGAGCGCTCGGAGGAGGGCTTGCTCAAGGCGATCGACCTGATCCGGGGCCTGCGCGAAGAGTTCTGGCGCAACGTCCGGGTCCTCGGGGCCGCCGACACGCTCAACCAGAGTCTGGAGAAGGCCGGCCGGGTGGCCGACTTCCTCGAGCTCGGGGAGCTCATGTGTGTCGACGCGCTGCACCGGAGGGAGTCCTGCGGCGGTCACTTCCGGGCCGAGAGCCAGACCGAGGACGGCGAGGCCAAACGCGACGACGCGAATTTCCGCTACGTCGCCGCCTGGGAGTTCGGCGGTGACCCGGCCAAGCTCGGCGACACCGGCGCCCCGGTCCTGCACAAGGAAGACCTCGTCTACGAGGCGATCGAGCTGAAGGAGCGAAGCTACAAGTGAACCTCACTCTCAACATCTGGCGGCAAGAGGGGCCCGACAAGCCCGGCCGGATGGTCACGTATCAGCTCAGCGGGGTCTCGGGTGACATGTCGTTCCTCGAGATGCTCGACGTGCTCAACGAGTCGCTCATCGCCAAAGGTGAGGATCCGGTGGCCTTCGACAGCGACTGCCGTGAAGGGATCTGCGGCATGTGCGGGTTGATGATCAGCGGGGCGGCACACGGCCCGGTGACGACGACGACCTGCCAGTTGCACATGCGCGAGTTCGCCGACGGCGACGTCATCAGCATCGAGCCGTGGCGGGCCGACGCCTTCCCGATCATCAAGGATCTCGTCGTCGACCGCTCCTCCTTCGACCGGATCATCCAGGCGGGCGGCTTCATCTCGGTCAACACCGGTGCCGCACCCGAAGCCCACTCGGTGCCGGTGCCCAAACCGAAGGCCGACCGGTCGTTCATGGCTGCGGCCTGC
Organism: Actinomycetales bacterium; assembly: GCA_002748155.1. Classification (GTDB taxonomy): domain Bacteria; phylum Actinomycetota; class Actinomycetes; order Actinomycetales; family Dermatophilaceae; genus Phosphoribacter. The sequence continues at coordinate 28,645 of PDRO01000003.1, read as the reverse complement.
ATCGGGTGTGGCGCCTGCGTCGCTGCCTGCCCGAACGCCTCCGGCATGCTCTTCATGGGCGCCAAGGTCACCCACCTCGGCGAGATGCCCCAGGGCCAGCCGGAGCGCTACGCCCGGGTGGTGTCGATGGTGGCCCAGCACGACCACGAAGGCTTCGGCGGCTGCACCAATACCGGGGCGTGCGCGGCCTCCTGCCCCAAGGAGATCCCGCTCGACGTCATCAACACCCTCAACCGCGACCTGCGGCACTCACTGAGCCACGCCACGTAAGCAGGCCCTCGAAACCGGCCGGGGCCGGGGTGCCGCGCAACCGGCATACCCACCCCGGCCGATTCGCACCCACGGCGTCACGAACTTGCCGATCGATGATGCCCACCCGCTGCTCGTCTCGTCGTGTCAGTCCGTTGGTCACGACGATCGCTCTTACGGGTCTTGCGAATGCTGACCCCGCCGATTCCGGGCGAATAGACCGCCTAGTCGTCGGGGCGCTCGCGCACGCCACGCACCGCAGCGCCGACAGTGGCCACGGCGGCCGCCCCCAGCAGTGCACCGGCGGCGATGCTGATCCGGTCGCGTTGACGGGTCGGCGCCACCGCCGAACCCGACGCCAGTGATGCTGCTGTTGCCGGGCGTGCCCGGGCAGCCCCGGCACCGGGACCCGCAAGACCGCCGGCGTTGTCAGCCGATAGTGACGTCGACGATGCCACACCTCGTTCTCGCTCCAGTTTCGCCAGCGCGGTATCGATGTCATTCGCGGCCCAGGCCGCCGAGAGCATGGTGAGCCGACCGATGAGGTTGAGCCAGAACAGCAGCCCGACGACCACGACGATCGACCCGAAGAGGGGGTTGGCCGTGGCTCGGGCGATCAACGTCGATCCCAGGACCTTGAGCACGGTCATGCCGATGCCGCCCAGCAGTGCGCCGCTACGCACGTCGTGCCAGGGCAGCGGGACACCGGACAGCAGCCGCAGCAGCACAACCATGATGAAGGTGTCGACCATGAGGGAGACGAGCAATCCCGCAGCGGTGAGGAGCCAGCCGACCTGGAACCCGATGAGGTCGGCCAGCCACTGGGTGGCCGTGCTGGCGACCGAGGTGAGCGTCGCCGACAGCACGACCGCGACTCCGAACAGTGCGAAAACCATGAGGTCACGTAGCTTGGCCACGACCGGATTCCCGATCGGCCCCTTGGCACCGAAGACCGTCCGGATACCTTGGCGCAGCGCACCGATCCACCCCAGCCCGGACAACAACAGGGTGGCCAACGAGACGCCACCGGCCCAGCTCAGAGTCGCGGTCTCGGGTGCGGACAACTCGATCAACCCGCCCGGGTTACTGGCCGTCTTGACGAAACCGGGCAACGACTCGTTGAGTGAGTCGCCGATCGCAGCGAGCAGATCTGGCCGGCCTTGCAGAACGAACCCGAAGACGACCGCGGCCAACGCCAAGGCAGGGAAGAGCGAGAAGAACGCGAAGTAGGCGATTCCGGCAGCCAGCAGGTTGCCCTTGGCTCTGCTGAAACGCTCCCATGCTCGATAGACCCGGGTGGCTTTGAGATGCGCAGTGAGGTCTTTGAGTCGTTTCTTCATGTCAACCTTCCCGCACGCCCAGGCCGAACGGCCGCAGCGCCGACCAACACCCGTCGGATCGCTGTTCGTAGAGCCAGAACTGTTCGACGTCGAAAGCTGCGCGATAGTCGGCCAACTCGTCGAACGCCCGGTTTAGATCGGGCCCCGGGACATCGTGAGCCACCGTCACATGCGGGTGGTACGGGAAAGCCAACTCCCGAGCCCAGCGATCGACACGGATCTGTTGCTCCAGTTGCTCGCACCCGCTGATGCCCTGGGCAACTTGCACGAAAACGACGTCCGAGACTGGGCGAAACGTGCCGGTGCCGCGAAGCACCATCGGAAACGGTGCCGACCGGCGACCGATCCGCGTTAGGTGCTCGACGAGCAACGGCATCTCCGCATCCGACAACTCCGTAGGACCGAGCAAAGTGACGTGTGCTGGGATCGCGTGGGCCATCGGGTCGTTGAACTCAGCGCGCTTGGCCTGCAAGCGAGGTCCGTGCGGCTCGGGGATCGGGATCGATACCCCGACGACCCGGGTCGTTGCCGCAACCAAGGTGCCTGAGGCGCCGACAGACATGGATACCAGCCTAGACACATGGTGCTCTCGTGGGCACGTCTGATCCTGCGACAGAGCTATCGGCCCCCTCCCCCAGCGAGAAAGCGCTTGACAGTGCACAAATCCCGTGACTCCGCACCGGGCTCGGTTGACTCGCCGCGCGATTGTTCACATATGCGCACGAGTCAGGCCCAGCGACCTCAGGCCAAGTAGGACCCCCGCTCCGGGAAGTAGCGCCGCCAATCGGGACGGATCCGCGGCACGACGAGTCGCTGCTCCCCGAGCGTCGCGACGATCCGATTCACCGTCTGTCCTGGAGTCCGGAACAGGTCGGGGCCGGTGACCACGACGAAGCGCCAGTCTCGCTCCAGGTCCTCCCGGCGGCGCAGGTCACCGACCCACTGCGCCTCGCGCTCGATGTGGTGTCGCCCGTCGTATTCGAGGGCAACCCGGGCCGCCTGCCACGCGAGGTCCAGTCGCCGGATCCGCCCCGTGCGGTCCTGCACGACGAGACCGACGACCGGTTCGGGCAGCCCGGCGAGCACGCAGAGCATCCGGAGTCGGCTTTCCGGCGGGGAGTCGACGCCGGCGCGCACGTATGCCGCGGCCCGGCCGGCTGCCGCCGCCCACCGGCCCGGGGTCGCCACGGCTTCTCGCAGCTGCTCCGGCGTGACCCGCCCGACCCTGACCAGACTGTCCCCGAGCACGACCAGGTCGACCAGCTCGAGGTGGCCGGCGAGATCTCGGAAGGTCTGGGGCGCGTCGGTGCACGGCTGACCGTCGACGTCGACGAGGGCGGGGCGGGCGGCATACCGGTGTAGGAGCAGTCCGGACACCCGAGACTGCCGTGCCGATGACGTGCCCAGGTGCGTAGTCGCGCTATCGGGCACGACACCTCCGAGCAGCCGAGCAGCCGAGTGGTATGCCGCGAAGCTGTCTTTCGGCCCTACCAGCCTGGCCGCCCACACCCACAGCGCCGGAGTCATCGGCAACGCGGCCGGCACGTAGACACCGTGGAACAGCCGCCGGAACCGGGGACCCTGAAGCTCCCGGTCGCTGATGCCGGCCGACAGCGCGGCCCGGCGAGTGATCGGCCCGTCGAGGTCCGCGGTGAGTCGGCGCCGGCTTGTGCGGTCACTGGGAAGTGGCGGTGGCATGACCGGAGCGTGGCACGGACCCGTGGCCGACGCCGTGGGTTTTCCACAGCCTCAGCCGGTCCGGTCAAGCCCTGGCGACCCCGGACAGGATTGGAGTCGTCGGCTCCTCTCGCAGAGAACCGCACAGTCGTGCGGCGAGTCAACCGCGACCTGGGCCGAGTCACGGGATATCTGCACAGTCAAGCGCTTACTCGCTGGGTGGGTCGACTGTCACCGTCTCTCGTCGAGCACCGTCAGGACGGCAAGTCCTGTCAGAACAGCAAACCTCGTCAAAGTGCGTCGATGATCGCGTTGAGCGTCAAGCTGGGGCGCATGGCGGCACCGGTCTTGGCGTCGTCGGGCTTGTAGTAGCCGCCCATGTCGACGGGGTGACCCTGCACCCGGATGAGCTCTTCGTTGATCGTCGCCTCCTTCTCCCGCAACGCCTGGGCCACCGGCGCGAAACGCTTCGCGAGGGAGGCGTCAGCGGACTGAGCAGCCAGCTCGTCGGCCCAGAAGAGCGTCAGGTAGAAGTGCGAGCCACGGTTGTCGATCTGACCGATCTTGCGCGCGGGCGACTTGTTCTCCACGAGGAACCTGGCGATCGCCCGGTCGAGAGTGTCGGCCAGCACGTGTGCGGTGGGGTTGTCCTGGGTGGTTGCCACGTGTTCCAGCGAGGCACCGAGCGCGAGGAACTCACCGAGGCTGTCCCAGCGCAGGTAGTTCTCGGCGACGAACTGCTGCACGTGTTTGGGTGCCGACCCGCCGGCCCCCGTCTCGAAAAGCCCACCGCCGGCCAGCAGCGGCACGATCGAGAGCATCTTGGCCGACGTGCCGAGCTCCAGGATCGGGAAGAGGTCGGTGAGATAGTCACGCAGCACGTTGCCGGTGACCGAGATGGTGTCCTTGCCTGCGCGGGCCCGCTCCAGGCACCAGGTGATGGCCTGCACGGGCGGCAGGATTCGGTATTCGACTCCGCTGAGGTCGTGGTCCTGCAGGTAGCGCTCGACCTTGGCGATGACGCTGCGATCGTGGGCCAGGTTGGCATCGAGGAAGAAACAGGCAGGTGTCCCGGTGATCCGGGCCCGGTTAACAGCCAGTTTCACCCAGTCCTGCACCGGCAGGTCACGCACCCGTGACAGCCGCCACACATCGCCCGTCTGCACCTCGTGCTCGATGATCGTGGCGCCGTCCGGCCCGACGACCCGCACGGAACCGTCCGCGGGCACGACGAAAGTGGTCTTGTGGGAGCCGTATTCCTCGGCCTTCTGCGCCATCAACCCGACGTTCGACACCGAACCCATGGTCGCCGGGTCGAGAGCCCCGTGGGCCTTGCAGTCGTCGAAGACCGCGTTGTACATGGGCCCGTAACACCGGTCGGGCACCATCGCCAGGGTCTCCTGGAGCTCGCCGTCCCAGTTCCACATCTTCCCGGAGTCGCGGATCACGACCGGCATCGAGGCGTCGATGATGACGTCGCTGGAGACGTGCAGGTTGGTGATGCCCTTGTCGGAGTTGACCATCGCGATCGCGGGGCGCTCGGCATACACGGCCTTGATGTCCGCCTCGATCTCGGCCCGCTCGGCCTCGGGCAGCGTGGCGATCCGAGCCTCCAAATCGCCCATGCCGAGGTTGGGGTCGACACCGAGCCGTTCGAAGGTCTCGGCGTGCTTGTCGAAGACGTCGGCGTAGAAGACCGACACCGCGTGCCCGAACAACACCGGGTCGGAAGCCTTCATCATCGTCGCCTTGAGGTGCAACGACAGCAGCAACCCGTCCTGCTTGGCCGCAGCGATCGACTCGCGATAGAAGTCCCTCAGCTTGGCCACGCTGAGGAAAGTGCCATCGACGATCTCGCCTGCGTGGGTGGCCACCTTCTCGGCCAACACGGTCACGGTGCCGTCAGCGGCCTCGTGTTCGATTCGTAAGTCGCCGCCGTCGACCATCACGACCGACTGCTCGTGGCCGTAGAAGTCACCGTCGGTCATCGTCGCGACCCGGGCCTTTGCGTGGGCGTCCCAGGCCCCGAGCCGGTGCGGGTGCGAGCGCGCGTACTGTTTGACCGACGCAGCGGCCCGGCGGTCCGAATTCCCTTCGCGCAGGACCGGGTTCACGGCCGAACCCAGAACCTTCGCGTATGCCGCCGCCACTGCCTTGTCGGCAACGGTCACCGGCGACTCGGGATAGTCGGGGACGTCATACCCCTGGTCCTGCAGCTCTTTGATGGCCGCCTTGAGCTGCGGCACCGAGGCACTGATGTTGGGCAACTTGATGATGTTCGCCTCGGGCCGCTGGGTCAGCGCCCCGAGGGCGGCGAGATTGTTGTCGACCCGCTGCTTGTCGGTGAGCCGCTCCGGGAAGGCCGCGAGGATGCGGCCGGCCAGCGAGACGTCGCTGGACACGACGTCGACGCCGGTGCCACGCGTGAACGCTTGAACGATCGGCAGGAGCGAATAGGTTGCCAGTGCCGGCGCTTCGTCGGTCTTGGTCCACACAATGGTCGAGGTCATTTGTTCTCCAGTCAGTAGCCACATCGCACCGTCTCGGGCCCGCGTCAGGCGGCTTCGCGAGCCCGGCAGGACACCTGGACAAATTATCTTGACATCAAGACACTTAGGTCAAATCGGTCGCCGAGGCGACACGCCAGACCGCCGATGGCCTCGTCGACACGGTGCGGTCTGGACCGGGCGCGTAGTGCGGACGCCGACGCCGGGAGGACGGTCGAGGCCCCTCACGGCAAGCGGGTGGACGTAAGTCTTAAACCTTCACTGCTGCCTATTTATCTGTTATCCTTCATCTATCTGAGTAAAGGAGTCAGCCTGTTCGTCATCACAGCAGACCAGATCGGCAGCCGCCGGTCAGCCGACCTCGTGCCCGAAGCCCTCGCCGTCGTCGTTCCCCTGTGCGATAACAATGATCGCGCCTTCGAACGGACCGCAGGCGATGAGATCCAAGGGGTCTTCGCCGAGCCGAGCGCCGTGCTCACGGTGATCGTCGCGTTGTTGCGGCATGGTCACTGGCGGGTCGGGATCGGCATCGGACCGGTCCAGAAGCCCCTGCCCGTGTCGGCCCGCGCTGGGCGGGGACCGGCCTTCATCGGCGCCCGGCACGCGGTCGAAGCGGCGACAACCAGCACCCCACTCGCCGTGCGTCCCGGTCCGGGGCCGGAGCACCCGGAACCGCCCGAGCCTATCCAGCGCTCGGAACGTCGCACACATGCCGTGCTGGCCGAGCATGCACTCGTGCTCCTCGCGCGGATCATCGAGCGTCGCTCACCGGAAGGCTGGGAAGTGTGCGACCTACTCGATCAGGGCCACAGCCAGCGCGAGATCGCCGACCTGCTTCAGGTCACCCCCTCAGCGATCTCACAGCGCGTACGCCGGGCTGATTGGGCCGACCAGGGGCGCGCCCGTGAACTGGCCGAACATCACTTGTCGGTGGCCGACGGTAGACCTCTGCAATGACCGTCTTCGAGGCCTTGGCCGGGGCCGCCGTCCCCACCTTGGGTCTGTTGGCCGTGCTGGTCGGCAGCCCCTTGACCAACTGGGTGCTGCATCGGGTCGAGCGCGCCGGCGCGACATTCGGAGAATCGGCACACGAGCCGGGTCCGCCCGGAGGAAACAGCCCGCAGTCTGCCGACCCGGGAGCTGGCGTCCACGCACCCACCAACGTCCTCGGCGGCGGGCGGGCGATCGGGCGGCTCGAGCGGTCGGCCGTGTTTCTCGGGCTGGTCGCCGGCTGGCCTGAGTCCATCGCCGTGGTAGTCGCGCTCAAAGGCCTGGGACGGTTCGCCGAGCTGCGCGGGGCGACACACGGAACGGCCGAACGTTTCATCATCGGCACTTTCACCAGCTTGCTGTGGGCCGGCGCCCTCGGGGCATTGGCTCGCCTTTGCGTGTTGACCCTCACCACGTCATGACGCCGACGCCGCACCTATCGCCGCGGCATCTCGCGGACCCTGGCGACCGGCTCCGGTAGCCGTCGACCTGCCACGAACGATCACGACCGGTGGCCGGCCGCGTCCCGCCGGGAACCAGTCCGTGACCGACGGCATAGCCCCAGGTCCGAAGCACCCTGCGGGCTCGCCCGGCCCGGCTGATAGCGTCAGATTGACCTTCACCCACCGTCGTCAGGAGAGACCGTGAGCACCCCAGTCAAGGTGGCCGTCACCGGCGCCGCCGGCCAGATCGGCTACAGCCTGCTGTTCCGCATCGCCAGCGGGGCCCTGCTCGGGCCGGATACCCCTGTCCAGCTGAGGCTGCTCGAAATCACCCCGGCGTTGAAGGCGCTCGAGGGTGTCGTCATGGAGCTCGACGACTGCGCATTCTCGACCCTCGCGGGCGTTGAGATCGGCGACGACGCGGAGCAGGTTTTCGACGGAGCCAATATTGCGTTGCTCGTCGGTGCGATGCCCCGCAAAGAAGGCATGGACCGGGCCGACCTGCTCGCCGCCAACGGGGCGATCTTCACCGGTCAGGGCGCTGCACTCAACAAGGGAGCTGCCGACGACATCAAGGTGCTCGTCACGGGTAACCCGGCCAACACCAACGCGCTCATCGCGATGAGCAACGCTCCCGACATCCCCCGCGAGCGCTTCAACGCGCTGACCCGCCTCGACCACAACCGCGCCAAAACCCAGCTGGCCCAAAAGCTCGGCGTATCCGTCGACGCGATCAGCAACCTCGCGATCTGGGGTAACCACGACGACTCGATGTATCCCGACCTGTACAACACCAAGGTCGACGGCAAGATCGCTGCAGACCTGGTCGACGAGACGTGGATCACCGACACCTTCATCCCGACCGTAGCTACCCGCGGTGGCGCGGTCATCAAGGCCCGCGGCCTGTCTTCGGCGGCGTCAGCAGCCAACGCGACGATCGACCACATGCGCGACTGGGTGCTCGGCGCGAGCGACTGGGTGTCGATGTCGGTGCCGACCGACGGTTCTTACGGGGTCCCGGACGGCATCATTTCGAGTTTCCCGTGCGTCTGCTCGGGCGGCTCGTACGAGATCGTCCAGGGCATCGAGCTCAGCGACTTCTCCAAGGAGCGCATCATGGCCTCGGCCGCCCGCCTGGAGTCCGAGCGCGACCAGGTCAAGGAGCTCGGCCTCATCTGAGCATTCCCGACCGACCGCAGGGGTATGCCGCGACGCGGCATACCCCTCGTGTGTTCCGGGATGACTCGAGGCGCGGTCAGACGTCGAGGCGGACGAGGGCCACGGCAACCAGGAGTGCGGTCCCGAGGGTCAGCAAGCTGACCACGTCGACCCACTTGCGGCGGACGGCCAGACCGCCGGGCCTCGAAAGCAGCGCGCGCATCGCCGCGCCGAGCAGCAACGCGGCACTCATGAAGTAGCCCCCGAAACGCACCATGTGCAGTCCGACGAGCACGAGGCCGGTCAATCCCGCCACGGCGACCAGCCACCACGGGCCTAGTCGGCGCAGGCCGCGCCAGCTCACGCCCGCGTCGCCCGCCTCTCAGCTGCCTCGACGACGTTGCGCAACAGCATCGCCCGGGTCATCGGTCCAACACCTCCCGGATTGGGGCTGACCCAGCCGGCGACCTCGGCAACTTCGGGCGCGACATCACCGGCGACCCGGGACGTGCCGGTGTCCGGGTCGGTCACCCGGCTCACTCCCACGTCGAGCACCACGGCCCCGGGAGCGATCATGTCGGCGGTCACTATGCCCGGGACTCCCGCAGCGGCAACGACGATATCGGCCCCGAGGGTCTGCGCGGCCAAGTCCTGAGTGCCGGTGTGGCACAACGTGACCGTAGCGTTCTCGCTGCGTCGGGTCAGAATCAGCCCGAGCGGACGGCCAACGGTGAGGCCACGGCCCAACACGCAGACCCGGGCACCGGCGATCGGCACGTCGAAGCGGCGCAACAATTCGACGATGCCCATCGGGGTGCAGGGCAAGGGCGCCGACCGCCCGAGCACGAGCCAGCCGAGATTCATCGGGTGAAGACCGTCAACGTCCTTTGCCGGGTCGACCCGGGAGAGTAAGGCCAACTCGTCCAGCCCCGTCGGTTGTTGCACGAGGAATCCGGTGCAGCGCGGATCGGCGTTGAGTTCGTCGATCACCGCTTCGACCTCGGCCTGACTGGCTGACGCCGGCAGATCACGGCGGATGCTGTCGATGCCGAGCTCGGCACAATCGCGGTGTTTGGCCCCGACATACCAGGTGCTGCCCGGGTCGTCGCCGACAAGCACAGTGCCGAGTCCGGGAACGATGCCCCGTTCGGCGAGCGCGGCCACTCGGGCTGCCAACTCCGTCTTGATCTGCGCGAGGCTTGCCTGGCCGTCGAGGATCTGCGCGGTCACTGAGTTTCTCCTATGTCAACGTGCCTGCATCCTCCCACGAGTACTGTGCACCCGCATGCAACCCCGACGCGCCGAAACGCCTGGACCGCGCGCGGTGCTGAGTTGACCTATCGTGGGCAACCCGGTCTCCACACAGATAGTGACATCGATGAGCAAACAAAAGACCGAAGCGGGTCTTCGGGGAGTTGTCGCGCTGCTCGTGTCGCTGGGGTTGGCCGCGTGTGCCGGATCCGTTTCGGCGAACGCACCGGCAACTCACAGCACCACCACGGAGGCAGCAGACGCGGCCCCACTACCGTCCGAGGTCACCGCGACCACGACTTCGCTCGCTCCACCCTCACCCACGACCCACCCGCTACCGCGTGGTGGCACTGTGGTTTTCCCGGAGCATCGGCTCGTCGGTTATGCGGGGTTGCCCGGGGCGCCCAGCATGGGTCGGCTCGGCATCGGCGACCTCGACGAGCGAGTGACGGAGATCGAGCAACTCGGCTTGGAGTATGCCGGTAGCCGCACCCCCCTGCCGGTGCTCGAGCTCATCGCGACAGTGGTGCACAGGCGTCCCGGCAAGGACGGGCTCTTCCGGAGCCGGATCGACGAAGCCATCGTGCAACGCCACCTCGAAGCAGCCCGTCGGCGCCAAGGGATCCTGCTGCTCAACATCCAGCCGGGACGGGCGGCCTTTCTCGATGAGGTCAAAGCCTGGGAACGGTGGCTGCGCGAGCCCGATGTCGGGCTGGCGCTCGACCCGGAATGGGCGGTCAAGGCCGGCCAGATCCCCGGCCGGGTTTACGGCTCGACGACCGGCGCTGAGCTCGACGAGATCGCGGCCTGGGTGTCAGACCTGGTGGCCACCCACCAGCTACCCGAGAAGGTGCTGCTCTATCACCAGCTGCATACCTCGATCGTGCGCAACCCCGAGCAGTTGCGTCCCCATCCCGGCGTGACCTTGATCGTCTCGGTCGACGGCATCGGCAGCCCTGGAGCCAAGACAGCTACCTGGAACAGGGTCGTCGCGGTCACCCCGCCCCATGTGCATAAGGGCTTCAAGCTCTTCTTCGAAGAGGACCGCAGGCACGGACCGCTGATGACGCCCGAGCAGGTGCTCGCCCTCACGCCTCGCCCGGAATACGTGCTCTACGAGTAGGCCCGGCTGCACCCGGCCGGTCGTTGTCCTATGCGCAGAATCGCACTCTTATCCGGCGAGTCAACCGTGGCCTGTTCTGAGTCACGGGATTTGTGACCAGGCAAGCGCTTACTCCCGGATGGGAGGGCCGGACGAGTCCGATGCCCCGCGTGCAGTGACCGCTGTCAGTGGAACAGGGTGGCCGCCGTCAGTGGAACAGGGTGGCCGCCGTCAGTGGAAGAAGTGGCGAGTGCCCGTGAGGTAGAGGGTGACTCCTGCAGCGATGCAGGCGTCGATGGTCTCCTGGTCGCGCATCGAGCCGCCGGGCTGGACGATAGCCCGCACCCCGGCCGCGATGAGGATGCCCGGGCCGTCGGCGAACGGGAAGAACGCATCGCTGGCCGCGACTGCACCCCGGGCCCGGTCAGCGCCGGCCCGGTCGACGGCCAACCGGCAGGAGTCGACCCGGTTCACCTGGCCCATCCCGATACCTACCGAGGCACCGTCACGGGCCAGCAAGATGGCGTTCGACTTTGCCGCGCGCACCGCTCGCCAGGCGAAGGCCAGCTCGGCCAGGGTCGCGTCGTCGGCGGCCGGGCCGGCCGCCAGGCGCCATCCGGATGGGTCGTCTCCCCCGGTCACTTCGTGCCCAGCATCGGTCACGACCGCGTCCAACCGGTCGATGCTCTGCACGAGCAGGCCACCGCTGATCGCCCGGGTTTCGACGGCCGGCCGAGTGGCGGCGATGGCTTCAGGGTCAACGCGCAGCAACCGGATGTTCTTCTTGCGGGTGAGTACCGCCAAGGCGTCGTCGTCGAAGGAAGGTGCGACGACGACTTCGGTGAAGATGTCGGCCACCGTCTCGGCCATCGCCAGAGTCACCGGTCGGTTGACCGCAATGACCCCGCCGAAGGCGGACACCGGGTCGCAGTCGTGGGCCTTGCGGTGGGCCTCGGCGATGTCGTCGCCGACCGCAATGCCACACGGGTTGGCGTGTTTGATGACCGCGCACGTGGGCAGATCACCGTGATCCCCGCAGGCCCGCAAGGCAGCGTCCGAGTCGACGTAGTTGTTGTAGGACATCTCCTTGCCGTGCAGCAGCTCACCGGAGGCGATGCCGGCCCGCCAGCCACGGTAGAGCGCGGCCTGCTGGTGTGGGTTCTCGCCGTAGCGCAATCCCTGCACCCGCTGGTAGGTCGCACCATGGAAGGCCGGGAAGCCGGTGCCGTCGCAGGTTTCGGCATACGAGGCGCCCATCCACGACGCGACCGACACGTCGTATGCCGCGGTGTGCGCGAAGGCATGTGCCGCCAGCCGTTGTCGCTGAGCGAAGGTGAAACCGCCGTCACGCACGGCAGCCAACGCCTCGGCATACTGCGCCGGATCGGTGAGCACCGCAACGCTCGGGTGGTTCTTGGCGGCTGCCCGGACCATCGCGGGACCACCGATGTCGATGTTCTCGACACACTCATCACCACTGGCCCCTGAGGCCACGGTTTGCTGGAAGGGGTAAAGGTTGACAACGACCAGGTCGATCGGCGCGATGTCGAGGCCGGCGAGTTGGGCCAGGTGGTCGGGTTTGCGGGTATCGGCCAGCAGCCCGGCGTGCACGCTCGGGTGCAGCGTCTTGACCCGGCCTTCGAGGCATTCGGGGAAGCCGGTGAGGTCTTCGACCTTGGTCACCGGCAACCCGGCGCCGGCGATCAGCGCAGCCGAGCCGCCGGTGGAGACCAGTTCGACGCCGGCCTCGTGCAGCCCCCGGACGAGCTCCGGCAGGCCGCTCTTGTCGAAGACCGAGACCAGTGCCCGGCGCACCGGGCGGACGTCCTGGGTGGGGCCGGGTGCGCTGACCTGAACGTTCACGGGATGGTGACCTTCCTGCCGGTGACGGTGAAACCCTCGCGGGCCATCCGGCCCACGTACTCGACGAGCTGTGGCCGTTCGGCCGCCTTGATCCGCTCGGTGAGGCTCTGCTCGTCGTCGTCGTCGAGCACCGGGACGGCGCACTGGGCGATGATCGCACCGGTGTCGACACCCGCGTCGACGACGAAGAGAGTGGCGCCGGCGACCTTCACGCCATAAGCGAGCGCGTCCCGCGGCCCATGGATGCCGGGGAAAGAAGGCAGCAGCGCATTGTGGCTGTTGAGGTATCGGCCCCCGAAGCGGGCTAGGAAGCTCTCGCCGACAAGTTTGAGGAAACCCGCCGACACGACAAGACCCGGATCGTAGGCCGCGACCGCGTGGGTGAGCGCGGCGTCCCATGCTGCTCGCGTCGGGTAGTCGGTGAGCCGGCAGACGAACGTCGGGATACCGGCCTGCTCAGCCCGCTGCTGGCCGAGTGTGCCGTCGCGGTCGGCGCCGACAGCCACGATCTGCGCCCCGTAGCCGGGGTCGGCGCTGGCGTCGAGAAGGGCCTGGAGCAGAGTGCCGCCACCGGAGACGAGCACGACGACGCGAGTCACACGTGGCGTCCCGCCAAGCGTCGTGCCAGCGGACGACGGCTGGCCGGGGCTCATGTGCAGCAAGCGTATCGGGTGGCCCGCTCAGCGCTGTCCAGTCTCACCGACCGCTGCCAAGCCAGTGTGCGCCTGGACCGAACGACGCGGCCCCTCCGGCTGAACCCATTGCCGACGGCGCCCCTGCACGCCCAACTCACGCACGGACCTATGTCTCAACCACTCGTATCAACGCTCCCGCGTGCAGTCCGGTGACGACTTCTCCACAAGGGCGATGGCGATGGCCAGCGGCGCCTGGTGGGCGATGGACACCTTGGCCTGCCAGCCAGCAGCGCTCAACCTGGCTGGGAGCACCACATGCGGGGCGCCGTGTTCTTCGGCACGGATCTCGACCTCGCGGACACCGACGACCGCCACGCTCCCGAACGCCTTGACCACGGCCTCCTTGGCGCACCACCGTCCGGCGAAGCTCTCGGCCGGATTCCCCTGCGCCCTGCAGTGCGCCACCTCGGCAGCTGTGAACAGCCGGATGTCTGCGTCGTTCCACCGCGAGATCAGCTCCACGTCGACCCCGATCCCGAACACTCCCGGTGGTTGGGTCACGCTGGCAGCGGTGCAGTGGGGTCGATGACGACGCGCCGGGTGAATGCCTGAAGCAGGTCGTGGCCGTCCCAGACCCGATCAAAGTTGAGGGCCGTCCCGACCGGGACGATTCGATCGATACCTCGACCGTTGAGGGCGCGGGCGAAAAGGCGTAGTTGCTCAGGGCTGAACCCGAACCAGGCCAGTGTCTGATCCCTGCGGTCGATGTGTTCGACCAGGTCGAGCAGCGTCGAGGCCTGCATCGAGTAGAACAAGCCACCGCCACAGAAGTCGCCCCGAACCTGTGGGAACTCCGACACCGGCAGAACGGTCAGCTCGTTGCCCAGGACTTCGTAACCCACGACCGGGGTGTCGATCATCGAGCCGTAGGCATGCACGTGTTTGGCTACGGCGGTGGCCGCGTCGACCGCATACCCCTTGGCGTCGAGCACGGCCCGAACCCGCTCGAAGAAGTCGGCATTGGCCTCGGGAACAAGGCTCGGGTCACCAACCCAAATGACCAGGCGGGCGGAGGAGCACCCGAGCTGATCGAACCAATAGGCGTCGTTGAAGAACCGCTCGGCCAGCAGTGCACGCGCCTGCGCTGACAGTCGACGGTATGCGGCCACATCCATCGCGGCCATACTGAATCGATCCGGGAAGGTGAGCTCGGTGGCGTGGGGTGGCAGCGCAATCCGCCGGATCGCCTCGATGGTGGCATCGCCGCCCCAGATCACCCGAACGTCGCTGGCCAGACTGATCGCAGCCGTGGTCCGCTCGTCGTGCGCGTAGGCGAGCATCGCGGTCCGCTGGCCAACTCCCGGGTGCTCGAGCAGCAGTTCGGCCAAGACTTTGAGAATGAGTGTGGACTGGTCCGTGACGCGGGTCGAAAGACGCACGATCGTCCGGTTGCCCACGAGAATGGCCAACAACCACGAATAGACGAACAGCGTGTCGACGTTCGCCGGGGGAATGTGGAACACCGTGCCCCGCGGAACCAACAACAGCCGGTCGGACTCCAACCCCCGATGCTGATCGCGCAGTTGCCGGATGGCACTACGGCGCATCCAGAAGGCGAGTGCTTCAAGCTCCGGAAGGCCGCGACCGGCGCGGGACAAACCGCGTGAGAACTCGGCAACGAACTCCGTGGTGTCCTCGGCGAAGGGTGTGGCAGTGGGAACCGCAGCAAGCTGCGTCAGTACCTCGCCCAGCTCCACACTCCCGCGAGCCGGCACGAGGAGTTGCACCTCTCGGAGCGCAGCTGCAGGCTCGCTCACGACTCGACCGCCTGGCTGAAGGCATGCGTGTCACTACAGCCACGCAGCTCAGCCTTCGGCACCCGGCCGATGACCTGCAGCCGCTTACCGTGCCAGCCGTCCGACGGGTGCTGCCCACCGACCCCGGGCGGCTGCACGACACCGAGGTCTTCGGTGAGCAGGACGTGGCCCGGGTAGCTGCGCGGCAACACAGACAGGACTTCGATGAGCCCTGGCTCCCCGTCCGGCGCTGGCTCCCAGGTCCGGGGGTCGCGGATGATGACATCAGCGAAGTTGGGCGGGACGAGCAACCCGTCGTCACCTTCGAGGAAGACACTGCCCACTTGTTCGACCATCCCGTAGAAGTTGTGCACGCGTCGTAGCCCGGTCGCCTCGCGCAGGGCAGCCTTGAACTCGGCGTTGCCTACCGCCTCGTCTGCCAGTTTCTTCCAGCCACCCGAGTGGATGAGGACGCCCTGGGACAGGTCGATGTCGACCCGCTGACGCCGGATCTCGGCGAGGAAGTGTTTCCACACCATGAAGGTGAAGCCGAACAACAAGATCGGTTGGCCGTCGAATTGTGCGGCGAAGGCGGCCAGGCCGGCCGCGTCCAGTCGCATGTCGTCGTCGAGACAGTAGTAGTGCTTACGGCCGTATTGGATCATCCCCAGTACGCCCGCACCTCGGGCGCTGAACATCGCCCGATCCTTGACGACGTTGGGGGAATCGATGACGATCATGGGCAACCGCTTCGGACCCAGCACCGTGCGCATGATCAGGGACAGCGCCCGGCTCTGCAGTTCCGCCGTCTGCCGGTCCAACGTGATCTGACTAACTGCCTGCCCCGTCGTGCCGGAGGAGGTCATGATCTTGAAGACCTCGCTCGTCGGCACGCTCGACAGCACGTGTGTCTTGAACAACGAGACGGGTAGCCAAGGCAGTTCGGCAACAGTCGTCGCTGGTGAGGCATAGCCGATGGCATCCAGGATGCGCCGGTATCCCGGGCAGGCTGCGCGGTGGTGGTCCACGAGCGCGTCCAGCTCGGCGACCAACAACGACTCCTTCTCGGGCTGGGGCAGCGAGAACTGAGGCGCTTCGAAGAACTGGTCGAGGCTCACCGGGACTGAACCTCGCCGCTGAGGGTCGGATAGTCGACTTTGCCGCTGGACAGCCTCGGCAGTACCTCGACATGTCGCAGGATCACCGACCGAGGGGGCAAACGCAGGTGACGCAGCAGAGCGCGCTGAGGACCGGAAAGGTCTGTGCCGACTGGCCATTCACAGAACACGACGGCGCCCTCTTCGCCAGCGGTCACGGCAGCCACCGGCCCTGGCCCAGCGGCGAGCTGCTCAAGCTCATCGAGCGACACCCGCATCCCGGCGATTTTCGTTATTCGTTTAGTTCGACCCGTGAGGTAGAGAAAACCGTCCGCATCGAGGCGGCCCCGGTCTCCGGTCTGCAACGCCGGTCCTTGCACATCCCCCAGCGCGAGATCAGCTGCGTCCTCGCAGTAGCCGAGCATGACGTTAGGCCCCGAATACACGACGTTTCCGATGCTCCCTGGCGGGAGCACGCACCCGTGCTCATCGACGATCGACACGTGACCACCCTCAAGTGCCTGCCCGACCGAGCCGGCCCGGGTCATCGTCTGCACGACCGGCCGACAACTGATCCGCGGCGCTGCCTCGGTCTGGCCGTACATGACGAACATCTCGCCCCTACGCGCGGCCATGACACCGGCGAATCGATCGATGAGCTCCTCGGACAGGTGCCCACCCGCCTGGGTCAGTGCCCGGACCGACGCCGCAGCCCGTTCTGCCAGTCCCACGCGAGCGAACATGGCGAAGGTGGCCGGGACGCCGTTGAGGAAGGTCACCTCGTGCTCCCGGACAGCATCCCAGAACAGAGGTTCGATGACGCTCGCGCCGAGCACGAGGATAGAGCCGCCGACGGCTAGGTGGCTGTTCACGACCGACATGCCGTAGCTGTAGAACAACGGCAAGGTCGTGACCGCGCGATCGGTCGAGGTGAGCCCGAGGGAACGCACGATGGCCTGCGTGTTGGCATCGATGTTGGCGTAGGACAGGCGCACGAACTTGGGGCTGCCCGTGGAACCGGATGTCGTGAGCAGGACAGCGACGTCAGGATGCAAGGTAGGCCCAGGCTGCGGCTGGCGCCACACCCCCGGGAGCCGAGCCTGGTAGCCAGCTGGAACGCGCAACTGCTCAGGGCCCACGATGATGTCCGGCCGGTAACGTTCCAGCAGAGCAGCGCTCAGGTCGGGAGCCAGGCCGGCGTCCAGCAGGGCGACGGCATGACCGGCCGCTCGGGCAGCATGGTAGTTGGCGATCGTTGACACAGTGGTGTCTGCGAATACGAAGGCCAGCCCTCGTGCCCCCACCTCATGGGCGAAGGACCGTCCGTGTTCCGCGAGATCAGCGTGCGTGGTCACCGCACCAGTAGCGGCATCGATGAGCGCAGCGTTGTCGAGACCAACCGATTCCATCGCGTACCGCCTCAGATAAGCATGCCGCCGTCGACGCCGATCACCTGGCCAGTGACATACCCGGACAGATCACTGACTAGGAAGAGCACCAGCCCGGCGACGTCATCGGGCGCACCAGGGCGGCCCATTGCGATCGAATCGCACCTTTCGGCGTACTTGTCGGGGGGCAGCGACCTGGTCAAGTCGGTCTCGATGAAACCCGGCGCGACGGCATTGACCCGGATACCTGCAGGTGCGAGTTCCTTGGCGGCGGCACGCGTCAACCCGATAAGCGCGGCCTTCGAGGCGCTGTACACAGCGCTACCGGGGCTGCCGACCACCCCCATGATCGAGGTCATGTTGACGATCGAGCCCCCGGTCTTACGCATCGCACGAGCAGCAAGCTGCAGGTGATGCGTTGCACCGACGACATTGACTGCCATGGTGTCCTCGAGCAATTCGTCGGAGACCATCCCCAGCAGCCCGTCACCGAGCACGCCGGCGTTGTTGACCAGGATGTCGAGGGCGCCTACTGCCGCTCGGAGCTCACGATGGCAGGCGCGGATTGCGTCTGGGTCACGATTGTCGCAGCCCATCCCTAGCACCGGTCGGCCGGCTTCGTCGGAGAGTTGCCGGGCTCGAGCGATGGCTTGTTCAGAGTCACGACCTGTCACGACGACCTGCGCCCCGTGCGCAACGAGCGCACCGGCGACCGCCCATCCGATCCCCCGGGTGCCGCCGGTCACGAGTGCCACACGACCGGACAGATCCAGCTCACCCAAAATCGACACCTAGTCGCTGGAGAGTGTCACAGGCAATCGCGAACGAACTCATTCCGATGACTTCATCGGTGTCGAGCATCACGTCGAAAGTGTCCTCGATCTCGGCCACGAGACGCATGTGGGCGACCGAATCCCATTCCTCGATGCCCCGATAGGCCAACGAGTCCCAGTCGATCGCATCCGAGTCGACATCCAACGCCTCGCAGAACACCATCTTCAATTGGTCCTGGGCGTTCACGCTGCTCCTTGGTCGCGGTTACTGCGAGTCATCCTAGCCGTCGCAAGGCTTGGGTTCGACGACCTGGGGTGCGGGTCGCGGCAGCTGAGCCACCGGTCACGTCGTCGGGTCGGGCCGGGCGTCCTGCCAGCGGGTCAATACGAGCCGCAGCGCGGGGTCGAGATCGGCGGGTAGTTCCGCACGACCCAGTAGGTAGTCGACCATTGGCTCGACAAGTCCCTGTGGGCATCCGTGTCGCGTCAACCCGATCTCGTTGATCCCCGTGGTCCTGGCGGGATTGCCGAGGGTGATCGAGAAGGCAGGAACGTCCTTGCGAACCGAACTGCCCATCCCGATCATGGCGCCCGGCCCGATCAGCACCTTCTGGTGCACCGAGGTGAGCATCCCGAGATTGGCCCAGGGCCAGACCTCCACGTGGCCGGCCAAGGCGACCCCGGCGGAGAGCGTCACCCGATCGTGCAGACACACGTCATGCCCTATGTGCGACTTCGCCATGAGGAAACAGTCGTCGCCGACGCTGGTGCGACCAGCCCACCCACTGTGGATGGTCACGAACTCGCGAACCCGGTTGTGACTGCCGATCCGGACGCCGCCCGAAGCTCCGTCCACGCCGTCCCAGACGTTGAGGTGCTCGTGTCCCATCACCTCCGGTGGCGCGCCGATCGCCACGTGCGGCCCGATCCAGTTCCCATCCCCCAGCTCCGTGCTGCCCAACAGCACGACATACGGGCCGATGACATTGCCCACCCCCATGGTGACCGAGTCAGCGATCACGGCAGTCGGATGAATATCGTTGCGCACCACTGTGGATCCTCTCACCGATCAGACAGCTGCTCGTCCAGGGCCGACACGACGTGGGCGGCGATCTCCAGCGCAGCGGTCGCCGCAGGCGACGGCGCGTTCAACACGTGGACTTGGCGCGGCCCCCGCTGCACGAGGAAGTCCTCGACGAGCGACCCGTCACGACGCAGCGCCTGAGCCCGGACTCCGCTCGGACTGGGACGCAGGTCTTGCGCCTCGATTCCCGGCACGAGCCGGGACAGGCTGGCCGCGAACGCCTTCGGGGACAATGACCGGTAGATCTCCCGCAAACCGGGCACGACATTGCGCCGAGCCAGTCGCCACAACCCCGGCCAGGACAGGCTGTCCCACAGCTCGCCGGCGTCTGCGGCGCGCCACGAGTAACCCTCCCGTTTGAGCGCCAGCACCGCATTGGGACCCGCATGGACTCCCCCGTGGATCATCCTGGTCAAGTGGACACCCAAGAAGGGGAACCGGGGATCGGGGACGGGGTAAATGAGGTTTCGCACCAAGTAGTGCTTCTGCGGCACGAGTTCGTAATACTCGCCCCGGAACGGGACGATCCGCGCCTGTGGCACCAGCCCGGCCAACAGCGCCACTCGGTCGGCCTGCAGACCCGCACACGCCACAAGCCCGTCGACGCGCTCCGCGCCGGAACGCAGCTGCACCCGAAGGGAGCCGTGCAGGTCCTCGATAGCAACGACCTCGGCCCCGGTGCGCACGTGTCCCCCGGCCTCCTGGATGTCCTGCGACAGAGCAGCGCACACCCCCCGATAGTCGATGATCCCGGTCGTGCGTACATGCAACGCGCGCTTGCAGCGCACGTACGGCTCGAACTCCCGAGCTTCGGCGGGTTCGAGCAACCGGGCGTCCACGCCATTGGCTTGGGCCCGGTCGGCGAGCCGCTGCAGGCCCACGAGCTCGTCGGGTGTGTTGGCCACCACGAGTTTTCCGCACCTGTCCACGGCGACACCCCGAGCCCGCGCGTAGGCGTCGATCGATCGCCCACCCGCCACGGCCATCGTTGCCTTGAGGCTTCCCGGCGCGTAGTAGAGGCCAGCGTGGACGACGCCGGAGTTACGCCCGGTCTGATGCGCGGCTAGGCCCGGCTCCTTCTCGAGGAGGATGACCTCGGCCCCGCGAGCGGCCAGCCGCGCCGCCGTCGCCAAACCCACGATCCCGCCACCCACGACGCCAATGCGCACCTTGTTCTTCTCCTCCAGCTAGGAGATCTCGACGAGTCCGGGATCTGGCGGGATCCGACCATGCCGACGATTCTCGAACACGGCCAGCAATGCCGCACCACCGGCCATGAGTAGATCGCCAACGGTCAACATGACCCGCGAGACAGCGGCATACCCGACTGCTCGCCCGATGCCGACCCAGGGAGCAAGTGCCGCGACGATGACCGCCTCGCGAACCCCCGCCCCCGAAGGCAACAGAAAGAAGAACAGCCCGGAGATCATCGCCAGCGCCATCGTCCCGACGGTGAGACCGAGGTTCTCGAACGTGGGAACGGCCACCTCCCGCGTGAGCAGCCACAAGTGCACCCCGAAACAGCCGTATGCCGCCAGCGCCCACCCAAGTGATCGGGCTACCGCTCGTTTCCGGATCGGATGCGCGGGTGCCGGACGACGCAGGATGCGGAATCCCTGCCGAGCTGCCCACGACAGGATGCGCGGATGAAGGCAGACCACGCCGACCGGAAGCAACAGGTAGAGCCAGGTGAGTGCGCTGAGGGCCTCGTCGGTGCGCACGATCGCGGGGATGGCCATCGAGCCGCTGATCAGGGCCGCGACAACCGCCACGGCGATCGAGAAGACGGTTGCCGCGAAGATCCGTGCTCGGGCCAGCCCGGCCCGTCGACCCAACTCCAGTTGGAGGACATATGCCCAGACCGACCCCGGGACGTACTTGCCTAGCTGCCCGACCAGGAAGATCTGAGCACCTCGCGCGGCTCCGATCGGCTCGCCGAGTTCGTCGACAAATGCCTGCCAGCTCATCGTGGAGCACCCGATCGCAATGGGCACGAACATCATCGACGGTAGCCATGTGCGCCAGGAGAGCGACGCCACCGTCTCAGTCACCTCACCCCAGTGCCTGCGCAGCGCCAGCCCAGCGGCGACGATGACAACGAGCAGCAGGACGATCCGGCCGACGTGGAGCAAGCGGCCCAACTGCCCCCGGGTAGTGCTTAAGCCGTCCGGAGCACCGGTCACCGGGCGCCTCCTCTACGGAATTGGACCTAACCGGGGACTCACTCTAGAACAGCCCGCGCGTCGCACCCTGTCCCACGCGCGGCTGGGCGAGTCGGGCATGCCTAGACCCGGGATTGTGGCAGGATTCTGCCGACGGTTCACGACAGGTAAAAATCATGCCCGTACTCAATGTCGCACTGGTTGGTTCAGGCTCGATGGGCCTCAACCATGCCCGAGTCATCGCCTCCGGCCCGGACACCAACCTGGCTGTTGTCGTCGAACCTCGCGAAGAGCTAGGTCGTTCGGTGGCGCAGCGGTACGGATCGTCCTGGGTGCCGGAGCTCGCGCAAACGACAGGGATCGATGCCGCCGTCGTCGCCGCGTCGACAGAACAGCATCGTGCCCTCGTGGTGCCGCTCCTCGAAGCCGGCCTGCCCGTGCTGGTCGAGAAGCCGGTGTGCCCTTCCCTGGCCCAGACCCTCGAAGTGCTGGACGTCGCTGAGCGACGTGGCGTACCTCTCATGTGCGGCCTGTTGGAACGATTCAATCCGGCGGTGATGGTGGCGCGCACCATGGTGCGGGAACCGCGCTACGCCCGCGCTGAGCGCCACTCCCCTTACGCTCCTCGGATCAAGACCGGCGTGGGGTGGGACTTGCTGGTGCACGACGTGGATCTCATCGCGCAGCTGTTCGGCGGCAAACGCCCGGAGTCGATCAATGTCGAGGTCGGCTGCTTTCATCCAGACTCCAGCCCGGGCGCGGAGGATGTCGTCGAGGCTGCTCTCGTGTTCGATGACGGTGCCATCGCCACGGCTTCAGCCAGCCGGATCGGACAGCGCAAAGTGCGCACGCTGGTCATCCAGGAAATCGGGCGCATGGTCGAGGTGGATCTGCTGCGCCGCGGGGTGACCTCTTACCGGCACCTCACCCTGGACGGAAACGAAGGCAGGGACGGGTACCGGCAGGTCACCGAGATGGAAGTGCCAGAAGTAGTGGGGGCCGAGCCGCTAGTCAGCCAGTTGGCCCATTTCGTTCGCTTGGTGCGCGGTGAGGTCGATGCGGACATCGAGCGTTCGTCCATAATCTCGGCCCACGAAATCGTCGACCGAGCATTAGCCACTGCAAAATCGAACGTGGCCGCTGCCGGACAATAGCCGATGACGCGTGCTCCATCCCCGGCGTTGCCGTCCAGAGGCAATGACTCCATTCGGCCGCCGCACGAACCTGGCCTGCCCCGGCAGGCCAGCACGTTGCGTGTGGCCCCGAGGATAGGTTGAGCGCGTGCGAAGGCTGCCGGGTCGCTGGGGTGGGTCATGGCCCGACCGAATCGAGGTCTGGGGGCCCACGATCGGCTACCTATTGGTCACGGTCGCCGGTGCCAGCACCTCGTCGATGGGCATGCCCATGCTGCGTCAGGATCCGGCCCACCCCATCGGCCGGCAGTGGGGGGACCCGCAACCGATCCGATCTGACGAGTGGCTCGCCGCCTCGCCGTTGGACCTCGGGGTGTTGATCAACGGTGGTTCGACGCACTCACCGCTGGCTCAAGACCCCGACCTCATCTACCAGACATCGTCGGGAGGCTTCTTCGAGACGCTGTTCTTCGCCGAAGGCAACCTGCTGCGGCTGGGCCCGTGGCTGCCGGACGCGATGCTCTTCGCTGCGTTCCGGGCGTTCCCCACGCTGCTCCTGCTACTCACGCTGCCACCGTTGTTGCGCCGGCTCGGTGCGACTCGGCCCCTGTCCTGGCTCGCGGTAGTGCTCGTCATCGCAGCGCCGGCGTCCGTGTGGTGGTCGTTCATGCCGACCCGGATCATGGCATTCGCGAGTGCCGGCAGCTACCTCCTGGTCATAGCTCGGGACATGCTTGCCGAGGGCCGGAAGACGCGCGGAATCCTCATCGCGATCGTCGCCGGTGGCTCACTAGCACGTCTGGCCAGTTACTACGTCCCGTGGAGCCTGGTGATCGGCCTGCCCATAGCGCTGGCTACCGTCCTCTGGTTGGTCGTGCCCCGGGCCGGTCGACGCCCGGCTATCGCGAGCCTCGGCGTCGGCGCAGCCGCAGGCGCGCTTCTGCTGGCAGGCACCTGGTGGGAGAATCTGCCTGCCCTGCAAGCCGAGCTCAGCACGGCATACCCAGGTTTGAGGCGATCCACCGGCATGCCCATGGATCCGTATCAGCTCTTCGGTGCCCCTGGGCTCTTCGAGTTGCAGAACCGCCTGCCGCCGCTGCTGCACAACGCCAGTGAAGTGACGTCAGCGTTCGCGATCTGCGCCGTGTGGGCTGTGCTCCTGCTGCCGGCGCTGCGTGGATCGCCCGCCTTGGAGCCGGGCCGCCGGGCCGTGCTCTGGGCCCTCGGCGGGTCACTCGCAGTGTGGCTGGCGTGGACCATGCTGCCTTGGGGCTCGATCGGGTCCAATGTACCGCTGCTCAACCTCGTCACGCCGATCCGGGCCACCCAGACGCTCGGCTATCTCGCGGTGCTGCTGCTCGTGCTCGTGCTCTCGCAGGTCCGTCCCCCCGGGCCCTCGGCCCGCTACGCATTGCTCTGCGCAGTGGTGTGTGCGGCGGTCACTGCGATCGCTGTGCTGGATCTACGCCGAGCGCTGCCTACCCTGTCCATGCGACAGATTGTCCTGACCACCGTCGTCACCGGCTTGCTGATCCTCGTGGTCTCCCGATGGCGCGCGCACTGGCTCCCACCTGTGGCCGTCGCGGTCGTGACCGGATGGGCCGGCCTCTCGGTCAATCCTGTCCTCTTCGGCCTCGGTGATCTGCGCGCCAGCCCCGCCGCCGGGTTGGTTCGCAGCTACGAGGAAACCGCCGTATCAGGCGGAGAGCAGGTGCTCTTCGCCAGCGATGACCTGGCCCTCAATGCGCTGCTCGTCGCCAACGGCGTCCCCTCGCTCAGCGGCTATCAAGTGACCGGCCCGGTTCGCGAGCAGTGGTCGAAGCTCGACCCGACGGGATCCCAGGAGTTCGTCTGGAACCGAGGCGCCAGCTACTTGCGGTTCGACTTCTCGGGTGCCCCTGGCCGGCCCCCCAAGATGTCCAATGCCGCTTTCGACGTCATTGTCGTCGCGATCGACCCCTGCCAGCTTGTGCCCCAGTTCGGACTCACCCATGTGCTGACCTTCGACTCGCTCGATGTCAGCTGCGCCACGCTGCGCGACACCACGACATGGAGCGGCCGGCCCGCGTTCCTTTACGGTCTCTCGACAGCCTGAACCCGGGCGCGGGGACTATTTGCGGTTGCCCATCGATGTGCGCGGCATTCGGTCCGCCCTCCTCCCTCCGACTCTCGACACCGACCGTCGGAGCTGGGCCCCGGGTCTGCCCCTGGTCTGGTTGACACCGACCTTGTGAGGACTGTCAGTCCTGGCAGGGAGGATGATGACCACGCCTCAAGCGTTTCCGAAAGAGTTCCGCGACGATGTGATCGCGGTGGCACGTCGGGCCGAGGCACCCGTGTGTGAGGTGGCCAAGGACGTCGGGATCTGCGAGTCCGGTCGACACCGGTGGCTGCCCTGGGCCGGTAACGAGGACGGTCGCCGATCCGGGACCACTGTCGAGGAGTCACCGGCGTTGGGTGAGCTGACCAAGCGCAACCGGCTGCTGGCGCACGAGAACGAGGTCCTGCGCCGCGCTGCGGTGTACCTGGGAGATGGCCGATCCGGGTCGTTAGTTTGATGATGTGGTCAGCTTCGTGCACGAGCCCGGGTTCCTGATGGCGGCGTGGGACCGGGTGCGGGGTAACACGGGTGGTCGCACTGCGGGGGTGGACGGGATCGTGCCGCGATTCGTTCCCGCCGAGGAGGTGACCGAGATGCTCGCCGACCTGCGCCGACAGGTGAAGGCCGGGGGAGTTCACGCCGCTGCCGGTGCGTCAGCGCATCATCGGGAAGGGGAACGGGAAGACCCGCTCGTTGAGGGGTCCGTCGATGACGGACCGGATTGTCCAGGCGTCCGTGACGCTGGTGCTGGAGCCGATCGTCGAGGCCGACGTCGAACCCTGCCTCTTCTGGGTTCCGGCCGAGAAGACGAGCCCAGGACGCGGTCGCTGAGATCCAGGACGCCACGACGGGCAACCGCGGCGATGAGTGGGTGTTCGCGGGTGATATCGCGGCGTGTTTCGACGATATCGACCACACCGCCCTCATGACGCGGGTCCGTGGCCGGATCGCCGACAAGCGCGTCCTGGGGTTGGTCCGCGCGTTCCTTCAGGCTGGTGTCCTCACCGAGGACGGGCTGAACAGGGACACCCGCACTGGCACCCCGCACGGGGCGGGATCCTCTCACCACAGTTGGCCAGCATCGCCTTGTCCGTGCTGGATGAGCACTTCACCACCAGGTGGGAAATGCTCGGCCCTGTCATGGACCCGCGCTAAGCATCGACGCGCCGGGGCCGCGACGATGAAGCTGCTCCGGTACGCCGACACCGTCGTCGTCCTCGTCCGCGGACCTCGCGTAGAGGCCGAAGCGTTGTTCGGCGAGGTGGCCGACGCGGTGGCGCCCGATCGGCTTGCGCCTATCGGCGCAGAAGACTCGCCTGACCCACATCGAGGACGGGTTCAACGTCCTCGGCTGGCGCATCCAGCGCCGGAGGTGGCAAGGACGCGGCCAGACCACGCAGACTGTCTCCACCTACCCATCGAAGACGTCCCTTGCGTCGATCACAGCGAAGACCCGGAGCTGACCCACCGGAGGACACATCGCACGCTCGCAGACCCCCCTGTCGGCTCAACCCGGCGATCAGGATCTGGTGCGGGTACGTCCCCAGCACGGGGTATCTAAGCGGACCTTCTCCTCCGTCGACCACGTCGCCTTCTGGCCGAGCGTCGGCTGGCTGACCAAGCGCCACCCCACGCTGAACACCCACACCGTGATCCGCCGGTACCTGCCCGAATCGGCGATCACCGCGGATGGGATCGAGTTCTTCCACGCACCAACGGTCCCCGCCGCCAGGTACCGCTCCCGAGGAACCCGTATCTCGAACCCCTGGGTGACACGGACACCCACCCCAACGGCCTGAACCAGACCCACAGCCGGATACTCAGGAATGGGCACGCCCGGTTCGCAAGAGCAGGCCGAGCAAACCCACCAGCCGCAAAGCTGACCGGGCGCCCCGGTCCGACCCCTACACCGAACACCCCACCAGTGAGAGCAAGCTATACATGTGCGCCGACACAAGGACGTCCACTCGGGGCAGATCGTCGGATGACAGCATCGACTCCCGGATGACAGCGTCGTTGGCGGTGACAGCGCTGCGCACCGCGGTCGACCGGCGCGGCGGGCACCAGGTGGAGTCAAGCACTGACAACGTGGCCATGGAAAGCTGTACGCACTCCTGCAGAAGAACGTCCTCAACCGACGACAGTGGTCCACCCGGGCCCAGCTGCGCCCGGCCATCATCACCTGGACCGAACACACCCACCACCGCCAGCGCCGGCAATGCCGCGCGGGCCGCCTTGTCACCCCCACAACCATGAAGGGTCGAGGCTGGGGTGACCCCGTTTGCTAGACATCCTGATCAGCTGGCTTCTGGGCCTGGCAGGAGCGGATGCCCGTCATGGGTACAAAGAGGAAGAGGTACACCCCGGCTTATCGACGGGAGGCCTTCGTCGCCGCGACCATCCTTGAGCAACCCCCCAACGCTGTCGAGATCACCTACATATCGGGCCCCTCGCGGCGGCCGAGAACTCGAACCCGTCGAGGCGTTCGAGCTGATCGCGGCGGAGAAGGCCACCACCGGGATCCGTTGAGGCGAATGGTCGAGCTGCTGGGGGTGTCGCCGTGGGGCTATGACGCCTGGGCGGTCAAACGGGATGCCGGACCGGGCCCACGCCAGGCTCGGCGGGCTGACCTCGCGGTGAAGACCCGTCTCGCTCACAACACCTCGGACGGGGTGAGCGGAGCACCGCGGATAACCGCCGCCCCGCGTGAGACCGGCGAGGTGGTCTCGGTCAACACGGTCGCCACGATCATGCGTGAACAACACATCCGGGGCATCAGCCCCCCCGCCATGGCAGCCGGTCACCACCCGCGCCCAAGCCACCACCGCGGTCAGTTTCTGGATCGAGCAGGTCTACAACCGACGCTGCCGCCACAGCGCATTCGGCCAGATCGGCCCGATAGCATTCGAGCAACGGCTGGCCACCATGGAAGCCGCATAAATGGTAGCCACCAAACCGGGTCAACCCCACCGAGGCTAGACGTTGGGTCCTCGGTTCGACCCCGAGACGGGATACTCCACGCAAGCCTTGGAGGGGCGTGCAGCACACCGGAAGTGGGCCAGCCCTACGCGGATGATAAACTCCCTGAAGAGCACGCGAAGGTCTTCTCCTACGAAGTTACGGAGGTCCCAATGGGCAGGGCTATCATCGCGAAACGGGGCGGCATGCGGCGTTTCTCAGTGGCATTCACCGCTGTCGCGGTCGGCCTCCTTGGCGGAGTGGCTACTGCGTCACCAGCTTGGGCGAGTTTGAAACCAGTCTTGGCGGGCTCAAGCTGGTTCGGCGGCAAAGGTGTCAACGTCTGTAAGGGGAACAGCACCGACCCGTATTGCGGGGGCGAACGACATGTTGGCGGATGGCCAGGTGTCAATTGGTGGGAATGCGTAGAGCTTGCTCAGCGCTTCTATCAGAAGCAAGGTTGGCACTCTGGCATCTTTGCTGGGGTCTCCTACGCGCACCAAATCTATGATAAAGCCGGGAACCTGGGCATGACTCGTCTGGCTAACGGCAACATTTCTGCACTGGTACCGGGCGACATGATCATTCATGCCGGCACTTCGAGCAACCCAGCGGGCCACGTTGCTATTGTGGACTCAGTCGTTGGATCTACCGTTAACGCAGTTGAACAAAACTGGTCGGCCAATGGGAGAGCTACCTATAAATTCTCGAATGGAAGGTTGTCTCGAGGTAGCTCATCGATCCGCGGGGTCGTCCATGACCCTGCCAACAAGGGCACGTCGTCCGGGGCCTCCAAGCGTAGCGTGCTGCGAAGTGACTTCATCGGTGACTTCAACGGTGACGGGCGTTCTGACGTCTTCGCCAGCCACAACGGCAAGTGGCTCGTGTCCTACTCGGGGACTGCACGCTTTAAGCAGATCCAACGCAGCAATATCAGT
>PDRO01000021.1 GCA_002748155.1 Actinomycetales bacterium | reverse complement strand
GGGCCTGGCTGACCGTACTGGCCCGGCTGACCGTACTGGCCCGGCTGACCGGGCGGGCCTGTTTGGCCGTACTGGCCGGGCTGCTCCGAGGGGCCTGGCGCACCGGCTGGCCCGGGTTGGCCGTACTGCTGACCGTAGCCGGGCTGCTCGGTACCCCACGAGGAGCCGCTCGTGCCGGCGTCGGTAGGCGGTTCTTGTGGTGCCGGGTCCGGTCTGTCCTCTGGCGCCGGGTCCGGCCGGCTGGACTCCTGCGGCTTGTCCGCGTCCCATGGTTTGTCCGCGTCCCACGGTTTGTCCGCGTCCCACGGTTTGTCCGCGTCCCACGGTGCGCCGTCGTCTCCGCCCGGTGGCGGGGGAGGGGGTGGAGTGGTGGACACCTGAAGCTCCCAACGTTTGTCCCAGATCGACGATCGTCGAGTCCGTCCGCGCCGACGCAACGAGAGGACTCGCTCGCCTTCCTGGCGCAGCGCCCACGATAAGGCAGACGTCATTCCCCTGTCGCGGCGGGTACCTGTTACCGCGAAGTAGGCCGAATCGGCTTCTCGGCGCTCAGTGGACAAGTCGTCCGCTGACCGAGCAGGCCGCCGGGCGGTGGTCAATCGTCCTGGGCGACAGCGATACCATGCTGTGACGTTCCGCGGCGGCTCAGTACACCTGGGACCTCGCACGACGCCGATCAGGGGAGCTGACATGACAGTGCTCGACGACATCATCGCCGATGTCTTGGAGGACGTGGAGCGCCGCAGTTCGCGGGTCGGCCTCGATGCGTTGAAGGAAGCGGCTCGCCGCCAGCCGACAGCCATGGACGGCGTCGGAGCGCTGCGCTGGCCACAAGGCCAGCTAAGTGTCATCGCCGAAGTCAAGCGATGTAGTCCCTCCAAGGGTGCACTCGCCGACATCAGAGATCCCGCTGCCCTGGCCCGGGATTATCAAGACGGGGGAGCCGGCGTCATCAGCGTGCTCACCGAACAGCGCCGGTTCGGCGGCAGCTTGGCCGACCTGGACGCAGTCAAAGCCACCGTGGACGTACCCGTCCTGCGCAAGGACTTCATCCTCACCCCCTACCAGGTGTGGGAGGCCAGGGCACACGGCGCCGACCTGGTGCTGCTCATCGTCGCCGCACTGGAACAAGAGGTGCTGACCAGCCTGATCGAACGAGTGCACAGCCTGGGCATGACCGCCCTGGTCGAGGTGCACGACACCGACGAAGTGTCCAGGGCCGCCGTCGCCGGCGCCAGAGCGATCGGGGTCAACTGCCGTGACCTGAACACGCTGAAAGTCGACCGGGAGACCTACCAGCGGGTGGCGCCGAGCATCCCCGACCACATCGTCAAGGTTGCCGAGTCCGGAATCCGTGGCCCACACGACGTGCTGGGCTATGCGCAGGCCGGTGCCGACGCGGTGCTGGTAGGAGAAGCGCTGGTGACCGGAGACGACCCGCGCCGGGCGGTCGCCGACCTGGTCAGTGCGGCCACCCACCCGTCATCGCGGGTCGAGCGTTGATGGCGGCCTCGGCACCGGACGTCGAAGAGCACCAGCTGGCTGCCCAGCAGGAGTGGTTCGGCCGCTTCGGCGGCAGGTTCGTTCCGGAAGCGTTGATGGCCGTGCTGGAAGAGGTGGCGGCCGCCTACGAGACGGCCCGGGTG
>PDRO01000020.1 GCA_002748155.1 Actinomycetales bacterium | reverse complement strand
GTGCCCTCGCCGAATCGGGCGGACTCACGGCGGGCGACACGGTGCCGCTGCTGCTGACGGCGCTCGCACTCGCTGCCGCCTTCCTGCTGGCGAACACCGTTGCGGTCCAGGTGATCAAGATGCGCTGAACTCGCCGCCAGGCATCTTCGCTGGTGCCGCCGGCGGTCACGTTCTTGACTGTCGATCTGATGCAACGCGTCGCGCGTACGTTTCCTAGTGGCCGCCGGGTGCCGGGTCTCCGAACGCGGTGGCTGGTGGGGAACTGACCGACGCGACAATCGTCGGCAGATCGAAACTGGCTGGTCGCGAAGCCGTGCACGGTGCTCCAGGCCAGGGCATCGAGTCCGTCATCCGATCCGATGTCGCTTCTCAGCAGACCGTAGCCGTCGATCTCAGCGATCGCCTCGAGAACAAGCCTGTGTGCGCCGCTTTGGGGTTCTGTCTCCCCAGTCACCTCCGGCGTCGAGGATCCGTCGGGCAGGTCGGTGGTGCGCGGCGTATTCGACATATGCCGGAACAAGTTCGGCTCGGTGGCAGCGAATCGGACATAGGTGTGGCCCAAGGTGCCTAAGCGAGCCAGCGCACCGGTGGGACCGTCCACGGTGACGGCATCGATGGCGGCCTGCATCTGGGCGTCCAACTCGTTGAAGACCCAATCACTCAGGGCCATCATCAACGCCGCCTTGTCCGGGAAGTGCTGGTAGGCGGCGCTGGGCGACACTCCGACTTCCTGAGCCAGTTGGCGCAACGAGACCTGGCCCGCCCCGCGCGCCCGCACCTGGGAGACCGCCGTCTCGAGCAGTGCGGACGCCAGGTCTCCGTGGTGGTAGTGGGGGCGCTTGTGACTCACCGCCGCCATGCTAGCCCGCCGCGCAACAGAACAGTGTTCACTTTGGTCTTGACAATGTTCAGATTACGTCCGGACACTGGTGTGAACGTCGTTCAGATGAGGTTCTGGCGGCCCGGATCGTGGAGGCGAACAGTGTTCGAAGTCCTTGGCCAGATCGTTGTCAGGCATCGCCGGCTTGCACTCGTGGCGTTCGTGATGGGCCTTGTGGTAGCCGGGGTGGTCGGGTCAAGAGTGTTCCCTCAGCTGCAGGCGACGGGCTTCAACGACCCGAACAGCGATTCGGCGCAGGTCAGGCAAGCGCTCGAGGACCGGTTCGGTGTCAGCGACCCGGTTGCCGTCATGGCGGTTGAGACTCCGAGGAGCCTGGATGCCGACGCGGCTGCCGCCGAAGACCTGGTCACCCGGATTTCCGCCGTCGAGGGGGTTTCACAGGTCCTGTCCTACTGGACATCCGGGCAACCGGAGGCTCTACGGGGCAATGACGGACGTACCGGCCAGGTACTGGTCTTCAGCGATCGACAAGGGGCGGAGCAACGTACCGACGTCGCGGCGCGGCTACGCAACGAGGTGGGCGGTGGTGGTGGCGGCTTGACGGTCTACGTCAGCGGCGGCCCCACCATCGATGAGACGATCCACACAACGATTACCGAAGACCTGGCCCGGGCTGAGTTGATCGCCATCCCGCTGACCGTGGCGGCGCTCATCGTGGTCTTCGGCGGACTGGTCGCTGCCGGCCTGCCGTTCCTGGTGGCTGCGGGATCAATTCTTGGCACCTTCATGGTGCTCTTCCTGATATCACTCGTCACAGACGTTTCGGTTTTTTCTCTCAACTTGGTGACAGGTCTCGGTCTCGGACTCGGCATCGACTACGCGATGTTGGTGGTGTACCGGTTCCGGGAGGAAATGACACGCACGACCGATGTGGAAGCTGCCGTGATCCGCACTGTGGCCAGCGCCGGTCGAACGGTGTTCGTGTCGGCGCTGGCCGTCGCGGTGACGCTCGCATCGTTGCTGTTCTTCTCGCAGTACTTCCTGCGCTCGTTCGGATATGCCGGCATCGCTGCGACGTTGCTGGCCTTGTTGTCCGCGCTGGTGGCCCTGCCTGCCGCTCTGGCCGTGCTGGGAAGCTCGGTGAACCGTTTTCGGCTGGTCCGCACCGATCCGACTCCTCGCGACCACGGTTTGTGGGGGAGCCTGGCCAGACGCGTTATGCGTTCTCCGTGGCCGGTGATCGTGGTTGTCACGGGGGCCTTGCTGGTGCTCGCCTCTCCTGCCCGCGATGTGACCTTCAGCCGGGTCGATGATCGCGCGCTGCC
>PDRO01000006.1 GCA_002748155.1 Actinomycetales bacterium | reverse complement strand
CTATCGGGTCGTCTTGGCGGACGCCCAACACCTACCCCACGGCAGGCATCGAGCGGGGGAACCGCCACCTCAAGTTCTACGAGACCCGGGACAACCTCCCAGGATCCAGTTGATCAGGATGTCCACCAAACGGGGTCAACCCCCGCCCCGGTTAGTGCACACTTTCAACCCGAACAGCAACAAACCCTCAGGTCAGCGACCCGCGACGCCCGCCAACCCAAGAGCATGAGCCAAGTCAGGTCAAGGTCTCCCGACGATGGAGGTTCATACACGAGCAGTGTTCGCCGGGTCGCTGGCGACGAAGATGGTGCTACTGGCGCCGCGGTATCCGGAGTGCACGGGCTCGTGGAAGGCCGTGACCGTAGAAGAACGTCCTCAAGCGGCAGCGGCCCTCCACCCGGGCCCAGCTGCGCCCGGCGATCCTCACCCGGACCGAACGCACTTCCAGCGTCGGCGTCGTCAACGCCGACTCGATCGCCTGAACCCATCGGGTTTGAGACCATCTACCAGACCGCTCAAGCAGCCTGACACGACCACCCACCATGACTGTCAATCAGACCCTGAGCGGAACCCAGCGGCTTGAGGCAGAGTTCGCTGACCTGGCCCAGGCACTCGGTTGGGCCGTTCGCGGACCTTGAGGTGATCGGGTCGTGGCGGGCTGGTCGACCGTGAGGTTCAGTCGGCTCATTGATATGCCCGAACGGACCTGGTGGTGCTGGCAGGCTAAGGCCTGTGCTGGTGGCGAGTCGAAGGGGCCGTAGGTGGCCTGGGGACACCGGAGGATCTGGGCGATGGTGCGCCACGACGGCCACGTGGTGTCCGAGGCGACCGTGTGGCGAACGCTGCGTGAGGAAGGTCTCATCATGCCGGTGCAAGTATCAGCGCGAACTCAGCAAGCTGAACGGGCGAAGGAAGGCGGCGTTCGCGAACGACGCGACCGGGCCGAATCAGGTCTGGCAGCTGGACTTTTCCGAGTTCGAGACCACCACTGGCGGCACTTGGTGACTGGTTGGCTGTCGGGACTACTGGTCCACGGACGAGCATCCGTTCCATGTTTCCCCGACAGCGACCCAGTTCGATGCCATTGATGCGATCGAGCTCGTCCTGGCTGGCTGCGAGGACATGTTCGGCCACCTGCTGGCCGACGTGTGCGAGGTCGAGGTCGCGACTACGGAGATCAAGCCGGTCATCACGATCGTGACCGACAACGGCGGATCACTACGCTCGTTCCGGTTCGAGAGGTTCATCTTCGACCACCCCGAGCTGCGCCACGTCCGCACCCGGGTGCGGACGCCAGGGCAGAACGGGTCACGCGAACGCGGCTTTGGGACGTTGAAACAGGAGTGGCTCTTCATCGACGAGATCGAGGACGCCGTCATGCTCGCCAATCATGCTCAGGACTACCGGGTCGAGTACAACACCATCCGGCCACATGAAGCCTTGACCTGGAACCGGCCACTCGACGTGCCCCTGGGGATCGCCGACCCGACGATCTCCGCCTTTCAAACCGAGAGATCCCTGCCAACTCCTTGACGCGGGACATCGCCTCCGCGGGCGGGTTGGCTGCGTCGGCGCAGGCCCCAACAACCCGACCCGCAAACCACGGCGTTCGTGAAGATCTGCACCCGCGGAGTCCCGTGAGCTGCCTCCTGGCCGGTCGCGCGCAACGGCATGATCATTGAGGGGCAGCAGATCCTCACCACTTAGAACCGCAGCGCTCGTCACGGTCGGAGGCGTGCAACCCGGCCCTTCCTCGGCTGGAGCTTGGGCCCGCACTGGGCATTTGATCGAGGACGCGACCAGGGTGCTTGAGAACCTGGATAGCTCTGATTTCTTCTCGGTGAAACCGGCGTCGACTTGTCGGCCCAACATGGTCAGGGTGACAACGTCCACCAGGTTGACCAGCACACCGAAGCCACGGCCCGGAGCGGAGTAGCCTCGTAGTGCGCAACAAGCCACCGAGTCGACGCGAAGAAACGACCGATCCGAGCACATGACCGATCTGACACGCTCCGCAACTGATTCGACGCCCGGGCCGGTACCGACCGCCCGGCAGATCGCTGCCGACGTGCGGGCCGGGCATCTCAGCGCCCGGGCAGCGGTGGAGCACGCGCTGGCCCGGATCACGGCGTACGACCAAGACCTTGGTGCCTTCACCGTCGTGCGCGCCGAACGAGCGCTGGCCGAGGCTGACGCAATCGATGCCGGCTGGATGGGGCACGACGGGCCGCTGGCCGGAGTGCCGGTCGCGGTCAAGGAGGAGTACGACGTCGCGGGCGAGGTGACGACGCTCGGCGGATTCGGCAATTCGACACCGGCTGAAAACGACTCAGAGGTGATCCGACGACTGCGGGCAGCCGGTGCCGTCATCGTCGGCAAGACCTCCATGCCCGAATTCGGGCAATTCCCGCAATCCGACAGCGCCCGCTATGGGCGCACTTACAACCCATGGGATTCCCGTCGCTCGGCCGGCGGCTCCTGCTCCGGTTCGGCGGCGGCGGTGGCCGCTGGACTCGTCCCGGTCGGGATGGGGTCCGATGGCGCTGGCTCGATCCGGGTGCCAGCGTCCTGCTGTGGCCTGGTCGGGCTCAAGCCGCAACGTGGACGCATCTCCAGTGCCCCACTGACCGAGTTCTGGCACGGTCTGGTCAGCCTAGGTGCACTGACCCGGACGGTGGCCGACCAGGCACTCGTGCTCGATGTCATCTCGGGAAACATGCCCACCGACCGGTGGCGCGCCGAGCCACCCGTGGCGCCCTTCGTCGAGCAGGCCGCGCAGTCGCCACGAGCTGCCCGGTCGCGGAAGGCGCGCGGTGACGGCCTGCGGATCGGCTGGACGACCAAGACGGTCATGCCCGGTCGCCGGGTCGACCCCCAAGTGGCCGAGGCACTGGCTGCGACCGCTCGGGCACTGGCCGACCTCGGCCACCAGGTGACCCGGATCGCGCCACCATGGCCCGCGCCAACGGCGGCCTTCATGCCACTCTTCTATTCCGGGATGCGCGAGGAAGCCCGGCTGGTCGAGCATCCGGAACTGCTCGACAGGACCACCCGTCAGACGCTGCGGTTGGCCGGCTGGGCCACCCCGGCGGTGGTGCGACAAGTGCAGCGGATCGGCCGCCGGGTCGCCGCGGCAGTCGACGCCGGATTCGCACATTGGGACGTCCTGCTCCTGCCGACACTCGACATGCTGCCCCCACCGGCGGGTCAGTTCGTCGGACTCGGCACCCTCCGGGCGCAGCTACGAGCCACTCCCATCCTCGGCAACACCGCAATCGCCAACGTCACCGGCCATCCGGCGCTCTCGGTGCCGATCGGCCTCTCCCGGGAGGGCTGGCCGATCGGCGGGCAACTGCTGGGCGCGACCGGGCAAGAAGGCCTGCTTCTGGCGTTGGCCGCTCAGCTGGAACAGGCCCAGCCCTGGCCCGGGCTTGCGCCGGCATACCGCTGACCGTCTATTCCCGGCCATTCCCGCGATTGTCGCAGGCACCGTGCCACGTCGTATGATGGTCGACGGCCTTCGGGCCTATTTCGCGTGCCCTGTGCCGACCAGCACGCTGGTCGGAGGTCCACCACGGCAGTCCGGCCGTCCGTTTCGACAGACACCGGCGGGGTGGGTCGGGGCACCAGGCAGGTATGCCGCACCCGCTCGTGCCTTCGGGCTCGGCCCGGGCTCGCGGCATACCGACGGAACTGACAACGACTCATAAGGAGGCACGGCCATGGCCGTCGTCACCATGCGCCAGCTCTTGGAGAGCGGCGTGCACTTCGGGCACCAGACCCGCCGGTGGAACCCGAAGATGAAGCGCTTCATCATGGCCGAGCGCAACGGCATCTACATCATCGACCTGCAACAGTCGCTGACCTACATCGACAGTGCCTACGAATACGTCAAGGAGACCGTCGCCCGCGGCGGCACCATCTTGTTCGTCGGCACGAAGAAGCAGGCCCAGGAGCCGGTCGCCGAGCAGGCCACCCGGGTCGGGATGCCGTATGTCAACCACCGCTGGCTCGGTGGCATGCTCACCAACTTCACGACGATCTCCAAGCGGCTGCAGCGGCTCAAGGAGCTCGAGGACATCGACTTCGACGACGTGGCCGGCTCCGGCCACACGAAGAAAGAGCTGCTCATCCTCAAGCGGGAGAAGGACAAGCTCGAGAAGACCCTCGGCGGCATCCGCTCAATGACCAAGGTGCCCAGCGCGGTCTGGATCGTCGACACCAAGAAAGAGCACCTGGCCGTCGACGAGGCCCGCAAGCTCGGCCTGCCGGTCATCGCGATCCTCGACACCAACTGCGACCCCGAC
Organism: Actinomycetales bacterium; assembly: GCA_002748155.1. Lineage (GTDB taxonomy): Bacteria > Actinomycetota > Actinomycetes > Actinomycetales > Dermatophilaceae > Phosphoribacter. The sequence continues at coordinate 102,219 of PDRO01000006.1, read as the reverse complement.
GAGGTCGACTACAAGATCCCCGGCAACGATGACGCGATCCGCTCGGTCACCCTGCTCACCCGGGTGATCGCGGACGGGGTCGCCGATGGGCTGATCGCCCGGTCGCAGGCCCGCGCCGGTGACGCCGGTGATTCCGGCGCCGGTGTGGCTGCCGACGAGCCGCTGGCCGAGTGGGAACGCGAGTTGTATGCCGAGGCCGCCTCGGCGCAGGAGGCTGTGGCTACCCCGGACGCCGGTGCACCGGAGGCAGCTGCCGAGGCTGCTCCGCCTGCCTCAGCCGCTGAGGCTGCTGAGACGCCCGCGGCTGCCGAGGCACCCACAGCCTCTGAGACGCCTGAGACCTCTGAGGCCGCTGAGGCTGCTGAGACGCCTGAGGTCGGTGCGGCTGCTGAGGCCTCTGAGGCACCTGAGGCTGCCGAGACCGGCGAGCCCACTGCCTGAGCCCACCTGAACTATCGAGAAACGATCGAGAGAAGACACATGGCGAATTTCACCGCCGCCGACATCAAGGCGCTCCGCGAGCAGACCGCCGCCGGCATGATGGACGTCAAGAAGGCCCTCGAAGATGCCGACGGCGATATGGCCAAGGCAGCCGAGATCTTGCGGATCAAGGGGCTCAAGGGTGTGACCAAGCGTGAGGGTCGCTCGGCCTCCAACGGGCTGGTTGCTGCGCAAGCCGAAAGCGGCTCAGGCACCCTCGTCGAAGTCAACTGCGAGACCGACTTCGTCGCCAAGGGCGAGCGGTTCGGCGCGCTCGCCGACCAGGTGCTGGCCCAAGCTGTCGCCACCGGCGCTGCCGATGCCGACGCACTGCTGGAGACCACGCTGCCCGACGGACGCACCGTCAAGGAGCTGCTCGAGGAGGGCAACGCCGCGACCGGCGAGCGGATCGTCGTGCGCCGGGTTGCCCAGGTCAGTGGCGACAGCGTCACGGCCTACCTGCACAAGACGAGCAAGGACCTGCCCCCGCAGATCGGCGTGCTGCTGGCCACCAACGGTGCTGACGAGGTCGTGGCGCACGATGTCGCGATGCACATCGCGGCGTTCTCCCCGAACGTGTTGTCCCGCGCTGACGTGCCGGAGGAGACGGTGGCCAACGAACGCCGGATCGCCGAAGCCACCGCGATCGAGGAGGGCAAGCCCGAGGCCGCCCTACCCAAGATCATCGAGGGCCGGGTGAACGGCTTCTTCAAGGAGAACGTCCTGCTCGACCAGGCTTTCGCCAAGGACCAGAAGAAGTCTGTCGGCCAGGTGCTCAAGGAGGCCGGCGTCGAAGCCACCGGCTTCGCCCGCTTCCGCGTCGGTAGCTGAGCCGAGATACCCCGGCCTTTGGTGGTCTCTGCCGTCGGAACCGGGTGCCATTCCGGCGGCGGTGATCGACAACTCGTTGCCACCGTTGGGGCGCAACAGCATCCGGCCTCTCGCCGAAACGCTGAGGGGAGCGGTCGGCCGGGTCTGACCCGGATTGCGACTCGTGAGGATCGGCACGTTGTATGCCAAGATCGGAGCACTGCCGACGAAGGAGACTGACGTGAGCCCGAACTTGCCCGAGAACGAATCCGGTTTTCAGTCCTCGCGGCGGGTGCTGCTCAAGCTGTCAGGCGAAGTCTTCGGTGGCGGCGACGTCGGGGTCGACCCGGCGGTCGTCAAAGCGATCGCCGAGCAGGTCTCGGTCGCGGTGCGCGAAGGGGTGCAGGTCGCCATCGTCGTCGGCGGTGGCAACTTCTTCCGTGGCCCGGAGCTGCAGGAGAAGGGCATGGACCGGGCGCGGGCCGACTACATGGGCATGCTCGGCACGGTGATGAACTGTCTCGCGCTGCAGGACTTCCTCGAGCAGATCGGCGTCGACACGCGGGTGCAGACGGCGATCACCATGGGTCAGGTCGCCGAGCCCTACATCCCGCTCAAGGCGATCCGGCACCTGGAGAAAGGCCGGGTCGTCATCTTCGGTGCCGGTGCCGGGATGCCGTACTTCTCCACCGACACGGTCAGCGCGCAGCGGGCCTTGGAAACCCACTGCGACCAGCTGCTGTTCGCCAAGAGCGGGGTCGACGGGGTCTACTCAGCCGACCCGAAGACCGACCCGACCGCCACCAAGATCGACCAGCTCACCTTCTCCGAGGCCCTGTCCAAAGGGCTGAAGATCCTCGACGCGGCGGCCTTCGCGCTGTGTGCCGAGAATCGGCTGGAGATGGTCGTCTTCGGGATGGAGCAGGAGGGCCATATCACCAAGGCCCTCCGAGGTGAGAGGATCGGGACACTCGTCGTCGCCGGGTGACCGGCACCGACGGCGAGACTAGCCAGGCAGACCCAGCCGCAGACCCGAGGAGCGCGTGGCCCCGATGATCGACGAGACACTCTTCGAAGCCGAGGAGAAAATGGAGAAGGCCGTCGAGGTCGCCAAGGAAGACTTCGCGGGGATCCGCACCGGCCGGGCCAATCCGGGTATGTTCACCAAGCTCGTGGTCGACTACTACGACACACCCACACCGATGCAGCAACTGGCCTCCTTCACCACCCCCGAGGCACGGACCATCCTCATCAAGCCCTACGACGCCAAATCGATGCACGCCATCGAGAAGTCGATCCGTGACTCCGACCTGGGCATCAACCCGAGCAACGACGGGACAGTGATCAGGTGCGTGCTACCAGTGCTCACCGAGGAACGTCGCCGCGACTACATCAAGCTCGCCCACCACAAGGCCGAGGAGGCCCGGGTCTCGATCCGCAACATCCGGCGCAAAGCCAAAACCGACCTGGAGCACCTGATCAAAGACGGCGAGGTCGGTGAAGACGAAGGCATCCGCGCCGAGAAGGAGCTGGAGGTCGTCACCAAGAAATACGTCGAGACCGTCGATCAGCTGCTCAAGGGCAAGGAGGCCGAGCTGCTCGAGGTTTGAGGGGCAACGGCATACCAACATGACCGACACACCGCCTCCCGCTCGCGAGACCGCCGCCGACGGGTCGCCGATCCCCCAAACGCGCGCCGAGGCACGGGTGACCCAGCAGGTGTCGTCCCGGGCCGGACGCAATCTGCCGGTGGCCATCGGAGTCGGGGTGCTGCTCGGAGCGCTGATCGTCGTCGCGCACGTGTGGCGCAAAGAGCTCTTCCTCGCGCTCGCGACCGTCGCGGTCTGTGGTGGAGTCTGGGAGATCATCCAGGCGATGCGTCGCAGCGGGGCGGACGTTCCGGTCGTCCCGGCTGTGCTGGGCTGCGCCGGCATGATGCTCTCGGCCTACTACGGCGGCAGTGAAGCGCTCGCCGTCGCGTTCCTGCTTTCCTGCGCCCTGATCATGATGTGGCGCGGCTCGGACAGCATCGAAGGCGCTGCTGCCGATGTCACCCGAGGGTTCTTCGTCGCCGCCTATCCGTCGTTGCTCGCCGGCTTCGCCATGCTGCTGCTTGCGGCACCCGACGGAGCGTGGCGTAGCTTCACTTTCATGGCGGTGACCGTTTCGAGCGACATCGGAGGGTATGCCGCGGGCGTGCTGTTCGGCCGCCACCCGATGGCCCCGACGATCAGCCCCAAGAAGTCATGGGAGGGCTTCATCGGCTCGGTCCTCGCCTGCGTCGCAGTGGCGATCGTGTGCGCCACCCAGGGCCTGCATGCTCCAGTCTGGGTCGGCGTCCTGCTCGGGGTGCTCGTCGCCTGCTCGGCTACGGTCGGCGACTTGGCCGAATCGACGGTCAAGCGTGACCACGGCATCAAGGACATGTCTTCGATCCTGCCCGGCCACGGTGGGCTGATGGACCGTCTCGATTCACTCGTGGTCTCTGCCCCCGTCGTCTGGGCAGTGCTCGTGGTCTTCGTCCCAATCCCTGGTGGATGACCTGCTGAACTGCCCGATCCGGGCGACGCCGACGTGCTCGGCATCCGATCGGATGGATGCCCGAAAAAAAGTCCCGAAAAAGCTGTAACGCCCTGCTGGTTCGACCGTCTCATAGTCGAGCGAGTGCATCAGGCGGCAGCCAGCCCCACTGAGCAACTCGCCCACGGATTCGGTTTGTCTTACCGGCGGGTGTCAGGAGGGGACTCGCTGGAAAGACGAACTGGGCAGTCGGCAGACGGTCGGAAGGGAGAGCCGATCGAGTGCTTGCTGGCAGCGGGAGGCCCGGTGGGCACGGTGGTCACTTCGTGGCCGCCGTGCCCACTAACTGGGCCGGGAGCGTCGCGAATCCGAGCAGCGGGAGCTTGCCGCACGTCGTGCTGAGACACTGATCTGTATGCCGCTGATCCGTCGGGGCCATCTGGCCGATCTCGACCCGACCGCGCGGGCAGCTGCCTTACGCACGGCCGGGCACCCGGCGTATCGAGCTCGTCAACTGGCCACCCACTACTTCGAGCGCCTCGTCGACGATCCCGACCAGATGACCGATCTGCCCAAGGCAGTCCGGGCAGAGCTGGTCGAATCGTTCCTGCCGACCTTGCTCAGCCGGGGCACGGACCAGATTGCCGACGCCGGACGAACGGTCAAGTCGGTGTGGCGGCTGGCCGATGGTGCGCGAGTCGAATCGGTGCTCATGCGCTATCCCGACCGAGTGACGATCTGCGTGTCTAGCCAGGCCGGCTGTGGGATGAACTGCCCCTTCTGTGCGACCGGTCAGGCCGGGTTGACCCGCAACCTCACGACGGGAGAGATCGTCGAGCAGGTCGTCGCCGCGGCGCGCGCGCTGCGCCGTGGGGAGTTGCCCGGTGGCGGCGCCGCGGAACGTGAGTTGCCGCTGCGGGTCTCGAACGTCGTTTTCATGGGCATGGGGGAGCCGCTGGCCAACTACGCCCGAGTGGTCGGAGCCATCAGGCGGATCACCGACCCCACACCCGACGGGTTGGGACTCTCGGCCCGGGGAATCACCGTCTCGACGGTCGGCCTCGTGGCGGGCATCGACAAGCTCGCTGCCGAGGGCATCCCGGTCACCCTCGCCTTGTCGCTGCACGCTCCCGATGACGAGTTGCGTGACGAACTCGTGCCGATCAACACCCGGTGGCCGGTTGCCGAGGCACTCGATGCTGCCTACCGGTACTACGTGGCCACCGGGCGCCGGGTGTCGATCGAATATGCGCTCATCCGAGACGTCAACGATCAGAGTTGGCGCGCGGATCTGCTCGCCGACGTGCTGCGGGCCCGCGGCACTGGCTGGGTGCACGTCAACCCGATCCCGCTCAACCCGACGCCGGGCTCCCGGTGGACCGCCTCACGCGCCGGCGTCCTGGAGGAGTTCGTCGACCGGTTGCGGTCCCGGGGCATCCCCACCACCGTGCGCGACACCCGAGGTCGCGACATCGATGGTGCTTGCGGGCAGCTGGCAGCTGCCACATCGTAGGAGCCGGCGAAACTGACGGTTCAGCCAGCGGTGAGGGTGCTGGTCTGCCGGCGAGCGGTGCGTCCTCGATCCGGGCGAACTCCGGCTCAGCACCGCCGATCACCCCGTCACCAACTCGGCAGCTTCCTCGACGGTATCGACCAGATGGATGACCTCACCCATCGGCCGGTCCGCTCCGAGCGTCAGCAACAACGGCCACGCCGGCAACACCCGGTTCCAGTAGTCGATACCCACCAACACGAGCGGCGGCAGCGGGCCGTCGCGGTGAGGTCCGCCGTTGACCTGCCCGACACTCTCGTCGACCCGCCTGGCGGCGGTGCCGCCCGGGCCGACCCGCTCGTAGAAGAGCCGGGTAGCGATCTGAAAGACCTCCTGCACCGTCCCCGCAGCGCCTTGCAACACGATGATCCCGGCAGTGCACCGGGCGATCAGGCCGTCTTCGCGCAAGGCATTGGAGAAATACTTGGCGACCCCCTGGGCGAAGACGTTGGGCGGCTCGTGCCCGTAGAACCAGGTCGGGATGCCCACCGACCGCAGCGGCCGGTCCGGCTCCGGCCCGCAGAGCTGGTCGCGGATCGCCAGACCGGTGCGGGCCCATTCACCGACGTCGGGCCGGAAACCGGGCACCTGCGCTAGCCGGGACACCGCCCGTGCCATCGCTGCCGCGTCGGTCGCATAGGCACCGAGGTTGGCCGCCTCCATGGCACCCGGGCCGCCGCCGGTCGCGACGACTAAGCCGGTTTCGGCGAGCGTGTGCCCGAGTCGCGTGGCGGCGGCATACACGTGGCTGCCGCGTTGCGCGGAGTGTCCGCCCATCACACCGGCCACCGGCAGCCCGGCGAGCGCCTCACCGAGGGCGTCGGTCATCGACTCGTCGTGGATCGCCCGGAGCATCGCCACGTAGGCGTCCTGACCCGACGGTGCCTGGATCGTCCACTCGTGGGCGCGGGCGTCCGGTGTGCCGGCATACCCGCCCGGACTCGACAGCCCGGCATACAGCTCGTCCGCGGTGTAGAGCCGAGAGCGGTAGACACTCACCGGAGCGTGCGGGTCGCGAGGGAAGACAATCGCCCCGTGCTGCACCAGATGTAGCGACAGATCGGGGGACAGGCGCCCGCCGAGCACGACCAGGCCGGTCACGTCGGTCCGGGCCAGCAGCTGCGACTCGACGGCGTGCAGGTCCAGGTCTTGGAGGCGCAACCCGGTCAGCGATTGCGGCGGCCCGGATCCTGGGTCCTCCAGCAGCGCCCGTAGCGTCTCCAACCGGTCGATCTCCACCGCCCCGATGGTGCCAGACCCGACGTCGACCGCCCGGCCTAGCCTCGCGGGCTAGTGGCCGCTATTCGATCTGAATTGGCGGGTCCCGGGCAGAACCGGGCACAGTTCTCCCATGAGCAATGGCGCTTACCGTCAGGCGTATGCCGCGAGCTTGGCCGACCCGCAGGCATTCTGGGGCGAGGCGGCCGAGGAGATCGACTGGATCACGCCACCGACGCAGGTCCTCGATGACTCGAACCCGCCGTTCTACCGGTGGTTCCCCGACGGCACTCTCAACACCTGCTACAACGCTGTCGACCGGCACGTCGCCGGGGGGCGGGCCGATCAGGTGGCCGTGCACTACGACTCGCCGATCACCGGTGTCAAACGGTCCTACACGTATGCCGAGGTGCTCGCCGAGGTACGCCGGCTCGCCGGCGCGCTCGTCGGCGCAGGCGTGGGCAAGGGCGATCGGGTGCTCGTCTACCTGCCGATGGTGCCCGAGGCGGTGTTCGCGATGCTGGCGTGCTCGCGGATCGGCGCGATCCATTCGGTCGTCTTCGGCGGTTTCGCGCCGGCCGAGGTCACGGCACGGATCGACGACGCGAAACCGAAGATCGTGCTCACCGCCTCGTGCGGGATCGAGCCGAACCGGGTGGTGCCCTATCAGGAGTTCCTGTCCGAAGGAATCGCCCGCTCGACACACAAGCCGGAGCAGGTCGTGTTGTTGCAGCGGGATGCTCACCGTGCCGAGTTGCTCGACGGCTGGGTCGACTGGGCCGCGTTTATTGCCTCACCGGCGGCGGCCAAGGGCGCCGACTGTGTCGAGGTCGCGGCCACCGACCCGCTTTACATCCTCTACACCTCGGGCACCACCGGCAAGCCCAAAGGCATCTATCGCGACAACGGTGGGCATGCGGTGGCGTTGCGTTGGTCGATGCGCAACATCTACGAGGTCGAGCCGGGCGAGACGATGTTCACCGCGAGCGACGTCGGCTGGGTGGTCGGGCACTCCTACATCGTCTACGCGCCATTGCTCACAGGGGCGACGACGATCCTCTACGAAGGCAAGCCGGTCGGCACCCCGGACGCCGGGGCGTTCTGGCGGATCGTCTCGGAATACGACGTCAAGACGATGTTCACCGCCCCGACCGCCTTCCGGGCGATCAAGCGGGAGGACCCGGAGGCGTCGAAGCTCGCCGGCTACGACCTGTCGGGGCTGCGCACGTTGTTCCTCGCGGGCGAGCGACTCGATCCCGACACCTACCACTGGGCGACCGAGCGGCTCGGCCGGCCGGTCATCGACAACTGGTGGCAGACCGAGACCGGGTGGCCGATCGCCGCCAACTGCAAGGGGCTCGAGTTCCTGCCGATCAAACCAGGCTCGCCGTCGGTCGCCGTGCCCGGGTATGACGTGCAGGTCCTCGACGTATCGGGAGCGCGGATGCCGGCCGGCGAGGAGGGGGCGATCGCGATCAAACTGCCGCTGCCACCGGGCACGCTGCCGACGTTGTGGCACGACGACGAGCGGTTTGTCTCGTCGTATCTGTCGGCGTTCCCGGGCTTCTATCTCACCGGCGACGGTGGGTTTATCGACGAGGACGGCTACATCTACGTCATGGGCCGCACCGACGACGTGCTCAACGTCGCCGGCCACCGGCTGTCCACCGGATCGATCGAGGCGGCCTTGGCCGGGCATCCGGCGGTTGCCGAATGTGCCGTCATCGGGGTGACCGACGATCTCAAGGGCCAGATCCCGCGCGCGCTGGTGGTGGTCAAGGCGGGGATCGACACCGCCGCCAGCGACCGGATCCGGGCCGAGCTGGTGCAGCGGGTGCGCGACGAGGTCGGTGCGGTCGCTGCGCTGCGTCAGGTCGACATCGTCAGTGCGTTGCCGAAGACCCGTTCGGGCAAGATCCTGCGCAAGACGATGCGTGAGATCGCCGAGGGCCACTCCACGGTCGTCCCGGCCACCATCGAGGACGCCGGCGTGCTCACCGCGCTCGAATCGGTCCTGCATCCGGGCGGGTAGCCTGCCCGCCGTCTCCGCGCATATGTGCACAATCGTGCGGCGAGTCAACCTCTGAAGTCGGCAAGTTGCGGGAAAAGTGCACTGTCAAGCGCTTTCTCCCGGTGGGAGGGCCCGCGACGCGCCGGGGAGGGCCCGCCCTAGGCGCCGGGGGAGGGCCCGGGCCTAGGCGCCGCCGACGGGGCGTAACGCTGTCGTCGTGAGCACCAACTCGCCCGCGGCGTCGGAGGCGTCGAGGTCGACGAGAGCCTCGATGACCCAGTCGTGATCGTCGTCGGGGTCGGCGAGGGTCTGTCGGACCAGCCAGACGCGGGTGTCACCCTCGAGGCCGAGCGCCGACACGAACACCAGACCGGGGTCGAGGTCGGCGCCGGTGGCCGGGGTGATCGCCAGCATCGTGGGCCCTCCGGCAGCCGCGTCGGTGCCGATCGTGTCGTGCACGTCGTAGTAGGCGCCGAGCGCGGCATCCCAGGCGGCCTCGTCGAGGACGATCCGTCGCGGCGGGTCGGTGACCCCGGCGGCATCCCGCTCGAGCGCGGCGAGCGCTGCGACATCGTCGCGGGCGGCCAACTGCACCCGGCGCCACATGGCCCGGCGCACCATCGTGCGGAACGCCGTCTCGTTGGCGGTGACCGGCCGCGGCGGTGCCGGTGCGTCGCCGGGTGCTCGCGGCATACCATCGGGGTCGCTCAGGGCCTCCCACTCGTCGAGCAGGGACGAGTCGGTCTGGCGCACCGTCTCACCGAGCCAGTCGAGGAACTCCTCGAACACGTCGTCGTGGTATGCCGCAGGCACGGTCTGGCGCAGTGTGCGGTAAGCGTCGGTGAGGTAACGCAGCACGACCCCTTCTGACCGGGCGAGCCCGTACCTGCCGATCAGGTCGGTGAAACCCATGCCCTGCTCCCACATCTGCCGGACCACCGACTTGGGGGAGAGCGCGTCCTCGGGCAGCCACACGTGGGTCTGCCGGTATGCCGTGTAGCCGGCCTCGAGGAGCTCGGCGAGGGGCTTGGGCCACGTGACCTCGTCCAGGGCCGCCATCCGCTCCTCGTAGTCGAGGCCGTCAGCCTTCATCTCGGCGACCGCTTCACCCCGGGCGGCCCATTGCTGAGCCAGCAGCACCGGTCGTGGGTCGTCGAGGACGGCCTCGACCACCGACACGACGTCGAGCGCATACGTCGGGGCGTCGCGGTCGAGCAGGTCGAGCGCGGCGAGCGCGAAATGGGCCAGTGGCTGGTTCAACGCGAAGTCTTCGGGCAGCTCGACGGTCAGTGCGAGGGTGCGTCCCTGCTCGTCGGGTTCCGGCAATCGCACGACGACACCGGAGTTGAGCAGGCTGCGGCCCAAGCGGATCGCCCGCCGAGCCAGCCTGGCCTGGCCGGCGCGATCCTCGTGATTGTCCCGGGTGAGCCGGGATAGCACCGACACCGGATCCTCCGGGCGGGCCAGCACGTTGATGATCGTCGCGTTGTCCACTCGCATCCGCGAGGTCAGCGGCTCGGGTGCGGCGGCCACCAGCCGGTCGAAGGTCTGCTCGGTCCAGACGACAGTGCCGTCGGGGGGTTTCTTGCGCTGGATCTTGCGTCGCTTCTTCGGGTCGTCGCCGGCCTTGGCCAGGGCCTTGGCGTTCTCGATGACGTGCTCGGGTGCCTGGACGACGACCTCCCCGACGGTGTCGAAGCCGGCCCGTCCGGCCCGGCCGGCGATCTGGTGGAACTCCCGGGCCTTGAGCACCCGCTCACGGGTGCCGTCGAACTTCGTCAGCCGGGTGAAGAGCACCGTGCGGATCGGCACGTTGATCCCGACACCCAACGTGTCGGTGCCGCACACGACCGTGAGCAACCCGGCCTGCGCGAGCTGCTCGACGAGCCGGCGATAACGGGGCAGCATCCCGGCATGGTGGACACCGATCCCCTTGCGCAAGAGGACTGCCAGGGTGCGCCCGAAGCCAGCGCCGAAACGCACAAGACGCAGCCGGGCGGCGATCTCGGCCTGCGCCTCGCGAGAGACCAGACTGAGCCCCCGCAACGACTGGGCATGCTCGGCCGCAGCCGCCTGCGACGGGTGCACCACATAGACCGGGGCCCGGCCCGCTGTCACGAGCTGCTCGACCACCTCGGCCAGCGGAGTCAGCGACCACTCGAACATCAGCGGCACCGGGCGCTCGGTGCCGGTCACTTCGGTGACCTCCCGGCCGGTGCGCCGGCGCAAGTCGGCGCTGATCCTGCTCATGTCGCCGAGCGTGGCCGACATGAGCAGGAACTGGGTGTCGACCAGCTCGAGCAGCGGCACCTGCCAAGCCCACCCGCGTTGTGGGTCGGCGTAGTAGTGGAACTCGTCCATGACGACCAGCCCGGCACCGACGTCGGCCCCCTGGCGTAGCGCCATGTTGGCCAGCACCTCGGCGGTGCAACAGATCACCGGCGCCTCCGGGTTGACCGCGGCATCGCCGGTGAGCAGCCCGACCCGCTCGGGGCCCAGGGTGTCGCAGAGCGCGAAGAACTTCTCGTTGACCAGGGCTTTGATCGGTGCTGTGTAGTAGCTCACCTGCCCGGTGGCCAACGCGGCCAGATGCCCGGCCAGTGCCACCAGCGACTTGCCCGACCCGGTCGGGGTCGACAGGATCACGTGCTGGCCGCTGAGCAGCGCGATGATCGCCTCGTCCTGATGGGCATAGAGCTCTAAGCCGGCATTATCGGCCCATGCAGCGAACCCGGCATACACCTCGTCGGCGTCGGCACCGCGCGCCTGGTCGACCAACGCGCCGAGCGACGGTGCTGCTTCGGCGCTGACGGCAGGCTGCTCGGACATGACAGTGTCATTCTCCCAGCAGACGGATGGTGCCTCGTCTACGATGGCACACCGTCCGAGTTCTTCCCTTCGCCAGTCGGGGCGTAAGCATGAGAATCGCCTTTGTCAGGCCTAGCATGAGCGGACGTCCGTCCTCGGACGCGCTGCAGCCGTTGGTGTTCTCACTGATCAAGGCGCTGACTCCGGAAGACATCGAGCTGACTTTCTTCGACGGCATGATCGAGGCGTTACCGGAGGACTTCGATGCCGACGTCGTGGCATTGACGGTCGAGACCTTCGCTGCCCGCAGTGCCTACGCCATAGCTGACCGGGCTCGGCTGCGCGGCATACCGGTTGTGATGGGCGGATACCACCCGACGGCGGTGCCCGACGAAGCCGGCGAACACGCGGACGCGGTGGTGGTCGGTGAGGCCGAGGACACTTGGCCCAAGCTGCTGGCCGATCTGGCTTCCGGCACACTGCAACCCCGGTACATCTCCCGCAACGACGCCGACCTGACACTGCGGCCGGCATCGGATGCCGTCGATCGGCGGCGCTACCCGCCACTCGGGGTGGTGCAGTTCAGCCGGGGATGCCGGTATGCGTGCGAGTTCTGCTCGATCCATAGCTTTTTCGGGCACAAGGTCCGAAGCAAGCCGCTGGAGCTGATCGTCGCCGAGGTCCGTGACCGCCCGGAACGCTTGCTCTTCTTCGTCGACGACAACTTGTTCGCCGACCGGGAGCAAGCCCGAGCCCTGTTCACCGCCTTGGTCGGGCTCGGGAAACGTTGGGTGTGCCAGATCTCGATGGACGTCGCCGAAGACGCGGACTTGCTGGCCCTGATGCGTCGGGCGGGGTGCTTCATGGTGCTGATCGGCTTCGAGTCGTTGGCCATCGAGAACCTCAAGCAAATGGGCAAGGGCGCCAACCTGCACACCGACTACGACCGGATCGTCGGCAACGTGGCGGCGGCCGGGCTCATGATCTACGGGACGTTTGTCATCGGCTATGACCACGACACCTGCCGTACCGGCCCGGCGCTCGTCGACTTCGCCACCAGGTCAGGCTTCTCGATCGCCAATTTCAACCCGCTGATGCCGATGCCGGGAACCCGGCTGTTCGACCGGCTGACCCAAACCGAGAGACTGCTCCACGAGCGATGGTGGCTTGACGATTCCTTCCGTTACGGTGACGCGATGTTGCGCCCGGCGGGGATGACCCCGCATCAGCTGACCGAGACCTGCCGAGAGGCCCGCTACGCCTTCACGTCGCTGAGCTCGATCAGGCGGCGCAGTCTGTCCCCGGCCAACCGGCGGCCGCACAACATCTGGCTCCACCTTGCCGCAAACCTCGTGTCGCGGCGCGAGATCCGGGCCAAGCAGGGACGCGAGCTCGGAGTCTCCGGATGAAACTCGCCCTAGTGAAACCGAACATGGGCCGTCTCGGTGATCGGCGCTACGTCGACTCGGGCCGAATGGAGCCGCTGCAGCTGGGGGTGCTGGCTGCACTGACGCCCCCCGGTTTCGAGGTGATGCTGTACGACGATCGGATGCAGGACATCCCCTTCGACGACCCAGTGGATCTGGTGGCCATCACGGTCGAGACCTTCACGGCCAAGCGCAGCTACGAGATTGCTGCCGAGTTCCACGACCGCGGAGTCCTCGTGGTGATGGGCGGGATGCACCCAACGTTGGTGCCGGACGAAGTGGCTGGGCATGCTGACGCCGTGGTCACCGGTGATGCTGAGTCGGTGTGGCGAGAAGTCCTCTCGGATGCCGCTGCCGGCCGGCTCCGAGCGCGCTACGACGGCACGTCACCCGCGCCGCGAATCCAGGACGGCATCATGACGCGTCGGGACCTGTTCGCCGGCAAGGGTTACCTGCCGATCACGTTGTTGCAGTATTCGCGCGGGTGTCCACATCGGTGCACCTACTGCGCGACCAGCGTGTTCTTCGCGCGTTCCCACTGGCACCGGGATCCGGCCGAGGTCGTCGAAGAGATCAAAGCCCAGAGTCGTCGCTACCTGTTCTTCGTCGATGACAACATCGTGGCCGATCCCGACGCCGCAAAGTCTCTCTTCGAGGCGCTCATCCCGCTCAAGGTCCGGTGGGTGAGCCAGGCGTCACTGAGCATGCTCAAAGACCCCGAGCTGATGGACCTGATGGTGCGTTCCGGTTGCCAGGGCAACGTCATCGGATTCGAGTCCATCTCGCCGGACACCCTCCGGGAGATGCACAAATCGGTGAACCGGTCGGCAGCCGGCGACCAATATGCCGGAGCCATCGAGCAACTCCGCTCGCTCGGGTTGCAGACCTGGGCTGCCTTCACCTTGGGGCACGACACCGACACCTTGGAGAGCATCCGGGCCACCTGCGACTTCGCTATCCGGAACAAGTTCGCGTTCGCGGCATACAACGTGTTGATGCCCTACCCGAATACTCCGCTCTACCGCGAGCTCGCTGCCCAGGAGCGGTTGCTCTACGACGGAGTCTGGTGGTTGCACCCGGACTATCGTTTCAACCACGCTCCGTTCGTGCCGGCGAGGATGACCGCCGACGAGCTGACTCAAGCCAGCTTCGCGGCACGCAGCCGCACTAACAGCGTGCGTTCGATCATGCACCGGCTGGCTGAGCCACGGACCAACCTGCGCAACCCGGTTCGGTTCGCCAACTTCGTCGCCTACAATCCGCTGTTCCGCCGTGAGGTCTTCAAGAAGCAGGACATGGCCCTGGGCTACCAGGCTGAACCTCGCACCGCGCGCGCGCTCTAGGATCACCATCATGTCGGGCCAACTGTCGGGTCAGATCGTGTCGATAGCCGAGCTGTCGTCCGCTGACCGCAACGCCATGTTCGCCGTGATGGACCTCGTCTATGCCGGGCTGACCCGAGAGACCTTCGAAGAAGACTTGGATGCCAAGGACGAAGTAGTTGTCTTGCGCACTGAGACCGGCGACATCGTCGGGTTCAGCAGTCAGAAGCGGATGACGGCGGGCGGTGTCGAGGGTCTGTTCTCCGGCGACACGGTTTTGCATCCGGCCCATCGTGGGTCGCCGGTGCTGTGGCAGACGTTCGCGCGGCGATACATCTTCGACGCCCCGGTGCCACTGCACTGGTTCCTGGTGAGCAAGGGCTATCGCACCTACCGGATACTGGCGAACTTCCTCAAGGCCTATTGGCCCCGGCGTGGGATACCCACGCCGGAAGCTGACCAGCGGGTGATGACGGCCTACGCTGGGCAACTCTTCCCGAGCGACTACGATCCGCACACTGGCGTGCTGGCATACCGGACTCCCAAGGACCGGCTCCGCGACACCGAGTTGAGTGAACGCGAGCTGAGCCAGCCCGAGGTGGCATTCTTCGTCGAAGCTAACCCGGGCTGGACCGTGGGCCACGACCTCGTGTGCTTGGCCGAGCTGTCGGAAAACAACCTCAAGCCGGGCTTGATCCCGTTGCTGCGGGCATGATCGGCCGATGGGTCACGCAGGCGGCCAACACCACGATCGCGACCCTGTATGCCGGTGAGCTGCGTCGGTTGCTCGCGATCCGGGACCTCCGGCACGCTCAGCAAGACTTGCTTCATGAGATCGTCTCGCGCAACGCAGGTAGTGAGTTCGGGCGACACCACCGCTTCGGCGTGATGCGCAGCCTCGCTGACTTCCGTGAGGCGGTGCCGCTGTCAACGTGGGACGACTACGATCCCGCGATTCGGCGGATCGCGGCCGGCGAACCAGGGGTGCTGACCTGCGAGCGGGTTCGCCTGTTCGAACCGTCGTCTGGCTCCGCCGCGCCGTCCAAGCTCGTTCCGTACACGTCGGGCCTGAGGCAGCAGTTCCAGCGTGGGGTCAAGTCCTGGTTCAGTGACCTATTCCAGACCTACCCGGGCCTGGCTCGTGGACGTAGCTACTGGTCGATCACACCGGTCGGTCCGCATCCGGAGACCGGCGGTATCGACAGCGTGGTGCCGATCGGTTTCGAGGAAGACGCCGACTACCTCGGCCCGGTGGCCAAACGTCTGCTCGGGTCGGTTCTCGCGGTGTCTTCGGAGGTTGCATCCCTGACCGACATCGACGAGTTCTTCGACGCCACCTGCCAACAGCTCTTGGCGGCCCGGGATCTGTCGCTGGTCTCGATCTGGAATCCGACGCTGTTCACCATCATCCTGGACCGGATGCGCAGTCGTGCCGACGTGCTGCTGGGGCACCTCACCCCTCGGCGGCGACGTGAGCTCGCGGGCCCACTGGCTGACGGGGATTTCGCTGCGGTCTGGCCACAGCTACAGGTGATCTCCTGTTGGGCCGACGCGTCGGCCGCTGCTCCGGCACGAGAACTGGCTGCCCGGTTCCCCGACGTGGTGATCCAACCGAAGGGGTTGTTGGCCACCGAGGGTTTCGTGTCGGTTCCGCTCGAGGCAGCCGGTGGCGCGGTCTTGAGTGCACGGTCCCATTTCTTCGAGTTCCTCGTGCTCGATCCGACGGATCCAAGTGCTGAGCCCACCGAGATCGTCACAGCAGACGAGCTAGAGCCCGATCGCCGGTATGCCGTGGTGCTGACTACGGCGGGTGGGTTGTATCGCTACCGGCTCGGTGACGTCGTGGAGGTGACTGGGTATCACGGCGCGTTGCCGGTGTTGCGCTATGTGGGGCGGCTGGATCGGGTGTCGGATCTGGTCGGGGAGAAGCTGAACGAGGCCTTCGTGGCCCAGATTCTTGAGGAGCTCGATCTGAACGCTGTCGTCTTGGTCGCACGCTCGGACCACTATGAAGCCCACGGGGTGTCGGCGGAACAGGCCGGGTCGATCGAGGCCCGGCTCCGGCGCAACTACCACTACGACTACGCCCGACGTCTCGGGCAGCTAGGACCTTTGGTGGCTCGCCCGAATCACCCGTTCGATGACTGGAGCCGACTGGAGCACCGCTCAAGGGGTTCCCGGCTGGGCGATGTCAAACCCACCGTGCTGGTCATGAGGTCAATCGGCCCAGGTGCCTCGGGTTCGGTTGCCGCACCTACAGCAACACTCTTACCAGGAGACAACTGACATGAAGATCGCCTTTCTCGCGCCCGCCGGGGCCATGCACCGTTTTCACGGTAGCTTCGGCATCGGGATTCACTACGCCCCGCTGACCTTGACCACGCTGGCTGCCTTAGTGCCCGCCGAGTTGCAAGCACAGGTCGCCGTCTACGACGAGACAGCGGGGCCGATCCCACTGGATCTGGACGCCGACCTCGTCTGCATCACGATGATCACCGGAACGGCTTCGCGAGCCTACGCCTTTGCTGACTACTACCGGTCGCGGGGCGCCACCGTGGTCCTGGGTGGAGTGCATGCCAGCCTGCTGCCTCAGGAGGCGGCTCGGCACGCCGACACGGTGGTCACCGGATTCGCCGAGCAGACCTTTCCGCAGTTGTGCCGAGACTTCGCCACAGGGCAACTCAAGCCTCGGTACCACCAGAACTACGACTACACCATCGTCGGGCGTCCCACCCCTCGACGAGACTTGCTGAACAAACGGCGTTACATCACGACGAACACCGTCGAGGTGGTTCGTGGTTGCGCACTGGGCTGCACGTTCTGCGCCTACCCCACGGCCTTCGGGTCAGCTGTCCACAAGCGTCCGGTAGCGGAGGCGATCGCCGAGATCGAAGCGCTACCGGGCAAGCACGTGGTGATCCCTGACATCAACCTCTTGGCCGGTCGGCGATGGACCGAGGAGTTCTTCCAGGCGTTGGTGCCTTTGAAGAAACGGTGGCTCGGATTGGTCACCTCGGCGATCGGCCGGGACGACAAGATGATCAAGCTCTTCGAGAGGTCCGGGTGTGAAGGACTGCTCATCGGTTTCGAGTCGATCAACGACGACACCCAGAAGCTCGTGCGCAAACGAGTCAACAAGGTCGGTGGGTATCCGTTGCTCATGCAAAAGCTGCACGATGCGGGCATCGCGGTGCAAGGTTGTTTCGCCTTCGGTGGGGACGGGGAGGACACCAGTGTGTTCGAACGCACTGTCGAGATGGTGATGCAGACCAAGATGGACCTACCCCGATACTCGATTCTCACGCCTTTCCCCAAGACCCGGCTCTATGCGCAGATGGAGGCTGAAGGACGCATCATCGAGCGGGACTGGGCGATGTACGACGTCGAACACGTGGTGTTCCAGCCGAAGCAGATGACCGCCGACCAGCTCTACGAAGGCATCGCCTGGGCCTGGGACCAGACCTACTCGCTGAGCCATATCGTCAAGCGACTGGCACCCTTCGATCGCGCACCGCTCCCGTCCTTGGTGACCAACCTGTTCGGCTACCGCGGCTACGCCAAGAAGTTCGACGCGTTCCCTCGCGAACGCATGGTCGACAACTCGGACATCCCCAGGGTCGACGTACCAATCGGCCGCGCGGCCAGCCAGCTGTCGCTACTGCCGGCAACCGCGTGAAAGTCGCCTTCGTCCTGCCGGCCATCGGTAAGAAGCCGGGCGAACGCTACATCGGTACGTGGAAGATGGAGCCGCTGACCATCGCCATGTTGTCGGCGCTGACGCCTCCGGACGTTGAACAGGTCTTCTTCGACGATCGGATCGAGCTGATCGACTACGACCACCCCACTGACGTCGTGGCCATCACGGTCGAGACGTATACGGCGAAACGGGCGTACGCGATCGCCGATCGCTTCGCCGCGCGTGGCGTGAAAGTGGTGCTCGGTGGTTACCACGCCACACTGTTGCCCGAGGAAGCCGCCGCGCACGCCGACGCCATCGTCACCGGCAACGCCGAGGCGGTATGGGCTCAGGTGATGGACGATCTCAAGTCGGGTTCGCTGCGACCCCGTTACAACGGCGGGGTCCGGATCGACGACACACCACCTGATCGGACCATCTTCGGGGACAAGAACTACCTACCAGTCGGGTTGGTCGAGACCGGGCGCGGCTGTGGGCATTTCTGCGAGTTCTGCGCAATCGCCAGCTACTACCGGGCTCGTTACCACCCGCGTGCCTTGGACCGGGTGGTCCGCGACATCGAGGTGTCCGGGCGCAAGGTCTTCTTCTTCGTCGATGACAACCTGGTGGCCGATCCCGACAACGTGCTGGAGTTGTGTCGTCGCCTGAAATCCATGAACGTGATGTGGGCTGCACAAGGAACCTTGGAGATGGCCGCACGCCCCGACCTGCTGCGGGCCATGAAGGACGCCGGGTGCGAGCTGATCCTCATCGGTTTCGAGTCCCTGGAGCCGGCCAGCCTGGCCGCAATGGGCAAACGGTGGAGCGTCGCAGGAGGTGAGCGAGCTGAAATGGTGAAACGAATCCACGACGCCGGGATCGGCATCTATGCCACGTTCGTTCTCGGCTACGACGGGGACACTCGTGAAACCTTCGGCCGCACGGTCGAGTTCGCCAAGGAGTCGGCGTTCCACACGGCTGCGTTCAACCACTTACTGCCCTTCCCGGGGACCCGGCTCTACGCCAGGCTCGAAGCCGAAGGGCGGTTGTTGTCACCGACCTGGTGGTTGGACGAGGACTACCACTATGGCCAACTGGCCTTTCGGCCGGCAAAGCTGGCCCCCGAGGAGGTGAGTGGTCTGTGCCGGCAGGCCCGCAAGGACTTCGGCGCACCCGGGTCCGTCTTCGTCCGCGGCATGCACGCGTTCAGCCGAGGCCGGCTGCGCATGTGGCCGGTCTTCTGGATGATGAACCTCCGCTTGGGCCGGGAAATCGAGGAGAAGTACGACATTCCGATCGGAGCGCACCTCGATGAGCTTCCCAAGTGACTCCAGCCGGTGGCAGGTAGACCTCGCCGGCCCTGAGGACGGACCCGGTCTGGCGGCGATCTATGCCAGCGACGACGGTTTCCCCGGAAACCTCCAGGTGCGATTCACCCGCGGGCCGAATCCGTACACATCGCTGCTGGCCGAGGGCGACGAGGTGGTGGTGCCGATTGCCCGTGACTCAGCCAGCGGGCGGATCGTCGGTATGGGAGCCTGCGTCAAACGAACCGAGTGGATCGACGGGAAGCCCTGCCGGATCGGCTACTTGACAGGCCTCAAAGGGCTGCCCGAGGTCCGCGGCCGAGTGACCACTTTCCCGGCCATGTTCGCCTTCCTGCGGGAGCAGACTCGTGATGTCGACCTCTACTACACCACCATCCTGACCAAACACACGATGGCCCGGAGGTTTCTCGAAACCCAGCGTCCTGGCATGCCCGAGTATCGGCATGTGGGCAGCTACACCACATACTTCTACCGGCGTCGTGGCGGCTCAGCCGCAGCGAGGACTACGCCGGGCACCGTGGAACAGCTGTTGCAGCTGGCCGGTCGCGACAACTTGCGCCCGGTGCGGGCACCATCGGGTCTGGCCGACGCTGACGTCCGGCTGATGCTGGACGCCGAGGGCCGCCCCGTGGCTGGGTGTGCGCTGTGGGATCAGCAGGAGCACAAGCAATATGTCGTGACCCGCTACGGGGGCGTACATGCACTGGCGCGTAGGATCCCCACCCACCTTCTCGGCTATCCGCGCTGGCCAGACCTCGGCGTCCCGGCCCGGTGCCTGAGCGTGGCGTTGCTGGCCGGCTCGTCGCCGACCGCAATCCGCCGACTGCTTTCGTCGGTCGCTGCCGAGTGTGAGCAGCTCGACTTCGTCATGGTCGGCCAGATGGATGGCGAGACGGGTCTCCCCGTGCCGGGTGCCCGGCCCGCCAGGTCGGTCGGGTATTCCAGCGAGGTCTACACCGTACACTTCGACGAGGCCTGCCTCGGACTGACACCCGGCCGGCCGTTAGCTCCGGATGTCGGCCTGCTGTAGTCGGCTGCGTCCGAGAGCTTCATCCGCCGGAGTCGCCCGGCGGCGGCCATGACCGGGTTGGCTGGCTCTCCCGGACCGAGGTCATCACGGACACCAGCGGCCTGGGTCAGGCCGCAAGGGAGGTACGACGGTCGTGCGCCAGCTCTCGTCCACAGCGAGTAGCCGCCGAGGATCCCTCGCGCTGCTCGTGATCGGCGGCCTCGTCATCGCTCTCGCCGTGTTCTTGTCCGGCAGATCGTCCGACCCCTTTTCAGGGACGACCGGCGACTCAGGATCACCGGTGACCGCAACGGTCACCGCCTCGACCGACCCGGTGAGCGGGCTGGCACTCATCGCGGAATCCGCACTGCCACCGGAAGCCCGCGAAACCCTCGAGCTCATCCGGGCCGGCGGGCCCTATCCCTATCCGCGCAACGACGACAAGACCTTCGGCAATCGTGAAGGCATCTTGCCGCATCGCCCGTCCGGCTACTACCGCGAATACACCGTCGAGACACCCGGATCCGACGACCGGGGTGCGCGCCGGATCGTCTCCGGCGACGACGGGGAGCACTACTACACCGACGATCATTACCAGAGCTTCCGCAGAATCCAGGAGGGCCGATGAAGATCCACGGTCCGGACACCGACGTCGGTGCCCTCACCGCAGCAGCCGAGCACGCCGGCCGCCAGGTCTTTCTGGTCACCGGAGCCCTGGACCGGCACTCGGCCCTGGTGGCGTTCGCCGAGGCGCTCGCGCTGCCCGACTGGTTCGGCAACAACCTCGATGCTCTGGCCGACGCCCTCCGAGACTTGGGTGACGACGACCGGCCGGTCACCCTCGTCTGGGACTCGGTCGCGCTGCTGCGCCGGACCGACCGGCACGGGTACGCCGCGTTGCGGTCGGTGCTTGCCGACATCGACGCCGAACGCGCCGATCTCGACGTCGACGTCGTGCTGCGCTGACACCGCTGGAACGACTCGAGATGGCTGCGAGAATGCCTCAGTGACCGACCCCCGCACCGTCACCCTGCTCGGCTCGACCGGATCGATCGGCACTCAGGCTATCGACGTCGCCCGGGCCGCACCCGAACGGTTCCGGATCGCCGCGATCAGTGCCGGTGGCGCCCAACTGGGCCTGCTGGCTCGCCAAGCCGTCGAGCTCGGTGTCGATGCCGTGGCCGCCGCCACGGCCGATCCGGGCGAGCTGGCCGACACGATCGCGTCGGTCGCCCGTGACGCCGGGCACCCGGCATACCGGCCCGAGATCCTCACCGGAGCGGACGCGAACGCGACGCTCGCCGCCCGCCCGGCCGACGTCGTCCTCAACGGGATCACCGGCTCGATCGGGCTGGCACCCACCATGGCTGCGCTCGAAGCCGGGAACACCCTCGCCCTGGCCAACAAGGAATCGCTGATCGTCGGCGGGCCGCTGGTCAAGGCACGGGCCCGGCCCGGGCAGATCGTGCCGGTCGACAGTGAGCACAGCGCCCTCGCACAGTGCCTGCGCGGTGGTCGGGCCGAGGAGGTGGCCCGGCTGGTCGTGACCGCCAGTGGTGGGCCGTTCCGGGGGATGAGCCGAGCCCAGCTTCGCGAGGTCACCCCCGAGCAGGCGCTGGCTCACCCGACCTGGGACATGGGCACGGTGGTGACGACCAACAGTGCCACGCTGGTCAACAAGGGCCTGGAAGTCATCGAGGCACACCTGCTGTTCGACATCCCGTTCGAGCAGATCGCCGTCGTCGTGCACCCGCAATCGGTGATCCACTCGATGGTCGAGTTCGTCGACGGATCGACTCTCGCGCAAGCGTCACCGCCGGACATGCGGCTGCCGATCGCACTAGGGATGGCCTGGCCCGATCGGGTGCCCGGCGCTGCAGCGGCCTGCGACTGGGGCCGGGCCGCGACCTGGGAGTTCTTTCCCCTCGACGAGGCCGCCTTCCCGGCCGTGGCGTTGGCCCGGCAGGTCGGTGCCGCCGGGGGCACCTACCCGGCGGTGTACAACGCGGCCAACGAAGTCTGTGTCGCGGCGTTCCACGACCGGGCCATCCGTTTCCCCGACATCGTCGACACGGTGGCCCAGGTCGTGCACGACTACGCCCAGCACGAGCCCGACCACGAGCTCAAGCAAGACCCGGGTATGCCGATCGGGAGCGATTCGCGCGTCCCGCACGTTGACCCGGATGTCGCCAGGGTGTTGCGTGCCGACCGATGGGCGCGGGAACGAGCCCGGCAGATCGTCGGGGAGAATGGGTGACCGACCACTCGGCTGATTGGAAGTCGACGAGTGCTCGGATGAACGCGACGCACCGCACCCGGGCGGCCCGAACGACCGGACGGGGTAGCGACAACCGGACAAGCAGGGAGTAGAGCTTCGTGGAGACGATCCTGTGGATCCTCGGGATCCTGCTCATCGTCGTGGGCATCGGTCTGTCGATCGCGTTGCACGAGATCGGGCACTTGCTGCCCGCCAAGCTCTTCGGGGTCAAATGCACCCAATACATGGTGGGCTTCGGCAAGACGATCTGGTCGAGGAAACGTGGCGACACCGAATACGGCATCAAAGCGATCCCGCTCGGTGGGTATGTGCGGATGATCGGGATGATCCCGCCCCGGCCCGGCGACCAGCCCGGACAGTTGCGGGACGTCTCCACCGGACGGTTCAGCGGGCTGATCGACCAAGCCCGCCACGACTCACTCATCGAGGTGGAGCCCGGAGACGAAGACCGGGTCTTCTACAAGCTGTCCGTGCCCAAGAAGATCGTCGTCATGCTCGGCGGGCTCACGATGAACCTGCTGCTCGCGCTGGTGCTGCTCGTCATCCTGATCAGCGGCGTCGGCGTCCAGTCGCTCGTGCCGCGACTGTCCACGGTCGCCGAGTGTGTTCCGACAGCCGCCCCGACCGTCGAAGCACCGTTGGCCGAGTGTCAGCCCGGCGATCCGCTGCCGCCATCGGCCGGGGTGCTCCAGGAGGGAGACACCATCGTCGAGGTCAATGGCCAGCCGGTGACCTTGTGGGGCGAGGTCACTGACGTCATTCGCGGCTCGGCCGGGCAATCCATCGACTTGGTCCTGGACCGGAACGGCGAGCGAGTGCCGGTGACGTTGACGCTGGCCACGGTGCAGCGGGCCGCGTTCGCCGACGACACCCGGGCCGAGGTCAAGGTCAATCCAGACGGCACACTCGTTGTCGAGACCGTCGGATTCCTCGGTGCCAGTGCGTCGATCGACTTCGTGCGCCTACCGATCACCGAGGCCCCGGTCAAGCTGGTCGAGACCGTCGCAGCCACCGGTCAGGTGTTGCTCACCGTGCCCGAGCGCCTGGTGAACGTCTGGCAGACGGTCACCGGACAAGAGGAACGCGATCCCGAAGGCCTGATCTCGGTCGTCGGCGTCGCCCGTGCTGGCGGCGAGATCGTGGCCGCCGACCTGCCGATCGCCGACCAAGCGCGGGCCAAGGCCGGCTTCATCCTCGGTCTGCTCTTCGGCGTCAACATCGCCTTGTTCCTCTTCAACCTGCTGCCGATGCCGCCCCTGGACGGTGGGCAACTCGCCGGGGCCGTCTGGGAGGGCATCAAACGCACCGGAGCCCGCTTGCTCGGCCGACCCGACCCCGGCTACGTCGACGTCGCCAAGGGGCTGCCGATCGCGT
Source organism: Actinomycetales bacterium (assembly GCA_002748155.1). Taxonomy (GTDB): domain Bacteria; phylum Actinomycetota; class Actinomycetes; order Actinomycetales; family Dermatophilaceae; genus Phosphoribacter. Next base: position 78,406 of record PDRO01000006.1, on the reverse strand, counting down.
ATGCCGTGTCCATCCTGCTCATCGCGATGACCGTGCTGCTCGTCTACGCCGACCTGGTCACCCCGGTCCGATTCACGTAGCCGGCCACGCGATCGCCGACGTGGTGCAGCGAGACGTCTCCCTCGGGGAAGCCCGGAGCACGCTGACGAAACCCTCCATCCGCTCACCTTGTCGGAGCCGACGGATGCCCTTCATGCTGTCTACTGGAGGGATGAAGGGAACACCTAGCATCGTTGGGATTCACCACGTCACGTTCTCAGTCACCGACCTCGATCGCACGATCGCCTGGTATCGCGATGTCCTGGGTTTCGCCGAACTGCGGCGTTTGTCGATCGGCGGCATGGACAAGGCGATGCTCGCCCGCGAAAGCCTGACCTTGACTCTGGTCGCCCACGGCGACAAGACCGTGCCCGGCCGTTTCGATGAGCGCCGCGTAGGACTCGACCACCTGTCCTTTGCCGTTGCTGACGAGTCGGCCTTGCAGGATTGGGTGCGGCATCTGGACGAGAACCACGTCACCCACAGCGAAGTAACCCAGGCCACAGCAGGCCACCTGGTCGCCTTCCGTGACCCGGACAACATTGCCCTGGAGTTCTACACGCTCACCTGAGGGCGGCACTAGTTGAGCGGTGATGAGCGCGACGCCGACTGACGTGATGACGGGGGAGCCTTAGATCGCCGTCACGACGTAGGGACCCCCACGAAGGGGTAACAGGCCGGGTGGAGCTGGGCTCCGTCGGCAGTTCGCGGCTCACGTTGGCGAGGTGCACGGCGCGTCGAATCACTACGGACACGGTCAGCCGGATCACCAAGAAGGTCGCGCAAGACATACAGGCGTGGTCCTGGTGGGCCGGTGCAGCCGGCGTACGCCGCAGTCTTCGGTGAGGCGATGTCTGTGAAGGTGTCTGAAGGGCACGTCTCGGTTTCGTCAGGCAGGTTCCAGCGACCGTCGGAACAGGACGCTTCACGTCGCCTGTGATGGGTTGGCCGGGTTGGCCGAACCCATCGAGGTGGGAAAATGTCCCTGGTTCTTCTTGATAACCACCCGCAACTGGAAGTTCAAGAAACGAACGCAACCACTTCGGGATGAGCCGGTGTGCGGAGAAGGCCTAACACGCTCCGGCAGTGGCGGTGAGGCCGGCTTCAAAGTTGCGGAATTCCTAGTGGCGCAGAACGCAGTCCGGCCAAGATCCCAAGACCCCACTACAGGCGATAGAAATCGGCCCTTTGCCGTCGGACGACCAGTCGAGCCGCGACCGAGCACACAACCAGAAGTACCGCATTGCCGATCAAGGACACCCGTGCCACGCTAGGCACGAATTCATCCCCACCAAGAGCAAAGAATGGAACTAGCGATGCCCGCGCTGGCGCGTTCGTGTAACGGTCAGTCACGCCGATGAAGAATTCTTGCCCCGACGTTTCGGACAGGCCCCAGTAAGTCACGCCAAGCCCCAGAATCACAAGGAAAAGAAAGACCGGGAAAAGAGTCGCCATCAGGATCTTGGTCCGCAGATACTTTGTAACAACCACAAGGAAAACAACAAGTGCGAAGAAGCTCGCAACTGAAAGAAGCCGGGCGGCTAAGAGCCAGACAAGGTCAGCGCCAGCCAAGCTTCCGTCGATAGGCTGAAAAAACGTCCAATCCATCGCCATAGATGCAACAGATAAAGCGAAAGTCAAAACGCCTAAGACAGCTGCGCGAGCCGTAAGCACAGCCCACCGGGAACGAGATGTGATGTGAAGGAATAGGTCAGCGCCCAGGCAGTAGTATGAGAATAGTCGATAGCAGATGAAGACCGTGACCATGGCCCAAGCTATTATCGAGCCCATCCCGTAGATGGCCGCGAAAACGGTGTTCTCAGTTGCGCCAAGTAGCAGTCGGGGCAGAAACATGGCCAGGATAGCAACCAGGAACACGCTGGCGCTTCTTCCGATCTCAAGACGTAGCAGCACTGATGACCTCTTTAAAGCGTTGTTCTAAGCCGCCTTGCGAAAGAACCGCCGACACTGCATCGTGCAGAATCAGCTTTCCTTGATGAATCATGATCGCCTCGTCGAAAAGCCCCTCGAGCCCACCGATCAGATGCGTGCTAATGACAACAGTCGAACCCGGTTTTCGGTAGTTCTTGATCATCATAAGCAACTTATCGCGCGTTAACGGATCTACGGCCGCTAGCGGTTCATCCAGCACGTACAGACCGCAACGTCTCGCCAATATCATAGATAAATGAAGCTGCTCAGACATTCCTCTCGAAACAGTCGAAACTCTGGCGTCCAGGCTCAGGTCTAACTCAGCGATAGTCTTTGTGGCCATGTTGCCGTCAAAGTCCGCGTAAAGTGAGTCGCAAGCACGCACGACATCTCGAATCCGCATTCTCCGGGGGATGAATTCCTGGTCTGGTAGGTAGCCTACGACGCTGCCTCGAGGTCGAATTGAACCGTGAAAGCGATTCATCACCCCGGCGATGCAGCGCAGCAACGTTGTTTTTCCGGCCCCATTCTGGCCGAAGAGCCCAACAATGCTCCCCTTGTTGGCGAGAAGCAAGTTGACATCGTTTAAGGCCAACTTGTCTGCGTACTTGACAGTTAGATGCTCAACTACGAGGCTGTCGCCGATCGTCATGACAACTCCATTGCGGCAGAACAGAATAGGCACAGTCCATAGCGAGTTACTAGAGCGACACTAGAGCATTTCAAAGCTATCAGACAGTCTGGGTTTTGGCGAATGGTTCTGCGTTCGGCATGGTCTCTTCCCGCTCGTAGGTACTCAGGAAGTGGCTCTGATTCATACGGATATGGAATGCAGACAGGATGAGGTAGTACATTGTGAAGCCGATCCGGTCGATCTGGCGAACCATGATGCGTAGCGTGGCAACATACGCGGCGGTGACGCCCTCGGCCTTGACGACGAAGTCGGGAACGGTGGAGAGCGTGGCGTTCTCTACTCGGCGTGGAGCCAGCTTGCAGGTCTTCCAGACGTGCCCGATTCTCGAGGGTGTCATACCGACTTCGGCAGTCAGCGACCGCGTCGACGAGCGCGTGGTGCCCCTGGGTGGCTCGTCCCAAGAGCGTCTCGTGGGCTACCGCCTCAATCGCATCGGCCGGATGGGCGGCCGGCCGGCCCGAGCGAGGCGCGTCCTTGAGTGCGCCCAACCCCGATGCAGCGAACCGCAAGCGCCACTTACGCACTGTAGGCACCGAGACCCACTCGACCGCCGTGGCCAGCTTCGACGACACTCCCTCGTGCGCGTAGGCCAATACGATCTGAGCGTGCATAGCCATCCGCGCCTGCCATGTGCCAGCTCGCACGATCGTCCTCAACACCCGCCGATCCTCGGCGTCGATTCCCAATGGGAGGGGACGATTCGCATGCATACCCCATCGTAACGAAGAAGCAGACTGCTTACAGGGGTTTCGTCAGTTATTGAGTGTTGCTGGCAGTTGTGACTAGAGGTTCTCGGCTGCTGGCATGCGGTCGGTGAAGGTGATGGCGAGTGAGTTGAGCCCGGGTTTCCATCGGGTTGCCTGCCGTGCTTGTCCCAGGCTCGTGGGGTCTGGGGATCGCACGACCCGGGAGGGGGTCTTCTCAGTGGCCTATTGGGTCGCGAAGTGGTTCTTGGCGTTCACGGCGCGCCGGAACCGGGGGTTCAGGCTCTCGATTGCATTGGTTGAGCACAAGGCCTCCCGGATTTCGAGGTCGTAGTCCAGGAACGGGATGAACGCCTCCGGTGCTTCGCGCCAGAGTTTGGAGGTCGTCAGGGCTTGCCCTACTCCTGTTCCAGTTCTTGAAGCTGCCGCGGATCACATGGACGACCCAGGTCTGTGCTATCGCCTTCGGTAACGCCCGTGGCGACAGAGTCCAGTAGAGGCGTGAGCCCGTCACACATCACGAAGAACACATCCAGCGCACCACGGTTGCGCAGGTCGGAGAGCACCGAGAGCTAGAACGTCGCCGACTCACCGTCGTTGTTGCCCGCTCACAACCCGAGCACATCGCGGCGGCCGGTCAGATCGATCCCGATCACGGCGTAGCACGGCTGGTGACCGACGTGCCCGTCACGCACCTTCGAGATCTCTCTTCAGCGGTATCGCGGATCTCGAGATACACCAGGTTTGGGCACTCCGGGCCCGCCGGAATCCCTGCTGATCTCGCGCGGGCGCGTCGCCACCCCGCTGGATCGGCTCGCTCAAAGTTCGCAGCAGGTGTGTCCCCGCGCGATACCTGGTCAAACACCACGGGCAAGCCGGTGCAGCTGGTCCAGCGTGCCGAACCATACGTTGCGGTCCAAGCCGTCGACGACGCCGCGCTGCCAGACCAGTGGGCGCTCCCAGCCAGCTGGCCAGGGGCCAACCTCGCCGTCGTGGTCGTAGAGCCACAGCGGGTTGGTCGCCCCGAAGGACCGGTCACCGCCGAGGCATTGGTCCCACATGTCGGCTCGCACGTAGATCATCGGGGCCCGCCCGGTGAGCTGGCGGTACGTCTCGGAGAAGTCGCGAATCCACTCGGCCAGTCCGGCCGGGGAGTGACCGAAACACGGGTCACCCGACTCGTTGCGTTCCAGATCGAGGGCACCTGGAAGCGTCGTGCCGTCCGGCGTCCAACCGCCACCGGAGGCCACGAAGTGACGGGCTTGCTCGGCCCCGGATGAACTGGCCGGCCGCGCGTAGTGGTAGGCACCTTGGAGCATGCCCACCGCCCGCGCACCTGAGCGTTGCGCTGCGAAGACCGGACTGCGCCAGGTGCGGCCTTCGCTGGCCTTGATCCACACGAACCGGAGACCTTCGGCCCACAGCCCCGGCCAGTCCACCCTCGGCTGGTAGGCCGAAACATCGACTCCCTCGACGCGTGGACCGGTGCGCCAATCGCCGAGGGAGTCGGCTGGCGCGGATGATGCTGGCACCGACGCTGTGGCCGACGATGGTGATGATGATGGTGCAGCTGATGAGGACGGTGCAGGCGGCGTCGACGGCGCGGGCGAAGCCATCGTCATGTGCGTCGTTCTGGAGGTGGCCGGACTGCTCGTCGTTGTAGCTGTGGCGTTATCGGCCGGGCTCGCACACGCGCTGGTGCCCACGACGATGAGGGTCACCAGGGTGGTCCACAGTGCCCACGGGCCCGCCGGTCGATGCGCCACAACGGGATGGTTTCACACTCACCTACCTGTCACCCACGGCCCTGCGTGGACCATGGACCAAACGGGACTAGACGCCGGCTCGGACCCGAACGCGGCGGCGTACAGTTTCGGGGTGATCACGATCATCCCGCCCGCCGTGGGGTGGCACCGCGAGCTCTTGGACTTCCTCGACAGCTACGACAGTGCCCGCGTCGACGGGCTCAGTGTCGCTGATGAGGCCGTCGCGACGCTTGCCGACCCGCTCGCCTTCGCAGGCTGGGTGGCCGAACAACTTGATCATGAGGCCGGGCGCAACCTGCCTCCCGGTCGGGTGGCGTGCACGTCTCGGTGGATCGTCGACGACGGAGTAATCGTCGGGGTGATCAACCTGCGCCACGAGCTCACCGACTACCTCTTCGAGCAGGGCGGGCACATTGGGTATGCCGTGCGCCCCTCCGCACGGGGACACGGGGTGGCCACCGCTGCCCTGCGGCAGATGCTTGGCGTTGCCGCGCAGCTGGGGATCAACCCGCTGCTTGTGACATGTGCAGACGGCAACCTCGCCTCGGCGCAGGTGATTCTCAAAGCCGGTGGCGTGTTCGAGGACATCCGCGCCGGAATGCGCCGATACTGGATCACCCTGCCCGGGCGGATACCCGCCTAGGCAGGCAGTACCGCCTCGCCCAGGCCACCGGTCTCCCCCAGACCCGGATCAGCGAGATCGCCCGCGGCAAGCGCGCCATCACCATCGACACCGCTCTGCGATTCTCGAAGGCGTTGGGGGTCGATGACCGGTTCTGGATCAACGTCCAGACCGACTACGACCTTGAAGTAGAGCGCGACCTGCACGCCGACGAACTCGCCAAGGTGACTGAGCTGGTCGCGAGTTGAACTAGGCAACGCGCGGTCCCACCGAGGCCCCGTCGAGCTGGATGCCGGCCATGGGGCCACGACTACTCTGGGGCTATGAGCGACCCAGCGAGCCTTCAATGAGCGCCATCGTCCCCGTTGCCGTGATCGGGGCCAAAGGGCGGATGGGGGCAACCGTATGCCGGGCGGTCGAGGCCGCGCCGGACTTGCAGCTCGTCGGGGCCTACGATCTCGGGGACGACCTCGGCGACCTCGGCGGAGCACACGTCGTCGTCGAGTTCAGCGTGCCGACGGCATCACCGGCCAACGTCGCTGCCTGCGTGGCTCAGGGCGTCCACGTCGTCGTCGGCACGACCGGCTGGGACGCCGCCAAGCTCGCCGTCCTCGGCGATCAGGTCTCGGCCGCGCCGGACGCCCGGGACGGTGGCTCGGTCGGGGTGCTCATCGCGCCGAACTTCGCTATCGGAGCCCTGCTCATGATGGGTTTCGCGCAACAGGCCGCGCGTTTCTTCGAATCGGTCGAGGTGGTCGAGCTGCACCACCCCGACAAGGTCGACGCCCCCTCCGGCACGGCCGCGCGCACGGCCGGACTGATCGCCGACGCCCGGGCCGCTGCCGGCCTGGGCGCCCTGCCCGACGCGACGACCGACGATCCTGCTGGTGCGCGTGGTGCGCGGGTCGACGGCATACCGGTGCATGCCCTCCGGGTGCGGGGGCTAGTGGCTCATCAGGAGGTCGTCTTCGGCAACGTCGGAGAGACCCTGACGATCCGGCACGACTCGCTCGACCGGGCCAGCTTCATGTCCGGGGTGCTGGCCGGGGTCCGGGCGGTCGGCAGTCATCCCGGGGTCACCGTCGGGCTAGAGCACTACCTCGGCATCGGCTGACGCCAGCCTGTTGGCCAAGGCTTGCTGGCCAGAGTTTGCCGGGTGGCCGATCAGCTGGGAGTTCACGACCAGCCGAGCAACCGCAGACCTGCGGCGACGACGGCACCGATGCCGACGACCACCACGAACGGGGCCCGCAGCGCGAGGGCGACCACGGCAGCACCGACCGCCACAGCTCGGGCATCGAACACCAAGGAGCCGTCGGTCGCGGCGAAAGCCTGCAGCACGACGAGCGACGACAACAGGGCGACCGGCAGCAGTGCGCTGACCCGGCGCATCCGGGTGCCGTGGAGCAGCCGCGCCGGCACCAGGTGACCGGCCAGTTTGGTGACGAACGCCAGGCCGGACGCGACGAGGACCGCCGCCCACAGGGTCACGGCGCGCCCTCCGGTGCTGGCCGGGCCCGGCGTAGGCCGACGACCAGGGCCGCTGCGGCTGCGACGAGCACCGGAACCCCGGTCGGGGCGACCGGCGTGACCAGCACGGTGACGAGCACGGCCAGGGCCGCGGTCGCCGCGGCGTCCCGGCTGCGCAGGCGCGGCCACAACAAGCCGATGAATGCCGCCGCTGCGGCGGCGTCCAACCCCCACCGGCGCGGGTCGCCGACCTGCTCACCGAGCACGGCCCCGAGCACCGTGAGAGCGTTCCAGAGCACGAAGACGGCAATCCCGGTCTGCCAGAAACCGAGCCGGGCACCCCGATCGCTCGACTGGGCGATCCCGACCGCGGTGGACTCGTCGATGGTCAACTGCGCTGCGGTGAGCCGTCGCCACCCCCGGGCGTGGTGCAGGAACTGACTGACCTGCAGCCCGTAGAGACCGTTGCGCAACCCGAGCATCGTGGCCGCTGCGGCAGCCGCCAGGCCGCTTCCTCCCGAGCCGACGATCCCGACGAACGCGAATTGTGACCCGCCGGTGAACATCAACGCCGATAAAGCGCTGGCCTGCCACCGATCCAGCCCGGCAGCCACGGCGAGCGCACCGAACGACACGGCATAGGCGCCGGTCGCGATACCCACCGACCATGCTTGGCGCAGGATCCGACGGCGATCCGGCTCGGACAGCGGCGGCTCGGGTCTCAGCGGGCTGCTGCCTCGGCGGCGAGTTGGCGTTGACGGTGCAGGAACGCGAGCACGTCGTCGACGACCTCGCGCTTGTTCGTCTCGTTGAAGATCTCGTGGCGCGCACCGGCATACGTGCCGGCCTCGGCGCCGGCGCTGGTGATCCGCTCCCACCCTGCGGCGGTCCCGTCGTAGGGCACGAGCTCGTCCTGCTCACCGTGCAGCCACAGGGCCGGCAGGGCCAGTGGACCACCGTTGTCGACCGTCCGTAGCGTGGCTTGCAAGGCCTCGAGTGTCGGCCGCTTGAAGGGCCCGTGCCAGACCAGCGGATCGGCGGCATACGCCTCACCCACGCTCAGGTCCCGCGAGAGCACCGCAGGGTCGATCGGTGTGTCGGGCAGTTCGTCGAGCGCCAGCAACTGCTCGAGGGCCGCCCAGTTACCGAGGACCGGGGCCGAGAGCACCAGGGCCAGCAGATCCTCGGCGTGTCGTTGCGCGTACCGGGTTGCGATCAAACCACCCATGGAATGCCCGATCATCACGACCGGCAACCCGGGATGCTGGGTGACCACGTGCTCGCGTAGCCGTCGCACGTCGTCGACGACCGGCTCGAAGTCGGTGATCAGCACCCGCTCGCCATCACTGTGCCCGTGCCCGACATGGTCCACCCCGTAGACGACCGCCCCATCGGCGACCAGCCGGTCGGCCAATTCGTCGTAGCGACCCATGTGCTCGCCGTAGCCGTGCACGAGCAGGACGGCGTAGGCCGGTGCTGCGCCACCTGCTGTCTCGTCGCCACCCCATCGGTATGCGGCGAGCTGGCCGGCGTGCCCTGGCAGATTGAATCGACTCCTCGTCATAGCCCGATCCTGACAGACCGGAGCCCGGTGCGGCCAGCCCGCCCGTCGGGCCTGTGTGCTTCGATGTCCGGATGGTCCGGATCGCCACACGAGCCTGCGTAGCCGTCCTCGCCAGTGGTCTCATGCTGGGCGCCAGCGGGTGCTCGAGCAGCCCGGACACCCCCGAAGCCACGTTGGCCGCCTTCCTGCACGCCTTGGGCGAAGGGGACGTCGAGGCCGCCTGTGCGCTGGTCGTCTACGACAAGGAGCCATTGCAGGGTGATGACCTGTTGTTGTGCCAGGGCGGTTTCCGAAACGTAGTCGAGCAGGTGGCCACTGAGCAGGAGCTGGCTCAGCTCCGGGCGGCTGAGGTCACTGGGTCGGCCGTCTCGGGCGACCAGGCAACCGTGCTCCCCGAGCAGATCGAGGGAGTGCCGGCAGCCTATGAACTCACCGTCTCACTCGTGCGGATCGATGGCACGTGGTTCGTCGTCAGCACCCCGTGAGCGCCGCAGATAGGTGACGAACGCATACCCGGCATGCGTCACCCGCGCGACCTCCTGCCAGTGCTGCGGGTCGATCTGCGGGAAAAGCACGGCTCGGCTGCCCAGCTCGGGCCATTGGTCGATCTCGGTGACCAGCAGCCGGTCCGCGATCGGCATCGCCTCGGCGTAGACCTGCCCGCCCCCGCACACGAAGACCTCATCCGCCGGGCCGGCCAGCTCGAGTGCCTGCGGCAGCGAGGCCGCAGTCTCGACCCCGTCTCGCTGCCAGTGGCGGTCCCGGGTGAGCACGATGCTGCGTCGGCCGGGCAGCGGCCGACCGACCGAGTCGAAGGTTGCCCGGCCCATGATGAGCAGATGGCCCATCGTCGTGCGTTTGAAATAGGCCAGGTCCTCCGGGACGTGCCACGGCATACCACGGCCATCGCCGATCACCCCGTTGCGGGCCACGGCCGCGATCACGGTGATCCGAGGCTGGTGCGCGGTCACGACGTCACACCGCGATCGGCGCGCGGATGCCCGGGTGCGGGTCGTAGTCGAGCACCTCGACATCGGACAGCTCGAACTCGTCCAACTCCTTGCCGGGTGCCAGCCGCAGGTGCGGCAGCGGGCGCGGGTCTCGGGACAGCTGCAGCCGGGCCTGGTCCACGTGGTTCGTGTAGAGGTGCACATCACCGAAGGTGTGCACGAAGTGCCCGGGCCGCAAGCCCACGACCTGGGCGATCATGTGGTTGAGCAGCGCGTAGGACGCAATGTTGAAGGGCACTCCGAGGAAGACATCCGCCGAGCGCTGGTAGAGCTGACAATCCAGGTATGCCGGTGCTTCCGGAGTCGCCGGGTCGGGCCGGACGTAGAACTGGAACAAGGCATGACACGGGGGCAAGGCCATCGAGTCGACGTCGGCGACGTTCCACGCGGACACGATGTGACGGCGGCTGTCCGGGTCGGCGCGCAACGACCGCAGCATTGCGGCGAGTTGATCGACACGACGACCGTCGGGAGTCGGCCAGCTGCGCCACTGGTGGCCGTAGACCGGGCCGAGGTCACCGTGCTCGTCGGCCCACTCGTCCCAGATCGAGATACCCCGCTCCTGCAACCACCGCACGTTCGTGTCCCCGCGCAAGAACCACAAGAGCTCACCGACGATCGAGCGCAGATGTAGCCGTTTCGTGGTCAGCAGCGGGAACCCCTCGGTGAGGTCGACCCGCAGTTGGTAGCCGAAGACGCTGCGAGTGCCGGTGCCGGTGCGATCGGACTTCTCGACCCCGGTGGTGAGGACATGGTCGAGCAGGTCCAGATACTGACGCACGCCCGCACGGTAGCACCGTGGCCTACCGCGATCGCGATCGGCGGGACGCTAGCCTGAGGTCATGACCGCAACACCGATATTCGGCCGAGTGCTCAGCGCCATGGTCACACCGATGACCCCGGATGGCGCCGTCGACGAGGCCGCTGCGGTCAAGCTCGCCGAGCACCTGGTCTCGCACAGCCACGACGGCATCGTCGTCAACGGCACCACCGGCGAATCCCCAACGCTCAGCGCCGACGAGAGCATCGCCATGGTCGCCCTGGTATCCGAGACGGTCGGCGACCGCGCGCACATCGTCGCCGGTGTCGGCTCCAACGACACGGCCCACAGCGTCGAGATGGCCGAGCGCGCCGCCGCAGCGGGCGCCAGCGGTCTGCTCGTCGTGACTCCCTACTACAACAAACCGACCCAGGCCGGACTGCTCGGGCACTTCCGGGCAGTCGCCGACGCCACCGACCTGCCGGTCATGCTGTACGACATCCCGGGCCGCACCGGCACCCCGATCCACATCGACACCCTGGTGCGGTTGGCCGAGCACCCCCGGATCGTGGCGGTCAAGGACGCCAAAGGCGACCTGTGGGCAGCCACCCACGTCATGGCCCGGACCGCCCTGCAGTGGTATTCGGGCGACGACGCGCTCAACCTCGCCCACCTCGCCCAAGGCGCCGTGGGTGTCGTCTCGGTCGTCGGGCACGTCGCCGGCAACGAGTATGCGGCGATGATCCACGCGGTCGACAGCGGTGATCTGGCGACCGCACGCGGCATACACCAGCGGCTCGTGCCACTCGTCGACGCCCTGATGACCACCTCGCAGGGCGCGATCATGACCAAGGCGGCGCTCACCGAGCTCGGGGTCATCCCCTCGGCGCACGTGCGTCTGCCACTGGTCGAGTCGCCGCCGGAACACCTGGCGATCCTGCACGACGGTCTGGCCCGCTCGGGGTTCACCACCTGACCACTCGCACCGACCCACTCGCACCGACCCAGCACAGGACACCCGTGAGCCACCCGCACCCCGAAATACCCCCTCCACCGCCGCTGCCCGACGGGGCGCTGCGATTCGTGGCCCTCGGCGGGCTCGGCGAGATCGGCCGCAACATGGCGGTGCTCGAGACGGCCGGACGGCTGCTCGTCATCGATTGTGGGGTGCTCTTCCCCGACGATCACCACCCCGGGATCGACCTCATCCTGCCCGACTTCGAGTACCTCGACGGGCGGCTCGACGACATCGAAGCCATCGTGCTCACCCACGGGCACGAAGACCACATCGGGGCGGTGCCGTTCCTGCTGGCCCGCAAACGCGACATCCCGGTGCTCGGCTCGCAGCTGACGCTGGCCCTCGTCGAGGCCAAGCTCAAAGAACACAAGATCAAGCCCAACACCCTCACGGTCACCGAGGGTCAGCGTGAACGGCTCGGGGTTTTCGACCTGGAGTTCATCGCGGTCAACCATTCGATCCCGGACGCGCTCGCGGTCGTCGTGCGCACCGCCGCCGGCACGGTGCTGCACACCGGTGACTTCAAGATGGACCAGTTGCCGCTCGACGGGCGGATCACCGACCTGCGGGCGTTCGCGCGGGTCGGGGAGGAGGGGGTCGATCTGTTCCTTACCGACTCGACCAACGCCGACACCCCGGGTTTCACGCCCTTGGAGCGCGACATCTCCTCGGCCATCGACAAGGTCTTCCGGCACGCCGAGCGCCGGATCATCGTGGCGTGTTTCGCCTCCCACGTGCACCGGGTGCAGCAAGTGCTCGACGCCGCGGTCAAGGCCGGACGCAAAGTCGCCTTCGTCGGCCGGTCGATGGTGCGCAACATGGGCATCGCCGTCGACCTGGGGTTTCTCCATGTGCCCGATGGGGTGGTCGTCGACCTGCGTCGGCTCGAACAGCTGCCCGACGACGAGATCGTGCTGATCAGCACCGGCAGCCAGGGCGAGCCGATGTCGGCGCTGGCCCGGATGGCCAGCCGGCGCCACCGGATCGAGGTCGGTCACGGTGACACCGTGCTGCTGGCCAGCTCGCTCATCCCGGGCAACGAGAACGCCGTCTACCGGGTGATCAACGGCTTGATGCGCCTGGGTGCCACGGTCGTGCACAAGGGAAACGCTCAGGTGCACGTCTCCGGGCACGCCTCGGCGGGTGAATTGACCTACTGCTACAACATCGTGCGACCCCGCAACGTCGTGCCGGTGCACGGTGAGTGGCGGCACATGTATGCCAATGGCGAGCTCGCGGTCGCCACCGGCATCCCGCGCGAGCGGGTGCTGCTGGCCGAGGACGGTGTCGTGATTGACGTCCGCGACGGGGTGGCCCGGGTCGTGGGTGCAGTGCCGACCGGCTACGTCTACGTCGACGGCTCATCGGTCGGGGACACCGACGAGGCGCTGCTCAAAGACCGGCGGATCTTGCGCGACGAGGGTTTCATCACCTGCATCGTCGTCATCGACGCGGCCACCGGCAAGATCGCGGCCGGCCCAGAGATCACCGCCCGCGGCTTCGCCGAAGGCGAGGAGATCTTCGCGCAGGTGATCCCCAAGGTCGAGGCGGCGGTCACCGAAGCGACCGAGGCCGGTGTCACCGACGAGCAGCAGTTGGCTCAGGTCGTGCGCCGCGCCGTGGGCAGCTGGGTGGGAGGCAAGATCAGGCGCCGCCCGATGATCATCCCGGTCGTCATCGAGTCCTGACACCCGCAACACGTGGCCGGTGCGCGTGTGACACGTGAGTCTGAAGTGGCATTCACGTAACCTGCTTCCATGGCTGCCCCACCATCTGCCGGATCGAAACGACCCGCTGCGCGCAGCCAGCGCACCCCGGGCCGGTCGAGTCAGCGCTCCAAGAATCGATCCAGCAGTCGGCCCGCTGCCCGGCGCGGGGGCCGCAGCTCTGGCGCCAGAGGTGGCGGGCTGCCGATGCCGGTCCGGGCGGTGCGAGGTGCCTGGCTCGGGGTCTCCCACGTCGCCGGTGGTGCGGTACGCCGCATCGGTCGTTCGGCGGCCCAGCTTGAGCCCGAGCACCGGCGCGATGGGCTGGGTTTCCTACTCATCGGGCTGGCCGTCGTGGTCGCCGCTCCGGAGTGGTGGGGATTGCATGGCTTTGTCGGAGACTTCGTGCATGCGATCGTTGCCGGCACCGTCGGGCGGATCGCGTATGTCGTGCCTGTCATCCTGTTCGCCTTCGGGCTCGGACTGCTGCGAGCACCCCGGGCCGAGGCGACCACCAATCGGATCGCCGTGGGCACGATCACGTTGCTCGTGGCCGCATGCGGGCTCGCCCACCTGGCCGACGGGATTCCAGCGCCTCCCGATGGTGCCGACGGGATGCGAGCTGCCGGGGGGATCCTTGGCTTCGTGGCCAGCAGCCCACTGGCGGCGGCGGTCTCCGCGACCGGGGCTACCGTGTTGCTGCTCCTGCTCGGTCTTTTCGGGGTGCTGGTGGTCACCGGCACTCCCGTGCGGATGATCCCGGAGCGACTCCGCTGGGTTCGCGACCGCGTCATCGGACAGGCCCGCAGCAGCAATGACGACCAGAGCTCTCCCGGCAATGACCGGCAGCCTGAGCAGGGCACCAAGGCCGGTCGACGAGCCCGGCCGCCCCGCCGCTCGGGTGCTCGACCGATGGAGCCGGTCGACGGCGAGCGCACCGGTGACCACGCTTTCGAGCAGGCTGCCGAGGTGGCTCCCGACCCGGGTCGCCGCGGGCTGCGACCGGGGCAACGGCGACCAGCTCAGGCCGATCCTGCCGACGACACCGGCCCGGTGCCCGCGCCGTCGACGTCGGGCACCGACCGGGGTGTCGACGCGACCGATCCGGCCGCTCATGGTGCACCCCCGGTCGAGGCCACCGCGGGGGTGCAGGCAATCTCTCCGGCCCAGCTGCCGTTGCGTTCCGAGCAACTGCCGCTGGACGGCGACGTCGCCTACGTGCTGCCCGACCATGCGTTGCTAGCCCCTGGCGCCCCGCACAAGGCCCGGTCGGCGGCCAACGACCGGGTCGTCGAGGCCCTGACCGGGGTCTTCGAGCAGTTCGAGATCGATGCCCAGGTGACCGGCTTCACCCGTGGACCGACAGTGACCCGCTACGAGGTGGAGCTGGGTTTGGCGACCAAGGTCGAGCGGGTCACCGCGTTGTCCAAGAACATCGCGTATGCCGTTGCCTCGGCCGACGTGCGGATCCTCTCGCCGATCCCGGGCAAGTCGGCGATCGGGATCGAGATCCCCAACACCGACCGCGAGATGGTGTCGCTCGGGGACGTGCTGCGCAGCCAGACCGCCCGGGCCAACGACCACCCGATGGTCATGGGGGTGGGCAAAGACGTCGAAGGCGGCTACGTCATCGCGAACCTCGCCAAGATGCCGCACCTGCTCGTGGCCGGTGCGACCGGGGCCGGCAAGAGCAGCTTCGTCAACTCGATGATCACCTCGATCCTCATGCGGGCCACCCCCGAAGAAGTCCGGATGATCCTCGTCGACCCGAAACGGGTCGAGCTGACGGCATACGACGGCATTCCCCACCTGATCACCCCGATCATCACCAACCCCAAGAAGGCTGCCGAGGCCCTGCAGTGGGTGGTCCGTGAGATGGACCAGCGCTACGACGACCTGGCGAGTTTCGGTTTCAAGCACATCGACGACTTCAACAAAGCGGTGCGGGCCGGCACGGTGAGCCCACCGGCCGGGTCCGAGCGGGTGCTGGCGCCCTACCCGTATCTGCTCGTCATCGTCGACGAGCTCGCCGACCTCATGATGGTCGCCCCGCGCGATGTCGAGGAGTCGATCGTGCGGATCACCCAACTGGCACGCGCGGCCGGCATCCACCTGGTGCTGGCCACCCAGCGACCCAGCGTCGACGTCGTCACCGGACTGATCAAGGCCAACGTGCCCTCGCGGCTCGCGTTCGCGACCTCGTCGCTGGCCGACAGCCGGGTCGTGCTCGACCAGCCGGGCGCGGAGAAGCTCATTGGTCAAGGCGATGCGCTCTTCTTGCCGATGGGTGCCTCGAAACCGATGCGGGTCCAAGGATCCTGGGTCACCGAGACTGAGATCCAGAGCGTGGTCGCTGCGGTCACCGACCAGCTCAAAGCCCAGTACCAGGAGGGCGTCATCGCGCCGGCGGCAGCCAGTCGGCAGATCGATGACGACATCGGCGACGACCTCGACCTGCTGCTGCAAGCCACCGAGCTCGTCGTCACCACCCAGTTCGGGTCGACCTCGATGCTGCAACGCAAGCTCCGGGTCGGTTTCGCCAAGGCCGGCCGGCTGATGGACCTCATGGAGACCCGCGGCATCGTCGGCCCGTCCGAGGGCAGCAAGGCACGTGACGTGCTCGCCAAGCCCGACGACCTAGCCGGCACGCTCGCGTTGTTGCGCGGTGAAGAACACGCGGCACCATCCGAGGACCCGTACGGCGGTGGTGTCGGCGGTGTCGATGGCCTCGACAGCGTCGATGACGAGGCTCTCGTTCTTGACGGAGACCAGCGCCTCCGTGACGCAGCCGGCCTGCCGGTGGATCGCGACCCGCAGGAGGGCAACTAGAGTTGCGGTATGGGTGACGGGACGACACGCCGCTCCGTCGCCTTCATCACCCTCGGATGCAGCCGTAACGAGGTCGACTCCGACGAGCTCGCCGGACGCCTGGCAGCCGCCGGCTGGCGGATCACCGAGCACCCGGCGCGCGCCGACGTCGCCGTCGTCAATACGTGCGGCTTTATCGAATCGGCCAAGAAGGACTCGATCGATGCCCTGCTCGAAGCAGCCGACCTCAAGGACGGGCAGCATGCCACCCGGAAGGTCGTCGCGGTCGGGTGCTTGGCTGAACGCTACGGCGCCGAGCTGGCCGAACAACTCCCCGAAGCCGACGCCGTCCTCGGCTTCGACTCCTACGCCTCGCTGTCGACGCACCTGCAGGCGGTGCTGGCCGGCCACCCCGTTGCCGCCCACACCCCCGGCGACCGTCGCCGCCTGTTGCCCGTGACGCCGACCGCGCGGCCGGATGCGGCCGCACAGGTCGTCGTCCCCGGCCACGGTGCCCCGACGACGGCCGAACGAGTCACCCTCGGCGGGCCCAGGACATACCGGAAGCTCCTCGATCATCGTCCATGGGCGCCGCTGAAGATCGCCAGTGGCTGCGACCGCAGATGTGCCTTCTGCGCCATCCCCTCGTTCCGGGGTGCGTTCGTCTCCAGGGCGCCCGACGACGTGCTCGCCGAAGCCCGCTGGCTGGCCGAGCAGGGGGTGCGGGAGCTGCTGCTCGTCAGCGAGAACTCGACGTCCTACGGCAAGGACCTGGGTGACCTGCACGCTCTCGACAAGCTGTTGCCCCGGATTGCGGCCGTCGACGGGATCGACTGGGTGCGAGTGACCTACCTGCAACCGGCCGAGATCAGGCCCGGGTTGCTCGAAGTGATGGCGCAGACCCCTGGGGTGGTGCCGTACTACGACCTGTCGTTCCAACACGCGGCACCCGGGCTCTTGCGCCGGATGCGCCGCTTCGGTGGTTCCGACGCGTTCCTCGACCTGATCGCCCGGATCCGGTCCGCGACCCCGCACGCCGGCATCCGCAGCAACGTCATCGTCGGGTTCCCCGGCGAGACCGAAGCCGAGCTGGGCCAACTCGAGCTGTTTCTCGCGATGGCCCGCCTTGATGTCGTCGGGGTGTTCGGGTATTCCGACGAAGAAGGCACCGAGGCGGCTTCCTTGGCGTCGCCAGTGCCGGCCGATGAGATCGCGGCCCGGGTGCGACGGGTCACCGACCTGGTCGAGCAGCTGTCGGCCCAACGCGCCGAGGACCGGCTCGGTGAGCTGCATGCCGTGCTCGTCGAGGATTTGTCCCCCGATAGCACAGAAGGCGCTGACAGTACTGATGGCGCTGATAGTGCCGATGGTGCCGATAGTGCTGATGGCGAAGGCCCGGTCATCGGTCGGGTCAGTGTGCAGGGACCGGAGGTCGACGGGATCACCGTGCTCCGCGGGGCGGAGCGCGTGCGGATCGGTGACCTGCTCGACTGCCGGATCACCGGGTCGGACGGGGTGGATCTCGTCGCGGAGCCGGCATGACCGGCCTCGGGCCGACACCGGCAGACCCGGCCCCGCCGGACCCGCCGACCCGACCGGTCAGCCCATGGAACCTGCCGAACGCCCTCACGGTGCTGCGGATCCTGCTCGTACCCGTTTTCGGCATGCTGCTACTTGCCGACGATGGACACAACGCCGCCAGCCGGTTCGTCGCGTTGGCGGTCTTCCTTGTCGCGATGGCCACCGATCGGCTCGACGGTGAACTGGCGCGGCGTCATGCGCAAGTGACCACTATCGGCAAGCTTCTCGACCCGATCGCCGACAAAGCTCTTGTCGGCATGGCCTTCGTCGGGTTGTCATTGATCGACGTCGTGCCCTGGTGGGTCACCGTCGTCGTTCTGGCGCGTGAGCTCGGGGTCACGGCGACCCGTCTTGTCGTGATCCGGCACGGAGTGATCGCGGCCGGCCGCGGCGGCAAGATCAAGACGGTGGCCCAGGCTTTCGCAGTGTCGTTGTTGCTCGTCCCGATGTGGGTGTTGCCGGCCACCTCGGTGTGGAACAACGCGGCATACCTCGCGTTGGTTGTGGCAGTGGCACTCACGGTGGTCTCCGGCGTCGACTACCTGACCCAGGCACACGCTCTGCGACGTGGCGGCGGGCGGGCGGCTGGCGCGCGGACCCGCACCCAACGGGGCAGCGAATGAACGGGCCGACAACCCGGGCTCTGCTCGATCGGTTGGCGCGCCGGGGCCAAACCCTCGGGATTGCGGAATCGCTCACCGGCGGGGCGCTCACCGCCGCGATCGTCGCCGTGCCGGGAGCGTCCCGGGTGCTCCGCGGCGGGGTGATCGCCTATGCGCGCGAGGTCAAAGCCGGCGTGCTCGGCGTGCCCGATCACCTGATCACGGCCCGGGGCACCGTCGATCCGCAGGTGGCGGTGGCGATGGCCAGTGGCGTATGCCGCGTGCTCGGGTGCGACATCGGCCTGGCGACTACGGGTGTCGCCGGCCCGGAGTCTGCCGATGGCAAACCGGTCGGGACGGCATTCGTCGCCGTGGTGGTCGCCGGCCGCTCGAGCCGGGTGCGGCGGGTGTTCCTGCCCGGCGACCGGCAGGCGGTCCGGGCCGGGGTTGTGACCGCCGCCCTCGATCTGGCAGCGCTGGTCCTGCTGCCGGCCCGTTGAGGTCACCGGCTCGACCGAGCCGGTCGGGCCCCGGCCGGCGCGGCGAACTATCCGGCCCCGACCGGCGCTCGCCGGCCACGACCGGTTAGGCTGTCGCATCACGAAAGGAGGCGAGACATGGCACTCATGCGCCGCGAGCTTGGTGATGTGCTGCGTGAGGAGCGACAACACCAGCGACGCACCCTGCGGCAGGTGTGCGCCGATGCATCGGTCTCGCCCGGCTACCTCAGCGAGATCGAGCGTGGCGAGAAGGAGGCCTCGTCCGAGCTGCTCAGGTCGATCTGCACGGCACTCGGGGTGCCGCTGTCGGTGGTCCTGCGCGAGGTTGCCGACCGGGTGGCCCGCTGCGAAGCGCGGCAGTCGACCGGCCTGACCGCGCCCGTCGCGTTGCCCTCGTCGGCCCGCGACGTGTCGGTGTCGGCTGCCTGAGACCGGCGGTTCGGCAAGCAACCCAGTGTGACCGCGCCGGTCGTGTTACTTCGTCGATCTATCACGGGTCGGTGTCTGGTGTCTGGAGTCAGCGGCGCAGCCGCAGGCCCCGTGGCGTGTAGTGGAAGCCGGCCCGGGTCAACGCCGAGACGACCGGGTGCTGAGAGCCGAGCACTGCAGCGCCGTCGGAGCGCTCCACGGACAGTCGGCCAAGGGCACCCTCGTGGACGGCGCGGGCCAACCCGTCTGCAGCGGTCTGCAACACGGGGGGATCCTCACTCCAGGTCAGCAACGTGCGTCCACCGCGCTCGACGTAGAACACGAGCTCACCGTCGACCAGCACGACGAGGGCACCGGCCTTACGCCCCGGTTGATGGCCACCTGTCTCGTTCGTCCCCCGCAGCGGCCAGGGCAACGCTGCCCCATACGGATTGGCAGGATCGCACGCCGACAACACGACGGCAGATCCGTCGACCGGGTCGGTATGCCCAGGTGACAAGGACCGGGCTCCGGCCCGCAACCGGTCCACAGCGCCGGTGCTACCGAACTGTGCGGCCCCCAGCCCCTCGACGAAGTAACCCCGGCGGACCCTGCCCGCATCCTCGGCCGCCGACAGGACCCGGTAGACCTGGCTGAACCCACCAGGCATTCCTTCAGCCAGCACACTGCCCCGGGTGAGCACCCCGTAACGGTCCAGGAGAACCTCCGCCCGGGTGAACTCCACCTCGGTCAGGTCGTGGCTCCGCGCCGGCAATACAGACCACCGGCCGGACACGTCCGGCCAGTCCACCCTGCCCGGCACGCCGGTGCGCAGCGACCCCGGCCGGCCCAGGGCACCGGCGAACCCGCCCGCGCGACGCGCCCGCGCGGCATACCGGCTCGTGGTGGGGATCGGCCGGCGCCGGTGCATGGTCCGGCCCCGGCCCAGACGGGCCCGCAGTGGCACCAGGGTGTCACCGCTGACCAGACCGGCCCAGGCGAGCTCCCACAGTGCTTCGCGGAGCTGCTCACCGGTGGCCTCGGCCCGGTCGGCCAACTCGGCGAAGAAGTACGCGCCACCACCGGCCAACGTCGCCAACACCGTCTCATGCGCAGGACCGAGTTGCAGCTGGTCAGCAGCACCCAGAGTGAGCGGCGCCAACTCACTCAGGTGCAGCGACACCCACCCGTCGTCGCCGGGCAGAGCACCGTGACCACGCCAGAGCACGTCACCGGCCGCAAGCAGCTCGTCGAGCATGGCCGGCTGATAATCGGTCACCCGGGCGGGCAACACGAGCGATTCGACCGCGCTCGCCGGCAGCGGCACACCCGAGAGCTGTTCGACGGCCCGGAGCAGCCCGTCGACTCCCCGGAGCGACTTGCCGACACCCTGCCAGGACACCAGGAACCGGGCGAAATCCGTCGGGGCCACCGGCTCGACCTCGGCCCGCAGGGCGGCCAGGGAACGGCGTCGCACGACCCGCAACACCTCGGCATCACAGAAGTCGAGTCCACCCGAGCCGGCCGGGCCCAGGACGCTCGGCGGTCTGCTGCCGTCCGGTCGCAGTTCGCCCTCGACGATCCGACCGGTGGCCACCAGCCGCCGCAGAGCGTCACGAACCGGGGCCGGACCCACACCGAGCCAGCCAGCCACGTCGCCGGCGCCGAACGGCCCATGCCGTCGCGCGTATCTGGCGACCAAGTCGGTGAGCGGATCGGGCTCGACGGCGAGAAAGGCATCGGGCACCCCGACCGGCAGCGCGACCCCGATCGCGTCACGCAGCCGCCCGCTGTCCTCGACGGCCGCCCACGCCGCCTCACCCGCGAGCCGGATCTCGATCACCCGGCGCTGTGCCTGCAACTCTGTGAGCCAATCGTGCACGATCTGCTCTGTGCCGTCCCGGACCCGGGCCACCAGCGCCGAGACGGGCAGCGGGCCCAGGATGCGCACGAGGTCGGCGAGATCCTCGATATCGCGGGCTTGCCGGCCCGGCGCTAAGCACTGCAGGTCGGCCTCGATGCTGGCGATGGCAGCCGGGTCGAGCAGATCACGCAACGCCAAACCGTCTCCGGTGCCGAGTAGCTCGGCCAGCAGCACCGGGTCGAGGGTGAGCGCGGCGGCGCGCCGTTCGGCCAGCGGGTTGTCGCCTTCGTAGAGGTACTGGGCCACATAACCGAAGAGCAAGGATCTGGCGAACGGTGACGGCACCGGCGTTTCGACGGCGCTCACCGTGATCTCGCGAGCCCGCACCCGACGGAGCACCTCGACGAGACCGGGCACGTCATAGACGTCCTGGACGCACTCGCGGACAGCTTCGAGCACGATCGGGAACGCGGGATACCTGCTCGCCACCTCGAGCAGCGCCCCGGCACGTTGTCGTTGCTGCCACAACGGTTGCCGGCGATCGGGGCGCCGCCGGGGCAACAGCAACGCGCGGGCCGCACATTCCCGGAACCGTCCGGCGAACAGCGCCGAGCCACCCACCTGCGCCGTGACCAGCTCGGTGATCTCGTCGGGATCGGGCAGCAACAGCTCGAGCAGCTCGTCGCTCAACCGATGCGCAGCCGAATGCCGGACCGGCTCGTCGGCGCCGGCAGGGCCCAGATGATCCAGATCGGGCAGATCCAGATCGGGCAGGTGCACCACGATGCCGTCATCGGCGTGCATGGCGTGCACGTCCACCCCTAAGCGCTCCCGCATCCGGGCCGAGACGGCCAGCGCCCACGGGGCGTGCACCTGGGCGCCGAACGGGGAGTGCACGACGATCCGCCAGTCACCCAACTCGTCGCGGAACCGTTCGACGACCAACTCACGGTCGGTGGGCAACCGGTTGATCGCTTCGCGCTGGTCGTCGAGATAGGCCAGCAGGTTGTCGATCGCCCATTCGTCGAGGCCAGCAGCCGCGATCCGATCGCGAGCCGCCGCACGGTCCAGCGATCCCAGCTCCCGGACGAACGCGCCGACGGCGGCGCCCAACTCGGCAGGCCGGCCCGGGGTGTCGCCCTTCCAGAACGGCAGCCGGGCAGCCTGCCCAGCTGCGGGTGTCACCAGGACCCGGTCCCGGGTGATGTCCTCGATGCGCCAGCTCGAGGTCCCCAGGGCGAACACGTCGCCGACCCTCGATTCGTAGACCATCTCCTCGTCGAGCTCACCGACCCGTCGGCCGGGGCCGTCGCCGGTGGCCAGGAACACGGCATACAAACCCCGGTCAGGGATCGTGCCACCCGAGGTGACGGCCAGCCGTTGGGCTCCCCGTCGACCCGTCAGGGTGCCGGTCACCCGATCCCACACCACCCGTGGCCGTAATTCGGCGAAGTCGTCGGACGGATACCGGCCGCTGAGCATGTCGAGCACCGACTCCAATACCGGGCGACCCAACGCGGCAAACGGCGCGGCCCGGTGCACGAGCTGCTCCACCTCGTCGACCGACCAGTCGTCGAGGGCACACATGGCGACAATCTGCTGCGCCAGCACATCCAGGGGATTGGCCGGCACCCGCAACGACTCGATCGCCCCGGCACGCATCCGCTCGACGACGACCGCGGTTTGCACGAGGTCGCTGCGGAACTTCGGGAAGAGGATGCCTTCGGAGACCGCTCCCACCTGATGCCCTGCCCGGCCGACCCGCTGAAGGCCGCTCGCCACACTCGGCGGCGACTCCACCTGAACGACTAGATCGACCGCGCCCATGTCGATGCCCAGCTCCAGGCTGCTCGTCGCCACGACCACCGGCAATCGCCCCGCCTTGAGCTCACCTTCGACGATCGTCCTTTGCTCCTTGCTCACCGAGCCGTGGTGTGCCATCGCCAGCACCGGTGGCGCAGGTCGGGTGAGACCCGACTGGGCGGTGATCTCGGCCGGTAGTCGATCGGGCGGGTGAACGCTGCCGGGGTCGAAGCGATCGGCCCAGATCTCGTTGAGCCTGGCGGTCAGCCGCTCGGCAAGCCGGCGGGAATTGACGAACACGAGGGTGGAGCGGTGGCTGGCCGCCAGGTCGACGATCTGCTCCTCGACGTGTGGCCAGATCGAGGCCTGGGCCGGCTCGCCCGTGGCCGGTCCGGGCAGGTCGCCGGGGGCTTGTCCGAGTGGTTCTAGTGCTTTGGGTGCTCCGGGTGCGCCAAGTGCGCCAAGTGCACCGAGATCAGGCACCGGGACTCGCACCTGCAGGTGCCAGTCTTTCTCCGAGGGCGGCTGCACGATCTCGACCGGTCGCCCCCCGGCGAGGAAGCGGGCCACCTCGTCGACCGGCCGAACGGTCGCCGACAGGCCGATCCGTTGCGCCGGGTGCTCGAGCAGGGCATCGAGACGCTCCAGGCTCACGGCCAGATGGGCGCCGCGTTTGGTGCCCGCCACGGCGTGCACTTCGTCGAGGATCACCGTGTCGACACCGGTCAATGCCTCACGAGCCGCTGACGTGAGCATGAGGAACAGCGACTCCGGAGTGGTGATCAGGACTTCGGGTGGCTGCTTGACCAGGGTGCGACGCTCAGCGGCTGGGGTGTCTCCGGAGCGTACGCCCACCCGCAGCTGCCGGGTCGGCTGACCTAGTCGGCTGGCGGTGCGTTCGATACCGACCAGCGGGGAGCGGAGATTTCGCTCGACGTCGACGGCCAGCGCCTTGAGGGGCGACACGTAGAGCACCCGACAGCCGGGCTCGCCGGGCTCGCCGTCAGAGTCGGGCGCTGCTGCGACAAGTCGATCGATCGCCCAGAGGAAGGCGGCTAGGGTTTTGCCGGACCCGGTCGGGGCGACGACGAGGGTATGCCGTCCCGAGCTGATGGCGTGCCACGCGCTGTTCTGCGCGGCCGTCGGCGCGGCGAAAGTGCCGGTGAACCATGCGGCAGTGGCCGGGGAGAATCCCCCCGGCCACTCGGGATCACCGCGGGTGCGATTGCGGCGGTCGATCGGTCCGGTCATGTCGGGGCCCACGATGTCACGGACCACCGACAGGACCAGAACCGCTCAGCACCAGCTGGCCTGCAGCGGAGCAGTCGCCGGTGTCAGTTGGCGACGAGCCGCACTGAGAACGAGCCCTCACCGGGGCCGGAGATAACGCTGGACACGCCGATCGCCCGAATACCCTCAATCGCTTCTTGGTAGTCAACCTGCAGCTGATCGAGATACTGGTCCTCGACTGCATCGACGTTCATGTATAGCGCCACATGGGCCGACTCAGCGTTCGGGATGGCCAGTCGGAAGGCGTCCTGCGCGCCGAGGTCACCACCGTCGGCTAGCCTTTTCACGTAGTCCGACGACGAGCCCACATAGACGGTATTACCGTCCTGTTTGGTCGCCCATCGGGCGTCCATTCCGAATTCGGATAGTAGATCATCGAGCACGGTCTTGGCCCTGGTACCATCGTTCGTCTCGCTCTTGATCCCGAACGCCGGGCCCACCGATCCCCAATCGTCCAGGTCCTGAGGCGGGAACGCCATGGTAAAGCTGGTGCCAATAAGGTTGGAAATGTCGTCCGGCATTCTTAGGCCGAGTTCTTTCTCCAGCTGGGAGATCGTTGCAGGGTCGAGACTCTTCGAGATCGAGTTCCAGGATTTCGTGAAGTTCTCGCCGGCCCCAACCATGCTGAAGGCGACCGCTGTATCTCCCGGCAAAGACCCGAGCTGATTCCCGCCCGAAGGCACCTCCAGATTGTTGACGCCTTGGAAGTTGCCAGCGAACTCGATGTAGTCGTCATCCAAGCGCAGCGCCATGCTCATCCGGCCGTTCACAGGCTCCGAGGCCGACGGTGATTGACCTATGGCGCTAAGGAGTGATTCGTCGAAGGCACCGCTATTAGCGAGCGCTCCTACGTCGAACCAGGCCGAGGCGATACCTTGATCACCGAGGGCGGCAACGTCATTCTGAAAGTTCGCATTCTCACTCAATGACTCTTTGTCAAGGTCGGCGAGTATCGATTGCGTGTCATCCTTGTCAGTAAAGAGCAAGAAGCCGTCACGATACGTCATGTCCGGGCCGTTGGAGCCGGATTCCCTGGATTTGAACCAATCCATGGCGGCAGCTTCGTCGGTGACGCCCAACGCCAGCATGTACTTGGGATCACTGGTGCCGAGCGCTCCCATAGCTGCTCGAGACCCGAGCCAGGGTGCCACCTCGGTTTGGAAGTCGACCGAGGCCAGGTCCGGTTCTTCGGAGGCGATGAGTCGCCAGAGCATCTCGCGCGGATCACTCGTCGTGGACTGCACCTCCCGCACTGCAGGGATCTTGTTCAACAACCGCATCGCGGCGATCTTCTGTCCCGCTGACGGATCGAGATCGAGCCGGATATACGCGGTGGCGTTGCCCGGAATGACCGTGGCCGGTTGCGGACCGGACGGCAAGAGTTTGGCGACGGCGAATGCGCCTGCACCGACCACCAGGACCGCGACGAGAGCCGCGACGGTCAGCACTATCGGCTTGGTCCGGGTTTTCTTGGGAGGTGCTGACCCACCCGGCGGCAGTTGCTCGCCGTATTGACCGTGTTGCACGGCGGAGGGCTGGCCGTAGGGCTGTGGGGGTTGCTGGCCGTATGGCTGTTGGGGTTGCTGGCCGTACGGTTGTGGGGGTTGCTGGCCGTATGGCTGTGGGGGTTGCTGGCCGTATGGCTGTTGGGGTTGCTGGCCGTATGGCTGTTGGGGTTGCTGGCCGTAGGGCTGTGGGGGTTGCTGCCCGTAGGGCTGTGTGGGTTGCTGGTTGAACGGTTGTGTGGGTTCCTGGCTGAACGGTTGTGTGGGTTCCTGGCTGAACGGTTGTGTGGGTTCCTGGCCGTAGGGCTGCTGTGGCTGACCGTACGGTTGCTGCGGCTGCTGACCGAGTGGGTCGCCTCCGGCGGGTTTGTCTGTGGACACGAGAGATCCCTTTGGTTTGAGCGATGTGGCCGTCAATACTAGTCGTCACGATACCGGCAGGGCGACTGGCTGGCTCCATCCGGTGGCACACTCGGCAGGTGCGCCACAGCGATTTCACGGAGTTCGTCGAGGCTGAGTTCGGGCGCGAGTATGCCGCCTCCCTCGTCCGCGACCATGTCTTGCTGCGCTTCGGTGACACACCAACGCAAGCGCTGGCCCGCGGCATACCTCCGCGTGTGGTGTGGGCCGAGATCTGTGCGGACTTCGACGTGCCACCGGAGCGTCAGTTCGGTCCGGACAGGCCGACCCGGCCCACCCGAGGCTGAGCGTCAGTCGTCGTCGGTGCGGTCCTCGCGGGGGATGAAGTGCTCGCCGGTGCGCCCAACGTAGACCTGCCGCGGCCGGTAGATGCGGCCCTTCGGGTCTTCGTGGATCTCCTTCCAGTTGGCGATCCACCCAGGCATCCGGCCCATCGCGAACATGACGGTGAACATGTTCACCGGGATCCCGATGGCGCGCAGGATGATCCCCGAGTAGAAGTCGACGTTCGGATACAGCTTGCGCTCGACGAAGTACGGGTCGGACAAGGCAACGTCGGCCAGCTCGACTGCCAGGTCGAGCAGCGGATCGTGGGTCTGCATGGTGGCCAACAGGTCGTCGGCGGCCTTCTTGAGGATGCTCGAGCGCGGGTCGAAGTTCCGGTAGACCCGGTGGCCGAAGCCCATCAGCTTGACCTTTGACGCCTTGTCCTTGACCTTGGCGACGTACTCGCTGACCGGAGTGTCGCTCTCGCGCAGGTATTCGAGCATCTCGATGACCGCCGCGTTGGCGCCGCCGTGCAGCGGACCCCACAGGGCGCACACCCCGGCGGCACACGAGGCGTACATGTTGGCCTGGCTCGAGGCGACCATGCGAACCGTGGATGTCGAGCAGTTCTGCTCATGGTCGGCGTGCAGCACGAGGAAGAGGTTGAGCGCCCTGATGACCTCGGGGCTGGGCTCGTAGTCGCGATACGGCACCGAGAACATCATGTGCAGGAAGTTCTCGACGTACTTGATGTCGTAGCGTGGGTAGACGATCGGCTCACCGATCGAAGCCTTGTACGCCGCGGCCGCGATCGTGCGCACCTTCGACAGCAGCCGTGCGGTGGCCAACTCGATGTCGACCGTGTCGTCGACAATCTCCGGCTCGTGGGTCGACAACGCGTTGATCATCGCCGAGAGGATCGCCATCGGGTGCCCGTGCACCGGGAAGCCGTCGAAGTGCTTGTACATCGACTCGTCGAGCCGGCTCTCTTCGGTGAGCAGCCCCGAGAACCGATCGCGTTCCTCGATCGTCGGCAGACGACCGAAGATCACCAGCCACGCGGTCTCGGCGAACGAGGAGTTGCCTGCGATCTCCTCGATCGGGACGCCGCGATAGCGCAGGATGCCTGCCTCGCCGTCGATGTAGGTGATCTCCGAACGGCACGATCCGGTGTTGCCGTAGCCGTCATCGAGGGTGATGTACCCCGTATCAGCCCGCAGCTTGCTGATGTCCAGCGCGAGTTCGTTCTCGGTGCCTTCGACAATGGGCAGGTCGTAGGTGGTGCCGTCGATCTCGAGCTTGGCCGTGCGGGTCAATTCGGGCCTCCAGACGTCAGTGTTCGGTTTTTCGGGCAGTCTAGTCGCCGGACCGGCAACGTTTCCCACGGGTCTTGGCTGGTGAACCGCAAGAAACCTGTGTTGGATGTCTGACGGACTGGCTAACCTGGGCGCCGTGGTGGACCCAGGCCAGGGGACGGCAGCCCATCCAACACTCATCGAAGCGTGCGGTCTGACCAAACGCTTCGGCGACTTCGCTGCGGTCGATGCCATCGACTTCGTCGTTCGGCGGGGTGAGGCCTTCGGTTTCCTCGGGCCCAACGGTGCGGGCAAGTCCTCGACCATGCGGATGATCGGGGCCGTGTCTCAGCCGTCGGGCGGCAGACTGCGGATCTTCGGGCTCGACCCGGTGACCGACGGACCGGACATCCGGGCCGCTCTCGGAGTGGTGCCGCAGAAGGACACCCTCGACGAGGAGCTGAGCGTCGAGGAGAACCTCTGGATCTACGGGCGCTACTTCGGTATGCCGCGGGCCGAGTGCCGCAGGCGAGCAGCCGAGTTGCTCGACTTCGCTCAGCTCGCCGAGCGGGCCACAGACAGAGTCGAGCCCTTGTCGGGTGGCATGAAGCGCCGGCTGACCATTGCGCGGGCACTCATCAACGAGCCGCGGATCCTGCTGCTCGATGAGCCGACAACCGGCCTGGATCCGCAGGCCCGGCACGTGTTGTGGGATCGGCTGTTCCGGCTCAAGCGCGACGGCGTCACCCTCGTCATCACGACCCACTACATGGACGAGGCCGAGCAGCTGTGCGACCGACTCGTCGTCATGGACCACGGGCGGATCGCCGACGAGGGCTCGCCGCGTGAGCTGATCGGCCGGCACAGCACCCGGGAAGTGCTCGAACTGCGCTTCGTCGACGACGATCTGGCGCCGCATGCCGCGGCGGTGGCGGGCCTGGGGGAGCGGGTCGAGGTGTTGCCGGACCGGCTGCTCGTCTACACCGACGACGGCGACGCGGCTCTCGCGGCAGCACACGAGCACGGGGCCCGGCCGCTGTCGGCCCTGGTCCGGCGCGCGTCGCTCGAAGACGTCTTCCTGCATCTGACCGGCCGGACACTGGTCGACTGATGGCATCGCACGACCCGAGGGAGACCGGGCAGCCGACCCAGCAGGTGCAGGTGCCCCGGCCGCGGGCGAGCATCGTGAGCGGGCGCCGCTGGATCGGGGTCGCGGCATACCACGCCGTGTCGTTTCGCCGGGTGTGGCGCGGTGCCGTCTTCACCCGGCTCGGTCAACCGCTACTCATGCTCTTCGCGGTCGGGTGGGGCGTCGGCCTGCTCGTCGATCGGAGTGATCGGGGCGGCATACCGTGGGGTGGGCAGGTGCTGCCCTACGTAGTCTTCGTCGTGCCGGCGATCCTGTCGACTCAGGCGATGACAACCGGTGTCGGCGAGTCGTCGTGGCGGGTGATGGGGGCGATCAAGTGGCAAGGCACGTATCACGCGATGCTGGCCACCCCACTGCGCACCCGCGACATCCTGCTCGGTCACCTCGCCCACGTGAGCGTGCAGCTGCTCGCCGGCGCAACGGTGTTCATCGCCGTCGCGGCGCTGTTCGGGGTGTGGCGCTCGGGGTCGGTGTTATGGACGATCCCGGTGGCTCTTCTCACTGGGCTGGGTTTCGCCCTGTTCATGACCGGGGTGTCCGCACGCGTCGAGAGCCAGGCTTGGCTCACGCTGACCTACCGGCTCGGAATCACCCCGCTCATGCTCTTCTCCGGCACGTTCTTCCCGGTCGAGCAGTTGCCGGCGGTGCTGCGGCCACTGTCGGCAGTGACACCGCTGTGGCACGGGGTAGCGGCCTCACGGGCCCTGTCGACCGGACTGATCGATGCCGGCTCGCTCGGCCTGCATGTGGCGGTGCTCGTGGGCTTCGTCGTCGCGGGCTGGTGGTGGGCGGCTCGGGGGCTGCACAGGAGACTGGTCCGATGAGCCGGGCACGCCCCCTACCCGCCGGGGCCGGCCTGGCTCGGATGCTCGTCGAGCGCAATGCCATCTGCTTCCGGCGTGAGTGGATCCCCTTCGTCACCGGTTTTCTCGAGCCGGTCTTCTACCTCTTCTCACTCGGGATCGGGCTCGGCGCGCTCGTCGGCTCGGTGCGCACCGCGAGCGGAGAGCAGGTGCCGTATGCCGCGTTCGTTGCGCCGGCGATGCTCGCGACGTCGGCGATGAACGCGGGGGTCCTGGACTCGACGTTCAACGTCTTCTTCAAGCTCAAGTACACCAAGCTCTACGACTCGGTGCTCGCGACCCGGATGGGGCCGCGCGATGTCGCCGTCGGCGAGGTCACCTGGTCGCTGCTGCGCGGTGGCACGTATGCCGCTGTGTTCTTGACGGTGGCCTGGGGGGCCGGTCTCGTGCCGTCGTTGTGGGGGTTGTTGGCGCTGCCGGCAGCGGTCTTCGTCGCGTTGGCCTTCTCGGCGGTCGGGATGTTCGCGACGACCTTCATGCGATCGTGGGTCGACTTCGACATGGTCACTCTCGTCGTGCAGCCGATGTTCCTGCTCTCGGCGACGTTCTTCCCGCTCGCTGCCTATCCCGGCTGGGCGCAGGTGCTCGTGCAGGCGACCCCGCTCTACCACGGGGTGGCGCTGTGTCGTGCGCTGACGCTGGGGGAGGTGTATGCCGGGTTGTGGTGGCACGTCGTCTATCTCGTCGTGCTCGGTGGGCTGGGGGTTGCCGGGGCGGCGCGCCGGCTGGACCGGTTGCTGCTGGCCTGAGTCGCCCGTGGCCCACCCGCCAGGCAGACAGCGGACGACACCCACCGGCGTGTCGCGACACGCCTCTGCTCAATCGAACGTCTGTCCGGTATGGTCGCGTCCACAGGGTCCCTTGCCGACAGCCCGTCGTCCACAGGTCACCGCCGGTGAACAGTGGGATGTCGGTGCGAGCCCTTAGCGTCCGACTCGACAACACGGTTGTCCGGTGAGCTCGCTTCGCCTGAGGCAGGCACGGTCACCAGCAGCCGTCGCGCGGGTCGCCTATGGACGGTCGACTCTCGAGCAAAGGAATGGTGGGTGCAATGGCAGCGGTCCCCGGTAAGTCCAAGGGTGGCAGCACGATGAGCAACAACGGCAAGGAGGCCGCCGAGAAAGACCGGGCGCTCTCCAGTGCGATGGGCCAGGTCGAGAAGCAGTTCGGCAAGGGTGCCGTCATGCGCCTCGGCGACACCGTGCGCCCGCCGATCGAGGTGATTCCCACCGGGTCGATCGCCCTCGATGTCGCGCTCGGGATCGGCGGCCTGCCCCGTGGCCGGGTGGTCGAGATATACGGACCGGAGAGCAGCGGCAAGACCACTGTGGCCTTGCATGCGGTCGCCAATGCGCAGAAGTCCGGTGGGATCGCAGCTTTCATCGATGCCGAGCACGCACTCGACCCGGAGTATGCCAAGAGCCTGGGGGTCGACACCGAGAATCTGTTGGTCAGTCAGCCTGACACCGGGGAGCAGGCCCTCGAGATCGCCGACATGTTGATCCGCTCGGGTGCACTCGACATCATCGTCATCGACTCGGTTGCCGCGCTTGTGCCGCGCGCCGAGATCGAGGGCGAGATGGGTGACAGCCACGTGGGCTTGCAGGCGCGGTTGATGTCCCAGGCATTGCGCAAGACCACCGGCGCGCTGAACTCCACCGGCACCACGGCGATCTTCATCAACCAACTACGCGAGAAGATCGGAGTGATGTTCGGGTGCTTCTCGTACTCGACCCGGGTCACCCTCGCCGACGGATCGACCGAGAAGATCGGCACCATCGTCACCCAGCGGAAGCCGGTCGAGGTGCGGACCTACGATCCGGTCTCGGACACCATCGTCAACCGCCCGGTCACCAACTGGTTCGACAACGGCCCAACTGACTCGTTCCTCCACTTCACCGTGGCCCGCGCAGGCAGCACCGGCCGGTCGCAGTTCGCCGCGACCGCCAACCACCTCATCCGGACTCCGGGTGGGTGGCGGGCGGCCGGGGAGCTGGCCGTCGGCGACCGGGTGCTCACCGACGAGACGCAGCGGCTTTCCGACCAGCAGTGGCAGGTGTTGCTCGGGGGGCTCATGGGCGATGCCCGGTTGGCACCAGCCCAACCGGGAGGCCCTGGTGTGCGTCTGCGGATGGGGCACGGTGCTGCCGAAGTGGGCTACCTCGAGTGGAAGGCCGAGCTGTTCGGCAACATCGGCCAGTCCCGGCGGGCCGACTCCACGGGGGCGGTGCTGCTCGATCTCACCCCGTTGCCCGAGCTGGCCGAGCTACGCGATGTCGTCGACTGGGGCGACGGCACGAAGCACCTGACCGACGACTTCCTCAAGTCGCTGACGCCGATGGCCCTGGCGATCTGGTTCATGGACGACGGCAGTTTTTCCGCTCGATCGGAGGCCGTGGAGGACCGCACGCAGAGCAGCAACGGCCGGATCAAGTTCTGCATCGATGCGATGACCCCGGGCAGCCGCACTCGCTTGGCGGCATACCTGCGCGACACGCACGGCGTCGATTGCCGAGTTCACCGGTCCGGGCGCGCGGCCACGGCGTTGCTCACGATGACGACTGCTGGCACCCGGGTCTTCCAGGAGCTGGTCGCGCCATTCGTTCACCCGTCGATGGAGCACATGTTGCCGCCACACTTGCGAGGCCGGTTCGACGTGAGCCCCGAGTTCGTGGAGCCGCAACAGGTGCTCATGCCGTCTCGGGTGCTCGACGTGCACGTCGAGCCAGCGACCGGTTCGATGCACCGCTTCGACATCGAGGTCGACGGCACGCACAACTACTTCGCCGACGGGGTCATGGTGCACAACAGCCCGGAAACCACCACTGGCGGGAAGGCGTTGAAGTTCTACGCATCGGTCCGGCTGGACGTCCGCCGGATCGAGACGCTCAAGGACGGCACCGAGGCGGTCGGCAACCGCACCCGGGTCAAAGTTGTCAAGAACAAGGTGAGCCCACCGTTCAAGCAGGCAGAGTTCGACATCCTCTACGGCCGGGGCATCTCCCGCGAGGGAGGACTCATCGACATGGGTGTCGAGCACGGCTTCGTCCGCAAGGCCGGCGCGTGGTACACGTACGAGGGCGACCAGCTCGGCCAGGGCAAGGAGAACGCCCGGCAATTCCTGTTGGACAACCCCGACCTGGCTGACGAGCTGGAGAAGAAGATCAAGGAGAAGCTTGGCGTCGGGCCCCGCGTCGATCAGCCGGCAGTGCCCGAGGTCCCGGTCGACTTCTGAGGTTCCGGCGGATGACGACACGGCGACCTGACGCCGCGCGGCTGACTCGGGCCGCGGATGCCCTCGCGGCTGCCGAGCAGGCGGCCGGGCTGTCTTCGGCGGCCCCACCCGAGTCTGGTTCGGGCGCTCGGCCGGCCCGGAGGCAGCGGCCGCGCCCGGGCGAAGCCGCCGCCACCGGGAAACCGGACATCCCGAACGGCCGGGTCGCCGGCGACGCCGAACCTGATCCGGTGTCGGTGGCCCGGGGCATCGTGCTCCGGCAGCTCGCCATCGGGCCACGTAGCCGCGCGCAGCTCGAGCGCAAGCTCGGGCAGCGCGGCTGCGACCCCGAGGTGGCTCGGACCGTGCTCGACCGAATGACCGACCTCGGGCTTGTCGACGATGCGGCCTTCGCCGAGCAACTCGTCCAGTCCCGCCGGCGGACCAAGGGGCTCTCCGGTGCAGCGCTGCGACGCGAGCTGCGCGACAAGGGCGTCGACGCCGACCTGGCCGCCCGGGCCACCGGATCGCTGGATCCCGAGTCCGAGCGGGCCCGCGCAGAAGAGTTGGTCCACCGCAAGCTGCGCACCATGGCCGGCCTCGACCCGCAGGTGCAGGCCCGCCGGCTGGCCGCGATGCTGGCCCGCAAGGGCTACCCGCACGGTGTCGCTTACGCCGTCGTCCGCGACGCCGTCAACACCGCGGTCGAGCATCAACGCGACTAGCGGTCTCAGGCCATCTGGGAGGGTTGGTCAGAGCTGCCCGATCACTCCGGCACTGGGTTGCGCTCATCAAACCGGGCAGCTGCCCGCAACATGCTGCCAACCGGTGGATCCCACCCGAGCACCGCTGGAATGCGACGTTGCGGTGCGAAAGGGCACTCAAGCGAACTCTCAGGGAAGCAACTGAGTCCGGCTCGGCGAGAATCCCGGCACCCAAGCGCCGAGAGGCAACGCGAGGCGGTCCCGGATAGAGTAACGCCGCGTCTACAATGCAGACGTATTGCATCGTTGGCTCGAGCAACCCAGGGTCGATCCCGGCCGGAGTGAGCGTGAGGTGGAGCCAGTGGTGAGCAAGACTCTGGGCACCAAGTTCAGCGGCAAAGGAGTAAGCGCGTGCGGAGACGACACTTCCTGTCGCTGAGCGCACTTGGTCTTGCGGGGTGCGTTCTGGAAGACCAGGCCGGGGCCAAGGCGGACCAGACCGCGGCCAGCTCGAGCGCGATCCCTGGACCGTCGTCGGTCAGTGAGAGGACGTTCGGAGGCAAATTCCTACATTATCCCGACGTCAAAGAGGCGATCGCGAAGCCCGGTCTGGCTATGGCCAATCGCGACCGAGCGAAGTTCCTGTCGTATTTCACCGCGGATCTGGCGGATTCCATGGGTCAGTGGTACGACTCCGTGACAACTGTGCCAGTTACCGACATCTCGTTCCAAATGACTGAGTTCTCCGGAGCGCTGTTCGGGGAAGGTTCCGGGACGGAGCTCGAGGAGAGTTCCGGAATGGAACTCGACATCTCCTTCATCCATCGCATCGACGGTGTTGACCCGGAACCTGTCGATGAGTGGTACACGATCCGGGCCAGCTTCACCGACAGCAAGGACCCAGTGATTTCCTCGTGGGCGGGGGCGGCCCCGATCTTTAATGAGACAGCCAAACGTAACTACTCGCGCAATTATATCCAGGCTTGGGACATTGGTCCAGTCGTTTATCAGCAAGGCACGGGTGCTGCGGTGATCGCGACCGAAGGGACCCGCGGTCTTGACCTGGCGGCGGTTACCGAAATCGTTGTCGAAAGCGCATCGCAGGCCCGAGCCGTGTTCGAACGCCTAGGACATCCTCGTCCCGTGCCGTCCTCGACATACTTGTACACCATCGCCGATGGCAATCGAGACCTGTTCGAT
This sequence comes from Actinomycetales bacterium, assembly GCA_002748155.1. GTDB lineage: Bacteria > Actinomycetota > Actinomycetes > Actinomycetales > Dermatophilaceae > Phosphoribacter. The sequence goes on along the minus strand of PDRO01000006.1, from coordinate 43,647 downwards.
TACTTCGGTGGGTACGTTTTTCCCACGGAGGCGCACTTCCGTGGTTTCGCCGCGTCCATGAACCGGCTCAGCCATCCCGAGATCAACGCAGACACGCATGGCCTCGAGATCTCGACTACGCGCATCGTGCTCGAAAATGAGCTGATCCGCAAGGGCAAGAACGAGTTAGCCTCGGTCGTGGTCCACGAGACCACCCATGCTCTTGCCAACGAGTGGGGAGCGTCGGGTCTGGGGTACCCGTACCTGGCCGAGGGGATCGCACAGTGGGTCGAGCATGAGGTTGCCGGCACTCACCAGCAGGGCCTGGCCTGGAGCCGCAGGACAGCGTCAGGCTGGGACGGGCGCATGACGAGCGAAATGTACAGTGGGGATAACCAGACGGTGCGACGCAACTACGCCATCGCCCTAGGCTGCATGTACTACGTCGTCGATACCTATGGACCCGCTGACGCGTTCGCGTTCGTTGCCCACAACTCCTACGATGTCAGGGATACGGGCAAGGATCTTGGTATCAAAGATATTCATGGCTTCATGCATGACGTGGCAGCATGGCTGGCGTGAAGAAGCGCCTTGCCGCTGCGCTGACCTTATGCGCAGTCGCGCTGGCCTCATGCACATTGGGTCGCTTCGGGGGTGATTCATCAACCGATGGCGATGACGAGAGCCGCACCTACACAAAGGACGGCTCGACCATCGAGGTGACCAATGATTGGTCCGACCTCGAGGGAATCGTTGACTACCCGACGTACTGGCGTACGAGAGAAAGCAGTGAGTTCGAGGACCGGGGAAGAAGCGAATTCTTGCGGCAAATCTTCGAGTTTAACGTACTCACGGACGACTCGCGGGTGATCTATAATTCTACGCTGGTCGTGCACGCCTTGGAACTGGAAACGGGCGAGTCAATCTGGGACTGGTCACCTCCGACTGGTGCAGTATGTAGCATCCAACACAATTCTGATCTCTCCGCCGTCGTGCCTGTGCTCTGGTCGTCCACGACCCTTCCGAACCGGGAAAGCCGGGAAAACCAACGATGTGATCATCTCTCGGGGCTCGACACCACCTCCGGTCAGGTCGTCTGGGAGACGTCTCTCCGGGACCCCGGAGTATCCGCAGCGATGATTCGGAACCTGGCAGGGACGATCACCGCCAGAGTCCGCTACTGGGACGGGGGATCGGGTGTTCGGGAGGGAAGTTCGACCGTTTTCTACGTCATCGACGAAGCGACTGGTGAGAAGCGGGCCGTCATCGATGAAGACGCAGTCCTCGGCTTCATCGACGAGGCTGACGAGCAGTGGTCCAAAGCAGTCTACAACTCAACAAAATCCTATCTGAGACACAATAACTGCATCATGACGGGTGCTCCGACCAAGGACGGTGCTCGGCTCGTCGTCGTAGCCAATTGCGGCTACCACGTCAAAGGTATACCTTCGGACGACGCCACACGGTGGGGCACTTACGTCGCCGCCTACGACCTTGCCGCAGAAGATATGACGAAGCCCGTGACGATAGGCCAGGTTCCGCTCCCAGACCTCGAGGCGATCCAACGCGGCGACCGAAAAGCGCGCCAGGGCGACATCACTGCGGTCGATCTCGTGAGTCGGGGTGACCCGACGCTCCTCTATGGATACCATCATAAGCGCGACGGCAGCAACTACCCCCGCCCGGTTCCCGTGTGGAGTTTCGATCCGGTCACTGGTGAGATCGCCGAGTCTGGTGAGATCGAAGTGCCCAAGTTCAAGCATAGGAGGCTGCGCTACCCGCCGCTTTTCGGCTACGCGGACGATCGGGTTTCGCGTCCGTTCACTGCGCGCGACTTGTCCACTTTTGTTACTTCACCCACCTCATTGGCAATCGCCAGGACGGAACGGACGCTACACTTCGACAGGCTCGCTCACGGGGAGTGCGACGTCCGTTTGGTCGAACTGGATGGCGGCGAGCCGACCTGTGTCGTGGTCAGTGATGAATGGTTAGCCGAGGGCTCCGAAAGTCGCGCGGGCGGCACTATAGGCGCTATGGGAATTACCCCTGACGATTCGGAGATCTGGCTGTTCGGGATCCCGAAGTGGATGGATGAAAAACCTACCCGGATTTACCGACTCGACGCGCACACCGGAGCGGTCGTCGGGTTAGGTCGGATCGAAGGGACTGCGTTCTCCGTGGACTCCTGGGAGGTCGAGTTCCCTGACGGCGGGACAGCGGATTTCTTCGCCAGTGAGGTACATCGGGTTTTTGCCATCGTCATTACAGAAGAGATGATTCTCCTGCGGCTCATGGGAGGGCTGAAGGTCTACCGCTGGGCCGCGTGACCCGGTATCAAGCTCTGAGCGGTGTCGAGGGAACCGTGCTCCAGGTGCGCTGGTGGAGAGCTTCACACAGGGCGCCACCGTTGTGAGCTTCGTCGACACCTGGGCATGCATCCAAGACCAGTGCTGGGACACTCAACCTGTGGCGAATCACCTAGGCTCGTGGGTCGTGGGCTACCGTGACTACGACACACGGCTGGGCTCTTATGCCGTGATCATCGAGCAGCGGCAGCGGCAGCGGCAGCCGCACGTGCTCCTAGCGTTGTGGAACGAAGTCGATCCGCCCAGGTGGTCGATGCCCGGTGGCGGGGTCGAGCTGGACGAGACGGTGGAGCAGGCCTGCATCCGGGAAGTGTTCGAGGAGAGCGGCTTCCACGTCGAGCTGAACCAACTGCTCGGGGTGCACAGCTTCGTCGTCCCGCCGCGCCAGCGGGTCAACCCCACCGACCGGCCGCTCAAGCCCGTCCGGGTCATCTTCGAGGCGACCATCGTTGGCGGCGAACTGACCCGGGAGCAGGATGGCACGACCGACGAGGCTCGGTGGGTGCCGCTGGCAGATGTGGCCGGATTGGATCGCCTCAGCCTCGTCGACGTTTCCCTGGACTTGTGGCGCAGACGCCAGCAGCACTGTGACACCACCACCGCGGCCGGGCATCATGGTCAAGTGCCGGGGCGGCACAGCTCCCTCCAGCACGGCGGCGTCACCCATTGATGTTGCGCCTCGATTCGCACCGACCAGCCCGGTGAGGTACTCTTGCAATATACCCTTGGGGGTATCGCGATGGAGGCTGCGTCCGGGGCCAGCAGCTTCCGGACGGCCCGTCAGCTCGCCCGGACGATAAAGGAGAACGACCGAAGATGTGCTCTCGGGTGAAATGCCGCCGCTGCGGCAAGGCAACGTGGGCCGGCTGTGGCGCCCACGTCAACCAAGTGCTGGCCGGGGTGCCCAAGGATCAGCGATGCACCTGCCCCGAGCCCGACAAGGGGAGTTTCTTCAGCCGGCTCTTCGGCCGCTGACCACGACAGCCGGCCCGTCCATGGGTCCGGCGGCCGTGCCAGATACCTCGCGACACCTCGTGTAGCAGGTTCGGCCGGAATTGGCATCGGCGCAGTTCCCAATGGCAGCCAAACTTGCTAAACCTGCATCGGGTCGGCCCATCCCGACCCGGTCGAGCGATCACGGATGCCGCCGGGCCGCGCCCACGGCATAACCTGTTTCTTGCCATGCCGACCACGTTCTCTGCCATGCCGACCACCTCGACTGGTGACACCACGACCGCAGCAGCGGTGGGTGCTGCGCGCCCGCGGACCTACGAGGTGCGCACTCACGGGTGCCAAATGAACGTCCACGACTCCGAACGACTGGCCGGCCTGCTCGAGATAGCCGGTTACGTCGACCTGGCGGACCTGCCCGCCGATCAACGCCCCGAGGTCGCCGACATCGTCGTCTTCAACACCTGCGCGGTCCGCGAGAACGCCAGCAACAAGCTCTACGGCAACCTGGGCCAGTTGCGCCCGGCGAAGCAACAGAACCCCGAGATGCAGATCGCCGTCGGTGGTTGCCTGGCCCAGCACGACCGCGACAGCATCGTCGCGCGTGCTCCCTGGGTGGACGTCGTCTTCGGCACCCACAACATCGGGTCGTTGCCGGCCCTGCTGGACCGCGCCCGGCACAACCGCCGAGCCGAAGTCGAGATCCTGGAGAGCCTGCAGACCTTCCCGTCGATGCTGCCCACTCGCCGGGAGAGCGCGTATGCCGCTTGGGTGTCGATCTCGGTGGGTTGCAACAACACGTGCACCTTCTGCATCGTGCCGAGCTTGCGCGGCAAGGAGACCGACCGGCGACCCGGTGACATCCTCGCCGAGATCCGGGCTCTGGTCGCCGAGGGAGCCGTCGAGGTCACCCTGCTCGGGCAGAACGTCAACACCTACGGTGTCGAGTTCGGCGACCGGCTGGCCTTCGGCAAACTACTGCGCGCCTGCGGCGAGATCGACGGGCTGGAGCGGGTGCGCTTCGCCAGCCCCCATCCGGCCGCTTTCACTCCCGATGTCATCGACGCGATGGCCGAGACTCCTAACGTCATGCCGAGCCTGCACATGCCGTTGCAGTCCGGGTCCGACCGCATCCTCAAGGCGATGCGTCGGTCCTACCGCAGCCAGCGTTTCTTGCGCATCCTCGACCAGGTCCGCGAGCGCATCCCGGAGGCGGCGATCACCACCGACCTCATCATCGGTTTCCCCGGTGAGACCGAGACGGACTTCCAGGCCACCCTCGATGTCGTTGCCGCAGCGCGTTTTTCGAGTGCCTTCACGTTCCAGTATTCGGTTCGCCCCGGCACTCCCGCTGCGACGATGCCTGACCAGGTGCCCAAAGCTGTCGTGCAGGAGCGCTTCGACCGGCTCATCGCCCTGCAGGAGCAGGTCAGCTGGGACGGCAACCGGGCGCTGGAAGGCCGACCCGTCGAGGTGCTCGTGGCACCGGCCGAAGGCCGCAAAGACGAAGCGACCCGGCGGATGAGCGGCCGGGCCCGCGACAACCGGCTCGTCCACTTCGCTGTGCCCCCCTCGGAGCCGGACCGGCAGCGACCCCGCCCGGGGGACCTGGTCACCGTCGAAGTCACCTACGGTGCCCCCCACCACCTGGTCGCCGACTCACCGGCACAAGCCGGGTTGTATGCCGTGCGCCGCACCCGAGGGGGCGATGCGTGGGCGGCGTTGCAGGCAGGCACCGGCCCGGCCAAACCACCGGTCTCGCTCGGGATGCCCCAGGTAGGGGCTCCGGGTGCGGGTGGGTCGGGCCCGGCAGCTGCACCGGGCGACGCTCGCGGGGTAGTGGCCCCATGTCTTGGTGCCGGTGCCGATGCTGGCGCTGCCGCCGCCGGCGCGTCCGGCACTGACCATCGTGGCCGGACGGGCACGTGATTCACTGAGGACATGGCTGCGCGTCCCATCGTCATCACCGGCGAGCCTGTCCTGCATCGGGTTGCGGCTCGGGTCGAGAGCTTCGACGACGAGTTGGCTGCTCTCGTCGAGGACATGTTCGAGACGATGGACATCGCCCACGGTGTCGGGTTGGCCGCCCCGCAGATCGGTGTCGGGCTGCGGCTGTTCACCTACGAGATGGCCAATGACGACGGAGTCCCGGCACGTGGGGTCGTGATCAACCCGATGGTGGCCGTGTCCAAGATCCCGGCGGGGCGACCCGACCCCGACACCGAGACCGAAGGCTGCCTGTCGGTGCCCGGCGAGCACTATCCGCTGCGGCGGGCCGACCGGGCCACCGTTCACGGCCAAGACCTGGCCGGCAACCCCTTCCGGTTCGAGGCGACCGGGTGGTTCGCCCGGGTCATGCAGCACGAGTTCGACCATCTCAACGGCAAGCTCTACGTCGACCGGCTCGACGACAAGCACCGGCGCAAGGCCCGCAAGATGATCAAAGCCAACGGGTGGGGGACTCCCGGGCACAGCTGGCGGCCCGGCATCGACCCCGATCCGTTCGGGCACGACTCACCCGACCCGCAGGATCCGGCAACCAGCCCGGCTGCCGACGGAGCATGACCGCACCGGACGCTCCGGTCAGCGCCACCGCACCAGACCAACCGCGCAACACGACCGCAACGCCGGACCTGGTCGACAGCACCCCGATCGTCGCCGTGGTCGGCCCGACCGCCACCGGCAAGTCCGACCTGGGGGTGCACCTGGCGCTCGAACTCGGCGGTGAGATCGTCAACGCCGACGCCATGCAGCTCTATCGGGGCATGGACATCGGCACCGCGAAACTGCCTTCGGCAGAACGCCGCGGCATCCCCCATCATCAGCTCGACGTCCTCGACGTGACCGATGAAGCCAGCGTCGCGGCATACCAACACGCAGCCCGCGCCGACCTCGACGCGGTCGCGGCCCGCGGTCGCACCCCGATCCTCGTCGGCGGCTCTGGGCTCTACGTACGGGCCGCTCTCGACCGGCTCGAGATCCCACCCACCGACCCGGCTGTCCGGCGCCGCCTCGACGCCGAGGCCGGCGAGCCCGGTGGCCTCGAGAGCCTCCGGGCTCGGCTGACCGACCGGGATCCGGAAGCCGCATCTCGGATTGAGCCCAACAACGTGCGCCGCATCATCCGCGCCCTGGAGGTCATCGAGCTCACCGGCCGTCCCTTCTCGGCCAGTCTGCCCGAACGCGAATACCGCTGCCCGACAGTGACGCTCGGCTTGACCCTGCCCCGGCCCGACCTCGACGCGCGCATCGACACCCGCACCCAGCAGATGTGGCGCAAGGGTCTCGTCGCCGAGGTCGAGCGGCTGCTCGACCTCGGACTACAGCGCGGACGCACAGCACGCACCGCTCTCGGCTACGCCCAGGCCATCGCCCAGATTCGTGGCGAGCTGACCGAGACCGAGGCGATCGTCGCGACTGCTCAGGCAACTCGCCGCTTCGCCCGGCGCCAGGAGTCGTGGTTCCGCCCCGATCCACGCATCCACTGGCTGCCCGCCGATGCCCCCGACCTGCGTGAGCAGGCACGTCGTCTCGTGCGGTCGCGGATGACCCACAATGGGCGACATGACCGCTGATGTGGGCCGCCATGCACCCGAGGCACCCGACGACCCGGGTGCGCCGACCGGCTTGGGTTTCGTCAAGGGCCACGGCACCGAGAACGACTTCGTGCTCGTCCCCGACATCCACGGCCAGGTGACGTTGACCCCGGACCGGGTGCAGCGCCTGTGCGACAGGCGGGCCGGGATCGGCGGCGACGGCCTCATCCGGATCGTCCCGACCAGGCTGGCCGACGAGCCAGAGATCCGCGTCATGGCTCCGCGCGCAGCGTGGTTCATGGACTACCACAACGCCGACGGATCGGCGGCCGAGCTCTGCGGCAACGGCACGCGGGTCTTCGCGGCATACCTGGTTCGTGAGGGACTGGAAGGTGAGGCGACCTTCGCGATCGCGACCCGGGCCGGCATCAAGACGGTGCAGGTCACTCCCGAGGGGTATGCCGTGAGCCTGGGCCGGGCCCGGGTGGACACCACCGACAACGCCGTTGGCCCGAGCGGCACCACGATGGTCACGATCGCCGATGGCCTGGAGCTGCCCGGACTGCGGGTCGACGTCGGTAACCCGCACACGGTGGTCACGCTGACGCCCGATCTCGTGCTGGCCGGGCTCGACCTCAGCACAACACCACAGGTCACACCCGAACCGCCGGAAGGCACCAACGTCGAATACGTCCAAGTGGTCGGGCCCAGCCATATCGCGATGCGGGTTGTCGAACGCGGCGTCGGTGAGACCCGGTCGTGCGGGACCGGGGCGGTCGCGGCCGCAGCGGCCACCCGGTGGCGGCAGGGCCCGACGAGCACGAACGCGACGTGGACCGTCGACGTGCCCGGCGGCCGGCTGACCGTGACCTTCGACGGTGATCAGGCCCAGTTGGCAGGCCCGGCCGAGCTCGTGGCCGACGGCACCACCGGGTTGTGATTGCGTTCTGATTCAGCGGTGAAGCAGGCGTGCTTCCAGCAGCTTTCGTGACGGCCGGTCACTCGGTCGCTGGGTTCTCCATGCTTTCGGTGCTTTCGGTGCTTTCGGCGGTCTCGACCGCGAGCACTCGGAAACCCCGGGAGCTGGCCAATCGCGCACAGCGACAGCCGAGCTCGACCACCAGCCACCGGTGCAGCGAATCAGCTCCGAGGTTCTTGTTCACCACGAGGTATGCCGTGCCGCCGGGTGCCAGCCGCGGCAGCCAGGTGGCGAGCAGATCGTGCAACGCCTCTTTGCCCACTCGGATCGGGGGATTGGACCAGATGACATCGAAACGCAGCTCCTCAGGCACCTGAGTGGGCAGGCACGCGTGCACCCGGTCGAGTCCGAGCGAAGCCGCGTTGGTGCGGGTCAGGTCGAGGGCGCGCTCGTTGATGTCGACGGCATACACGTCGGCTTGTGGCGAGAGCAGCCCCATGGTCAGCGCGATCGGCCCCCAGCCACAGCCGAGATCGAGCAGGGGGCCCGCCTCTGGTGGTGGCGGCGTCGCACGCAGAAGCACCGCCGTGCCCGGATCGAGCCGCTCGGGGGAGAACACCCCACCGGCAGTGACGACCCGCACCTGTCGCCCGGCCAGCTCGATGTCGACGGATCGGCGCTGACCCGTCCCGGCCGGGGTGGCGCTGAAATAGTGGTCGTTGCTCGGCACGCTCCGAGCGTAGGCGGATCAGGGCTCGACCATGGCTCGTCCGGTGTCGAGTCGAGTCGAAGGCCGGAAAAGCGCTCCGCAATTCGGCCGTCGGCATGGCACTCTGGTGTCACCATGACGACCGCTCGATCCGAACGTGCCCAGCTGCTCACCACCCGGGCCGCCTCCATCACCGACACCGACCTCGTGACCCCCGCAGGCGATGCCGGCGACGAGTTCGGCTATGACGGAGATCAATTCGACCGCGAAGAGCGGGCGGCGCTGCGCCGGGTCTCCGGGCTGTCGACCGAGTTGCACGACATCACCGAGGTCGAATACCGGCAGCTGCGCCTGGAGCGGGTCGTGCTGGCCGGGGTGTGGACCGAAGGCAGTGCCGAAGACGCGGAGAACTCGATCCGGGAGCTGGCCGCGCTGGCCGAGACGGCCGGCTCCACAGTGCTGGACGGGGTCATCCAGCGGCGGCAACGACCCGACACGGCGACCTTCCTCGGCAAGGGTAAGGCCGAGTTGCTGCGTGACATCGTCAGCGCCGAAGGTGCCGACACGGTGATCTGCGACGGTGAACTGACCCCTGGTCAGCGCCGGGCCCTTGAGGACGTCGTCCAGGTCAAGGTCATCGACCGCACCGCGCTGATCCTCGACATCTTCGCCCAGCACGCCAAGAGCCGGGAGGGCAAAGCCCAGGTCGAGCTGGCCCAGCTCCAATACCTGCTGCCTCGGCTCCGCGGCTGGGGTGACTCGATGAGCCGGCAGGCCGGTGGCCGGGTCGCCGGCGGCGAGGGCATCGGCTCACGTGGCCCCGGGGAAACCAAGATCGAGCTGGACCGGCGACGAATCAACCACCGGATCGCCAAGCTCAAGCGCGACATCGCTGCCATGCGCACCGGCCGCCGCACCAAACGGTCCTCCCGCCGCGCCAACCACGTGCCGAGCGTCGCCATCGCCGGCTACACGAACGCCGGCAAGTCCTCGATCCTCAACCGGCTCACGGGTGCCGGGGTGCTCGTCGAGAACCAGCTGTTCGCCACCCTCGACCCGACGGTGCGCCGCGCCGAAGCCCCTGGCGGGCGCGAATACACCCTTGTCGACACCGTCGGTTTCGTCCGCGATCTGCCGCACCAGCTCATCGAGGCATTCCGCTCGACGCTCGAAGAGGTCGGCGACGCCGACCAGCTGTTGCACGTCGTCGACGCATCCCACCCGGATCCGGAGGGCCAGATCGCCGCCGTCCACGAGGTGCTCGCCGAGGTCGACGGGGCCGCGGATCTCAAAGAACTCATCGTCGTCAACAAGGCCGACATCGCCGACCCCGAGGTGGTCGACCGGATCACCCGCACCCACCGGCACACCGTCGTCGTGTCGGCCCGCACCGGAGCCGGATTCGACGAGCTGCGTCAGCTCATCGCCGACGATCTGCCGCGCCCGGACGTGCTGGTCGAGTTGTTGTTGCCCTACGACCGGGGCGACTTGATGAGCCAACTGCACGAGCAGGCTGAGGTGCTGCACACGGAGCACACCGAGCGCGGCACCCGCGTCGTAGCCAAAGTGCACGCGCACGCCCTCGGCGGGCTGGCGGCATACCGGATCTGAGCTTGTCGCGCGACCGGGTCAGCGGTTGCCGGCCGTGTCGGTCTCGTCCTCGAACTGCCCGAGCAAGAGCTCGAGCAGATCCTCCATACTGGCGATCCCGACGATCTCGTCGTTGCGGGTGACGAACGCCAGCTGGGCGCGGGCGGCACGCAGGGCCGAGATCGCATCGAGGGCCGACAAGTGCTCGTCGAGCTGCACCGACGTGTAGTCGAGGTCATCGACACACGAGGCGGTGCCGGCGATCCGGGCGGCGATCACATCGCGCATGTGCACCAGGCCACTCGGTCGGCCGTCGGTCAGCACGATGAGCCGGGACCGCCCCGACGCCAGGCTGATGCGCTCGGCAGTGGCCAACGAGTCAGTCGCCGCGACGCTCACCGCGTCGGCCAACGGCAGGGTCGCGGCGTAGACGGGGGTCTCCGACAACGACAACGACCCGGTCAACCGCTGGTGCTCCTGCTCGGGCAGCAGCCCGCTCTCGTGTGACGTCTCCAGCAGCATCCGCAGCCCGTGCGGGTCGTGGACCTGGGCCAGTTCGTCCTGTGGCTCGACCTTGACCAGCCGCAAGCACAGGTTGGCCAACCCGTTGAGCACGCTGAGCAGGGGGCGCATCACGGTCACGAAGGCCCGGAACGGCCAGGCCAGCAGCACCGCCGAGCGCTCGGCGTCGGAGATGGCCCACGACTTGGGCGCCATCTCGCCGACCACCATGTGCAAGAAGACGACGATGAACACGGCCAGCAGCACCCCGATGATGCCGGCCACCGGCTCGGCCACTCCGACCCGGCCGAGCAGCGTCTCCAACACGTCGGCGACCGCGGGTTTGGCCAGGGCACCCAACCCGAGAGTGCACACGGTGATGCCCAATTGGGACCCGGCGAGCATGAGCGAGAGCTCACGAGCGTTGAGCACCGCGGTGCGCGAGGCCACCCCACCGTCGAGTGCCCGCTCTTCGAGGCGATGCCGGCGAGCCGCGACGACCGCGAACTCGCCCGCTACGAAGAACCCGTTCAGGGCCAACAGCACGAGCGAGACGATCAGAGCGGTCACCAGGCTCATAGCTGGTCCTCCGCTGTGTCTTCCTCGTCGCCGTCCCTGTGGGCCGGCTGCTCCAGATGCACCCGGATCTCGTCCGGCACCCGGCGGGTGACCCGCTCGACCCGGGCTACGAGGTGTCGGTCGGTGGTGTTGTCGATCGGGTCCCCTTGGATGGCCACGTGCACCTCATCGCCGGGGCGGGCAGTGCGCTCCAGCACGGCTAGCACGAGACCCGACACGGTGTCATAGGAGTGATCCTCGGGCAGGGTGACATCGAGCAGACCCTCGAGCTGGTCGATCCGGAACCTGCCCGGCACACTCCACGACCCGTCTTCGTGCTCGACGGCATCGCGCTCGAGGTCGAGGTCGTCCTCGTCGTAGATCTGCCCGACCAGCTCCTCGGCGAGATCTTCGAAGGTCAGCACCCCTGCGGCACCACCGTGCTCGTCGATGACGACGGCGATTTGGGTATGCCGCTCGCGCAGTTGGCTGAGCACGGCAGGCAGCGTGGCGCTCTCGGGTACGACGAGCGGCACATGGATGATGCTCAGGATCGGCGTGTCGAGCCGCCGCGGCACCGGGATGCCGAGCAGGTCGGTGAAGCCGACCACTCCGACGATCCGTTCGTCGTCGTCGATCACCGGGAATCGGCTGTGCCGCGAGCGGTCCATCAGCTCGACCAACGCCCCGGTCCGGTCGTCGGCGGCCACCGACTCGACATCCACCCAGGGCGTCATCACCTGGGCTGCCGTGAGCGACCGGAACGCCAAGCCGCGGTCGAGCAGCTCGGACAGCTTCGGGTCAAGCGAGCCGGCATCGGCGGATGCTTCGATGATCCGCTCAAGGTCCTCCGCGGTTGCGGCGTGGGAGAGCTCCTCGACCGGTTCGATGCCGATGGTCCGCAACAACCGGGTCGAGGCGGAGTCGAACAGCCGGATCACCGGCCCCGCCACGGCCAGATAGACAAGCGTCGAGCGGGCTAGCCGCCGGGCCAGCGGCACGCTGCGGGCCAGGGCCAGGTTCTTCGGTGCCAGTTCGCCGAGGACCATCTGCACTGCGGTCGAGAAGAGCATGACGAGCCCGATCGACACGGCCAGACGCACGGCATACGGCACACTCAGCCCCCCGAGCACCTCGGTGAGCCCCCGGCCGATCAGCGGCTCGGCGGCATACCCGACGAGCAGGCCGGTCACCGTGATCCCGAGCTGAGCCCCGGAGAGCATGAAGGAGAGCCGCTCGGTGACCCGGTAGGCCCGCTCGGCCTTGACGTCGCCGGCGTCGGCGAGCTGGCGCAGCTGGGTCCGGTCGACGGCGACGTAGGCGAACTCCTGCGCGACGAAGTAGCCGGTGGCCACGGTCAACAGCAGCACGACGAGCACGCCGAGAACGATCGTCATGACGACACCCACGTCGCCCAGTGGGCCGGCGGCTCGGCGGCCATGAGGGGGTTGGGCCCGGCCGACACCACGGCAATTCGATGCAGCGACGAACCCGCACCGACGGTGGCGGCCGTGCAGGAGAGGCGCATATCAGCAGCCTAGGCGCTCGCGCTAACACCAGACGCCCCCCATGCGCCCCCGCCGGTGAGTCGCGGGCCGCGGCATACAGTGGCGCGGTGGCCACCCTCGATGACCTGCTGCATGCCGCGGTGGCCGGCATCGGCGGGGTCGAGCGGCCCGGCCAGGTGCAGATGACCAAGGCGGTCGACGAGTCGATCCGCCGGGGCACCCACCTGCTCGTGCAGGCCGGCACCGGCACCGGCAAATCACTCGCGTATCTCGTGCCTGCGGTGCACCACGCTTTCGACACCGGTCGCCCGGCGGTCGTCGCGACCGCCACGCTCGCGCTGCAGGCCCAGATCGTCGACCGTGACCTGCCCCGGCTCGCCGATGCCGTCGAACCGCTGCTCGGGCGGCGTCCGGCCTTCGTCATGGTCAAAGGGCGACGCAACTACCTGTGCTTGCACAAGCTGGCGGGCGGCTATCCGGACGACGACGGCTTGCTCGCGGTCGGTGAGGTCGACCAGGCAGCCGGGCGGTTGGGCAAGGAGATCGGTCGGTTGCGGGCCTGGGCCGAGACGACGACCTCGGGCGACCGCGACGAGCTGGTGCCCGGTGTGAGCGAGCGGGCGTGGCGGCAGGTGTCGGTGTCGGCACACGAGTGCCTGGCCGGCAAGTGCCCGATGATCACCGAGTGTTTCGTCGAGTTGTCGCGGGCCGCAGCGGGTGAGGCCGACGTGATCGTCACGAACCACTCGTTCATGGCGATCGACTCCTTCGAGGGGCGTCAGATGCTGCCCGACCACGACCTGCTCATCGTCGACGAGGCGCACGAACTCGTCGATCGGGTCACCTCGACGATCACCGACGAGCTGACCTCCGGGATGCTCACCTCGGCGGCCCGCAAGGCCGGCAAACGCGCTGAGTCGGGGGAGCAGGCGCAAGCCGCGGCGGCATTGCTCGATCAGGTGCTCGAGGGTATGCCGGAGGGCCGGGTGTCGACGTTGCCGGACTCGGCAGCGTTGGCGCTGAATCGGATTCGGGACGTGGCGCGGGCCATGCAGAGCGAGCTCAAGACCGCTGGCGGGCGGGCGGGAAGTGCTGGCGGTTCAGGTGGTGGTAGGGAGTCCGACGCGGGTTTGCAGGTGGCGCGGGCGGCCGTCGACGAGGTCTTCGAGAACGCCGACCGGATCCTCGAGGGCCGCGAGCTCGACGTGCTGTGGCTGACTCACGAGCAGCGGCGTGGTGCCGTGCTGCGGGTGGCGCCGATAAGTGTGGCGATGCTGGTGCGGGACAAGGTCTTCGCTGGTCGCACGCTCGTGTTGACCTCGGCGACCCTGGAGCTCGGGGGCAGCTTCGACGCCATTGCGGGCACCATCGGGTTGCGTGGCGAAGGGGCACCGGAGTGGTCCGGGCTCGATGTGGGCAGCCCTTTCGACTATCGGCGCCAGGCGATCGCCTATGTCGCTGCGCATCTGCCGGCACCGGGCCGGGACGGCACGTCCATGTCGGCGATCGACGAGATGGAGGCACTGGTGCGGGCCGCCGGTGGCCGCACTCTCGGGCTCTTCTCGTCGATGCGGGCGGCGCAGTCGGCGACCGAGTTGCTGCGGGAGCGTTTCGACTCCGACGGGACACCGATCGAGATCCTCTGCCAGGGGGAGGACCAGATCGCTACTCTCGTGCGCCGATTCGCTCGAGATGCGACGACGTGCCTGTTCGGCACACTGAGCCTGTGGCAAGGGGTCGACGTGCCGGGCTCGGCCTGCCAACTCGTCGTCATCGACCGGATCCCGTTCCCGCGGCCCGACGACCCGTTGTCCTCGGCCCGCACCCAGGCGATCTCGCGGATGGGTGGCAACGGCTTCATGGCCGTCTCAGCCACCCACGCGGCGCTGCGGCTGGCCCAGGGCGCGGGGCGGCTGATCCGCCGCTCCGACGACCGGGGCGTGGTGGCGTTTCTCGACTCACGGATGATCTCGGCCCGGTATGCAGGGTTCCTCCAACGCTCGTTGCCGCCCTTCTGGCCGACGACGAACCGGTCCGCAGTGCTCGCGGCGCTCGGCCGGCTCGACCACGCGGCCCCGGATCCGCTCCCGGTTGCCGAGCCCGGGGCCCGGGCCGGAGGGGGTTCGGCAGCCTCGGCGAGCTTGGCCGGGGGTGGGGCTGATGCCACAGTCGATGCCCGCCCGGTGGCTGGACCACCGCCAGGCGCGCCGTCGGCCCGCACCGCGGTCACCGGTGGGTATGCCTGGACCTCGGCCCAGGACGCCGAGCTGGCCGATGCCGCCGAGGCCGGCGTCGACCTCGACGACCTTGTCGACCACTTCGAACTGCCCGCCGAGGTCATCCAGGCCCGGCTCGCCCAACTGGATCTCCACCTCGATACGCCACGGTTGGGGTTCGACTGAGCACCCCAGCGACCCCTGGGATCAGGTCAAGGCCGATCTCGGTCTGAGATGACATACCGGATCAAGTTTGCCCCTGCCGCGGCGCGTCAACTCCGCACCGGCAACTACCGCATCGTCTACGAGACCCACGATGAGGTTCTTGTCGTTCTCGTTGTCACTGTCTTGTCGTTCTCGTCGTCACTGTCGTCGATGTCGTCGATGTCGTCGATGTCGTCACTGCCGGGCATCGCCGCGACGTCTACCGGTGACGCTGATCGTCGCAGCACCAGCCGTCCGCCACCGATGTCGCCCCGGCATGGCAGGCTGACTCGTGTGAGCCCCGTGCCGCCCTTCGTGCTCGTCGCCGGTCCCGAGCGCCTGCTCGCCGAGCGGGCGGTGGCCGGCGTGCTCGCCGAGCTTCGCGAGGCCGACCCGGAGTTGGAGACGATCCGACTCGCGCCCGCGGCATACGAGCCGGGGGAGTTGGGGTTGCATTCCAGCCCGTCGCTCTTCGGCGGGTCGACAGCGATCGTCGTCGAAGACGTCGACGAGGCCGGCGACGATCTGCTTGCCGACCTGCTAGCGATGGTCGCCGACCCGTCACCCGAGGTGACAGTCGTCGTCGTGCACAAGTCCGGCATGCGGGGCAAGAAGCTGCTCGAGGCGCTCAAGAAGTCCGGTGCCCGGGTGATCGACTGTCCGGCCGTCAAGTCCGACCGGGACAAGAGCGACTTCGTCGTGCACGAGTTCCGGCGCCAGGGACGCACGGTGACATCCCCGGCGGTGCAAGCGCTCGTCGAGGCTGTGGGCAAGGATCTGCGTGAGCTCGCCGCAGCCTGTAGCCAGCTGGTGGCCGACACCGACGGTGCCGCCGACCCGATCGATGACCGGCTCGTCGAGGTCTACCACGGGGGCAAGGTCGAGGCGAGTGGCTTCCGAGTCGCCGACGCGGTCATCGCCGGGCAGACCGGGGAGGCGCTCCGGCTGTTGCGGCACGCCATCGCCAGCGGGGTCGACCCGGTGCCGATCGTGGCCGTGCTCGCCGCGCAGTTGCGCACTCTCGTCAAGGTCGGTGCTGCCGGCCGGGGGAGCTCGGCCCAGGTCGCCAAGACCCTCGGGATGGCACCGTGGCAGGTCGACAAGGCCCGCCGCTCGATCGGCCACTGGGACGGCCCGAGCCTCGGCGCCGCGATACAAGCGGTCGCATCCGCCGACGTCGAGGTCAAAGGCGGTGGGCGCGATCCGGTGTATGCCGTCGAGCGCGCCATTCTCGCTGTTGCTTCGGCTCGTGCCGGCCGACGGCAGGGGGAGTAGCCCGATCAATCCACGAAGCGGTGATCGGGTGTCAAGCAGCAATTGGGTTCCGCGCGCGACCGCTGGTAAATTCGTTCCTTGCGTGCGCGCTTGGTCGTGCGCGCACGAGCACCACCCTGACGTCGCTCCCACGGGTGCCCCACGCCCGGTCCCAGTGACGTCTGCCGCCCTCTCACGGCATACCGGACCGACCGAAAGAACACCACGTGGCAAACATCAAGTCCCAACTCAAGCGGATCAAGACCAACGCCAAGCGCACCGAGCGCAACAAGGCGGTCAAGAGCGAGCTGCGCACTTGGATCCGCAGGTTCCGTGAGGCCGCCGACTCCGGCGACGTCGACACGGCCAAGTCCGCCTTGCGCACGGCGAGCACCAAGCTCGATAAGGCTGTGAACAAGGGGGTCATCCACAAGAACCAGGCCGCCAACAAGAAGTCGGCCATGGCCAAGCGGGCGGCTACGCTCTCCTGACGAGAGCCGACGCGACAGGCGCCTGCGCGCACCGGGAAGGCCGGTCCTTCGGGACCGGCCTCCTGCGTGTCTACATCCGTCCCTACATCGCTTTCCGGATGGCAGCCGCGACCTGCTCGAAGATGCCACGATCGAGCACCGCTCCCTCGCGGCGTACCGCTGCCGGATCGAGGCGCACGATCCGATCGACGCGGGCCTCGCTGGGCCGGCGCTTGGAGTCCCAGGCGCCGCTGCCGACATCGATCCAGAGTCGTCCAGCCCGGCGCTCCTGATCGGCGTCGCGGTCGTGGTCTTTGCTGGTCAGAGGCACGGCGAGCAGCCAGCGCCCGTCTCGGGCAACGACCAACGCCGGCCGGTCCTTGCCGCGAGTGTGGTCCTCTTCGTAGGGCACCCATGCCCAGACGATCTCGCCGGGGTCGGGCCGGCCGTCAGCCTCCGGCGCCCAGGTCATCTCAGGCACCCCCACGTAGTCGCCCGGGTAGTCCGAACCCGCCGGCCCGGCTCCTGCTCGGTGACGGCCCGCGCGGCGGCGTTTCGTGCTCGGCCAGGGTAGCTGCGGGCCACGCCGGCCGGGCCGCTGCAGACCCGCTTCCCGCCGCTCACGTTGCGCCCGTGCTCGCATCAGCCGGGCGAGCCACCCCTCGCGCATCGTCATGGGCGACACGCTAGCCCGCTCGCTGGCCCGGCGGCCAACCCTGGCGATCGGGGCCGACGCTACTAAATGCGGCGTCTGGGCCGTGGGCCAAGACCGGCTCCACCGGGTAGACCGGCGCCGCCGACCGGGCTCACTTGCGCTTGCTGGTCTCGGCGTCGCTGGAGAGGGCGGCGATGAAGGCCTCCTGGGGCACTTCGACCCGGCCGACCATCTTCATCCGCTTCTTGCCTTCCTTCTGTCTCTCCAGCAGCTTGCGCTTGCGGGTGATGTCACCGCCGTAGCACTTGGCCAGCACGTCTTTGCGGATCGCCCGGATCGTCTCGCGAGCGATGACCCGTGAACCGATGGCCGCCTGGATCGGCACCTCGAACTGTTGCCGGGGAATGAGCTTGCGCAGCTTCGTGGCTATCTCGACGCCGTATCCGTAGGCGCGGTCTTTGTGCACGATCGCGGAGAAGGCGTCGACCTGCTGGCCCTGCAGCAGGATGTCGACCTTGACCAGGTCGGCGACTTGGTCGCCGTCAGGCTCGTAGTCGAGCGAGGCATACCCGCGGGTGCGTGATTTGAGCTGGTCGAAGAAGTCGAAGACGATCTCGGCCAGCGGCAGCGTATAGCGCATCTCGACCCGGTCCTCGGAGAGGTAGTCCATCCCGCGCAGCGTGCCCCGCCGGCCCTGGCACAACTCCATGATCGCCCCGATGAACTCGCTCGGCGCGAGGACCGTTGCCCGGACGACCGGTTCACGGATCTCGGCGATCTTGCCCCCGGGGAACTCGCTCGGATTGGTCACCGTGACGATGCTGCGATCCTCCAGCGTGACCTCGTAGACGACGTTGGGCTGGGTCGAGATCAGGTCGAGCCCGAACTCGCGCTCCAGCCGCTCGCGGACGATCTCCAGGTGCAGCAGCCCGAGGAAACCGCAGCGGAAACCGAAACCCAGCGCCGCCGAGGTCTCCGGCTCGTAGACCAGGGCCGCGTCGTTGAGTTTGAGTTTGTCGAGCGCCTCGCGCAGATTGGGATAGTCCGAGCCGTCGATCGGATAGAGCCCCGAGAAGACCATCGGCCGCGGGTCGCGGTAGCCGCCCAACGACACCGACGCGGGTTTGCCGGCCCCGGTCACCGTGTCACCGACCCGGCTCTGGCGCACGTCCTTGACACCGGTGATCAGATAACCCACCTCACCGACCCCGAGACCTGCCGACGGTGTCGGCTCGGGGGAGGAGACCCCGATCTCGAGCAACTCGTGGGTCGTCTTGGTCGACATCATGAGGATCCGCTCGCGCGGGTGCAGGTCACCGTCGATCACCCGCACGTAGGTCACGACGCCTCGATACGTGTCGTAGACCGAGTCGAAGATCATCGCCCGTGCCGGTGCATCCGGGTCACCGACCGGCGGCGGCACCTGTCGCACGATCTCATCGAGCAACTCCTGCACCCCGGCTCCGGTCTTGCCCGACACGTGCAGGCAGTCCTGCGGGTCGCACCCGATGAGTCCGGCGAGCTCCGCGGCATACTTCTCCGGTTGAGCCGCGGGCAGGTCGATCTTGTTGAGCACCGGGATGATGACCAGGTCGTTCTCCATCGCGAGATAGAGGTTGGCCAAGGTCTGTGCCTCGATACCCTGCGCGGCATCGACGAGCAGCACCGCCCCTTCGCAGGCAGCCAGCGAGCGAGACACCTCGTAGGAGAAGTCGACGTGCCCGGGGGTGTCGATCATATTGAGCGCGTAGGTGACGTCCGTGCTCGTCCACGGCATCCGCACGGCCTGGCTCTTGATCGTGATGCCGCGCTCGCGCTCGATGTCCATCCGGTCCAGGTATTGCGCCCGCATCGCGCGGTCGTCGACGACCCCGGTCAGCTGCAGGATCCGGTCGGCCAACGTCGACTTGCCGTGGTCGATGTGAGCGATGATGCAGAAGTTGCGGATGTGCTCCGGTGGGGTCGCGTGCGGCGGAAGCGTCGTACGGGCCATGGGGGACACGGTGGTGCGGACCTCTAGGGGTTGGACGAGACGGGTTTCGCCTTAGTCTCCCACGGCTCAGCCGCGCAGTTTGGCGCGCAACGCGTCGGTGTCGTCGTCGGTCCATCCCTGGCCGGTCAACCAGCCGAGGACACCGCCGTAGTGGTCGTCGAGTGCGCCCAACAACAGGCGCATCGTCTCCGGTCGTGGAGTCTGTTGTGCGAGGGTCTGGCGGGACAACGAGTCCCGGTATGCCGGGCGCTCGCGCAAGCGCGCGATGATCGGCTCGATCCGCTCGGCCGTGGCGGCGTAGTCGGCGACGATCGCATCCGGGTGTGCTCCGACCGTGGCGAGCGCCAGCCCCACGACGGCGCCGGTGCGATCCTTGCCGGCCGCGCAGTGCACGATGGTGGCCCCCTCGGCCCGGGCGATCACCCGCAGGGCACCGACGATGGATTCGGGACGCTCGGTGAGATAGCCGAGGTAGTGCGTCGACCAATGCTTGTCGTGGTCGATCTCGGGCGCGCCGAAGGCCGGGGCCCCCGCTCGCTGACGGCGCCGGTCCTTGACCACCCACGGCAGCTCCGCATCCTGGACGGCGCTGGTGCTGCCCGCCACTGCGGTCGGTGGGTGCTCCGGTCGTTCGGGGTCGGCTTCGCCCTCGGGTATGCCGGTGTGCTGGGTGTCGTCGGCATAGAGGGTGAAGTGGGTGGTGCGCACCCTCGGGTGGGCCATGAAGGGGCCACTGCCTTCGTGTGCGATCTCGACGAAGCTGCGCAGGTCGATGACATCGGTGACGCCCAGCTGCTCCACCAGGTGGGCCAGCGTGTCGGCGGGCAGTCCTTGCAGGTTGTCCGATCGGATCAGTCGGCCGGAGGCGATCCGTTGGGCATCGACGGTCGGGATGCCGCCCACGTCACGCATGTTGACCACACCCGGGAGGTCGATCCAGCCGATCTCGTACACGTGTCGACGATACGCCGCCGGGCACCGGGATGGTTTGCTGGTGTTGCTGGGCAGCGGCCAGCGGCGGCTGCGTCATGGCTTGGCGGGACGGGATCCGGTGACCGAGCGGAGTGACCGTTCCATCGCCAAGTAGCATCGTGCTCATACGGAAGCAGCACCAGATCAATGGACACCATGCGAGAACACGAGACACGAGAGATAGATCCGCACCGCGAGCCTCTGGGCAAGGTGGAGCGGCGACATCTTCGACACCGATGGCACCGGCGTGTTCTTGTCATCTCCAGGGCTATTACGGCCATCGTCGTATTGATCGTCGTCGTGCTCGCGGCAATGCTTGTAGGCACGAATGTTCTCCAGGATTACTTGAGTCTCGACGAGTATAGAGAACTTGCCGATGAGGTCATCTTACTACTCCAGGTTCCTTTACTGATCTTGGTATTGCGCGCGGTCAACTCGGCAAAGCACTACGCGACCGGCGCGCTGGCTAACGAGCAGCAATTCGAGCACGTGCATGCGATAGTCGAGCACTACAGCAGGCTGGCCGGGTTGAAACGCACTCCGAGTGTCGCCATCGTCACCGACGGGCGGTTTATAGCAAAGAGCATCTCGAACTATGGCAAAGCCGCAATACTGGTGAACTCTGACCTGGTGGATGCGCCCCGTCCCAACAGCAACGACTGGGGTGCCCTGCGGTTTGCGATAGCTCGCGAGATCGGGCATATCGCTGCCGGTCATCGCGACCTGGTGTATGAGTTGACCACGGCGGTGACTCAATCGACACCCTACCTATCGACTCCTTTGCGCCGGGCCGAGGCCTATACTGCTGACCGATACGGCGCGGTGCTGGCACCGGACGCCGTGTCCGATTACTTCGCCGTCGACGCCGTCTCCAAGGACTGCTGGCAGGATATGTCGATCCGCTCGGCAGTCTCCGGGGTTGGAAAGAACAAGATTGGTCAAGTGATCGTCGGGCTCGTCGGCGAGGTTCCTCCCACGTCCTGGCGATTGCAGGCACTGGCCCAGCTCGGGGTGTTTCGCTGTGAACCGGAGCCCAGTCATGCTGCGTCGCCGGCGGAGTACCGTGACTTCCTGAGAAACCTCCCGATCAAGCCGACCCGCATCGCTGATCTGAGACGACTCCACGGAGCCTTCCTGCTGCCGCCCAAACCGATGACGGAACGAGACCTCGACGAGTTGTGCCCCAAGGGAACGATCGGGGAACGGCTATCGCAAGCTTTCGCGGCCTACAGTGAATCATGAGCTCGACCGTGTCGTATGGGTCTTGGATCGTCAGTGGTGGCTAGGAGAGGAACTATCATGACTCGTTTTCACGGGGTAGCCGATACATTGTATATCCCCCTGGAGGCGCGGATCTATGTCTCCAAGAGATACCCCGATTTTTTCTACGACGCCAAAGCGCTCGAGCTTGAGCAGCACATTCCCAACCGGTCGGTTCGAAAGAAGTCCATGGAGTACGCGTTCGTTGCTTCCGTGGCCCGATACTTCGTTCTCGATCTTTGGGTGCGTGAATTCTGCGCTCGCCACGAGCAGTGCAACGTCGTCAATCTGGGTGTTGGCCTGGACACTTTTGCGCAACGCCTTGATCTGCCCGGGGCCCGGCTGTACGGCGTAGATCTGCCCCACGTGATAGACGTGCGGCGTGCGCTGCTGTCTGACGATTCCCCCGAAACGATGATCGCTGCGGACATCTTGGATCTCAGCTGGACGAAGCACATCGACTGTTCCCTGCCCACCGTGCTGCTCGCCGCGGGAGTCTTTCAGTATTTCACCCACGACACGGTGGTTTCCTTTATCAACGCTCTAGGTGATGTGTTCAGCGAACCGGAAGTGCTCTTCGACGCCACGAACAAGTCAGGCTTGGCCATCGCGAACTTCTACGTCCGGATCACCGGGAACAAGTCCGCCGAGATGGGTTTCTACGTGGACGATCCGGTTGCATTGGCAAACGAATGTCACGCCACCGTAGTCGAGCAGCGGCCGTTCTTCACCGAAGCCCGGTCGATCCTGGGCAGGCGGGTCAAACCGCACGTCCGCCTGTTCACCGGCATCGCTGACAAACGCCGAAGCGCACTCCTGGTTCACCTCAGACTGACCTGATGGCCACGTCAGGCGCGGTCTTGACCGGGCGTCCGGGCGCAAGGCGTGGCGACCCGGAGTGGCCGTGCCCTTCGTGCGGCTCGTCTTGGCTAGCGGCGGACCCGGTGACGGCCATGACTCGTGAAGACGGGGCGGGGATCCTGACTGCCCATGCACGGTGGGTGCACCTGCCCATCGCTGAGCCCGGCGTTTCCGGAACGACCCGTGCTGCGGCAGACTGCAGGACCCGACAACAGGCGGGGATGGCGCCCGCAACTGGCGGATCCGAGGCGGCGAACGCATCGGTTGACCCATGGACCGACGGCACCACTTCGGAGACCATCGCTCACGTCGGCCTCTGGTCGGCGTCGACCGAGGGTAACTCCCTCGCGTCAGCGGCGCTCGACGCGAGCACGGCGTGGGGTGACACCGACACGCTCATACCGTCGTCGCTGACGGTTGCTATCCCGGGGATGGCCGCATAATGCGCCGTATGTCAATCTCCCGAACCGGCGCCATCGTGGTTGGCGCCCTTGCACTCGCGGGCGGCGCCGGCGTGATCGCCACGTCGACGCTTACTGGGACGGGTGGCCCGGTGCCTCAGGGCCTGCTCGTGTGCGGTTCCCCAACCCTCGAGGGGCCAACCGTGGCCCCGGACCGCGCCGTCGTCGTCAACCCTGGAGACAACCTCCCTGCGGTCGTCGACAACAATGCACCCGGCACGACCTACTATCTCGCTGCGGGCGTCCACACCTTCCCGGACGGGCTGTACATGCAGGTGACCCCGCAGGATGGGGATTCTTTCATTGGCGCGCCAGGTGCGGTGATCGATGGCCGCCACGAAAACCGGTATGCGTTCGGAGGGCAAGCCGAGGACGTGACCATCAGTCACTTGACGGTCCGTAACTTCGGGGTCTCGTTGGGCAACAATAATGAGGGCGTCGTGAACCACGACGCTGCTCGTGGTTGGAACATGCATCACTTGACGGTCACGGGAAACGCGGGGGCCGGGATATTCCTCGGTTCCGACAACACGATAGCAGATTCCTGTCTGGCCGATAACGGCCAGTACGGGGTGAGCATGTTCCACTCGGACGGGCTGTCGAATATCAGCATGACTGGCAACGAGATCGCCCGGAACAACACAGACGACTGGGAGACCGAGATCCCCGGCTGCGGGTGTACCGGCGGCGTGAAGTTCTGGGACGTCGACGGCGCGACGGTCAACGGCAACTACGTGCACCACAACAAGAGCGTCGGCCTATGGGCGGACACCAACAACCGCGGGTTCACATTCGACGGCAACTACATCGCGGACAACGACTCGGAAGGCATCTTCTACGAGACGTCGTACAACGCGGTGATCACGAACAACACGTTCGCTCGCAACGGGTGGGTCAAGGGCCCGGTCGAGCCGGGGTTCCCGGTGCCAGCCGTTTACCTGTCGGAGTCCGGCGGTGACGCTCGTGTCCCGGGCGCGCATTCCGGTGTCCTCGATGTCAGCGGGAACACGTTTATCGATAACTGGGGCGGTGTGGTTGCGTGGGAGAACGCGGATCGTTTCGCGGGATCTCCAGCCAACACGTCGAACGGCTATTCGACCCTGGTCAACCCGGACGCGACGGAAGGCGTGTGTGGCGATGCCGTGAGCATCGCCAACGAACCTTTCTATTCGGATTGCCGGTGGAAGACTCAGAACGTGACCGTCAGCAATAACGCTTTCACGATGGATCGTGACGCAATCCCGGGCTGCGCCGAGAATTCGCAGTGTGGGTCGCAGGCCATCATCTCGAACTGGGGTTCATGGCCGGACTGGTCCCCGTACCAGGGGACTGTGGTCGAGCAGGCTATCGCTCGCGACCAGAACATTGTTTGGTCGGGCAACGACTACACGGGGCCGTGGCGCTTCGAGTTGGAAGAGCTTGGCCGTATGGTCTCGTTGGCTGATTGGCAGGCTGCTGGTCAGGACGCTGACAGCCGGTTCAACGAATAAGAAGGGGCCTGGTAGCGGCACTCGCGCACGATCCCAGCAGCCCCGGATGCTCATCGTCCAGGCGAAGCAGGGCCTGGCCAATGCATGACTGCCTGCTTCGAGCACGGACAGCCTCAGCATTGATCTGACCTGGTCTCTGGTCGTGGCCAAGGCCGATATATCCATGGTCGAGCCCCCTGTCCACGGCCTCGCTCCTCGGGTTTAGCCGGAGGTTTGGCCAATCCGACTTCACCGCATGGCGCTCGGCTCGCCATGACGGGCAGCCTGAGCAGGGGTTTCGCGCGAGTGGGGTCGAGCAGACAAGGTGAAGGGCCCCGGAGAGTATGAGTCTTCGGGGCCCTTCGGACGCTCGACCGGAGTCGTGCGCCTGGGCAGTCAGCCGCAGCTGCTGCCGCTCGGTGCGAACACCGAGCCGCCATAGGCCGGAGCCTTGGCGATCCAGTCGGACCGGAGCCCGGCTGGCGGTCGGGCTGGTGCTCGACCAACACAGGCGGCCTCGATCTTCTTCTCCCGGAGGAGAATAGCGGTGTGTGGCCTCCTGCTAGCCGTCAGCTTGGCCGGCGGCGTACGAATATTTCTACGCCCGCTCCGGGTGGTCCACAAGGGGTTGCTCGGATCATTTTCGAACGCCACGACCAAGGTTCGGCGTGTTGCTCCGACACGCCGACGGGGAGGGTGCCGAGTTCTCGTCACGCGAGACGTTCGGGTCGCCTGGTGAGCCAGCCGGAGCACCTCGCAGAGGACGGCGAGTGCTGTTCCGTCGAGACGCCCGGGAGTGTCCACGGTCAATCGTCACGAAACCGTCCCTGGAACGGCATGTCTCGATACGTGAGAGGCTGCTGATATGCCGCCCAATCTGCCGGACGGCGATCCTGCACCACCGTCCGGCGAGCTCCCCGCGAGCGCGCTCGCGACGCTCGGGGACCGAGCGTTCGGGATCTACCTGCACGTGCCGTACTGCGCGCTCCGGTGCGGCTACTGCGACTTCAACACCTACGCACTGCCCGAGTCGGTCGCCACCGGGCCCGGGGCGCCGGAACGCTACGCCACAGCGGTGGCGCGTGAGCTCGACGTGGCCGCCCGCGTGCTGGGCAGCGCCGCGCCGCCGGTCGACACGATCTTTGTCGGAGGGGGCACCCCGACGATCCTGGCGCCGGAGACACTGACCGGCCTGCTGCGCGGCATCCCCGATCGGTTCGACCTACGACCGGATGCCGAAGTGACGGTCGAAGCCAATCCGGACACCATGACACCGGCCCTTGCCGACATACTCGCGGCGGCCGGATGCACCCGGGTCAGCATGGGCATGCAGTCGGCCGACCCCCGGGTGCTCGCAGTGCTGGAGCGCACCCACGAGCCGTCCCATGTGGCGGCGGCAGTGCGCGCGCTGCGGGGTGCGGGGCTCGCGGTGAGCGTCGATCTCATCTATGGCACGCCCGGCGAGAGCACGACCGACTGGATGCGCACCGTCCGCGCGGCCCTGGACCTTGAGCCCGACCACGTCTCGGCCTACGCGCTCGTCGTCGAAGACGGCACGCGGCTGGCGGGGCGCGTCCGTCGCGGCGAGCTGGCAGCACCGGACGACGACGACGCTGCGACGAAATACGAGATGGCTGATGATCTGTTCGCGGCGGCTGGATACACCTGGTACGAGGTGAGCAACTGGGCCCGCGGCCCGGAACACGTGTGTCGACACAACCTCGGGTATTGGTCGGATGGCGACTGGTGGGGTCTCGGGCCGGGTGCGCACAGCCACGTGGGCGAGGTGCGCTGGTGGAACGTCAAACACCCCAGCGTGTATGCCGATCGGCTGAGCGCTCGGCTTAGCCCGGCGGCCGGACGGGAGACACTCACCCCGGAACAACGCTACGCCGAGCGAATGCTCCTCGGGGCTCGTGTGGCAGCGGGCATCCCGCTCGCCGAGCTGAGCGCCACCGGTCGGGCTGCAGTCGCCGGCCTCGTCGCCGATGGCATGATCGACGGGCCGAGCGCGATCACCGGACGCCGGGTCGTGCTGACCCGGCGCGGCCGGTTACTCGCCGACGCCGTGGTGCGACGGTTGACGTAAGCCGCTGCCCCCATCGGTCGTTCACATCGGTGCCTCGATCGTGGCATGCCAAGGCCACAACGATCTGGCGCAACGACCGCACCGGATCGAGGGCCCTGCGCTCCCTGGCCTCCTGTCGCCACTGACGCCGCCGTGGAATCAGCCAGCGAGTGGGTTCGGGCGTGGATCCTGCCGGGACTTTTTCATTGAGCTGCACACAAAGCTCTGCTACTGTTTATAGCGGGATTGTCTCTGTTGAGTCGTGCATTAGGTCACATCCATAAACTGCTTTGCCGCAGTGGACAAGAGAAAGGATAGCAGAATCAATGAAGACTTATTCCAGGGCAGCTCATCTCTTGCCGGTCTTGCTGCTGGTAGTCTCTGCCGCGAGCTGCACTTCTTCCGCTCGACCCGAGGCTTCCTCCGCTCAACCAGAGAAGCTCGACAAGATCGTGCTCTCAAGCCCCTTTGCGCCCCTGGCTATGCCAATGGCTTACATTGTTGAGAACGACTTGCTGGCCGACGTTGCCGAAGAGGTAGAACTGACCATCTGGAATAACCCAGAACAACTGGGTGCCATCATGACGAAGGGGCAGGCGGACTTTGTCTCTGTTCCCAGCAACGTCGCGAGTAAGTTCTACAATAAAGGGGTCGGACTCAAGTTCTTGAGGGTAGCTATCTGGGGAGTTTTCTACATTATCAGCGATGACCCCTCTGTTCAGTCTTTGCAAGACCTCAAAGGGCAACAGCTCTATATTCCCTTTAAGGGCGATCAACCCGACCTTATTTTCCGTCATATCGCCCAAGAGCAGGGGCTTGACCCGGACGGAGATTTTCAACTCCAGTATGTCAGTTCGCCACTGGACATCATCGTCAATCTGGCAGCAGGTCAGGCGCATCACGCTTTGATGATTGAGCCGACCGCAGCTATGGCCATCATGAAAGCTAAAGGCGAGGGGTTGACGTTTAGCCGAGCCATCGACATCCAGAAAGAGTGGGGTGCAGCCACCGGCGGCAACCCTCGCGTACCCAATGCCGGCGTCATTGCGTTGCCCGGAATTCTAGAGCACCCGGAAGCGGTTGAAGCCTTTCAACAAGCCTACGACGAAGCTGTCAAATGGAGCACCGAACACCCCAAGGAAGCGGCTGAACTGGCGGCCAAGTACGTGGAAGGGGTCAATGCCCCGGCCTTCGAGGAGTCGCTGAACTATACCATTTTCGAATCGATCAGCGCTAAAGACGTGCAAGATGAGATCGAGGGTATGTTAAGCAAGTTCATGGCAGTCGATCCGGCATCCATTGGTGGCAAGCTGCCGGATGACGCGTTCTATTATGACGAGCCCTGAGCGGTGGGCAGGTTCAGCTAACCGGAATGCAGCCTATGGACTGTTGGGTGTCGGCCTGTTTTTTCTGATCTGGCAGATCTTGGCGCTCATCTTCCACCGGACCATCATTGCTTCACCGGTCGATACGTTTCTTGCCTTGATCCAGATGGTTCAGACCGTGGAGTTCTGGCAGACTCTGGGGATTACACTGAGTCGTTTTGGCTTGGGGCTTTTGTTGGGCTGCCTGATAGGGGTTGGGCTTGGCCTGTTTGCCGGAGTCAAGCCAAACGTCCGGCTGACGCTCGAGCCAATGCGCTGGGCGTTGATGGGCGTCCCTCCGGTAGTCGTGGTCACAATCAGCATGATCTGGTTTGGCATCGGCGGCGTGCAGACCATATTCGTCGCCGCCATCTTGATCTTGCCGATTATGTACGTCAACACTATCGAGGGTATCGAAGCTGTTGATCCCAGGATTCTGGAGATGGGTCGTGTGTACAAAGCGCCAGGCCGTTTGTTGCTCAGGGAGATATACCTGCCCGGCATCGGCGGCCCGGCACTGGCCGGTCTAACGCTGGCCGCCGGTTTGGGCATTCGAATTGTTGTATTGGCGGAAGTCCTGGGCTCCTTCAGCGGTATCGGCTATGAGTTTAGCCTGGCAAGAATAAATCTGGAGACCCCCAAGCTTTTTGCCTGGGTCATTGTCTGCCTCTTGCTGGTTGGATTTTTCGAATGGGCGATTCTAGGTCCAGCCAAGGAACGAATCATGGGCTGGCGAAAAGAGCAGCAATCGCATGGTTAAACTAGAAGCTGTGAGCAAGTCTTTCAACGGTCACAGAGTCTTGAGCGAGCTCTCCTTTCACCTGCAAGAAGGGGAAATAGTCGGCCTATTGGGGCGGTCGGGCGTGGGAAAGACCACTGTCTTGCAGGTAATCAGTGGGCTGACCCCGCCTGATTCTGGATCGGTGAGGGTGGCTGCCTCAAGAATCGGCTACATCTTTCAGGAGCCTCGTTTGATTCCGTGGAAGACAGCCATGCAGAATGTCTGCTTCCCTTTGAAAGCGTTGGGGCTTGCCAAGAATGAAGCGGAGTTAGCCGGCAGGGCGTACCTGGCGAGAATGGATCTGATGAGATTTGCGGACCATTATCCCCACCAGTTGAGCGGGGGTATGCGCCAGCGGGTGTCCATAGCTCGGGCTTTTGTCATTGAGCCCGACCTACTGCTGATGGATGAACCTTTCAGTGCCTTGGACCCTGAGCTGAAAGAGTCCATGCACGTCTTGATCCGGGAAATGCTGACGCAGCGCCCGATCACCGCTCTTTATGTTTCTCACAATCCGGCCGAGGTCAGCAAGATTGCCCACAAAGTCTGCGTCCTCTCCGAGAACGGCGAGCTTAGGGAAATGCCACCTGAGGGGAATCTCGCTGAGTTCGATGATGGTGATCAGTCATGATCGTGCCGTCGCCGATGGCGGAATCGACGGGCCAAGTGGAATAGCCGGACGCTGGGTCGTGCTGGCCCGGCGTCCGGCTATTTGTCGATGCTGTGATGCGACAACCGACTTTAGCCTGCTCACGTCGGTGGTTGGCATCGGTACCTCGATCGAGGCGCGCCAAGACCTATTTGATCAGGCGCAGCGCGAGCGGGTACCGGTAGGCCTGGCCCTTGTTGGCTTCTACGCCACCCATGATCCCGAAGACGATCGAGATGATCACGACGATGGGCATGAGGAAGAAACCGATCGCGATGAAGCTGAGGAGGATGGAGGTGAGCCAGGCGATCGCAATGGTGATCTGGAAGTTAAGCGCCT
The DNA here is from genome assembly GCA_002748155.1 of Actinomycetales bacterium. Classification (GTDB taxonomy): domain Bacteria; phylum Actinomycetota; class Actinomycetes; order Actinomycetales; family Dermatophilaceae; genus Phosphoribacter. Next base: position 14,014 of record PDRO01000006.1, on the reverse strand, counting down.
CGGTGGACTGGTCCTTGACGAAGGAGTTCCGGGGCCCCCAGACGAGCATGACGATCAGTGGAGCCAGGAAGCCGAGCAGGATGCCTCCGATGTGCCCGAGCATTGCATAGGTGCGTTCCTCGCCCGGTTGGAGAGGTTGCTGACCGGGGGCGGGTTGACCCTGGGGTGGGATACCCGACTGGCCGTACCCAGGCGGCGGCGGGGGCGGAACGGAAGCACCGGGCTGACCCGGAGGTGGGGTCGGGGCGTCGCTTGGCTGGTTGGGATCGGAGGGGCTGGTGCTCATATGTCTGTCCTTCAATGTTGGAGGGTTTGGGGTGTCAGGCGCTGGAGACGACTTCGGTGACGAAATCGATGAGTGATTCGATGCTGGACAGTAACGTCGGCTCCAGGTCGGAGTAGGTTCCGGCTGCTGCAAGGATACGTCGCCACGCCCGCGCCATGTCGCTTTTGCCGGCACTTGGCCAGCCGAGCGCGTCGCATACCCCTTCTTTCCAAGGTTGACCGGGCGGGATCTGCGGCCACGCCGGCAGGCCGAGCCGATCCGGGCGGACGGATTGCCATACGTCGACGAACGGGTGGCCGACCACGCGGACGTGCCCGGCCATGGTTGTCAGCCTCAGGTCGGCCCACAATGCACCGACGATCCGGGATTCCTTGCTGCCGGGCACCAGGTGGTCGACGAGGATGCCGAGCCGGCGGTCCGGGCCCGGGCCGAAAGCACGCACCCGAGCGGGCAGGTCATCGATCCCGTCCAACTGCTCGACGACGACTCCTTCGACCCGCAGGTCATCGCCCCAGATCTTCTCCACGAGTTCGGCGTCGTGGCGGCCTTCGACCCAGATCCGCGAGCCCAAGGCCACCCGAGCCCGCCGGCCCGAGACAGCGACCGAGCCGCTGGCCGTGCGGGCGGATGCCTGGCGGGCGGCCGCCAACGCCGCGTTGGCTGCGGCTGTCGGTGGGGTGAGCACGACCGGCTCCCCGTCGACGAGGAAGCCGGGCCCTAACGGGAAGCCCCGGCTGCGGCCCCGGCGGTCCTCGAGATGCACGACGTGCATGCCACCGGCCCGCTCGACGTGGATCACCGCGCCACACCATCCGGTCTCGCGTTCCTCGACGACGAGCCCCGGCTCGGCCGGTAGTTCACGGGCACGCAGCCGACCACGCCGGCGCCAGTCGCCGGCGAGCACGTCGGTGCCATATCGGTCCACGTGTTGCTCCCGCAGTCGGTCCTTCGAGGGTATGCCGCGGGCCCGCCGCAGTCGGGGATCCGGGCACCGCGGCGCGGCGAGCCCGGCACGGTCCCGACCGGCGGCCACCCCCAGTGACTTCGACCGCGCGGTCGTGCGTTGACGCGGCGCGCGGCATACGGTCGTAGAATTGGCACTCGCCCGCAGAGAGTGCCAGTGTCAGGGCAGCGCACCCGAGGGAGGGACGATGAGCGAAGAGCGGCGGCTGGCGGTGCTGCGCGCCATCGTCCAGGACTATGTGCGCACGTCCGAGCCGGTCGGGTCGAAGAATCTTGTCGAGCGCTACCAGTTTGGGGTGTCGGCCGCGACGGTGCGCAACGACATGGCCATCCTCGAGGAGGAGGGGCTGATCCACGCACCGCACACGTCGGCCGGCCGGGTGCCGACCGATGCCGGGTATCGGCTGTTCGTGGACCGGCTCAGCGCGATCAAGCCGATGTCCGGAGCCGAGCGCGCGGCGATCGGACGCTTCCTGCGGGGGGCGGCCGACCTCGACGACGTGATCGATCGCACGGTACGGCTCTTGGCGTCGTTGACTCACCAAGTTGCGATCGTCCAGTACCCGTCGATGTCCCGCTCGTCGGTGCGCCATATCGAGCTCGTGCCGATCGGCGGGCCGCGGCTGATGCTCATCCTCATCGCCGCGACCGGGCGGGTGGAGCAACGCATCATCGACGGTGACCGACTGTTCGACGCCGGTCCAGGGGCCGACGTGGTTGCCCGGTTACGTGCCGAGCTGCTCGCCGAGGCAGCCGGGTGTAGTTTCCCGGAGGCCGCGGCGCGTCTCGAAGCGCTGCCGGAGCGGTTCGAGCCGCCCGACCGCGATCTCGTGCGGTCAGTCATCAGGGCATTGGACACGGCGTTGACCGAGGAGCGGCAGGAGCGGGTCGTGTTGGCTGGCACGTCCAACCTCGCGCGCTTCGATGCTGACTTCCCGACGACGATCGCCCCGGTGCTCGAGGCGTTGGAGGAGCACGTCGTGCTGCTCAAGCTCTTCGGGCAATTGGGTCGAGCCGATGCGCCCGGGCCGTCGCTGGCGCCGGGGTCGGTGGCGGTCACCATCGGCCACGAGAACGAGCACGAGGGATTGGCCAGCACCTCGATGGTCTCCAGCGCCTATGGCACCGGCCCCGAGCTGTTGGCCGGGCTCGGGGTGCTCGGGCCGACCCGGATGGACTATCCGACCGCTATGGCGACAGTGCGTGCGGTGGCGCACTACGTGTCGGAGTTGCTGGAGCCGTGACTGGACCCGCCGGACCCAATAGACAAGGACCGTTGTGAACGACTACTACGCCGATCTCGGAGTGGGCCGTGAAGCCTCGAACGAGGAGGTCAAACGTGCCTATCGGCGGTTGGCCCGCCAGCTACACCCCGACGTCAATCAGGAAGCCGACGCGGAGGAGCAGTTCAAGCGGGTGTCGCGTGCCTACGAGGTGCTCTCGGATCCGGATAAACGCCGTTCCTACGACATGGGCGTCGACCCGTTCGCAACCGGTGGCGGAGCGGGCGGATTCGGTGGACAGGGCTTCTCGTTCAGCGACGTCATGGATGCCTTCTTCGGTGGGGGGGCGACGACCCGGGGGCCGCGCTCGCGTAGCCACCGGGGTCAGGACGCGCTCGTGCGGCTTGAGATCGAGCTCGGTGATGCGGTCTTCGGGTGTAAGGAAGAACTAACCATCGAGACGGCCGTGCGATGCGCGACGTGTCAGGGAAACGGCTGCCAGCCCGGCACCGGCACGAAGCCGTGCTCCTTGTGTGGTGGCCGCGGCGAGGTTCAGACCGTGCAACGCTCGTTCCTCGGCCAGGTGATGACCTCGCGGCCGTGCCATCAGTGTCACGGCTACGGCTCGACGATCTCGCACCCGTGCTTCGAGTGTTCCGGTGAGGGCCGGGTCCGTACCCGTCGCGAGCTCACCCTCAAGGTGCCGGCCGGGGTGGACACCGGCACGCGCATCCAACTGGCCGGCGAGGGGGAGGTCGGCTCCGGTGGCGGCCCACCCGGTGATCTCTACGTCGAGGTTAAAGTCGCGGCACACGAGACCTTCACCCGGCGCGGCGACGACCTGCACTGCCGGGTCGAGCTGCCGATGACCGCTGCCGCGCTGGGGACGACGATCGAGCTGGACACCTTCGACGGTGGACGCCCACTGGATGTGCGGCCCGGCACGCAACCCGGCGACACGGTGACGCTCCGGGGCCTCGGCGTGACCCACTTGCGGGGTAGCGGCCGGGGTGACCTGATCGTGCACGCCGACGTCATGACCCCGACCAAGCTCACGGACGAGCAGCAGGAGTTGCTGCGCCAGTTGGCTGCCTTGCGTGGCGAGGAACACCCGGTCGGGCGGATGGCCCCGGCCGACAAAGGCTTCCTGGGCAAGCTGCGCGACGCTTTCAAGGGCGCCTGACCGGCCCGTCCATGACTGCACCCATGTTCCTGGTGCCGGGATCGGCCCTGGTCGGCGGTGGGGTAGGCCGGCAGGTGCGGCTGACCGGACCGGAGGGTCGGCACGCCGCGCAGTCCATGCGACTGCGCCCGGGGGAGGTCATCCAGGTTTCGGACGGCCGCGGCACTCGAGCGGTCGCCGTAGTGACCGAGGTTGACCGGGACTGCCTGATCGCTCGTGTCGAGCAGGTCGGCGTGGAGCCTGAGCCGGACCCGCAATTCGTGCTCGTCCAAGCGTTGGCCAAGGGAAGCCGGGACGAGCAGGCAGTGGAGACAGCCACGGAGCTCGGGGTCGACGTCATCGTCCCGTGGCAGGCCGAGCGCAGTGTCACGGTCTGGCGGGGCGAGCGCGCCGAGAAAAGCCGAAGACGCTGGCTAGCGGTGGTCTCGGCGGCCACCAAACAGTCCCGCCGGTCCCGGGTCCCCGAGGTCCGCGAGGTGGTCGACACGCTTGGGGTGGCCGACGTGCTCCGGGCCGGGTGCTTGAGCCTGGTGTTGCACGAAACCGCCACCAGCCCACTGGCCGGGGTGCCGCTGCCTACCACCGGTGTGGTCGTGCTCGTGGTCGGCCCGGAAGGTGGCATCAGCGATGCCGAGCTCGACTGCTTTGCTGCGGCCGGTGCGCGGCCGGTGCGGTTGGGCACCGAAGTGCTGCGCACGTCTAGCGCCGGCCCGGCCGCGCTGGCCGTGTTGTGCTCTCGGTCGCGTTGGGGACAGCCAGACGGCCCTGGCTCCGGTCGCTAGGCTCGGGGGATGGAAGCCGACCACTGCCTGTTCTGTCAGATCATCGCCCGAGAGATCCCGGCCGAGGTCGTGGGGGAGACCGAGAACTCGTTGGCCTTCCGTGACATCGACCCGGTCGCCCCTACCCATGTCCTGGTCATCCCCAAAGCACACGTTCCCGACGTCGGGGCGATGTCCGACGATCCGGTCGCGTTGGCCGACTTGTTCGCCCTCGCCGGCACGGTGGCCGAGACGTCCGGCCTCGACGGCGGCTACCGGCTGGTGACGAACACTGGCGCCGACGGCGGTCAGGTGGTCTTCCACGCGCACCTACACGTGATCGGTGGCCGGCCACTGCAGTGGCCACCCGGGTGACTCGATCCCGACGCCAACGCGCAAGTGCTGCCCGGCACGCATGCCGACGTCAAACGTTGGTCGCGCGTATCCCGTGGGCTCGTATGCTGGAGCGGTTATGTCAGAACAGTCCAGTTCGCCGGAGCCGGCACGACAGTCGACGGGACTGCCGACCCACACGATCACGATCCCAGGTTCGGTATCCATGGTGTCGCTCCTCGGACCCCGCGACGAGCTGCTGACCACCATCGAGCGGGCCTTCCCCGGGGTGGACATGCACGTCCGCGGCAACGAGTTGTCGCTGCGCGGCCCCGGCGCCGAGGTCACCATGGTCGAGCGCCTGGTCGACGAGCTACTCGTCGTGCTCGCGGCCGGCCAGGTGCTGACCCGTGACGCGGTGCAGCGCTCGATCGCGATGCTGCGCGACCACACCGCCGAGCGTCCGGCCGACGTGCTGACCTTCAACATCGTCAGCAACCGCGGGCGGACGATCCGGCCGAAGACACTGGGCCAGAAACGCTACGTCGACGCTATCGACGCGCACACGATCGTCTTTGGCATCGGTCCGGCCGGCACCGGGAAAACCTATCTCGCGATGGCCAAGGCGGTTGCCGCGCTGCAAGCCAAACGAGTCAACCGGATCATCCTCACCCGCCCGGCAGTCGAGGCCGGGGAAAGCCTCGGCTTCTTGCCGGGCACGCTCAACGAGAAGATCGACCCCTACCTACGTCCGCTCTACGACGCGCTGCACGACATGGTCGACCCCGACACCATTCCGCGGCTGACGGCCTCCGGCACGATCGAGGTCGCGCCGTTGGCCTACATGCGTGGGCGCACCCTCAACGACGCCTTCATCATCCTCGACGAGGCCCAGAACACCTCGATCGAACAGATGAAGATGTTCCTCACCCGGCTCGGCTTCGGCTCCACCATGGTCGTCACCGGTGACATCACCCAGGTCGACCTGCCTGGCGGCACCCGCTCCGGTCTGCGGCAGGTGCGCGAGATCCTCTGCGATGTCGAGGACATCCACTTCTGCGAGCTCACCTCGGTGGATGTGGTCCGGCACCGGTTGGTGACCGCCATCGTCGACGCCTACGACCAAGCCGAAGCACGACGGAATGCCGCGGAGCATGGTGGGGACCGGGCCGGGACGCATGGTGGCCGGCGCCCGGGCCGGGGGGCGAGCCGAGGGAGCGTGGGGGAGTCGCACCGATGAGCATCGACGTCCTCAACGAGTGCGGGTATGCCGTCGACGAGGTCGAGTTGGTCGGGTGCGCCCGGCACGTGCTCGGGCAAATGCACGTACATCCCGATGCCGACCTGGTCATCACCCTTGTCGACGAGGCGACCATGGCCCACTTGCATCAACGCTGGATGCAGTTGCCCGGCCCGACCGATGTCTTGAGCTTCCCGATGGACGAGTTACGCCCCGGCCGCGTCGGCGCACCACCACCGGAAGGTGTGCTCGGTGATGTCGTCTTGTGCCCCACCGTGGCCGAACGACAGGCTGCCGAAGCGGGCCATGCCCCCGTCGAAGAGCTGTTGCTGCTCACCACCCACGGCATCCTGCACCTGTTGGGTTTCGACCACGCGGAGACCACCGATCGGGACGAGATGTTCGAGCTGCAACGGCAACTATTGCTGACCTTCCTCGCCGGTCGTCGGCGCTGACTGGCGGGCCGTCATGGTTGTCCAACTCGTCATCGCGCTGGTGGCCACGGTCGTCGCGTTCCTGTTCAGCGCCGGCGAGGCTGCGATCTACCGGATGTCGCGGGTGCATGCCGAGCACTTGCTGACCGACAAGCGGGCCGGCGCCAAATCGCTCGCCGAAGTGGTCGCCGAGCCGGCGCCATACCTGTCGGTGCTCGCCTTCGTCAGAGTCGTTGCCGAGTCGGCCACGGCCGTGCTCATCACGGTGGCAGCGCTCCAGCTGGTCGACTCGCCGGTGCAGGGTGTTGCCCTGGCGATCGTGGCGATGGCGTTGGTCTCGTTCATCGTCGTCGGGGTGTCGCCACGCACCTTGGGCCGCCAACACCATGAACGGTTCGCCCTGGTGGCCGCCCCGATCACGTGCGGGCTGCGGACCGTGCTCGGGCCGTTGGCTCGTGCCCTGGTCACCATCGGCAACGCGGTCACGCCCGGCAAGGGCTACCGGGATGGTCCGTTCGCCACGGAGGCTGAGCTGCGTGACCTGCTCGAGCAAGCGCACAAGCGCGCGGTCATCGAGGACGACGAGCGCGAAATGCTCGACTCGGTCTTCGACCTCGGCGACACCCTGGCCCGTGAGGTGATGGTGCCGCGCCCGGACATGGTGACGGTGGCCTGCGCCGATCCGCTGCGCAAGGCACTCGCGCTCTTCCTGCGCACCGGATACTCCCGGGCACCGGTCATCGGCGAAGACAACGACGACGTGCGAGGGTTGCTCTATCTCAAGGACATCGTCGCGCGGGTCACGGCCGACCCGGATGCGGCAGTCACCGAGTGCGAGACGATCATGCGTCCGATGGCGTTCGTGCCCGAGAGCAAACCCATCGACGACCTGCTGCGTGAGATGCAACGCGACCAGAGCCATTTCGCCATCGTCGTCGACGAATACGGAGGCACCGCGGGGCTGGTGACGATCGAGGACATCCTCGAAGAGATCGTCGGTGAGATCTCCGACGAACACGACCGGGAAGAGCCGGGCGTCGAGCAGCTCGCCCACGGTGGCTACCGCGTCCCCGCCCGGATGCACATCGACGACGTCGGTGAGCTCTTCGACCTCGATATCGACGAAGACGAGGTCGACACGATCGGTGGATTGCTGACCAAGGCTTTGGGCTGGGTGCCACACGCAGGTGCCTGCGCCGAGGTCGCCGGGCTGTCGGTCACGGCCGAGCGGATGGCCCACCGGCACCGGGTGGCCACCGTCGTCGTCCGCCCGCTCGAGTCGCTTGCCGACTCCCGTGCCGAGTTACCGACCGAGTCGCAGCCTCATGGGTCACTCGGCGCCGAAGGATGAGCTGATGACTGACCCCACGGCCGAGCTGAACCACCCGCCCGACGGCGAGCCCACCGGCGAGCTGAACCAGCCGCTCGCTGGCGAGCCCCCGGCATACCGAGCCGGATTCGCCTGTCTGGTAGGGCGGCCCAATGCCGGCAAGTCCACCCTGACCAACGCCTTAGTGGGGCAGAAGGTCGCGATCACCTCGTCGCGGCCACAGACCACCCGGCATACGATCCGTGGCATCTCGACGAGCGGTGACTCGCAACTCGTGCTCGTCGACACGCCGGGTTGGCATCGACCACGCACCTTGCTCGGGGAGCGACTCAACGACCTGGTGCGTGCGACCCTGCTGGATGTCGACGTGGTGGGGTTCTGCGTGCCGGCCGACCAACGTGTCGGACCGGGAGACCAGTTCATCGCTGCCGAGCTCGCCGACCTACAGCGCGCCAAGCGGATCCCGGTGGTTGCCGTGGTCACCAAGATCGACCTCGTGCCACGCGACCGCTTGGTGCGTCAGCTCGTCGACGTCGACCGACTCGGCGACTGGGCTGCGGTCGTGCCGTGCTCGGCGACCGAGGGCCGACAAGTCGACGACGTGCGTCAGGTCCTGGCCGGGCTGCTGCCCGAGTCGCCGCCGCTCTACCCCGAACAGACCCGCACCGACGAGCCGGAGTGGGTGATGATCGCCGAGTTGGTCCGTGAGGCGGCGCTGGAAGGCGTGCGTGACGAGTTGCCGCATTCGCTGGCCGTCGTCGTCGAGGAGGTCGTGCCGCGACAGGGACGGCCCGAGGATGATCCAATGCTCGACGTGCGTGTTTCGGTCTTCGTCGAACGACCCAGCCAAAAGGCGATCGTCATCGGGCGAGGCGGCTCACGACTGCGTGAGGTGGGCACCCGGGCCCGCACCGGGATCGAACGATTGCTCGACACCAAGGTGTTCCTGGACCTGCACGTCAAGGTTGCCAAGGATTGGCAGCGCGACCCGAAAGCGTTGCAGCGGTTAGGTTTTTAGCGCCGCCTTGGGCACGGTCGCCACGATGCCGAACTCGTGGCGATGCCGCGACCCCAACGCCCGATCGGCATAGTCCCGAGATGGCTTGGGACGAGGTGTCCATGATCCGGACACGCCGATGAGGGGAGTTGGCCGGTTGCCGGGCCGCCCGGCATACTGACTCCCGTGGCACGGGTGCTCCTGCTTCCCCGCCGCGGCGAGGCCTGATCTGACGGCCCTCCTCGTCGCGGCGTTTGTCGTGTGATCACGAAGCGGCCGCAGCCCCCTTCTCCTGACGAGGAAGTACCCCCGATGCTTTACCCCCAGAATCCGTCGCCGATGCCGTTCCGTAAGTACGTGCCTTTCCATGAGCAGATCACCATCGATCTGCCGGACCGCACCTGGCCGGGCAACCGGATCACCAAGGCCCCGCGCTGGTCGGCCGTCGACCTGCGCGACGGCAACCAGGCACTCATCGACCCGATGAACTCAGACCGCAAGCTGCGCATGTTCCAGCTGCTCGTGCAGATGGGTTACAAGGAGATCGAGGTCGGCTTCCCGAGTGCCAGCGAGACCGACTTCCAGTTCTGCCGGGAGCTGATCGACGGCAACCACATCCCCGATGATGTGGCCATCCAGGTGCTCACCCAGTGCCGTGATCACCTGATTCACCGCACTTTCGACGCGATCCGGGGCGCCAAGCAAGCGATCGTGCACTTCTACAACTCGACCTCGAGCTTGCAGCGGCGAGTCGTCTTCGGTTTGGACCAGGACGGCATCATCGACATCGCCGTCCAGGGAGCGCGGCTGATCAAGAAGCTCGAAGAGACCATTCCCGACACCGAGATCTACTACGAGTATTCGCCCGAGTCCTTCACCGGCACCGAGGTGGACTTCGCGATGCGGATCTGCAACGCCGTCGTCGATGTCATCGACCCGACCCCGGACCACAGGATGATCGTCAACCTGCCGGCGACCGTCGAGATGATCACACCCAACGTGTATGCCGACTCCATCGAGTGGATGATCCGCCAGCTGGAGCGGCGCGACTCGCTCGTCGTCAGCCTGCACCCGCACAACGACCGCGGCACCGCGGTGGCAGCCGCCGAGATGGGCTTGCTGGCCGGCGCCGACCGGATCGAAGGCTGCCTGTTCGGCAACGGCGAGCGCACCGGCAACGTCGACCTGGTCACTTTGGGAATGAACCTGTTCACCCAGGGTGTCGACCCGGAGATCGACTTCTCCGACATCGACAAGATCCGGCGCACCGTCGAGCATTGCAACCAGATCCCAGTCCACGAACGCCACCCCTACGGTGGTGATCTCGTCTTCACCGCCTTCTCCGGCAGTCACCAGGACGCCATCAAGAAGGGCTTCGAGTGGATGGAGAAGGACGCCCAAGCCGCCGACAAGACGGTCGAGGACATTCCGTGGGCCGTGCCCTACCTGCCCGTCGACCCCCACGACTTGGGCCGCAGCTACGAGGCAGTCGTGCGGGTCAACAGCCAGTCCGGCAAGGGCGGCGTGGCCTACATCATGAAGACCGAGCGGGGCATGGATCTGCCGCGCCGGCTGCAGATCGAGTTCTCCGGGGTCGTCCAGCACGGTGTCGACCAAGACGGCGGCGAGGTCACCCCAGCCGAGTTGTGGTCGAGCTTCGAGGACGAATACCTGCCCACGCCCGGGCACCCGTGGGGCCGATTCCGGTTGGCCTCGGCGCGGATCGAGACCGAGGAAGAGAGCGACACCACGCTCACCGTCGGGCTGTGTGACCGCACTGCCTCGGACACCGAGGTCACCGAGCTCGTCGGGCACGGCAATGGCCCGATCGCAGCCTTCTGCCAAGTCCTGGCCGACTACGGGGTCGATGTACGGGTGCTCGACTACGCCGAGCACGCGATGTCGGCCGGTGGTGATGCGACGGCCGCAGCCTACGTGGAATGCGCGGTTGGCGACCGGGTGCTGTGGGGGGTCGGCATCGACTCCTCGATCGTGCGGGCCTCACTCAAAGCCGTTGTCTCGGCGGTCAACCGGGCGATCCGGGATGGTTCGCTGGTCGAGGACGCGTCGGTCTGACGAGCTTCGTGCCGCTGGCTCACCGGGCGCGCTGCGGCCGGCCTGCTCGCGCATATGTGAACACGTGTGCGCCGTTTCGACGGGTTGACTGCTTGGGTTGCGTGAAATGCTCACACTTGTGCGCGTGTGTGCCCGCGTCTTGGGGAGGTCGGCGGCTACGCGGTCGCTCGCAGGGGCAGTAGTACTGACGATTGCTGCGCATCCTGGGATGCCGGGCAGCTGGGTGCCGAGCCGAGGTATAGGCGGAACGGCGTGCTCTCGAGGGCGGCCATCACTTCGACCAGGGTCAGTTGTCCGGCGTTCGTCTCTAGAGCGACCACCCATGCAGTGCTCCAGCCGCGACGCGCGGCATACTCGTCGCGGCTGAGCCCGAGTAGTCGCCGATGGGCGCGCAGGGCCCGCCCGATCTCGTCGGGGAGCACCAGCCGGTAGCCCGAATCCGACCGGGTGCGAGAGATTGCCTGACCTATCCGCGTGCTCACACCTGGAACTCTCGTCGGGACGGGCCGGGCCAGGGAAGCCCCCTGGTCGCTCCCTGTGGATGATGGTGCAGCGATCGATGAGGCTGGGGACAACCAGCGTTGCTTGAGTATGTCCGCAGTCACAGCGGCGCGCGTTGGCCAGCGGATTACCATGAAAACGTGGGGTCAACGGAGGTTCCGCGTGAGGAGGCATCATGACCGGCACACCCGCGCTCCGGTTGCGCGATGTCAATGTCAAGGCGGGCGGTGCACGCATCTGCGCCGACGTCCAACTTGACATCAACGAAGGCGAGGTGCATGTGCTCTTCGGCCCCAACGGGTCCGGGAAGTCGTCGTTGCTCGCCGCGATCATGGGCTTGCCGCCCTATGAGGCAGAAGGAACGATCGAGGTCGACGGACGGCCGATTCAGGACCTGTCGATCGACGCGCGAGCCAGTGCCGGGTTAGGGCTAGCCTTCCAACGGCCGCCCCACTTCGAGGGGGTGACCGTCGCCCGGTTGGTGGAGGCGATGGACGCCACCACCCGATTCCCTGAGCTCTCGGAGTCACTCGATCTGACCGCCCTCGCTGATCGGATCCTCAACAAGAACTTCTCGGGCGGAGAGATGAAACGCTGGGAGGTCCTCAAGCTGGCCCTGCAGCAACCACGGATTTGTCTCTTCGACGAGCCCGAGTCCGGGGTCGACCTAGAGCACATCCAAGCGGTCGGCCAGGCCATCAACGAGCTCATCCGCGCCCCTCATGCGGATGGTCGGCAACGTAGCGCCCTCATCATCACCCACACCGGTTTCATTCTTGACTACATCGAAGCGACCCACGGTCACGTCATGATCGACGGCCGCATCGCCGCATCGGGTGACGCTCGCGAGATCTTCGCTGCGATCGCCCGCGACGGTTACAACGAGGCCGCTGGAGTGGCCCAGCGGAAGGAGATTCACGCATGAGCACCGTCGCCCGTACTGATGTGCCGTTGACCGAGGCCGAACAGCAAGCCCTAGCCCGAGTGGGATATCACCCCGAGCGGGAGCGAGCCGCGACCGCCGTGGTCGTGGACCGCGATGTAACCCATATCGATGTCGAGGACTCGCAAGTCGAAGTACTACCGATCTCCGAAGCCCTCGTCCGCTACGACTGGGTGCAGGACCTGCTCTTCGGTCTCGTGGACCCGACTACGGACGTGCGGCTCGCCCGTGCTGTCGAGCTCCAGTTGTCCCCGGTCGGGCACTTCATCCACGTCAAGGAAGGCGCCCGGGTGCGGCTACCCGTGCAGACCTTCACCATGATGGAGACCCCGCAGGCGCACCAGTATGTGCACTGTGTCACCATCCTTGAGGAGGGTGCCGAGCTTGAGGTCGTCTCCGGCTCCTCGGTGTCGGACTCGGTCCGACGCGGTGCGCACCTGTCGGTTTCCGAGACCTATTTGCGTCCACGCTCGGTCTACCACTCCGTGTCGATCGAACACTGGGGCGAGAACATGGAGGTCGCGAGCTTCGGAGCCACCGACGTAGGCGTGGGAGCCGTTCACGGAGACACGTCGGTCATGCTCTCGCCAGTGGCGCGGCACGAGGACTGGAGCACGACGATCCTGCACGATCAAGCGATCTCGACCGATGAGTCGGTGATGTTCGCATCGGCTGGTAGCGAGCGGACATCCACGAGTCGCATCGAGCTCAACGGCGAAGACGCCCACGCCGAGAGCATCGCCCGCATGGTCACCGGCGGTGGCATCATCCGCAACCACGCGACCCTCGTAGGCCGAGGAGACCACTCGGACGGCTACTTGGGTTGCGATGGCCTCAAGATCGGCGTCGAGGGATTCATCGAGTCAACGCCTGGGTTGGTGGCGCATAGTCCGTTCTCGCAGCTCTCCCACGAGGCTTCGATCGGCATGATCACCGAGGACAAGCTCGCCTACCTGATGGCAACCGGGCTCGACGAGGATGCGGCGCGGGACCTCATCGTGCGTGGCTTCCTGCAGTTGGATCGGGACTGGTTGCCCGAGCATGTGGCCGACGAGGTACAGGCGATGGTCGCGAAGGCGCGCAGCGGCGCCCTCTGACTCTCGGATCGCGCGTCCGACCCCGATCCACCGCCCGCGTACCGGTGCTGGATAGGTGCTTCTCCCGCGGTGGCCGTTCCGGCCAGCGCCGGTCAGCGGGCACCGAAGAGGTGCTCCGGTCGGTGGCGCCCTGAGTCGGCGCGCGCTGAGACCGAGAAGCTGCTGCGAGCAGCCGGATGTGAGGTCACTTCGGTCAGTCACCGGAGCCCGGCGCTCGGGGTGTTTCCGGCCGGTCACGGTCGGCAGGCGCTCAAGACGGCGGCGCCCGATTCGGAGGCACGCCAATTCGGAGGCACTCCGAAGTATCCGGCGGGGTGGTTCCGGTCGGTCACCGGTGGCGAGCGTCCGCAATGCTGCCTGGCGCGCGGCGGGCTGGGGGTGGTCAGCATCGTCGGTGCTCCGTCTGCCATGGCCGCGATCGTTCGGATGCGACCCGGTGGAAGTGGACGGTTTTGATGCCGTGCTGGTCGGTGTCGATCTGGTGGGTGTAGGTGGGGTCGTGGACCCGGTGGTGATGGAACCCGCACAACGGCACCGCTTTATCGATGTTCGTGTGTCCGCCGGTGGATTCTCAATGATGTTGTCAAGCCACTCGGGGCTCGGGTTTGGTTGGGGTGAAGACGCGGTTGTCGCGTAGGAGGGCCCAC
>PDRO01000019.1 GCA_002748155.1 Actinomycetales bacterium | reverse complement strand
TCAGACCCGTATGGGCTCGTCAGCCAGTTCATGACGTTCTTCCCACTGACAGCTCCGGTCGCCGCATTGGTGCGCAACGCTACCGGGTCGCTGCCCTGGTGGCAGGCGCTGATCGTCGTGGCAGAGGTCATGGTGATTGCGATAGTTGTCATGCGAATTGGTGTGCGGCTGTTCCGCACCGGATCGGTGTCTTACGGCAAAAAGCTGAACATTCGCAAGGCCCTGAGCGCTCGGCGAGGCGACGCCTAGCCCGGCGAGGTGGCGCCAGATGGTGAGGCGGTACCGGTAGGCTCTTGGCCGTGAAGTCGGTGCTGCTAATTGGTAATGGTGGACGGGAACACGCGCTGGCCCTCGCGCTGGCCGGAGACCCCGAGGTTGAGCGATTGTTTGTTGCTCCCGGGAACGCTGGAACTGCATTGGTCGGTGAGAACCGGCCCGTAACTCCAGACAACCCAGAATCCGTGGTGTTGCTAGCGAAGGAGCTAGAGGCAGAGCTGGTGGTGATTGGGCCAGAGGCGCCCCTAGTGGCTGGGGTTGCCGACGCGATTCGCGAGGCTGGGATCCCGTGCTTCGGCCCGAGCGCTGCTGCGGCCCAATTGGAGGCGTCGAAATCGTTTGCCAAAGAGGTGATGGCTGCCGCGAATGTGCCAACGGCTAGGTCGTATACCTGCACAGACGATGAAGAAGTGTGCGCGGCGCTTGACGCCTTCGGTGCCCCGTATGTGGTCAAGAACGACGGGCTGGCCGGCGGCAAAGGGGTCATGGTCACAGACTCGCGAGCCGACGCCCGCGCCCACGCCCTGGCGTGCCGCCGCGTGGTGGTAGAGGAGTATCTGGACGGGCCGGAGGTAAGCCTGTTCGTCATCTGCGATGGTGAGACCGCCCGGCCACTACAGCCGGTGCAAGACTTCAAACGCGAATCCGACGGTGATCAGGGCCGCAACACCGGTGGCATGGGGGCTTACACCCCGCTGCCGTGGCTGCCAGAGGGTTTCGTCGACCAGGTGATGGCCGATGTGGTGCACCCCACCCTCGCCGAGATGCGCAGGCGCCAGACGCCATTCACTGGCTTGCTGTATGTAGGTCTCGCCGTGACTACGGACGGGCCCAGGGTGGTCGAGTTCAACGTCCGGTTCGGCGACCCGGAGACCCAGCCGCTGCTCAGCTTGCTGCGCACCCCGCTCGGACGGCTACTCGCCGCTGCGGCTGAGGGGCGGCTCGCCGACGAACCGGAGCTCGAATTCGAGCCCGGTTATGCGGTGGGTGTGGTGCTCGCCTCCGGGGGGTACCCGGGAACGCCGAATACTGGGCATCTGATCGGCGGCATGTGGGCTTCCCGCAGGGTGCTGCATGCCGGCACCAAGCTCGTTGACGGGGCCCTGGTGAGCTCCGGGGGCCGGGTGTTCTGCGTGCTGGGCCACGGCGAAACCCTCGCCGAGGCGCGACAGGCGGCGTATCAGAATTTGGGCGAGCTCAGCCTGCCGGGAGGCCACTATCGCACAGACATCGCCAAGCGCGCTGTGGCGGGGGAGATCTTCGTGCCGGTGGCTGGCCAAGGAACGGATGCTCCGGAAGCTGGTGACACGGTTGTGGAGTTTGCGGGCGATGTTCCCACGGACGAAGGGCTTGTTGCCGCAGAGGTAGCAACCGAGGAGCCGGCTGCAAATCTCGCGTCTGAGCCTGATCAGGTCGCGGACTCTGCCGACGCGGCTGAGGAACCCCACGAGCCTGCGGCAGAAGACGAGCCTGTGGAGGGAGACGATCCTGTGGTGGTAGAAGCCGGCCCCGAATCGTTGGCCGCAGCGGGCGTCCTGACCGCCTGGGCAGAGACCGAAGAACCCTTGGAAGCAGATGCCGTACCGGATGACGGGTCCGGGCTTGCAGTGCCCAACGTCTTGGCCGAGCGCTACGCGTCGCCCGAGATGCGTGCCATCTGGTCGCCCGAAGCCAAGATCATCGCCGAACGCCGACTCTGGATCGCGGTCTTGGCTGCCCAACGCGATCTCGGCGTCGACTTCGGGGGCGACTCGCCAGA
>PDRO01000018.1 GCA_002748155.1 Actinomycetales bacterium | reverse complement strand
GAAAAGCAAAAACCCCGGCCATGTGCAGGGCAACGGGCGGCGGCGTCAGCGGGACGGCTGTTTTTCCCCGGATGCGTCGATGAGTGCCGCGCATTGTCTGAAAATTTGCAGCGCCTCGCGGCGGTCGCCACCCAACATAGTGGTGTCCTGTTTCCCGATCAGTTCAACCAGCGACAGCAGCCCCCGGGTGTCCAGATCGCCCACTCCCTGCCGGGCGTGCATCAGCATGCCGCAGGCGGAAACCACAGAGGCAAAGCGGAGGTCAGCGCTGGCGTGAATCCAGCTTTTTTTCTCCCCCGCTGGCAGCAGCACCTGCGCGTCGCCCTCACCAAGGCGCAGGGTGGCGATGGCACCATCCGCAGCGGGCGCGCCGGTGGTCTCCAGCTCGTAGAGGAGGTAGTTCCCTTGGGATTTCGACAGTTGTGACGGGCGCGGGGCGTCAGTCCCGCCGGAGGTTTTGAGCCGGGCGTAACCGAGCAGCCGGATGCGGTTCACCCGCTCCGGGTTGGGCAGCAGGGTGACGCCGGGCTGCGCGTCCGTTTCCTGTCCGCCGTCCGCACTCACATGGACGGCCAGCAGCGTGGTGTGCGGGTTCCACGGGGCGTCGCAGAGCTCGAGGTCGGCGGCGACACCGTGGGCGCGCGCCATGCCGGGTTTTTTGTAGCGGAAATGGTTGACCATCTCCTCGATGCGGACGGCGCGGCGCGGGGGGAGTTTTTTCTCTTCGAGGATGCAACGCTTGACCCACGGCCAACTGGTGGCACCGGACGCAAGCGGGACGTGCAGGCTGGTGCCCGCCACCACGGGTTGCCATGGCTGGCTGTGGCTGCCGGATAGCTCGGGCAGCTTGGCGGCGGACTCCAGCTCGGCGGCATCGAGCTTGCCAATCCGCCCGGCGAGTTCCCTGCGGAAACTGGCGGTGTCGTCACGCATGGCAGTGCTGACGGCATGGACGGTGCCGCCGCCACCCGCGCCGGATGCGCCGGAGGCCGTGGGGTTTCCACTGTCCGCTGGCCGGGTGAGTGAGTCCATTTCCACCTGTGCCCAGTCCCATTTCTCCGGCGCCTCGATACCACCACGGGTGCCCGTGCCTGGCCGACCACCGATGTAATACACGGAGATCGCCACGGCGGCAGCCGCGCCGATTCCGGCCACCGCCGGGCGTTTCCAGAATGGCACCCTAGCACTGGCAATGTCCGTAATCACAGGACTCGCTCCGGCCTTGCGGATCGTCTCGCGCTGCTCCGCTGTCAGCATGTGGCACTCGCCTCCGCCGAGCGTCTCCATCAGCAGCCCGGCGGTCTCGCGCACCTCGTCGACGGCCGCCCGCACGCGTGCGTCGGTGCGCACGGCACGCGCAATCTCAACAGCATCCACTCCCTTGAGCTCTCCAAGGGCAAAGGCGGTGATGCGCGGGTCATTGGGGTCGATTTTCATCTGATGACGGGGTTGGGTAGTGGGTTCGGGTGATTGGTTGTTAGAGGGGCTTACTTCAGGTCGTCCGGGAGGAGGGAGCGGAGGCGTTTCATGCCGGTGTGGATGAGGAAGCCGACGTTTCCGGTGCTCAGCCCGGTGGCGTCGGCAATTTCCTTGTAGCTGTAGCCGCGCTCGAACTTGAGCAGGATGACCTTGGACTGGTTCTCGGGCAGCCGGGCGATGTAGCTTTTGACTTTTTCCACCCGCTCGTGCTGCGCGGCAATGTCACCGGGCGAATCCGCCCCGCTGTCCTCCGCTGCGAGCACCTCGTCCTCCACCGGGAGGAGACGCTTTTCCTTCCGCAGAACGTCCAGCGCCCGGTTCCTGCACACGGTGAACAGCCACGACTTCAAGCCGCCGCGCACCTTGGACGCATCCTGCTGGTAGAGGCGGATAAATGTGTCCTGCACAACGTCGCGGGCGACCAGTTCTGCGCTGGTTTCCACCATGTCATTTCCCTGTTGAATATCGTTCGGATCATCGCCGGCTGGGGTGCCGGGCTTGTTGTTGTCAACGGCCATTACGGGCAGTTTCTATGGGTTGAACGCAGGTGGTGCGGTTTTCTTAGGGAAAAAATACAGGCACACGGGAAAAACCTCCCGCACCCACGGCAGCCGACTGCCTTGCCGTCCATGCTTTTTTCAGACGGACTCCTGACAGGCATCCGTGCCTCCAGCCACCGCTTAGAGCGAGGTGGCCGGGGGGGCCTTGCTGATGATGTTGGTGATCTCCAGCGCAAGGTCGAGCGCGGCGGCACCCTGCGGACCAGACACCTCGGGCGTGACCCCCTGCGTGGCGCACCGG
>PDRO01000005.1 GCA_002748155.1 Actinomycetales bacterium | reverse complement strand
CACCGCGAGCCGGTTCCCATTCAGCGTCGCCGATCGCAGGGTGGGTTGCAGGACGCCTGCCCGAGCCCGCAGCATCGGCCGGTCGTGCAGGTCTGCCCATCCGGCCTCGATCTGGCTGTGGAACGCCCACCCGGCCTGACCGAGCTCCGCAAGCCACGCCCACGAGGTGTCGACCTGCGTCAACTCGTGCACTCGCATACCTTCATCGGGCGCATCCGGATGCTGGATGCAGGGATACCGCGGCAGAAGCTCCGCCATCGACGGCCACGTGCGCAGCGCCTGCCCCAGCTCCTTCAGCCGGAGAATGCGTCGGGTGCCCGGGACCGCGAGGCCGTTGGCGAGAGTGTCGAGCGCCTTCGGGGCACCACGATGCGGAGTGCCGAGCGTGAGCAGAGCGTGACACACCTCATGCCCGCCGAGCTGAGAGATCCAATGCCGGGCGACCAGCCCGCCCATCGAATGAGCGACGACGATGACACTGTCCGGCTCGTCGGTGCGCCCGAGAGCCGCGAGGCGGTCACGGACCACGGCATCCAGGCGTGCGGCGGAGTCACGGTTGCTCTGCCGGAAGTCGTACGGGAAGGCCACGAGGTTCTCTCCCGGAATCGCCCCCGGTATGCCGCACAGCTGCTCCCATGCCATCCCATAGCCCGGCATGACCGTCCACCCCGGCAACAACTGCACATCGTCGAGCAAGCCAGTCGCGCACAACGGTCGATCGGGATCGAGGCTTTGCGGATCAATCAGCGCCCGAGCCAAGTGTCGTCGGCGGTGCGACCACACCACGTCCCCGGTCTCAGGATCCGCGAGCACCGACCCGCCGATGCCCGGGATGAAGACGACCAATCGCGAGAGCCGCCTGCCGCCATTCTGGTCTGAACCCAGATCAACCAATGTCGCCGCCTTTGGTAGGTCCGGTCGCAAGGAGTATCCGCGCCGCTGCTATCTGCGGCCGAACCTACTACATGCTATTCGAGTATGACCATTCCTGAATTTGTCACATCGCCTCCCAGACCGTCATGTATTCGCTATCCGGGCCGGGGCCATGAGCAGCCATATTGTGGAGTTTTATCGCTCAAGACCTGTGAACAGCGTGTCAGGATGGATGCATGAGCACTCGCGGCACGACCCACCCCATCGAGATCACGGGCTTGTGCAAGACCTTCGGCGCCACCGTCGCGCTCGACGGGCTCGACCTCACTGTCACCCAGGGCGAGGTCCATGGATTCCTCGGCCCCAACGGAGCCGGCAAGTCGACGACCATCCGGGTGTTGCTCGGCCTGCTCCGCAGCGACAGCGGCACGGTCCGGCTGCTCGGCGGCGACCCGTGGACCGACGTCGAGACCCTGCACCGGCGGATCGCCTACGTGCCCGGTGACGTCTCGTTGTGGCCCAACCTCACCGGCGGCGAGGTCATCGACCTCATCTCCCGGCTGCGCGGCGGGCTCAACACCACCCGCCGTGACGACCTGATCGACCGCTTCGACCTCGACCCCACCAAGAAGGGCCGCACCTATTCCAAAGGCAACCGGCAGAAGGTCGCCCTCGTCGCGGCGTTGTCCTCCGACGCGGAGCTGCTGCTGCTCGACGAACCCACCGCCGGTCTCGACCCGCTGATGGACCGGGTCTTCCGCGACTATGTCGGCGAAGCCCGGGCCGAGGGCCGCACGATCTTCCTCTCAAGCCACATCCTCTCCGAGGTGGAAGCGCTCTGCGACCGGGTGAGCATCATCAAGGACGGCGCCGTCGTCGAGTCCGGCAGCCTCGCCGAACTGCGCCATCTCACCCGCACGTCAGTGGCCGCAACACTCGCCGAACCACCGGCAGTCACCGGGATCGCCGCTCTCCCAGGCGTACACGACGTCGCACTGGACGGGCACCAGCTCACCATGTCGGTCGACACCGAACACCTCGGCGAGGTGCTGGTCGCGATCGGGGCACACGGCATCCAAGCCCTCACCAGCCAGCCACCCACGCTGGAAGAGCTCTTCCTACGGAGCTACGCGTCATGAGCGCGATCACGAGCCGGGCGGGCCTGGCCGGCACCGGCACCCTGGCGCGCCTCGCCGTGCGACGCGACCGCGTGTTGCTGCCGATCGGCATCCTCGGCATCACCCTGCTCGTGGTCAGCAGTGCGCAAGCCACTCTCGCGCTGTATCCGACGCCCGAGTCGATCGACGGTGCCATTCAAGAGATCTTCGCCAACCCGGCCGCGGTCGCGCTCTACGGCCCGGCTGCGGACACCACCAGCCCGGACGCGCTCGCTGTCATCAAGACGCAGATGATGGGCGCGATCATGCTCGCGATCCTCGGCTACGTCCTGGTCCGGCGGCATACCCGGACCGAGGAAGAAGACGGGCGGTTCGAGCTCGTCGGCGCCGGAGTCGTCGGGCGTCGGGCCCCGCTGGTCGCGGCGGTCCTCGTCGCCACGGCAGCCGTGCTGTCCACGTGCGTGCTGACCGCCGCGGGGTATGCCGCGCTCGGCATGGACCCGGCCGGTTCGGTTGCCTCCGTGGCCGGTTGGGCTGCAACGGCCTTGGCCTTCGTCGGCATCACGGCGGTCGCCGCCCAGTTGACCGACACGGCCCGGGGGTGCGCGGGCTTGGCCATGGGTGCTCTCGGCGGCCTGTTCCTGTGGCGGGCTGTCGCCGACTCCCGGCCGGACGTGCCCGGGTGGGTCGCCTGGGTCTCCCCGGTCGCCTGGACGACCAAGGCGCGGGCCTTCGACGCCAACCACACCTGGGTGGCGTTGCTGGGAGTCGCTGCCCTCGTCGTCGGGCTCGTCGTCGCCTTCGTGTTGCTGGATCGGCGTGACCTCGGCGCCGGACTCATCCCCGGCCGGCGCGGCCGGGCGCACGCCGGTGCCGGCTTGGCCAGCGTGCACGGCCTGGCCTGGCGCCAGGGCCGCAACGGCGTCATCGGCTGGATCATCGGTGTCGGCGTCGGTGGTCTGGTCATCGGCAGCCTCGCCGGCAACCTCACCGAGACGGCGAGTGACACGGGCATGATGGAGCTGCTGCCACCGTCCCGGGCCCGCACCTGATCCCGCAGCTCCAGCCACAGCCGCTCGCCGATCTTGTAGGACGGGGCCTGACCAGGCCAGCCGAGATAACGATCCAGCTCGAACCGCAGCATGCGATGCGACTCGTGGCTGTGCCCGGTGAGGAAAGCCCAGGCCTTGTCGTAGGTCCACGCGCCGCCCCCGACCTCGGCGGGGGCCTCGAAACCGCAGTGCACGCCGATGTCGATGACCACCCGGGCGGCCCGCAGCGACTGGGCACCGAGCCAGCCGAGCCGGTTGCCGGGGTCGTCCATGAACCCCAGCTCGGTCATCAACCGTTCGGCATACAACGCCCAACCCTCACCGTGCCCGGAGGTCCACGCCGCCAACCGCCGCCACCGGTTGAGCAACGCCGAACGGTAGGCGGTCTGGGCGACCTGGAGGTGATGACCCGGCACCCCCTCGTGGTAGACCGTGGTCAGCTCACACCACGTGTAGAAGGTCGTCTCGCCCTTCGGCACCGACCACCACATCCGTCCCGGCCGGCTGAAGTCCTCGCTGGGGCCGGTGTAGTAGATGCCGCCGGTCTGGGTCGGAGCGATCCGGCACTCGATCCGGCGCACCGGATCCGGAATGTCGAAATGCACGTCGGCGAGGCTGGCGATGGCCTCGTCAGCCCGCTCCTGCATCCAGGCGCGCAACGCATCCGTGCCCTCGAGCACATAGCGGGGGTCGGTGTTGAGGACGGCGATCGCCTCCTCGATGCTCGCCCCCGGTGAGATCCGCTCGGCGACCTCGTGCATTTGGGCGGTGATCGCAGCCAGCTCCTGCTGCCCCCACTCGTAGGTCTCGGCGAGGTCGACGTCGGCACCGACGAAGTAACGCGACAACAGCTCGTAGCGCTCCCGGCCGCAAGCATCCTGCTCGGGCGCCACCGGGGCCAGCTCGCGGGCCAGGAAGTCACCGAGTTGCTCGTACGCCGCCGCCGCAGTAGTCGTCGCCGCGCGCAGCCGGTCGTGCACTCCGGTCTCCAGCGGCCCGTCGTCGCAGCGTGCCCCGGCCGCCAGAGTGGCGAAATACCCGTCGGCCGCGGTCAATGCCTCGCACTGGGCGATGCAGGCCTCGACCTGGCGTCGTGGCGCGACGTTCCCGGCCGCTTTGGCGGCAACCAACGACTCGGCATACCCAGCCATCGCCCGGGGGACCTGCTCCATCCGGGCGGCCACCGTCGACCAGGCCGCGCCGGAGTCCTGCGGCATCAAGTCGAAAATCTCGCGCACCCCTTGCAACGGGGAGGCGATGACGTTGAGGCTCATCTCGTCGAGGCCCATGGCATACATCTGCTCGGCCAGACCGAGGCGATCACGCAGCGCAGCCACGGTCACCCTGTCGGTGTCGTCGACGACGTCCAGGCGCTCGAGCTGGGCCAGCACGTCACGTCGCAGCGCCGAGTGCGCGGCATACCCCGCCGGCGAGAGATCGTCGAGTTGTTCGTCGTAGCCCGCGATCCCCAGATAGGTCGCTTCGATCGGCGACAACGCCACCTCGCGTGCCAGGAAGTCATCGGCGAGGTGATCGATAGCCGTCGGGGTGCGGGTCTGACTGCTTATAGCGCTCACGACCGTGAAACTACCTCGTGGGCCGGTCTGCTCGCTCACCCCAGCTGGGCCGCCTGCTCCGCGTAGTCTTGGTGCATGCTCAGCGTCTACGCCGCCAGCCAGGACCGCACCAACCCGCTCGCCGGCCTCGTCGTCGGTGAACAACCCGCTCCGCAGGCTCAGCCGGGCTGGACCGTGGTGTCGCTGCGCACCAGTGGCCTGAACCACCACGACCTGTGGTCACTCATGGGAGTCGGGCTGTCGGCCGACAAACTACCGATGATCCTCGGGTGCGACGGCGCCGGCATCGACGGGCACGGCCGCGAAGTCATCGTGCACTCGGTGGTCGCCACTGCCGGCTGGCAAGGCGACGAGACCCTCGACCCGGCCCGCACCCTGCTCTCGGAGCTGCATCCAGGCACCCTCGCCGAGCAGGTCGCCGTGCCCGAAGGCAACTGCATTCCCAAGCCCGAGGGAATGTCCTGGGAGACCGCGGCCTGCCTGTCGACGGCCTGGCTCACGGCATACCGGATGCTCTTCGTCAACGGCGGTCTCACCCCCGGCGCCACCGTGCTCGTGCAAGGCGCCGGCGGCGGGGTCGCGACGGCACTCGTGCAGCTCGGAGCAGCCGCCGGGTATCGGATGTGGGTCACCTCGCGGGACGAGGCCAAAGGCGAGCACGCGCTGCGTATCGGCGCCGACCGGTGGTTCCCGGCCGGGCAACGGCTGCCCGAGCGGGTCGACGCGGTCATGGAGACCGTAGGTGCCGCGACCTGGTCGCACTCGGTCAACTCGCTCAAACCCGGCGGCTCCATCGTCATCTCCGGGGCGACCAGCGGTGATGCTCCCGCCAAAGCCGAGCTGACCAAGATCTTCTTCAAACAGCTGCGGGTGGTCGGCTCGACGATGGGCACTCGCGAGGAGCTGGCGCGGTTGGCGCAATTCGTGCAGCAGCAGGGCATTGAGCCGGTCGTCGACTCGGTGCTGCCACTAGCCGAGGCACGCGCGGGCTTCGAGAAGATGGCCACCGGCGACCTGTTCGGCAAGATCGTTTTCACCGTGTCCTGACCACAGCCGGCCCGGCGGTGATCCGGGGCCGGCCCGGACCCGTGCGCTGTCGCTAGCCGGCTCGCACCGTGTAAGTCGACCCGCTCGATCCGGGCAGGTATGCCGTGGGCAGCGCGGCTGCCAGACGCGCCTGAGCGGCGAAACCGGTGCAATGGCCGGCGACGACCAGCTGCGGGTCGAGCTCCACGAAAGCCGACACTGTGGGTTCGATGACCGGTGCGAACGCGGGGCCGTTGAGGTGGAAACCGCCGAGCATTCCGGCCAGCTTCGGCACCCCGGTCAGCCGCATCGCGTGACGGGCGATGTTCACCGTGCCGGCATGCCCACAACCGGTGACGATGACCAAGCCTTGCCCCCGCACGTTCACCACGAGCGCCTGATCGTCGATGACAGTCCGGTCCGGGCCCCACGCCCCATCCACGAACGCCTCATGGACCGGCGGCATCCCCAGCTCGAAGTCGGTCGTACGGTCCACTTCGCCGGTCAGCAGCAGCGAGCCGTCGAGCAACAGTGACGGCACGCGACGGTCGATGACTGCGAAACCCTCCGCTTCGACCGCAGCCCGGCTCAACGTCGGCAGCAGCAGCTCGGGGCTGCCGGGCACGGCCAACCGCCGGGGAGTGAACGCGAAGGGGTGCAGCACGAGCGGCATCGAGCCGGTCGACCGGCCCGCCAGACGCTCACCGAGACCGAGCAGACCGCCGGCGTGGTCGAAGTGGCCGTGGCTGAGCAGCACGGCCTGCACGTCGCGCAGATCGATCTGCATCCGGTCGGCGTTGTCGATCATCCCGTCCGGGGTGAGCCCGGTGTCGAAAAGCACCCGCCACGTCGACTCACCACGGCGGACGGTGACCAGGGCGGCGAAACCGTGCTCGGCACGCAAACCACCCCAGGCGTAGCCGGTGTCGAAGTGCCGGGCCGGCGGCCGGTGTGCCTGCATCGGGGTGCGCGTGACACCGTCGCTGTCGGTGAGCAGCCCGTCGTAGACGTTGTCGACGAGGGTGGTCACCGAGACCTCGTCGACCGGCTCCAGGCCGATCGGGTCGACCGCCTCGCCGGGAGCCTCGCGAGGGATGAGCTGCGGGTCCAGAATCGCGTCCACCTGGCACATACCGTGACCGTACCGGCTGGCCCGGTCCGGTAGCGGCTGTGCGGTGACGCCTATGCTGGCGCCGTCATGTCTCACGCTGCGTCGCCGGCGACTCCGGCTCCGGTGCCCGGCCCACCGGCGACCGGCCCGCAGATGACCCGCACCGAGCGGTGGGTCTTCGCCGCCGGCGACGTGTTCGGTGGCGGTGGCGTGGCAACCCTGTCGGTGCTCTACCTCTTCTATCTCACCGACATCGTCGGCCTGCCACCCGGGCTGGCCGGCACGACCGTCGTGGTCAGCAAGGTCTGGGACGCGATCAATCATCCGTTAATGGGTGTGATCACCGACCGCACCCGGTCCCGGTGGGGCCGGCGGCGACCGTGGATCTTCGCCGGTGCTCTGCTGTTGCCGCCCGCGATGGCCGCGCTCTGGGCGCCGATCGGCGATTGGTCGAGCCAGGCCACCAAGACCTGGTTCGTCGTCGGTGCGCACCTGGTGTGGACGACGGTCGCCAGCGTGATCGCTGTGCCCTACGGCTCGATGTCGACCGAGGTGACGACCGATCCCGACGAGCGCAGCCGGGTCAACGTGTTGCGTCTCGGGTTCGCGACCTTCTCGGCGGTCGGCTGTACGTTCGTCATGAACTGGCTGGTCAATGAGTTCATCGCCGGGCAGTTGAGCCTCACCACGCTCTATCTGTCCTTGTTCCTCGGCTTCGGGACCTTCTTCTCGGTGCCGTTGCTGCTGGTCGCCCGCTTCTCCCACGAGCGGGCTCCCGTGGCTGAGCGGGCCGGGCATTTCTCCGTGCGGGTCGTGGTGTCGCCGTTCCGGGTGCCGTCGTTCCGGCGACTCACGGCGATGTATCTGTGTGCCGCAGTCACCATGGACATCGTCACCGGGGTGGTCATCTACTACGCCCGGTATGCCGTCCCGGAGGTGCGCTCGGACGTTTTCGCCGCGGTCTTCGCGCTCGTGTCGATCGGGTTGCTGCCGGTGCTCATGCGCCTGGTCGGGCGGGTGAACAAGAACCTGCTCTACGCCCGGATGATCCCGGTGAGCATGCTGGCCATGATCGGCATCGCCTGCTGGCCGACGAACCGTGAGGTGTGGCCCGTCTATCTGCTGTCCGGGGTGTTCGCGATCGGTCTGGCGGCGATGCTCGTGACGATCTGGGTGATGTTCCCGGATGTCGTCGACGACGGCGAGCTCCGCCAAGGTGCGCGCAACGCCGGGTCGTTCAGCGGGGTGATGGTCCTGGTGCGCACACTGGCATCGGCGTTGGCCACCTTCGCGACCGGTCTGGTGCTCGAGCTGACCGGCTACCAGCACGCGCAGCACGGGATCGAACGGTTGGCCCAGCCCGAGAGCGCGTTGTGGGGCATCCGGTTGACCATGCTCGTGTCGGTGTTGGTCCTCATGGGCACCGCCTGGTTTGTTGCCCGACGGTATCCACTCACTCGGGCACGCTGCCTGCGCATGCACGACGAGCTGGAAGTAGCTCGCTCGCAACGGCACGCCACCGCACCAGAGCAGGCCCCCTTCGACCGGCAGGTATGGGACGAGCCGGGCCACCGTCCAGGTCGTCACCGAAGAACGACCCGTCGCAGTGGCGAGTGATCGCAGCGGCGAACGATCCGCGGGGCCGAGCCCTGAGCTCGGAAACCGCTTACGGCACTTAGTCCCCGCTGGTTTGTACGCGTGGTGGCGTACCCCCATCATGGAGCCCCGGGTCTCCGCCCGGAAGCCCAATTGCGCGAGCCATCTGCTCGGTTTCCGAGGAGGCGTGGAGCTGTAGCTCGACCCGCACGCGGGTGGTCGCGGACGAACGGGAATGGGCACCGTTTCACACCCCCAAGAGCTTGGTCACGGCCCTCGGCGATGAGGTGGGCGAGCTCACCGCTTCGTGCAGCAGCTGACGCTAGGGCAGGCATAGGCGCCTCTTCGCCGGACAACAAGCCAAAGCCTTCACCGCCGCAGCCCTATCGCTCTGTCGCCAGGTGTGAGGGCGGCACGTTTCGGCGTGTATTGAGAAAGGTGCGAGGAGTCTCGTCGTCGTAGATGATGACGTGGATGCGGGCTGAGACTTCTTGGCGCTCTTCTGCCTCTAATAGGGCCGCTGCCGACTTCAGGAATTGTTCCTTCACTGATTCCACTGTATGCTGATCGCCGTCTTGGCGGCGGTAGATGATGAGTTCGGCAATCTCTTCAACTACTTCGCCAGGCGACTTTGGATGGTTGGCCGAGTACGTCTGCCGCTTCGTAGCCCTCAGGGCGCGAAGGATGTTGCGCCACCACCAACCGTCACTCTCTCCCAGCGAGCAGCCGAAGATAATAAAGAGGTCGGCCTGCGCAAAGTGATTGCGATAGAGGGCGTGAGCCTGAGACCAGTACGGCTTCTTGAGGTAATCAGTTTGGGTGCGGGTCTTCTTGTAGTGATCTTCAGCATCAATGCCAAACAACAACGATCTGGGCGTGCTCAGAACTCCATGAGGGTGGATGACTTCACTAGTGACATACCCGGAGTATCCCAGGTCGGGATCCCTCCCGGGCCGCCAGAACCCTCGCGGGTCATTCTTGAACCAGAAGTTTGTATCAACAGTGGCGTGCTTGAGAGGGTCAAACTGCTTCTGGTCAAGGTAAATATAGTTATCCAGAAGCGTGGTGTAGTTGAAGTTGACAAACAGGAAACTGAAGAGATTGTAATGGTCAATCCGGGAAGGGAACTCCAGTGAGTTAAAGCACCGCTCATCCGAGAAGTCCCTAAGGAACTCGGACAGACTAGTATTCCCCCACTCGAGCTCACGGGCATCGGCGCCTATCTCATCCAAGAGACTAGTTGGAGCAACCATTTGCAGGAATTGGGCGAAGGCGGCTTGAACCCCCTGCAAATCCTCGAAGACTTTGCTTGCCTGACTTGGATCCTTTTTGAGGGCAGCAGAGATGGCGGCTTCGACGTCACTCCAGTTAGAATGGCCGCCATGCATCCGATGCCGCTCCAATTCTTCGTTCATATGGCAGAAGATTGTATTATTGGAGTCAAATCTCCGCATCTTTAGGTAGTGAAAGAAAGGTTCATAGCGCGAATCCACGGGTCGTGAATAGTCATGTAGCGCTTGGATGTCGAAGCCGTTTCCGACCAGCACCATGATGTTGTGCTGCCGGCGCAGCATGTCAAATTCATTAGACGTGAATCTCGTAAAGCCAGGTCCCGTTCCATTCTGCTGGGGCTTGTCGCTGCTCGCACCCTCAACCCACGACATACTCTCCCCCTTTCGCTGGAGCCCTATATCCAAGGCTAGCAACACGGCCAGGCACTACTGGGAAGCTCATACTCACTTCTTTCGTAGGCAAGCCGCCGCTGCGTAGAGAGGACTGAATCACCCCGGGTTTCGTGAAGGCTCGGTTAGTTGGATCCGACCTCGGTGAGGACCGGCTTCTGACGGTAGTGCTTCTCGGGGTGGGATGCCCAGTGGTTGGCCTCGAACTCGACTGGTGGGACGAGCCCGCTCTCGCCATGAAGCCTCTACACCTCGATCACGGTCACCGACCACCCCACCACCGAGAGCATCCGGCCCTCGACCGGGTCGGTCGCGGACGCGTACGACAACGCACTGACCGAATGCGTGACCGGCCTCTCCACGACCGAGCGCATCAAGACCATCGTCTTCCACGCCAGCCCCTCCCGGACCATCAGTGACCTCGACTACGCCACCGCCGGTTGCATCGACCGGTACAACACCAGGCACCTGCACAGCACCCTTGAGATGATCACCCCCGTGGAGTTCGAGCAAGCCCACTACCCGACCCTCAACCGAGAGCCGCACCCCGTACAGGAGCGGCGGAGAACCTGGGGCGCTTCAGTGTCCTCGGCCGGGGTGGTCCCGGTCCTGGCGTGGGCGGATCGAGCGGGGTGAGGAGCCGTGGCCGACGAGCCCCTGACGGTTCCGGGTGACACGGGCGCGAACGCCGGCCTGGAAGGTCGCCTTGCAGGCAGGAACGCCACGTTTAGTAGGTTCGGCTGCGAGTAGCGCCTGCGCAGGTACCATTTCCGGCCGAACCTGCTACATGCGGGGCGAAACCCGCCGTCTGGCGACGGTTTCGTGCAGGTCACCACACGGTCGGCCCAGGAACGTCGGTGGATTCGGGCTTAGGCTTGAGCTGGCCGGTCACTGTGGTCGTGAGGCCACCCGGGCGCACGGCATCGGCAGCGTGCGGCCACTGGAGGGCGCATGTCAGCATCACGCACCCCGCGCAGCGTCGTCGTGCTCGGCGCGGCCGGCCGGGACTTCCACAACGTCAACGTCGTCTTCCGCGACGATCCCGCTTTTCGGGTGGTCGCGTTCACGGCGACACAGATCCCGGATATCGCATTCCGGCGCTATCCACCGGAGCTCGCCGGGGCGCTCTATCCCGATGGCATTCCGATCATCGCCGAAACCGACCTTGTCGAGCTCATCGAGAGCAACAAGATTGATCTCGCAGTCTTCGCCTACTCCGACGTGCCGCACGAGCGGGTCATGCATCTGGCTTCTCAGTGCCTCGCAGCCGGTGCCGACTTCACCATGCTCAGCGGTCGGCATACCATGCTGCGCTCGCGCAAACCGGTCGTGGCCGTGACTGCGGTGCGCACCGGCGTCGGCAAGAGCCAGACCACCCGCTATCTCGCCGGATTGTTGCGCCAGCATGGGTTGCGGGTTGTTGTCGTCCGTCACCCGATGCCCTACGGCGACCTGGCTGCCCAGGTTTGTCAGCGGTTCGCCGACTATCCCGACCTCGACGCGGCGTCCTGCACAATCGAGGAACGGGAAGAATACGAGCCGCATCTGGATGCCGGTGTCGTCGTCTATTCCGGCGTGGACTACGCGCAGATCCTGCACGAAGCCGAGGCCGAGGCGGACGTCATCCTCTGGGACGGCGGTAACAACGACCTGCCTTTCTACCGGCCCGATCTGCATATCTGCCTTGTCGACCCGTTGCGACCGGGTGACGAACACCGATATCACCCCGGCGAAGCCAACGTGCGGATGGCCGATCTGGTGATCGTCAACAAGTGCGACACAGCGCGGCCCGAAGACGTGGTGCGGGTGGAGGAATCGGTCCGGGCGATGAATCCGGATGTCGAGATCCAGCGTTGTGACAGCCCGGTCACCGTCGACGAGCCCGGGCAGGTGCTTGGCCGCGCGGTCGTCGTCGTCGAGGACGGCCCCACCCTGACCCACGGGTCGATGACCTTCGGGGCTGGAGTGGTCGGCGCCAGCTCGGCCGGCGCGGCCGCGATCGTCGACCCCAGCGACTACGTCGTCGGGTCGCTCGCCACCACCTACGAGCAGTATCCCAACGCCCGTGGGGTATTGCCGGCCATGGGATACAGCGCCGCACAAGTGGCCGATCTCGCCGCCACCATCGAAGCAACCCCGGGCGAGGTCGTGGTCAGCGGCACACCGGTCGACCTGAACCGGGTGCTGCGGATCAGCAAACCGATCGTCCGGGCCAGATACGAGTTGCGCGAGCGGGAACTAGGTCGGTTGGGTGCCGCCCTGACCCAGGTGCTGGAACGGGCCACCTGACCTCGGGTCGGGAGGGCACACCGTTGTGCTCTCGATCGATTTGTCTGCTCTCGATCGACGACCACGACGGCAGGTCTCGGGCGGGCTCGGGGGAGTGCACGGCATACCCTGTCGTGCATGGCACTGGACCTGCAGCACCGCAGCTTCGTCAAGGAGCTCGACTTCACCCCGGCCGAATGGCTCGGGCTGGTCGAGTTGACCGGGCGGCTCAAGAAGCAACGGCAGGCCGGTCAGGAGCAGCAGGTGTTGGCCGGCAAGATGATCGCGCTGGTCTTCGAGAAGACCTCGACACGCACCCGGTGCGCTTTCGAGGTCGCCGCCTCTCACCTGGGTGCCCACACCACCTATCTCGACCCGAGCGGCAGCCAGCTCGGGCACAAGGAGTCGGTTGCCGACACGGCCCGGGTCCTCGGCGGGTTCTACGACGGGATCGAGTTTCGCGGCGCGAGCCACGCCGATTGCGAGGCCCTCGCGGCGTATGCCGGGGTGCCGGTCTACAACGGGCTCACCGATCTCTGGCATCCCACGCAAGCCTTGTGCGACGTGGTCACCATGTCCGAGCATTCGGCCAAACCGGTCGCCGAGACCGCATACGCCTACTTGGGGGATGCCCGGTTCAACATGGGCAACTCGCTGCTCGTGGCCGGGGCGATCAGCGGGATGGACGTGCGGATCGTCGCCCCCCGGTCGTTGTGGCCGGACGAGCAGATCGTCGGTCGCGCTCGCGCGCTGGCCGAGACGACCGGAGCCCGGGTGACGCTCACCGAGTCGATCGACGAGGGGGTGGCCGGAGCAGATTTCGTGCATACCGACGTGTGGGTCTCGATGGGCGAGTCCGACGACGTGTGGGCGGAGCGGATCGACCTACTCACCCCGTATCGAGTGACTGCCGCCGTACTGGCGGCCACGGGCAACCCGGACGTGCGGTTCATGCACTGCCTCCCCTCGTACCACAATCGGGACACAGCGGTGGGGGAGCGGGTCTTCCAGGAGTTCGGTCTCGAGCAGATGGAGGTCACCGACGAGGTGTTCGAGTCGCCGGCCTCGATCGTCTTCGCCCAGAGCGAGAACCGGATGCACACGATCAAGGCCGTGTTGGCTGCCACGTTGGCCGGTATCGGCTGATGCTGCGAAGCGTGCTGGTTCGACCTCGCCCGGGCTGAGAGAATCCCCGGTATGCCCCAGCAGTCTCGCGGTGACATCCGCAACGTCGCCATCGTCGCCCACGTCGATCATGGCAAGACCACCCTCGTCGACAAGATGCTCTGGCAGGGTGGTGCCTTCGGCGGTCAGGCGCACCACGGCGCGGAGACCATCGACCGGGTGATGGATTCCGGTGATCTCGAGCGGGAGAAGGGGATCACGATCCTCGCCAAGAACACCGCGATCCACTACAACGGTGCCTCGGCGGTCGCAGCGGGCCACCCCGACGGGGTGACGATCAACATCATCGACACCCCCGGTCACGCCGACTTCGGCGGTGAGGTCGAACGCGGGCTGTCGATGGTCGACGGGGTGGTGTTGTTGGTCGATGCGTCCGAAGGCCCGCTGCCGCAGACCCGATTCGTGTTGCGCAAGGCGCTGACGGCTCGACTGCCGGTCGTGTTGTGCATCAACAAGGTCGACCGGCCCGATGCCCGGATCGCCGAAGTCGTCGACGAGGTCTACGAGCTGTTCATGGACCTGCTCGAGGGCTCCGACGACGAACGGCATCACGACGCCGCGCTGGAGTTCCCGATCGTCTACGCCTCGGCCAAGGCGGGGCGGGCCTCGTTGGCTCAACCCGACGATGGCGGCCTGCCCGACGGGCCGGATCTCGAGCCGCTCTTCGCCACGATCATGCAGACCGTTCCGGCCCCGGTCTTCGACGATGCAGCTCCGCTGCAAGCCCACGTCACCAACCTCGACTCCAGCAACTTCCTCGGCCGCCTGGCCCTGCTGCGGGTGCATAACGGCACGATCCGCAAGGGCCAGCAGGTCGCATGGATCCGTCGCGACGGGTCGGTGAGCCGAGTCAAGGTCACCGAGCTGCTCATGACCGAGGGGCTGGAGCGAATCCCGTTGCCGCTGGAGCGCACGGCAGGGCCCGGAGACATCATCGCGATCGCCGGGATCGACGAGATCATGATCGGCGAGACCCTCGCCGATCCCGACGACCCGCACCCCCTGCCCCTGATCACCGTCGACGAGCCGGCGATCTCGATGACGATCGGCACCAACACGTCTCCGCTGGCCGGGCGGGTGCGCGGAGCAAAAGTCACCGCCCGGTTGGTCAAGGACCGGCTCGAACGTGAGCTCGTCGGCAACGTCTCGATCCGGATGCTGCCGACCGAGCGCCCGGACGCCTGGGAAGTGCACGGACGCGGCGAGCTCGCGCTGGCCATCCTCGTCGAGCAGATGCGCCGCGAAGGTTTCGAGCTCACCGTCGGCAAACCGAGGGTCGTCACTCGTGAGGTCGACGGCGCCGTCCACGAACCGATGGAACGGATGACCATCGACATTCCCGAGGAGTTCCTCGGGACGGTCACCCAGGTGATGGCCGGGCGCAAGGGTCGGCTGGAGGAGCTGACCAACCACGGGACCGGTTGGGTCCGGATGGAGTTCATCGTTCCCTCGCGTGGGCTGATCGGGTTTCGCACCGAGTTCCTCACCGAGACCCGGGGTACCGGGATCGCGCACCACGTCTTCGACGGCTACGCGCCCTGGGCGGGGCAGATCACGACCCGGCTCACCGGCTCCCTCGTGGCCGACCGCAGCGGGGCGGCGACCTCGTATGCGATGTTCAACCTCCAAGAGCGGGGCACCCTTTTCGTCGAACCGACGACCGAGGTCTACGAGGGTATGATCGTCGGTGAGAATTCGCGTGCCGAAGACATGGACGTCAACATCACCAAGGAACGCAAGCTCAGCAATGTGCGCTCCTCGACCGCCGAAGTGCTCGAACGGCTCGTGCCGCCCCGGCGGCTCTCGTTGGAGCAGTCC
This sequence comes from Actinomycetales bacterium, assembly GCA_002748155.1. Lineage (GTDB taxonomy): Bacteria > Actinomycetota > Actinomycetes > Actinomycetales > Dermatophilaceae > Phosphoribacter. Next base: position 218,493 of record PDRO01000005.1, on the reverse strand, counting down.
CTAGAGTTCTGTCGCGAAGACGAATGCGTCGAAGTCACCCCGGAAGCGGTCCGCATCCGCAAAGCCGTGCTGGATCAGGTCGAACGGGCCCGAGCCGCTGCGCGGGCCCGAAGCGCCATGTCAGGCCGTTGACACGCGTGCCCAGAGTGATCGCGCGGTCCGGACGAGCAAACCCGGCGGCTCGGGTCGTCGTCGTGGCACTGCTGCTGCCAGGCCGGCGGATACGTTGCCCTTGGCGAGCCGCGCCGGGTCTTCGGTCACGGCACGGGGCCCGGGATCGATCCGGAAGGAGCGTTGAGCATGGCATCGGTTGACCTGTCCGTGTTCCGGCAGGCGATGGGCTGCTTCGCCACCGGTGTCACTGTCGTGTCCTGTGTCGCGGACGGGACGGATCACGCCATCACCGCGACATCGCTGGTGTCGGTGTCATTGCGGCCCCCGCTCGTGCTTGTCTGCGTGGAGCAGAGATCACGCTTCCATGACGCTTTCCGATCGGCGCAGATGTGGGGTGTGAGCATCCTCGGCGCGGATTCCCGGGAGGCGGCGCAACGGCTGGCCACTCCGGGTCGTCCGCTCGCTGGTCAGGTCGACCCCTACCCGCACCATCGGGGCCCGTTGACCGATGCCGCCCTGCTCGACGATGCGCTGGCGTGGCTCGAAATCCGGACTGAAGAACTCTACCCCGGAGGGGACCATTCTATCGTTGTCGGTCGGGTCCTCGCCGTTGAGCTGTCCGACGACGCGCCTCCCGCTCTGGTCCATTTCCGTGGCAGTTTCGGGGTCATCGGTTGAGTGACCGGGGGGCGCGGCTGGCGGGCCAGCCACGCGGGCTAGGGTGAGTCGTTCGAAAGACGGTAGAGGAGGAGCGTCTTGCGCAAGTGGAGCCGCATGTGGCGGCACCTGTCCTTCGGCCTCATAGTCCTTGGTGGGCTCTACGTGGCCTTGGCGTGGTGGTCCGGCCGACAGATCCCGGACTCGGCGGTAGTCGGAGGTGTCACCATCGGTGGACTCAGCCGGGAAGAGGCAGCGGATCGTCTCGCCGGGGATCTGTCGCCGCAGGCGGTGATGCCGTTGACCATCGAAGTCCGCGAGGCGGGCACCGACTTCACCGTTGACCCGGCAACCGTCGGCATGGCGCTCGACATTCCCGCCACCCTCGACGACCTGACCAGTTTCACGCTGGACCCGACCCGGGTCTGGGCCCGGCTCGTAAGCGGAGTCGATCGGCCGGTACAGACCAGGGTCGACCCTGACAAGCTGGCTGCTGAGCTCGCCAACAAGGCCCGTGACGTCGGTCGTGCGCCGAGCGACGGTTCAGTGTCCTTCATTGACGGGCAGGTCTCGACAACCCCACCAGAGCCGGGAATCCAGGTCGAGGTCGACGCCTTGGTGGATACGATCTCGACAGACTGGCCGAGCCGGACAACAATCACCGCGCCGGTGACCCGGATAGCACCCGAGATCGGCCAAGATGCCGTGGATACCGTGGTCCGGGACTTCGCTGTTCCGGCCACCTCCGGCCCGGTCACGCTGGTTGTCGCGGAACAGTCGATACCGATTACGCCGGAGCAGTTCGCGCCAGCACTGTCGATCGAGCCCGACGGCGCCGGAGGCCTGTCTCCGACGGTCGACGAGCAGCGGCTCAGCGAGGTGATCCTGGCGGCCACCGAGTCGATCGTCGTGCCGGCGCAGGATGCTGCCATCGTGCTCGAGGGTGGGCGCCCGGAAGTGCGTCCCTCGGTTGACGGTGTCACCGTCGACACGTCGGGTCTCGGCCCGTCGTTCACAACTGCGTTGACCTCCTCTGATCGCCGGCTTGAGGTGCCGGCCACCGTGACAAAGCCTGAGTTCACGACCGAGCAGGCAACGGCTCTCGGGGTCAAAGAGGTCATCGCGAGCTTCGACTCGTCGTTCCCGAACAAGAGAGCTCGGACCGCCAACCTCGATCTGGCCAGCCGGACCATTAGCGGCACGCTCATCAAGCCCGGCGAGACCTTCAGCATGAACGGTATTCTCGGTGAACGCACTCCCGCCAAGGGCTACCGAAAAGCCGGCATCATCGTCAATAACCGTCTCGCGAAGTCGACCGGTGGTGGCATCTCTCAGGTGTCCACGGTGATTCTCAACCTTGCGTGGTTCTCCGGCGTGCAGATAGACGAATTCCATCCGCACTCGTTCTATATCTCGCGCTATCCGGTCGGCCGGGAGGCAACGATCAACTGGCCCAACCTGGACAACCGCTGGACCAACAACACCCCCTACGGGATCCTCGTTCAGCTATGGGTTGCCGACGGCCAGGTTCACGGCCGGATGTGGAGCACGAAGCACTTCGATGTCGAGTCGATCACCGGTTCGCGCATCAACTACCGACCGAGCGGCCGGGTGACCCTGACTACTCCAGGTTGCGTCCCGCAGTCCGGGACCGACGGGTTTGACGTCACGATCCAACGGATCGTCCGCCAGGGCGGCGCGGTCGTCGAGGACAAGAGCTATCCCATTCGCTATCAGGCTGCCGACCGAGTCACCTGCCGATAACCCCGACCACGCGACGCGCGGGATCCCACTTGGGCGTCGGGTTGTCGCGGGTCGGGTCGTCTCGGGTGAGACCGTTCTGTGTAGGTGACCTGCCTCGGGTCGGGTCCTCTCGGGTCGGGGTGTGGGGGACCTGCCCAGGGTCTGGTTGACAATCGTGGTGGGTGGTGGTGTGAGGCTGCGGGGGTGGTCTGGTAGGTGGTCTCAAACTCGATGGGGGTCAGGTGACCGAGTCGGTGTTGCCGCCGCCGGCGGTGTGAGGTGTGTGCGGTCCAGGTGACGATGGCCAGGCGCAACTGGGCGCGAGTGGCCCACCGTCGCGCCCAGGGGTGGATCGCCGTCATCGGCTGTCTGATGATTACGCGGGATCGAAGAACGAGTCGATCTGAGCGGCGGCGCTTTCGAGGCCGGACCCTAGGGGACCAGGTGGGTGGTGCGGGCCACGTTGCCGCGACCCACCTGAGCGACGTTAGGGTGACCGACAGTCTGGCCATTGGTTAGCAGCCAGTCACCGGACCGGCTCCGTAGAGCTGGGGTTGGCGCCTGCCGTGCCCATCGATCAGCTGGATCGATGCCACTTCGAAAGGAAGACCCATGAAGACCTCACGTCTAGCTCTGCAGTCCCGCCGTGTCACGGCCTCGACGGTGGCTCTGGTCGCCGCTTTCGTCGTGCCGTTCTTGGCCCACGGAGACCTGGTGCGCGGCATCATCTTCGTCGCCGGCACCCGTGCCGCAGTGGCCTACTGAGCCGCCCGGTCGGCCCGGAGGACCTCCAGGCCGGCCCCGGCCCCACTCGCGCAACCGTTCCCGATCCTTCCCCAAGGAGTGCCACATGTCTGTCGTCCGGCATATCGCGCGCGCCACGGCACAGTGTGAGCTTCGCGCCCAAGGCGTCAGTGGTGTCTCCAGAGTGGGCTCAGCCGTGGCAGCAGGGACCGTGCTGGTCGGCTTGCTGGCCCTCAGCTGGGCCGTTCGACAGGCCCTTGGCTCGAGCGCCGCGCCGGGCCAGCTGTCTTTGGCGACCTACAGCGTTGCTGGGGTGTGGCTGCTCGTGGCCAATGTCCGAGCCGGTGCCTACCTGGCAGGAACCGGAGCCGCTGGCCTACGGCACGTGCTTGCGCATCTGCCGGTGTCGCGGCATACCAAGGCAGCGCTGCCCTGGACCCTGGGTAGTCTGCGCACCGCACTGATGGCCTTGCTGCTCGGGGCTGTCGCCGCCGGCGCGTGGCCCGGCGGATGGAGCTTGGCGCTCGGCGTGGTTGCCGCGCTGCTCCTGCCCACCCTGCCGGTCGCTGTCGGCTGGCGGCTCACCAGCCGCGATGACGACTTCGCCGCGTGGTGGGTCCTGGCTCCGATGGCGCTGCTCTTCACCGCATCGATGCTCCCGGACTGGGCCCCCAACGGGGTGTTCGCCGACCTCGTCGCGATGCTCGGTATGCCGGCCGCCATCCTGCTCGGGATCGCACCGGTGGGGCCGGCGGCCGGCTTCTTGCTCTCCTGGGTGGTCGTGGCAGCACTCATTGCTGCGACGGGCAACGCGGCCGCTCCCTCGGGTCTCGACACCATCGAGCGCCGGAGCAACCGGTGGCTAGCACTGCCTGCGCGGCCTGGCCGGGCCAAAGACATCACCCGCGTGTGCACGCAGATCGCCGCCAGCCGCTCGACCAGCCTCCGCCTAGTGCTTTGTCTGGCAACGGGATCAGTGGCTGGCGCGGCGCTGGCAGTGCAACTCCCGACGATCAGCGATTCGACAGCATTCGTCCCGGTCCTCGGCGTCGCGAGCGCCGTTGCGGTCTCCGTCGCTGTCGTCCTGCCGCATGGTGTGCTGCCTGCCGGATTCGTGGCTCGATTCGCCCATCTGCCGGTGCGCTCGGCCAGCCTGCACCTGGCAAATGCTCGAGTGATCGGGGCTCTCGGAGCCGTCGCCGTCGGGCTCGCCGCCATCACCTGCCTCGTCACGACCGCCCTAGTCGGCTACCCGGCCGGTCGGGTCGCCGCACTCGCCTTCGTGGGAGCCTTGGCCACTCCTTGGCTGCTCGCTTTGACGGTCGAGACCATCGCCGTGCGCTCCCGGGGAATCGTGCGCTGGCTGGCCACCTCCCTCGTGCCCGGACTGATCTGCACTCGGTTGCTCGTCGGCATGGTCCTGGCGCTCGTCCATCCGTATGCCGTCGTGCTGCCCTTGGCGCTCGACCTCGCCGCCGGTCGGCTGGTCAGGCGACTGCTCGCGACCGGGACCAGTGATCGCACCCCCTCCATTCCGAGTGAGGAGACACCATGAGAACGACGCACACGGCGAACTGGTGTTCGACTACAGTGTTACGGCTGCCCTGCAGGCCGGGCATGTGTCGGCCGTGTGGTCGGCGATCGCGCCACACGCCCTGCCGGAGTTGCTCGGCTTCGTCGTGGCGGCAGGCGCCGACCTGCGCTTGGGCGTCGTCGTTGCCAGGCGAGTCTGGCGCGGCGGGCCAGTTGCCTGGCGGCCACACCTGCGGCGCTGGCTGCGGTGTCAGACAGCCGCCGTCGGCCTCATCTGCCTCGCTGCACTGATCGAAGGAACGATCTCCCATGTCTGGAATCAGCACTCCTGGAGGGGCATCGCTGTCTCCGCTGGACGTCTCTGGTCTGTCGGTCGGCTATGGCACCAAGCGGGTCATCGAGCAGCTCGACCTCGCCCTGGCCCCTGCAGAGATCGTCCACCTCACCGGCCCCAACGGGTGCGGGAAGTCGACTCTGCTACGCACCATTGCTGGTCGCCAGCCTGCCTTGGCTGGCGAGATCGTCGTCTCGGGTCATCACCTCGATGTCGACGAGGTGGCCGCCAAACGGAGCCTGGGATATGCCAGTGACGAGGGCCTCGCCCTGCCCTACCTCACGCCCCGAGAGCACCTTCGGCTGATTGCGCGCATTCACGGCCTTCCCGGCTCACGCGGCGACGACGAGCTCGTGATGCTTGCCGCGACGGCACTCGGCCGGCATGCCGACGTGACGATCCGCACCTGCTCGCGAGGCACAGCGCGCCAGGTCGATCTCTGTGCGGCACTGCTCCATCGGCCGCGCTTGCTGCTGCTCGACGAGGCATTCGACGGGATCGACACCGCGACAGCACCGCTGTGGATCGACCGGATCCAGGCCCTCGTCGATGCGGGCTCATCGGTGTTGTTCACCAGCCATTCCGAGCAGTTCGCGGCCCAGCTGGGCGCCGACCGGCGGTTCGATCTGGCCCCCAATCCCCCGACCGCCTCTGGTCGGGTTCGCGTGTGACTGTCCACCCGAGGTGTCCGTGCCCGTCGAGGGATCCGGGGGCCGAGTCGCGCGTAGCATAATAGGTCCATGACCTACCTGATCGCCCAGCCGTGCGTCGACGTCAAGGACAAGGCCTGTGTCGAAGAGTGTCCCGTCGACTGCATCTACGAGGGCGAACGCATGCTCTACATCCACCCGGACGAGTGTGTCGACTGTGGCGCGTGCGAGCCTGTCTGTCCGGTCGAGGCGATTTTCTACGAGGATGACATGCCACCGGAATGGTCGAACTACTACAAGGTGAACGTCGAGTTCTTCGACGACCTCGGTAGCCCGGGTGGTGCCGCGAAGCTCGGTGTGATCGAGCGGGACCACCCGATCATCGCGGCCCTACCGCCACAGGAGCAGGCACACTGAACGGCACAACAAAACACGCCGACCGGTCATCGCGTCCGGTCGGCGTTGCACTTCCGGACTTCCCGTGGGATGCCCTGTTGCCGGCAAAGCGCCAGGCCAGCGTCCACCCGGACGGCATCGTCGACCTCTCTGTCGGCACGCCTGTCGACCCCACCCCTGCAGTAGTGCGAGCAGCGCTCGCACGGTCTGCGGACGCGCCCGGGTATCCGCTCACAGCGGGCACCGAGCAACTCCGACGAGCCGTCGTCGATTGGTTCGCCCGCCGCCGGGGAGTGGGCGGTCTCGACGAAGCGGGCGTGCTGCCCACGATCGGCAGCAAGGAGCTCGTCGCTTGGTTGCCGACTCTGCTCGGGCTCGGGCCCGGTGACCTCGTCGGCATCCCGCCGGTGGCCTACCCGACCTACGACGTGGGCGCCCGGTTGTCCGGTGCCACCCCGGTGGTCGTGTCGAGCCTCTCCGGGCTCGGTCCGTTGACCTCCGCCACGACGCCGAGAATGCTGTGGCTTAACAGCCCCAGCAACCCGACCGGCGCCGTGCTGCCGGTCGAGCACTTGGCCAAGGTCGTGGGCTGGGCTCGGGAGCACGGCGTGATCGTGGCCTCCGACGAGTGCTATGCCGAGCTGGACTGGGCACCCGAGGGCACCAGGGCGATGTCCGCAGGAGCGCGGCACACCACCCCCAGCCTGCTCGATCCCGCGGTGTGCGGCGGTGACCACACGGGCCTGTTGGTGGTCTATTCGTTGTCGAAGCGCTCCAACCTCGCGGGCTATCGGGCCGCTTTCGTCGCCGGTGACCCGGCGATCGTCGGAGTGCTGCTGGAGGTGCGGCGACACGCGGGCATGATGATGCCGGCACCGGTCCAGGCGGCCATGGTAGCTGCGCTGGGCGACGATTCTCATGTCTACGAGCAACGGTTGCGCTACGGGGTGCGCCGTGAACTGCTCAGCGAAGCGATGACTGCGGCCGGACTCCGGATCGAGGAGTCACAGGCCGGTCTCTACCTGTGGGCGACCCGCGACGAAGACTGCTGGGAAACCGTCGATTGGCTGGCCGGACTCGGCATCCTCGTGGCGCCCGGCGCTTTCTACGGCCCCGGGGGACGCCAGCATGTCCGCGTGGCGCTCACCGCGACTGACGAACGAGTCGAAGCCGCCGCCCGCCGGTTCTCGGATACTCCTCGCTAGCATGGGGGTTCGGCTCGGGTAACGTCCTCATTCAACGCCGGACGGAAGGAGGTCGCGCGATGAGCGAGACCGACACGCAGAAGGCGAGCGCCACTCTCGAGTTCGCTGGGAAGCAGACCGCGCTCGCAGTGGTGCCAGCCGCTGAAGGTGAGTCAGGGCTCGACGTCGGGTCGCTGCTGCGTGAGACCGGGCATGTCACCTACGACAACGGCTACGTCAACACAGCAGCGTGCAAGAGCGCCATCACCTTCATCGACGGCGACCTCGGCATTCTGCGATACCGGGGGTATCCGATCGAGCAACTGGCCGAACGGTCGTCTTTCGTCGAAACGGCATACCTGCTCATTTACGGTGACCTGCCGACCGAGCGGCAGCTGGAGAAGTTCGAGGAACAGATCCGCTACCACACGCTGGTGCACGAGGATGTCAAAGCCTTCTTCAACGGCTTCCCGCGCGATGCCCACCCGATGCCGGTGCTCTCCTCGGCGGTCAGTGCGCTGTCCACCTTTTACCAGGATTCCCTGGACCCCTACGATCCTGAGCAGGTCGAGATCTCGACGGTTCGACTGCTGGCGAAAGTGCCGACCATCGCGGCCTACGCCTACAAGAAGAGCATCGGTCAACCGTTCCTCTACCCCGACAACTCGCTCTCCTACACGGAGAACTTCCTGCGGATGACCTTCGGCTTCCCCAGCGAGCCCTACGAGGTCGACCCGGTGCAGGCCAGAGCCCTGGACCTGCTGCTGCTGCTACACGCCGATCACGAGCAGAACTGCTCGACCTCGACCGTCCGGATGGTCGGCTCCTCGCAGGCCAACCTGTTTGCCTCGGTGTCGGCGGGCATCAGCGCCCTCTTCGGCCCCCTGCACGGCGGCGCGAACCAGGCCGTCCTCGAGATGCTGACCAACCTGCACGAGTCCGGGGAGTCGCCCAAGGCCTTCATGGAACGCGTGAAGAAGAAGGACGGCGTACGGCTGATGGGGTTCGGCCACCGGGTCTACAGGAACTACGACCCGCGGGCTTCGCTGATCAAGAAGGCCGCTGACGTGGTGCTGGCCAGACTCGGCGTCGACGACCCGTTGCTCGGGCTGGCCCAGGAGCTCGAGTCGATCGCCTTGGCCGACGAGTACTTCGTCGAAAGGCAGCTCTACCCGAACGTCGACTTCTACACCGGGCTCATCTACAAGGCGATGGGATTCCCGACCCGGATGTTCACGGTGCTGTTCGCGCTCGGGCGGCTGCCCGGGTGGATCGCCCAATGGCGTGAGCTGATGGCCGATCCTGACGTCCGGATCGGTCGGCCACGGCAGGTTTACACCGGGCCCGGTGAGCGGAAGTACCTACCGCTCTGGCGGCGCTGACCCCTATCCGTTCAGCTCGCGACGACGATCCGGACCAACGGTCGGCTTGATCCCGCGTCCTCGCTGGACGCCCACTCGCCGGTGTGGCGTTCCCAGGACGACCCGTCAGCGCCGCTGAGCACGTCGACTCTTTCGACCTGCAGTGCGCTGACGTGGGCGACCGCCCATTGGGCCACGGCCCACGCGCGTGGTCCCTCCACGGCCACTTCGATCGTGGTCGGGTCGATTGGCCGGCTGTCGATGCCGTGTTGCGCGCTGAGCTGTTCACGAACCCGTGCTGGTTCACCTGGCTGGTCCGGTGCGCCGGCCTGGCACGTCAAGGCGCGTGGAGCTGCGCCGGTGAAGGCCGCCGAGAGGGCGAGGGCTTCGTCCTCGTGTTGAGCGTATGCCGTGGGGGCCGCGCTGATTTGCACCTCTTGTGCTGCTTCGGTGAGTGGAAGGGTCGTGTAGTCGGACACGAGAATCAGCCGGTCGTAGAAGGCGTTGCTCGCATAGACCGGATCGAGGATCTGCTCAGGCGTACCCCATCCCTGGCTGGGCCGCTGCTGGAAGAGCCCGAGGGAGTCGCGGTCGCCGTAGCGCAGGCCACGTAGCTTCGACTCCTGCATGGCGGTTGCGACCGCGATCGTCGCGGCCCGAGTCGGCAAACGACGGCTTACGGCCACCGCCGAGATGGTCGCGGCGTTGGCCGCTTGCTCCGGGGTGACCTCGGCCTGTCCACCGGGGACGCTGGCGACGCATCCGGTGGGGGCGAAACGATCGACCAGCCAGTGACTTATCTGTTGCCATCCTGACCAGCCGACGCCGATGAGCACGAGCACGAGCACCATCACGATCAGCCGGGTGAACCGCCGTCGTGGTAGCCGGCCGGGCCCATCAGGCTCGGGGTGCTGCTCAGCCAGCACGAGTAGGCCGCCGGGAGTGCGCGGCATGACGGTATCGGGCTCTCTTCAGTCGTTGGCGTGCAGGGCGTCGTTGAGCGATATCCCGTGTCCGTCGCGTGCTCTGACGATCACGGCGCCGGATACGGAGTCACGCAGGAACAACAACGAATGCTGCCCCGAGAGTTCCCGTGCCTTGACGACCTGGCCATCCGGCAGGGTCACTCGGGTGCCGGCCGTGACGTACAGGCCGGCTTCGACGACACAGTCGTCGCCGAGCGCGATCCCGAGCCCGGCCTCGGCCCCGAGCAGGCAGCGTCGCCCGATCCGCACCCGCTCGTTGCCCCCGCCGGACAGGGTGCCCATCGTGGAGGCGCCGCCACCGATGTCGGAGCCGTCGCCGACAACGACGCCTTGACTGATCCGGCCTTCGACCATGGAGGCACCGAGGGTGCCCGCGTTGAAGTTGACGAATCCTTCGTGCATGACCGTCGTCCCGGCTGCCAAGTGCGCTCCCAGGCGCACCCGGTCGGCGTCGGCGATCCGCACCCCGGACGGGATGACGTAGTCGACCATTCGTGGGAACTTGTCGACACCGTGCACGGTGACCGGCCCGTGGCGGCGCAATCGCCCCCGCGTGATCTCGAAACCCTCGACCGGGCACGGGCCGTAGTTGGTCCACACGACATTGGGGAGCACCCCGAAGATGCCCTCGAGGTTGATCGAATTGGGCTCGACCAGCCGGTGGCTCAGCACGTGCAGCCGCAGGTAGGCGTCGGCGGTGGACGCCGGGGGGGAGTCCAGATCGGCGACCGTCTCGACCAACTCGGTCCGGGTCCCTCGGTCCGGGTCGCTACCCACCAGCGCGGCGAGCGCAGCGGAGGCATCCTCTGCCGCCGGTCCCGGCGCGGCACGATCGGGCGCGGCGCCGAGCCCGAGGGTGGGATACCAGCAATCGAGCACCTGGCCGCGCTCGGTGCGGGTCGCGACACCGTGTCCCCAGGCAGTGGTCGAAGGTCTACTCACGCGGCCAGCCTATGCGCGTCAGGGTGCCGAGTGGGTCACCCGGTGTGGCGCGGGCTGCGCATCCCGTCGTAGGCGAGGGCCCACACCGCGTCGCCGAGGCGGCCGACGTCTTCGGGGCCGGCAGGACGGACCCAATCGATGAGGGAGTTGACCATGCCGAACAGCAGCCGGGCGGTGACCCGTGGATCGATGTCCGGGCGCACCGCTCCTTCGGCCGCGGCTGCCATCACCAGCTCCGCGGCATACGTGTCGAAGGCCCGGCGGCGTTCCAATGCAGCGCGTTCCTCGTTGGTGTTGCCGCGCACCCGTAACAGCAAGGTGACGTAGGGGCGGCGGCGGACCAGCACCGAGACGCTCTCGCGGATGAGGTATTCCAGCCGGGCTAGTGCGGTGGTTTCCAACTCCTGGGTGTGGGTCATCGCCTCACCCAAGTCGTCCAGAGCCCGGTTGACCGCGAGTTCGAGCAACTCGTCCTTGCTGGTCACGTGGTGGTAGATGGCCGACTTGGAGATGCCCAGCCGGTGTGAGAGATCCTCCATGCTGGTGCCGTCGAAGCCCTTCTCGTTGAAGACCTCGACCGTCGTTTCGAGCAGCGTCTCCAGGTCGTAACCCGGCCGTCCACGACGCCGCGGATGGTGGTTGTGACCTGTCCGCACGGTAGGGACAGGTCGCACCGGGTTCCCCGGCCGAGCGGCTGACATGCCTCCAGTATGCTCAAGGTCACGCTCGCGAAGGGGTACCGTGACCCGTCGCACATTGTCGGCGTGGCCGAGACGGGCCGGTCGACGTCTCGGCCACTGGCGTTCCCGAGCGCGACCGGGCACAATACCGACCGATCGTTCAGCGGATGTGAAGCGCCGCAGTGGGTCCTGATCGCACCGCTGCGGATCGCCAGACGAAGGAGACTGCCATGCCCGATCCCGTGGGCCCACTGCGGGTTACCGAGCTCACCATCGAAGACGGCCTCGACATCGCCATGTGGCGCACTCCGGGACCGTGGGCGGTCGAGGACTCCTTGACGGCTCCCCGGCCCGACGAGGGCTACTGGGCGGTGCGCTCGAGTGACGATCAACTCCTGGGCTATTGCTGTTTCGGTGAGAAGGCCCGCCCTGTCGGACTACCGGCCAAGCCGGGGGCACTCGACGTCGCGATCGGGTTGGCCCCGCAGTATGCGGGTCAGGGCATGAGCCGCACCTTTGCTAAGGCGGTACTCGAGCACGGGCGAAGCGTCTCGGAAGGGCGCATCCTACGCACCGCGGTGGCCGAGTGGAATGCCGTCGGGCGGCATACGACCGAGGCCACCGGCTTCCAACTCGTGGGGCGCCACGAGGTCAAAGGTGGTCGCACGACCATGCCCTATTTCCTCTACGAGATCTGAGCCGCAGGTGAATCAGTCGGCGATAGGAGTGACCCGATGAGCAATTCGTTGATCCGCTACCAGCTCGACGCGCATGCCGCCCAGATCGTGCTGGACCGCCCGTCAGCGCTCAACGCGATGACCGAAGAGATGGTCGCCCAGCTTCACGAAGCCCTCGACAAGGCGGTGAGCGACAAGGCGCGGGCACTGCTCATTCGCGCCGAAGGCCGGGGATTCTGTTCCGGCCGCGACATCACCGGGGCCCAACCCGGAGTCGAAGACGGCGGCCAGGTGTTGCTCGACACCTTCAACCCGCTTATGCGGAAGGTGGCGTCGCTGCCGTTCCCGACGATCGCGGCGGTCCAAGGTGCCTGCCTGGGCACCGGACTCGGTCTCGCGCTCGCGTGCGATGTCATCATCGCGGCCGACAACGCCAAGTTCGGCTCGCCGTTCGCCAAGATCGGGGCGGTCTTCGACTCCGGCGGTCACAAGGCGTTCGTCGAACGGCTCGGCCCGGCGGTGACACTCGACCTGATCTACTCCGGGCGTTTCCTCTCCGGAGCCGAAGCTGCCGCCGCCGGATTGGTGTCGCGCAGTGTGCCCGCTGACGAGTTGCTGCAGACCGCGCAAGACTACGTCGCCGCCGTGGCCAACGGACCTATCCGAGCCTTCCTGGAGTCCAAGTCACTGGTCCACGAGGTCAGCGACCATGCCACCTCACTCGATGAGATCCTGGCCATGGAGGCAGCTGCCCAGACCCGGGCTTCGCGCACCTATGACTACACCGAAGGTTTCGTCGCCTTCTTGGAGAAGCGCGAGCCGAACTTCACCGGAGAGTAGACCGACCGGGTGCCGGTGAAGGATCCGATCCTGTTGCCGCGGTGACACGATCTGGACCGGTGACCGGCTCGCAGGTCCAGATCACCGGTCCAGGGTCCGGGGTTACCAGTGGCGAGCTATGCGTTGCCGACGCGCGCCGTGCTGTGCGCGGGCCCGTCGACGTCTGCGGTGTCGTCGATCCCCTCGACGCCATCGGTCCCTTCGTCGGTTTCGGCGTCGTCGTGAGGATCAGTGACGCCAGGATCTGTGACGCCGCTCTCGCCTATGGCGTCGTCGTGGGTTTGCAGGTAGCTGTGATAGACCCCGAGCAGAGCCGCTTTCTCTGCAGTGGTCAACCGAGGGTCGGCGTTGATTGCGGCGGGGACGGGCAGCGTCGAACCATCGGGGCCGGTGGCCGTGCTGTTAGCGGCTTTGCCCTGACTCATCATGTCTTCGAGAGACAGGTGCAGAGCCTGTCCGATCTGCACTAGGACCCGAACCGTCGGATCGTGCAATCCCCGCTCGAGCTGGGACAAGTATGCGTTCGAGACCTGGGTCGCTTGCGCGAGCTGGCGCAACGACATGTTGGCCAGCTCGCGCTGCGATCGGATGAACGCACCGAGCGAGGCCCGCTTGTGCTCCCAGCTTCGCTGGTCCGGGCCAGTCACTCGAGGGCTCATCGGCTCATCCGGGGCAGGTCACTTGTCTTCGGAGGCCTCGAGCAGGTCCTGGACGAACTGCTTGTTCAGCTCGATGAGCTTGCCGGCGAAGTCGTAGACCGAGTCGATGATCTCTTTGGGGTCGCCGACGGCCGAGGTGACCTTGTCGGGCATCGACGGAGCGCTGACCCCGGTCTTGGCGACCGTGTCAGTCCAGTTCTTGACGGCATCGAGTGCGGTGCTCTGCCCGGACTTGATGGCTTCGAGAGCTTGGTCCTGCATGGCCGAGAGAGCCTCTTGGGCGTTCTGCATGATGATCTCCTTGATCGATATATCGGACGCTGCGATCAGCATAGAAATCAAGGGATTGGTATGTCAAGCAGTTGGCTGCAGGTGTGGGGCCGACCGGTTCAGCCGGCCGGCCCCACACCGGTGGTGCCTGTCGATGCCGGGCCGGGCTATGCCGGCTGCTCGACGCGGCTGGCGTTCATCGTCAGCAGCGAGTAGGTGGCGCAGAGCTCCTCGCGCTGGTTGGTCACGGCGACATCCCAGGTGACCTCACCCATCCCAGTGCCCGGCCGGGGTGGGTTCTTGTGCTTGCAGGTGAGGCGCACGGTCATCGTGTCGCCGGGATACAACGGCTGCACGAAGCGCAAGTGTTCGAGGCCGTAGTTGGCCAGCACCGGACCCGGGTCCGGATCGACGAAGAGCCCGGCCGCAGCAGCCAGGATGAGGTAGCCGTGGGCGACGCGGCCCTCGAAGATCGGGCTGGCCTTGGCGGCTTCCTCGTTCATGTGTGCATAGAAGGTATCGCCGGTGAAGTGCGCGAAGTGCTCGATGTCTTCGAGGGTGATCGTGCGGCTGCCGGTGAACTTCGTGTCGCCGAGTTGGAGGTCCTCCAGGTACATCCGGAAGGGGTGCACCGGGCTGTCGGTGGGCTCGACTCCCTGGTTCCAGGTGTCGGTGAGTCCCATGAGCATCCGGGGCGAGCTGGCAACGCTGGTGGCCTGCAACAGGTGGCGTACCGAGTGCATGCCGCCCAGTTCCTGACCGCCGCCGGCCCGGCCGGGGCCACCGTGGATGAGCTGAGGCAATGGTGCGCCATGTGGATACGACGTCGGGGCGTTGTCGCGGTCGAGCACGAGCAGACGGCCGTGGTAGGCCGCGATCTGACCGACGAGTTCGCGTACGAAGCCGGCATCGTAGCTGACGATCGAGGCGACCAGGCTGCCCTCACCGAGGGCGACGAGGCTCGCGAGGTCGGCGACATCGGCATACGGGATGACGGTGGTGACCGGGCCGAAGGCCTCGATCGAGTGCACCTCGACGGCCCGTGCGTCAGTGGCCTTGAGGATCGTCGGGGGGAAGAAGCTGCCGTTCTCGGCGCTGCCCGAACCGAGCACGAGCTCGGCGTCCGGGCCGCCGACACACACCTGTGCGCCGCGCATCAGCTTGCGCACAGCCTCGACGACGTCGGCTTTCTGGCTGGGGCTGACGAGCGGGCCCATCGTCGTGCCTTCGACCCGGGGGTCGCCGACGACGACCTTGGCGGTGCGTTTGCCCAACGCGTCGACGACGGCGTCCACGTGCGCGGCCGGCACGAAAGTGCGCCGGATCGCGGTGCACTTCTGGCCGGCCTTGGAGGTGAGTTCACGGAAGACGCCCTTGACGAAGATGTCGAATTCGGGGGTGTCCGGGCCGGCGTCCAGGCCGAGGATCGAGGCGTTGAGTGAGTCGGCCTCGGCATTGAAGTGGGCGCCCCGTTCGACGACGGCCGGGTGGCTGCGCAGCATGGCCGCCGTGCTGGCGGATCCGGTGAAGGCGATGTGGTCCTGCCCACCGAGGTGGTCGAACAGGTCGCCGACCGAACCGGAGATCAACTGGACCGAGCCCGGCGGCAGGGCGCCGGACTCGACGATGGCGCGCACCACTCGCTCGGCGACGTGTGCGGTCGCCGTGGCTGGCTTGACGATGATCGGAATGCCGGCGGTGATCGTGGTGGCGAGCTTCTCGAGGATGCCCCAGGCCGGGAAGTTGTACGCGTTGATGTGCACACCGACCCCGTGGGGGGAGGTGTAGATCGTCTGGCCGAGATTGGCCTTGCCGAGCGACTCCGGATCGCCTTCGGCCAGCATGGTCGCGTTGGGTAGCTCACGACGTGCCTTACCCGAGTAGGTGAACAGCACCGCGATGCCGCCGTCGACGTCGACGCGCATGTCGGCGTCGGTGCCGCCGGTCGTGCCGTAGTCGGTGTACATCTCCTTGCGGTGGTCGTTGAGGTACTTGGCCAACTCCTTGAGCGCCAGCGCCCGCTCGTGGAAAGTCAGCGCCCGCAGCGCCGGGCCGGCCACCGTGCGGGCATGCTCGACCATGGCGCCGAAGTCGAGCCCGTTGCGCCCGACCGTGGCCACGACCTCACCGGTCGAGGCGTCGAGGATCGGCGTGCCGCCCTCCTCGGTGGGAATCCATCTGCCCACTGCGTAGCTGCTCACCTGGTAGGTCATATCCGTATCTCGCCTCTCTTCATCGGGTATGCCGGTCAGCCGCCGGCGGGTGGCTCGTCGAGGAGTTCCGGCTCATCGAGCGTGAACATCGTCACGAGGTCGAGGCCGCCGATCTCGGCCAGGTTCCGGCCTGCCTCGGCCCACTCCGGTGAGGCCATCGCCGCCTGGAACTCCGGATCCGAGAAGTGCAGGACCGCCATGAGCAGCAGGGCCGGCTCGCCCGTGACCGTGCGGCGCACCCGGGAGACCTCGATCTTGGTCACGCCCGGAGTGCGGAGCACCAGCGGCAGGTGCGTGTCGCGGTAGGCCCGGAGGAATGCCTCGGGATCCGGGCCTGTCTCTGGAGGCATCCGGTAGAGAGCCACGAAGCGGGCCATGGCGACCTCCTGGGGTCCTGCGATCCTTGGCGATCTGCCCAACCTAGCCCGCGTCATGGATCGACCGTCCGGCCGACCCCGCCTGCACATTTAGTGACTGAATGTTCGGGATAATACACAAGACCGGCGCGGCCGACCACCGACGTGGACCCCTGCCCCGGATGCGGGCGCGGCATACACTCGGAGCAAGAGACGCCGGTCACCGGAGCTGCGGCAAGCGGAGGTAAGCGACCATGGGCCACGACGCACTCGTCGAGCGATATGCCGAGCGTTTCCAGGCGCTGAGTTTCGCCAGTCCCGAGCCGGGCATCCTCGACTTGGTCATGAGTAAACCCGGTCGGCTCAATGCCGCTGACCGCAACATGCACCGCCAGCTCGCGGATGTCTGGTTGGCCGTCGACCAGGATGACGCGGTCGATGTGGTCGTGGTCCGCGGAGAAGGCGGGGCGTTCTCCGCCGGCGGTGATTTCGAGATGATCGACGACATCATCGCCGACTTCGCCGACCGGTCGGCGGTCTGGCGGGAGGCACGCGACCTGGTCTACAACGTCATCAACTGCAGCAAGCCGGTCGTGTCGGCGATGGAGGGGCCGGCCGTGGGTGCCGGGCTGGTCATCGGCCTGCTTGCCGACATCTCGGTCGCCGGTCGCAGCGCCCGGATCATCGACGGGCACACCCGGATCGGGGTGGTTGCCGGCGACCATGCCGCCATCGTGTGGCCGTTGCTGTGCGGACTGGCCAAGAGCAAGTACTACTTGATGCTCTGCGAACCGATGTCGGGAGAGGAGGCCGAGCGGATCGGGCTGGTTTCACTCGTGGCCGACGACGGACAAGCCAATGCGGTAGCCCTCGACGTGGCGCGCAAGCTCAAGGCGGGCTCGCGCCCGGCGATCCAATGGACGAAATACTCGCTGAACAACTGGCTCCGGCTGGCCGGCCCCACGTTCGACACGTCACTCGCTCTGGAATTCCTGGCCTTCACCGGCCCCGATGCCAAGGAGGGGGTCGACGCGCGACGGGCGAAACGAGCACCGCGATTCACCGGATCCACATGACCGCCACGGTGCGACTCCGTTTGCACATGAACGTTCGGTCAGTAATACTGGCTTAACGCTCAACGGGTCTCGTGCATCGATGCCGATACGTCGGTGCCGAGCCGCGGCTAACGGAGCTGGACCTGGCCGCACCGAGGTACGACGAAGTACGACGAGGTAACAGAGGCACGAGGAGGAGCGCCGTGTACGGAGCATCGTTCGGGAACGACGAGGATGCCAACGCCGTCAACCGGGACGGCACACCGGAGCAGCAGCAGCAGTTCGAGGCCATCCTCGACGCCGACTCCCGGATCGAGCCACGGGACTGGATGCCGGAGGCCTACCGCAAGACGATGATCCGCCAGATCGCCCAGCACGCGCACTCGGAGGTCATCGGGATGCAGCCGGAGGGCAACTGGATCACGCGGGCCCCGAGCCTGCGCCGGAAAGCGATCCTCATGGCCAAGGTGCAGGACGAGGCCGGGCACGGCCAGTATCTCTACTCGGCCATGGAGACCCTCGGGATGAGCCGGGACGAGGCGATGGACCTGCTGCACGAGGGCAAGCAGAAGTATTCGACCATCTTCAACTACCCGGCCCTCAACTGGGCCGACGTCGGGGCGATCGGGTGGTTGGTCGACGGTGCGGCGATCCAGAATCAGATCCCGCTGTGCCGCACGTCCTACGGACCCTATGCCCGGGCGATGATCCGGGTCTGCAAGGAGGAGTCTTTCCATCAGCGTCAGGGTTACGAAGCCCTGTACGTGTTGGCCAAAGGCAGTCCGGCACAGAAGGCCATGGCCCAGGACGCGATCAACCGGGTGTGGTGGCCGGCCCTGATGATGTTCGGCCCGCCAGACTCGATGTCCAGCCACACCGAGCAGTCGATGGCCTGGAAGATCAAGCGACACACCAACGACGAGTTGCGCCAGAAGTTCATCGACATGTGTGTCCCGCAGGTCGAAACGCTCGGGTTGACCTTCCCCGATCCCGATCTGAAGTGGAACGAAGAGCGCGGCCACTACGACTACGGGCAGATCGACTGGGACGAGATGTTCCGGGTCGTCAAGGGCAACGGTCCGTGCAACAAGAAACGGATGGATCACCGGCGGCTGTGTCATGAAGAGGGCCGTTGGGTCCGTGAGGCAGCCAACGCGTACGCCGCCAAGGCGGCGGCCCGGAGCAAGGAGAACGCGGCATGAGCGAGAACCGGCCTGACGAGTGGACCCTCTACGAGGTCTTCGTCCGCGCCAAGCGAGGGCTGGCGCACAACCATGTCGGGAGCATCCACGCCCCGGACGCCAAGATGGCGATCAAGAACGCTCGCGACCTCTACACCCGGCGTCAGGAAGGCGTGTCCATCTGGGTGGTCGCATCGAGTGATATCACCGCGAGCTCACCCGACGAGAAAGACGCCTACTTCGAGCCGTCGGCCGACAAGATCTATCGCCACCCGACCTTCTACGACGTGCCGGAAGGGGTGCAGATGTGAGCGCGGCGGTGAGCAGTGACGCGGCTGCCGCACAGGTTTCGGCGGCCGACCGGTACGACTACGTCATCCGGATCGCCGACGACAGCCTCATCCTGTCGCACCGGATCGCCGAATGGACCAGCTGGGCTCCGCAGCTCGAAGAAGACATGGCCTTGGTCAACATCGGGCTGGACCTGCTGGGCGAAGCTCGCTTGTTGCTGACCTATGCCGGCACGTTGGCTCCAGAGCCCAAGACCGAGGACGAGTTGGCCTATCTGCGCGAGGAACCGGAGTTCCGGTGCGTCGACCTCGTCGAGCACCCCACTGTGCACCACTTCGGACGCGCGATGGTCCAGTTGTTCCTCTATGCCGCGTATGCCGTTCCGTTGTGGACCCGGTTGAGCGAATCGACCGACCGGAGCCTGGCCGAGATCGCCGCCAAGTCGCTCAAAGAGGCCCGGTATCATCTTGAGCACTCGGCGGGTTGGGTTATCCGGCTCGGTGACGGCACCGAGGAATCGCACACCAAGATGGTCGAGGCCCTCGAGCTGTTCTGGCCGTTGGCCGACGATCTCTTCCAGACCGATGCCCTCACCGAGAAGATCGTCGCCGCCGGTATCGGTCCGGACCCGGAGCTGCTGCGCACCGAATGGCGCCGGACCGTCGAGCAAGTGCTCGCCGAAGCCACCCTGGACGTGCCGACGTTGAGCTTCATCCTGGGCGAAGGCCGTAGCGGCGTACACAGTGAATACCTGGGCTACGCCTTGGCCGAGATGCAATACATTCACCGGCTGCATCCGGGAGTCGAGTGGTGATCATGTCGACCGTCGACACGTCACCGCGGGAAGTGTTGGAACGGGTCACCGACCCGGAGATTCCGGTGTTGACCATCGCAGACATCGGCATGCTGCGCGACGTGATCGAGCACCCCGATGGGCGGGTCGAGGTCCTCGTCACTCCGACCTATTCGGGTTGTCCGGCCATGGGCCAGATCGAGGACGACATCGTGACAGAGTTGGCCCGGGCCGGCTACCACGACGTCACCGTCACGACGGTGCTCTCACCGGCCTGGACGACCGACTGGATGAGCGAGGAAGCCAAGCGCAAGCTGCGTGAATACGGCATTGCCCCGCCATCGGGTCACTCACCGACGGGGCCCGTCAGCGTCACCTTGTCGAACCGCCCTCCGACCGAGCCGGCGCGATGCCCGCGGTGCGGGTCGGTCGGCCGGGAAGTCAGCCGGTTCGGGTCCACCGCGTGCAAGTCGCAATGGGTGTGCACCGAATGCCAAGAGCCGTTCGACTACTTCAAGGACATCTGAGTTCGACCTGCCCGGACGGCGCTCCGGGCACCCAGCGAGATGGAGAAACCGATGAGCTCAGCAGTTGCTGCCCGTAAGCGTGCGGCGTTCCACGTGCTCAAGGTCGACAAGCTCGACCGGATCACCGACGACGCCGTGGCCATCACTTTCGAGGTTCCCCCGGAGCTGGCCCACGAGTTCACGTACACGCCGGGGCAGCACGTGGCCGTGCGGGCCACGATCGCGGGGGACGACGTGCGGCGCAACTACTCGATTTGTGCACCCGCGGACTCAGGAGTGTTGCGGATCGGGGTCAAGCGGTTGCCCGGTGGGGTGTTCTCGGGATATGCCCTCGAGCGGCTACAGGAAGGCGACAGCCTCGAGGTGATGAGCCCGACGGGCAGCTTCACGGCCACGATTGATCCCGACCAGGCCCGGCACTACGGTGCCGTCGCCGCCGGATCCGGGATCACGCCGATCTTGTCGATCCTGTCCACCGCGTTGGCCACCGAGCCCAAGAGCCAGGCCACCCTCGTTTTCGTCAACGCGACGACGCAGTCGATCATGTTCCTCGAAGAGCTCGAAGACCTCAAGAACCGGTACTTGGATCGGTTCGAGGTCTTCTATGTGCTCGACGCCGAACGGCAGGAATCCGAAGTGCTCTCGGGACGACTCGACGAAGAGCGCTTCACCGCGATCCTCGACGGGTCGCAGTCCGACTCGGTCGACGACTGGTTCCTCTGTGGGCCGTTGCCGATGACCGACATGGTCCGCGAGGTGCTCCTGGGCCGTGGGGTCGCCGACGCCCACATCCACCGCGAGTTGTTCCACACCAGTGCCACCCCGCCGCCGCCACCGCCGTCGGGAAGCGATGCTGGCGAAGGCTACAAGATCACGGTGCTGCTCGACGGGCGGACCACCGAGTTCCAGCTCAAGCCCGGCACCGTGCCGATCCTCGACGCCGCCCGGGTCGTGCGCTCCGACATCCCCTACGCCTGCAAGAACGGTGTCTGCGGCACCTGCCGGTGCAAGATCACCAGCGGCACGGTCGACATGGTCCAGAACTACGCCCTCGAGCCCTACGAAGTCGACGAAGGGTTCGTCCTCTCGTGTCAGGCCTACCCCACCTCGGACAAAGTGGTCGCCGACTTCGACCAGTAACCTCGTCCCCACGAGCCCGAAGAAGGCAATCATGAGCGAAGCATTTCTCGTCACCGGCACCCGCAGCCCGTTTGGCAAGTATGGCGGCGCCTTGGCTCCGGTCCGGCCCGACGACCTCGCGGCCGGCCTCATCACAGAGCTCATGCAGCGACTACCTGACCTAGACTGGGCGGCTGTCGACGATGTCATCCTCGGCAATGCCAACCAGGCCGGTGAGGACAACCGCAACATCGCCCGGATGGCGGCGCTGTTGTCCGGGCTGCCAGAGGCGGTGCCCGGCACGACGATGAACCGGTTGTGTGCTTCCGGTGCCGACGCGATCGCCTACGGTGCCCGGGCGATCAAATCCGGTGAGGTCGATCTCATCGTTGCCGGCGGGGTCGAGAGCATGAGCCGGGCGCCATTCGTCATGCCGAAGGCCGAGACGGCATACTCGCGCTCGTCGGCCGTCTACGACACGACGATCGGCTGGCGCTTCGTCAACCCGGTGCTCAAAGCCCGATTCGGGATCGATTCGATGCCCGAGACCGCCGAGAACGTCGCCGAGGACTACCAAGTGGCCCGCGTCGACCAGGATGCCTTCGCGTTCCGGTCGCAGTCCCGGACGGCAGCCGCGATCGCCAGCGGACGGCTGGCGAAGGAGATCACTCCCGTGGTGATCCCGCAACGCAAAGGCGACCCGATCGTCGTCGATACCGACGAGCATCCCCGGGCGACGACGATGGAGGTGCTGGCCAAACTCCCGACGCCGTTCCGCAAAGAGGGTGGCAGCGTCACGGCAGGCAATGCTTCCGGCGTCAACGACGGAGCGGCGGTGACCCTGTTGGCGTCCGAAGCGGCCGTGTCGAAATACAACCTCACCCCGATCGCGCGGATCGTCGGTTCTTCCGCTGCCGGGGTCGCTCCACGCGTCATGGGTATCGGTCCGGTTCCTGCGGTCCGCAAGGTCCTCGGACGGCACGGATGGTCGATCAAGGACCTGGACGTCATCGAGCTCAACGAAGCCTTCGCGGCGCAGGCGCTCGCCGTCCTGCGGGAGCTGGGATTGCCCGACGACGCCGACCACGTCAACCCCAACGGTGGCGCTATCGCTCTCGGGCATCCGCTCGGTGCCAGTGGTGCTCGGCTCGTGTTGACGGCGGCAATGGAGTTGCAGGAACGTCAGGCGTCCCGGGCGATCGCGACGATGTGTGTCGGAGTCGGTCAAGGTGCGGCCGTCCTCGTCGAGAGGACATGACCTCAGTCCCGCCTGACGCCCGGTGATGTGGTGTTGGATGTGGACAACCAGGGATCTGTCGTGCTGCTTTGCAAGTGCCCAATTACCCGTGACCGCTTAACCCGGCGCCCCGCCGACCGCTTCGGAAGGACCATCGATGCTGGACCTCACGCCCAAGGACTCCGAACTCGAGCCGATCGAGAAAGCCTCCCGCAAGGAGATAGCTGAGCTACAGCTCGAGCGGCTGAAGTGGTCGTTGCACCACGTGTACAAGAACGTCCCGCTTTACCAGGAGCGCTTCGACAAGGCCGGGGTGCACCCCGACGACTGCAAACAGCTCTCCGACCTCGGGCGCTTCCCCTTCACGGTCAAGACCGACCTGCGCGACACCTATCCCTTCGGGATGTTCGCGGTGCCGATGGACCAGGTCCGGCGGATTCATGCCTCGAGTGGCACTACCGGCAAACCGATCGTCGCCGGCTATACCGCGAACGATCTCGACATGTGGTCGACCTGTGTGGCCCGTTCGCTGCGGGCAGCCGGTGTCAAACCGGGGATGAAGATCCACAACTCTTACGGTTACGGGCTTTTCACCGGCGGCCTCGGACTGCACTACGGCTCGGAGAAGCTCGGTTGCGCGATCATTCCGATGGGTGGCGGCAACACCGAGAAGCAGTTGCAGCTCATCCAGGACTTCAAGCCCGACGTCATCGTCGTGACGCCATCCTACATGATGACCATCCTCGACGAGATGGAACGCCACGGCATGAGCCCGGCCCAGACCTCGATGAAGGTCGGTGTCTTCGGCGCCGAGCCGTGGACCGAGGACATGCGGCGTGAGATGGAACAGAAGCTGGACATGCATGCCGTCGACATCTACGGGTTGACCGAGGTGGTCGGCCCCGGGGTAGCCAACGAGTGCGTCGAGACCAAGGATGGCCTGCACGTCTGGGAGGACCACTTCTACCCAGAGATCATCGACCCGGACACCGGCGAAGTGCTGGAGGACGGCGACCAGGGCGAGCTGGTCTTCACGTCGTTGAGCAAGGAAGCTTTCCCGGTCATCCGGTACCGCACCCGCGACATCACCCGGCTGCTGCCGGGCACGGCGCGCTCGATGCGGCGGATCGAGAAGATCACCGGACGCAGCGACGACATGATCATCCTGCGTGGCGTCAACATGTTCCCAAGCCAGGTCGAGGAGATCCTTATGAGCATCCCCGGCCTGACCGCTTTCTACCAGCTCAAGCTCTACAGCAAAGGCCGCATGGATGCCCTCGATGTGCACGTCGAGGCCCGTCCGGAGCCCGAAGAGAAGCACTACGAGACCCTGGCCAAGCAGGTCGTCCAGCGGATCAAGGATGTCATCGGCGTATCCGTCGGGGTCAACGTGCTCAAGCCCGGCAGCATGGAGCGCTCCATCGGCAAGGCCAAGCACCTCATCGACGAACGCAACAAATAGACGCCAGGTCTAGTTCTTGGCACATCCCTGGGGGCGCGAGCACGCGCCCCCAGGCGTTTGTGTGTACGATCCCTTGCTTTCACGAGTATTGCCAAAGCGTGTACAAGTAATACATATAGGTGTACATAGGAAAGGACGAAATACATGTCGTCGACGCCCGCGGACGGGTTCGACCTAAAGGCATACGAGGAATTGGCGGCCGCTCGACGCCGACTCGTCACGCTCCTGGTCGGCATTACTGTTGTCGCGTACTGGACGCAGCAGCTGCTCACGAACTTCACGTCCGTCATGGACGGGGAAGTCGTATCCGGGCTTAGTGTTGCGTACCTTTATGCGTTCTGCTTGTTCTTCCTCGTGGTCGGTCTCACGACGTACTACCGACGCAGGATCGCCCAGATCGAGGCGGCTTACCGTCATATCCAGGACGAGGTCCGCTCGTGAATATCAGTCCTACAGCTGCGGTCATCTTCGTGGTGCTCGTCGGCGTCACCCTTTACATCACCTACTGGGCGGGCAAACGCAACAAGTCGGTTGGTAGCCACCTGGTTGCCTCAGGGCACATCACCGGTCGACAGAACGGCATCGCCATCGCGGGCGACTTCATCTCGGCCGCCACCTTCCTGGGCACAACTGGCGCCATCGCGATGCTGGGCTTCAACGGCTTCTACTACGCGGTGTACATCCCCATCGCCTACCTGCTGGCCATGCTGCTGGTCGCGGAGCCGCTCCGAAACCTCGGCCAGTTCACCCTCGGCGACGTCCTGGCCCGTCGGTTCCCGGCCGCCAACGTCCGAGGCGCGATCGCGATGTCCTCGGTTTTCCTCTCGCTCATCTACATCGTGGCCCAATTCGTCGGTGCGGCCGTGCTCATCAAGCTGCTCTTCGGGATCGAATACTGGGCGGCAGCTGCGATCATCGGACTGCTTACGGCGATCTATACCTTGTTCGGGGGCATGCTCGCCACGACGTACATCCAGATCGTCAAGACAGCCATCCTGCTGGCCTGCGGGATGATCCTGATCCTGCTCGTGCTCAACAACTTCGGGTGGAACCCATTGGAGTTGTTCCGTCAAGCCGCTGACGCCACCGCAGCCAACCCGCCCGCAGCCCTGGAGCCGGCTCGGCCCGGGTTGATCCAACAGATCAACCAGTTCTCGCTCATCCTCGGGGTGACCATCGGTGTCCTCGGATTGCCGCACGTGATGATTCGCTTCCTCACCGTCCGCAACTCGGACGAAGCGCGCACATCGGCGGTCACCGCGATCTGGATCTTCGCCGGCTTCCTCATCTTCCTGCCGGTGCTCGGATACGGTGCGATGCTGCTCGTCGAGAACGGCCGCGCGGGTCTCGGCGGTGGCGGCAACCTGGCCATGCCCGAGTTGGCCAAGGTGCTCGGCGGTGACCTATTGCTGTCGTTCGTGTCGGCGGTCGCGTTTGCCACGATCCTCGCGGCACTGTCGGGCCTGGTCATCGCCACCAGCGGGGCGGTCGCACACGACCTCTACACGAAACTGCTCAAACAAGGCCGGGTCGGGCCCAAGCAGCAGCTCACCGTGGCCCGTGTCGCGACCGTCGGCGCCGTGGTCGTCTCGTTGCTCATCAGCCTCGCGGTGGAACAGTTCAACGTGGCCTTCCTCGCGACCTTGGCAATCACGGTCAGTGCCAGCGCCAACCTGCCGGCGATTCTCGGCACGATCTACTGGCGCAGGGTGACCTCGCAGGGGGTGTTCTACGGCATGGTGGCCGGGCTGTCCTTGTCGGTCGGCATGATCATCCTGAGCCCGACCTTCTTCGATCTCATCCCGATCACCGCTCCCGGAATCATCTCGATCCCGGTCGGATTCCTCACCATGTGGCTGGTGTCATTGGCGACCCAGCCGAAGGGGGAGTCCTTGGCCAAGGCCAACGAGACCTTCGACCGGATGCGGATCCAGGCCGTCACCGGCGTCGATCCCTACGACCCGGACTACGTCCCACCGGAGCATCGAGCCTCAGCTCACTGACGCTGCCGATCTGACGCTGCCATGGAGAGGTCGATGTGACCCTCCATGGCAGCGTCGTCGCTATCCCGAACTAGGCTGACGCAGTGCCTTCGGACCGTGTTCCTCCGCCCCGCGGCCAGATCACCCTCGACCTGACCCGGGATGTCGTTTCCCTGACCGCCGACATCTGTGACATCGAGTCGGTCAGCGGCTCCGAGGCCCGCCTCGCCGACGCCGTCGAAGCGGCGCTACGGATACTGCCGCAGCTGCACATCGAGCGTGACGGCGATGCCGTGCTGGCCCGCACCGATCTCGGCCGGACGCAGCGCGTGGTGCTGGCCGGCCATCTCGATACCGTGCCGTTGGCGCGACAGCCCAACCTGCCGACCCGCCGAGTGGTCCATGACGGCATCGAGCACCTCGTCGGCCGAGGCACCGTCGACATGAAGGGCGGGGTGGCGGTCATGCTGCGCCTAGCCGCACAGGTGCCTGAGCCGACTCGGGACGTCACCTTCGTGTTCTACGACAACGAAGAAGTCGACGCCGCACGTAACGGCCTAGGCCGGATCGCGCGGTCTCGCCCCGATTGGCTGCAGGCCGAGCTTGCCGTCCTTCTGGAACCCACTGCCGGCATCGTGGAAGGTGGCTGTAAAGGCACCTTGCGCGCCGAGGTCCGCACGACCGGAGTCGCTGCCCACTCAGCGCGACCGTGGATGGGGCACAATGCGATCCACGACGCCGCCGAGGTGTTGACCCGGCTCACGGCATACCGCGCGCGAACGGTGCGGATCGACGACCTCGACTACCCGGAGTCCCTGGAGGCCGTCTTGATCACCGGGGGACAGGCCACGAACGTCATCCCCGACTCGTGCGTCGTCACAGTGAACTACCGTTACGCCCCCGACCTCGACGAGGCAGCCGCCGAAGCTCACGTCCGAGAGGTCTTCGCCGGGTTCGAGGTCACCGTCGTCGACAACGTCGGCGGAGCCAGGCCGGGTCTGCATCTACCGGCTGCTCGCGAACTCGTCGCCACGCTGGGCTTGCCGGTGCAGGCCAAACAAGGATGGACCGACGTGGCACGGTTCTCCCGGCTCGGCGTCCCGGCGGTCAATTTCGGACCGGGCGACCCGGTCTTGGCTCACCGTGACGACGAGCGCGCACCGGTGCGGCAGTATCTCGGTGTCGAAGCCGCGTTGCTGCGCTGGCTGCGCGGGTAGCGTGGCCGCGTGAGCAGTTCCGTGACCCCGGCGCAACCCGATGGCCCGACTCGGCCACGGGGGGGCAACCGACACGGTGAATACCGCAAAGGCCCGGTGACCCTCCGGCGTGCGCAAGTCCCTGCGACGAGCACCGACCAGCGGCTGCTCGACAGCCGCGGAGCCGCCGATTGGCTACATACCGACCCGTGGCGGGTCATGCGGATCCAATCCGAGTTCGTCGAAGGTTTCGGCGCGCTGGCCGAGCTTGGACCGGCGATCGGTGTTTTCGGTTCCGCGCAGTTGGGCCCTGGGAATCCGGCATACGAGCTAGGTGTGCACGTCGGGCGAGCCCTGGCCGAGGCCGGATTCGCCGTGATCACCGGCGGGGGTCCCGGCCTGATGGAGGCGGCCAACAAGGGTGCGTGGGAGGCGGGCGGAACGTCGGTCGGGCTGGGCATCGAGCTGCCCCTCGAGCCCGGCCTCAACGACTACGTCGACCTGGCCGTCAACTTCCGCTATTTCTTCGTGCGCAAGACGATGTTCGTCAAGTACTCGCGAGGGTTCATCGCCTTGCCCGGAGGGTGGGGCACTCTCGATGAGCTCTTCGAGGCATTGACCCTGGCGCAGACGGGCAGGGTCACGGCCTTCCCGATCGTGCTGCTCGGGGTCGACTACTGGTCGGGCTTGGTGGCGTGGATGCGGGACACGCTCGTGAGTTCCGGGACCATCACCGCCGCAGACCTGACCCGGGTGTTGGTCACCGACGATGTCGACGAGGCCGTGAGGTTCGTCGTCGACGCTGACGAGATCAACGACGCTGACGAGATCAACGACGCTGACGAGATCAACCAGGAGGCGGCACCATGATGTGGCTGGTCCTGCTGCTCGCAGTGGTCCTGATCGGGGTGACCGCGGCTGCGATGCTGGGCCGGATCGACGGATCACTGGCCGACCCGACTGCTCCACTGTCCTATCTGCCTTTGCCCTCCGACCGGCTGACCTCCGACGACCTGGACGCGTTGCGGATCGACACTGCCCTCCGGGGCTATCGGATGGACCAAGTCGACGAAGTTATCGACCGGCTCGTGCGCGAGATCGACGTGCTGCACGGACAAGTCGAGTGGTTGTCTCATCGTGCCGCGCCGGGGCCCACCGAGTCTCCCGAGGTTCCTGAAGACCCTAAGGTCACTAAGGCTTCTGAGACGCCTGAGCCACGTGCCGCACTATCCGATCCGCGAGCCGTGGACGAGGGCTGACCGGTCACGTTTGTTAACGCCGGGGTGGTCAGCGGGCTGTCCGGGCGAACGGTCAACCGATGGTGGCGCGCTGAGTAGGCTCGCCACCATGGCGGCGATCGTCTTCCCCCGCACCGAGGCGCTCTTGGACCGGGTTCTGGGCGGTCGCTTCGTCGTGCAGGTGGTCGCTCTCTACGCGGTGACCAGGGTGTTGACCGGTGTGATGCTGGCGGTCGTTTCCGGTTCGCAGGCACCGTCGGCGATGACCGATAACCAGACGGTCGGCTACTGGGGTTTCACGACGCTGTGGGACGGCCAGTGGTATGCGCGGATCGCCAGTGATGGCTACCCCGACACGCTGCCCCGGGATACCTCTGGGCAGGTGATGCAGAACGCGTGGGCCTTCTATCCGCTCTTCCCGATGCTGTCCCGGGCGGTCATGGCGGTCACCGGGCTGCCGTTCGCCGTTGTCGGCTCCACCCTGGCGTTGCTATTCGGTTTCGGTGCCGCGGTGCTGCTGGCCCAACTCATGCGGGAGTCGATCGGCCGGGTCGGGGCGCTGCTTGTCCTGTCCTTGTATGCCGTCTTCCCCAGCTCTCCCGTGCTGCAAGTCGCATACACCGAGTCGTTGGCGATGCTGCTGATCTGTGGCTATCTGCTGGTGCTGCGCCGGGAACGGTGGTTGGTCGCGACCGCGCTCGCCGTCCTTGTCGGGGTGTCTCGGCCGATCGCCGTCCCGCTGGCGATCGTCTCTGCAGTCGCACTGTGGCTGCGATGGCGACGGCGGGCCACCGAGCCGGTCGCGCGTGGTGAGCGGTTCAGGATGCTCGCCGCGCTCGCCGGGTGCGTCGTGGCCGGGTTGTTGTGGCCGGCCCTGGTGTGGATGGGCACCGGAGAGCCCGGGGGATATGTCGCGACGATGGGTGCCTGGTCGGCCACCGGCGAGGTGCGCTTCGTCCAGCCTTGGCTGGACACGCCGCGATGGTATCTCGGTGAATGGGGGCCGTGGCTGGTGCTGGCAGTCGTCGTCGGGATCGTCGCCGGCATGGCTGGGCCGTGGGCCGTGCGTCTCGGGCCGGTCGTGCGGGTGTGGCCGGTCGCGTATGCCGCGTACAGCATGGCGGTGCAAGGCCCGGGTACGAGCACCCCGCGCTACCTATTGCCGATGTTCCCTTACCTTGCGGTGCTGCTCGGACTGGCGTCACGTGGGCAACGGCCCAGGTGGGTGCCGACCGGCATCCGTTGGTTGTGGCTGGCCCCGGTTTTCCTGTGGTGGCAATGGGAATGGATCGCCGCGTTGTGGCACTTCACCCCACCTTCGGACTGGGCGCCGTGACCGTCGACCCGGTCGGCTGGACACAAGTCGCCCGTGGTGATTTCCTCGCGGCGCCATGCCCTGGGATAATGGGGCGGCAAGGCTGGCGCGCCCGTCTCCCGTGGGTGCGCGTCGACCGCGTTCCGAGGAAGGGGAAACCCCATGGCGGCAATGAAGCCAAGGACCGGTGACGGTCCGTTGGAGGTCACCAAGGAGGGTCGCGGCATCGTCCTGCGGATGCCCCTCGAGGGTGGCGGGCGTCTGGTGGTCGAGATGACCCCGGACGAGGCGGCGGCCCTGCGCGACACGATCCAAGGGTGTGACGGCGTCCCCTGACTCCTCCAGCAGCCTCACCGGGTCCCCGGGCCGAGTGGGTCCGGGGGCTTTGTCGTGCGGTGTCAGCTCTTGACGGCGACGAGTAGGCCGTCACCGACCGGCAGCAAAGTGGTGGTGAAAGCGTCGTCGTCGCGCAGCGCCTTCCCCAACTCGCGTAGCGTGCGGGTGGTCTCGTCGCGGGCGGCCGGATCGGCGACGTGGTCCTGCCACAGCATGTTGTCCAGGGCCATCACCCCGCCGCGCCGCAGCAGGCGGGTGGCCTGTTTGACATAGTCCGGGTATTCGGACTTCTCGCCGTCGATGAAGACCAGGTCGTAGGCGCCGTCGGTCATCCGGGACAGCACATCGAGTGCAGGACCGGCGATCACCCGAGTGCGCTGATGGGCGACGCCGGCTTCGGCGAAGGCGTCTTTGGCGGCGCGCTGATGTTCGGCCGAGATGTCGATGGTCGTCAGCACACCGTCGGGCGGCATTCCACCAAGCAGCCAGAGGCCGGACGCCCCGGCGCCGGTGCCGACCTCGACGACAGCACGGGCGCCAAGACAGCCGGTGAGCATCCGGAGCGCGCTACCCCCGGCAACCCCGATCGGGGTCGCCCCCAGCTGCTCCCCGCGCCGACGGGCGGCAGCGGTGACCTCGTCCTCGGCGACGAACTCCTCGGCGTAGCTCCAACTGGCGGCCCGATTGGCGGTCATGCCCCCACCCTAGTGGAGCAGCCGGTGGCCGATAGGCGGGTGCACCGATGGTGACGGCTTCACAGCCCGGTCACAGTCGGGCGTGCGACAGTCGGGGACAGCAAGCCGGGAGCGACCCGGTTGACGCGGGGTGTCGTCGCTACCGAAACGCCCGGTGGGACCCCGAACGGGG
Organism: Actinomycetales bacterium; assembly: GCA_002748155.1. GTDB lineage: Bacteria > Actinomycetota > Actinomycetes > Actinomycetales > Dermatophilaceae > Phosphoribacter. The sequence goes on along the minus strand of PDRO01000005.1, from coordinate 187,555 downwards.
GAACCCTGACTTCGACCTGCACGTATAAACTCATAAGTTCTGAAAGGAACACGACCGAAACGATGCACACACGCACCGACCAGACTGCACCCGCAGCCCAGGGGCCTGCGGGTGGCGAGCATGGCCACCGCGGGCAGGGGGCTTCGGCGGACCGGCCGTGGTCACCGCCGAGCTGGGAGCAGATCGTCGAGGATCACTCGGCCCGGGTCTACCGGCTCGCCTATCGGCTCACCGGGAACCCCCACGACGCCGAGGACCTGACCCACGATGTCTTCATCCGGGTGTTCCGCTCGTTGCACTCGTACACGCCGGGCACGTTCGAGGGGTGGCTACATCGAATCACCACCAACGTGTTCCTCGACCGGATGCGACGCAAGCAACGGATTCGGTTCGACGCTTTGCCGGACGATGCTGCCGGTCGGCTCGCGTCCGCCGAAGCCGGGCCGGAGCAGGTCTATGCCGACACCCACCTCGACGATGACATCCAGCGTGCCTTGGACTCGTTGGTGCCGGAGTTCCGGGCGGCCGTTGTGTTGTGTGACATCGAGGGGCTGTCCTACGAGGAGATCGCTACTACCCTCGGCATCAAGCTGGGCACGGTGCGCTCTCGCATCCACCGTGGCCGCGCGCAGTTGCGTGCCTCGCTGGCCCACCGAGCCGGGGGCCGGGACGGCATACCCGTCGATCATCGGCCACAACCGGTCGGCACGGCTGCCGTGCGCTCCGGGCTCAGCATGCCCGTTCCGGTTGGCCCGGCCACTCGGCAGGGGGCGTGACCTGGCGATGCCGCACCTCGGTGACCAGCTGAGCGCCTATGTCGATCGCCGATTGACCGCGCCGGTGCTCTATGCCTGGGATCGCCACGTCGTGGTCTGCCCGACCTGTCGTCACCGAGTCGACGAAGAGCAGCGCATGCTGGCCTCGCTACGCAACGCCCCGGAGCCCGGCATCTCACCGGCACTGCACCGGCTGTTGCTCGGAGTCGCCACTGATGGTGGTGCCACTGCCGATGATCGTGCGGCCGGTGGCGCCGCTGGTATGCCGTGGGCCCAGACTCCTGCGCGTGACACGTGGACCCCGGCGGTCGCAGCTTTCACGCCTGGACTGCCTGCCTTGCACCGCTCGCTACGTCGCTCCGTGACTGTCGCGGCGCTGGCGGCAGTCGTGGCGGCGGCAACCGCCGCCACCCTCGCGCCGGGCGACGGTGCTGCTTCCATCCCGACCACCGAAGTGGCCCCGGCGACGCACGCGGATTCCCCCGGTGAGTTGAGTTCCGTCGTGTGGGTTTTCGGCGGGCAAGCGCCTGTCGACCCGACGCCCTGGAGTACCACGACCGCAGTATTCGATAGGCACGACGTTCCATGACCGAGACTTTCGATCCGGGTCAGCCGCAGCGGCAGCCGACGATCCCGATGCCCGTGTCTTCCGAGCAGGTTCGGCAGCCCTGGCAACCTCCGGGGACTTACTCGGCCGAGACGACCCCGCTGCCACAAGTAGTCCCGGAAGCAGTGGCGCCGCCCCTGCCTCCTGCTGATCCTGTGCGGCCAGATCGGCCCAGGTCATCGCGGTCTCGACGCGGTGGCGCGGCTGCGGCCGCAGCCGGAATCGGTCTGGTCGCCGGGCTCGTCGGAGGTGGCGCTGCGACGCTTCTCATCGACCGGCCCGCCTCGTCGCCCGAATCCACCGTCACCGGGCCGTCGATCGTGGCTCCATCACCGGCGGGCGTGCCGGCTCCGCGCCCTGACGGCAGCATTGCAGCGATCGCAGCCGAGGCGTTGCCTTCGGTCGTCACCGTGCAGACCCAGTCCGCGGCTGGGGCCGGGACCGGCTCGGGATTCGTGATCGACGACGACGGTCATGTGCTGACCAACAACCATGTGGTGGCAGATCAAACAAGCATCGTCGTGGTCACCCACGACGGGCGTGAGCTGGACGCGACCGTTGTCGGTCGGGATGCCTCCTACGATGTGGCCGTGCTGCAGGTGTCTGCTCGTGATGTCGACCCGTTGCCGTGGGGCCAGTCGTCCGGTGTCGTCGTCGGCGACCCGGTAGTCGCCGTCGGGGCGCCGCTCGGGTTCGGTTCGACGGTGACCAGCGGCATCGTCTCGGCCGTCAACCGGCCGGTAGCCACCGGTGGCGGCGACGACGAGACGAGCTACATCAACGCCATCCAGACGGATGCGGCGATTAACCCGGGTAACTCGGGTGGGCCGTTGCTCGATGCCGCTGGGCACGTCGTCGGCATCAACTCCGCGATCGCCCGAGGCCCAGGCACGTTGGGTCCCGCCAGCGGCAATATCGGGGTGGGTTTCGCCATTCCGAGCGACCAGGCCGTCAAGACAGCCCGACAACTCATCGCGACCGGCACTGCCACCCATCCGATCATGGGCATCGTCATCGATCTCGCACACGTCGGCAAAGGCGTCCGGGTCGGCGACGTGTCGCCTGGTGGTCCGGCCGACGAAGTCGGTGTGCGTGCTGGTGACGTCATCGTCGAGTTCGAAGACAAGCGGATGACGACCGTGGCACATCTCGTGGTGGCGATCCGGGCCCGCGACGTCGGGGACACGGTGCGGGTCGGCGTGCAACGGGCCGGCCAGGAGCTCGACTTCGCCGTGACCCTGCAGGGCTCCGGATAGGACCGCACGGCTCCGGCTAGGGGCTAGGCTCGAGCTCGACCAGCGATGCCGACGCCCGCCGATGAAGGGGTGACCTGTGGTCGATATCAACGGCTACGAGTTCATCGTCCTGGTGTTGCTCGCCGTGGTCATCCTCGGGCCGGAACGGCTGCCGGAGTATGCCGCCAAGCTGGGACGGCTGGTGCGCCAGCTGCGCGCCTTGGCCGAAGGGGCCAGGGGTCAGCTCAAGGAGCAGCTGGGCCCCGAGTTCGAGGATCTGAACTGGCGCCAGTACGACCCGCGCCGATACGACCCGCGCCGGATCGTCCGTGAGGCACTCGCCGATCCGTCGCCGTCCGAAGAGCAGCCCGATCCGGACCCCGCCGGGGCCGATGTGTCGACACCTACCCCGCCTCGGACGGTGGCATACGACTCGTCGCTGCCGGTGCCGTGGGACCCCGACGCGACCTGACGCGACCTGATCGTTCTGACGTGACCCGACCGGTGGGTCAGCGCTTCGTCGGCGACAGCCCCAACGACCGTCCGGACAGCCCCCGCGCGCGCTGGGCTAGTTGCCGGGCTACGCCCCGGAGGGCGACGGCGGCCGGGGAGTCGGGGTGGCCGAGCACGACCGGTGTGCCTTCGTCGGCGCCGACGCGCAGGTCATTGTCCATGGGGATCTGTCCTAGCAACGGCACCTGGGCCCCGATCAGCCGGGTCAGGGATTCGGCGACCGTTTGCCCGCCGCCGGAGCCGAAGATCTCCTGTCGAGTGCCGTCGGGCAACTCCAGCCACGACATGTTCTCGACGACCCCGACAACCCGCTGGTGGGTCTGTGCGGCGATCGAACCGGCCCGCTCGGCGACTTCGGCGGCCGCCTGTTGGGGCGTGGTGACGACGAGAATCTCGGCGGTCGGCAACAGTTGGCCGATCGAGATGGCGATGTCGCCGGTGCCCGGTGGCAGGTCGAGCAACAACACGTCGAGGTCGCCCCAGAAGACGTCGACGAGGAACTGGTTCAACGCCCGGTGCAGCATCGGGCCGCGCCACACGACGGGCTGGTTGCCGGGCACGAACATGCCGACCGAGATGACCTTCACGTCGTGGGCCACCGGCGGCAGGATCATGACGTCGGCCTCCGATGCCTCGTCACCGATCCGGGTGGGCCGCTCACGCACGCCGAGCATCCGGGGCACCGAGAAACCGTGCACGTCGGCGTCGACCACTCCGACCGAGAGCCCCTCGGCGGCCATTGCCGCAGCCAGGTTGACCGTCACCGACGACTTGCCGACCCCGCCCTTACCCGAGGCAACGGCATACACCCGGGTCATGGAGTCGGCCTTGGCGAAGGGGATCTCGCGCTCGGCCGCCCCACCCCGCAGTTTGCTCCGTAGCGCCGCGCGCTGCTCGTCGCTCATGACGTCGAGTCGGACGTCGACCGAGGTCACCCCATCGACACCGTGCAGGGCGGTCGAGCAGTCGCGGCGCAAGGTCTCCTTGAGTGGACAGCCAGCGACCGTGAGGTAGAGCTCGACGGTGACGCGACCGGACTCGTCGGCGTCGACCGACTTGACCATCCCCAACTCGGTGACCGGTTTGCGGATCTCAGGGTCGTTGACGGTGGCGAGTGCGCGTAACAAGGCCTCGGTCGTGACGGTGGACATGGTGCCATCCTAAGTCGCCGACGTCTTGGGCCCTTTCCCCTTGCCTTTGGCCTTGCTCTTGCCGTCCGGCTTGGCGGCCGGGGCGATGGCACCGCGCTCCTGCAGCTCCTCCAGCAGATCGCGTAGTTCCGATCGGACGAAATCCCGGGTTGCCGTCTCGCGCAATGCGATCCGCAGCGCGGCGACCTCACGGGTCAGGAACTCGGTGTCGGCCAGAGCCCGCTCGTCGCGGTCGCGGTCCTGCTCGAGAGCGACCCGTTCGCGGTCGGCCTGACGGTTCTGTGCGAGCAGGATGAGCGGCGCGGCATACGAGGCTTGCAACGACAGGATCAGGGTGAGCAGGGTGTAGTTCAACTCGCGCGGGTCGAACTGCCACACGCTCGGGGCGAAGGTGTTCCATGCCAGCCAGAGCGCCACGAAGACGGTCATCCCGATGAGGAACTGGACCGTACCCATGAAACGGGCGAAAGCCTCGCTGAGCACCCCGAAGCGTTCCTGGTCGAAACCCGGCCCGGTGAGGAAGCTGCGGCGGCGCAGCTCGACCGGTTGGTCGATCCGGGGGATGCGCCGTTCAGCCATGGGTCACCTCGTCACGTTCCTCGCGCCAGTCGTCCGGGAGGATGTGGTCGAGCACGTCGTCGACGGTCACCGCGCCGACCAGTCGGCCGACCTCATCGACGACCGGGAGGGCGATGAGGTCGTATGCCGCCAGCTGGCGGTGCACGGCGTCGATCCTCGACATCGGGTCGGTGCCTTTGGTGTTCTCCACGACCGTGCCGATCGAGGCATGCGGTGGTTCACGGAGGAGTTTCTGAATATGGACGAGACCAAGGTACTTGCCGGTCGGCGTCTCCAGCGGGGGTCGGCAGACGAACACCGTGGTCGCCAGGGTGGTCGGCAGCTCTTCGCGACGGACTCGCGCCAGTGCCTCGGCGATCGTCGACTCAGGACCGAGGATGACCGGCTCGCTGGTCATCAGGCCACCGGCGGTGTCTTCGTCGTAGGACAGCAGCCGACGCAGTGGCGCCGCCTCGTCGGGCTCCATCCGGTCGAGCAAGTACTCCTGTTGATCGGCCGGGAGTTCGGCGAGCAGGTCGGTCGCGTCGTCGGGCTCCATCATCTCGAGCACGTCGGCGGCGCGCTCAGGGTCGAGACCACGGAGGATGCCCACTTGGTCGTCCTCGGGCAGCTCGCCGAGCACGACGGCCAGCCGCCCGTCGTCGAGCGCCACAGCCAGCTCACTGCGTCGTTTCGGCTCCAGTTCGTGCAGCACCTCGGCGAAATCGGCGTCGTTGAGGCTCTCGTAGGTCTGCAGCAGCAGATCGGCCGGTTGCTGGGCGTCGCGTTGTTGCAGGCCGGCGACCTGCTCCACGTCGACCAGCACGGTGTCACCCCGGCGCCGAGTCAGCCGGAGTCGTCGCGACGGCGGGTCCAGGGTCTTGCGGCAGAAGACCTTCGAGATCTGCCATTCCTTACGCTGTATATCGACGGCCAAATCTTCGACGATTGCGGGGAAGTCGCCGTCGTCGTCGGTGACGGTGATCTGCCGCTCGAGAAGCTCGGCCAGTGCCAGGGTCTCGGTGTGGCGTTGCTCGAAGCGGCGCATATTGACCAGCCCGGTCGTGATGACCTGGGACGCGTCGATCGACGTCACACGGCTCATCGGCACGAACACCCGTCGCCGGGCCGGGACTTCCAGCACCAGCCCGATAACCCGGGGCCGGGCACTTCGCACCCGGAAGGTCACAACCAGGTCACGGACCCGGCCGACCGGGTCGCCCAACGGGTCGAAGACAGGCAGACCAGCCAACCGGGCGAGGAAGACACGGGACGGCAGGCTCACGCATGTCAGGCTAATCGGGTCGGTTAATCGCCGGAGTATGCCGCGCCAGCTTCGCGCAGAACTGGTTGATTTCTGCACAGTTGAGCGTCGTTTACACCCGGATCCGGCTCCGGTCACGACATAATCGACCAGTCAAGCGGTTACTCTCGGTGGGTTCGGTCCGGGAGAGGTCTGGGTCGATGAAGACGCCCCGGGTGGCCCTCGTCATAACGGTCGGCCGGGGTGCGCTGCTAGCGTCGCCGTGAGGCCGCCGGGAGCGGCAATCGAGGCGGTTCACGGATCGGCTCCGCGAGTCGCTGCGTGTCGACGAGGAGAGTTCATGCGCCACCCCAAGGATTTCTACGCACCGTTGGCCGTCGGGGCCCCGATGCCGGTGCGGGCCGTGCCGGCCAGGCCCTCCCGGGTCATCCACTTCTTCGACCCGAGCAACCCGAAGATGGCTGCGAAGATCCCCGAGATGGTCGGGACGGTCGACGTGCTGTTGGGCAACCTCGAGGACGCCGTCAAGGCCGATAACAAGGAGGCGGCTCGGGCCGGTCTGGTGCAGATCGGCGAGAACACCGATTTCGGCGATCTCACCCAGCTCTGGACCCGGGTCAATGCCCTCGACTCCCCGTGGGTGCTCGACGACCTCACGACTCTGGTCACCGAGATCGGCCACAAGATCGACGTCATCATGGTGCCCAAGGTGCAGGGCCCGGAGGACATCCACTACGTCGACCGGCTGCTGGCGCAGCTCGAGGCCCGGGCCGGGCTGGAGCGCCCGATCCTGGTGCACGCCATCCTCGAGACCGCGCGGGGTATGGCCAACGTCGAAGAGATCTGCTTCGCGTCGCCGCGGATGCAAGGACTGTCCCTCGGCCCGGCCGACCTCGCAGCCGACCGGCGGATGAAGACCACCCGGGTCGGCGGAGGACACCCTGGCTATCTGGTGCGTCAGGACCCACCCAAGAACGCCGAGGGCGAGACCGACATCTCCGCCCAGCGGACGATCTACCAGCAAGACCTGTGGCACTACACGATCGCCCGGATGGTCGACGCGTGTGCGATGGCCGGCATCTTCCCCTACTACGGCCCGTTCGGCGACATCAAGGATGTCGTGGCGTGCGAGGACCAGTTCCGCAACGCCTTCCTGCTCGGCTGTGTGGGCGCCTGGTCGTTGCACCCGGCCCAGATCGCGATCGGCAAGAAGGTCTTCAGCCCGTCGGCGGCCGACGTCGCCCACGCTCGCCGGGTGGTCGAAGCGATGGGCGATGGCACCGGTGCGGTCATGCTCGACGGCAAGATGGAAGACGATGCCAGTCTCAAACAGTGCCGGGTGATGATCGAGCTGGCTGAGCGGCTGGCCGCCACCGATCCGGAGCTCGCCGAGCTTTATGGTGTGTAGAGCTTTATGGTGTGTAGAGCGGAACAATCGTGATCCATCGGTCGTGATCGGCTGGCCGACCCTGAGCTAGGAGCTTCGCATGTTGCAAGCGACATACCGCCCTCGTCGTTCCGTTCTCTACATGCCCTCGTCCAATCAACGGGCGTTGGAGAAGGCCAGGGCCATCCCGACCGACGCGTTGATCCTCGATCTTGAGGACGCCGTCGCGCCCGATTCCAAGGACGTCGCGCGGGATCAGGCCTGCGAGGCGGTGAAGTCGCGCGAATACGGGCGGCGCGAGTTGACCATCCGGATCAACGCCGTCGGCTCGCCGTGGTTCTGGAAAGACCTCAAAGCCGCCTGCGACGCCGGTCCGGACGGCATCGTCGTGCCGAAGGTCAACTCACGCAAGGAGGTCCGGGACCTCGTCCGGGAGATCGAGCGTTTCCACGCCCCCGACCGCACCCGGTTGTGGGCCATGATCGAGACCCCGGCAGCCATCCTCGAAGTCGAGCGGATCGCCTCGGCCTCGCCGCGGCTCGCGGTGCTCGTCATGGGCACCAACGACCTGGTGAAGGAGCTGGACGCCGTGCACACGGCCGGGCGGGCACCGATCTTCCATGCGCTCGGGCATTCAGTGCTGGCAGCCAAGGCCGCCGGGATCGCGATCGTCGACGGGGTCTACAACAACGTCAGAGACGCCGACGGTTTCGCCGCAGAGTGTCGCCAGGGCCGAGAGATGGGTTTCGACGGCAAGACCCTCATCCACCCCGACCAGGTCGGACCATGCAACGACGCCTACGGTCCCAGCGACACCGACGTCGAAGAAGCCCACGGGCTGATCGAAGCCTTCGAGCAGGGCTTGGCCGAGGGCAAGGGCGTCGTCACCTACAAGGGTCGGCTCGTGGAGAACCTGCATGTCGCGACCGCCCGCAAGGTGCTGGCCACCCGGGAGGCGATCGACGCGTTCAGCCAGGGCTGACCTGATCCGACTCGGCCCGATCAAGGCTGGGCCGAGCGTGCCGCCGGCCGGAGCGGTCCCGACGCCAGGGGTAAGCTGAGCCTCCCGGACTGTTGTTCTCTCAGGGGGTGCGTCATCCGATTCCTGCCGATCATCGTGCAGGTGGTGCTACTCGTGTACTGCCTGGTCGACTGTGTCCAGAGCGACGAGGTGTCGATCCGTAACCTGCCCAAGATGTGGTGGGTCGTGCTCATCATCCTGCTGCCGATCTTCGGCGGTATCGGCTGGTTGATCGCCGGACGCCCGCTGCGTGCGGGCGCGGGACCCGTGCCCTGGGCCAACGCCGCTGGCGGACCGCGCGTCCGACCGCGCATCATCGCTCCCGAGGACGATCCGCGGTTCATCGACTCGTTGAAGAAACCCGACGACGAGCACGAGCGCCTGCTCGCCGAGTGGGAGGATGACCTCAAGCGTCGGGAAGAGCAACTACGGGCGGACCCCCCGCCCCGGGACTCGGATTCCCCGGACAGTGAGGGCGAACGGCCCCGCTGATCACCCACTGAACACCAACCGGACGGTGTTCGACTCGATCCAGACCGATCGACCCGGGCCAAGCGACGGGGTAGCGTCGGGTCATGACCGAAACCCACCACGCCAGCGAGCACGGAACCCACACGAGCCACGGCAAAGGCGTCTTGGAAGGCTTGCAGGACGAGTCGGCCGCCCTGCGCAAGGCCATTCCTGAGGTCTACGACGGCTTCTCCTCACTGCACAAGGCGGCATTGGCGGCGGGCGCCGTCGACGTCAAGACCAAGGAGCTGATCGCTCTCGCCTTATCGGTGGCCGGCAAGTGCGACGGGTGCATCGCGTCACACGCCCGGGGTGCGGCTCGAGCCGGTGCGTCGCTGGAAGAAGCGGCCGAAGCGATCGGAGTGAACTTCCTCATGAACGGTGGCCCGGCCACGGTCTACGGGCCGCGCGCGTATGCCGCGTTCCGCGAGTTCCACGCCCAATTCGCCAAGCTGCGCGAAGCGAAAGGCCAGTAGCCGCAGCCGCCTCGACCGTCGGCTACCCGCAGTGACGCCCGCGAGGTGCCCGGACTCACACACCCATCGGGTGGGCCGGGACGCAAGCAGTCGGCATACTCGCGAGTGAACCCCGACGCAGAGCACAGCTCTGCCCAGCCGAGCCCAGCGAGGTGCCTCCATGTCCCGCCTGCAGACCACCGACGGCCTCACCGACGACCAGCAGGAGTTGCTCAAGCTCGTCCGTGAGTTCGTCAACGAGCAGATCATCCCGGTCGCGACCGAGCTGGAGCACAAGGACGAATACCCGCAGGACATCGTCGACGGGATGAAGGAGATGGGGATCTTCGGGCTGATGATTCCCGAGGAATACGGTGGTCTCGGCGAGAGCCTGCTCACGTACGCATTGTGTGTCGAGGAGATCGCCCGTGGCTGGATGAGTGTCAGTGGCATCATCAACACCCACTTCATCGTCGCCTACATGCTGATTCAGCACGGCACCGAGGAGCAGAAACAGAAGTACCTGCCGCGGATGGCCACTGGCGAGGTGCGTGGTGCCTTTTCGATGAGTGAGCCGGGGATGGGCTCGGATGTGTCGGCCATCCGCAGCAAAGCGGTCAAGGGCGACGGCGAGACCTGGACGATCAACGGGCAGAAAATGTGGCTCACCAACGGTGGGTCCTCCAACCTGGTCGCCGTGCTGGTCAAGACCGACCTCGGCGAGGGTTCGGTCTACAAGAACCTCACGACGTTCCTCGTCGAGAAGGAGAGCGGCTTCGGCGAGACCGCGCCTGGGCTGACCGTGCCCGGCAAGATCGACAAGATGGGATATAAGGGCGTCGACACGACCGAGTTGGTCTTCGAGAACTACCAGACGAGCACCGATCAGATCCTGGGTGGCGCCCCCGGCAAGGGCTTCTACCAGATGATGGACGGCGTCGAGGTCGGCCGGGTCAACGTCGCCTCACGTGCCTGTGGCGTCGCGATGCGGGCCTTCGAGCTGGGCATCGCCTACGCCCAGCAGCGTGAGGCCTTCGGCAAGAAGATCGCCGAGCATCAAGGGATTCTCTTCCGCCTGGCCGACATGGCCACCAAGGTCGAGTCCAGTCACCAGATGATGGTCAAAGCGGCCCGGCTCAAGGACGCCGGCGAGCGCAATGACCTTGAGGCCGGGATGGCCAAGTACCTTGCCTCCGAGAACTGCGCCGACGTGGTGGAGCAGTCGTTCCGGATCCACGGAGGTTACGGCTACTCGAAGGAGTACGAGATCGAGCGGCTCTACCGTGAGGCCCCGATGCTGCTGATCGGCGAGGGCACCGCCGAGATCCAGAAGATGATCATCGGTCGGCGGCTGCTGGAGGAGTTCCAACTCAAGGGCTGACGCCGGCCCGGTGCGCCTGGCGCGCCTGGTGCGGCGTGTCAGGATAGGCATATGAGTGCTCAGCCCGGTCGGGCACCTTTCGAGGGCTTGCAGTTGGACTACCCGATGTCGATCGGGGTGTTCGATACCTACGCGCAGGCTCAGAAGGCCGTCGACACATTGTCCGACAAGCACTTCCCGGTGCAGAACTGCCTGATAGTCGGCACCGAGCTGCGCCAGTTGGAGCGGGTCACCGGCCGGTTGACCTGGCGTCGGGTGATCGTCGGTGGGCTGCTGTCCGGCCTGTGGTTGGGCCTGTTCATCGGGCTGGTCTTCTCGCTGTTCGTCAACGATGTCGACCTGTTCTCGCTGGTGCTGTCCACGATGCTCTATGGCGCCGGCTTCGGTGCGGTGTGGGCCACGATCGGATACGCGTTCACCCGCGGCCGCCGCGACTTCACGTCGGTAAGCCGGATCGTGCCGGGCAAGTACGAAGTGCTGGCCGAGCACAAGGTGGCTGCCGACGCCCGCGAGATCCTCCGCTCGGCCGGGCTGATCGCGCCGGCGCCGTACGCCGCGCCACCGGTTTCCCCGCCCGCTGTTCCGCCGGGTCTTGCTCCCGGCACGTCGTCGCCGGACGGCCCCGCCGCGCCCTAGCTGCCGCGCGGGTTCGGGGGTTGAACGCGATGTAGGGAGCAGCTGGACCGATGACGCGGACGTCGGCACCTGCGGCCCGATCAGGATGAGCCAGTGCCGATGCGTAGTCTGCTTGTCAGCCACGGCGTTGTCGGGGAACCGTCGCCGGACGTCCGGCGCGTGCAACCCTGGAGACGGTCAACGTAGTTTGGATTCGGTGAGAGGAGGTTGCCGCGTGGCACTGGCCGAGCCGGTGGGTTTCCGCGACTTCGTCGATACCCGCTCGCCTCGACTCGTGCACACGGCATACCTGCTCACCGGGGACGTGCACACCGCACGGGACCTCGTGCAGACGGCGTTGGCCCGCACGTGGCCGCACTGGGAGCGGATCCGCGACGGCAACCCGGAGGCATACGTGCGCACCGTCATGGTGCGTCTGGCGTCCTCGTGGTGGCGGCGCAAATGGCGCGGTGAGGTGCCCACCGAAGTGTTGCCCGAGCCGCGGGCCAGCGGCCTACCGGCGTCCACCGAGTTGCTCGAGGACCGGCTCACGCTGGCGGCGGCGCTCGCGAAGCTGCCCGCCGGGCAACGGCGCGTGGTCGTTCTGCGGTACGTCGAGGACCTGTCGGTGGAGTCGGTCGCGCAGCTGCTCGGGTGTTCCGAAGGCACGGTGAAAAGCCAGGCCGCACGCGGGCTGGCCAAGTTGAGGGAGGAGCTGGGCGATGACTGACGACCACGGCGATCCACTCGTCGCGCGGCTGCGCGATTCCGGAGCCACCGGCGGGTCGGGGGTCGACTTCGCCGACGTTGCCGACGAGGCCAACCGCCGTTATCAGCGCCGGCGGACCTGGACCGCTGCTGGGGGATCAGTGGGGGCGCTGGCGGCAATCGTGCTCGGCGTCAATCTCGTCGGGGGGTTCGGCTCCGGAGGCGCACCGACGGTGTCCTCGCCCGATGGCGCCGACAGCAGTGAACTCGCGGCACCGGAAGCCGCCGCGGGAGGCGTGCACGACTCCGCCGCCAAGGGCTCGGCGGCTGCTGAAGACCCCGGGCCGGACACTACGACCGAGCTCACGGCCCGGGCCACGGTCGTCGACGACGGTGATGGACCCGAACTGTGTTTCACCGTGACCGGCCCGGACCCGCCGCAATGCGACGGACCCGAAGTGGCCGGCTGGGACTGGGCACTGGCTCCCGGATCCGAGACCGCCGCGGGCGTGACCTGGGGTGACTACGTCGTCGTCGGCACCTACGACGGGACAACCTTCACGGTGACCCGGCCGCCGGACATCGCGTCCGGATCGGTCCCACCCCCGCTCGTCACAGTCGACACCCCGTGCGGGGAACCCGACGGTGGCTGGCCGTCGAGTGGTCGTCGGGGTGTCGCGGACGGACTCATGGCGGCCCTACCGGTGGCGGTAGCGCTGCCGGACTACGCCGGCTTGTGGATCGACCCGCAGGAGCGTGTCGTCAATGTCGCGGTCACCGAAGACCCGGCTCGCGCCGAATCCGAGATCCGGGCGGTCTGGCAAGGGCCGTTGTGCGTGTCGACGGTTCGGCACACACACGTCGAGCTCGAGCGGATCAGGGACGAGCTGGTCAGCTCATCCGAGTCATCGACGGCAGCGCCGGTGATTGCCGCCCCGTTGTCCGGCAGGATCGACGAGGGGGGCAACCGGGTCGTCCTGCGGGTCATCCATGACGACGGGAGGCTGCAGCAGGAGCTGGATTCTCGGTACGGTTCCGGTGTGGTGTTCGTGGACTCTGCCCTCACCCCGGTCGGCTGAGCGGCTGCGCCGGGCGGCGGGCCTCGATCCCTGGCCAGTGATCGTCGATAGGGATTGATGCCTACAGTTCCGACGCACGACACGTGGAGGCGATACATACGAGAAACGGGCTGCGAGTGCTGGCCAGAGGTCATCAGGTCGGTGCCGGTATCGGGGCGGCATGAGCGGACTACCGCCTCCCGCTCTGCGTATGGATCATGTCACCCGAACGTTCGGGGATCGCTGCGCTATCGATGACCTGAGCCTGGGTGTTGACCGAGGGCAGATCGTCTGCCTGCTCGGACACAACGGAGCTGGGAAGACCACGACGGTGCGGATCGCCGGCACACTGTTAACTCCGGATTCCGGTCGCGTAGCAGTCGACGGCGTGGATGCAGTGGCCAGCCCTCGCTCTGCCCGGGCTACCACCGGGCTGGTGTTGGGTGGAGACAGCGGCTTCTACACTCGCCCAAGTGCGTTCGCGAATCTCATGTTCTATGCGGACGTCGGCGGCGTTCCGAGTCGGCAACGGAGGCAGCGTGTCACCGAGGCGCTGGGCACTGTCGGGCTCGACGATCGTGCCGGTGACCCGGTCGGAGAATTCTCTCGAGGCATGCTCCAAAGGCTCCACCTCGCTCGAGCTTTGATCACGGACCCTCGCTTGCTGATCCTCGATGAGCCATCGACGGGCCTGGATGTGCACGCGGCACGTGACCTGCGAGCTCTCGTCCGAAGCCGTGCTAACCAGGGCGTCGGCATCCTGCTGACGACGCACGCCATGGGCGAAGCTGAGGCGCTCGGGGACCGGATCGACGTGATCCGGCGTGGCCGGCTCGTCGTGTCCGGGGGGGTCAGCGACGTAGCACGAGCAGCGGGGGTCACGTACGTCACCACCGTGTTGTCAGGCGGGTCCGCGCTACCTGAGGCTGCGATGCCGTCCGGGCAAGCGGCCTTGCCGAGGCGGGCCGAGGTGCCCGGTCATCCTGACCTCCTGTCGGCGTATGAACGCATCGACGGAGTGGCTCGAGTCGATGTCATGCCGATGCACGGCCGGACCGTCTACACCTTGATGTGGGACTCGATTCCTCGCCTTGACGTGGTGGCCGAGGTATCCGGGGCAGGATCCGACATCATCACCCGTGAGCCGACACTCGAGGAGTCCTACTTGGTGTTGGAGGGCGAGTCTCGATGAGCCTGCTTCGGATGGTGTGGTTCCACACGCGGCGCTTCTGGGCCGTCCCCTTCTTCGTGCAGCTGCTGCTGATCTCCACGACCCAGGTTGTGTGCCTTCAGGCATTGGCCCATCACGCCGGCTCCGCGGCCGGGACGCAGGGATGGATCCGCGCTGCCCTGGTGGGGATGTGGATGGTATCGACCGTCTCGGCCGGGATCGTCGGCTTCCAGCGTTTCCAAGGCACTCTGGTGCACTTGGTGCGCAGTCCCAGGCCAACCTGGCAGTCGACGGGCCCCGTCGTTGCCGCAGTCGCCGCGCTTGGGCTTTTCTGTATACCTGTGGCGTTGCTTCTCGCGATCGCCTTGGGGATGCCTGTCGCCGGCTCGATAGACGGGCGAGCTGTTGGTGGCCTCATCCTGTTCTGGCTGGCGACGATCGTGATGGCGAGTCTCATCGCGACCCTCTTCGTACTGTCGCGATACGCGACGACCTACGAGGGCCTGATCGGGGCGCCACTCGTGCTGTTGTCGGATATCTTCGGCCATCCCGCCGACTGGTCCTGGTTCGACATGGCTTCGGCGTGGCTACCCACCGCCTGGGCGACAAAGATGATCTTCGACCCCGAGTTGAGTATGGCCGGATTCACTCTTGGCTATGCCACGAGCAGCGTCGTTTGGGCGGTCGGCGTGGCCATTCTCGGTCGCCGGGCTCTTCGCCGGGCCACGCGTCTCGGGACGCTGGAGGTTGTCTAGTGCTGACCTCCTTGCGGTATTCGACGCTCGTCAACCTCCGTTCCACGGATGCGCTGGCGACGCCATCAACGGCTGCGGTGTCGCTGCTGCTGGCCCCGCTGCTGAACGCCGGCCTGGTGACGGCTATCAGCTTCTCCGTCAACGCCCCGGAGCTCAGGATATCCGCGCAAGCGGCCGTGGTGGCCAGCATCGTCGCAACCACGATCGCCCAAGTCGCGTCGCAAGCGGCGATGGACAGGATGCGTAAGGTCGTGGCCGACGTCAGCCCCTACGGCTTGCTGAGGATGGGTCTGTGGTCCGGAAAGGCCGTTGTCGGCCTGATCAGCGGGCTCGCGACCGCGGTGTTCCTCGTCCTGGTGCTGACCCTGACTGGTCACGGTGATTCGACGCTGGTAATCGCTGCGTTGGCCGCGCCTTTCGTGTGCCTGCCCGGCGCCATCGCCGCAGCCATGCTCTCGTTACCCCGCAAGGATCCGTTCGCCTTCGCGACGATAGCTACCTGGATCATTCCGGTCACCTCTGGGACGGTTGTCTCGATCCAGCAATACCCCAACGCGCTGGGGTTCATCGCACATGCACTGCCCGGGACGTGGACGATTCAAGGTCTGAGGCACGAGATCCCGCTTCATTCCGCGTTCGTTCTCGAGCTGGTCGTCGGGATCACGTGGCTGCTCGGCGGTGGCTTGACGCTAGGGCGAGCAGAGCGACGATATCGATCTGGTGCGACGGATGTCCTACCGATGTAGCGCAGGGCCTTCAAAGGCACCCAAGGGCTCGTCCAGGACACCTCAACGGGACTGGACTCCGCGGATCCACGCTTCGACGTCATCGGGAGTGCTCGGCATCCCGGCGGACAGGTTCTCGCATCCCGTCTCGGTGACGAGGACGTCGTCTTCGATCCGGATCCCGATGCCGCGGAATCGCTCGGGCACCAGCTCGTCGTCGGCCTTGAAATAGAGCCCCGGCTCGACGGTGAGCACCATGCCCGCCCGCAACTCGGCGTCTTGATACTGCTCACGGGTCGCGCGGGCGCAGTCGTGCACGTCGAGGCCCAGGTGGTGTGAGGTGCCGTGCACCATCCAGCGCCGGTGATACTGCCCGGTCTCTCGGTCGAGCGTGTCCTCGACCGAGACACCGTCGGGCAGCAGCCCCCAGGCATGCAGATGCTCGGCGATCACCCGGATCGCCGCCGCGTGGATATCGGAGAACCTCGCACCGGGGCGCACCGCGGCCAGCCCGGCCTGCTGCGCGGCATACACCGCTTCGTAGATCTCGCGTTGGGTGTCGGTGTAGCTGCCGTCGACCGGCAGGGTGCGGGTGATGTCGGCGGTGTAGAGGCTGTCCAGCTCGACTCCGGCGTCGATGAGCGCGAGCTCGCCGGCGCGCAGATCACCGGAGTTGCGGGTCCAGTGCAAGGTGGTGGCGTGATCGCCGGCCGCGCAGATCGAGTCGTAGCCGACCCCATTGCCGGCATGCCGCGCATGCAGCCCGAACAGCCCCTCGATCCAGCGCTCGCCCCGTCCGTGCGCGACCGCGTCGGGCAACTCGGCGATGATCGCCTCGAAGCCGGTCTTAGTAGCCGCGATCGCGGCCCGCAACTGGTCGACCTCCCACTCGTCCTTGACCATCCGCAGCACGGACAAGTATGCCGCCAGCTCACTGTCGGCTTCCTGCTCGACTTGCACTAGCTGGTCTGCTTGCTCACTCGGTTGTTCGCCGGCTTCCAGGCGGACCTCGTCGACGAGCTCGGCGAGGTCGGGGTCGGCATCGCGGACCACCCGCAGCGCGATCTCACCGGCATCCTTGGCCAGGGCATCGCGCAACTGGTCCAGGTCGTGGATCGCGATGCCGAACTCGGCCTCGAGGTCGTCGAAGCCTGGTCGCTGACCCACCCAGAAGGCACCCATCCGGTTGTCCGAGAAGGATTGTTCGGTGCCCAGTGGCACGGGCGGGCGCAGGTAGACGATTGCCTCGTGGCCACCACCGCCGGACTCCGGGCGGGGGTGCAGCACCAGCACGGCATCTGGGTCGGTGTCAGCCCGCATGCCGGTGAGGTGAGCGAACGCCGAGTGCGGGCGGAAGGGGTAGTCGGTGTCGTTGGAGCGGATCTTCAACCCACCCGCGGGAATGACGAGTCGCTCACCGGGGAAAGCTGCACTGACCTGCGCGCGGCGGGCAGCGGCATACGGTGCGACGTCAGCTCGCGGGGGTCGCGGTGCCGACCGCGACGCCCAGCCACCGGCCATGAAATCGAGGAACCGGTCGGTCACCGGGAGGGAACTGCGCGACGGGGACTTCTGTTGGGCTTCGCTCACCCGTTCATCCTGGCACGTCGCTCGGCCGTCGTTGACCCGTCTTGCGGTCGCCCGTGGGAACGTCGCGTCGTCACTGGCCGAGACAAGGCCGGACTACCCACGATCCGGGGCTTGCATGCGGGCGCGGTCGGCCGACTCGTCGTCCGGCATCGTCTGGCTGATCCGCTCGGCAGTCACTCGCTCCCGGTAGTGGCGTACCTCCTCCTCGATGGCGGCGGCATCCCACCCCAGCACGGGTGCAATCAACTCAGCGGCCGGACGGGATGCGGTGATCGCCCGGTCGAAGGACTGGATCGACAGCCTGGTGCGCCGGGCCAGGATGTCGTCGAGGTGCAGGGCCCCCTCGTGCGATGCGCCGTAGACGATCTCGGCCTTGAGATAGTCCTCCCCGCCCGGCAGTGGCTCGCCGAGCTCGGGGTCGGCGGCGACCAGGGCGAGGATCTCGGTGGTGAGCACCCCGTGGCGCATCAGCATCTTCTCGATCCGCTCGACGTGCAATCCCGACTCGTTGGCCAGGGCTTGCCGGCGGTTCCACATGGCTTGATAGCCGACCGCGCCGACCATCGGGATGTCCTCGGTCGTCGATTGCGGCAGGTCACCACCCATGGCTCGGGCGGCCTCGTCGATCGCATCCTTGGCCATGATCCGGTAGGTCGTGTACTTGCCGCCGGCGACGACGACCAGCCCCGGTGTCGGGTGGGCCACGATGTGTTCCCGGGAGAGCTTGGAGGTCTCGTCGCTCTCGCCGGACAGCAGCGGACGCAAGCCGGCATACACGCCCTCGACATCGGCTTGGGTCAGCTCGGTCCGCAGGATCCGGTTGACGTGGCCGAGCAGGTAGTCGATGTCGGCCGAGGTTGCCGCCGGATGTGCCTTGTCCAGCTCCCAGTCGGTGTCGGTCGTGCCGATGATCCAATGCCGGCCCCACGGGATGACGAACAGCACCGACTTCTCGGTGCGCAGGATGATCCCGCTCGTCGAGTGGATCCGGTCGCGGGGCACCACCAGATGCACGCCCTTGGAGGCCCGGACGTGGAACTGCCCACGCTCGCCGACCATCGCCTGGGTGTCGTCGGTCCACACTCCGGTCGCGTTGACCACCTGGCGGGCGTGGATCTCGAACTCGCGACCGCTGACCTTGTCGAGGGCCGTCACCCCGGTCACTCGTTCGCCTTGGCGCACGAAACCGACCGCCGCGACCCGGGTGGCTACGTGCGCACCGTAATCCGCTGCGGTGCGGGCGATTTCCATCGTATGCCGCGCGTCGTCGACCTTCGCGTCGTAGTACTGGATCGCGCCGACCAGTGCGGCGGCCTTGAGAGCCGGGGCGATGCGCAGCGCTTGACGCCGGGTGAGGTGCTTGTGCCAGGGCAGTCCGGCCGCATGCCGGGACGCCCGGGCCATCGAGTCGTAGAGGGTCAGTCCGGCCTCGACGTAAGGCCGTTCGATGATCGGCTTGGACAGTGGGTAGAGGAATGGCACCGGACGGACCAGGTGGGGCGCCAACCGGGTGAGCAGCAGGCCGCGCTCTTTGAGGGCCTCGGCGACCAGCCCGAAGTCGAACATCTCCAGATACCGCAAGCCACCATGGATGAGCTTGCTGCTGCGGCTGGACGTGCCCGAGGCGAAGTCGCGCTGCTCGATCAGGCCGGTGCGCAGGCCCCGGGTCACCGCATCGAGGGCGCACCCGACGCCGGTCACCCCACCCCCGATCACGAGCACGTCGAGCTCGGTGTCAGCGGCCATCGCCTCGATGGCGGAGGCTCGGTAGGCAGGGGAGAGCGCCGTCGCTGTCGTCATGTGACTCAGTCTTCCACCTGACCTGCGCCGCATTTGCTGTTGGCGACGCATCCCACGTGGTCTAGGAGACCGGCGCCCAATCCAGGGTGCGTTCGACGGCCTTGCGCCACCCGGCATACCCGGAATCGCGTTGCTCGGCCGACCATTGTGGCGACCAGCGCCGGTCCTCCTGCCAGTTGGCGCGCAGCTCGTCGGTGGAGCCCCAGAAGCCGGTGGCCAGCCCGGCGGCATACGCGGCGCCGAGCGCGGTGGTCTCGGCGACCACCGGCTTGACCACGTCGACACCGAGCACGTCGGCCTGGATCTGCATGCACAGTGCGTTGGCGGTGACGCCCCCGTCGACCTTGAGGGTGTCGAAAGCGAAGGGCATGCCGGAGGTCGAGATGTCCGAGATCATCGCGTCGGCAACGTCTTTGCTCTGGTAGCAGATCGCCTCGAGCGTGGCCCGGGCCAGGTGGGCGTTGGTGTTGAAGCGTGACAGTCCGACGATGGCGCCACGGGCATCGGCGCGCCAATAGGGCGCGAAGAGGCCGGAGAAGGCAGGCACGAAGTACACGCCGCCGTTGTCGGGCACCTGGGCCGCCAAGCGCTCGATGTCGCCGGCGCCGCTGATGATGCCGAGCTGGTCGCGCAGCCACTGCACGGCCGAACCGGTCACCGCGATCGAGCCTTCGAGGGCGTATGCCGCGGGCGCGTCACCGAGCTGGTAGGCCACCGTGGTGATCAAACCGGCGTGGGAGCGCACCGGCTCGGTGCCGGTGTTGAGCAGCATGAAGTTCCCGGTGCCGTAGGTGTTCTTGGCCTCGCCGACGGCGAAACACACCTGCCCGACCGTCGCGGCCTGCTGGTCGCCGAGGTCACCACAGATCGGGATCGCCCCCCGCCACGGACCGGTTGCCGTCGTCGCGCCGTAACGCTCGGAGTCGCTGGAGGCCAGGATCTGCGGCAGCATCGCCCGCGGCACGCCGAAGAAACCGAGCAGTTCGTCGTCCCAGTCGAGGGTCGTGAGGTCCATCAGCATGGTGCGGCTGGCGTTCGTGACATCGGTGACATGCCGCCCGCCGTTCGGACCGCCGGTGAGGTTCCAGATCACCCACGTGTCCGGAGTGCCGAAGAGCGCGTCACCTGCCTCAGCTGCTGCGCGCAGCCCGTCGACGTGCTCCAGCAGCCACTGCAGCTTGCCGCCGGAGAAGTAGGTCGCCGGCGGCAGCCCGGCCTTGGCGCGGATCACGTCACCGCGCCCGTCGGCGTCGAGTGCTGCGGCGATCGCGGCAGTGCGGGTGTCTTGCCAGACCAGGGCGTTGGCATACGGGCGGCCGGTGCGGCGATCCCAGACGATCGTCGTCTCGCGTTGGTTCGTGACACCGATGGCGCTCAGGTCGCTTGCAGTAAGCCCGGTATTGGTCAAGGCCGAGGTGATGACGGTCTGGGTGCGGTCCCAGATCTCCGCCGGGTTGTGCTCCACCCACCCCGCGCGCGGCAGAATCTGCTCATGCTCGAGCTGGTGCTTGCCCACCTCTCGCCCGGCATGGTCGAAGATCATGAACCGCGTGCTCGTCGTGCCCTGGTCGACGGCGCCTACGAAGTCAGCCATGGGACTCAGCCTGGCATATCGGCATACTCCCAAGCTCCATGACGCACGGCCCGGCGCAAAACTGCACAGTCGAGCGCCGATTGCACCGGGCTGGGGCCCGAGTCACGGGATTTGTGACCACTCAAGCGCTTACTCCCGGGCTGGGCGGGTCAGGGGTCTCAAGGCTCCCGCCCAGCCCGAGAGGTGGGGTCGGACTGGCCGGTCTTCCGGTCGGTCCAGCTCACGTGAACGTCAGTCGACGTTCCAGGAAGAGCGGTATTCCGGCGCTTCGACCGCCAGAGCGCCTTCACCGATGAGCAACGGCGCGAACGTGTCGACCATGACCGCTGTCTCGTTGAAGTACTCGACGCCGATCGAGCTCTCGAAAGCGCCCGGCTGCGGGCCGTGGGCGTGGCCCATCGGGTGCAGCGAGATCGAGCCGACTTCGATCCCCGAGCCCTTGCGAGCCTCGTAGTTGCCGGCCGAGTAGAACATCACCTCGTCGCTGTCGACGTTGGAGTGGTAGTAGGGGACCGGGATCGCCAGCGGGTGGTAGTCGACCTTGCGTGGCACGAAGTTGCAGTAGACAACGTTGTGGGACTCGAAGATCTGGTGGGTCGGCGGCGGCTGGTGCACCCGGCCGGTGAGCGGCTCGTAGTCGCTGATGTTCATGACGTACGGCCACAGGCAACCGTCCCAACCGACCACGTCGAAGGGGTGATGCGGCTGCACGTGCACGGTGCCACCGATGCCACCGGGGGCACCGGCCTTCCAGTGCTTGATGTGCACCGGCACGTCGCGCTCTTCGACGATGTAGGGGTCCGTCGGTGTGCGGAAGTCGCGCTCGCAGAAGGGTGCGTGCTCGAGCAACTGACCGTGGCGAGAGAGGTAGTTGCGTGCCGGCATGACGTGGCTGTTGGTCTCCATGGCGTAGATCCGCAACGGCGCGTCGCCGGTCGGCACGATCCGGTGGGTCGTGGCCCGCGGCATGATGAGGTAGTCACCGTCGTGGATCTCCAGGTCGCCGAAGACGGTCTCCGCGACAGCCGTGCCGCTGTGCACGAAGAGCAGCTCGTCACCCATCGCGTTGCGGTAGTAGGGCGATGGGTCCTTGGCCACGACATAGGAGATACGGACGTCGTTGTTGCCCAACAGGAGCCGGCGGCCGTTGACCGGGTCGACGCCAACGCCGGAGGCGGGCAGGTCTTGGGTCTTGTAGTGCCGCGGCAGCATCGGGTCGTTGGGCACGAGGGTCTGGTCGGGCAGTTCCCAGGGCTGTACGTCGCGGATCGCGGACGGAATGTACTTGTGGTACATGAGGGTCGAGTCGGAGGAGAATCCCTCTTCGCCCATGAGCTCTTCGTAGTAGAGACCGCCTTCGGGTGTGCGGTGTTGGGTATGCCGTTTGGGCGGGACACTGCCGACATTGCGGTAGTAAGGCATTCGGGGTACTTCCTTTGGTTGGGAGGCGTTGCTCAGCGGGGTGCGCGAATCGCGCGGTGGGCCACCTCAGCGGCCTCTTGAGGGGTGGTTCCGACTCCGGCGATGTGGGCGTCGGGTCGAATCACCCAGATGTCGTGGGCATCCGCGTCGAAGGCTTCGGCGACGCGACCTTCGGGATCGCAGTGGTCCAGAGGGACGATCGTGACCGGGCAGCGGATGCCGGTGAACGCCGCGGTCACGGAGTCGGCGTCGGCTGCTGCGCCGACCAGTGCGAGCAGGCCGCGGCGGGCCAGCTCACGGATCCGCATCTGCTCTCCGTCGATATTGACTTCGACATCGGGTGCGATGACGCCTGGTGCCGGTTCCGGGTCCTCACCCTTGGGTGGGCGACCCGGGAAGGTGTGTGTCGGGCTCGGCGTGGTCAGCGGTGAATCGACATACCAGAACGCTTCGGCCATCCGCCCGGAGTTGACCTGCTTGCGGATCTCCGGGTCGTCGCCGGCCGCTTCGAGGATCCGGTAACGCTCGGCCCACTCGGCCTCGTTTTGCGGCACGAGGAAGCGCATCGTGGCTGCGGTGACTTCGAGGTTCTCTTTGGCAGCAGCGTGCCGCTCGTCGTGGTAGGTCTCGATGATCGAGGGGTCGGACCAGCCACGCATGACGAAAGCCATCTTCCACGCGGCGTTCTCGGCGTCGGGCACTCCGGAGTTCAGGCCCCGGGCGCCGAAGGGGGCCACCAGGTGGGCTCCGTCGCCGCCCATGAGGAAGCGTCCCCGGACCATCTGATCCACTTGGCGGGCGTGGAAACGGTAGGCCGACTTCCAGACGATCTCGTAGTCGGCGTCCCCGACGATCATGCGGATCCGTTTGTCCAAATCGCCGGAGGCCTCCTCGGCCTCGAGGTCGTAGTCCGGCGGAACCTGCCAATCGATCCGGTAGACCGAGTCGGGACAGGGGTGAATGAGCACCTGACGGCCCGGATTCCACTGCGGGTCGAAGTAGAAACGGCGCTCGAGCTCCCAGCCGGGCAGAGTGGTGCGGATGTCGCAGATGAGGAACAGGTCCTCGAAGGTCTCACCCTCGAAGCTCATCCCGACCATGTCCCGGGTCAGGTGGCCCATGTTGCCGGGGGCGGCCATGCAGTAGGCGCCGGTGATCCGCTCTTCGGTGCCGTCGGACGTGTTGCAGATCAGCGTGATCGACTCGTCGTCCTGCTCGACACCGACGACATCGTGGTCCCATTTCACGGTGATCAGATCGTTGGCGGCGATCCGTTCATCGAGGATCTCCTCGCTGCGGTTCTGGCCGATGTTGACGAAGGGCGGGAACGGCGAGCGCCCTCGGTCGATGAAGCCTTGGGTGAACAGTTCCTCGTCCTTGTAGAGCGTGACCGCCTGCGTCCAGGTGACACCTTCGTCAGCGATCTGCCGCCCGGCACCGACGTGGTCCCACACGTCGAGCACGTCACGTTGCTGGCACAGCGCCTTGGATCCGATCGGATCGCGCTCGGGACGCCGATCGAGCATGATCACCGGCACCCCCCATGAAGCCAGGCACAAGGCGGCAGTCTGCCCCACGGGCCCGGCACCGAGCACCAGGGCCGGCGGGCCGGTGTAGGCGCCAGGTGGGGTCTTGGGGGGGACTGAAGGCATCGTGGCCATGGCCATGGGCAGCTCCATCTGATAAGCCGTTGGGGTATCCGACCATCATGGGGTGCGAGGTATACCGCTGAAAAGTGCGACTTGTCGACGAGGTAACGCGGCTCTAGCGTGTTAAGGTGCTGCGTTCCGAGGGTCGGCGGTGGCGGAAACCAGGTGGACGAATGCCTGCGCGGCCCGGCTGAGCCGGGCTTCGCGAGGCCAGACCGCAACGATCGAGACGGTTGGCGGTGGCGGGTCGACCACGTCCATGGTCACCACCTGGCGACCCTCGTAGGTGATCCCGGTCGGGGTGCGTTGCACCATGAGTGCCCAGCCCAGGCCACGGCCGACGAACGCTCGGGCAGTCTCGTAGTTGCCGGTGCGCAAGGCGATCCGTGGATCCAGCCCGGCACTGCGGCAGACGTCGAGCACATGCTCCCGGCTCGGTGGAATGTCGAGCAGGACCATCGGTTCGTCCGCGAGGTCGTGCAGGCGCACCGTCCCCACCGGCTCGGCCGGATCGCGATCACTGTCGAGCTGGTGCATCTGGACCTGTGGGTGGTCGGCGGGCAGATGCACGCGGGGTGCGCTGCGATGCCAGACCACCCGATCCCAGTGCCTCGGAAGATCGATGTCGTAGGCCATCGCGACGTCGACATCACGAGCATCGATCGCACCGCGCAGTGCATCGAGGGTGTCCTCACGCAACTCGATACGCACAGCCGGGTGTCGTCTCCGGAAAACCTCGAGAAGGGGTGGCAGCACCGTCGGCCCGAGCGTGCTATAGCAACCGATGGTCAGGACACCGGTCACCTGACCGGGTTCGCCGCGGATGTCCGACTCCAGATCGAGGGCCTGGGCGAGCACGATCCGTGCGGTCGCGAGCACGGCTTTGCCGGCGGAGGTCAGCTCAACTCCCTTGGCCCGTTGGCGTACTGCCAGGTGGGCGCCGAGCACTCGCTCCAGGTCGCCGAGGCTGGCGCGGACCGCTGAAGGCGAAAGCTGGAGCCGGTTGGCGGCGGCCGCGATCGAGCCGGTGTCGGCAACAGCGACAAATGCAGCCAGCTGGTGCAGCGTGTACGCCGGCACCCCGCTCGCCTTGCTCATGCCAGCACGATAGCGGTCGCGAGAGAGAATGTGTCGGTGCCTAACCGCATCCGCTTCCGCCGTGTCAACAGACTCCTGGGACCAGCCCGGTGGTTCCGGGTCGCTCGCCGAGCACAGCAGCGCACCGGGCGAGCCGCTGGAGTGGCACGTCGGGAAGCCACACGTGTGATGCGGCCCGGCAGCTCGCCGTCGGGTCCCATCCCGATCTGGGCAGCGCCGGACGGTGTCGACCGGTCGACCGCCCAGGGCGTCGTCGATCTCGCGGCTCGGGTCGGAGTGGCGCTCCTGGCCACCGGTGCCCCGGCGGCCGAGGCGGTCTCGAGCACCTTGGTGGTGGCACACGCCTACGGGTTGCGGTCGATCCACGTCGACGTGACTTTTTCGTCGGTGACCGTCTCCTACCACCGGGGGCCCACGAGTGACCCGATGACCCTGTTGCGGGTCGTTCCGGTGCGGACCCAGGACTTCATCCGGTACGTGCGGTTGCGCGAACTCATCGAGGCTCTCACCACGGAACGACCCGGTGTCGACGAGGCCCGGGATCGCCTGGATTCGGTGATCAGTGCCGCGCATCCTTACCGCCGGTGGGTGGTCACCACGGCACTGGGTTGCCTGGCCGCCGCCGTCGCGGTGCAACTCGGTGCCGGGGTGCTTATCGCCGTCCTGTCGCTGGTCAGTGTGGTTGTCGCGGCGGTCGCCCAGCGCTGGCTGGCCGGTGTGGGTTTCGCGCCGTTCTTCAGGCAAGCGGTTGCTGCCGCGATCCCCACCATGGTCGCTGCCGGAACGGTCGTCTTCGGTTCACCCGAGTTGCGTCTCGGACTCAACCCGTCGCTCATCGTCGCGGCCGGGATCGTCGTGTTGCTGTCCGGTCTGTCCTTCGTCGGGGCGGCCCGGGACGCCATCGAAGGGTTCTACGTCACGGCTGTTGCGCGCGCCGCCGAGGTATTCGCGCTCACTCTCGCCATCGTTGTCGGCGTGGTTGCGGTGCTCGTGGCCGCCACTCGCTCGGGGCTGCGGGTATACATCAGTAGCAGCCCCGGTGGGGCACCTCCGGCATGGGTCGCGATCTCGGCGGCGGGTGTGATCGCCGGGATGTTCGCGATCGCGGCTTACGGCAATCTCCGGGCCATCCTGCTCAGCACGGTCGCTGGTGGGGCCGCCTGGGTGGTGCACTTGGCGTGTATTGCGATCGGGGCCGGTCCTCCGTCGGCCAGTGGCGTCTCGGCGCTCGTCGTCGGGTTCTTCGCGCAACTCGTGGCGCGGCGAATGCGGGTTCCCGCTCTGGTGGCGACTACCGCAGCCATCCTGCCGCTGGTGCCGGGCCGGGCGATCTATCAGGGGCTCTTTCAACTGGTCAACGAACCCACGGCTGCCGGGCTGGCCGACGGGCTCTTCATCTTGTTCGAGGCGGCCGGCATCGGGGTGGCGATGGCAGCCGGGGTCACTCTGGGCACATCGATGGCTCAACTGGTGCTCCGGGCACGGGCCGGACTCACGGTCCGGTGGGCCCCGGGGGCAAGCAGCGGTTAGGAAAGGTGATCGTCATCCGCATCGATCTGCACACGCATTCGACCTGCTCGGACGGCACTGACTCGCCAGCCGATCTGGTGCGCCAGGCATCGGCCGCGGGCCTTGCGGTGATCGGCCTCACCGACCACGACACGATGGCCGGCTGGGCCGAAGCGGGCAGCGCTGCCCGAGAGCTCGGGGTTCTCGTGCTGCCCGGCGTGGAGATCTCCGCCCGGCACGAGGGTCACTCGGTGCATCTGCTCGGCTACCTCGTCGATCCCGACGACCCGGCTCTGCTCGCGGAGATCACCCGGACCAAACGGTCACGGCAGACCCGGCTGGAGCGGATGGTGGCCAAGCTCACTGACGCCGGGCTACCGATCACGGTGGGTGATGTCCGGTCCCGGACTCCGCCCGGATCGACACCTGGGCGACCGCATATCGCCGATGCCTTGGTCGCGGCCGGTGTCGTCGCGCACCGGGACGACGCATTCGCCGAATGGCTGGCCGACGACAGCCCGTTCTACGTCCGCTATCACGCTCCGGAAGCCCATCGAGCAGTCGAAGTGGTCCTGCATGCCGGTGGCGTTCCGGTCTTGGCACACCCGTTCCGCGCTGGGCGGTCCGGCGGCGGGCTCGGCGAGGCAGCTATCGAAGACCTCGCGTCCGCCGGACTGGTCGGCATCGAGGCCGCACACCCTGACCACGATCTCGACGCCACCGCGCGGGCGCGCTCGCTGGCCGACCGTCTCGGGCTGCTGGTGACCGGATCGAGTGACTATCACGGTCGTGGCAAACGTGCCCGGCTTGGAGAGCACCTCACCGACCCGGACAGCTTCTACAGGATCCGGGAGCGCGGCCAAGGCTCCGAGGTCTTCGGGTGACCGTGCGCTAGCGTGCATATGACACCGTGAAGGAGCACCCTGATGACCGAGTCCGCCCGTCGTGTCGGGTCCCGTTCCGGTAAGCCCGGCCAGGCCGGCAAATCCGACAAGCAGCGAAAACCCAAGCGGATCAAACGATCTCGTCGTCGATCGGGCGCGCCGTTCGTCGTCGCGTTGGCCAATCAGAAGGGCGGGGTGGCCAAGACGACGAGTGTCGCCAGCCTTGGGGCGGCTCTGGCCGAACAAGGCAAGCGGGTGTTGCTGATCGATCTCGATCCGCAGGCTTGTCTGACGTTCTCGCTGGGCATCGACCCCGACTCGGTCCAGGTTTCGGTGAACGAGGTGTTCCTCGGTCAGTCGCCGATCTCCGAAGCGGCGCTGGAAGCCGGCGACGGTGTCTACCTGGTCCCCTCGGTCATCGATCTTGCCGGTGCCGAGGCCCAGTTACTGGCCCGCCCGGGACGCGAGTTCGTGCTCCGGTCGGCGCTGGAGGAGCTCGGCGACGGCGACTACGACATCGTGTTGCTCGATTGCTCACCCAGCCTCGGGGTGTTGACCTTGGCGGCGCTCACAGCCGCTGACGGTCTGATCATTCCGATGCCCTGCGAGATGCTCAGCCATCGTGGAGTGGGCCAGTTGCTCGACACCGTCGATGACGTGAAGAAGCTGCTCAACCCGGGTCTGCAGGTGCTCGGCGTGCTACCCACGCTGTTCGACGGGCGATCCAGCCACAGTCAGGCGGTGCTCGCCGACGTCGGAGACCGGTATGGCCTGCCGGTCTTCAACCCGCCGATCCCCAAGACGATCCGCTTCGCGGAAGCTCCCGCCGTCGGGCGATCGATCCTCAGCACTGCCCGCAATTCCAAAGGCGCCCGGGCATACCGAGACGTCGCAGCCGAGCTCGCCACCCGGTTGTGGGGCTGACCGACTCCCTGGCAACCGGGGCAGTGGTCGTGCTCGACGGCGGCCTGGCCACTCGGCTCGAGGCCCGGGGGCACGACCTGTCCGGACAGCTATGGTCGGCCCGCCTGCTCATGGACGCCCCGGATGAGGTGTACGCGGCGCACGCCGACTTCGCGACAGCCGGTGCCCAGGTGGCGATCACGGCCAGCTATCAACTCTCCTTCGAGGGGCTGGCAACAGTCGGGGTCGATGCGTCCGGCACTCGGGCCCTGGTGCGCCGGTCGGTCGAGTTGGCTCGCGCGGCCATGGGGCCGTCGGCCGGGTGGGTCGCCGCGTCGGTCGGGCCCTACGGCGCGAGCCTCGCAGACGGCTCGGAATACACCGGCACGTATGCCGTGCCGGCACCTGCCCGGGGCGCCGGCGCCAGCAGCGGCGAGCCACTGCGCAGGTTCTTGCGTGACTGGCACTCCCGGCGACTGTCGGCCATCGTCGATTCTGGGCCCGATCTGCTTGCGGTGGAGACGATCCCGTGTCTCGACGAAGCCGAGGTGCTGATCGAGCTCGTGGCCCAGAGCGGCATACCTGCTTGGGTGTCCCTCAGCTGTGTCGGAGACCGGCTGCGCTCCGGTGAGCCGGCCCGTGCCGCGTTCGAGATGGCCCGGGGAGTCGAGGCCGTCATCGCCTGCGGAGTGAACTGCACTACCCCGGCCGACGCCGGCGTCCTAGCCCCGATCGCGTCGGCGGCAAGCGGAAAACCGGTCGTTCTCTACCCGAACAGCGGCGAGACCTGGGATCCGGCGGGCCGCACCTGGACGGGGCGGGCCGGCTTCCAGCCGGCTGATGTGCGGGCCTGGCTGGGCGCGGGGGCCCAGTTGGTCGGTGGCTGCTGCCGGGTCACTCCGGACACCATCGCCGAGATCGCCCGGGTCTGTGCTGCGGTCGCGGCCCCAGATCGGGGTCGATGATCCCGATCTGGTGTCCTCGGCCGGGCTGGTCCCGGCCTTGGCGTTGGCGGATCGAGCGGGGTCAGGAGCCGTGGCCGACGAGCCCCTGACGGGTTCTGGGTGACACGGGCGTGGATGCCGGCCTGAAGGTCACCTTGCAAATCGGGGCGCCACGTTTGGTAGGTTCGGCCGCCGATAGCGCTTGCGCAGCTACCATTCCCGGCCGAACCTGCTACATGCGCGGCGGGACCCGCCGTCCGGCGACAGTTTCATGCAGGTCATCACACGGTCTGCCCAGGAGCGCCGGCGGGTTTAGATTCAGTCGGTGGCCGCAGCGTCCGTGTTTGCGCCGCTGCGGCCCCGTCGGCGTCGGCGGCGTGGCCGTCGGGCAGCATCGGATACCTCGGGCCTGGGCTGATCCGTTGCGTTCGTCCGACCGCCGGTCGATCCCGCCTCACCGTGGCCGCCCGGACGTGTGGCTGCGCCGGTGCTTGCACCCGCGCCTGCACCTGCCACCGCGGCCCCGCCGCCTCGGGTGCGGCGCCGATTCCGTTGCCGCGGCGGGCGATCGGTGCTTTCGTCGCCGGCCGTTCGCCGACCGTCGCGGCGCCCGCTGCGGTCTGATCGCCGTCCGGTGTCACGACGGGCGCCTCGACCGCCCTGACCACCCCGGGCTCGGCCTCCGGTCTCCCCGAGGTCTTCGAGCCGTTCGGCGTCCAAACCAGCGCGGGTCTGCTGGTCCTTGGCCAACCGGCCGGTCACGTCAGTGGGAATGTCGAGGTCGGAATAGAGACGCTCGGACGACGAGTAGGTTTCTTCCGGCTCGGGAATCCCGAGATCCAACTGGCGGTTGATGAGCGCCCACCGAGGCATGTCCTCCCAATCCACCAGCGTCACTGCGATTCCCGTGTTGCCGGCCCGGCCGGTGCGTCCGATCCGGTGTACATAGGTTTTCTCGTCTTCCGGGCAGACGTAATTGACCACGTGGGTGATGTTCTCGACGTCGATGCCGCGGGCGGCCACGTCGGTCGCGACGAGGACGTCGACCTTGCCGTTGCGGAAGGCCCGGAGCGCTTGCTCGCGGGCGCCCTGGCCGAGGTCACCGTGGATCGCGGCAGCCGCGAACCCGCGATCGGCCAGCTCATCGGCGACCTTGGCCGCGGTTCGCTTGGTGCGAGTGAAGACCAGGGTCAGGCTGCGGTTGCGTGCCTGCAGGATGCGGCTGAGCATTTCGACTTTGTCCATGGCGTGGGCTCGGTAGACGAACTGCTCGATGGCCTTGACCGTGTGCGCGTTCTCGGTCTCGTCGCCGATTGCCCGGATATGCGTGGGCTGGGTCATGTAGCGGCGGGCCAACGCGACGATCTGCCCGGGCATGGTGGCCGAGAAGAGCATCGTCTGACGTCCGGCGGGAGCCAGCGACAGGATTGTCTCGATGTCGGGGAGAAACCCGAGATCGAGCATCTCGTCTGCTTCGTCGAGCACGACAGTGCGCGCCTGAGACAGGTCGAGGTGCCCCTGCCTGGCCAGGTCGATGAGTCGTCCCGGAGTGCCGACGACGATTTCCACGCCCTTCTTCAGAGCCTCGATCTGCGGCTCGTAGGCGCGCCCGCCGTAGACCGTGAGCACCCGCACGCCCCGCCGCGCGCCGGCTCGCTCCAGGTCACCGGCCACTTGGACGGCCAGTTCCCGGGTCGGGGTGACCGCGAGCGCCTGCGGCGCACCCGGGCGCGGCAGATCGGCATACCCGTCGTCGGCCTGGGTGCGCACATGCATGAGCATCGGCACTCCGAAACCCAGGGTCTTGCCGGTGCCGGTCTTGGCTTGGCCGATGATGTCGTGCCCGCCGAGCGCGACCGGAAGGGTCATCGCCTGGATGGGGAAGGGATGCACAATCCCGGCATCGGTCAGCGACGCGACGATGTCGGGGTGGACGTCGAAGTCGGCGAAGGTGGGCTGGGTGTCTTGTGGAGCCAGGGGCGTCATGCAGAAATCGCTTCCGATCGGGTCGGC
Source organism: Actinomycetales bacterium (assembly GCA_002748155.1). Lineage (GTDB taxonomy): Bacteria > Actinomycetota > Actinomycetes > Actinomycetales > Dermatophilaceae > Phosphoribacter. Next base: position 156,259 of record PDRO01000005.1, on the reverse strand, counting down.
AGCCGCTGTGGCGGCCAAGCCGGTGTGGGGAGCCGATCGGAGGTCTACGAGGAGGTCGCCGAGCCACTCGGCGGGTGTCGATACGGGCCGATCGGGCACCAGGTCGGGTCTCAGTCTAACGTGCTCCACAGCTCCGCCTCGTATCCGTTGCGGGGCGGCGTCGATACGCTCGGGTCAACAGATCATCGGTCGGGTGCGCGAACCGCACGCAGGGAATGGAAGGGGGACGGGGAACGAGCCCGCAGTGGGGCGCTGTACCCCTGACTATCAATGACTCAGCCAGCCGAAGGCTCAGCAGCGGAAACCGAGCCCGCCGAACCCGCCGAGCCCACTGACACGATGCCTGACCAAGTCCCCGACGGGATGCCCTATACCACGCCCGATACGATGCCCGATACGACGGATCGGCAAGCCGTTATCGACTTGCTCGGCGCGTTGTCCTACGCGCAACTCAGCGGCTTCGAAGCGTTGGCCGCCGATGCCCAGGTGACTCCGAACCTGCGGGCCAAGCTCTCCTTCGCCCGGCTGGCCGTATCGATGTTCCTCCGGTGCGAACGGGTCGTCGAACGGTTGGAGGAACTCGGAGTCGGCCAGGAAGAGGCGATGGTGCCGTTCGCCGCGGCGGTCGACAGTTTCCATCAACGGACGGCCCCGATCGATTGGTTGGAAGGCATCGTCAAGGCATACGTCGGCGATGGGATCGTCCGAGACTTCTACCTCGACATGGGACAGCGGCTGACCACGAGCGACCGGGACTTCATTGTCGGGATGCTCAGCCCGGTAGCCGAGTCACCAGCGATCGCCGTCGAAGTGCTGAAAGCGGTGACCCACGATGCGCGGGTCCACGGACGATTGTCGCTGTGGGGCCGACGGATTCTCGGCGAGGCCTTACAGACTGTGCAAACCGTGGCGTCCGAGCGTGACGCGTTGGCCGCGCTGTTGGCCGGCGACGAATCGGGCCCGGATCCCGGTGAAACCGGACGCCTGCTGGCCCGGCTCACCGAAGGCCACACCCGACGGATGAAGGCTCTCGGCCTGAGCGCGTGAGGCCGGCGATGACTTCATCTTGTTCATTCGGAAGCGTCCCAACGCTCCCACGTGACACTCGAGTGGTCCCGGATTGTGTCGAACGGATTGTGTAGAACTCAGTGGGGCGTTGGCGATACCCGATCTCGCCTCACTGGGCCCCGAAGCCGACCCGGCCTTTCTCGGGCTCACCCAACTGGACGTAGCCGAGCGCAGCGGCCGGCACGACATACCGGCGGCCCTTGTCGTCGTGCAAGGTCAGCGCGGCCCCGTCGTTCACGGCCGCGACGACCAGCTCGCTGACAGCGTCGACCGACTCGTCGCTTTCGAACGAGATCTCTCGCGCGACATCGCGCATTCCGATCCGGACCTCCACGGCACTCCTTCAGGTCGCTGACTCCGCGAAGGTCGCGGGGTCGGGGTTGGTGACCGACGCCTCTACTCGGTCGGGTCTGTGGGTTGCGGTTGATCTGCCCGTTCGGACGACTTGGGGAAACCGCGGATCCCGCGCCAGGCCAGCTGACCGACCAACCGCACGGCGTCGGCCTGGCTTATCGGTGACTCCAGGACGGCCCAGTTGCGCGCAGACATCTGGGCCATCCCGGTGAGAGCCATGGCCAGCACCATCGACTCGGCCCGAGGCAAGTCGGTGTCCGCGGTGATCGCGTCCGCGAAGGTCTCACCGCAACCCCGGAAAGCCCGATCGATGCGCTCGGCGACGTGAGCATCATTGATCAGATCACTCTCGAAGAGGATGCGGAAAGCTGACCCCTCGCGGGCCACGAACCCGAAGTAGGCCTCGACCGTGGCTTGGACGCGTGCCTTGTTGTCGGTGGTGCTGGCCAGCGCTTCACGCACCGCTTGCTCCAAGTCGTCGGCACGTTGATCGAGCAAGGCCAGGTAGAGCTCCAGCTTGCCGGGGAAGTGCTGGTAGAGCACTGGTTTGGACACCCCGGCCCGTTCGGCGATGTCGTCCATCGCCGCAGCGTGATATCCAGACGCGACGAACGCCTCTTGGGCGGCCGCAAGCAGTTGTGCTCGTCGGGCCGATCGTGGCATGCGTTGTACGCGAGTGCGCTCGGTGCGCCGCGTGGGGTGAGTGCCACGATGGCTCTTGGCCGAGCCCGATGCGGGCTCGTGGGCATCCGACCCCACCACCATGTCGCCTCTTCCCTCTTGGACTAGCAGCTCGGGTTCATCCTATGCAGCAGTTGCCGGGCCCGGGATCTGCTCGCGTCCTCGCCTCGCTCCATGGTCCCATGGTGGTGTTGGCAGCGAGCTGGTGCGGGTTGAGGCGGTTTATTGCGGGCCCAGGTGGCACCAGCGGCTCCATGGCGGGCATCCGCTCTCACGCGGGGGCTCGACCTGGATGTGCGCCGTGGCCCCGTCAACGATGTGGCGATCATCGACAAGCCCGTACGTGAACTTGTCCGCGCCGACGAACCCCGGATCGGGGCGGTAGATGAACTGACCCTTCGGCATCACGACGACGTCGCCGTGAAGAGGCTTCTTGAGCAACTCGGTCACGGCATCACACTGCGTGTCATTCGCGAGCAGACCGGGCGACCCGACGACGAGGAGCCAATTCGCTGAGGCCGTGAACTCGTCGTCGTTCGCGTCGGCGACGCACGTCGAGCCTCCGACGTCGATGGTCACTGTCGTGTACATCCCGGACATGTCGACCGCCGAGTGGATCGCGTAGCCGAACTCGTCTGTCCCCACGAATCCCGTTTCAGGCGTGTAGGTGAAGCTCCCGTCGTTGGCGATGTCGGCCTTGCCATGGCTCGGGCTGAAAGCCTTGCCCCCGACCCCGTCGCACGGTGATGAGTCGTTGGCCAGGACGCCCGGTGCGTGCACGACCAGTGGCACCCCGGGTTCCGTGGCGTACGAATCGGGGCTTGCGCTCAACTCGCACACCGGGTCGGTCACGGTGAACGTGACGGTTGCCGTGTCGCTCAAGCCGCTGAGCGGTGACGTAATCGAATACTCGAGGGAGTCCGTTCCGAGATAGTGATCGTTTGGCCAATACACAAGACGACCGTCGTACACCGTGTCGGCGAGGCCGTGTGAAGGCTCGGAGACGATTACCGGTCTCGCACCGCAGGTCTCGACGTCGTTGAGCCGAGGGTCGAAGTGGAAACTCGACTGCCATGTCGTCGTCTGGTTGTCGTCGACGAGGACCGGCTGACACGTAGGTGAGTCCGGATTCTCGGGTATCGGTATCGGCAATGCCGACGCCGGTCCGGATCCAGCAGCCAAGACTGCGGTGAGGATAGCCCCAGCGACCCAACGTGGGTTGAGCATGATGCTCCCTTCCGTCGCGCTGCCCTGCGCGGCCTACCCCCATTGTCCTCCCGCACGAACCGTATTGTCAGCTACACCGCAGGATTCAACGGACAGTCCGACAGATGGCCCCGTCCACCGGCTCACTGGGTTGAGTGTCGGTGCTCCGTGGTGGGATGGCGCCATGGTGCAGATGCGGCGGGCGCGCCGGCCGGCCGTGGGTCCTACGGTGGCTCAGCTCGACGCCGCACAGAGGCAGGCACTCAGCGACCGGTCGGCCGTGGTGCGTGTGTTGGGTGGTCCGGGCACCGGCAAGACCGAGCTGGCCGTGCACCTCGTGCTCGACCGGGTCAATCGACTCGGGTTGGCTCCCGAGTCGGTTCTCGTCCTGTCGTCCACTCGGTCAGCGGCTGGGCGATTGCGTGAGCTGATCACTGCCCGGCTGGCCCGCACGGTGACCGAGCCGATTGCGCGGACCCCGCCGTCGTTCGCATTCGCCGTGTTGCGCCGCGAAGCAGCTCTGCGTGGCGACCCACCGCCCCGGCTCCTGTCCGGGCCGGAGCAGGATGTCATCCTTCGGGAGCTGCTGGCCGGACACGCGGCCCACCCGTCCGGATCGGCGACACCCGGGGCACTCCGTGCCCCGGACTGGCCGGATCGGGTGCGGGCGGCGCTCGGGACCCGCGGGTTCCGAGCCCAGTTGCGTGACCTGCTCATGCGGGCGGTCGAACACGGTGTCGACGCGCCGGAGTTGGCGCGGCTCGGCGCCGAGCATCAGCGTCCGGAGTGGGTGGCGGCGGCCCAGGTGCTCGACGAATACGACCAGGTCACGGCCTTGTCCCGGCCCGGTGCCTACGATCCGGCTTGGATCGCTGCTGCGGCGACCGACTTGCTCGACGAGCACCCACCTGCCCTGGCCCGGCTGCACGACCAGCTGCGTCTCGTGGTCGTCGACGATGCTCAGGAGTTGACCTGGGCATCAGCGCGGCTGCTGAGCCGGGTGGTCCACCCGGGGCTGCAACTGGTGCTGATCGGCGACCCCGACTCTGCCGTGCAGACCTTTCGTGGAGGCGACCCCAGGCTGTTGTGGCATCCCGACTGGCCCGCCGTCTGTGCGGCGCCGACCCATGTGCTCGACACGGCATACCGCACCCCGGAGCACGTGCACGCCGCCGCCGGACGAGTCGCGCAGCACATCGGGGCCCTCGGTGGCGGACTCCAACGACAGAGCGTCCCGGCGGTCGGCCGTGGCCCCGGGCAGGTGCAGGTGGCGCTGCTGCGATCGACCGCGCAGGAGGCCGCCCTCGTGGCGAGCACCCTTCGGCGCGCCCATCTGCACGACGGTATGCCGTGGAACCAGATGGCGGTCATCGTGCGGGGCCGAGCCCGCAGCGACACACTGCGTCGGGTGCTGACGACAGCGGGCGTGCCGGTCGTCACCCCGGGCGTGCATCTGCCGGTTCGTCACGAGGTGGCAGTCCGACCGTTGCTGATGCTGCTCGACCTCGTCGTGCGCTGGGCCATGGATCCTACGGCTGCCGCCCGGGCGAGCGAGGTGGTCGAGTTGCTCGGCTCGCCGCTCGGTGGGGCCGACGCGGTTTCGTTGCGGCGGTTACGGCGGCATCTGCGTCGCGACGAACTCGATGCCGGGGGCAGACGTCGTAGCGACGAGCTGTTGGTCGATCTGATCGGTGATCCGGTGCGGGCCGGGCAGGCCACCATGGACCTGCCCGAAGGTGAGCCCTTGCGTCGACTCGCACGTGCGTTGGCAGCCGGGCTGCGAGTGGCGCGACGGGCGAGCGATGGATTGGGTTGGCAGCCCGGAGTCACCGCCGAGACCGTCCTCTGGGAGATCTGGTCAGCGCTCGAGCTGGCTGGGCTGTGGCGAGCGACGGCGTTGCGGGCACGCGGGACCGGTGGGCGGGTGGGCGCCGCCCGGGCGGCTCGAGCCGACCGTGATCTTGACGCCGTGCTGGCGCTCTTCGATGCCGCCGCCCGGTTCACCGACCGCTTGCCGATGGCCGGGCCCGACCAGTTCCTCGACTACGTCCGAGCCGAGGAGGTCCCCGGCGACACCCTGGTGCAGCGGACCCTGACGACCGGGTCGGTCGAGTTGCTCACCCCGGCGGCCGCCGCAGGCCGGCAGTGGTCCCTGGTGTGTGTCGCCGGGGTGCAAGAGGGCGTCTGGCCCGATCTGCGGTTGCGAGGCTCGCTGCTGGGCTCGGAGGCGCTCGTCGACGTGGTTACCGGCCGAGCGTCAGCCCGGGTGGAGGCGGGCGGTCTACGGGCGGCCCGGACCGCCGTGGGTTACGACGAGACGAGGCTGTTCCATGTCGCACTCACTCGCTCGAGCGACCGACTGCTCGTGTCCGCGGTGCGCTGCGACGACGAACAACCGTCTCCCTATCTCGACGTGCTGGATCCGGTGGATCCACATGGGCCACTGGGGCCGACGCGACCCTTCACGACGGTCCCACGGATGCTGACCCTGCCTGCCGTCGTCGGGGAGTTGCGTCGCGAAGCGGTCGCGCCCGACCCGATACGTCGGGCATCGGCAGCTCGCCTGCTGGCCACGCTTGCCGATGACGGCGTTCCGGGAGCCGACCCCGCACACTGGTGGGGTTTGACCGCACCAGCTTCGGTGCGTCCGCGGCGGCAACCGGACCAGCCGGTCAAGGTGTCGCCGTCGGCGCTCCAACGTTTCGCCACGTGCCCACTGCAATGGGTGCTCGTCGCCAGCGGCGGCTCCGGGCCACCGGCTCCGGCAGCCGCCATCGGCACCCTGGTCCACGAGGTCCTCAGCGACCTGGCCGGGCAGCCAGACCGGGCCGAGCCACCGGACGCGGCACGGCTGCAGACCGAGATCGACCGACGCTGGCCGCAGCTCGGATTGGCGCCCGGGTGGGTCACCGAACGCAAACGGTCCGAGGCACATGCGATGGCCGAGAGAGCAGCGCGGTATATCGGCTCTGCCGAGGCAGCCGATTGGCAGGTCGTCGGCGTCGAGATCGGCTTCAGCGCGCGGGTCGGCCGGGCCCGGGTCGCCGGCACAGTCGACCGACTCGAGCGGCACGTCAGCAGTGGGGCGCTACGGGTCATCGACTACAAAACCGGGGCGACCAAGACCCGGGCCAAAGAGGTGCCCACTCACCCCCAGCTCGCGGCATACCAGGCTGCCGTCGAATCCGGCGCCTTCGCTGAACACGGCGCCCGGTCGGCGGGAGCCGCCCTGCTCCAGCTGGGCCGCAACGCCGCGAACCGTGTCAATCTGCAGCGGCAACCCCCGCTGTCCGAGGCTGCCGACCCGCACTGGGCCGCCGAGCTGCTGGACAGGGCCGCCGACGGTATGGGTGCCGCCCGGTTCGCGGCCATCTCCGGACCGCACTGCGACCGGTGCCCGGTGCGCACCAGCTGCCCAGCCCGGCCCGAGGGTGGCGTCGTCTCATGAGCCGCGCCACACTCGATGCCACCGAGCTAGCCTTCGCTGCCGGGGCCACCCACCCGCCCACCGACGAACAGATCGCCGTCATCGAGGCACCCGCCGACGGGTCGATGCTCGTCGTCGCCGGGGCTGGCAGCGGCAAGACCGAGACGATGGCCTCCCGGGTCGTCTGGTTGGTGGCCAATGGGTTCGTCGCCCCCGATGAAGTGCTCGGGCTCACCTTCACCCGCAAAGCTGCGGGTGAGTTGGCCGAGCGGGTCGCCCTACGGCTACGGCGACTGCAGGCCGCCGGCCTCTGGGTGCCCGAGCCGACAGACTGGGGTGCCCAGGCCCTGACCGGACTACCGACAATCAGCACTTACCACGCGTATGCCGGGCGCCTCGTCAGCGAGCACGCCTTGCGGGCAGGCATCGAACCGGACGCGCGGCTGCTGTCCGAAGCGGCCGTCTGGCAGTTCGCTGCCGAGGCTGTGTTGGGTTTCGACACCGGCGGCCTTCCGGGCGGCACACCGGTTGCCTCGAGCGAGGTGGCTGCCCTCAGCGCGTTGACCAAGGCCGACTCGACGATCATCGGCGCGGTCGTCGACCTGGCGGCCGAGCTGGCCGAGCATCTGTGCACCACCGAAGACGTGCGCGCCGAGATCGACCGGGTGCTGGCAGCACTCGACACGGTGCCGCCGGGTGGCAGCCGGCGGCGCACTCCACCGCTGCGTGACGTGCGCACCGCCCTGTCGGAGCGCCGGGCCATCCTGCCGGTCATCGACGCCTTCACCGCCCTCAAACGATCCCGTGACGCGCTCGACTTCGCCGACCAGGTGGCGCTGGCCGCCCGGCTGGCTCGGGAACACCCCGAAATCGGCGCGGGGGAACGAGCCCGGTATCGAGTCGTGCTGCTCGACGAATTCCAAGACACCTCCGAAGCGCAGCTGGCTCTGCTCCGAGACCTGTTCGTCGCCCCGGACGACCGTCCCGGCCCGGATCGGTCGGCTGCCCGAGTCTCGGTCACGGCCGTCGGCGACCCACATCAGGCGATCTACGGCTGGCGTGGCGCGAGCTCGGCCACTTTGGCCCGCTTCCCGGCCGAGTTCCCCACCCGAACCGGTTCGCGTGATGAGCCGTCCTGCGGGCGAACACCCGTCCTGTCGTTGTCGACGACTTGGCGCAACGACCGCATCCCGCTGGCGGTCGCCAATCTGGTCGCTGAGCCGCTCCGGGTTACGGCTCGCGTCCACGTGCAACCGTTGCATGCCCGTCCGGAGGCTCAAGCCGGTGACGTCGAAGTGGCCCGCCTGGGCACTCAGTCCGCGGAGGCGGCATACCTGGCCCGATGGATCCGGCAGGCGCGGGGAAGATCCTCGACGACTGCTGCCGTCTTGTGTCGCAAACGATCTCAGTTCCAGCAGGTGCTGGAGGCCCTGGAGGCCGAGGGGCTGCCAGTCGAGGTGGTCGGCCTGGGCGGGCTGCTGCTCACCCCGGAGGTCGTCGACATGGTGGCGTTCTTGCAGGTTGTTGCCGACCCGACCCGCGGGGATGCGCTGATGCGGCTGTTGACGGGCCCGTTGTGCCGGCTCGGGGCCGCCGATCTCGACGGGCTCTACGCCTGGGCGTGCTTCCGGCACCGGCGCAGCCTGGACGGCAGTCCACCGGAGCGAATCGGTGCTCCGGAAGCGGCAGTGGGCGACACCGACGCTGGCACCGCCGGGCGCGGAAACCGACTCGTCGACCTGGCTCCGGGGGCGATCGACGAGCCGAGCCTGCTCGAGGCCGTCGAGGAACTGCCGCCGCCTGGGTGGTCCGGGCCAGAAGGGGAGCGACTCGACCCGGTGACCCGGTCACGGTTGTACGGTTTGGCTGCAGCGATCCAACGGGTGCGGGGTTTGAGTGGCTTGCCGCTGCCCGAACTCGTCGGGGAAGCAGAACGGTCCCTGGGTCTTGATGTAGAGGTCCTGGCCCGGCCGGAGTACCCGCCTGCGGTGGCGCGGATCCATCTGGACGCCTTTACCGATGTCGCCGCCGGTTTCGCCGCGGGCAGCGACCAGCCGACCCTGGCTGCATTCCTTGGCTGGCTCGAGGCCGCCGAGCAGCAGGAGCGTGGTCTCGACATGGCTGCCGTCGAGCCGTCGCCCGAAGCCGTGCAAGTGCTCACGGTGCATGCAGCGAAGGGCCTCGAATGGGACGTCGTAGCGGTGCCGGGACTGGTCGAAGGCACTTTCCCCACGTGGCGGCCACCACCGCGGACGAAGCCGTCCGGGCGGGGGTGGCACGTCGACGAACCGGCGTTGTCCGGGTGGACCCGCGGGCTCGCCGGACTGCCCTATGCGTTGCGCGGTGATCATGCGGCTCTGCCTGTGTTCGAGCCGGCCGGGGCGGTCGATCGTGACGAGATCGAGCGCCGGTACGAGGCATTTCGGGTAGCCGAAGGTCAACGGGCCATCGACGAGGAGCGCCGACTCGCCTATGTCGCGATGACTCGGGCACGCCATCGACTGCTGCTCACCGCGCCGGTCTGGCTCGACGCTGCGACACCCCGGGTCACCTCACGGTTCTTGGTGCCGATCCATGAACGTGCCGAATCATTCGGTGTGCGGGTCGGCCCGTGGGAGCCGCTGCCAGAACCAGCCGACGACCTCGTCAACCCGGTGCTCGAGCAGCAGCGAGTCGTGCTGTGGCCGGCGGATCACCTCGCCGATCGGCGGGCACTTCTCGAACAAGCCGAGGCCGCCGTCGCTCGAGCCCGCCAAGAGCGAGCCGGCCAGACGGAGCTGCCGGTCCCTATCGACGAGTCTGACCTGGCGGCCGATGTCGCCACCCTGTTGGCCGAGCGCCGAGCCGAACGAGAACCACCTGGATCGGTCGTCGACGTGCCCGGTCACCTATCCGCATCCGAGATGGTGCGTCTGGCAGCCGACCCGCGGGGGTTCGCCATGGCTCGACGCCGTCCACTGCCGGAAGCACCGGATCCAATGGCTCGCCGCGGCACCGCCTTCCACGCCTGGGTGGAGCAGCACTACGGTCAAGCCGCACTCCTCGAGGTCACCGAACTCCCTGGCGCCGCCGACGACAGCCGACCCGACACGTCGATGCTGGCACCGGACGCACCGGACGGTGCCGACGACTTAGCCATGTTGATCGACAACTTCCGCGCCAGTGAATGGGCCACTCGAACCCCGATCGAGATCGAAACAGCCGTCGAGACCGTCATCGACGGCATGGCCGTGCGCAGCCGTATCGATGCCGTCTTCGCGCGCCCGGACGGCGGGGTGACCGTTGTCGACTGGAAGACCGGTGTGCCACCCGACGATTCGGCCAAGCAGCGGGCTGCCGCCGTGCAACTCGCGGTCTACGCCCTTGCCTACGCTCGGGTGCGGGGGCTGCCGCCCGAGCACGTCGACGCCGCGTTCTTCTACGCCCGGACCGGCCAAACCGTGCGGCCCCCCTTGCCCGGAATCGACGAACTCACCCAGGTGTTGGCCCAGATCCGACCGTGACCATCGGCCCGACACCAGCGCCGATCGTCCCGGCCCGGAGTTGAACGCCCGGAGTTGAATGCCCGGAGTTGGATTCGAGCGGGCTAGGGCTTGTCGCTCTCGCGGCTGGTATCGCTGTCCTCGGCTGGCATCTCATCTGCGGCATCACCAGGATCGGGTGCCTCGAGCTGGTCGTCGGCACCCGATGCCGACGGTTCCTCGGATCCTGCGGACGGGGTGAACTTCGGCAACTCCTGCGTTGCATCCGTGTTCTCGGGTAGCGGCTCGGGAAGCTCACCCGGGGGCATCGGCTGGGTCGCCTCGAGATCGGGCCGGTCGTCGTCCGGGCCGTCGATCGGCTCACCGCTCGGCGTCGGTAGCGACACGGGTTTGGGGGCCACCACGGTCGGTGGCGGGGCATCCAGATCGTCCGGCTCGACCAGATCGTCGAGACGACGCAATTCCCCGGCATATCGGCGCACCAATTCGGACGTGCCGGACGTGACGGCCGCCAGCAGCCGCGACAACAGCTGCAGCTCGCCGGCCAGCCGAGCCCGGCGCCGCAACTGCGGGTCCGTCGGCTCGGCGCGGGCATTGGCATAGGCCTCGAGCACGGACTCGACCGTGGCCGGGTCTGCGATGGTCACCAGGGTCGCGAAATCGTCAGCCGGATCAGCGACCCGGGCCTCCTCCCAGCCGGTGATGCCGCTGATCTGTCCGCTCGTGAGATCGTCGTCCGAGCTGAAGACCGCGAGCACCTGGCCCCCGGACAGATCGCCATGGGTCGGCGTCGGCGCGAAACGCCACAAGGACACGTCATCGAGGGCGCTCTCCCATCGGCTCAGCAGAGTCGAAGGAACCTGCCCGGTGGCGGCCGCGCGATCCAGGTCGGACAGTCGCCGGGAGCGGTACGCCTCGGAGTCGTATGCCGGCATACCCGCCTCGTCGTAGACCCGACTATCGACGGTGTGCAGCGCCGCCAGCATCTCGCCGAATCGGGCGGCCAGACCGGGCCCGGGGGGCAACGCCGACAGGCGCAATGGCGAGCCCGGCAGGAAGGGATACACCGCAGCCCGCCCCTCGGGCAGCTCCGCGAAGCCTTGCGGAATCGGCACCTGGAATGGCACCCGCCGAGCCAGCAGCGCGAGCAGTGCCACAGAGCTCTCCATCCGGGCCCCGGCCATCGGGCTACGGGGCGCGCGCACGACCCATTTCCGGTCTTCGGTGTCGGTGACGAACGCCACGTCGAAGTCGGCTGAGATGTCGGCTTTGACTCCACGAACGGCAGCTGGATCGAGGCCCAGCACGGCAGCGCTGGCAAGGGCGGCCAGGAATGCGGGGCTCCTGGTGTCGGGTCGGGCAGTGGTCACGACCACACGGTATGCCGTGCGGCCGGTGGATGCGGGGACGCGCGCGCGTTGTCCTGCCCACAGGTGTCCGAGGCGCTATCCGCACCGGATCTGGTGCCGCGCCGACTGGGGTCCCGACCCACCCGAGAATCCGATTCCGGAGGTCGGGCACGTCTATGGTGCTCGGGTGGACGAGTCGGTGCTGAGCGGGTTGGCGCTATCGCGCGGTGATCTCGAGCGCCTGGCTCACGAGCGATTGGATCCGGGGCTGATGCCTCGACTGATCGCCGACCCTGCGACCCGCGTGGCCGCTCTCCGGCAGGAACGTATGCCGATCACCGACGCGACCTCCGGCTCGCGTCTGCGGCTGCGCGCTCCCGAGCCGGCCGATCTGACCCGGCTGGCCGTCTACCTCGGCCGGGCACCCGGGCCGGAACGCGCGGGCTACCTGGGAATCGTCGAAGAGCACGAACCATCCGAGCCGCCCGCCACCGAGCCAGGAGTCGATTGGCGGACCCTTCGCGGGTGTGGCGCCCACCTGAGCGATCGAGACGCCGGGATCTTCACGACCGTGCAGGCGCTGGCCAACTGGCACGCCACCCATCGCTTCTGCCCGCGCTGTGGGTCGCCCACCGAATCGGCAGCCAGCGGCTGGGTGCGGCGGTGTACCGCCGACGGCAGCGAGCACTTCCCACGGACCGACCCATCGGTCATCGTCTCGGTGACCGATGCCGATGAACGACTGCTGCTCGGGCGCGGGCTGCGCTGGCCGGCCGGTCACTACTCGGTGCTGGCCGGTTTCGTCGAGCCGGGCGAAAGCTTCGAGGCGGCAGTGGTGCGCGAGGTCTTCGAAGAGAGCGGCGTCCGGGTGACCGACGTGCGCTATCTCGCCGACCAGCCGTGGCCCTTCCCGTGGTCGCTGATGGTCGGGTGCACAGCGCGCGCCACCACGACCAGGTTGCGCCCCGACCCGGACGAGATGGCCGAGGTGCGTTGGGTCAGCCGCGACGAGTATGCCGAGCTCCTTCGGGATGGGTCGATCCGGGTTCCGGGCGGCATCTCCATCGCCCGTCGGCTCATCGAGCGCTGGCTGGGTCAGCCGGTCGAGGTGGTCGCCGGGCGCCGGGTGGCCGACCGCTGGGGTGCCCGGTGACCCTCCTGATGATCTGTTGACCCTCGTTGACCCCCAGTGACTCCAGATGGCTCCCGATGACTCCAGTGATCCCCAGTGACCTCGACACAATCAGGGTCGGACCAGGGCTCTCCCCGGCCCGAACGAGGAACACCTCCTCTGGCAACCCCGTTGACCAAGTCATGTTGACCAAGACATTCCGTGCCGTGGGGCCGACCAAGGACCCATACTGAGGGGAGACCAGGATGACTGCCGACAAGACGCCGCGTGACGGCCTTAGCGCCACGATCACCGAGACCGTCGCCACACTGAAGGCCAAGGCCGAGCAGTGGCACCTCGAAGAGCGCATCGATGATCTCGCCGAAACGACCGGCCGAGCTGCCCGGCGCACGATCGAGCACGCCGGTGAGCTAGCCCACACCAAGCGGGATCACGTCGTGACACTGCTGGACAAAGCCGAGTCGGCGATCGACAGTCGCACCGAGGGCCGCTATGCGGCTCGGGTCGACTCGGCCCGCTCCACGTTGCTTGCCGGAGTCGACCGGCTCGCTGCCAAGCGGCCCCGCCCACAGGATGCCGCCCCGGACCCTTCCGGCGAATCGACCGACTGAACCACCCCGGCTCCACCCTCGGACAACCGTCCGGGGTGGCTGGGCGGGATCGCAATACCGCAATACCGCGGGATCGGAGTATCGCGGTATCGCTGTCGCACGGTATGCCGCACGGGCCCGTCGTGCCGTGGCGTCGTCGACGACCGGCTGGGAACGACGACCGGACGAGCGCCCAGGTGCCCCTCACCCGTGCAGCCGGGCCTTGACCTCGGCAGCTGACGGGTTGGTCGCGGTGCTGCCGTCCGGGAAGAGCATGGTCGGCACGGTGTAGTTGCCCTCGTTGACGCTCATGACGAAGTCGGCGGCTTCCGGGCGCCGTTCGATGTCGACCTCGTCGTAGACGATGCCCTGACCGTCGAGCTGATGCTTGAGCCGGCGGCAGTAGCCGCACCACACGGTTGTGAACATGATCACGGTGCCAGGAGCGGGGTAGGGATATGACACGTGCTGCTCTCCTTGGGGCATCAAACGGACCGGACCGGCAACCGGGGGCTGTCGAGCGGCATACCGGCCTGGAACTACCGGCGAAACTACCCGTGGCTCTCGGCTCCCTGGTAGGCCACGGTGCAAGAATGCCGTACATGCCCAAGTACACCGCGAACGGCACTCGCAAGCTCGACACGCCGACCTATGAGAAGGAGCTGGCTCGGCTGCAGGCCGAGTTGGTGACCATGCAGCAGTGGATCATCGAGACCGGCGCACGGTTGGTGGTGCTCTTCGAAGGCCGCGACGCGGCAGGCAAAGGCTCGGCGATCAAGCGGATGACCGAGTATCTCAATCCTCGGCACGCCCGGATCGCGGCCTTGCCGGCACCGACCGAGCGGCAGAAGACCCAGTGGTACTTCCAGCGCTATGTCGAGCACCTGCCGGCCGCCGGGGAGATCGTGCTGTTCGACCGGTCCTGGTATAACCGGGCCGGGGTCGAACGAGTCATGGGTTTTTGTAGCGACGTCGAGTATGCGCGTTTCCTGCGCCAAGCACCGTCGTTCGAGCGGATGCTCATCGACGACGGGATCATGTTGCGCAAGTACTGGTTCTCGGTCAGTGACGTCGAGCAGGAGGCCCGGTTCCGCTCCCGGGCCAACGACCCGATGCGTCGCTGGAAGCTCTCGCCGATGGATATGCAGTCGATCGCCCGGTGGGAGGACTACAGCAAGGCCAAGGACACCATGATGCAGTTCACCGACCTGGGTGACTCCCCGTGGTACACGGTCGAGTCCGAAGACAAGAAAGCCAGCCGGATCAACGTCATTGCCCACCTGCTCTCGACGGTGCCCTACGAACAGGTCGCACCACAGCCAGTGGAGATCCCCTCACGTCCCGACGCCGTCGGCTACGACCGGCCACCCCGCGAGTCGAACCGCTACGTGCCCGATCATGCGCACAGCCTGGAACGGGTCGTGCCGCAGAAGAAGGGCGACAAGAAGAAGGCCAAGGTCGACGCCACGACGCAGATCTAAGCCTGGACGAACGACGAGCAGCAGGCCCCCTGAGACCCGCTGCGCGTCGCCGCATTGGCCGGCTCAGTCCGACACTCCTTCGCCGCCGACACCGGGCGCGTCAGTCGGGTGCGGCGATCACCCTGGCCGACCTTCCACTGGTGCCGTTCTGACCTGCAAGACCCGGATGAACCGGCCCTGATACATCCCGAAGAGAAAAATCTGTCAGTGACCCGAGCGATACTGCCGTCGTGAGACTCACCGTGACCTGCGTGCACCCGGGCCACGCCGAATGCTTGACTGTCGGCGATCCCCCGGTCGGGGAGGCCCGCTTGCGCCAGGCCGGGCGTCGGTTGTCCGTCGACGCGTTGTGGGTCCTCCCTCAGGCGCGGGGTCGTGGCTGGGGCACCATGCTGCTGTTCGCGGCCGGCGGCCTCGCCTTCGATCGTGACCTGGAGTTGCTCCTGCCCGACGGTGCCGAGGCTGCCCGGCATACGTCGTTTCTCGCTCAGGTCGCCGGTCGGTTGCCGCGCCCAGCGCCACGCCCCGCGGTCAGCGTCATCCCGGTCCGGGACGGGGCCGACGGTCTCGAGGCGTTCGTGCAACACCGGGTGGCGACGATGGATTTCGCCGCCGGAGCCCTCGTCTTCCCCGGCGGGCGGATTGATCCCGGAGATACTGCGGCCGGGGCCGTCTTGACGATCCCGCGCGGGTTACCTGACGATCACTCCGCCCGGTGGTTGCCGAGCGCGGGGCGCGAGACGTTGACGCCTGCCGATAGCTGCACCATCCTGGCCACGGCCGTCCGCGAAGTCGCCGAGGAGACCGGCGCCCGGCTCGACCCGGCCCGGTTGCAGCCTTGGGACCGGTGGGTCACCCCGATCGGCTACTCACGGCGTTTCGACGTGCGGTTTCTGCTCTATCCCGTGACCGGTGCCGAGGCCCGGGACTTCGGTCACACGACCACCGAGGCACACCGCTCGGAGTGGCTGCCGATCCGCGAGATCGTCTGCCGTGCCGAGACCGGCGCCTTGTCGCTGCTGCCGCCTACCCGCACCATCGTCGATGAACTGGCCGCCTTGGGCTCGGTGGGTGCGTTGCTGGCCCGGCAGCCCCGGATCGTCCCCGTCGAGCACGACCTCACCGCGCGTCGGCCCAGGCCAAGCGGATGAGCGCGTTCCTGGCCTCGCCCGAATCCCGCGCCGACACCGTGCTCGAAGCCCTCGACCCGGAGCAACGAGAGGTCGCCGCCGACCCGGTGGGGCCGACCCGGGTGCTGGCCGGAGCCGGCACCGGAAAGACCCGGGCAATCACCCACCGGATCGCCTACGGCGTCCACTCCGGGGCTTACCCGCCGCAACGAGTCCTCGCCCTGACCTTCACCGCCCGCGCGGCCGGCGAACTACGCACTCGGCTGCGGCAACTCGGAGTCGCCGGGGTGCCGGCACGTACCTTCCACGCAGCCGCGCTGAAACAACTGCACTACTTCTGGCCCCGAGCCGTCGGCGGGGCCGCACCCGAGGTCCTGGCCAGCAAGTTCCCGGTCGTCGCCGAGGCCACCGCTCGGTTGCGGATGCAATTCGACCGGACCGCGATCCGCGATCTGGCCGCCGAGATCGAATGGGCCAAGGTCTGTCTGCTCACGCCTGAGACGTATGCCGCTGCCGCCCGACGGGCCGGACGCGACCCGGCTGGTATCGACCTCACCGCGATGGCCCGGGTGTGGGCGTCGTACGAGCAATGCACCACGGAACGGGGGGTGATCGACTTCGAGGACGTCCTGCTGCTCACCATTGGCATTCTCGACGAGCGCCCGGACATCGCCCGGGTGGTTCGCGACCAGTACCGCCATTTCGTCGTCGACGAATACCAGGACGTCAACGCCCTGCAACAGCGCCTGCTCGAGTTGTGGCTCGGCGATCGGCACCAGGTCTGTGTCGTCGGTGACCCGGCCCAGACGATCTACTCCTTCGCGGGTGCCACCCCCGAGCACCTGCTCCGATTCACCGATCGTCACCCGGATGCGCGCACTGTGGCGTTGGTGCGGAACTATCGTTCATCACCGGAAGTCGTCGCTCTAGCCAACCTGCTCGTGCGTTCGAGTTCCTCGCTGACGTTGCGGGCTCAAGGCGAGCCGGGCCCGGCCCCGCAGCTCACGGCATACGACGACGATCCAGCGGAAGCTGTCGGGGTTGCGACGCGGATCCGGACCTTGATCGACGGTGGGCATCCGGCAGCCGAGATCGCTGTGCTGTTCCGCACTAACGCCCAATCCGAGGCCTTCGAGACGGCGCTGTCCGCGCGGGAGGTGCCCTACCTACTCCGTGGCGGGGAACGATTCTTCGGCCGCCAAGAAGTGCGTTCGGCACTGGTGCTGCTGCGGGGCGCGGTGCGCAGCGACGACGGCAGCGGCGCCTTGCCAGAGTTGGTCCGGGACGTGCTCAGCGGTGCCGGCTGGTCCGAGCAGCCGCCATCGGCCGGTGGGGCGCTGCGCCAGCGGTGGGAGTCGTTGTCGGCGCTCATCGGGTTGGCCGACGACCTGGCCCGGGCGACTCCGGATGCCCGGATCGCCGATCTGGTCCGAGAGCTTGACGAGCGGGCCGCCGCACAGCACGCCCCTGCCGTTGCCGGAGTGACCCTCGCGAGCCTGCATGCGGCCAAGGGCCTGGAATGGGACACCGTCTTCGTGGCCGGGTGCAGTGACGGCCTGGTCCCGATCACGATGGCCGAAGGACCGGAAGCCATCGAGGAAGAGCGGCGGCTGCTCTATGTCGGGCTCACCCGGGCTCGGCGGCAGCTGGAGATCAGTTGGGCGGCCACTCGGAATCCGGGCGGCCGGGCCTCGCGACGCCCGTCACGATTCCTCGACGCGGCGGCTTCGCTGCTCGGTGCGGGAGCCACATCCGAGCCGAAACGCGGGCGAGCAGGCCGCCGGGTGACTCGTCCGACCGCCCGGCCCGCAGTATGCCGCGGCTGCGGAGCCGCACTCACGACTGCGGCTACCCGCAAGGTCGGACGATGCGACGCCTGCCCGCCGACCTACGAGCCCCGGACCTTCGAGGCACTGCGCACCTGGCGGGCCGAGGTCGCCCGGGCACTCAAGGTGCCTGCCTACGTCGTGTTCACCGACGCGACACTCACCGCGATCGCCGAGACCCGTCCCGCAGCCCTGCCCGCCGTCGCGAAGGTCCCGGGAGTCGGCGCGCTCAAGCTCGACCGCTACGGTGCGTCCGTGATCGCCGTGGTCGCCGGTGCCGACCCGGTAGAGACGGCCCAACAGCTCACTGCGGCAATCCGATCCGAGTCATCCGACTGATTCCCCGGCGAGGCTGCACAGTCGGCCGATAAATCGTTTGGTGGTGTGGCCGAGGGGGAGTAGCCTCGACGAGGCCGATACCGGATCTGGAGAGGAGGGGTCGTCGCAATGTGGAGCACGTCCAAGCTGCCATTGATGCAGGTGTCGCAGCGTAACCGTCGCGCATGTGGTTACCCGACCCCTCTCATCTTCACGCTTGCTGCCCCGCTCGCGACAGTCGCCGGTCTTGCCGGTTACGGCGTCGATGCTTCGGGTTCCGCCGGTGGGAGTCCGCCCGGCTAGGCACCGGCCTTGCCACCTCCAGGCTGCGGAACCCGAACCCGGGATCCGCAGCCTTTTCGTGTTGATCCCAGATCGGGGGCAGTGCGACCACCACAACCAGCACAACCTTCACGACCAGCACCACACCGTGGCCCCGACCGGGGCTGCGGCCGAAGGATCCGAGCCTGCTACCGCAGGACCGGCCACGACAGGGAGGTGACACCGATGCAGTTGAGCGCCCTCATCGACGGCCAGCGTGACGCACTGGCGACCGGGGCGGGCATCGCGTGCCAAGAACACGACGCGGAGCTCTGGTTCGCCGAGCGTCCGGAGGACATCGAATCCGCAAAGGCGCTGTGCGGCAACTGTCCCGCCCAGGTCGAGTGCCTTGCCGGTGCGCTCGATCGCCGGGAACCATGGGGTGTCTGGGGTGGGCAGCTGCTCGTCCAAGGCGCCATCGTCGCCCGCAAACGGCCGCGAGGCCGCCCGCGTAAGAACGAGGCCGCCGCGTAGGCCGCTACTGCCATGGTTGAGTGACAGCGGAGCCGGCCATCGCGGCCGCACGGGCACCGGCGCAGCGTTCACCGCCGGTGAACACGGCGTACATTGGGCCGGTGCCCGTCACCCTGCATATCGCCCAAGACCCCGAGGCGGATTCGCTCCTATCCCGAGACCCGTTCGCGTTGCTGGTCGGCATGCTGCTGGACCAGCAAGTACGGCTCGAAGTGGCGTTCGCCGGCCCGGCCCGGCTGGCAGAACGATTCGGCAGTCTCGACCCGGCGGCCATCGTCGCTGCCGACCCTGAGGCTTTCGCCGACCTGGCTGCGACAGCGCCGGCGATCCACCGGTACGCCCGGTCGATGGCTGGCCGCATTCAAGCCCTTGCCGCGCACGTGATCGAGAACTACGACGGAGACACCGAGGCGATCTGGAACACCGCCCCGGATGCCGCCGAACTGGTGCGACGACTGCGCGCCTTGCCCGGTTTCGGCGAGCAGAAGGCGCGGATCTTCGCTGCCCTTCTCGGGAAACAACTCGGGGTGCAACCCGCGGGTTGGCGGGCGCAGATCGGCCCGTATGCCGAGCCCGGCACCTTCCGCTCGGTCGCCGACGTCGTCGACCCCGAATCACTCGCCAAGGTGCGTGAGACCAAGCAGCAGGCGAAGCTCGCGGCCAAGGACCGGGCGACGAGGAAAGGAGTCGCACGTGACTGACCGGCAGACCGGGGGAGTGGTCTTCCCGCGCGAGGGTGAGCGTCGCGCGACCACTGCCACCGGCCGGGCCATCGTCGCTGCAGCCCTAGGTGCGGTCGATCAGATCGGTGCTCGGGCAGCGTCGGGCGAAACCGCATGGCGGCAGGCATACCCGGTCCACTTCCGACGTCTCGTCGAAGCCGGTTTGGGTTCAGCCACCGACGCCGAGTCCATCGCGCGAGCCGGATTGACCACCCTGCACGACCGGTTGCTGTGGTCCCGTGCAGACGGGATGGACGTGCCGCTCACCGAGGCGGCCACCGACGTCGAACGGGAGCTGGTCACCGAGACCGTCGAGGGCTCAGGGCCAGGGTCTGCCACACTCACGCTGCCCTACCGCGGCGAACGGCTCACCGGCAGTGCACTGTCCGCCCAGCTCCAACGCTGGGTCGAACGAGGCATCGTCGAGCCCAGCTGCGCCATCGCAGTGGCCGAGCTGGCAGCAAATCCGGACTGGCTGGACCTGCGTGACGTCCGGATCGTCGCGTTCGGGGCGGCTGCCGAGATGGGGCCACTCGAGCCGCTGCTCGAATGGGGAGCCGAGGTGTATGCCGTCGACGTGCCCCGTCCGGACCTGTGGCGCCGGCTGCTCGAGCTGGCTCGCCGCTCGGCGGGCACACTGAGGTTCCCGGCAACGGCCGGCGCGACCGCTGCGCAGACCCGGGCCGGTGTCGACCTGGTGACCGAATGGCCCTGTGTCGTCAAATGGTTGCTCGACGACCACGAGGCCTCCGCTGCCGAGGCCCGGCTGGTCCTCGGTAACTACGTCTACGCCGACGGAGCCGACAACGTGCGGGTGGCGACCGCGGTCGATCTGGTGAGTGAGCAGGTGCGCCGGGACCGGCCGGAGTCGGCACTGGCCTTCCTGGCTACCCCCACCGATGTCTTCGCCGTCCCGGGCGAGGCCGTGAATCGGTCGAGCCGGGCCTACGACGCGGCGCACGTGTCCAAGGCGATCCGCTATCCGCTGCGATTCCTCTCGGGTGGACGCTTACTCACCCGCAACTACGCCCCCGGATGCGACCCGGGGATCAACGACAGCATCGTGCCTCAGCAAGGCCCGAATTACTTGCTGGCCAAGCGGATCCAGCGCTGGCGGGCGACCGTTGCCCGAGCCGAGGGCACGACGGTCTCGTTCGCGGTTGCCCCGCCGACCCGCACCCGCTCGGTCGTCAAGAACCGGGCCCTGGGGGCTGCGTATGCCGGTGCCCACCGCTTCGGCATCGAAGTTTTCGAACCCGAGGCCGCGCACACGCTGATGGCAGCGCTGCTCGTGCACGACCTGCGCACCGGCAATCCGTCCCTGGGCCATCCATGGCGAGACGAAGCCCACGAGGCGGCCCACGGTGGGTTGTGGACTGCGGCGTATAGCCCGCGCAGCGCGCTCGGGTTGGCCGCGTTGCTCGGCCTGGGTCCAGCCCACTAGAGCCACGAGTCAAGGAACCGGCGATGGTCCTGACAAGCGACCCGGGTGGCTCGAGACAACTGCCCGTTTGCGACACCTGCGGGGCCGTGGCGGTGGCCGGCGAGCAGGCCGAAGCAACGCTCACGTGGAGCCGGGGGATCGAGCAGGGCCGCGTCGTGTGGACCTGTGCGCGCTGCAGCCGTGAGCATGTCCGCAGCATCGAAGGGCGGTTGGACAGCCAGTGGTGGTAGGCATCAGGCATCCGATCGGGACTCCCTAGGACCCGATCGGCGGCAGGTCGGCGCCCGGGATGTGCGCGGCCACCATGGCCCGCCCCGGCACTTCGGAACCGAGCTGGCACAACACGCCGATCCCCCCGAGCCAGACTCGATGGATCAGCAGGTATTCGGGTGGCAGGTTCAGTTTGGCGCCCACTGTGTACGTCGGTTTCCGAGGGTCGTTGATGTGCGCGAAGACCTCGCGGATCCAACTCCGGGAGAAGGTGAACGTGTCGGTTCGCAGCGGACTGATGAACGGCTCGAGGTATTCCAGCAGCCGCTCCGGGTCCAAGTCGATGTGTCCGCGGACGAAACCGATCTCACGTAGGCCGGTCAGCACCGCCTCGTGATCCGCGCCGAGCGCCAAAGCCAACAACCGGCCCATCTCGGCTGGCAATCCGTCGGGCAGGCGTTTGACCGCCCCGAAGTCGAGCACACCGAGCCGACCGTCGTCGAGCATCTTGAAGTTGCCCGGGTGAGGGTCGGCGTGCAGCAGGCCGCACCTGCCGGGGCTGGCGAGCAGGAACTCCATGTAGCGCGTGCCGATCGCATCGCGACGCGCTGGCGAGCCGTCGGTGATGATGGTCGACAACGGGATTCCGTCGAGCCATTCCGCGACGATCACCCGCTCGCTCGAGGCCAACACCGACGGAACGGCCACGTGGGGATCGCCGGCGAAAGCGTCCGCGAAGGTCTGCTGGTTGCTCGCTTCGAGCCGGTAGTCGAGCTCTTCGGCCATCCTTCCCCGCAGTTCCTGCAGGATTGGGCCGATCTCGACACCCGGGATCAAGACCGTGGCCATCTTCGCGGCTCGGGAAACGTTGGCCAGATCGGATAGGAGTGCTTTCGCGGCACCCGGGTATTGGATCTTCACGGCCACCGGTTGGCCGTCCCGCCAGGTTGCCCGGTGCACCTGACCGATGGACGCAGCCGCAACCGGCTCGTCGTCGAACGAGGTCAGGTCGTCACGCCAATCCGGCCCCAGCTCCGCCGTGAGCACCTCGTGCACCGTCGCTGCAGGCAGCCCTGGGGCGCTGTCCTGGAGTTTGGTGAGCATCGCCCGATAAGGCCGGGCCGCCTCTTCGGGCATCGCCGATTCGAAGATCGACAGAGCTTGGCCGAACTTCATCGCTCCGCCCTTGAGCTCACCGAGCACCGAGAACAAGTGCTCGGCTGCCCGGGAACGCATCTCAGCTGCCACCGCCTCGGCAGGCGCACCTCCAATCCGTTTGCCAGCCCCGATCGCGGCGCGCCCGGCATACCCGAGGGGCAACGTGGCCAGCTTGGCCGCCCGGGTTACGGCATGTCGGGGCAGTCCGTTCACCCGGCCATTGTCTCCCGTCGTGCTGTGGCATGCCTAAGGCTCGGGGTTGCCTGGGATACCCACTCTTGCCGATGCGAGAGACACCGAGGGTGTCGCGACCATTGCCGATGGTCGATCCGTGGCCACGGTTCGGACAGCTCGAGGCTCACTCCGGCCGGTAACGGCCGCCCGTCGAGCAACGCGATGGCCACCATGGTGGTCAAGCCCGCGGCCGCCGGCAAAAGAGCCCGCTCCTGGCCGGTCGGTCGTGCCGGCGTCGGACCGGCCGGACGCGACGCGGCTGCCGACCAGGTGTGGGCAAGCACCCGTGGACGCCCCGGATCCCGCTCGCAGCGGTGTAGCTCGAGGCATCTCAGACAGGGTGCCGCCTCGGTCATCGGAAAGCTCACGAGCGGTCCGATCGTCACCTGTGGCCCGGCCGAGCTCACCGCGAGGTGGGGCACCCGGCGACGCAGCCACGGATCGGCTCGCGCGGGATCCACCGAATCCTCGCCACTGAGCACAACAAGATCGGGCGGGGTGGCTGGTGTCGCGTCGGGGTCACGCCACGCAAGATCGAGCTCGTCGAGGGCCCAATCACCGAGGCTGACCCGGCCCACGTCGGCGGCCCGTAGCGCAGTGAACAGAGCTGTAGCCAGCGGACCAGCGCCCGCGACGATGACCCACTCCTGGGCGCGCAGCCATGTGCCCGGCAACGTCTCGTGCGGCTTGACCAGGGCACCAAGGCTCGTGAGCAGCCCGAGCAGACGATCGACCGAGTCGACCGTGCCACCGTAGGCGGCGGCCGCGGCATACATCTCGGCTCGTGATCGGGTGCCGTCGAGTAGCGTGAGCACGACGAGATCGGCCTCGCTCAACCCATCGAGGACCGGCCCTTGGCTGGAACCCAGCTGCACGGCAGCCGGGCCGCGGGGGAGCGGAAGCAGGTCAGCACGCAAACGAGGCCGGATACGCATGGCGTGACTCTGGCACAGCTGATCAGCAGGTGTGCCCGGTCATCCACAGGCCTCGAAGACCGACTGATCAGGCCTTGCCGAGGATGCGGTTGAGGTTGGTGCCGCAGTCGGGGCACTTGGCCTTGGCCATCCGGCGGCCGTTCTCCGAAATGACGACGTTGCCCTCGGCCTCCTTCTTGGCCTTGCATTTCACGCAGTAGAACTCGCCACTGTACGTCTCGCCCGTGCTCATCTGATGTCTCCTTAGTGGTCCTTCACTCCGCCCCTGGGAGGAGGCTCCGTTACACACTAGACCAGCACACCCACACCGCCGTGTACCTCCGCGGCTCGCTAGGCTCGCGTCATGGGTGAGACATCGTGGTGGGCGGACACCTATACGGACTTGCAGGTCACAGCGCGCGAGCACGCGGGACGCCGGATCGCTGTCGTGGTGCTCGATCTACCCGACAAGCGCAACGCCATGTCGGATCCGATGACCGAGTCATGGGTGCGCCTCGTGGAAGGGCTGCGCGAGGACCTCGAGCTGGCGGCGGTCGTCGTCACTGGGGCGGGGGCGGGGTTCAGCGCTGGCGGTGACCTGGGCTGGATCGTCAAGGACCGGGACGCCCAAGTCATCGAGCTGCGTCACCGGATGCTGACCTTCTACCGGTCCTGGTTGTCGATCAAACACCTCGAGGTACCGACCATCGCGGCCATCAACGGTCACGCGATTGGGGCCGGTTTCGCGCTGGCTCTGGCCTGCGACGTGCGGTATGCCGCGGCCGAGGCCAAACTCGGGGTGCCCTTCACGTCGTTGGGTCTGCATCCGGGGATGGCCACGTCGTGGTCGTTGCCGAACGTCGCCGGCTTCGCAGTCGCCCGTGATCTGCTGTTGACCGGCCGCCTGGTCACCGGCGAGGAGGCCGTGTCGCTGGGATTGGTGTCCCGGGCGCTGCCGGCCGCCGATGTGCTGGCCGAGGCGGTCGCGGCAGCCGAACGGATCGCCGCGGCGGCCCCGATTGCCACCAAACTCACCGTCGCGGCGCTGCGCGACGGCGGTCACCAGTCGTTCGAGGATGCCATCGAATGGGAGGCGTTGGCCCAAGCGGTGACCCTGGCCACCGACGATCTCCACGAGGGCATCGCGGCGGCGGCCGAGCGCCGGACGCCGCGCTTCACCGGCCGATGACCGGCGATCGGCCACCTGCATCGGCCAGCCAGGTCGAAGTGCGCCGCAGCACCCGGCGGCGCCGCACGGTCAGTGCCTACCGCGACGGTGACCGCACCGTGGTGCTGATCCCGGACCGGCTCAGTGAGGCCGACGAGCAGCGCTGGGTCGCCACCATGCTGGAGCGGCTGGCAGCCGGCGAAGCCCGGCGCCGACCCAGTGACCTCGATCTGCTCGATCGGGCGCGCCGATTGTCGCAGCGCTATCTGGCCGGCCGGGCCGACCCCGAGTCGGTCCGCTGGGTCGGCAACCAGAACCGGCGTTGGGGCTCGTGCACACCGGCTGATCGCTCGATCCGGATATCCAGTCGCTTGACCGGGATGCCGGGCTACGTCCTCGACTACGTCCTGCTGCACGAGCTGGCCCACCTGCTGGTGGGCGGTCACGGGCCGGACTTCTGGGCCGTCTTGTCCGGCTACCCACGGCTGGAGCGGGCTCGCGGTTACCTCGAAGGAGTCTCGGCCGCCGCCAAACTCGAATTGAGCGACCAGTGAGCGCCCGACGGTCGCCCGGCTGGGTGACCAACCAGCACGGGGCGTGGGCGATGCTGGCCAGTCCACTGCTGCTCGGCGCGCTGGCCCGGGGGCTCGATTGGGTGCACCTGCCGCTGGCGCTCTCCTGGTTCACCGGGTACTTCGCGTTCTTCGCGGCAAGTCTGTGGCTCAAGTCCCGCCGCCGACCCCGGTTCCTGCGCCCGGTGCAGGTGTATGCCGCCGCTGCGGCCGTGCTCGGGGCCCTGACAGCGTGGCTGGCGCCCGGGCTGATCTGGGCCGCGCCGGCCTTCGTGCTCCCACTGGGGGTCGGCTTGTGGGCGGCGGCCCATCGGCGCGAGCGCGATCTGCTTGCCGGTCTGACCACCGTGCTCGGCTCGGCTCTCATGACGATCGTGGCGTATGCCGCACCTGGTGCCGACTCGCTGGCCGCCGGGTTGGCGCTCGACGCTGCGCAGGCTCGCCGCGCGGGTCTACTGGCCCTCGGTCAACTGCTCTACTTCGGGGGCACCGTCTTCTACGTCAAGTCCATGATCCGCAAGCGCGGCGACGTGCACTTCTACTGGACCAGTATTGCCGTCCATGCAGGGGCGACAGTCCTGTTGTGCTGGTTGGCGCCGTGGCTGGCCTTGGTCTTCGTCGCCCTAACCGTGCGTGCCTGGTGGGTGCCGCGACGTCGGCTCTCCCCGAAACAGATCGGCATTGCGGAGATCGGTCCGACGGTGGCTGTTGCGCTCGTGTCCCTGTTGACGATCGGTTAGCCGAGCAGGTCCTCGCAGGCGGCAATCAGCTTGGTGAGCTCGGCTGCCGACGGTTCGGGGAGGGCGGCCACCGGCCACCAGCGCACCGCCAGCGACTCCTCGCTGGCCACCGGGTCGGCCCCGGTCGGGGCGATCCCGGCAAACCGGATGTCCAGATGTACCCGGCACGGGCCGAAGGCACCGGCCAGCTCGTGCCGGTCCAATTGGGCTATCCGAGGCTGCACGTGGACGGCATCCCGGCCGACCAGACCGGCCTCCTCGCGCACCTCCCGGCACGCGGCGGCATACACGCTGGCGTCCCGGGGTTCGAGGTGACCACCGAGCTGCAGCCACGCCCCGGCCTTGCGGTGGTGGGTCAGCAGCACCCGCTCCAACGACGGGTCGAAGACGAGCACGCTGGCCGTCAGGTGGGCTGCCGGACCCGCTTTGGCGACACCGGTCGGCTCGGCGCGCAAGTGGTCGAGGTAGCCGCGACGCAGCTGCTCCTGAGTGGCATCTGGTGCCTCCCAGTCGTGCAGCAGGCGCCACGCGTCGTCGTGTACGTGGCTGAAGGCATCTACGAGCGGCCGGTCAATCGGCTGAATCATCTTGGGAGAGCAACTTGTCCAGCTCCGCATCCATCTCGTCACGGGCCGGTGGGTGGACCCGCCGCTCGACGTAGTCGAGGGGATCGTCGAGATCTGCAGCGGTCGGGGCCAGGTCGGGATAGGCCCAGGAACCGTCGCGCAGCACGATTCCGCCGCGATCCTCGAGAGCGGCCCACAGGTTGCGGGCCTCGCGCAACCGGCGCGGGCGCAGTTCCAGCCCGACGAGCCCGGCGAAAGCCCTTTGTGCCGGTCCGCCGGCTCGGCGGCGTCTGACCGCCTCGGCCAACGCTGCCGCATGTGGCAAGTGAGTTGCCACGGCCTGCTCGGTCACCAGATCGACCCAGCCCTCGACCAGGGCCAGAGTGGCTTCCAGGCGGGTCAGGGCAGCCTGCTGCTCCGGGCCCGGGCTGCGGCCGAAGAGCTCGGCATGGGAGAAGGTCTGCTGCAGGGCGCTCAGATCGTGTAAGTCGACCGAACGCATCGCCTCCTCGATGGCGTCGGTGTCGATCGACACGTGCCGCCCGTAGTCACGCACTGCGGCCTCGACCTGGGCGGCCAGCCAGGAGACCTCGGCGAAGAGGCGGACCCGGGCCGCCTCCCGGACCGCCAGATAGAGCCGCACTTCGCCCGCTTCTACCTCGAGACCGGAGCCGAACTCGGCCACCTGCGCGGGCAGCAGGGCGACCGTGCCCTCGTCGACGACGGCCAACCCCACTTCGGTGCCAGAGAGCACATCGCCAGCCAGGGTGCCGACCGCATGCCCGATCTGGGCGGAGAACATGCCGGTCGACAGTTGGCGCAGCATCGGGGCCAGCTGATCGGCCAGCTCGCTCGGGTTCACACCGGCCATTCCCGGCAGGCCCGGCAACTCGGGCAACTCACCCTCGCCGAGTTGGCTGCGCAGCACCTCAGCACCGGCTGCGGCGACCCCGTCCGAAACCGGCTCGATGACGGCATACCAGCGGGCCATCGTGGCTTCGACCCACTCGGCAGCGCTCCAGGCCACCGCCGGTCCGGCCGGAGAGTCGAAGGCAGTCACCGGGTCGAGCCAGAGCCGGGCCACCGACACAGCCTGTTCGACCTCGTGCTGCTCGGCTTCTGTGACCACCCGGTCGCCTTGGGTGACGACGACCTTGCGGGCAAGATCGGTCGACGAAGCCAACCGGCTCTGCGGGCTCTGGGCCCCGAAGAACGCCTCGAACTGCTGACGGATCAACGCTGCCGGCGACCCCGGGGACTCGCCGGATGCGCCGGGCTGCATCGACGCAAAGGCAGCGAATGCCTGGGCCAGTTCGGGTGGCAGCTCCGCATCCGGGCCGAGCATCTGCTGCAGCAGTTCGGGCAGACGCGCCAAGTCGACCGGCGACCCGGAGTCGCCCAGACCGAGCATCCGCAGCACTTCGTCGAGCCCCGGTATGCCGGTCGAGCCGCCGGACTCGTCGGAGTGATCGGGGTCGCTGCCCGGCGGGGGGATGGTGTCGTCGGACATGATGCTGCTCCTGCGGCTCGGTCCTGAGAGGATGGGCACTCCAGACAACCACAAGGAGGACTGTGTGAGTTCCCGGGGCCCACTAGTGGCTGTCGCCGACGCGGCGAGCGTGCCCGGAGGTCGGGTGCTGTCCGCGCTCGTCGGGACGGCCCGCCGGCAGCGATGGGCCACGCCTGTGGCTATTGCGCCCGCCCGGGGCGAGGTTACGGGTGCCCAGTGGCGGCTCTCGGCCTGCGATAACCCGCTGCTGGCCCGGTATCTCACGGGCGTGGACACACTTGTCTGGGTCGCCGATTCGGCCGACCTGCAGACAACTCTTGCCGAGCCGCCTTCCCGGCGCCGAGACCGCGTCACCCGCACCGCCCACTCCATCATCACGGCGGCCGTGGCCGCCGGGGTGCCCCGACTCGTCGTCGTGACGTCCGCGATGGTGCTGGGTGCCAGGCGCGACAATCCGTTGCCGTTGCCCGAGGACGCACCTCGCCGGGCCGAGCCGGGCGATGGTGTCCTCGGGGACTTACTCGTCGTCGAAGAACAACTCGAGCAGGCGCGCAACCAATTCCCCGGATTGGCGATCACGGTCGTGCGCCCGGCCGCCCTTGTCGGGCCGGGCATCGACACGGTGGTTACTCGGCATTTCGAGGCCCCGCGACTGCTGACGATCAAAGGCGCGGAGCCGGCTTGGCAGTTCTGTCACGTGGACGACCTGGCCTCGTCGGTCGCGTTGGTTGTCCGCGCGGGGCTTGAGCTCGGCCCTGGTCGGGACGCGGCACCGACCGGCCCACTCGCCGCGTTGGCCCAAGCCCCGGCCGTGGCGGTGGGTTGCCCCGGGTGGCTCAGCCAGGAGCAGGTCGAACGCCTCTCCGCGATGCGACGGGTCCAGCTCTCGCATGCCACCGCGCTGGGCACGGCGCAGCGACTCCACCGGGTCGGCCTGCTGCCGGCACCAGCTAGTGAGCTGGCACTGACCACCTACCCGTGGGTGATCGACCCGGCGCTTCTGGAAGCCGCCGGCTGGACCGCGGCATACGACAACGAAACCTGTCTGGGCGTGCTCTTGGAGACGATCCGGGGCTGCAGTGCTGTTGCAGCTCGCCGGATCGACCGCAAGGATGCCGCCTTCGGGGCGGCGAGCGCAGCCGTGGCCTTGATCGGCACGGCGGCGGCTGTTCGCCGGTCCCGTCGGCGATGAGATGTGCCGGGCCGGTGGGTGACCGGCCATCATGACGACCCCATCGAGGTCCCCGGCGTCCCACGAGCCGGAGGCGCAGTTGCCGCAGGAGGGCTCCGAGACGGGTCCGCCCTGGTGGCGGGACCGCTCCCGGTGGCGCTGGTTCACCGGCATGGTGGTCGCGTTCGGGCTCGGCGCGGCCGCCAACACCGTGGCGATTCCGTATGTGATCTTCGAGCCGGGGCCAGCCGTCGACGTCCTGGGCACCGAGACCGTCGACGGCGAGGATCGACTGCGCATTCAGATCGAGCAGGCGCCGACCTATCCAACGACGGGGCAGTTGGACTTCACGACTGTGCTTCTGCGAGGCGGCCCGGGACGGTCGGTGACTGTGGTCGACGTGGTCGCCGCTTGGTTGGATCCGGAATCCGACGTCTACGACTACGAGCAGATCTACCCACCGCAGGTCACACGCGAAGAGGTGGACGAGTTCAACCGGGTCCAGATGGCGACGTCGCAGCAGACTTCGGTCGTCGTCGCGCTGCGCGCGCTCGGTCGCGAGGTGCCCGAGATCGTCACGGTGACCAGGGTGGCCGAGGGGGCGTCCGGGGATGCCCTGCAAGCCGGTGACGTTCTCGTGAGCGTGGCCGGCAGACCGGTCGACGACCATCGAGTGCTGCGCGAGCGGATCGAACAGACTGCTGCGGGGGTACCGATCGAAGTCGTGGTCGAGCGGGATGGGCAGCAGGTGGCGTTGCACCCGATGACCCGCTCGGCGGACGACGGCCGGACGGTTCTCGGGATCGTCCTCGGCGTCGACTACGAGCTGCCGTTCCCGGTGACCATCGATGCCGACAACGTCGGTGGTTCCTCAGCCGGCCTGATGTTCTCCCTCGGGGTCTACGACAGACTCACGGAAGGAGCGTTGACCGGTGGCCAGCGCATCGCCGGCACCGGGACGATCAGCCAATCGGGCGAAGTCGGGCCCATCGGTGGGATCGCCCAGAAGCTCGTGGGTGCGCAACGGGCAGGGGCAGCCTATTTCTTGGCCCCGGCCGACAACTGTGCCGAGGTCGTCGGGCGTGAGCCCGACGGCCTCGCCGTCGTGCCGGTCGCGAGTTTCGAGGAGGCTCGCCATGCGGTTACCGAGATCGCCGGCGGGCGCGGCGTCGACCTGCCCCGATGCACCGCGACGGAGGGCCATCCGAGCCAACAGGGGTAACTGGGATAGCCGGATCCGTCGTGAATACTCGGGGAGCGTCTGGACAGCACCTACCGGACACTCGTGCGGATGCTTGACGAGTCTCGGCGTCAGGCCGGGAGGGAATAGGCACCCAGTGACGTCACCGACTGCCCACTTGGGTGTGATTCGGCTACGTTCCGTCTGTAGATTGGCCGGGTGAGCGACAGCAAATGGTCATTCGGTGCCGGCGACCAAGGCAACCCAGGCGGAGGCGGACCCGCTGGTGGGGGTAGCGGCGATGGGGGTAGCGGCGATGGCCGGGGTGCTGGCGTCCCAGGTCCGTGGATGCGGCCCAAGCCGACCGGGAAACGCAGCCCACTGGGCACGACCGTGTTCATCCTCGGCGCCGTCGCCATCGTTGTCTCGATCGTGGCCCAACTGTGGACCGAAGTGCTCTGGTTCGACTCTGTTGACCGTCGGTCGGTCTTCGTCACCCAGATATCGGCGCAGGTGTTGCTCGGTGTCGTCGGTGGAGCGATCGCCGGGGCGCTCGTATGGTCGAGCCTGTACCTGGGTCACCGGATGCGGCCCATCTACGCCCCGTCCACGCCGCAGCAGGACGCCCTGGACCGGTATCGCGAGGCTCTGGAGCCGGTGCGTCGGCTGGTCACCACCGTCGTCCCGCTCGTCGTCGGCCTAGTGTCCGGGATCGGTGCCTCGCAACAATGGGAGTCCTACTTGCTGTGGCGCAACGCCCAGCCTTTCGGTGTCGACGACCCGCAATTCGGCACCGACATAGGGTTTTTCGTCTTCACCTTGCCGTGGTTGAGTTTCGTCGTCAGCTACCTCACGATGGCTATCCTGCTCGCGGCTGCCGTGGCCGCGTTCGCCCACTACGTCTACGGGGGGCTGCAGTTGGCCAACCGCGGGCGCGACACGACCCGGGCAGCCCTGCTGCATCTGTCGATTCTCTTGGCTGTGTTGGTCTTACTACGGGCTGCGGCGTACTGGCTCGAACGATACGCATTGTCCTTGTCGACATCCGACCTGATGACCGGTGTGCAGTACACCGACGCCAATGCCGTGCTGCCGGCCAAGTCGATCCTCGCGGTCGCCTCGATCATGTGTGCCGGGATGTTCCTGTCGGTCATTTGGACCCGATCATGGCGCCTACCGGTCATCGGGACCGCCTTGCTCGTGGTCACGTCGGTCGTGGTCGGGGCGATCTTTCCGGCGCTCATCCAGAGTTTGCGGGTCGGGCCGAGCGAGAAGAGCCTGGAGGCCGAGTACATCCAGCGGAATATCGACGCGACGCGCAAGGCATACGGGCTCGACCGGGTCGAACGTACGGAGTATGCCGCGACTACCGACGCGAAACCCGAGAACCTGCGAGCCACCGCTGACGCCATCCCCGGGATCCGGATCATCGACCCGAACATCGTGGCCGAGACCTTCAAGCAGGACAAAGCTGCTCGCCCGTACTACGCGATCGCTAACACCCTCGACGTGGACCGGTACGACGTTGACGGGGTCGACAGCGACGTCATCGTGTCTGCCCGTGAGGTCGATCTCGCCGGCATCGATGCCAGTCAACGTAACTGGCTCAACGATCACACGGTGTTCACCCATGGTTACGGGCTGATCACGGCATACGGTAACCGGCAGTCGGACGGGCGTCCGGTCTATATCGAGTCCGACATCCCGACCAGCGATACGTTGGGGAAATACGAGCCTCGGATCTACTTCGGGGAGCGTTCCCCGGAATACTCCATTGTCGGTGCAATGGAGGGTGCTACACCCCGGGAGTTCGACTACCTGGCCGAGGGCCAAGACTCGCAGCAGGTCAACAACACGTATACCGGCATCGGTGGGGTGCCGATCGGGTCGCTGGCCCGCAAGCTGGCCTACGGCATCAAGTATCGCGAGGCAAACTTCCTTCTCTCCGATGCGGTCAACGAGCAATCACGCATCCTGGACTATCGCATGCCGCGGGAACGGGTGGCCCGGGTGGCTCCCTGGCTCACGCTGGATTCGAATGCCTACCCCTCGATCGTCGACGGCCGGGTGCTGTGGGTCCTGGATGGCTACACCACCTCGGCGAGCTACCCGAACTCACGGCTGGTCTCGCTCTCGGACACGGTTTCCGACACGATCACCAGGGCTCGGCGCAGCACTCCTAGATCGCTCGACAACAGCGAGATCAACTACATCCGGAACTCGGTGAAAGCGACCGTCGATGCTTTCGACGGAACGGTGCGGCTCTATGCATGGGACGAGCAGGATCCGGTGCTGGCCGCGTGGCGATCGGTCTTCCCCGGCGTCGTGCAGCCGATGAGTGACATCAGCGCCGAACTCATGGCACATCTGCGCTACCCGGAGGATCTCTTC
The DNA here is from genome assembly GCA_002748155.1 of Actinomycetales bacterium. Classification (GTDB taxonomy): domain Bacteria; phylum Actinomycetota; class Actinomycetes; order Actinomycetales; family Dermatophilaceae; genus Phosphoribacter. The sequence goes on along the minus strand of PDRO01000005.1, from coordinate 123,440 downwards.
AAGGTCCAACGGGCCCTGTTGTCGAGCTATCACGTGACCGATCCGGGAGAGTTCTACAGCAAGCAGGACTTCTGGCGGATTCCGCTGGATCCGACTCAGCGCACGTCCGAGAACCAACAGGTCAATATTGACCAGCCTGCTTACTATCTGTCGATCCAGATGCCGGGCCAGGAGGCACCGGAGTTCTCGTTGACGACAACGTTCATGCCCCAGGGCACGGCCGAGATCCTCACCGGCTTCCTTGCGGTGGACGCCGACCCCGGCAACGAGGAAGGGGAACGACGCGAAGAGTACGGCACGCTGCGACTGCTCGCACTGCCGCCGAGCTCACAGGTCAACGGTCCAGGAAAGGTGCAGAACGAGATCGCCGGGTCGAATCAGACGTCGAGCGCCTTCAACAACACGTTGTCGCAATTCATTAACCTCAACAGCCAAGGTGCCTCGACCCTGACCTTCGGTAATCTGCTCACCCTGCCGATGGCCGGTGGTGTGCTCAACGTCGAGCCGATCTACGTCCAGAGTTCTACCGGCACGTCCTCCTTCCCGATCGGTCGGGCAATCGTCGTCTACTTCGGTGGCAAGCTGGCCTGGTCGGACACCTTGGACGGGGCGTTGAACGAGCTCTTCGGCGGTGGCGCCACTCCGACCACACCGGACCAGCCGACAACACCCGACCAACCCGCGCCGCCGGACCAGCCCACGCCGCCGGACCAGCCCAACCCGCCGCCGACCGGGGCCGAAGACGAGCTGGCCAAGGCCATCGCTGATGCTCAGCAGGCGTATGCCGATGGAGAAGCGGCGCTCCGGGAAGGGAACTTCACCGCGTACGGCGAAGCACAGGATCGGCTCAAGGAGGCTCTCGGCCGGGCAGCCGCCGCGGCACCGAGCGGCTCGATCACCCTGCCCTCGGCGACGACCGAACCCTCGCCCCAGCCAACCCCCACCGGGTGACCGGAACCCGATGACTCATGTCAAGGTGCCCGCGTGGGGTGTCGTAGCGGTAGTAGCCGACGGTTCGGCGTACGACTGACCAGTTCTTTTGTTCGATGTGGGCTTGGTCGTTGCCGTGGGGCGGCGCGGCCGCGGGTGATGGTGATGGAGCGGGTGTGGCACCAGCGGGTGAGGTGGTGGTTGATGAACTCGGAGCCGTTGTCGGAGTGGATGCCGGCGATGTGGAAGGGGAAGCGGAGCCAGAGTTGGTCCAGGCCGGCTGAGACGATGCGTTCGCCTTTGGAGCGTACGGTGATGGCTTCGGTCCAGCCGGTGGCGACATCGGTGGCGTCGAGGGTGTAGAAGAAGGCGCCGTTGTTGTCGCCGCCTTCGTGGCCGACGAGGTCGAGTTGGAGGAATCCTGGCCGGGTGTGGTCCCACTCGTGCCAGGTCTTCATTGGAATGGAGGAGGCGAGCATCGACCCGGGTCGGGTGTGGGAGATCGGTTTGCGGGCGATCAGCCCGGCTCGTGCCGGGGCCAGGCGCCGGTCGATAGTTGGCCTTGTCAGCTTTGGGCCACGTGCTCAGCTGGGCCTTCGTGATCGACTTGCGTACCGCCAACGTGAGCTCCATCCTCGATCAGTCCCACGCGGGCATCCTTGGATGAGTCAACGAGACGGACTACGCGGGCATCTTGGATGAGTCAACGCGCCGATTTGGGCAACCGCAGGGCCTTCGCGTAAGGTGTGATGTGCCGACGCGGGGTGGAGCAGTTCGGTAGCTCGCCGGGCTCATAACCCGGAGGTCGCAGGTTCAAATCCTGCCCCCGCTACCACATCGCTCTTACTCCAAGCGGTGGCCTCGGGGTCATCGCGGAGTACGAACGAATCGGACGGAAGGCCCTCGCCATTGGCGGGGGCCTTGTCCGTGCCTTGGGAGGTCTCGGAGGGGACGACCTCAGTGCGGCCTTGGTGACCGATGTCATGAACGGTGGAACCGTCCGTAGGAGCCTTGCGCATTCGGACGCAAGACAATCCGGTCGATGTTGACGTGGTCGGGTTGATCGATGGCGTACTGGATCGCGTGGGCGATGTCGATCGGGGTCAGTGGTGCGATGCCGGTGAAGACCTGCTGCGCGCGGGTGAGATCACCGGGGAATCGCTGCTGGAAGAACTCTGTGTCGACCAGACCTGGGGCGATCTCCGTGACATGGACTGTGGTGTTGAGCAGTTCGCTGCGCAGCGTCTGGGTCAGCGCCGACTGGGCATGTTTCGAGGTGCTGTACCCGGCGCTGTTGTCGAGGGCTTCGAATGAGGCGACCGATGTGACGACGACGACATGGCCGTGGCCCTGTGCGATGAGTCGGGGAACGAGCTGGCGAAGCAGGAACATAGTTCCCATCACATTGGTAGACCACATCCACTGCCAGTCTTCCGTGGTTGATTCGACGACGGGGGCGGACCCGCGGGCACCGCCGGCGCAATGGATGACGGCGTCGAGCTCGGGAAGCTCTCGACCAAGCTGGATGACCTGTTCCTCGTTGGTCAGGTCAGTGGGGTGTGGAACGACCCCAAGCCGTTCGAGCTCCGCCAATCGGTCGGCTCGGCGTGCCACCGCGTGGACATGATCACCGGCGGCGGCCAACACTCGACAGGTCTGTTGTCCGATGCCCGAGCTGGCGCCGGTGACCAGCACGGTCCGGTGCCGTGGACGTTCTTCAGAGCCGTTCATGAGTCACCTCTCGGGTCGGGGCTGACGCAGTCGTGGGTCACGGAATCGAGGTCCGTAGAACACTCGTTCAAGCAGCTCGGTCAATCGGAGATCCGTTCTTTGGGAAGACCGTTCCACGTCCTTCGGGCGGGGAGGCGTTGAAGCCTTCCTGGCGCAGGCTGTCGGCCGCGGTCGGCGTAGTGGCTGACGGCGGCGCACTCGTGGAGGGCGTCGACCACCACGCCGAACACACCACCGCGTCGAATTCGGCGCACATAGATTGCCTCGGTGGCGCCTTGGCCCGCTGTCTGGTTTTTTCCGCGAAACACCGGACCCTGTGTCAATTGTCGTGAACTTCTAGGTGTGGGAGTGCTTTGGGGTCAGTTGTTGTCGGCAATCACAGCCAGTTCAGCGACCTTGACAGCGGAGGCGGGGTTCTGCCCGGTCACGAGACGGCCGTCTGCGACCGCGTGTTCGGTGAAGTTGCTGGCCTTGGAGTGCTGGGCTCCTCGCGCAGTGAGGGCGTCCTCGAGTAAGAAGGGAACGGTGTCGTTCAGGCCCACGGCGGACTCTTCCTCATTAGTGAAGCAGGAGACCTGTTTGCCGTCGATGAGGTAGTTGCCGTCCTGAAGCTTGATGTTCACCAGGCCTGCGGGGCCGTGGCAGACAGCAGCCACAACGCCACCATTGTCGTAGACGTTCGCGGCGAGCTGCGTGAGAGGTGTGCAGTCGCGGAAGTCCCACATCGTGCCGTGTCCGCCAGCGAAGTAGATGACGTCGTAGTCGTCGGCGCTGAGATCTTCGGCCTTCGGGGTGTTCATAAGTGCTTGCCGGATTTCGTCGCGCGCCAGGAAGCCCTGCGTCGTTGTGTCGCCGTCATTGAGGCCGTCGAGGGGGACTTGACCGCCGTCGACGGACACGGGTGGGCGAATTCCGGAGCGTAGGCCCCGGTGCGGCGGCCGGTGTCACCGAGCTGGTCGTGGCTGGTCAGTGCGAAGAGAACCTTCTTGGACATGGTCTTTCTCCTTTTTTCGGTAGTTATTTCTTCGGGTGGATTCCTCGGATGCCGGCGGTGTGGGCACGTGCCCTTTCCCCGGGCGCGTCATAGCCTCTCAGCGCCCAGAGCGGAGTAACATGTAGTGTGGAGTTCGCGGAGATTACGTGGTCTAGGTTGTCGCCGGCGAATAGCACGTGCCCTAAGGGGGAGGCTGATAGGAGTGGCCAGTGTGGTTAGCCACCAACGAGTCGGTGCTGGTACCGCCACGGCCTGGGGGCCGACTCGTTCAGATGCAGATCGTCGTGCACGTTCTCGTTATCTGAACGGGGGCCGCGACGCATGAGTTCGTGCATCTCCCTGACGTCCCGAGGGCTTGCCTCGACGACGGCGGTGCAGGACGCGGTGGGCGACAGGAGGGTGGTGGTGGCTGGAGCAGTGATAGTCATGGTGGTCTTCCCCGGTGGGATCTGGTGAGACGAACGGCGGGACATGCCCGCCATCTGGATATACGATACGATACGACTCGTATCAGTCAACCCGTTTGGGAGATAACTTCTGATGGACAGCCACAGCGAAGTGCCTGCCGAGCACAGGGGGCGTCCGCGGAGCGAGACGGCGCGACGGGCGATCCTCAGCTCGGCCTACAGCGAGCTGCGCAGAGTAGGGTTCCGTCAGCTCACCATCGAGGCGATTGCCCAGCACGCCCGCGTAGGAAAATCCACCGTCTACCGGTGGTGGCCCAACAAGGCCCGTCTTCTCTTCGATGCCGTGAACTCCCTCCAGGACTCCTCGTACCCCGACTTTGGAGAAACCGGCAGGACTAAGGACGAGATACTGATCGAAGCGCGTGGAGTGATCGAGTACTTCCGGAGTGAGGCAGGCTCAGCGTTCCTGGACCTGGTCGCCGAGAGCCGCTTCGACCCTCCCCTTGCCACTTCACTGACCGACGAGTTCGTCAACAGCCGTCGAGAAGCTACCCGAGCAGTTCTCACGAGAGGCTTAGAACAGGGGCAAGTAACCACCCGGAATCTCGACCCCGATGTCCTCATGGACATGGTCTGGGGCGCTATCTACTACAGATTCCTGGTCCTGCACGACACACCCGAGCCTGAGTTCGCCGACCAACTGGTCAACCAGATCTGGCCACTAGTTCAGGAGGGCTGACCACACCGGTGTCGCTGATAGGGGCCTCCACTGTGGCGGCGGGTGGTCTCTTTGTAACGTTGAGCAAAGCGGCCTGACGATGGAATACGGCTTCGGGGCCCGAGTCCGCGCACGACCCAACGACTTCACCCTTGTTAGTCGCATCGCTGGCCTCACCGGACACGTGGCAGGCAAGTCCCGCGACAGCCAGGGGCGCGACCGGTTAGCCACACACCATGGACACGACGCTCGGACTCCCGCAACGCCACGCTCGACGCATACGCTGGGCCTGTACCCGCCATCGCGGGTGAGCCATAACCAGCCCACCGAAATGCCCTATCACGCAGGAAGAGCCGCGTAGCGCCGACAGGAAGAACGATGGACGGAAACAAGGATTGGCGTAGCCGCCTGCGCGAGTTGGCGCGTGGTAACGAAGAGTATGCTGCGTTCAATAAGAAGGTAGTCAACACCAGCAAAGAAGTTATTGGCGTGCGAGTCCCGGACCTGCGTCGCCTGGCGCGCCAGTTGGCAAGAACTATGTCGGGCGTCGGCGACGCTAAGCGTTTCTTGGCCGAAGCCGACGGGCGGGTTTTTGAAGAAGTCATGTTGGCAGGACTGGTCTTAAATTCCGTCAAGCTCTCGGCCCAGGAGCACATCGCGCTGGCTAGAAACTACCTCGGAAAGACCGATTCTTGGGCGGAAATCGACGCGTTTGTCGAGAGAAGGCCGCGTTTTGCCGCGCCAGAATACTGGCAGTTTGCCCTGGACGCGACGCGAGACGATCGAGAGTTTGTCGCGCGCTACGGCGTTATTGCCATGATGTCGAATTTTCTAGATGACGCGCATATAGATGAAGTTCTTCAGCACCTACGCCAGCTAGAAAGCGATGCCTACTACGTCAAGATGGCATGTGCGTGGTTGTACGCGACTGCGGCGATCGACTATTACGACCTTGCGTTGGTCGAGCTGGCGCGACCAGATATCGATCCTTGGACTCGTCGCAAAGCCTATCAAAAAATGCTTGAATCCCACCGCATGAGTGACGAGCAGAAGGTTGCCATTAGAAGCGCACGCAACGGCTTGCCTAAACGATGAATAATCCACGAAGGCACGTGATGTATCGCTAGTCCGCGAGTATCAGCGAGCTTAGCCTCAATCCACCGACCTTTCTGGGTCGACGGTGTGGTGAGCTGCACGAAACCGTCGCGAGGCGGCGGGCCTCGCCCCGCATTTAGCAGGTTCGGCCGGAAATGGTACCTGCGCAGGCGCTACTTGCGGCCGAACCTACTAAACGTGGGGCCCTTGCCTGCGAAACAGCACCGAAACGCGCCAAACCAACGGATGATTGCCGACTACCGCTACCTTGGCTCTAAATCCCGGCACTCCTGGACCGACCGTGTGGTGACCTACACGAAACTGTCACCAGACGGTGGGCCGTCGTGACCGCGTCGGCGACCAGGCTGCTCGCGCCTGCGGCCATCTCGGCCAAGGACACCAGACTGAGATCATCGACCTCGATCCACGCCCGGTCAAGAGCGCGACGGAATCACATCAACGAGATGCCCTTCGCGTCGCAGTCGAATCCTGGCCCAGACAACACCGATTCTCACGTCACGACGCGATCACCCCGCTCACCCATCGGTGCATTCGAGCTCAACTCCGCACTCTCATCCACACGGCCGCCCAGCAGACGACTGAAGCCTGGCGGGTAGGACTCTGGCTTGGGGCCGGCCCCGGCCCTGACTGCGGTTGGTGCTCCAGCCGTATGGGCAAACAGCCACGGGAGTACGGGAGTACGGTCAAGAACGACCGTTCCGCCACGCCCGCCACGCGAGTAACTCAGGTTTCGCAGGCCACACGGTTACCCTCGGTGTCAGGGGACGTGGGTGCGCATGCGCTTTCAGGTCCGCGATGGGTTCGCTTTGGACCCGTGAGAACCTCAAGGGTGGTTCAGCCGCGAAGGCCGTGGCCAGACGACCCGAGTAGACACGACCAGGGAAGACGTAGCCGATGATCCTCTTCGACACCGTCACCAAGACCTACCCGACGGCCACACGACCGGCGCTGGACGGAGTGAGTCTGGAGATCGAGCGTGGCGAGTTCGTCTTTGTCGTCGGCAGCTCCGGCTCCGGCAAGTCGACCCTGCTGCGCTTGGCCATCCGCGAGGAGGGGGCCACCAGCGGCCGGGTGCTCGTCGCGGGGCGCGACCTGCGGCAATTGCCGGATCGGCAGGTGCCGATGCTACGCCGCGACATCGGCACCGTCTTCCAGGACTTCCGGCTGCTGCCCAACAAGACCGTCTCTCAGAACGTCGCTTTCGCTTTGCAGGTCATCGGCAAGTCCCGCTCGGTGATCCGCCAGACCCTGCCAGAGACGCTGCGCATCGTCGGGTTGTCCGGCAAGGAGAAGCGGCTGCCCCATCAGCTCTCCGGTGGTGAGCAGCAGCGTGTCGCGATCGCCCGTGCCATCGTCAACAAGCCCTCGATCCTGCTTGCCGACGAGCCCACCGGCAACCTCGATCCGTCCACCAGCCGCGAGATCGTCCGGCTGCTCGATCGGATCAACCGCTCGGGCACGACTGTCGTCGTCGCCACCCACGATCACGAGATCGTGAACGAGTTCCGCAAGCGGGTCATTGAACTCGACGCCGGCAAGATCGTGCGCGACGAGGCTGACGGTACCTACGGGGACACGACCTCAGCCATCCCGGTTGTTTCGGTCTCCGAGGAAGTGGCTGGAGAGCTCCCCGACACCTTGGCCGCCGAGAGCACCCCGACCACTCGCCGCCGGGGTTGGCGACTGGGCCGACGACGACGGCATACCTCGCCCGGTCCGGAGCCCATCACGGTCGGTGGCGCCGACGAGACACCCGATGAGCGGGGAGAGTGAACGTGCAACTCGGATTCCTGTTCAGTGAAATCTCTGCCGGTCTGCGGCGCAACCTCTCGATGGCTGTCTCGGTCGTCCTGGTCACGATGATCTCGATGTACCTTCTCGGTCTGGGGCTGCTGGCCCAGCGCCAGGTCGACACGATGAAGGACTACTGGTACGACCGGGTCCAGGTGTCGATCTATCTCTGTGTCGAAGGCACGCAGTATGCCGCGTGCGGCGGCAAGGTGACCACGGACGTGCAGCGCCAGCAGATCCGAGCGCAGCTGGAGCAGATGAGGCCACCGGTCAAGGAAGTCTTCTACGAGACCCAGGACCAGGCTTTCGCCCGCTTCCAGGAACAGTTCAAGAACAGCCCGCTGGCCGAAGGTGCGACCAAGGTCGCGTTCGCCGACTCCTTCCGGGTGTCGTTGACCGACCCGACGAAGTTCGACGTCATCGCGAGCAGTTTCACCGGGGCGCCAGGGGTGGGCAGCGTACAAGACCAGAAAAGGGTGCTCGAGCGCTTCTTCGCCTTTATGAGCGTGGTGTCGTGGGCGGCCATCGCACTCTCGGCGCTCATGGTGCTCTGCGCCGTGTTGTTGATGGCCACGACGATCCGTCAGACCGCGTTCTCTCGCCGGCGCGAGACTTCGATCATGCGTCTGGTCGGGGCCTCCAACTCGACCATCCAGCTGCCCTTCGTCATGGAAACGGTCATCTCGGCCGTCCTCGGGGCTGGACTGGCCCTCGGACTGTTGCATGCCACCGTCCACTACGGAGTCGGTGAGTATCTGTCCAAGGCCCTGGTCGGGACGGCCTTCATCGGAGTCGAAGACGTCATGTTCGTCGGGCCGATGATTCTCGCGGGGGTGGTCGTGCTGGCGATGACCACCTCGTGGTTCACGCTCCGCAGGTACCTACGGGTTTGATTGGTCGCGACTGAGCAGCGGCTTCCGCGCCGCCCAGCGTGAGTAACTGCTCGACAGTGGTCGGTACTCGCGATGAGGGACCGTCGCTGTGGGAACAGCGCGCGGGGGACGGGTTTGCCGGGTGTGCACGGAGCAGATCGTGGCCGGTCCGAAAACCCGGGAGCCAACGGCATCCCGGGGTAGCGTGGAGTGATGCGGTCAGCGTCTGGCCGCGCTGCGAGGAAGGACGCGCGGTGGCCAAACAACGCGGTCGTGGGGTGGTTGCGAGCAATCGCAAAGCCCGCCACGACTACCACATCGAGGACACCTTCGAGGCCGGTTTGGCGCTCATGGGCACCGAGGTGAAGGCCCTGCGCGCTGGGCGGTGTTCACTCGTCGACGGCTTCGCTCAGTTTTCTGGTGACGAGCTGTGGCTCGAGGGAGTGCACATCCCTGAATACACCCAAGGCACCTGGACCAACCATGCCCCTCGTCGGCGCCGGAAGCTGCTGTTGCACCGGGCCGAGCTCGAGAAGATCGCCACCAAGACCCGCGAGAAGGGGCGCACCATCGTGCCCCTGGCGATCTACTTCAAAGATGGCCGTGCCAAGGTTGAGATCGCGTTGGCCACCGGCAAGCGGCAATATGACAAACGCCATGCTCTGCGAGAGCGTCAAGACCAGCGCGAAGCTGAACGTGCCATGCACGCCCGACACACGTGGAGCAGCCGATGAGCCCGATCTCTCGAACCGTAGTGCGGACGCTCGCGGCCGGTGTGGTCGCTTTCGTGGTGTTCGTGTGCACCGGGGCCGGTGCGTTCGCCGCGAGCCTGCGCCCGGCATACGCCGATGCCGGGCGCACCCCGGCGGGCGGCGCCCCGGCGTTGGCGGCGTGGCCGGCCGCAGCTGTGGTGCCCGGCCTGCTGCCGATGGCCGACACGATGGATTTCACCTCGAGTTTCGATCTCGATCCGGACGGCGGGGTGACCGTCCATGAGCAGATCTCCTACACCTTTGACCCGAACGCCGGTGAACGCCACGGCATCCTGCGGGGCGTCGTCGTGCGACAAGAGACAGACGATCCCCACATGTTCCGTTCCTACGCGATCAGTGACGTCACCGTGTCCAGTTCCACGGGTGCACCAACCGATTTGCTGGTTGAGGAACAGGCAGGTGCGGCGGTGCTACGGATCGGTTCACCGGACCAGACCGTCCGGGGGACTCACCGCTATGACGTGCGCTATCACCTGGCCAATGTCATGAACGCCTTCGCCGACCGCGACGAGGCCGAGTTCTTCTACAACGTTTTCAAGGACGACTCGGTGGAGAAGTCCCGTGTCGAGCTGCAGGTCGGCGCACCAGCAGCAGCCCTCGACGTGCGTTGTGAACACGACGGACAAGACTGTTTCAATGCGGTGGCCGGCAACCCGTCGACCTTCATGGTGACATTCCTATCGGCCAACGAGGACCTGACGATCGCGCTGAAGTACCCGCTCGGGGCATTCCGTGAGATCGCGCCCGACCTGCGTCGCGGCACCGTTACCGGCGGCGAGTTGATGGACGCAAATCCCGCCAAGGCAGTGACTGTCGCCACCCTCGCGGGTGCGGTGCTGGCGCCCCTGCTCGCTATCGGTGGGATGGGTGCGCTCGTGGCTACTCGGGGTCGCGACGAGTGGTATGCCGGACTGACGCCGGGACTCACACCTGGGGCGGCCGGGCGAATGGGACGGCGCGGACGCCGACGGCACGGAGCGGAGTCACCGGACGCCCCGGTTACCCGGACCGCACCGAGCACGTTCGCCGTCCAGTTCACTCCGCCGCCCGGGGTGCAGCCTGGTCTGGTCGGCACGATCGTGGACGAGAGGGCCGACACTGTCGACGTTTCGGCCACCCTGATCGATTTATCGGTGCGTGGCTATCTGCAGATCGAGGAAATCCAAAGTGGGGGCATCCTCTCGCGCACCGATTGGCAGCTCACGCGGTTGTTCTCTGATGCGGCCACGGCCGATCCTCCGTTGCGGCCTTACGAGGAGAAGCTACTCCGATCGGTCTTCGCGACCGGCACCGAAATCAAGTTGTCGTCGTTGAAGAACCGGTTCGCGAGCACCCTCGAATCGGTCAAGGGGCTGATGTACGACGAGGCGTTGCAACGGGGATGGTTCCGCAAGTCTCCCAGCTCCCAGCGGGGGCGCTGGCATGGTCTGGGATTCGCGCTGTCCTCCTGTGGGTTGGCGACCGGGATCTTCTTCGGAAACGGGTCCTCCCAGATCGACCGCGCGGCCGGTTTCGATCTGCCGATCAGCAGCGGCTGGATGCTGGGTGGCAGCCTAGTCCTCGCAGGTGTTATCGTCCAGATTCTCGGAGGCCGGATGGCCGCCAAGACCGCAGAAGGCTCGGCTGTGCTGGCCCAATCACTAGGGTTCAAGCGCTATCTGGAGACAGCCGAGGCGAATCAGATCAAGTGGGAAGAGGCGCAGCAGATCTTCAGCGCGTTCCTGCCGTACGCCATCGTCTTCGGCGTGTCCGAGCGCTGGGCCCAGGTGTTCGAGGAGGTCGCGGCCGCCGCTGCGGCAGCCGGTCACCCGGTCGCGATGCCTAGCTGGTATCGCTACCACGGACGCTCCATCCCTGATTTCGGTTCGATCACGTCAGCTGTCGACTCGTTCGCGACTGCTGCGAGTGGCACCTTCACGTCGACTCCCGGCTCCTCCGGCAAGTCCGGATTCAGTAGTGGCGGCAGTTTCTCCGGTGGCGGTGTCGGCGGCTCGCGCTCGGGCTCCTGGTGAGCGACCCGGACCCCAGGTGAGCAGTTCAGGGCAGCGTCGAAGCCGGGTAACTGACTGAACAATCCCGTGGCTACGGTGAGCACAAGCCGGGCCGGATCACGATTCGGCGAGCCCGTCGGGGACACGCGTGCCTGACGTTTCGACCCGACTTGTGAGGGTATCGTGACAGTCAGGTGTCGATTACGTGACACCGGGTGAGGCCAGCTGACAGGGGCTTGCGATGACGGTGCAGCAAGGGCGCGATATCGCCCACGAGCTGCTCATGCGTTGGCCTGGCCGTGTCCGGCGTGAACTCGGCGACATCCGGCATGCCTGGGGTGACAGGATCACCCGATACGGCATGGCGGGCACTCTGCTGATCGCGATCGGCAGCTTCTCGCCGGCCGCGCTCCCACCGGCCAACCCGTTTCGGGACGTGCCGATCCTGGGTCTCTTGCAGACGACGAACGCCGGCCGGATCATCGCCACGACGTTGATCGTCCTTGGTGTCGTGATCCTGCTGGACGCTTGGCTGCGGCTCCGTCCTGCCGCCGTCCGCCCCGGGCTGACCCGGGGCACGATCTGGTTGTGGAGCGTGCCGCTGCTTGCCGCGCCACCGTTGCTCTCGTTCGACTCCTATTCGTATGCCGCGCAGGGCGAGATGGTGGATCGCGGCATCAACCCGTACGAGTACGGACCAGCTGTGCTCGACGGGCCGTTTGCCGAACAGGTCGACCACTTCTGGCAGTTCACGCCGGCGCCGTACGGACCGTTGTCGTTGCAGGTGCAACACCTCGTCGTCGACCTCACCGGTCACAACCCCTATCTGTCCGCCGTGCTCATGCGAGTGCCGGCTTTCATCGGGGTTCTGTTGATCGCGGTCTATCTGCCACGATTGGCCCGGTTGCTGCGCTACGACCGCGAATCGACCGTTTGGCTGGCCGTGCTCAACCCACTCGTGGTGCTTCATTTCGTCGGTGGTGCCCACAATGACAGCCTGATGATCGGGCTCATGGTGTGGGCGTTGTGGTTGGCTGCGACCCGCCATCTTGTCGTCGGTGCGCTCGCCGTGGCTGCCGCCGCCTCGATCAAGCAACCCGCCGCCGCTGCCGTCCTGGCTGTCGCCGCACTGCACACGTGGCGGACGAACGACTGGGAGCAGCCGACCAACCGCGAAGTGCTGCGCCATGTCGTCCCGGCGGTTGCGGTGTTCGTTGTCGGCTTCATCGCCATCGGTGTGTTCAGCCAACTCGGCTTCGGGTGGATCGCCGCGTTGAGTGTGCCCGGCTCGGTGCGTTCGATGCTCGCGCCGTTCACCGCCGTCGGCACCGGTTTGGAGTGGGTCTTCAACCAGGTGGGGTGGTACGACACCGCCGGAGCATCCGTTGGGTTCATGCAAAAGCTGGGCACTGTCGTCGGGTTGGCGGTGATGGCCTGGCTGGTTTGGCGGTTCAAGGCCAGACACCCGGTGCGCACCCTCGGCTGGATCCTGCTCGCGTTCGTCATCACCGGTCCGGTCATCCACCCCTGGTATCTGCTCTGGGGTGGGCTCATCGTGGCGATGACCGAGTCCGAGCTGAAGTGGCGCCGGGTGGTGCTGTGGGTGACCAGCTTCTTCGTCTTCTACTCGACCTTCGATGCCGCCCACTTCCGCAATGCGGTCTCGTCGTTGGCCGCCACGGCCATGGTGGCCTTGGCGTGGATCGCCACCGGTCACGACAAGGGCCTGAACCGGGATCTGGACGCCCAGCGGCGCCGGGCCGGATCCTGACCGCTTCTGCAGGACCGTTCTGCGTTGAGTTGCGGCACCCGGTGTCCTAGGTCGTTGCGTCCGGCGGCCCGGGGCTACCGGGTCGGTGCGGCCAGCTTGGGAATCCGCTGGCCCCAGGGTGCGTTGAACGGCATACTTGATGTCTTGACAACTGCACAGCGTGACGTGGACGCCCCCATGGGGGTGATCGGTTTCGACGGTGGTCGTCGTCGCAGGAGAAGCGGGCCGAGGACGCACGGTTATCTCGTTAACGATCCGTGCAAACCAATAGGTGCCAACGCAAAGCGCACCGACTTCGCCCTCGCCGCCTGAGCGAGCCTCGAAGTCCGTCAGCCTGAGCTAGTTTCCGACTCAGTGTCTGGCGCCAGTTAGGAGACTTACCGGGTGACCTTGCCGAGGGGTCACGCGGGACACCCAACTCGGCTGGGCCTGTCAGGGGACGTGTGCGTGCGAGCCCTGGGGCCGAGAAACGCCATCAGCGCACTGCGCCCGGAGAAGTCCTGTGGTCACGTCATCGGACGCGGGTTCGATTCCCGCCACCTCCACCACCGTGGTGGCACGTCACGCTGTGCAGGTCACTGCATACGGCTCTCTGGGAATGCGTGCCGTTGTCGACTGTCCGGCAATCAGGGGCCCGGCGTGTGGGTCGACCCCTTCTCGATGCTTACCGGTGCCATGGCTCGCATGGTGGCACACCCGAGCCAGGTGTCGTGCCTCTGAGCCTCGGTGTTACGGCTCCTCGACCCTCTGAGCGGGCGATGATCTCGCGTACGGGTTCCGGCGCGATTGCCGCATTCCGGTATGGTCAGGCCGTTGCTGGTTCGTCGAGCCATCCAGGTGCGGCGAGGCAAGCGGGAACCCGGCGTAAGCCCGGGACTGCCGCGCAGCGGTGAGTGGGAACGATCGCCGTCACCACGCACTGGATCCGCCGGATCTGGGAAGCGACGGCCAGTAGGTGCCTGACTCCATCAGGTAGGCCCACGAGCCCGAAGACCTGCCAGGGCACCGCTCCTTCCCGCCGGGCCTGGCCGGCTCGAGGCCGCGTGGGACGGCTGACACCGCACAGACGTGGTGTCGTTGTGTCCTCTTGCTGTTTCGGACTGATTGAGTGGATCTCGCGAGAAGAGGGAACAACGATGATTCAGACCCGCCGGGCCGGCGCCGCCCCCTTCCGTGGTGTTCTCGCCGCGGTCGCCGTGATCAGCCTGATCGCCGGGTGCACCGGTGCGCCGGAAACCGAAACTGCTCAGGCCGCATCGGCGGCTGCCGGATTCCCGATGGAGATCTCCAGTTGTGGACACACGTCCACGCTCGCTGCCGCGCCCACTCGGGCGGTCACCCTGAATCAGGGTGCGACAGAGGTCATGCTCGCGCTCGGGCTGGAAGAGTCGATGGCAGGTACCGCCCATCTCGACGATGCCGTAGCTCCACAGTGGAAGGATGCCTACGACAAGGTTCCTATCCTGGCCAAGGAGTATCCCAGCCGCGAAGAACTGGTCGCGGCGACGCCGGACTTCGTCTATGCGACCTACGCCCGCGTTTTCGATGACAATGTCGCAGGCTCTCAATCCGCGCTCGACGACGACAGCGTCGCGTCCTACCTGTCCCCTTTCGGATGTGCGGACAAGTCCGCGCGACCGGACGCGTCGTTCGAGGCTATCTGGGACGAAATCGAGACTGTCGCTGAAGCCTTCGGGGTGCCAGATCGCGCTGCGGAGATCAAGGCCGAGCAGAAGAAGACGCTGGAATCGGTCAAGGGAAGCGCCCAATCGCTTCGCGTGCTCTGGTACGACTCGGGCACCAAGCCCCCGCACGTGGGCGCGGGCAACGGAGCGCCGCAAGTCATCATGGACGCGATCGGTGCTGAGAACATCTTCGCTGACCTTGACGGCGGCTGGAGCGACGGGAGATGGGAGGATGTCCTCACCGCCGACCCGGATGTCATCGTGCTCGCCGACGCTAGCTGGGACACTGCGGACGACAAGAAGGCGTATCTCGAAGGCGACCCAGTGCTCAGCCAACTGCGCGCCGTCAAAGCGGGCGCTCTGGTGACCGTGCCGTTCTCCCAGACCACGCCTGGAGTCCGCGTGGTGGAAGGGGTCGTTTCCGTCTCCGAGCAGATCACCGCTGTGTCATCGGACAGCTGACCCGCAGCGCGGACCCGTCGGTTCGCGTAATGGTTGGCGCCACCATGGCGTCACCCCGCTGCGGGACCGAATCGTCTGGCAGACGCGGCTGTCGCGAGTGCTGGGTGCAGGCCACAACGGTGCGGTGCTTCGCAGCAACCCCAAGTGTTGCTCTTGGACGAGCCCACGAGCATTCTCGACCTCGCCCATCAGCTGAGGTCCCTGGAACGGGCCGGACGATGAAACCGGGCGCTGGAGCCGCGTCACGTGGACCCTCGAATGGACACGTGCCAGCAGTTCATCCCGCCGATCATGCGGATGCCAGGCGCCGGGTGCCACACTGAAGTGGTGACTTCGCAGGATCGGTCGGAATCGTTTGCCGGGAAGCTGCTCGTCGCGACACCACAGGTGGAGGGCGAGTTCTTCCGCCGATCAGTGGTGCTGATGCTCCACCACGATGATGGGGGCGCCCAGGGCGTTGTGCTCAACCAGCCCACCGACGCTTGGGTCGAGGCCGTGTTGCCCGGCTGGGGGGCCGTGTCGACGGCGCCTCCGCAGCTCTTTCGGGGCGGGCCGGTGCAGACCGACTCGGCCATCGGCATCGTCACCGTGCCCGGCGACGTGCCCGAGACTCTCGGAGTTCAGCGGCTCTTCGGCGGCTTCGGGGTCGTCGATCTCGACGCACCTCCGGTGCTCGTGGCGCCGGAGGTGGCCGGCCTGCGCATTTTCGCGGGGTATGCCGGGTGGTCCGGCGGACAACTCGAAGGTGAGATCCGCCGTGGCGACTGGTTCATCGTCGATGCCGAGTCACGTGACGCTTTCACCGACGAACCGGAGTCGTTGTGGTCGCGAGTGCTACGCCGTCAGTGCGATGACCGCGCTTTCTTCTCGCTCTACCCGGATGACCCGTCGATGAACTGACATGCCCGCAGCTGAGCTAGATTCTCTTGTATGCCGCTGGACGAGCCGATGTCACCCCAGCCCGCCGCCGCCCCAGGAGGTCCCGATTCGCCCCTGGGGGAGCCCCACACCGGCACGAGCGTCCTGGAACGGGAGCAGACCCTGCCCGAACCGGAGGTCGCTGAGCCAGGCGATCACGAGCGGTTCAGCCACTATGCCCGCAAGGACAAGATCATGGAGGCGATGGTCGCCGGCACGCCATGCGTCGCTTTGTGCGGCAAGGTCTGGGTGCCCAGCCGGGACCCACAGAAGTTCCCGGTGTGCCCGACCTGCAAGGAGATCTTCGACGACGACAACGCCGGGTGGTTGCCAGAAGACGACTGACCGCGACCGTATGCCGCGTGGCGCTCGTCGATGCAGGTTGGGTCGGGCGGACGTGTCAGAGTTGGACCATGACGCAGTCATCCGGATGGTACGACGACCCCCAGGACCCGAATAGCCTGCGCTACTTCGACGGTGTGTTGTGGACCGACCACGTGGAGCCGAAACAGGGCATCCAGCCTGGTGTCGGACGGCCGGCGGATCACGACCCGGCGCCCACGCCGGCCGGGGCGTCGTCGTACGCCAATCCAGGTCACACCCCGGATCACCCACCGTCGCACTATGGCTACGCCGCCGCACCCCGGGTCAGCTGGAGTCACAGCGGCCCGAGCACACCCGATGGGTCACCGTTGGCCGAGTGGTGGCAACGACTCGTCGCCGCCCTCGTCGACGAACTCATCCTCAGCCTCCTGGCGGCGATCCTGGGCGGCTACTGGGTCTACCAGTTCATCGAACGCTACACGGTTCTCGTCGCGGAGTTGGCTGCCGCCGACGTCGACAGATTCGACCCACTCCTCGATCGGTGGATCGACGAATCCATGCAGTTGATCCTGCCCGTGCTCATCATCCAGGCGATCATCCACGTCATCTATCACGTGTACTTCCTCACCCGCACCGGTGCCACCCCAGGCAAGATGATGATGGGGATCCGGGTGCGCCGAGCGGATCGGCCCGGGCCACTGACCCTCGTTGAGGCGCTGCGGCGGCTCGTCATCTACATTGGCGCGTTCGTGCTCGGGTTCGCGCCGGTGATCAGCATCGTGGCGGGGTTGGCGAACATCCTCGACCCGCTCTGGCTGCTCTGGGACCCGCGTCGACAGACTCTGCACGACAAGCTTGCCGACACCCTCGTCGAGAAGAAACCCAAGGGGTAGTGCTCAGTTGGGTGTGGGGTCATGTTGATCCTGGCAGGATCGCCTGACCGGTGTGGGTGCGAAAGATCAGCGACGTCTGCACGTGCACGACACCGGGGTAGCTGCTCAAATGGTCGAGCACGAAGGCCCGCAGTGCTTCGGGGGACGAGGCGGCGACATGCACGAGGAAGTCGTCGGCGCCGCTGAGGTTATATACCGCAAGCACCCCGGAGAGCGCGCCGATGTGCTCGCCGAAGGCGTCGACGGCACCCCGGTCCTGTCCGGCTAGCCGCAGCGCCACCATCGCCTGGATCGGCAACCCGAACAGAGCCAGGTCGACGTGCGCCGAGTAACCGGTGATGACACCGCGCTCACGCAGTCTCCGCACTCGGCCGAGGCACGTCGACTCCGCAATCCCCGTGGCGGCGGCCAGGGCGGCGTTGCTCATGCGTGCGTCGCGTCTCAGGTGCCCGACGAGAGCCCGGTCGAGGGCATCGAGAGTGGGTGGATCACGTGGTGGTGGTCCTGGGGTCAGCGGTCGCGCGTTCTTCGGCATCCACCCACGCTAGCGCCGGGTTGATGAACAATCTTCGGAATTCCCTATCTCTATCGAGGAATCGACGGGACTCTGGCGTCAACGACGCGAAGAACTGAACATTGGACGATGCGTGAATACTCTGCACCTGACACCCGTGCGGTGCACGGAGGCCGTGAAGACCTGGTTTCGTTGGGTGCGCACGTGCCACCGGTCGACCTGTCGAGCACCTACCCGATCCCCGACCTCGACGCCGGGCGTGCGGCATACGATCACTTGGCCTCGGGCGGACGCGGCGAAAGCCTTGGCACGATGGTCTACCAACGGGTGTGGAACCCGAACGTCGCTCGCTTCGAGCAGGCCCTCGCCGGGCTCGAAGAATGTGACGAGGCGGTAGCCTTCGCGTCCGGGATGGCTGCCCTGACCGCCACGCTGCTGGCCTGTGTCGCCGCCGGAACGCCGCACGTCGTGGCGATCCGACCGCTCTACGGTGGGTCCGACCATCTGCTAGAGACGGGCTTGCTCGGCACCGAGGTCACCTGGGCCGGCGTCGACTCGGTCGCCGAGGCGATCACCGAACGCACTGGCCTGGTCCTGCTCGAGTCCCCGGCCAACCCGACCCTGGCACTGGTCGATATCGCAGCGGTAGTCGCACAAGCCGGCTCGGTGCCGGTGATCGTCGACAACACGTTCGCGACGCCGGTGTTGCAGCAACCGAGCCGACAGGGCGCTCACCTCGTCATCCACTCGGCGACGAAGTATCTCGGTGGACACGGCGACCTGATCGGGGGAGTAGTGGCCACTACCGCCGACTGGGCGGTGCGGCTTCGACAGATACGGGCGCTCACCGGAGCGCTGCTGCACCCGCTGGCGGCATACCAGCTGCATCGTGGCCTCCAGACCCTGCCGGTGCGTGTGCGCGCCCAGCAGGAGCGAGCCCAGGCGTTGGCCGAGTGGGTCGCCCGGCACCCCCAGGTCGCCTCCGTGAACTACCCCGGGCTGCCCGGACAGGACCCGGCCGGGTTGGTCGGCCGGCAGATGTCCGGTCCCGGGGCAATGGTCGCTTTCACTCTCCGGGGCGGGTATGCCGCCGCTGCGGCCGCCGTGCAGCGCACCCGGCTGATCACACACGCAGTAAGTCTCGGCGGAGTCGATTCGCTCATCCAACACCCAGCCAGCCTCACCCATCGCCCGGTCGTCGAGGTGGCGCGTCCCGACGAAGGGCTGCTGCGGCTCTCGGTGGGTCTGGAGGCGATCGAAGACCTGCAGGCCGACCTGGCGCGGGCTCTTGCACCGCCCGACTGAGTGACTGATTGAGTGAGTGAGTGAGTGACTGACTGACTGACTGACTGACTGACTGACTGACAGCCCAACGGCGCCCCGGCGGTGAGCCGTGGGCGCCGCGGGCGTTTCAGCCGCCGGTCGGGACGTCAGACGTGCTCGTCCACCGGCTTGATCTCTCCGGACCTCACCCGGTTGAAGTAGCTGTGGATGATCTCGCGGATCAACTTGGCCATGAGGTAGAGCCCGATGATGTTCATGATCGACATGAGGAAGATCATCGAGTCGGAGAAGTCGATGACCGGCTTGAGCGAGGCTGCGGCGCCGATCACGGTGAAGATGAGGAAGACCACCTTGAAGACGTTCTCGGCGGTCGGGCTGTCACCGAAGAGGTAACGGGTGGCCTTCATCCCGTAGTAGGACCAGCTGATCATCGTCGAGAAGGCGAAGAGGACGACGGCGAAGGCCAAGACGTTCGGGAACCAGGGCAGCACGGTCTCGAACGCGTGTGAGGTGATCGACACGCCGCCCTCGTTGACGCTTGAGTCCCGCCACGTGCCGGTGATGACGATCGTCAGCGCGGTCATCGTGCAGATGACGACAGTGTCGATGAAGGGTTCGAGTGCCGCGACGAAGCCCTCGGTCGCCGGCTCTTTCGTCTTGACCGCCGAGTGCGCCACGGCGGCCGAGCCTAGACCGGCCTCGTTGGAGAACGCTGCTCTCTGGAAGCCGACGATGAGTGCACCGATCATGCCGCCGGTGATCCCGCTACCGGTGAAGGCGCCGGAGAGGATCTGGCCGAAGGCGTCCGGCACGTGGACGACATTGACCAGGATGACGACTATGCAGGCGGTGAGGTAGAGCACCGCCATGAACGGCACGACCTTCTCGGTGACCCGGGCGATCGACTTGATTCCACCGATGATGACCGCCCCGGCGACAATTGCGAAACCGAGGCCGACCACCCACTGCACGTCCGCCAACGGACTATCGACGCCACCGGTCACCGAGACCAATTGCTGGGTGGCCTGGTTGGACTGGAACATGTTGCCACCGCCCAGCGCACCACCGATCATGCAGATCGCGAACAAGACGCCGAGGACCTTGCCGAGACCAGGTCGGCCTAGGTGGGCCAAACCCGCCGAGAGGTAGTACATCGGGCCACCGGACACACTGCCATCGGCATACTCGCGCCGGAAACGCACACCGAGCATGCACTCGGCCATCTTCGTGCTCATGCCGACGAAGCCGGCGAGGATCATCCAGAAGGTTGCCCCAGGCCCACCGATGGTGATCGCGACCGCTACACCGGCGATGTTGCCAAGGCCGACGGTGCCCGAGACCGCGGTTGCCAACGCCTGGAAGTGCGACACTTCACCGGCGTCGTGCGGGTCGGAGTATTTCCCGCGTACCAAGTCGATGGCGTGCTTGAAGCCGCGGATGTTCATGAAGCCGAGCCAGAAGGTGAAGAAGATGCCGGCGAGGACCAGCCAAAGGACGATGACCGGCACCGTCGCCTCGCCGATCGGCACACTGTAGAACACGACGCTCGCGATGGCATTGGAGACCGGGGCGAACTTGTCGGCGATGAAGTCGTCCAGGCCGGTGGGTGGCATGACCGCCGGTAGGGCCGTCGCAGGGAAGGCGGTCATCACGGCACCACCGTCACCGGGACGTTGGCGCCGTGTGCCAGACGGCTGGCCACACTTCCGAAGATGGCGGTCCGAAAACCGGAGTCACCTGTGCGCCCCACGACGATGTGCACCACGTCGTGTTCTTCCGCGATGTCGAGGATGGTATCGGCGGGCTGGCCGTGTCGGATGACCGATTCGAAGGGGACCCCGGCCTGCTCGGCGATGGCCTCCATCGGAGCCATGATCTGATCCCGGGCGGCGACCAGCTCGGCTTCTTTGGCCTGGTGGCGGTGCTCGTTCTCCGACGGCGTGGTGAACGAGAACGGCGACCACGGGATCACATGCGTCAACACGACCTTCCACTGGTTGCTCTTTGCGCGAGCGATCGCGAATTCGACGGCACGGGTGGACACGTCGCTGTTGTCCACTCCAACCAACACGGACTCCATCGGCACTCCTCGTCGTTGAGTGAGCCCGAGCCCTTGTGAGGCCAGGGCCTGCAAAGCTTCGCGCAAAATAGCAGACCCCCGGCGGCGATGGTGGGATCCCCGGGCGTGGAAGTTGCTGCGAGAGCGGACGGCCGCCGGGGATGGAATCGCCGTTCGGCTGTGTTGACGAGGTCATGCATGCTGACACCACCGACGAGGTGTGGCACCGGTTGCAGGCCGATGCCGAGAAACTGGCCGCCGCCGAGCCGGTCCTAGCCAGCTTCGTCCACGCGACCATCCTCGGTCAGGCACGCCTGGAGCAAGCCCTGGCGTTCCACCTGGCCCACAAGTTGGCCAACGACGATGTCGGCGCGCTCCAAGTCCACGAGGTGTTCGACGAGGCCCTCCACGACGATCCCGCGATCGGCCGGTCGGTGCGGGCCGACCTCACCGCGAACTACGATCGTGACCCTGCGGTGCACACGTTCGTCGAGCCTTTTCTCTTCTTCAAGGGCTACCAATCGTTGCAGTCCTACCGGGTGATGCATTGGCTGTGGCAGCGGGACCGGACAGCGCTGGCCTTTCACTTCCAGAGCCGGGTCAGCGAGGTTTTCGGGGTGGATGTCCACCCGGCCGCGCAGATCGGCTCGGGCATCATGATCGACCATGCCACCGGGGTGGTCATCGGGGAGACGACGGTCATCGAGGACGATGTGTCATTGCTCCAGGGCGTGACGCTCGGCGGCACCGGCAAGACCCAAGGCGACCGGCACCCCAAAGTGCGTCGCGGCGTCATGATCGGTGCCGGGTCGAAGATTCTCGGCAACACCGAGATCGGTGCCTACAGCAGGATCGGGGCCGGAAGCGTCGTCCTCCAGTCGGTCCCGCCCGGGTCGACGGCGGTTGGTGTGCCGGCACGGATCGTCGGTGAAGCCGGATGTGCCATGCCAGCTCTCGAAATGGACCAGATCATCGAGCAGGTCGCGCTCGACTATCAGATCTGATCCCGCAGATGTCCTCAGTGGGCCGGCAAAACCCGCCCGACGACTTCGCCGAAGCCGATCCGGCTGCCGTCGGCACCGGGTGCCCACGCGGTCATCCGCACCTCGTCGCCGTCTTCGAGGAAGGTGCGGGTTGAGCCGTCCTCGAGACTGAACGGCTCTTGGCCGCCCCAGGCCAACTCGAGCAAAGACCCGCGTTCCTCCTTCACCGGGCCGCTGATCGTGCCCGAGCCGAAAAGATCCCCGGCGCGCAGGCTGGCACCGTTGACGGTCATGTGAGCCAGCATCTGAGCCGGTGACCAATACATCCCGCGATACTCCGGGCGGGTCACGACGGTGCCGTTGACAGCGACCTCCAAGTGCACGTCGAGGCCGAATGCCCCGGTGCCGGTGGCGGATCGTAGGTAGTCGAGGATCTCCGGGTCATCGTCGTTGCGGGGCAATTCGACCTTCGCCGCGGCCAGGGCAGCCATCGGGGTCACCCAGGCGGAGATCGACGTGGCGAAGCTCTTGCC
Organism: Actinomycetales bacterium; assembly: GCA_002748155.1. Classification (GTDB taxonomy): domain Bacteria; phylum Actinomycetota; class Actinomycetes; order Actinomycetales; family Dermatophilaceae; genus Phosphoribacter. The sequence goes on along the minus strand of PDRO01000005.1, from coordinate 100,691 downwards.
GAGGTAGGGACCCAGCGGGACATACTCCCATGCCTGGATGTCGCGCGCCGACCAGTCGTTGAGCACGACCACCCCGAAAAGGTGCTCGGCTGCCTCGTCGACACTCACCCGGGCACCGAGATCCGTGCCCGGCCCGACGACGTAGCCGAGCTCGGCTTCGATGTCCAGACGGGTGCTGGGCCCGTAGCCGGGTGCCGGGTCCTGCGGGCCTTTTCGCTGCCCGCACGGGCGGTGGTAGTCGGTGCCCGAAACGATCACCGTTCCCGACCGGCCGTGGTAGCCGATGGGCAGGTGTTTCCAGTTCACCGGCAGCGCCGGTGAATCGGGCCGGAAGATCATGCCGACGTTCATCGCGTGGTTCTCGCTCGCGTAGTAGTCGACGTAGTCACCGACTTCGATCGGCAAATGCAGGGTCAGGTCGTCGATCGGGTGCAGGTGCGGCTCGACCACCGCTCTGTGAGCTGCGTCGCCAAGCACGTCGGTGAGCCAGGCACGTCCGGCATCCCAGGCCGAACGGCCCTGGGCGACAAAGGCGTTGAGGCTGGAGCTAGCCCACACTTCACCGGCTTCATAGCCGGCCGCAGCAGCAGCAGGCGCGGCGTCGAGCACGAGGTCACCGATCCGCACCCCAACTCGTGGCTGTGGGTCGTCAGCGGTCGAGAAGACGCCGTAGGGCAGGTTGTCGATGCCGAAGAGGTGGTCTTCGGGAAGGTCGAGCCAGGTCACAGTCACTCCTGCGGGTCGATGAGATCGAGTTCGGCAAGCTCGCGGACGGGGTCGAGGACGCCACAACAGCCGTATGCCGTGAAGTGCCGGCGGAGGTCATCGGCTTGTTCGGGAAGCAGCGGGAGCAGTATCGACGTGAGAGGTTCTGGGGTGCGCTCGGCGAGCAGTCCCGTGACGGTGGCGGCGTCGCCACCATCGATGACACAAGTCAGCGCAGCGAGCACGTTGAGCAGACCGTGCTGCGGGCCACCGTCCGGTCCGGGGTGGTCGGCTCGCAGGGCGTGGTGCAAGCCGCCGGTGAGCTTGAAGGGCAAGTCCCGCTCGACGCAGCCGATGAGGAACCGGGCGAGCTCGGCCTCGTCCGGCCAGGCCCACGTCTCGGTCGCTCCCGTGCGGAACTTGGCCTGCACGCGGCTGTCAGCCTCGGGCGCGGGCGCTCGCCGGGCCACCTCGGCGACCGCGTCGAGAGCCGCGTCGAAGCCGTCGCGAGGGATCTCCACGGTGACCGGCACCCCCACCCCGGCGATGGCCTGATCGTCGCCGACCAACGAGCGCCAATCGGCTGCGGCGCCCACCTCGACACCGGCCACCTGCACGCTGGAGCCCCGCAGCGTCGCCACTGAGTCGGTCACCGGCTCGATCGGCATACCCGGCCGAGCGATCAGCCCGACCCGCAACGCAGCACCGCCGGCCAGGGACACGACCTCGGCGGCACTCGTCGCCGGGACCAGCAGTGGCCCGATGTAGCGGCGGTATGCCGTGCGCTCGAGGTGCTCGTCAACTGCCTGGGGCAGCGGCGCCAACCCGGGTGGGAAGACGGCAGCGTCGTCGATGAGGCCGTCGAGCAGCTGCTCCAGCAAACGGGTGGACATGATGCGAGGCTAGCCGACCCGGGCGATATGCCGTGAGCCCCGTCGGGTCGCGGGCTCCTCGGCATACAGTCGAAAACCCGCGCTGGCTCACCGAAGAAAACAATCAAGCGAAAAAGTGCAAGACGCCCGGGTCTGGCTGCTCTCCCCCTACGACAGCATCCATGAGGAGGAGAACCATGAACACCCAGCACCCGCACTACCAGCACCCTGCCGACCACCGCCCTATCGACCACCGCCGGCTGGCGGCCTGGGCCGCCGTCGTTGTCGCCGCCATCGGCGTGATCGCGCTCGTCTGGCAACTGCCGGCCAGCTCGGCGGCCAACGAGATTCCCGGCGGGTATGCCGCTGCGACGGGGCAGTCACCCGGCGGCTCGCCGAGCGCGACGGCGGGCGGCACGGGCGGGGCTGAAACCAGCGGTGGCTCGGCCGCCCCGACGACACCCGCCCCGGCCACACCCGCCCCTACCACCCCCGCCCCCACCACACCCGGAAACGACCCGACGGACGACGATCTCGAGCCGCAGGAATGCGCCGGTCACGACCCGGGTGACGGAGACCTGGTGGCCACCCCCAACCCGCTGGCGTTGCCTCAGGGTGCCTCGGCCGGGTCGTTCCGGATTGTCAACTGCGGTTCCGACGACATCGGCTGGACCACATCGACCGATGCCGACGAGGTGATCCTTGACGACACGGCCGGCACGCTCGGCGCCAACGCCACAGCCGACGTGCACTTCACCGTTCAGCTCAAGCAGCTCGACGCCGGGGCTTTCTCCTTCTCGGTGATCGTCGGGGAGCCCGGCCACCAGCACGAGGTCACCGTCTACGGCTTTAAGCACAACATCATGATCGAGGGTATCGAGGAGAACAAAGGCATCCTCCCCGGTGGGCTCCAACTCCCCACCGATTCCGATCGGCTTCGCGGTTTCGATCCGCCGAAGGATTAAACACGGAACACTGCTCAGACATGGACCGATCAATCCCCGATGCGCACCTGGTCGCCGCCTTTCTGGACGGCGACCGGGAGGCGCTTGGGGTGCTCTACGACCGGTATGCCGCCAGCGTGCTCGATCTGGCTACCGGGATGCTGCGCGATCGCGACGATGCCGCCGACGTGGTCCAGGACGTGTTCGTCGCCGCAGCCGACAATCTCGGCCAGCTCCAGCAGCCCGAGCGGCTGCGGGCGTGGTTGTTCGCAATCGCCAGGCACGAGGTGTTGCGCCGGATCAAGGCCCGGGGCCGGACCCGCAGCGTCGCCTTCACGGACGCCGCGACTGTCGATGCCCTCGCTGCCACCGCAGGAGTATCCGCCGTGACCGCCACCAGTGACCCATATGCCGAAGGTGCGCGTGTGCAGGCGATGCAGCTGGCCGGCGAAGTGCGTGCGGCGGCAGCCGGGCTCGACACGCGCGATCAACTCGTGCTCGAACTCGTTGCTCGACAAGGCCTGTCCGGCGCTGATCTCGCTGACGCTCTCGGGGTGACCGAGGCCCAGTCCCACGTGCTCGTGCACCGCATGCGTGATCGGATCAGCCGCAGCCTGCGGGCGCTCACCGTGGCCCGGATGAACCGTCGAGATTGCCCGTCGTTGGCGGAACTGCTGCGCGACTGGGACGGTCGTTTCACAGTGTTGGTGCGCAAGCGGGTAGCTCGGCACATGGACCGGTGTGCTGTCTGCGCGGAGTCGCAAACCCGCTTCGCCGGGATACCGGTGCTCCCGTTGCTTGCGGCGCTGCCCACCACCCCGCTGCCCACCGAGCTTCGCGACCGGGTGTTGGTCGCCGCTGATCGGTCGCTGGACGGCGCTGCCGGTGCCGGGTCCTGCGAGCTCGACCCGTCGCTCGGCTCACACGGCAGCGCTGGCCGCCCGGTGGTCGAGCCGGCGGCATACCGTCCTGTCTATCGCTTCGACAATCCCGGCGGATTCCCGGGCGAGGTCACTGCACGTCAGTGGCGGGCCGGGCTGCTCGTCGCGGTGTTGCTCACCGGTGTGCTGGCCATGGGCGGTTGGTGGGTGGCTCGATCGGCAGGCGCCTGGCCGACCGGTGACACATCGGGACCACAGATCGGCACGACAGCCACAAATAGCACCACCACCACGGGCACAGTGCGCACCGGTCCCAGTGCTCCTGCCCCCACCGGATCGACCGAGCCTGGTGACTCCCGCACGGCCCCCATCGAGCCGCCGATCGTGACGTTCGAGCCGCCGGCCCCCACGGTGACCACCCGGTCTCCGGTGTCGACGAGGCCACCGGGCGGTGCAACCACACCCAGCGGCATACCAACGACCAGCCCGGCCACAACGCGTGACCCGACGACACGTGGACCACGGCCGGGCCGGCTCGTGCTCGGGGCCACCTTGGTGGATTTGGGCAGCACCGATCGGGTCCGGCGATTCACGCTGAGCAACACCGGAGATCTCCCGCTGACCTGGGTGATCACCGAGCCGGACGCTCCCTGGTCGGTGTCGCCGACGAGCGGCACGCTCGCTGGCGGTGTATCGACCACCGTAGGCATCGGCATCGACCGGACGGCAGCCGTCGGCAGCTACGACGACGTGTTGATCGTCACGAGCGACCCCGGCGGTGAGCGCTCCGTGCAGGTCCGCGCCGTCATCCGGCGGCTTCGGTCGACGACCCCGGCCGATGGCCGACGACAAGGTCGGCTCCAGGCCGCGTCAGGCCCTACGCTTGTTCCTCGTGGCTATCGACTTCGGTGACGAGATCAAGCAGCTGCGCGCCACGATGGATTCGGTGCGCGAGGTGACCGATCTCGACGCCTTGACGGAGCGGATCGCGAGGCTCGAGGAGCAAGCATCGGCTCCCGATCTATGGGACGACTCCGATCGAGCCCAAGCGGTGACCTCGGCACTGTCGCGTGCCAATGCCGAGCGCGACCGGGTCACCGGCATGGATGCCCGCATCGACGACCTGGAGGTGCTCGCCGAACTCGGCCTGGAGGAGACCGCCGCTGACGTGCGGGCCGAGACCCTGGCGGAGGCGGAGGGTGAGTTGGCAGCGGTGCGCCGGGAGGTCGCGGAGCTGGAGGTTCGCGTCCTGCTCAACGGCAAGTACGACGCCCGGGAGGCTGTCGTCACGATCCGCTCCGGTGCGGGTGGGGTCGACGCCGCGGACTTCGCCGAGATGCTCCTGCGGATGTACCTGCGATGGGCTGAACGGCACGGCTACCCGACCAGAGTGATGGACACCTCGTATGCCGAGGAAGCCGGTCTCAAGAGTGCGACCTTCGAGGTCAATGCGCCATATGCCTTCGGCAACTTGGCCGTCGAGGGCGGCACCCACCGACTGGTCCGGATCTCGCCGTTCGACAACCAGGGTCGGCGGCAGACCTCGTTCGCGGCTGTCGAGGTGATCCCACTCATCGAGCAGACCGATCACATCGAGATACCCGAGACGGAGCTCAAAGTCGACGTCTTCCGCTCCTCAGGGCCGGGTGGCCAGTCGGTCAACACCACCGATTCCGCTGTCCGGATGACCCACCTGCCAACCGGCATCGTGGTGTCGATGCAGAACGAGAAAAGCCAGATCCAGAACCGGGCCGCGGCGTTGCGGGTGTTGCAGTCGCGGCTGCTAGTGCTCAAGCAGGCGGAGGAGGCTGCCACGCGCAAGGAGATGGCCGGCGACGTCAAGGCGTCTTGGGGAGACCAGATGCGGTCCTACGTGCTGCATCCCTACCAGATGGTCAAGGACCTGCGGACCGAGTACGAGGTAGGGAACCCGACTGCTGTCTTCGATGGTGATATCGACGGCTTCATCGAGGCCGGGATCCGCTGGAAGCGGAGCGCCGAGAACGCTGCCCGCGCTGAGAGTGGCTGAGGCCGGCCCCGTACCACTGATCCGTTGCGTTTCTGGGGGCGAGACCCGGTTACCTGTCAGTAACTCCTGGTTCAGTCGTGAATACCCCTGATCTGATGCGCCCCGAAGTGGGCAGTGACCCAACTGGGCCGTTAGCCTGTTCCGTGCGACAGCCGTTCATGCTCGTGCTTCGAGGGAGCCTCACCGTGACTCGTCCGACTAGCGCGCTCGCCCTGCTTGCCGCGCTCGCCCTAGCCCTATCCGCCTGCACAGCCGGATCCGGCACCGATCCGGAGCGTACCGCTCAGTCTCGTGGTGGCTCCGGTGCGTCCACCGACAGTATCGTGCTCGGTCTCGTCGCCGAGCCGGCCAGTCTCGACTTCACCCAGGATGACGGGGCGGCCATTCCACAGCTGTTGCTCAACAACGTCTACGAGGGCTTGGTCAAGCTCGACCAAGACGGCGATATCGTGCCCGCGCTGGCCACCACATGGTCGGTCTCGGACGACCGATTGACCTACACCTTCGAGTTGACCGACCAAGCGACGTTCAGCAACGGCGAGTCCTTCACCGCTGCCGACGCCGTCTTCTCGATCGAGCGGCTCAGCTCTGACTGGGCCACCTCGGTGGGCACGGGTGTCGGAGCGGTGATCGACAGCGCCACCGCGGTCAGCCCGACGAAGGTGGAGGTCAAGCTCGCGGCACCGAGCAACAGTTGGCTCTACAAGATGACGACCCGGGCCGGAGCGATGTTCTCCGAGAAAGGGGTTGCCCACCTGGCCAATGACCCGGTCGGCACCGGCCCCTACGACGTCGAATCGTGGAAGCGCGGCGACTCGATCACGTTGACCCGCCGCGACGACTACTGGGGCGATCTCCCACACTTCCAGAAGGTCGTCTTCCGCTACTTCGGCGACGCCACGGCATTGAACAACGCCCTGTTGACCGGCGACATCGACGTTGCGACCACGGTCCAAGCACCAGAAGCGCTCGGTCAGTTCACCGGCAAGGACAACTTGCAGGTCATCGAAGGCACGACCGATGGCGAGGTGTTGCTCTCCTTCAACAACAACCAGGAGATCTTCAAGGACAAGCGGATCCGCCTCGCAATCCGCCAAGCCATCGATCACCAGGCCCTGGTGGACACCTGCTGGGCCGGAAAGGGCACCCTGGTCGGCTCATTCGTGCCACCCACCGACCCGTGGTACGAGGACCTCACCGGGGTCACGCCCTACGATCCGCAGGAGGCCACTCGACTGGTGAACGAGGCCGGCAAGGCCGGTGCCACCCTGCGGTTGCGATTGCCCACCCTGCCGTATGCCGAGAGCTGCGGCCCCGTGGTCAAGTCCTATCTGGAGGCGGTCGGCTTCGACGTGGCCATGGACTCGCTCGAGTTCCCGGCGGCCTGGTTGCAACAGGTCTACAAGGGGAGTGACTACGACTTGTCGATCGTCAACCACGTGGAGTCCCGCGATCTTGCCCACGTCTTCGGTAACCCGGAGTACTACACGCACTACGGCACGCCCGAGATCCAAGAGCTCTTCAAATTGGCCGACGAAGGCAGCCAGGACGATCAGGTCGAGAACCTCAAGAAGGCCGCTCGACTGATCGCCGAAGACGCCGCCGCCGACGTCCTGTTCGTCGCGTCCAACCTCATGGTCGCCGACAAGGACATCACCGGTCTGCCGAAGAACGCGATCGGCGAGTCGTTCGACGTCACGCTACTCGGCAAGGGCTGACCCTGCCGCCGGGCCACCGGGATGCTGCTTCGTCTGCTGGAGCGTGCTGCCATCTTTCTCGGCAGCCTGCTACTCAGCTCGATCGTCGTCTTCGGCTTCATGGTGCTGTTGCCGGGTGACCCGGCTCGGATCGCCCTGGGGATCAACGCCACCGACGAGCAGGTCGATGCGTTGCGCGCGGAATTCGGACTCGACCGGCCGCTGGTGACGCAATACCTCGACTGGGCCGGGGGGCTGGTGCGATTCGATCCCGGGATCAGTTACGTCAGCCAGGCCGAGATCGGCCCGCAGATCGCCGACCGATTGCAGGTCAGCTTGATCCTGGTGCTCGCCGGCATGCTCGTGGCCGTGCTGCTGGCCCTACCCTTGGGCACCTTCATGGCGGTACGGCACCGTCGACCCTCGGGAGTGGTCATGTCCGCGCTGGCGCAGGTCGGCGTGGCGGTGCCTGCCTTCCTGACCGGCATCCTGCTGATCACGGTGTTTGCGGTCGAGCTGGGTTGGCTCCCGGCCAACGGGTGGGTGGTTCCGGCAACCGACCCGATCGGTTTCCTCGCTCACCTCCTGCTTCCGGCTCTGTCGCTCGGCATGGTCCAGGGAGCCGTGCTGACTCGTTATGTCCGTTCGGCCGTGCTCGACGTGCTCCGTGAGGACTACCTGCGGACCGCGCAGGCTAAAGGGTTGCGGCCGATGGCCGCGCTGGTACGGCACGGCATCCGCAACGCCGCCGTCCCGGTTGTCACCGTCCTAGGCCTGCAACTGGCCACGTTGCTCATCGGTGCCATCGTTGTCGAGCGAGTGTTCGTCATTCCGGGTCTCGGCTCGCTGCTCCTGCAGGGTGTGGGCACCCGCGACTTGTTGCTCGTGCAGGACGTCGTCATGGTGTTGGTCGTCGCGGTGTTGCTGATCAACTTCGTCGTCGATGTGCTTTATGTCGTCATCGACCCCAGACTGCGGACCGGCACCCGATGAGTTCCTGGGCCGAAGCGCCGGCAGCATCGGGACGACGTCGTCGACCCCGCTGGACCCGCTCGCCGATGCTGCTCGTCGGTGGTGCCATCGTCCTGATGATCATGGTCGTCGCACTGCTGTCGTTGGTGTGGACACCTCACGACATTGGGATCATCGACGCGGACTCGACACTGGAGACCTCGTCGTGGGAGCACTGGCTGGGCACCGACAAGTACGGGCGAGACGTGCTCACACGCATCATGGTCGGCTCACAGACCACCTTGCTCGTCGGGATCGTCGCGGTCGGTGTCGCCACCCTCATCGGGGTGCCGGCCGGCATCCTCGCTGCGATGCTGCCCCGATGGTGGGGTGAGCTGCTCATGCGTGGCAACGACGTGTTGCTCGCGTTCCCCGCCCTCCTGCTGGCGATCATGCTCACGGCTGTGCGAGGCCAAGGTGTCGTCACCGCGATGATCGCGATCGGCATCGCTTCGGCACCGAGTTTTGCGCGGGTCGTCCGAAGCGGTGCCATCGGGGTGATGAAGACCGAATACGTCCTCGCGGCTCGGTGTGCCGGACGGCGGCCGCTCGCGATCGCCCTGCGCCACGTCCTGCCCAACGTGTCCAGCTTGATCATCGTTCAGGCGTCGATAGCCTTCGCCATCGCCGTCCTCGCCGAGGCCGCTCTGTCCTACTTGGGTCTTGGAGCACCCCCGGGGACACCGTCGTGGGGGCGGATGCTGCAAGAAGGCCAAGTGCTCATCTATGTCGCTCCCCGGCTCGAGGTCTTCCCCGGCGTGGCCATAGCCCTGGCCGTGCTCGGGTTCAACTTGCTCGGTGACGGGCTGCGGGACTTCGTCGATCCACGGCTGCGGGACATCTCGTGACCGGTGACGTGGTGCGCGTGGTGGATCTAGCGGTCCACGTCGGGCGCAAGCAATTGCTCACCGATGTCGCCCTGACCGTTCGGCACGGGGAACGAGTCGGGTTGATCGGGGAGTCCGGCTCGGGCAAGACCCTAACCGCCCTGGCTGTCATGGGTCTGCTCGGTGAGGGACTGAGCGTCTCGGGGTCGATCGAAGTCACCGGCGCCTCGAGCGGGGGGGAGTCGGCTCCCCCCACTCAGGTGATCGGGGCCGGGGAGGACGACCTGGCTGCGATGCGTGGACGTGATGTGACGATGGTCTTCCAGGAGCCGATGACCGCACTCAACCCGACGATGCGGGTCGGTCGGCAGGTGGCCGAAGTGATGACGATCCACGGCACTGTGCCGGACCGGGGTGCAGCCCAGATCCGTGCCGTCGAGTTGCTCGAACGCGTCGGTATCCGGCATCCCGCGGAGGCTGCTCGTGCCTACCCGCACCAGCTCTCCGGCGGGCAGCGTCAACGGGTCGTCATCGCCATCGCGCTCGCCAACGACCCGTCGTTGCTCATCTGCGACGAGCCGACGACGGCCTTGGACGTCACCGTCCAGGCGCTCGTGCTCGACCTCATCGTCCAAGGGGTCGAAGCGCGTGACGCTGGCCTGCTGTTCATCACCCACGACCTGGCGGTCGTGGCAAGCGTGTGCGAGCGGGTCCTGGTCATGTACGGCGGGCGGGTCGTCGAAGCCGGAGCCGTCCACGAGGTCTTCACCCGGCCTCGGCATCGCTACACCCGTGGTCTGATCGGGGCATCCGACCTCGACCTCACCCGCGACGACGGCCGGCTCTACACGATCCAGGGATCGGTCCCGCCCGCCGGCCGGTTCCCCGCCGGCTGCGTCTTCCGCAATCGCTGCATCCACGCGACCGAGGAATGCCACGAACTGCCGCCCTGGACCGGACCCGGCCCCGAGCAGGGCTTCGCCTGCTGGCATCCGGTGGTGCTCCGATGATGAGTGACCAGCCAGCGATCCGAGTCACCGACGTCACCCGCGACTACCGCCGGGCGCGCACTTCGCTGGTCAAGCCGGCCCCGGTCGTCCCTGCCCTTCGCGGGGTGAGCCTGAGTGTCGACAAAGGCCGTCGATTCGGCATCGTCGGTGAATCCGGCTGCGGCAAGTCGACCTTGCTGCGGATCATCGCGGGGCTGGACCAGCCGACGTCGGGGTCGGTGCAGATCGGGGGCGTCGAGATCGCACGGCTGCCGGAGCGGCGCCTAGGCTTCCTGCGCAGCCAGTTACAGATGGTCTTCCAGGATCCGATGGGTTCCCTCGACCCCAGGATGCGGGTGGGTGACATCATCGCCGAGCCACTCGTCGCCCAAGGACACCGGAAGAACCGCGCGCGGGTGCACGAGCTGCTCGAAGCCGTGGGGCTGCGACCGGACGCCGCCGACCGCTTCCCGCACCAATTCAGCGGCGGTCAGCGGCAACGGATCTCGATCGCACGGGCGCTCGCCCCCGAGCCACAGATCCTGGTCGCCGACGAGCCGGTGAGCGCTCTCGACGTCTCGGTGCGCGCCCAGGTGCTCAACCTGTTGGCCGACCTCGTCGATCGCCTGTCGCTGACCCTCGTGTTCGTCTCCCATGATCTGACCGTGGTGCGGCACGTGTGCGACAGTGTTGCCGTGATGAGCCTCGGGGAAGTGGTCGAGAGCGGCCCGACCAGCCAGGTCTACCAGGCACCACAACACCCCTACACCCGCCAACTCGTCGCTGCTGCACCGAGATTACAAGCCGCACTCTCCGGCCGATCGGCATCGGTGCTGGCCGCAGACACCCTAGCCGCCCGGCGACGAGGCCCCCAGGACGCACCGGCAGGGAGATATCGATGACCACCACCCTGGGTCCTACCAATTCCCTCACCGACGTGCCCGGCATCCGCGTCGGTCAGGCCACTCGTCACGGTGCTGGCTGGCTCTCCGGCTGCACCGTCGTGCTCTCGCCTGCCGAAGGAGCGGTCGCCGGTGTCGACGTGCGCGGCGGCGGTCCGGGCACCCGCGAGACCGACCTGCTCGATCCCCGGAACCTCGTCGATCGGGTCCATGCCGTCGTCCTCAGCGGCGGCTCGGCTTTCGGGCTCGCTACGGCTGATGGAGTGATGGCCCAACTCGCTTCGGCTGGAATCGGTTTCCCGGTCGGAGCACCTGGTCAGGTTGTGCCGATCGTGCCGGCGTCGGTGATCTTCGATCTGGCCCGCGGTGGGGACTATTCGTGTCGGCCCGATGCCTCGACCGGTGCGCAGGCTTACCGCGATGCAACAGCCGACCCGGTGACACACGGGTGTGTCGGTGCCGGCACGGGGGCTCGAGCCGGTGGCCTCAAAGGTGGGGTCGGTTCGGCCAGTGCCGTGCTCCATGACGGTGTCACGGTCGCCGCGCTCGTCGTCGTGAACTCGGTCGGTTCGACGGTCGACCCACGCACCGGCGAGTTGTATGCCGCTCGCTTCGGTCTGTCCGGGGAGTTCCCCGCCCTCGGCCCGGCGACCGAGGCCGAGCTGGCTGAAGCCCGCCACGCCGCCAGCGCTGTCAATGAGCTGATTCGGCCGCCGCTGGCCACGACGATCGGGGTGATCGCCACCGACGCGACCCTGACCAAAGCCCAGTGTGCGAAGGTCAGCGGGGTCGGCCATGACGGTCTGGCCCGAGCGATCCGACCGGTGCACACGATGTTCGACGGTGACACGCTCTTCACCCTCGCCACCGGATCTCGTGGCGCCGGCGGCGCACCCGACCCGATGACGTTCCACCGGATCCTCGACACTGCCGGCGACTGTGTCACCCGCGCGGTCGGTCACGCCATGCTGGCTGCCGAGACGGTCACCACCCCGGCCGGCACCATCCGCAGCTACCGCGACGCCTTCCCATCGGCGGTCGCGACGACGAACCGCTGAGGTCGGGGCCCAACCCACGTCGACACGGCTATGGCCGCTGCTGGGGCCACGACACCGGTAGTGCAAGAATCGGCGGACGCGCTCACGACGAGGTAGGAACGATGCCCGAGTTGACCGACACCGCGCCACCACCGCTCGAGCTGCTCCAGGAGCTGGCCCGCGCTTACGGTGTGGGCACCGACTTCTGGACGTTCTCCGGCGAGCTCGAGCACGTCGGCGCCGAGACACTGACCCGGGTGCTGGCCTCACTCGGGGTGGATGCCTCGAGTGCCGATACCGCTCGAGCAGCCCTGCAGGAGCATGGGATCGCGCCTTGGCGACGGCTGCTGCCGGCCACGATCGTCATGACGGAGGGCGACCGCACGAGCGTGCACGTCTACGTCGTCCACGGCGACCCGGTGCGAGTCTGGGTGGTCGACGAATCAGGTCGTGAGTGGCCGGCCGTGCAAGGTGAGGACTGGGAGCCGCCGCGCGAGATCGACGGTGTCCGCACCGGCCGGGCAACGTTCTGGCTGCCCGAGCAACTGCCCCAAGGGTGGCACTCGTTGCATGCCGAGACGACCGGGCGGGCGGCGGAGTCGGTGCTCGTCGTCGTGCCCCGGCGGTTGACCACGGCCGACACCCTGCCCGAACGCACCGGCCGCGAGCGCACCTGGGGTCTGATGACCCAGCTTTATTCGGTGCGCTCGAGCCGTTCGTGGGGAGTCGGCGACATCGAGGACCTCGCTGATCTCGCTGCGGTCGCCGGGGATGCCGGCGCCGACTGGGTGCTCGTCAATCCGCTACACGCCGCCGAGCCGATGCCGCCGATGGAGGCATCGCCCTATCTGCCGACGACCCGGCGCTTCTTCAGCCCGCTCTACATCCGCATCGAGGCGATCCCCGAATACGGTGAGCTGCCGGAGAAGGCCCGAAAGAAGATCGCCAACCGGGCTGCCCGGGCCCGGGCAGGCAATCGCGACGCCGCCGAGGTGCCTCGCGATGCGGCATACAAGGCGAAGCTCAAATCGCTCGAGCGAGTGTATGCCGTGCCGCTCAGCCCGGGCCGGGCCCGACGGTTCGCGGCTTTCCGGGCCTCGCACGGGCAGGGTCTGGAGGACTTCGCGCTGTGGTGCGTGTTGCGGGAACGGCTCGCGCAGCGTCCTGACGTGTGGGCCGAAATCACGCCCGGCGGCGAGAAAGCCGCCGCCCTCCGTAGCCAGTTCCGTCGCCGGATCGACTATCACTGCTGGCTGCAGTGGATCATCGACGAGCAACTGCGCTCGGCTCAGGAGACCGCCAAGGCGGCCGGGATGGCGGTCGGGGTCTTCCATGACCTGGCCGTCGGTGTGCACCCGCTGGGGTCGGACTCGTGGGCTCTGGCCGATGTGCTCGCCCACGACGCCGAGGTCGGGGCGCCCCCGGACATGTACAACCAGCAGGGCCAGAACTGGTCACAGCCGCCGTGGCACCCGATGGCGCTGGCCGAAGTCGGATATGCGCCCTTCCGGGACATGCTGCGGACCATCCTGCGCCACGCCGGCGGGATCCGGATCGATCACGTGCTCGGGCTATTCCGGTTGTGGTGGGTGCCCAAGGGGCTGCCGGCCAGTCAGGGTGCCTATGTCTACTACGACCACGATGCGCTCGTGGGCATCCTCTGCCTCGAGGCCGAGCGGGCCGGGGCCGTCGTCGTCGGCGAGGATCTGGGCACCTTCGAGCCGTGGGTGCGCGACTACCTCGCCGAACGCGGTGTGCTGGGCACCTCGATCCTCTGGTTCGAGTATGCCGGGGACAAACCCCTTCCGCCGGAGCGGTATCGGCGCGGGTGCATGGCATCGGTCAACACCCACGACCTACCCCCGACCGCGGGTTATCTCGCCGGAGAACACGTCGCTCTGCGTGACCGCCTCGGGCTGCTGGCCCGGCCGGTCGAAGTCGAGCGAGCCGCCGATGCCGAAGAGCAGGAGCGGGTCCTCGAGCTGTGTCGCCGCCGCGGGTTGCTGCCCACCGCGGCCGCGGGAGGCGACCGCGACGAACCGCCCGAGCAGCAGGTCGTCGAGGCGCTCTACCGGCTGCTCGGCCATGCGCCGTCACTGCTGCAGGGTGTGGCGCTGGTTGATGCGGTGGGTGAGAAACGGATCCAGAATCAGCCAGGCACCGACAAGGAGTATCCGAACTGGAAGGTGCCGTTGGCCGATGCCGATGGTGAGGTCGTGCTCATCGAGGACTTAGCCACCCACGAGCGTGCCCAGTCGCTGTTCCGGGCCGTCCGCGAGGCCCTCGACGTGCCGTTGGCAGAGATCGCCGAGCCACCGGAGACATGGGCGCGCCTCGATCCCGGGACCGACCCGGACGAGCCTGAAGATGACGTGTCCGAAGACACTGAAGACACTGAAGACACTGACGCCACTGAACACGTCGGCGTTGCGAAAGGCCCTGGCGACACCACGGACGCCGGCGTCGCCGACGACACTGCGGACACTCAGCGTCGCTGAGTGAAGCTCAGGCGCCGATGACGACCTGCCACGGCCGCAGCACGTGGTCGGCCCCGACTCCGGCGACGGTGTAGGGATCGGCGTCGATGATCGCTTGAGCTGCTTCCTCGGAGTCGGCCCGGAGCACCACCATGGCCCCGTCGCCCGCGCCGACCGGGCCGCCCAGCACGACCGCGCCCCGCTCGTGCAGCCCGCGCATGTAGGCCAAATGGTCGTTGCGGGCCCGGGCCCGGGCCTCCATGTCGGCGTAGCGGTATTCCAGCACCCAGTAGCTCATGCAGTAGAGGATGCCAAACCGTTGACCACCTCGGCGACGACCCGCAGGACGTCCGGTTTCATGAAATACGAGAAGTGGTCGGAATGCACTTCGTGGTAGTCGACCTTGCCGCGGTCGGTGACCTTGTCGATGACCTGGCGGATTCCGGTGATGTCACACAACTCGTCTTCAATGCCTCCGACGACGCCGACTCGCAGGCCGGTCTCGATGATTTCATCGAGGTCGGCGGCGTTCTCTTGGGAGATTGCGGCGATGTCGTTGCGCAAGTCCCAGGGGTGGGTGACCATCTCGTGGACCAGGCGCGCGGTGGCGGAGATGAGGTTGATCCGGTCGTGCCAGCCCGATCGGGACATGGCCCCAGCGCTTTCGGCCAGGCCCCGCGTGGCCAACTCGTGCGGTTTGAGATCACTGGAGAACCAGGTGGGTGCGACGAAACAGATGCCGGTGACGACATCGGTGTGCCCGACGGCGGCGAGTCGGGCGGGAGCCGAGCCCCGCGAGTAGCCGACGACGATGGTGGTCGCGAAATCGTAGATCGTATGGTCACGCAGGTGGCGGATCACCTCGCCATAGACCTCGGTGCGGAAGTCGAGGATCTCCGAGACGTCAAGGCGTCGTTTCGGGTATTCGATGGCGACCGCCAAGACGTTGGCCGTCTGAGTCAACGCTTCGCACGCCGTCTGCGCGGCGCCGAGCCCTTCGCCCCAACCCGCGGAATACGGACAGAGGATCTCCGGCTCGCCCTCACGGGTGACTTGGCGCACCGAGGGCAGATACAGCGTCACACCGACCCGGCCGTGCCGCCCCTCGAAGCTCAGGTCGTCGGACCGGATGACGTCGATATCGTACCGGGAGAGGTCATCAATCGGTCTGGCCATGGCCCCTCAAGGTTACTCCTCGGTAGGGTCTTGGGCTAGGCATACGGCGGGTAACTCGAACCACCGTAGCGCGTCGTAGTCAGGGGACAGCCGGGCGGTCTTGTCAATCTGATACAGCCCCGGCGCACCTGCGGCGAGCAGCCGTCGTCCTTCGGTCAGGTAGTCCTGCAGCGCAGACTCGGGCGCTCGGTCGGTGTGTTCCGGGTAGTCGAGAACGCCGTCGGGGGAGTAACTGATCCGGTTCAACCGCAATGGTGGCTCGACCGGGCCGACCCGATGCCGCCAGTGGCCCGACGTGTTGTCGAAGCGATAGTCCGGCAGCATCCGCCAACCCTCCCGCGCGACGAGCCGGACCGCGTCGATGAGATAGTCGGCCACCACATCGGAGAGGAAGTAGTTGAAGTTGACTCGAACCCATCCCGGCTTGATGCCCTCGCATCCCTGGGCGATCTCCCGCTCGAACTCGTGGGATCGTTCGAGGTCGATGCCCAACAGCGCGTGACCGTAAGGACCAGCACACGAACAGCCGCCGCGGCACTGGATGCCGAACAGGTCGTTGAGCAGAGCGACGACGAAGTTGTGGTGGAGATAGCGGCCACTGGGGGCCTTGACGACGAACGAGACGATCGAGAGCCGCTCCGCGTCGAGATTGCCGAGGATCTCGATCGCCGGTTCGTCGCGCCAGGACGCCAACGCCCGGGTCAGCAGTCGCTCCTCGGCGGCCCGGATGGCTGGCACACCCACCGACTGCTTGAGGTGGAAGACCAGCCCGGCGCGGATCGATTCGATGATCGCCGGGGTGCCGGCCTCTTCGCGGGCGGCCGAGTCGGCCAGATAGCGGTGATCGTCGGGGTTGACGAAGACCACCGTGCCTCCGCCCACGACGTCGGGGACTCGGTTGGTCAGCAATTCGCGACGCACGACGAGCACACCCGGGGTCGAGGGGCCGCCGATGAACTTGTGCGGAGAGAGGAAGACCGCGTCTTTGTATGCCGTGGCCTGCGGCGCGCTCAGGCCTTGCCTAGGCGTGCTCGACTCTGCGCCGGGGTCGCCCGGGGCTCCGCGCGGCGCGGCATACATCGCGATCTCGACGTAGGGCCCGGCGGCGGCATAGTCCCAGAACGACAGTGCGCCGTGTTCGTGCAGGAGCGCGCTGATCGTGTCGGTGTCCGAGACGATCCCGGTGACGTTGCTGGCGGCCGAGAACGAGCCGATCTTGAGGGGGCGGTCGGCATACTCGACGAGCCGCTCACGCAACGTGGCCAGGTCGACGTGCCCGTCGAGGTCTTGGGGGATGACGACGACATCGGCGATCGTCTCGCGCCACGGTAACTCGTTGGAGTGGTGCTCGAACGGTCCGATGAAGACGACCGGTCGTTGCTCGGGCGGGATGTGAGCTGTGAGCCGGTAGGTGTCCTCCAATTGGCTGGGCAGGCGCAAACCGAGGATGCCGATGAGCTTGTCGATGGCTCCGGTGCAGCCGCTGCCGGTGAAGATCACGACCGTGTCCTCGTCGCCGCCCACGGCTTCGCGGATGATCGCACGGGCGTCCTCGCGCAGCCGGGTCGTCTGCAGTCCAGTGCCCGAGGACTCGGTGTGGGTGTTGGCGTACCGCGGGAGCACCTCGTCACGGATGAAGTCTTCGATGAAGCTCAAACCCCGGCCCGAAGCGGTGTAGTCGGCGTAGGTGACTCGACGAGGTCCGTAGGGGCCGGGAAGCGCCTGGTCTTCGCCGATCACACTGTCACGGATGCGGCGCAGCAGGGGTCCCGCATCGGGTGCCGGCTCAGTCATGCGGCCCAGGATAGACACGCGGCAGACGGCTGATCGGCCCGGATGAGCGATCCGCTCACGGCGATGGCGGTCAGCAATGCAGCGGGGACATCGGGTCGGTGATCGGCGGTGGGGTCGCGAGTCTCGGGCAGCACTAGGGCGATCGCGGTCAGCGCCTGTCTAGACTTCGGGTGTGCCCCGGATTGAGGCCCCTACCGTTGCCGAGCACCACGCCATGCGTCGGGCTCAGGTTATCAACGCCGCCGCAGATGTGCTCCGCGAGGTCGGAACCTCGGAATTCACGCCGGCGGCGGTCGCGCGCCGTGCCGGGCTGGCCCGCAGCAGCATTTACCAGTACTACCCGTCGACCGAGGCGTTGCTCGGTGCCGGGGTGACGGCTCTGCTGCAACGCAGCCGGGACCGGGTGCTCAACGCTGTCTCCGGGGCTGGCTCGCCGGCCGAGCGGGTCGCGGCATACGTGCGTGCCAGCTGGGCCGACGCTGCCGAGGGGCACGGCTCGCTGGCTGAGCTGGCTCACCTGCGGATGCCCGACCAGTTGCGGGCGGGCGTGCGTGAATTGCACACCCAACTGTTGGGGCCGCTGGAATCGGCGCTCGTCGACGCCCAGGTGCCCGACCCGGCGACCGCCGCCGTGCTCGTGCAGGGACTGGTCGGCGCCGGAGTTGCCGCCGTGCGCCGCGGCGCCTCCCAGGACCGCTTTGTCGATGCGACTGTCGAGTTCGTCTTGCTTGGCCTAGGCCTCGTCGCTCAGGACAACAGGCTCTCGCCGAGGTAGCCGCCTTCCTCGACTCCCGGCAGGATCGCGAAGACGGCCGATCCGACCGGAGTCGTCCAGACATTGAGCAGGTCGGACGCGGCCAGACGCCGCTGGATCGGCACGAACTGGGCGACCGGATCTCGTTGGTAGGCCACGAACAACAGTCCGGCGTCGGCGGTCTGCCCATCACTCGGGACCTCGTCGTAGTTGTACGGACGCCGCAGGATCCTCTCGTGGTCCTCGACCGGAGCGGCTTGGCGCATATGGGCGAACTCCGGGATAACCGGTAAGCCACCCCGGGTCAGCGCCTCGAAGTCGGCCGGGTCGGTCTCGGCCATGCCGGTCAGCGGCGACCCGTCACCCAGTCGCCGGCCGATGACCTGCTCCTTCGCCGGTGGATCGAGCTCGTCCCAGGTGTCCAGATTCATCCGGATCCGCCGCAGCACGAGGCTGCTGCCGCCCTCTAACCAGGCCGGGCCATCCGAGCCGACCCACACGAGGTCGTCGTAGTCACTCTCGGCCGGCTGCACGGTGCCGTCCACCTGACCCATGAGGTTGCGCATCGTGCTCGGCGAGGTGACCGGCCGCCGGAATCCACGCTGCTGCCACCGCAGGGTGGCGATGCCGGTCGCATCGACGATCAACGCGCGCATCGCGTGCGCCAGCACGATCGGGTCTTCGGCGCACACCTGGGCCACGATGTCGCCATCGCTCCAGCGTGGCTCCAGTTTGTCGATGCTGAAGGGGGGTAGGGGAGCGAGCCATTCGGGGGCCCGGTCGGCGAGGCCCGCCTTTTCCAATGCGCCGCGGCCCAGGCCGGCGGTGATCGTCAGCCGCGAAGGTGGCCCGGCCAGATGGGGTTGGGCGTCGCTGATCGTCGGCGCGCCGCGTTGCAGCCGCTCGGCGTCACTGGACCACATCCGCAACAATCGGCGCAGGTCATCGCGGGCGGTGCCAGCGGCCGACCCGGTGGGCAGGTCGAAGGCGACGAAGATCGCATGCGCTTGTGGTTCGGTGGCGATCCCTGACTGGTGGGTGCCGTAGAACGGCTCTTTGTGCTCGGCCCAACCCGGGTTTGCCCCCGCGGGCCCGGCCGGACTCGCCGGGCCGACCGGTTCGGCATTGTCCTTGCCGAACTGGTAGCCCACCAAGCCGACGCCGGCGCCGCCGGCTATGGCGGCGCCGGTGCCGAGCATGGCCCTTCGGGAAAGGTCAGCCATGAGTCTTGGACGTCTCCATGTCGTGTCCAGAGCTGTCGTGTCCAGAGCTGTCGTGTCCGGAGTTGTCGTGTCCGGAGTTGTCGTGTCCGGAGTTGTCGTGTCCAGAACTGTTGTGCCCAGAACTGTTGTGCCCAGAGTTGCTGTGCCCAGAGTTGCTGTGCCCGGGCATCGAATGGGTGCCGGTCGTCTCATGCGGGACATAGGTCTCCTGCGCACCGGAGAAGGTGCGGGCCTGGGCGGTGATCGGCAAGGTCGAGCCGTCCTCGAACTCGAGGATGAAGGCCACGTCGGTGCCGGACTTCACCGGCTCCGTGACACCCATGAACATGAAGTGGTCACCGCCTGGCTTGAACGTGTGGCTCTCGCCGGCCTTGATGACGAAACCGCCCTGTTTCTCCTGCATCTGCAACGAGCCACCGTCACCCATGACGGTCTCGTGCAACTCCATCATCGGGGACACATCGCTGCTCAGGTCGACGATGTGCACGTCGGTCGAGCTGGTGTTCTCCAGCACCGCGAAGGCTCCGGTCATCCCGGAGTCGACGGCCTTGATCCACGGATCGGTCACCGTCACTGCGGAGGCCTGGCCGGTGGCTTCGGAGGAGCCCGACGACGCAGTCGTGGTTTCGGCAGTGCTGGTGTCGGTCGTCGTGGTCTCGGCAGGGGTCGCGGTGCTGTCACAGGCACCGAGCAGGACAGCGGTCAGGGCAGCAGCCAGGGCCCCGGCCAGGGCGGGGGCAACACGGATAGTACGAACTCTCATGGGGTCTGGTTCCATTTCTCGACAGCCGCAAGACGCGACTCAACGTAAAGGGGCCGGAAGACGCTCCGGCAGGCGATAGCGCTCCCGAGTGGAAGCGGGTGAGTTGAAGCGGGGTGAATCGGGTCAGATCAGTTGCTGACAAGGGCGGCGGGTGGGCCACGCACGTCCGGGTGTCCGGCCGGCTCCCGGCTTGCCGGACCCGGACTCCAGGACGAGACCCCCGGGCCCACCGGCCGTAGGCCGGGCAGCGGCTGAGCCGGCAGCCGGGGCGCCAACAGACCCCAGACCGTCCAGAGCAGATCCTCACCGCGGGCTACAGCGGCGGCGGTGAACAGCGTCGCCAGCACATGGGCGACGAGCATCGTGGTGCCGTGGTCATGGTCGGCGGTCACCGTGCTCGATGCCACGAGCAAGTCCGCCGACGTGGCGTGATGGCCGGCCGCCGAAGGTGCCCCAGATGCCTGGGTCAGGGCGCCGAAGGCCCAATGCAAGACGAGTTGGGCCAAGCTGAGCCAGGCCAACACGGCCAGCGGGCGCATCCGGCGAGCCGTGAGCACTGCGCTGCCCGCCGCAGTGAGCCCGAACAACCCCACCGCCGGTGCCAGGCCGGGTAGTGAACCCCCACCGGTGAGGTGGGCCGCCGCAGCCAGGCCGAGTGCGACTGTCGCCAGGCCGGTGGCGCGCAAGACCCGCACGGCCCCTCGGCCCGGGTTAGCAGCGCGCACCATTGGCCAAGGGTAACCGCATCCACCGACGGCCTGACGCCGGGCCTGCCCGGCGTCAGGCTCTCTCCGTGCGGGATAGGCTGCGGGATAGATTCGGGATTCATGCGGTTCACTATGAGTTACGCCACCCGGGTCGAAGACCTGAACGTGGGTGGCCACCTGGACAATCTGCGGATCCTGCGAGCGGTCGACGAAGCCCGCAACGCCTTTCTCGGGATGCCCCGTCGTGGCCGCGACCCCGTGTTGCCGGGCATCTTCGGAGGGTTCGGAACCGGCGTCGCCCCGTTCGTCGTCTCTCACCGGGTGGCCTATCTGGCCGAGCTGTTCCACGACGAGCAGCATCCCCTCGACGTTTCGTTATGGGTGTGCCGAGTCGGCAGCAGTTCGCTCGATATCGCCGCCGAGGTGCGTGCTCGACCGGCCGTCACCGGGTGTCCGCCGGCTGCTGTCGCCGTCACGGGTGTCGTGTTCATGGCCTTCGAGACGGCGGAGTCGACTCCGGCCCCGTGGCCGATCAGCGACGAGGCACGGGCCGCGCTGACGGCATACCAACACGAACCACCCGAATTCCGCTGAGCCGAGCGTGCACGCTAAGGTGCCCGGATGCCGGGCATCGCCTACCCGCTCGTCGGGCACACCCTTGACAACGGCCTCGAGGTCGTCGTCTCGCCCGACCACACGGTGCCGACGACCGCCGTGAACCTCTGGGTCAAGGTCGGCTCACGTGACGAGTCCCCCGGGCGCACCGGCTTCGCGCACTTGTTCGAGCACTTGATGTTCCAGGGCTCGCGCAATGTCGCGGCCAACGAGCACTTCTCGGCCTTGCTCGCAGTCGGGGGTCGGCTCAACGCGACGACCTGGTTCGACCGCACGAACTACTTCGAGACCGTGCCTCGGGGTGCCCTGGAGTTGGCTCTGTGGCTGGAGGCCGACCGCCACGGCCGGTTGCTCGACGCGGTCACCCAGGAGAACCTCGATAACCAGCGGGACGTAGTCAAGGAGGAGAAGCGTCAGCGCTACGACAACGCCCCCTACGGCAATGCGTTGCGCGACATCTACGCCACAGTCTTCCCCGAGGGCCACCCCTACCACCACCCGACGATCGGGTCCATGGAGGACTTGGACGCCGCCAGCCTTGATGACGTGCGCGCCTTCTACGCTCGGCACTACGGGCCGAACAACAGCGTGCTGACCATCGTCGGTGACGTCGAGCCTGAGGAAGCGATCGAGCTCGTGGAGAAGCACTTCGGGCCATTGCCGGCCTCGGCGACCCCACGGCAGGAGGGCTTGATCGATCCGTTGGAGTCGCTTACCCGACCGGTCCGGTGCGAACGCGCCGAGCTGGTGCCCAACGACCGGATCTTCCTCGCCTTCCGGTTGCCCGCCGACACGACTCCCGGATTCCTCGGTGCCGGCCTGGCCCTGGATGCGCTCGGCGGGTTCGGTTCGTCGCGGCTCGTCGAGCGACTGGTGCGTACCGAGCAGATTGCTACCAGCGTGTCCGCCTATCCCATGGGGTTGTCCGGCGGCACGTCCCTAGGACTGCTCAGCGTTGACGTTGCCGCCGGAGTGGAACCGGGCCGGGTCGAGAACGAGATCGTCGAGGAACTCGCGGGTTTCGCCGACACCGGGCCGACCGACGAAGAGCTCGATATCGCCCTGGCGGTGACCGAACGGTCCTGGCTGTCCAACCTGGCCGCCCAGGACGAGCGGGCCGACCATGTGAGCCACTACGCCGCGCTCTACGACGACCCCGGTTACGTCAATAGCTTCCTCGACCGCGTGGCAGATATCAGTCCCGCCGACGTGCAGGAGGCCGCCGGGTCTTGGTTGCATCCTGAGTCGCGGGCCGTCGTGCTCTACTGCAGTGAGGAGGGAGACCGCCCGTGAGTGTTCCCGACGCTCTCGCCCGCCCGGCCGTCACCCCCGCCGAGCCGTATGCCGTGCCGACGCCGCAGCGCACGACGCTCGATTCGGGGCTCACGGTGCTGGCATACGACCTGCCAGGGCAGTATGTCCATTCCCTGCGATTGTCGATCCCCCTGCCGTTGCGCCTGGAACCACCCGGCCGGGAAGGTGTGGCCACAATTATGGCCCGCTCGCTCGACGAGGGCACTGAACGCTACAGTTCAGCGGAGTTCGCGCGGCTGCTCGAACGACGCGGTGTCGCCTTCGGGACCAGCGTCGGGGAGGCTGGGCTCACGGTCGAAGTCGACGCGGTCAAACACCACCTCGGTGAGGCATTGGAGTTGTTGCGGCAATGCCTGGTCGAGCCGGCCTTCCCGGAGGCCGAGGTCGGCCGGCTGATCGCCACCCGGCTGGCCGAGATCGAGCAGGAGCGCTCGATGGCGTCCCACCGGGCTGTCCGGCAGCTCGCGACCACCTTCTTCGACGCCGGTTCCCGGGCTTCCCGCCCCGGCGGCGGCACCGCCGAGACGGTGTCGCAGATCACCCGCGCCGACGTCGAATCGATGCACCGGCGCCACGTTGCCCCTGACCAGGCCACTCTGGTGGTGGCCGGCGACCTGGCCGACCTGGATTCCCGGGCGGAGATCGAGTCGGTGCTCGGCACGTGGCGCGCGTCACCGGCATACCTCGACCCCGGCCCCTGGCAACCACCGGAGCTGGCCGCCGACCGGGCCCGGGTCGTCGTCGTCGATCGTCCCGGATCGGTGCAGACCGAGATCGTCGTGGCCTGCCCGGGCCCGGACCGGCACGTCGACGGCGGCTGGGCGCCCTACCCGGTGCTCGGATTCATCGTCGGTGGGGGTGGCACCATCTCGCGTCTGGATGCCCTGCTGCGAGAACAGAAGGGCTACACCTACGGGATGCGGGCGAGCTTCCGGCCGCGCCGATCCGGCGGGCTCTTCGTCGCGTCCGGCAGCGTTCGTTCCGAGGTCACCAGTGAAGCGTTACGTGACGTGCTCACCGTCCTCGATGAGGCCCGCCACGGTTTAACCGCCGAAGAGGTCGAACAGGCTGCCGGTTTCCTCGTGCGGACCGCGCCGACACGGTATGCCACTGCGGACACCGTTGCCGACGAGGCCGCCGCTTTAGCCTTCGACGGGTTGACGACCGAGTTCACCAACACCACGTCAGCTGAGATCGCCGCTCTCGAGGTCACCCGCGCCGCCGAC
Source organism: Actinomycetales bacterium (assembly GCA_002748155.1). Classification (GTDB taxonomy): domain Bacteria; phylum Actinomycetota; class Actinomycetes; order Actinomycetales; family Dermatophilaceae; genus Phosphoribacter. Next base: position 76,748 of record PDRO01000005.1, on the reverse strand, counting down.
GCCTATCGGAGGTTCATCGACGGCAACTGGACTGTGATCCTCGTCGGCGACGCCGCCGCAGTGCAGCAGCAACTCGAAGAAGCCGAGGCCGAGAACGACGGGCTCGGCGGACTGAGCGGGCTCGGCGGGTTGACCGTCGTACCGAACTGACCGTTGTTCCGGCCAGGCTTGGGTTCGCCAGTTCGGACCGGCGCCCACCATTTCAGGCCGGTGCATGCCGGGTCGGGTCGGTGCTGGGGACTACCGTGGCCGCTGTGAGCTACACCGACGACTTGCGCTTGGCCCATGTGCTCGCTGATGCGGCCGAGCGAGTGACGACGGCCCGTTTCCGCGCTGACGACCTAGTGATCGAGAGCAAACCCGACCTCACCCCGGTCAGTGACGCCGACCGAGACGCCGAGAAGCTGATTCGTGGGCAATTGGCCCGGGCCCGCCCGCGGGACGCGGTCGAAGGCGAGGAATTCGACACCACGGGCCACGGGCCACGCCGCTGGATTGTCGATCCCATTGACGGCACGAAGAACTTCGTCCGGGGTATTCCGTTGTGGGCGACGCTTATCGCGCTGGTGGACGAAGGCCAGCCGGTTGTCGGCCTGATCGCCGCGCCAGCGTTACAACGCCGTTGGTGGGCTGCCCAAGGTAGCGGTGCATTCGCCGGACGCGGCCTCTCCTCGGCCCGCCGGATTCAGGTATCCAGGGTCAGTGACCTTGCGGACGCTTCGCTGTCCTACGCATCCCTTGACGGATGGGCTCAGGTGGGCCGGTTCACGGAGTTCCTTTCGTTGGCCGGTCAGTGTTGGCGCACCCGCGCCTATGGTGACTTCTGGTCCTATGCTCTGCTCGCCGAAGGGGCGGTCGATATCGCGGCCGAGCCGGAGCTGGCGGTCTACGACATGGCAGCGCTCGCGCCGGTCGTCACCGAGGCTGGTGGTCGCTTCACCGGTCTGGACGGCGCGAACGGGTGTTGGAGCGGTAACGCCGTCGCGACCAATGGACTGCTGCACGAACAGGTGCTCGGCTTGATCGGTGACTAGGCTGGAAATGCGATCTGGGTCACTCGCTGAGCTGCGATGGTCGTTGTACCGTATGCTGCGCATGGCGTGCGTTCCGTGCGCGAGCGAAGGGAGAAACGGTAATATGGGTAGTCGTGAAGTCTGGTCGTCGGGTCGGTTGGGCTTCGGGCGCCTGATGCCTGCGTGGGGCGGGCCCCCGCGTGCTGCACTCTCTCGTTTTCGCGCCCTGACAGTCGGAGTGCTCGTTACCGTGGTGGGGGCCTTGGCCATCGGTGTCGCCCCCCAGGCGCGAGCCGCGACAATCGACGTCACAGACTTCACGGTCGAAGTGGACCGTACGGAAGTCACCTTCGAATGGGCCGAGGCGATCAAGACTACTGTCAACTGGTGCACCCCGGACTCCGCCAATGCCGGAGATACGTTCACGTTGACGCTGCCTGAGGTCCTGTCGTCGTGGCCTGCATCCTTCGATATCCGCGACGGGACAGGTGCGGTCGTCTATTCCGTTCAGATCTCGACGGACAGCCCGGCAGTGGCGACCTTCACGTTGACCTCATACGGTGCTGGGCTGACCAACCTGTGCACCAGGGCGGAGTTCACGGCGACATCCGGCAGCACGGCGGTCGGCACGTATCCGCTGAATTACCAACTCAACGGCACGGTGGAATACGACGTGGGGACCCTCACTGTGGTCCCTGTGCCGCTGTGGGCCCCGACGGAACCCGGCAAAGCCGGGTGGGCGCCGGATGCTGCGGACCAGTGCCGCACGAACCCTCGGGATTGCATCACATGGCGATTCAACACGGGCAGGGGCGTCCAGGGGGTGCATAGCGTCAGTGATCCTGCTCAACCCAACTGGAAATGGAACTGCGCCAACAACAACGCGATTCGTTACGCCACTGTACGTACGATCGATGGAAGCTCTTACACCGACAGCGACGGCTCCCCTTACATGTCGGACATCAATTGTACTGAAGGATTGTTGTCCTTCACTGTGGACACCACGTCCTTCGGTCCGAACACCTTCTTCTTCGCGGAATTGTCGGCCAATGCCGCGGCTCCGGGAGGGGACGGGTTGGAGACGTACTCCAACACGGCCGACTTGACCGTGGACGGTGTCGGCAGCCAAGCCTCCTGGTCTTGGACCTCCTCCTACGTGGGTGGCTCTGCCGAAGGCGATGGCATCGTTATCTACAAGAAGGACGTATCGGGCAACGACGCCAACGATCACGACAGCGCCGTCGATCTGCCGGACGGCTCCACTGAACTAGTCTTCACCATCCGCAACATCGGAACCAATGAGCTCACCGGTGTTACGGTCACCGATCAGGTCACCGAAGGCAATGCCACCGTGAGTGACATCGTTTGTACCTACCCCGACGACAGCACCGGCCCCGCCGGCAGGCCGTGGGCCGGGCCTTTCCAACCCGGCGACTCCTTCCAGTGCACCGGCCAACTGTCCGGAGTGTCCGGCTTTAGCACGGACGTCGCCACGGTGACCGCAACGGGAAACGGACCGGTCAGCAGTTCGAACCCGTACGTGGGTTTCACGGAGCCACCTGAGATGGATCTCGCATTGGCGAAGGCTGTGACGTCGTCGGGTCCGTACTACGAGGGCTCGACAGTGACTTTCTCATTGACGCCCCGCAATAACGGGCCCGCCGATGCGGCGGCCGGATGGTCGGTGACCGAGGTGCTACCCGCGGGGTTGACCTTGGTGTCCATGTCAGGGCCGGGCTACACATGCACGGATGCGTCATGCGTGGCCGCAGAGGGCCTGGCCGCGGAAACCGATGGTGCCCCGATCACGGTGACGACCACGATCGGTGCAGATTTCGCCGGCCCGCTCAAGAACGTCGCGTATGTAGCGCCGGCTGACGGCGACGTCCCGGAGAGCAACCCCTTGGTGGTGCCGACGACGACGACTGACACCTCGACCTCCGAGACGAACAACGACGGTGTCGGTGGGTGACCAGGTGTGGATTGATACCGATCGGGATGGGTTGCAGTCCGCGGGTGAGCCGGGCGTTGAGGGTGTCACGGTGACGTTGACTGATCCGGCGACGGGTGATACGCGGACGACGACGACGGATGCTGATGGGTATTACTGGTTCGATGACCTGACTCCGGGTGCGGATTACACGTTGAAGTTCGCGAAGCCGGATGGGTATGCGTGGACGACTCAGGATGCGTCGGGTGCGAGTGATAACTCGCCGACGGGTGATGTGACCGATTCGGATGTGTCTGCTGATGGTTCGGTGTCGTTCACGGCGCCGGAGACTGGGCAGAATGCGTGGTTGCGGTCGTGTCGGTGGGTGACCAGGTGTGGATTGATACCGATCGGGATGGGTTGCAGTCCGCGGGTGAGCCGGGCGTTGAGGGTGTCACGGTGAACCTCTACGACTCGTCAGGTGCCGTGGTGGCGACCACCACTACGGACGAGGAGGGGTTCTACTCCTTCACCGATCTATTGGCGGGCGCCGACTACACTATCGAGTTCGTCAAGCCGGCTGATTGGTCCTTCACGACCCCGAACGCTGGATCTGACCCGGGACTCGATTCGGATGCGGACGTGGTGACAGGGAGAGTGGCGATCACTGCTCCGCTCAGCGGCACGAACTCGGCGACCATGCCGGACGACCCCTCCATTGATGCCGGATTCGTGAGGTACAACCTCACTCTCGCCAAAGTGCTGGAGACAAGCGGTGACATCACTGTCGGGGATGAAGTGACGTTTAAGCTGACACCGCGAAACGACGGACCGTCGACCGCACTGGCCGGCTGGTCGGTGACTGAAGTCCTGCCGGCAGGTTTGACGTTTGTTTCGATGTCTGGCACTGGCTACGACTGCACGGGAACCACGTGTGTGGCGAGCGAGGCGCTGTCCGGCGGCACTGATGGCCCGGTTATTACGGTGGTCGCCACCGTGAGTGGCAAGAAGGACTTGCGCAACGTTGCCTACGTTGACAAGTCACCGGAGGATGTGGACGAAACGGTCCCGCTCGGGCCGGTGCCCACACCAGGAACCGATACGGACGAGACGGCCACGGACAACGACGCCCAGGTATCAGTGGTCCTCAAGGTGCCGGACCTGGCCAGGACCGGTTTCGAAGCCGGTCCGTGGTTGCTCTCCGGTGCCGGATTGCTGATTCTCGGAGCGATCCTGCTCTTGGTCGCGCGGCTGCGCGGGCCGCGTCGTCGCGACTACTCCGATGGAAGCAGTCCCGCTTAACGACTGGTGGCTTGCGCGATACTGACCGACCAGAGCTGGTCAGCATCGCATGGCACCGTGTGGATGGCCTGATCCTTGGCTCGTAACGACCAAGGATCAGGCCATCGCGGTCGTTGCCGTTTGACTGGGTCAATCCGCCATGGGCGCGGGCTTGCCCGGAGCAGCGGATCCGGGGGGCTTGATCAGCCGCCCGGTTCCGATCCACGAGCCCGCAACAGCCGCCGCACCGAGTCCAGTCGATTCGTCCCGGGCGGGCCAGCGAAGCCGGCGGCAACGTAATCATCGAGCGCACACTCGGGCTCATCATGAGTGCAGCCACGTGGGCACTCCGCGGTGCCCGGGGCTAGGTCGGGGAAGTGCGAGATGATCCGGTCGAGGTCGACATGCGCGAGCCCGAAAGACCGAACCCCCGGAGTGTCGATCACCCACCCGCCACCAGGCAGGGCTAGCGCGACCGCTGACGTGGAGGTATGCCGTCCGCGGCCGGTTACTTCGTTGACTGGGCCGGTGCTGCGATCCGCGCCGGGCACAAGCGCGTTGACCAGGGTCGACTTGCCTACGCCCGAGTGACCGACGAGCACGGAGATCCGATCAGTGAGGTGGTTGCGCAACTCGTCGAGACCGGTCAGCCGCCCGGCTCCACACGTTCCCTCAAGGCCCGAGGCGGGTAGCTGGGAGGTGACCAGCGACCGCACGCCGAGCGGGGCGTAAGAGGCGATGAACTCGTCTGGGGACGTTAGATCGGCTTTGGTCAGCACGAGCAGTGGATCCAGGCCGGCGTCATAGGCGGCGATGAGGCACCGGTCGATCAGTCTGGGCCGGGGTAGCGGATCGATGAGCGAGGTGACGATCACCAGCTGGTCGGCGTTGGCGACGATGACTCGTTCGACCGGATCGGTGTCGTCGGCACTGCGGCGTAGCACGGTGCGTCTGGGTTGAACCCGCACGATCCGGGCCAGCGTCCCCGCCCCGCCGGAGACGTCACCGACGAGCGCGACCTCGTCGCCGACGACGATCCCGGACCGACGGGCTACTTCGCGGGCTTTCATGGCTAGCACGGTCCGATCACCGACGAGCACTGTGAACCGGCCCCGGTCAACCGCCACAACGTGACCGTGAACCGCATCGCGATGCGCCGGCCGGGTCTTGGTGCGGGGCCGCGATCCCTTTCCCGGACGCACTCTCACGTCGGATTCGTCGAGATCGCGCCAGCTCATCGGGGCCGTCCGGGCGGAGCGTGCTGGCTCAGCAGCCCCGCCCATCGGCCGGTGAAATCAGGCAGGGTCTTAGCCGTGGTGGCGATGTCGTCGACGACGACCCCCGGCACCCGCAACCCGACGATCGCTCCGGCCGTAGCCAAGCGGTGGTCGTGGTAAGTGCGGAACCGGGTCGCACGAAGGTCCCCGGGCACGATCCGCAGGCCGTCGTCGTATTCGGTCACCTCTGCTCCTAGCGCACCGAGCTCACTAACCAGTGCCGCGATCCGGTCGGTCTCGTGCCGCCGGATGTGGGCGACACCCCGGATCTGGCTGGGTGAGCCGGCCAATGCCGCAAGCGCCGCGACCGTAGGGGTGAGTTCGCTGACATCGTGCAGGTCGATATCGACACCCTCGATCGTTCCATCGGATCGCACGGTGAGCCCGTCGCGGTCCACCAGCACGTCGGCACCCATCGCATCGAAGATGTCGCGGATCGCGTCGCCGGCCTGGGTCGTGTGCAAAGGCCAGTCCGGGACACGGACCGTGCCTCCCGCGACTAAGGCGGCTGCGACGAACGGGGCGGCGTTGGACAGATCCGGCTCGACTTGCACATCGAGGGCGCGGATTTCGCCGGGCTCCACCCGCCAGACATCGACCTCACTGTCATCGACGACTACTCCGACGTCCCGCAGGGTCTCGACAGTCATCGTCACGTGCGGCTGACTCGGCATCGGCGCGCCGTCATGACGCACCGTGACCCCGGCATCGAAGCATGCACCGGCCAACAGCAATCCCGACACGAATTGCGAACTCTGCGAAGCATCCAGGGTCACCGACCCGCCCGGAACCCCGCCCTGGCCAGCGACCGTGAACGGCAAGGCGCCCCGACCTTCGTCGCTGATGCTGACGCCCAGGGCCGTCAGCGCGCCGAGCACCGGGCCCATCGGCCGGGTGCGTGCCTGCGCGTCACCGTCGAAGCGCACCGGTCCGTCGGCCAGGGCTGCGACCGGCGGCAAGAAGCGCATCACCGTGCCAGCCAGACCACAGTCGACCGTTGCCGGGCCACGCAGCCGTCCAGGGTTGACCAACCAGTCCGCGGCACTGTCGATCTCGGTCCCGATGCTGTCGATCCGAGCCCCGAGAGCTTGCAAGCCGTCGGCCATGAGCTGCGTGTCCCGGGACCGCAGCGGCGCCCGCAGCCGTGACGTGTCAGTGGCGAGCGCCGCGAGGACGAGATAGCGGTTGGTCAATGACTTGCTGCCGGGCAAGCGGACGACAGCATCCAACGGGCCGACCGCTAGGGGCGCCGGCCAACCGCCGGAATGGTCGGGCACCTCAGCCGCGGGAACCGCGGGCCTCGTTGATGCGCTTCGTGGTGGTCTTACGTCGTTGCCGGGCCCGCCACGCCAGGCTTGGCTTGCCCTCAGTGTCGACGGTGGCGAGCATGAGCCCACCGAGAAGCCCGAGGTTCTTCAGGAAATGCTGCCGGTCCTGGGTGCGGGCATCCGGGTCGTCCTTCTCCCAGAAGGCATGCCCGACAACGGTAGCCGGCACGAGGGCGGTTGCCAGCGCCAGCGCGGCGACCCGGGGCACTCGGCCGGTGGCCAGCATCGCTCCGCCGGCGACCATGGTCGCTCCCTCGGCCCGGACGAGCATCATCTTGTTGTCGGGAAGCCCGAGCGCCGGGATCAGCCGATCCAGCAGCGGTGAGGCAGCCTCCATTCGATTCCTTGGCCGTCGCAGCACCTCCGCCCCGCTCGTGATGAAGACTGCGGCGAGTAGGGGGCGGGCTAGCTTGCGGATCATAGGGTCCCTCCGGAAACGTTTCGGTGACGGGGTCAACGGTAGTCGACCGATCGTGCGGTGCGGCGGCCTCGGCGCGCAGAACCCAGAGGAGACATCACATGTGTGGGCGGTATGCCGCGGCCAAGGACCAAGCCGATTTGGCTGTCGAGTTCGATGTCGACCTGGTCGCCACCCAACCGGGACGCAGCGTGCTGGCCAAACCCCAGCACCCGCCGGCCGGCAGACCGGATCACAACATGGCCCCGACCAAACAGGCCCCGGTCGTGCTCACCCGTCCGGTGCGGGGTCAGGACGACCCGACTCCGGTTCGCCAACTCCGGCTGCTCACGTGGGGCTTAATCCCGGGCTGGGCGAAAGACACCAGAGTCGGGGTCCGGATGATCAACGCGCGCGCGGACACCGTGTTGGCCAAGCGGGCCTTCGCGAAAGCGGCCCTGACTCGTCGCTGTCTCGTGCCGGCTGACGGCTGGTTCGAATGGCAGGTTTCACCGACCGCTACCGACACCCGTGGGCGCCCCCGCAAGCAGCCGTTCTTCATCCACCGCGTCAACGGCGCGAGCGCAGCCTTCGCCGGGCTCTACGCGTTCTGGCGAGACCCGACCATCGCGGATCCCGAGGACCCGGCGGCCTGGCTGAGCACGTTCACTATCGTCACGACGGCTGCCGAACCCGGCCTCGACCGCATCCACGACCGGCAACCCTTGGTCCTCGAGCCGCAGCATTGGCGGCGTTGGCTTGACCCGGATCGCACCGATGCCGACGACGTGACCGAGCTGCTCGCCTACACGCAGCCCGGACGCTTCACGGCATACCCGGTCTCGACCGCCGTCAACGCCGCCGGCAACACCGGAACGCACGTGCTCGATCCCGCGCCACCGGAGTCCTTGCAGGGGGTGGTCGACCCGACCACCGGTGAGGTGATCGGTTGATGAGTCCGCCGACGACCACTTACGATCTCGACACTCCGCTCGGACCCGGCCGGGCTCAGGTATGCCGCCCACCCCGAGCCCGCGGGGTGCTCGCGATCGGGCACGGCGCCGGTCCGAACAGCACCACCGTCGATCTGATTGCCACCCGGGATGCCGCAGTGGCCCAAGGATGGGCAGTTGCCCTGATTGAGCAGCCGTGGTTAGTCGCAGGTCGCCGGGTGGCTCCGCGACCGGTCGTGCTGGACCAGGCCTGGGTGCCGATGGTCCGGTCGCTGCTTGCCCGCCGAGGACCGCTGGCTCGAGTGCCCGGGCCACTCGTGGTCGCTGGCCGGAGCGCAGGCGCCCGAGTGGCGTGCCGCACCGCAGCCGAACTCGATGCGTATGCCGCCGTGTGCCTGTCTTTCCCGCTACATCCGCCGGGTCGGCCGGAGCGGTCCCGGGCCGACGAATTGGCGCTGCCGCTGGCGGCCGGACGATCCGTGGGAGTCATTCAAGGTGAACGAGACCCCTTCGGCACACCCGACGAGCTGATCACCCTGGCTCCGGCACCCGATCCGGTCATCGCCGTTCCCGGAACCCACACGATCCCGGCCCGGGCTGCGGCCGCCGTGGCCGAAGCGGTCCGGGTCGTCTTGGCCGCAGTGGGCTCCGAGTGACTCGCGCGTGACCGTGTCGGTCATGGTCGGCGATGGTCGGGAATGCCGGACCGCTGGGCCGACGTTGCATCTGGCGAGCCTCGAAACACCTGTCACCCCGGGGAATCTGCCCGGAGAAGTGGAGCCGTCGTGTTCGTCCCGTCCGTGGATGCGATCGGCTGTGTTGTGTCGGGTGGTCACCCCGGCCCACTAGGGTGGGGCCCAATGAGTGACGACACCAGCACGGAGGCGGGGGAGCGCCCGCCGCACGAGACGTTGCCGGGGAACTCGTTGGAGACACCGGCCGATGCGACGGTCGACGTCGCCAACGAGACCGATGATCAGCGGCGGGAACGCTTCGAACGGGTGGCGTTGCCTCTGCTGGATCAGCTGTATTCAGCGGCGCTGCGAACCACGCGGAACGCCACCGATGCCGAGGATCTCGTCCAGGAGACTTACGCCAAGGCATTCGCTGCTTTCCACCAGTATCGGCCCGGCACGAATCTCAAGGCGTGGTTCTACCGCATCCTCACGAATACGTACATCAACTCCTACCGCAAGAAGCAGCGTGAGCCGCAGCAGTCGGACAGCGGTGAGTTGGAGGACTACCAACTCCATCGGGCCGACTCGCACAGTTCGTCAGGAGGACGCTCGGCCGAGGATGTTGCGCTCGACCATCTGCCGGATGGCGATATCAAGCGGGCCCTACTCGAGTTGCCCGAGGAGTTCCGGCTGGCCGTGTATTTCGCCGATGTCGAAGGCTATGCCTATAAGGAGATCGCCGAGATCATGGACACCCCGATCGGCACGGTCATGTCGCGGCTGCATCGCGGGCGACGGCAACTGCGTGAGCTGTTGATCGAGTATGCCGCCGACCGCGGGTTCGTGCGGTCAGCTAGTGGGGGCGAGCCGGTATGAACGACATCATCGGCGGTCAGAGCGCGAACGGCAATGGCCTGCATCGAAGCAGCCTGGAATGTTCCGAAGCGTTGCTGCGGGTTTTCGAGTTCCTCGACGGCGAGATGACCGAAGTCGACGAGGATGCTGTCCGGGCGCACCTCGACGCCTGCGCGGAATGCCTGCGGAAATTCGACCTCGACCAGATGGTCAAGTTCGTGGTGAAACGATCGTGTGAGCCGGTCGCGGCACCGAGTCACCTGCGGACCACGATCGTCCAGCGGCTCACCGTGATGCGGATGGAATTGGACGACTGAGCCTCGGATGCCCGGGTCTCAGTTGTCCGAGGCGGCACCGTCGGGTTTCCGGTGCCCCAAACGTCACCGGTACGCCCGGTAGCCATGGAATACGCCCGGCAGCCATGGAATCGGTAGCCGGGCCCGGGTCGTCCCCGCTCTTACGCGTTGGGCTTGCGGCCGTGGTTGGCGGGATTGCTCTTGCGGGCGCGACGTTTGCGGGAACGCTTGGACATGAGGCTCCTCCGGGTTTGTCAGGTCGGTCCGGGTTTGTCAGGTCGGCCGCAGAGTATCGCACACCAGCACTAACGGCTCCGGTCGGGCGGCGTCGCGCATCAACTCGAGCTGCCCGGGTCACCAGGTCCGCCACGACCGCTGGAGTTGTCAAGGATGGTTTGCTGGAGCGGGAGCCCCGTCGTAGCCTGTCGGGGATGGGGCGCCCGAGCTCCCATCGGCGAACGGGCAGGTGGTGACGGGTGCGGGTCATCGTCGACGCGTCGGCGCTGCCGGAGCGGCGGGCAGGCGTTGGTAGGTATGTCGACGAACTCCTAGCCGCAATCCCGGCCGAGCGGGCCGACGTCGCGGTAGTCGCCCAAGCCCGCGACGAGCGTCATTACCGCGCTGTTGTCGGTGATCGGCGGGTCGCGCGGGCGCCGGGCTGGGCCGCCCATCCCGCGATCCGGCTGGCCTGGGAACAGACCGGTCTGCCCGTGCTGTTACGCAGGTGGCGACCCGATGTTCTGCTGTGCCCGCACTACACCGTGCCGGTCGCCGCGACCCGTGGACCCGGCCGGATCCCGACGGTGGTCACTTTCCACGACGCGACGTTCTTCAGCGACCCCGAGGTACACACCCCGGTGAAGCGGCGGTTCTTCACCGAGTGGATCCGGGCCTCGGCGCAGCTCGCTGACGCGGTGGTCGTGCCCAGCCGAGCCACCCTTGAGGAGATCCGGCAGTATGCCGGGGTCGACCCCCATCGAATGCATGTCGTGCCGCACGGAATCGACCACGACCGGTTCCGGCCTCCCACCCCGGCGGAGGTGAATGCCGTGCGTGAACGTCTCGGACTGCCCGCGGACACGGCATACCTGGCTTTCCTCGGCACCCTCGAACCACGCAAGAACGTGCCGGCCCTCGTCGACGCGTTCGTGCAGGTATGCCGGGAACGCCCGGACCCACCCACCCTGGTCTTGGCTGGGGGCCGGGGATGGGACCAGACCCTCGACGCGGCGGTCGCCCGGGTGCCGGAGCGGCTCCGGGTGATCCGACCGGGTTTCGTCGATGACGGCGACGTGCCGGCCCTGCTTGGCGGGGCTGATGTCGTGGCCTATCCGTCCCGTGGTGAAGGTTTCGGGCTGCCTGTCCTGGAGGCGATGGCCTGCGGCGCCGCAGTGCTCACGACCAGGGTGCTCTCACTGCCCGAGGTCGGCGGCGATGCCGTCGCGTATGCCGAGTCGCCGGCTGCAGCCGACCTCGCCGTCGCGCTGGCGGGCTTGCTCGACGACCCGCACCGGCGTGACCGATTGGCCGCGCACGCGATCGATCGGGCGCGCGGTTTCAGCTGGAGCGCTAGTGCCGCCGGGCACCTCGAGGTTTTCGAGCAGGTGGTGCGACGCACCGGAGGCCGACCGTGACCGGTGCGGCACCACCACGAGTGGTCGTGCTCCTGGCCACGTGCAACGGGGCGCGCTATCTCGACGAGCAACTCGACACCATCCTGGAACAACACGGGGTGTCGGTGCGGCTCGTGGTCGGCGACGACGGATCGACCGACGGCACGAGGGACTTGCTGCACGATCGGGCGCTTGCCGATCCCCGGATCGAGCTGCTGCCGGACGTGCCGCCGTCGGGTAGCGCCGCCGCCAACTTCTACCGGCTGCTGCGCGAGACGACGGTGGCGCCGGGTGAGCTCGTCGCCCTGTCCGACCAGGACGACCGATGGCGTCCCGGCAAGCTGGCCCGTCAGGTGCGCGAGATCTCCCACGGGGCTGCCGGGGTTTCCTCCGACGTGGTGGCCTTCGACAGCGACGGGCGTCGACAACTCATCCGGAAATCCTTCCCACAGCGTCGGTTCGACTACGTCTGCGAAAGCCCCGGCCCGGGCTCCACGTTCCTGCTCACCCCCGAGCTGGTGCAGGAATGCCGAGTCGCCCTCGCCGAGCCCGATTCGGTGGCTGCCCGGGTCGACTACCACGACTGGCTGATCTATGGCATCGCCAGGGCGATGGGGCAGCGGTGGGTCATCCTCGACGAACCGACTGTCGACTACCGCCAGCACGAGGATAACGTCATGGGGGCCAATCGTGGCTGGCGCTCCGCGCTCGACCGGCTGGCCCGGGTCCGTTCCCATTGGCACCGCTCTCAGTCCCAGTTGATCGTCGAGGTGGCACTCGGGAGGGCGGTGGGTGCGGAGCACGATCATCTGTCGAGGTTGCATGCTCTGCTCGGGAGCCGCACTCCCCGGGACCGTTGGGCGTTGGCCAGGTGGGCCGGTGAGTTGCGGCGCCGCCCCCGGGACCAGCGAGCCCTGGCAGCTATGGTGCTGTCTGGGTTGTGGTGAGCCCGGCCGGCGCGAGCCGTGGGATCGCGACGACAGGACGACCTCGGGAGACGACAGCGATGCGTGTGTTGGTGATCGGTGGTAGTGGCTTCATCGGCAGCAGACTGATCTCCGAGCTGCGTTCTGAAGGTCACGAGATCGTCAATCTGGATATCGCCGCGAGCCGTGACCACCAGGACGTGACGGTCATCGGCGACGTCCGGGACGAAACTGCGGTGCGGGCCGCCGGGCGTGGCTGCGACGCGGTGGTGCTGCTCGCTGCGGAGCACCGGGACGACGTGCGCCCGGTGTCCCGCTACGACGAGGTCAACGTCGGTGGTGCCGAGGTCGTCGCGCGGGTCACCGACGATCTCGGGATCGCCCGGATCATCTTCACTAGCTCGGTCGCCGTCTACGGGCTCGACAAAGGGTGCCCGGCCGAAGACCGTGAGCCCGACCCCTTCAACGACTACGGCCGGACCAAACTGGAGGCCGAGAACGTGCTGCGTGACTGGGCCGCAACCAATCCGGCTCGCAGCCTGTTCATCGTCCGTCCGGCCGTTGTCTTCGGCGAGCGGAATCGGGGCAACGTCTATTCGTTGGCCCGCCAGATCGCTTCGGGCCGGTTCCTCTTCATCGGTTCGGGCGCCAACCGCAAGTCCATGGGCTATGTCGGCAACGTCGTGGCCTACCTGATGTCCGGGCTGACGGCCGGCGCTGGCGTTCAGCTGACGAACTTCGCTGACGGACCCGACCTGACGACTCGTGAGCTGGTCGACCTCATCACCTCCCAATTGGGTCGGCGGCGTCGCCCGGGGATCCCCAAACCGCTGGGGCTGGCGGCCGGCTACCTGTTCGACGTGGCTGCCCGGGTGTCCGGGCGATCCTTTCCGGTCAGCATGGTCCGGGTGCAGAAGTTCTGTGCCGAGACCCAGGTGGATACGACGGCGCTGCGGCAGAGCGGTTTCGTGCCGCCGTTCGAGTTGCGCGAGGCGTTGCGCCGTACCTTGGCAGTCGAGTTCCCCGGAGGCCGGGTGCCGGAGGACGACCAGCCCGGCGTGCTCGGTGCCAGTCAGTAGCGCTGACGGCACGTGTGCCGAGCGTGCCGTGCGCTGTGTGTGAGTCATCCCACGGGGCGCACCGTTACCAGGATGTGACTATTCGGCGGGTGACGGCTACGCTGAACGACCGCGGACCCACCTGATCGATTGTCGACCTCAACCCGGAGGATTCTTATGCCCATAGGGCGCCCGGCCGGCCGCCATCGCGGTCGGCATCGGTCTACTGCTTCGCCGGCCTGGACCCGGATCGTGCGGCCGAGCGCCGGAGCGATGGTCGCCTTCGGCGTGGTCGCTGGGGTCGCTATCAGCGGCGCGCACAGCGGTCCAGCTTCCGCGTCGATGACGTCGCCCGACCCGGAGGCCGGGTCTTTGTGGCAGAGCGGCCTGAGTTGGCGAGCCGACTCCGCACGCAGTTCCCGGGCCGGCACTCGTGCTCCGGTCCAGGCAGTGCTGGCCGAGGCCGATGCGACCACCGAGACAGCCGAGTCTTCCGTGCCAGCGCTTGACTCGCCGGTGGCCGACCCGCGCAAGCCTACGGGTGACGTGTCTGTGCCAGCGGGCGATCAGGTGCAGGAGACTTCGGTGACCGAGTCCCCGATGCTTGCCGAATTCTCTGCGCCGGCCGTCGTGTCCTTCACCCTCAAACCGAAACGGAAGCCGAAACCCGCTGCCACGTCAGACGGGCGGGGCCGGGATTCGGGATCGACGTCGTCCGGCGGCGGAGAGTCGGGGTCGGCGCCTCCCAGTGATTCAGGCATGAACACCTCGGCGTATTCCGGTGCCGCGCGCAAGCTCGGCTTGCGCGGTAACGCGATCAAGGCGTACTCAGCGGTGCGAAGCCGTTTCGGTATCACCCGGATAGGTGGCTACCGGCCGGGACCCGGCGACCACGGCGTCGGCAAAGCAATCGACGTCATGATCAGCAACCGGGCTCAAGGTGACGCAGTGGCGGCATACGCTATCGCCAACCGCCACGCTCTCGGAGTGAAATACGTCATCTGGCGTCAGCGCATCTGGCTACCGCATCGGGGCAATTGGCGAGGCATGGAGGACCGCGGGTCAGTGTCGGCAAACCACTATGACCACGTCCACATCTCGGTCTACTGACCAGTGCTCCCGTTGCCCGAGTAGTCGGCAGACCCCACGCGGCTCGCTGGTAGGTCACTCCGGTTGCGATTGATCGAGCAGGCGTGCCCGCTCCCAACGGAGCCGCTCCGCTTCCGCGTCCCGGCCGGGCCCGTCAAGTGTCTCGGCGGCGTTCGCGCCTGACGGCCGTCGCTCACCGCCCGCGCCCCGGCGAAACACTCCGGACTTGCGGATGGTTATCGACTGTGACGGTTCTGGTGCGGTCGGTATGTGGCCATCACGCCCGTTACGAAGGCATGCCGCTGAAACGCCAGGTGCCCTGGCCCGGAGCTCGGCGATGTAGCCGGACATCGGGGGCCGACCAGCGGGACTTCGGCTTGGGTGACTCGGTCTGGTTACCGGAACCGGCGGCCAGCAGCGCCAGCAACACGCCTAGGTCTTCGGCGTTGGGATTGCCACTGTCGACCCTGACGACGGGCAGATCCACTGGGGCGGTGTCGGCCGTCGAGTCGGCCGTCGGGTCGGTGCTCATGGCTGCTCCTGGTTACAGCGGGATGTTCCCATGCTTTTTCGGCGGCAGGCTCTCGCGTTTGGTGCGCAAGGCTCGCAGCGCGTGAGTGACGTTCTTGCGGGTGTTCGACGGGGTGATCACCGTGTCGACATAGCCACGCTCGGCCGCGATGTACGGATTGGCCAGGGTCTCCTCGTACAACCGGATGAAGTCGGCGCGGGCCTGCTCGATATCGCGGCCTTCGGCCTCGGCTGCCTGCAACTCCTTGCGGTAGAGGATGTTCACCGCGCCCTGGGCGCCCATGACGGCGATCTGGGCGGTCGGCCAGGCCAGGTTGATGTCCGCGCCGAGATGCTTCGAGCCCATGACGTCGTACGCGCCGCCGTATGCCTTGCGCGTGATGATCGTAATCTTCGGGACGGTGGCTTCGCCGTAGGCGTAGATGAGCTTGGCGCCGCGACGGATGATGCCGTTCCACTCCTGATCGGTGCCCGGTAGGAATCCAGGCACGTCGACGAAAGTGACAACCGGCACGTTGAAGGCGTCGCAAGTGCGCACAAATCGGGCGGCCTTCTCCGAGGCTTCGATGTCCAGGCATCCGGCGAACTGCATCGGTTGGTTGGCGACCACCCCCACACTCATGCCGTCCATCCGGGCGAAGCCGACGAGGATGTTGGGGGCAAACATCGCCTGCACTTCGAGGAACTCACCATCATCGACGATGTGTTGGATGACCTCGTGCATGTTGTAGGGCTGGTTCGGTGAATCGGGAATGCACGTGTCCAGCCACGCATCGTCATCCGTCAGCTCCAGATCCGCTTCGCCCTCCCCGTAGGACGGCGGCAACTCCAGATTGTTCGACGGCAGGTAGGACAGCAACGCCTTGACGTAGTCGATGGCGTCCTGCTCGTCGGTGCCCATGTAGTGCGCAACCCCGGAGCGGGTGTTGTGGGCTCGAGCGCCGCCCAACTCTTCGAAACCGACCTCCTCACCGGTGACCGTCTTGATCACGTCCGGCCCGGTGATGAACATGTGTGAGGTCTTGTCGACCATCACCGTGAAGTCGGTGATCGCCGGGGAATAGACCGCGCCACCGGCGCACGGACCCATGATGATCGAGATCTGCGGGACCACACCGGAGGCCCGGACATTGCGGAAGAAGATCTCGCCGTAGAGGCCGAGGGAGACCACACCCTCCTGGATCCGGGCACCACCGGAGTCGTTCAACCCGATCACCGGGCACCCGATCTTGGCGGCGAAATCCATGACCTTGACGATCTTCTCGCCGAAGACCTCCCCGAGGGATCCGCCGA
This sequence comes from Actinomycetales bacterium, assembly GCA_002748155.1. Taxonomy (GTDB): domain Bacteria; phylum Actinomycetota; class Actinomycetes; order Actinomycetales; family Dermatophilaceae; genus Phosphoribacter. The sequence continues at coordinate 60,231 of PDRO01000005.1, read as the reverse complement.
AGACCGTGAAGTCCTGGGCGAAGACGGCCACCTGACGACCATCGACCATGCCATAGCCGGTGACCACCCCGTCGCCGTAGGGTCGGTTCGCGTCTTGTCCGAACTGGGTGCTGCGGTGCCGGGCGTACTTGTCCATCTCGACAAAGGTGTCTTCGTCGAGCAGCATCTCAATCCGCTCCCGGGCGGTTTTCTTGCCTTTGGCATGCTGCTTCTCGACAGCCGACGTCGAGCCGGCACTAGCCACCTCGGTGACGCGCCGCTTGAGCTCGGCGAGTTTTCCGGCGGTCGTCGACAAGTCCGGAGTGTCCACGGTTTGGGTCGCAGGAGGTGCGCCGTCGTTGGCCATGTTGCGAACTCTAGCCTTGTCTCCATGCGTTCAGCCACGGACCCTGCCCTGTTGTCGCGGCAACTGTGTCCCCCGAACGGGGTGTGGCGTCTCGTGGAGGTGCACGACCGGCTCGGCTCGACCAATGCTCGAGCGGCCGAAATAGGGCAGCCGTGGTCGGTGGTGCTCAGCGATCACCAGACCGCCGGCCGGGGTCGGCTGGCCCGAGCCTGGGAGGCGCCACCGCGCACATCGGTGGCGTTGTCGGCAGTCGTCCCAGCTCCGGACGTCGGGTTGGGATGGGTCCCGCTGCTGGCCGGCCTGGCTGTCGCCGAAGCCATCCGGTCATTCACCGGGTTGACAGCAGTGCTCAAGTGGCCCAACGACGTGTTGCTGCCTAGCGACGACCACCGCAAGGTATGCGGTGTGCTCTGCGAGTATCGCGCTGCGCTCGGCGCTGAGCCGGTCAGCACGCCAGCCGGTGGCCGAGCTGACCGAGTGGTCGTCGGGATCGGCATCAACCAGGCCCAGAGCCGGGGGCAGCTGCCGGTCGAGACGGCCACGTCGTTGGTCCTGGCCGGGGCGAGAACCCAGGTGGCGACCGACACGACGGGACTGGTCACAGCGGTGCTGAGCCGGCTGGCCGCTGCCGTCACCGCCTGGCAGTCGGGCGATCCGGGGCGCGAACGACTCCGGGCGGCCTATCGGGCCCATTCCGTGACGATCGGCGCCGACGTGGCGCTCAGCCTGCCCGGGGATCGCACCGTGCACGGTCGGGCGCTGGCCGTCGACGACGCGGGAGCGGTGGTCGTCGACAGCGGGGCGGGACCGCTCGCTTACCCTGCGGGAGACGTTGTTCACCTCCGGTTGGGATGATGAGGCCATGAGCGTGCCGCCGAGTTCGGTGCCTGGCCCGTCGGGGCCAGCGGCGCCGACGGCAGAGCACTCGAGGACCGGCACACACCGGCTCGACCAGGACGATGTCGCGGCCATGCTCGTTGGGCGCTACCGGGAGTTCTCCCGCACCGACGTGAGCCGATTGGCGGGTGTGTCGCTCGTCGGAGCGCGCAAGTTCTGGCACGCTCTGGGGTTCCCGATCACCGGAGGTCAGGAGCGCTCGTTCACCGAGGCGGATCTACGGGCCCTACGCCGGATCGGCCTGCTGGTGCGCAGCGGAGTCCTCGACGAAGAGACCGCCCTCGCCCTGACCCGTGCATTCGCTCGGACGGCCGACCGATTGACGGCGTGGCAGGTGCAGCTGATCGCCGATTCGGTGAACGGTCGACCGACCGACCCGCTGCCTCACGTCGGCCCCGAGCCGGTCGAATCTCCTGCCGACGCTCCCGAACTCGACGAGGACACGACGCAAGCGGTTGCTCGTCGGGTGCTCGACCTCGCCGACGAACTGGAGTCGATGCTCGTGTACGCCTGGCGTCGGCACCTCACCGACGCGGTCGCCCGGATGCTGGCCGACGCCCCCCCAGGTGCCGAGAACTATGGGGTGGTCCGGGTCATCGGGTTCGCCGATCTCGTCTCCTTCTCGACACGGGTCAGCCAGCTGACCGAGCGCCAGATCGCCCGGCTGGTCGAACGCTTCGAGGCGTTGGCCGCCGACATCGTTACGGCGCATGGGGGACGGGTCGTCAAGACCGTCGGCGACGAGGTGCTCTTCTCCTGCACGGACCCGGCCCCCGGTGCGGCGATCGCCCTCGATCTCGTGGAGGCTCTCGAAGAGGATTCGATCATGCCCGACGCCCGGGTCGGATGCGCCTACGGGCCGGTCCTGGCGCGGATGGGTGACGTATTCGGCACGACGGTCAATCGGGCGGCCCGGCTGACGCCATTGGCTCACCCGGGTGCGGTACTCATCGACGGGCAGTTGGCTGCTGCGCTGACCAGCCAATCCGGATTCGACGTCACACCAACCCGCAAGCGCCTGCTCCGAGGAGTCGGCACCGTCCAACCCCATGTGCTGGTGCGCTCCAGCACCCCGACCCGACGAGGGAGATACCCGTGACCACAGCAGGAAACAACCACATCGTGCGAATCGAACGTCACGGTGCCGGCGCGCACGTTGCCGAACTCGTGCTCGACCGACCGGCGGCCATGAACGCGGTGTCCACGGCGATGGCCGAGGCCATCGGCGCAGCCACTCGCGAGCTGGCGGCCGACCCGTCAGTCCGGTGCGTCGTGCTCACCTCTTCACACCCCAAGGCGTTCTGCGTCGGCGCCGACCTCAAAGAGCGCAACGGCATGACCGATGCCGACCTGGTCGCGCAGCGGCCGATAGCCCGAGCGGCGTACGGCGGAGTCCTCGCGTTGCCGATGCCCGCGATAGCCGCCGTCGACGGTTTCGCCTTCGGCGGTGGCCTGGAGCTGGCTCTGTCCTGCGACATTGTGGTCGCCGGTGAGGCGGCGAACGTCGGCCTTCCGGAAGTCTCGGTCGGGGTGATTCCCGGCGGTGGCGGCACCCAGTTGTTGGCCCGCCGGATCGGGTGGTCCAAAGCAGCGGCGCTGATCTTCACCGCTCGGAAGATCGCAGCCTCCGAAGCGCACGAGCTCGGTGTTGTCGACGAGCTCGTCCCGGCCGGCGAGGCCCGCAGCCGCGCGTTGGAGATCGCCGAGCAGATCTCGGCCAATTCCCCTGTCGGGCTGCGATCCGCGAAACGTGCCATGCGGCTCGGACTGGACGTGGACCTAGCTGCTGGGCTGGAGATCGAGGACGCCTGCTGGCGGGCGACGGCCTTCTCGGGGGACCGGGCCGAAGGCGTGTTGGCTTTCGCCGAGAAGCGCGCTCCGAACTGGCCTGGGCGGTAGGGGATGACGCATACGATCGGGTCATGACTCGGGTGCTGGTCGTCGAGGACGACCCGGGCATCTCCGAGCCCTTGGCCCGAGCTTTGCGACGGGCCGGCTACGTCGTGGACGTTCGTGCAGACGGCCACGAAGCCCTCGACGGGGTTCGCGCGAACCCGGACCTCGTCATTCTCGACATCGGGCTTCCAGGGCTCGACGGGCTTGAGGTGTGTCGGCGTCTCCGCGAGACCGGCGACACCGTGCCGGTGCTCTTCCTCAGCGCTCGGGCGGACGAAGTAGACCTCGTGGTCGGGCTCGATGCGGGTGGCGACGACTACGTCGTGAAACCGTTCCGGCTGGCCGAGTTGCTGGCGCGGGTCCGAGCGATCCTGCGTCGGCGTTCCAAGGGAGCCCGGCCGGCCGTCGAAAGCGGGATCCGCATCGACCCGGAATCCCGCCGACTGTGGTTCAGAGGATCGTGGGTGCGCTTGACCCAGAAGGAGTTCGACATCATGCGGGTGCTGATACGAGAGCAGGGCCGAGTCGTCACCAGGGACCAGTTGACGCGGGAGGTCTGGGGAACCGAGTGGTATCTCTCGACGAAAGCCCTCGACATGCACATCTCGACGATGCGGCGCAAACTCGGGGACGATCCGGCACGCCCTCGCTACCTCTCGACGGTTCGTGGCCTCGGATTCCGCTTCGAGCTCCCGGTCGACTCCGGTGCTGAAACCGACGACACCACAGAACTAGGCAAGACCGCAGAGCCGGGCACCACCGCGCAACCAGCGGGCGACCTCGGCGGCGGCACGTCGAGCCTGATCGTCGAGTAGGCGCGGGCCATGCGCCGGGTCATGATGCGAGCCACCGGCAATACGGTCCTCGCCTCGATCCTCATCGTCGGTGTCCCGACCTTCGGCTTGCTCCTCTGGATCACCACGACACGGCCAGACCGGGTCAACGACTGGTTGGCCCTGCCGGTGACCGACCGAGCGGTCCATTTGGGCGGGGTCTTCGTCGTCGTCGTTCTCGTCGGCTCCGTGACGAGTATCTTCATCGGCCGTCAGGCAAGTCGAGAGGTCGTCGAGGCCATCGGCCAGCTCGCTGATCAGGCCGAACTCATGGGCACCGGCCGTGCACCGTCGTCGCAACCGGCAATCGGCATCGACGAGATCGACCGGGTCCGGGTGGTGCTCGCCCGATCGGCGTCGCAGTTGGCCAGATCGCTCGCCGCCGAACAAGGTTTCGCATCGGAGGCTTCGCATCAGCTCCGGACACCACTGACCGCCTTGCTGATGCGGATCGAAGAGATCGCCGGCACCGACGATCTGCACGTGGCTCATACCGAAGCCCAAGTCGCGATCGACCAGGTCGAGCGGCTCAGTCGAGTGGTTGACGACCTACTCACCCGCCGACGGTCGACGCCATCCGGCGAACTGCTCGACGTGTCCCTCGACTCGGTGATGGGGTCGCTGCAACGGGAGTGGCGGCCGGCTTTCGAGGCCGTTCGGCGCAGGGTGCGGGTGCACGGGGACCGCGGACTCGTGGTCCGGGCGACACCGGTTGCACTGTCCCAAGTGCTCTCAACCCTCCTGGAGAACTCCCTTCTGCACGGGACTGGCACGGTCGATGTCCGGGTCCGGCACAGCGGGCCGTCGGTCGTCGTCGAGGTGGGTGACGAAGGTGAGGGCGTGCCCGCCGCGCTGGCGCCACACATCTTCGAACGGTCGGTGAGCAGCGGGGGCAGCGGATTGGGGCTGGCGCTGGCCCGCGACCTAACCGAGAGCTTTGGCGGCCGTCTCGATCTGGTGTCCCGACAACCGGCGACTTTTGCGCTTTTCCTTTCCGAAGCACCCGGCATCGCGAGCTAGCGAGAGCCAGCAGGTAAGCTTCTCGGTTTGTGGACGGCACCCCGGAGGCGAGTGTCGCGGAGCGCAGTCGCCGCAACGGCTATGCGGGACACCTGAGACAGTTCGTCAAGTTCGGGCTGGTCGGTGGGTCCGGCGTCATCGTCAACATGGCGGTGGCCGTCATCCTGCACAAGCTCCACGGTGGCACGGTTAACGCCCAAGAGCCGTTGTGGCCGGTCCCGTTGACGAGCAAGACCTTCCGCTACCTGCATCTGGTCTGGATCGTCTCTTTCCTCTTCGCCAACCTATGGAACTTCGTGCTCAACCGGCACTGGACCTTCCGGGCGGGGCATCCAGGCACGTGGTGGCGGCAATTCCTGCCGTTCCTCGCCATCGGCAGCGTTGCGGTTGCCGTGGGTCTTGTGCTCATTTCGCTCTTCACCCACGTCGACTCCCCGCTCTACCTGCCCGAGCCGTGGTTCACCGAGTCGGTCGGACTCCGTTCGCGCACCTACTGGGCTCAACTGCTGACCATCGTGCTGACCACCCCGATCAACTTCGTGGTGAACAAACTGTGGACCTTCCGCGTGGCTTCGGGCGTAGCCGACGACACCGATGCGGGAGGGCAGCGATGACCAGCCGACCCGGACTCGCGCAGCGCTCACCGGGAGGGTTCCCGGTCGTCGGCGTCATCGGCGGGGGCCAGCTGGCCCGGATGATGCAGCCACCGGCGATCGCCCTGGGCGTGCAGCTGTCGGTGCTGGCCGAGACCATCGACGCCTCAGCCGCATTGGTCATCCCCTCCGCGCCGGTCGGCTCCCACGACGACCTCGAGGCAGTATGCCGTCTAGCTGCGACATGCGACGTGGTGACCTTCGATCACGAGCACGTTCCCACCGGTGTCCTGGCCGCCTTACGTGAGCAGGGGGTTGCCCTCCACCCGTCTCCGGAGGCGCTGCACTTCGCCCAGGACAAACTGGCGATGCGCCGACGGATGCGGGAGCTGGCGATTCCGTGTCCGGAGTGGGCTGTGGCCTACACGGCCGACGACGTGTGGCGATTCGCGACTGATACGGGCTGGCCGATCGTGGCCAAGACACCTCGAGGTGGCTACGACGGCAATGGGGTCCGGGTGATCGGTTCGCCCGGTGCGGTGACAGGTGAACTGTACGACTGGTTCGGCCACCCCGACGGCATCCTCGTCGAGGAGTACGTCGGCTTCGACCGGGAGCTGGCTGCGCTCGTGGCTCGCAGCCCTTCCGGGCAGGCGGCGGCTTGGCCAGTCGTCGAGACCGTGCAGACTGGCGGTATTTGCGCCGACGTCCTCGCCCCCGCCCCTGGACTCAGTCCGGCGCTGGCTGCCGAGGCCACCCACGTCGCGTTGCGGATCGCCGGCGAGCTCGACGTGACCGGCGTCCTGGCCGTGGAGCTCTTCGAAGCCGACGGTCGAGTGCTCGTCAACGAGCTGGCGATGCGGCCCCACAACAGCGGGCACTGGACCATCGACGGGGCAGTCACGAGCCAGTTCGAGCAGCATCTGCGGGCCGTGCTCGATCTGCCGCTCGGCGATCCGGGCCCGGTGTCGCCCTGGAGTGTCATGGCCAACGTTCTCGGCGGTGACGACGAAACCATCTACCCGGCATACCGGCACATCATGGCCCGCGACCCAGGTGCGAAACTGCACCTCTACGGCAAGGGGGTGCGACCCGGCCGCAAGCTCGGGCACGTCACCGTCTGCGGCGGCGACCTCACCGACTGCCGGGACCGGGCCCGACACGCCGCCGACTATTTGCAAGGAGTCATCCGTGAGTGAGCTCGGTCCTGCCGGCCCGACCCCGATCGTCGGCATCGTCATGGGCAGCGACAGCGATTGGCCGGTCATGGAAGCCGCGGCCGCAGCCCTCGACGAGTTCAGCGTGCTCTACGAGGTCGATGTCGTCTCGGCCCACCGGATGCCGGCACAGATGATCGGCTACGGTCAGCAAGCCGCCGGCCGGGGCCTGCGGGTGATCATCGCCGGTGCCGGGGGAGCGGCACACCTGCCCGGCATGCTGGCCTCGGTCACCCCGCTGCCGGTCATCGGCGTTCCGGTGCCGCTGAAGCACCTCGACGGGCTCGATTCGCTGCTGTCCATCGTGCAGATGCCGGCCGGCGTTCCGGTCGCGACGGTGTCGGTGGCCGGAGCGCGAAACGCCGGATTGCTCGCGACCCGGATCCTCGGTTCCGGGGCTGGACCGGAGGCCGACCGCCTCAGGGCGGCCATGGCCGGCTTCCAGCAGCAGTTGCGCCAGCAGGCCGAAGCCAAAGGTGCCGCGTTACGCGCTCGCCGCAACTGACCCTGCGGCTCGAAGGTATTCGATCCTCGTGCGGAGCCTGACCGACGTCGAGCCCGGCCGGACCGGCGCGGTGGATCGTCACTACAGCCGCCGAGCGGCCATAGGCCTGCCCGAGGATGCTGTCCGGCGAGAGATCGAGGGACTGCGGCATACGCTGCTCCCGGTGGCGCCGGCAAGCTCGCACGGACGCGCACGTTGTGGCACGCCTGAGCGTCTAGCCCGCTTGGGTGTCTTCCCGGTAGTACTCTCGAGCGCGTGAGCGCAAATCCTGACTTCGACCTGTTCCGACTCTCCGACAGTCACCGGCAGTTGCAAGCGGCGGTACGCGAGCTGGCCGAGGCTCAAATCGAGCCCTATGCCGCTGACGTCGATGAGAATGTGCGGTATCCGCAAGAAGCCCACGACGCCCTCGTCGAATCGGACTTCTTCGCCCCACACGTGCCCGAGGAGTACGGTGGCGCCGGGGCTGACGCACTGGCGACCTGCCTGGTCATCGAGGAGGTGGCCCGGGTCTGCGCGTCCTCGTCGTTGATCCCGGCGGTCAACAAACTCGGCAGTATGCCGCTCATCCTTGCCGCGAGCGAGGAACTCAAACAGAAGTACTTGCGGCCGATGGCCGAGGGCAAGACCGGTTTCTGCTACGGGCTCTCCGAGCGGGAAGCGGGCTCGGACACGGCCGGGATGACGACGACGGCTGACGAGCAGGCCGACGGGTCGTGGATCCTCAACGGGCACAAGGCCTGGATCACCAACGCTGGTCAGAACGACTTCTACACCGTGCTGGCGGTCACTGACCCCAACGGCCGCCGGGGCGCCAACGTCAGCGCCTTCGTCGTCGAGAAGGACGACCCGGGCTTCTCCTGGGGTGAGAAGGAACGCAAGCTCGGCATCAAGGGCAGCCCGACCCGTGAGCTCTACTTCGACAACTGCACGATCCCCGGGGACCGGATGGTCGGCGAGCGCGGCGACGGACTGAAGATCGCACTACGCACCCTCGACCACACGCGGATCACCATTGGCGCGCAAGCGATCGGGATCGCCCAGGGCGCCCTCGACCGATCCATCGCCTACGTCAAGGAGCGCCAGCAGTTCGGCAAACACATCGCCGAGTTCCAAGGTGTACAGTTCATGCTCGCGGACATGGGCATGGAGCTAGAGGCGGCTCGTCAACTCGTCTATGTCGCAGCCGCCAAGAGCGAGCGATCGGATCGTGACCTGTCCTTCTTCGGCGCGGCGGCCAAGTGTTTCGCCTCCGACGTGGCGATGAAGATCACCGTCGACGCCGTGCAGTTGCTTGGCGGGGCCGGCTACACCCGCGACTTCCCGGTCGAGCGGATGATGCGAGATGCGAAGATCACCCAGATCTACGAAGGCACGAACCAGGTGCAGCGCATCGTCATGGCCCGTCAGCTGCTGACCTGAGCTGCGCTCGACCCTCAGCCCACAGGCACACTGAGCGGTCGGTCGGCGCGCAGGTCGGCAAAGAACTCCTGCGCTGCGTCGGTGTCCCAGAGCACCGCCGATCCGGCGTTGCTCGTCTGGTAGTTGGGGTTGGCCACCGGTACCTGAGCGGAGACCCCGTCACCGGCGCCGACCGATCGCAACGCCCGGGCCACTGCCACCGCGTCCCACAACGACGTTTCCTGGCCGACCGTGACACCGCCGGCGGCGGCATCGGCAAAGCTGCGGTACCGCACCGGGTTCAGCACCGTCCCCGGGCTGACCGCCTGGCGCATGACCGCGCCGAGGAACTGGCGCTGTCGTTCGGCCCGGCCCAGATCACCGCGCGGGTCGGAGTAGCGCGCCCGCACGTAGGCCAGTGCGGTTGCGCCGTCCATCGTCTGGCATCCGGCGGGCACGTCGAGGCCCGCTTTCGGGTCGTTCATCGGCTGGGCCACGCACATCTCGACTCCACCGAGACTGTCGACGACCCCCGCGAACCCAGCGAAGCCGATCTCCAGGTAGCCGTCGATCGGGAGTCCGGTGGCTTGCTCGACCGTCTCGGTCAGCAGCCGGGGGCCGCCGAAGGCGTAGGCGGCGTTGATCTTGTTCTTGCCGTGGCCCGGGATGGCGACATAGGAGTCCCGGGGCAGGGAGACGACAACGGGCGGGGCGTCGGCCGCAGAGACATGCACGAGAATGATCGTGTCGGTGCGTTTGCCGGTGGTGACGGTGTCGGCCCCCAACGCCTGAGCTTGTTCAGTAGAGAGTCCTTCGCGACTGTCCGACCCGATCAGCAGATAGTTCGCCCCGGCTGCCGGCGGTGGTGGTTGAGCGGTCGCGGTGTCGACACGTTCCACTTGTCGCCAAGCGAGCCACGGAATCCCGGCCAGATAGGTGAGCACGGCGAGCACGAGCACCAGCACACTGCCCAAGACCCGACGACCCCACCGTGGCCGCCGCCGAGGCGGCTGCCGCCCCGGTGACCCCGGTCGCCCGTAGGCCTGCTGCTCGTGGGTGGGTTGCCCGTAGGCGGGCTCTTGGTGGGCCGGGGATTCGCTGACGGGATACCGGGCCGGTGCAGGGTAGCGGGCTGGGCCCGGATGCTCGGAGTGGACCGGCAGAACCACGGTCGGGTCGGCGCGCGGCGGTTCCGGCATCCGTCGGCTGGGTTCGGTCCCACCCGTGCTGCGATCGTCATCCCGCACGCGGTGGCCCGCCGGAGGCCGGGCCACCGGAATGGGGCGAGCCTCATCGGGCTCGGGGTGCTCCCACGTCACACGTCAAGTCTCGCACGCAGGCCTTAGACTCGGTGGCAATGCCAGACGTGACCGGTGCTACCGACCCTACGTTCGAGCCGGGTCCCCGAGGCTGGCTCTTCACGGTGGTTCGCCACCCCAAGACGGCCTTCTTGCTCGTCGGAGGCGTCAACACCGCGATCGGTGTCATCGCCTTCTTCGGCTTCGATGACCTCTGGCGGGCTCTGGCGCCACAGCTGGCCGGGGTGGTGCACAACACGGCCGTCCTGGCCTGCGCTCACATCGCTTCGGTCTTCGTGGCTTTCGTGCTCTATCGCACGCTGGTCTTCCGGGTGCGCGGCCATGTGCTTCGCGACCTCGGCCGATTCGAGAGCGTCTACCTCGCCTCGATCGCGGTGAATTGGGTCCTGCTCAACCTGCTTGTCGAGGTCGCCGGCCTGGTCCCGAAGCTGGCCCAGACGATCATCGTCGTTCTGCAAGCCGTGTGGTCGTGGTTCGCACACAAGCACTTCTCATTCCGGCGCAGCCCGAACGAGCGGGGCGAACGAACATGACCGGCATACCGGATCGAACCGGCCCCGTCCCGCGGGTCTCGGTTGTTGTCCCCACCTTCCAGAACGCACCCTTCGTCGAGGCGACAGTCGAGTCGATCCTGGCCCAGACCTACCCCGACTACGAGATCCTCATCGGCGACCACGGCTCCACCGACGGCACCTGGAAGCGTCTGCAGCGGTACGCCGACGATCCTCGGATCACCCTGTGGCGGACCCCTGCCGGTGGTGGAGCCCAGGCCAATTGGCGGGCCGTCACCGCTGCGGCACGGGGGGAGTTCGTCAAGCTCGTGTGTGGTGACGACCTGCTCTACCCGGCAGCGTTGAGTGAGCAGGTGGCGGCCATGGACACCCACCCCGGGGTGAGCCTGGTCAGTGCTCGCCGCGACCTGATCGACGCGACCGGCCGGCGGTTGGCCGGTGGCTTCGGCCCGAACCGGGTCCAGGGGCGACACGAGGGCGAGGCGGCGATCCGGCGCACCGTTCGCTCGGGCACGAACATCTTCGGCGAACCCGCGGCGGTGCTCCTTCGACGGGCCGATCTGGTCGCGGTCGGCGGGTGGTGGGGTGACTATCCGTATGCCATCGACATCGCCACCTACACGCTCGTGCTGTTACGTGGTGATCTTGTCGCGATCCCGCACAGCCTGGCTGCTTTCCGGGTCAGTGACAGTCAATGGAGCGTGGCGCTCGCCGACGACCAGGCGGCCCAGGTGATCGCCTTCCAGCAGGCGTTGGCCGACCGGGAGCCGGGATTGCTCTCCGGCTTCGACCTCCGCCGTGGTGCGCTGGCGGCCCGCATGCTGGCACGCGGCCGGCGGCTCGCCTATCGATTCTTACGTCGTCGTATGGGGCTCGGCCGGTAAGCCGTCCGGCGGCCCACCTCGCCCGCATGGTGGTCAGTCTTCGTTCACCGAGTGTTTCCAGCGCAGGTTTTTTCTTGCCCGCGGCCGGGGCGGTCGGGTCATCGAGGGTCCGGACCACTAGGCTCGCGGTCATGGATAAAGTCGTCTCTTCGCCGGCTGAGGCGATCGCCGGCATCACTTCGGGCATGTCGCTCGCCGTCGGGGGTTTCGGCCTCTGCGGCATACCATCGGTGTTGATCCAAGCCATCTACGACGCCGGGATCGACAAGCTGGAGGTCTACTCCAACAACTGCGGCGTCGACGACTGGGGGCTGGGCATCCTGTTGCGCGATAAGCGTATCCGGCGGATGGTCTCGTCCTACGTCGGTGAGAACAAGGAGTTCGCTCGCCAATACCTGCAAGGTGAGCTCGAAGTCGAGTTGACCCCCCAGGGCACGCTGGCCGAGCGGCTGCGCGCCGGTGGCGCCGGCATACCCGCGTTCTTCACCATGACCGGCGTCGGCACTCAGGTTGCCGAGGGCGGGATGCCCTGGAAGTACGCGGCCGACGGCAGCGTGGAGGTTGCTTCCCCGCCCAAGGAGACCCGCGAGTTCGGCTGGCACGGGCACACCGAAGAGTTCGTTCTCGAGCAGGCCCTCGTCGGTGACTTCGCCCTCGTGCGAGCCGCCGTCGGCGACCGGCACGGAAACCTGATCTTCCACAAGTCAGCCCGCAACTTCAATCCGCTGGCCGCGATGGCCGGACGCATCACCGTTGCGGAGGTCGAGCACCTCTACGACGCCGGTGACCTCGACCCCGACCACGTGCACCTGCCTGGTGTGTTCGTCCAACGAGTCCTGCCGATCTCCCGTGCCCAGGTGCGTGAGAAGCGGATCGAGAAGCGCACCGTCACCCCGCGTCCGGCCTACGCCGGAGCCGGATCGGAAGACCTCGAGAACATGGACGGAGAGAGCTGATGGCCCTCACCCGAGAGCAGATGGCCAAGCGGGCCGCCCTGGAGCTGCACGATGGCAACTATGTCAACCTCGGCATCGGCCTGCCGACACTCGTGCCCAACTACGTGCCCGACGACGTCGAGATCGTCCTGCAGTCCGAGAACGGCATCCTCGGCGTCGGGGCCTACCCGGTCGACGGGGAGGAAGACCCCGATCTGATCAACGCCGGCAAAGAGACGGTCACGGTCCGCCGAGGAGCGTCATACTTCGACTCGGCGCTGAGCTTCGGGATGATTCGTGGCGGCAAGGTCGATGCCGCGATCCTCGGCGCCATGCAAATCAGCCAGGTCGGCGACATCGCCAACTGGATGATCCCCGGCAAGATGGTCAAGGGCATGGGTGGCGCGATGGACTTGGTCCACGGCGCCAAACACGTCATCGTGCTGATGGAGCACACCGCCCGCGACGGTGGCTTCAAGATCGTCAAGGAGTGCTCCTTGCCACTGACCGGCAAGCGGGTCGTGCACCGGATCATTACCGATCTGGCCGTCATGGACGTCACTGATGACGGGTTGGTGCTGCGCGAACTCGCTCCGGGAATCACGATCGAGCAGGTCCAGCAGGCGACCGAGCCGGACTTCGTCGTCGATCTGCACGCGGGTCCGATCGAGGATTGAGCAGCCGCACGCGGTCGTCAAGTCGCGACAGTTCCGGGTGGTGGCCGACCGTGGTGCGTCAGCCAGCATCGGGCCAGGAAGGCCGGTTCGCATCAGGTCAGGTCAGGTCGAGGGTCACCTGTTCGCTGGCCAGGCGCCCAGTCGGGTCGCCGAGTGCGTTGTGCAGCAACACGATCGAGCCATCGGCGGCCCACACCGGTAGTGCCGAGCGCAGCATCCCCTCGAGGTCGTCGGGCACGCGGGCCCGGACCCCAGGCGGGTGCGTGACCTCCGCTACCAGTTGCCTGTAGGACGTGTCGCCATCCGGGACCCGGATTGCCACGTCCTCATCACCCGGGTCGCTCACCGGCTCGAAGTGGTCGGCGTGGCTGGCCACGTCTGCTGCTTCGTCGATCACGCCGTCCGGCACGTCGGTGCCGGCCCGGGCCAGGGCGGCCAAGGTGACCAGGACTCCGACCCGGTCGCTCGCCGCGGCGGCCGTGGCCAATCCGCGGTTGTCGGTGACGACGACATCGGCCGCTCCGGCAGCACTGCCGAGCACGAGGGTTGCCCCCGTTGACCAGGCTGCCAGCGCCCAATAGGCGCTGCGCCAGTGCGCGGGCAGATCGAGGCCGACGCTCGTGCCCGGACCGGCCTCGGCCTCCGCGTCCAGTAGATCAGCCGCTTTGGCGACCCAGTTGGCCAGCACTCGGGCCGACAACTCGACGCGCTCGCCGGTGTCGTCGTCGTAGTAGGTGATCCGGGGCAGGCCGGGGTCCGAGCGCACCATGGCGCCGAGGATCGCTCGTGGATACAGTTCCGGTGCCACGGCAGTCAGCCTAGAACGGCAGCCGCCGAGTGGCAGGCGTCCAGGGGAAGGAGGACGGGGCACGAACCGGCGACGGTGCGGTGTCTCTGACGACCAGTGTCCGGAACGGTCGAGGTCACGCGTAGTTGGACGACTCCGCGTCCGCTGCAGTTGAGCGCGGTCCTGGTCGCCTTTCGCCGGGGTGCGAAGGACCCGACCTATCGCGCGGGCGCCGACGGATCCGTGGTGCGTGGCATTCGCACCCCGGACGGTCCCGCGAGCCTGCTGCTGCGGGTGCGGACAGCTGACTCCACCGTGTCCGCCCAAGCGTGGGGGCCGGGCGCCCAATGGGCCGTCGAGTATGCGCCAGATCTGATCGGCGAACACGACGACTCGACGGGTTTCGTCGCCCACCATCGGGTGGTAGCCGCCGCAGCCCGGCGGTTCGCCGGATGGCGCGTGCCCTGCAGCCGGTTGGTTCTCGATGCGCTCGTGCCGGCCGTCATCGAGCAACGGGTCACCGGTGCCGAGGCATTCGGCGCGCAGCGACGCCTGATGCACCGGTACGGCGACCGGGCCCCCGGCCCGTGGGGGTCAGCCGGACTCGTCGTCGCGCCGGATGCCCAGCGATGGCAGGCCATCCCGTCGTGGGAATGGCTCAGGGCAGGTGTCGACGGGGCTCGGTCAGCGACCGTGCAACGGGTATGCCGCAGCGCCGACGCCGTGCAACGGCTCGCCCACCCCACACTTGACAACTCGGCCCGGGCGACCGTGGTCGAGCCGGCTAGCGATGCACGGAGCCGGTTGCAGGCGATCCAGGGCGTGGGTGCCTGGACTGCGGCCGAAGTCGCCCAGCGGGCTCTCGGCGATGCCGACGCGGTGAGTTTCGGCGACTACCACGTGGCCCGCAGCATCGGTTGGGTGCTCGCCGGGGTCGAACTCGACGACGACGGGCTGGCCGAGCTGCTCGAGCCGTATGCCGGGCATCGTTTCCGGGTGCAGCGGCTGCTCGAGCTGGCCGGTCTCGGGCATCCGCGGCGTGGCCCCCGGATGCCGGTGCCGACACATGTGCCCACCCGGGTCAAGTGAGCGGGTCGGGCCCGAGCCGCACTCGGGTGCCGCTCGGGCTGCGGTGCACGTCGAGGACTCGGTGCGGCAGCTCTTCGCCGGCCAGCGCGGTCAGCAGCCGTGACACGATCATGCCGGCCGAGAACGCGTCGGCAGCGGTCACCGTGATCACCCCGGCCGCTGGCCTGCTCGTCGACGAGCCACGAGGCCGATCGCCCGACCCGCCGCTGAGGTCACCGGGACCGTCGACCATGACGTCGGCTGCCCACGCGGACACCTCCGGGTCGGCCGCGACCGAGATCGCCCGGGCGATCCGGTCTCGTGAGGTGTCACCACTGGTCGGCCGGATGCCCACTCGTTGAGCGCGGGAACTGCCGGCGGGCACCCCCAGGGCCGTTCGCACCGCCTCCTGGGCCCCGAGCGCGAACCAGTCGTTGTCTCCGGTGCGCACCAGGGCTCGAGCGCCCGGCGCCGGCTCCGAGCCGCGAGAATGCTCACGTGGATCGAGCACGAGCTCTGCCAGCCCTCGGACCAGGACCGCTGGGATTCCAGCGGTCTTTCCCTTGACCAAGTCAGCGGCCCCAGCGATCTCGTCGGCAACGGCCCGAATGGTCACCAGGAGCGGCCGGCCATCGGCGTCGCAGCTGCCCCGGAGATCGTCGAGCACCCGCAATCCGGCGGCTCCGAGAGCGAAGTCGGTCTGCCCGACCCGCCAGGGCCGCCCGGCAGTATCGGTGAGAAGCACACCCAGCCGACGCACCCCGGTGGCCTCGGTGAGCGCCTCGCGCAGCACCCGGCATACCTCGTCCGGGTCACGCGGCAGCAGCAGAAGCACGTCTCGGCCCCCGGTGTTGGAGGCATCCACACCGGCTGCGGCCAGCACCGGCCCGGCCCGGGCCCGGACCACCCGGGTGATCTGCGCGGCATCGGCGGGGTCGATCCGGCGCTCGGCCAGGACCGCGACCGACTCCTCGGCGATGACCCGGGTCCGATCGTGAGGATCGGCGGTCAACCCACCAGCCTTGGAGACGAGCTTGCTCGACACAGCGAGCACATCGCCGTCGCGCAGGGCCAGTCCCGCCTCCGAGAGCGCCTGGCGTAGCAGCCGGGCGAGTGCCCGTGCCGGGTCCTGGTCGGGCACCACTTCGGGAATGCCGACTAGGGGGTGGACGGTGAGCGGGTGGGGTGCGCTCATCGAGTGGCGAGTTGGTGGCCGAGCTCGACCGCAGCACCAGCGATCTCGGCAGCGGCATCGATGTCGTGCATGACCAGCGGGCGAGCCCGGACGGCGAGATCCGGCCTCTCTGACGCGAGTGGGGCTATGTCGGTCGCATCGGCTTCGTCGACGAGCCAACCGTTGAGGAAGTCCGAGTAGAGGCCAGCCACGGCATTGGCACTGGTGTCGAGTCCCAGCGCCTGCAGGCAGGCATCGGCGTAGCCGCGCACGGGGCGGCCGGCGATGATCGGGCTGACCCCGACGACCGGAGCACCGGCCCCGCGCAACGCATCCCGGATGCCTGGCACCGCGAGGACGATCCCGATCGATACGACCGGGTTGGAGGGGGGCAGCAGCACCAGATCGGCGCTGCGGATCGCGTCGAGCACGCCAGGTGCAGCGATCGCACGTTCCATGCCGACGACGACGAATCGTTCGGCCGGAACGGCCGCGCCCATGCGCACCCACCACTCCTGGAAGTGCACGGCGTGTGGGCCGTTGCCCTCATCGATGACGACATGGGTCTCGACAGGCGTGTCAGTCATCGGCAGCAGGGTGACGCCACGCTCCGGCAAACCCCACCGGGCAGCCAGGTGTGCGGTGACCTGGCTGAGCGTGCGGCCCTGACCGAGCCACATCGACCGGGCGACATGGGTGCCGAAGTCCCGATCGCCGAGGCGGAACCAATCGGCCGGCACGCCGAGGCGGGTGAGCTCGGACTGGACGGCGAAGGTCTCGTCCGCACGGCCCCAACCCTGGTTCTCGTCGATCGCGCCCCCGAGGGTGTAGAGCAGCGTGTCGATATCGGGGCATACCCGCAAGCCGTAGAGCGTGATGTCGTCTCCGGTGTTGCCGATGATGGTCACCGTGGATCCGGTCAGCTCCGGAGACCGGTCGAGGTAGGCGAGTAGGCCGCGCAGGAACCGGGCGCCCCCGACCCCGCCAGCGACGGCGGTGATGTGCATGGAGATAGTCTCGCAGCCGCACATGATAGGTCGCTACTGACCTCCCGGCGGGGGTGGCTCGCCGGCGGGTCGCGTCTCTGTAACCTCCCGAAAACCCGGAAAATGACATGAATTATCAGATAGACCTTGACGAAACGGGGATGACACGCGTGTAATTTCAGATGTGTCGTTCACATCGGGCCGGGTGGGCCCGATGCCGCGTGGCAGTCGACACCGCTCGGGGCTATCGCACGCAAGGGTCGAGGAGGCGAGATGCACGAACTGCGGTTGCTGCCGACAGGCGTCGGCATGGAAGGTGATCTGAGCTGGCAAGAGCGTTCACTGTGTGCCCAAACAGACCCGGAGGCGTTCTTCCCCGAGAAGGGCGGTTCGACTCGCGAGGCCAAGAAGGTCTGCGTAGGTTGCGAGGTGCGCGACGAGTGTCTTGAATACGCCTTGGCCAATGATGAGAGGTTCGGCATCTGGGGCGGACTGTCCGAGCGTGAACGACGCAAGCTCAAGAAGCGGGCGGTCTGAGTCGACCGGCGATCGCTGGCATCGCCTCGAGGAGTTGCATGACCGCGGCAGTTGATCCCCTAACCAGGCCGTCCACGGACGGCCCGTTACCTGAGCACCCCGCCGGAACCCCAGCCGAGCCCGACACCGAACACTCGGTCTCCACCGTCCCGTCCCGCCCGACGCCTGCGGTGACGGCGGTCCTCGTGGCCAGAACGATTGCCGATCCGGCCGCGACCCGTCCCGCCGAGGACGCCGGCGCCCAACAGCCCGCTGCACCGGCAACCCCACCTGCGACCGCCAACGCATCGGAGTCATCGGAGTCGCACGAGGCAGCTGATTCATCGGGTCTATCGCGCTTCGTGGCGCTGTATGCCGCAGCGGTCGCGCAGACCCGGGCCCCGGAGCGACTCCTCGTCCTCGACCTGACCACCAACGGCGCCGTCACCGATACGCTCGCCGACGGGGCTGCATCCGCAAACGAGCCCACCGTGCACACGCACCGACCCGATGCCGATCCGTCGCAGGCGCTCGACTTCGCGACAGTCCTCGACGCGGCCCTCGCCGAGCTGCCGCCGCTGGAGGGCAGTGACCGCGAGGAATGGCTTTGGCTGCTACCCGCTGACACGATCCCCGACGACACGGCACTTGCCGAACTCGTGGACGCGGTCCGGCGATCCCCGTCGGTCGGGATGGCCGGACCGAAGATCGTCGAGCACGAGCAGCCCAAACACCTCCTCGAAGTCGGACTAGTGCTCACCCGGACCGGGCGTCGGCTGCTCTCTCCGGCGCCTGGTGAGCCCGATCAAGGGCAGTACGACACTCGCACCGATGTCTTGTCCGTCGGATTGCCCGGGCTGCTGATCCGCCGCGGTCTCATCGACCGGATCGGTGGCTTCGCGACACATCTCGGGCCGGCGGCTCAGGCCCTCGACGTGGGCTGGCGGGCCCAACTGGCCGGCGAGCGGGTGGTGGTCGTGCCGACCGCCCGAGTGCACCGATCCGGGGCCGGAGACTGGGCTGCCAGCGATGACTCCCGCTCCGGCCTGGCCAGTCGGATCGAAACGCGAGTCGCAGCCCGTCGAGTGGCACTGGCCCGGTGCGCTCCGGCTGCCGCGCCGTTGCTGGCCGGGTGGATCGTCGTGTCCAGCATCCTCGGCGCGTTGGCGTTGTTGCTGCTCAAACGCCCGGTGCATGCCTGGGTCGAGCTGGCTGACGGGCGAGCCCTGCTGCACCCGGTTTCGAGTGTCAAGGCGCGCTGGCAGTTCCGGAAGCATCGCCAGCTGCGGCGGCGTGATCTGCGCACCTTGTTCGTGTCAACCGGTGACTCGGCCCGGCATACTTTCGACCGAATCCTCGACGCGGTGACACCAGATCGTTCCCGGGCCCGAGATGCCGACCCGCTTGCGGCCGTGGAGAGCGGCCCGGTGAGCGAAGAGGCCGAGCATCTCAGCGTGTTGCCAACGGCCCTGCCGCAGCGGATCATCACCAATCCGGGGGTGTTGGCCACTGTTGCAGCCGCCACCGTCGGCGTCGTCGGGTTGGCCCAGAGCCTGCGATCCGGCATGGCGGATGCCCGTGGCTCCGGCGTCGTCAGCAGCGAGCTGGCCCGGGTCAGTACCGACGCGGCCGGACTGTGGCACGCCTACCGTGACGGTTGGCACGGCGCCGGTTTGGGCACTCCGGACGCCTCCGGTCCGCACTTGGCTGTGCTGGCGGCCCTCACCTGGCTCGTCGAGCATCTGCCCTACGTCGCCGACGGTCGCTCACCTGCGTCCGTGGCGTTTGCGTGGATCCTGCTGACCGGTATGCCGCTGGCGACTGTCTCCGCCTATCTCGCCAGCCGGGTCATTACGTTGGCCCGCTGGCCGCGTGGATTGGCCGCGTTCGCCTGGGGTACCAGCGTGGTGCTGGCCGGGGCGATCGGACAAGGTCGGGTTACGGTCGTGTTGGCCCACGTGCTGCTGCCGTTGGTCGCAGCTGGCCTGGTGCGGATCGGCCGATCCTCCGGCACCTTCACCGCGGCTGCGGCAACCGCTCTGGGGGCCGGGGTCCTCGGTGCTCTGGTGCCGGTGCTGCTCGTACCGGTGGCCCTCACGGCAGCGGTCCTCGCGGTAGTGGGCCAAGGGTTGGCCTCCCGAACCCGGGCGCTCGTGGTGCTCGTCGTTCCGGTGGCCCTGCAAGGCTCAGCCCTGTATCAATTCCGATGGCTGCCGCAACTGCTCGGCAGTCCAGGTGCGTTGGCCTCCGGTGTCGACGGCTCGTCCACCGACTCGGTGCCGGCTTGGTCGCTGGCACTCGGTCATCCTGACGGCATCACCGCATTCACGGTGTTCGACTGGCCGGTGCCATCTCAGCTGTGGGCCATGCTCACCGCGCCGGTTGTGCTGGCTGCCCTGCTGGCCCTGGTCCGCGGCTCAGCCTCGCGGGCTGTGGCCGTCGCGCGCGGCGGAACCGTGGCCCTGGCCGTGGTCGGACTCGGCTACGCCGTGTTGGCTCCACGGCTGGTGCTTGGTAGTGCGCGCGGGTCCACCGGTGACCTCGCCACGGCGACACCGTGGAGTGGCATCGGCGTGCAGCTGTACGTGCTCGCCGTGCTGGCTCTTGCGTTGTCCGGCACTGTCGGAATGCGCAAAGTCCTCAGTCGCGGGCGGGTGCGGTGGCGGCAGGCCGCCGCCGCAGTAGGCCTCGGGGTCGTGTCTCTGGCGGTGTTGGCATCTGCGGTCGGGCTCGCGACAGCCGGCCTGGACCGTGCTGATGAGGTTGCTGGAACTGCCGGAGCCGCTGGGGCTGGTGGGGCTGTGTCGACCGCGGTTCGTGCGCTGCCGGCGGTTGCCGTCGACAAGGCCCAGTCCGAGGACGCCAGTCGGCTGCTGGTGCTGACTCCGGAGCCCGAGCGAATCACCTACCAGATCATCGGCGCTGAGCCGGGCCGGTTCCTGCGGTCAGTCCTTCCGGCCGGTCCCGACGCCAGACCCAGCGTCACGAGCGTCGACGGCGTCACCGATCCCGGTTTCGCCCCGTTGATCACCGATCTCGCAGCCGGTGCGGACTCGGGGGCCAGCAGCAGCACGGGCGCTCGCCTCGTCACGCTCGGCGTGGGATTCGTCTCCGTCCAGGACGTCACGTCGGACACCACGTCGGACACTGAGCCGGAAACCACGTCGGATACCGGTTCGGACAGTGCGCCGGGCGCTGCTGCCGATGTCTCCGCGGTCGCTACTGGCCCGGCTCACGGAGACTTGGTGCGGGCCCTGGACGCCAGCCCGGGATTGACCCGCCTGGGGACGACCGATGGGCAGACCTTGTGGCGGGTCCAGGCACGGGACGCGGAGCAACCCTCCGATGGGGGTTCGGGACCATTGAGCCCGGTTACACCATCCCGGGTATGGCTGGCGACGGCCGACGGCACCCCGATACGGCAGGTGCCGGTGTCGGGTTCACACAGCGCGGTCGACACCGAGCTACCGGCCGGGAGATCTGGTCGGCACCTCGTCATCGCCGAATCACCCGACTGGGCTTCGCATGCCCTGGTGCGCATCGACGGCGTCGCCCTTGACCCGGTCGATCGTCATACCGCGAGCTCCGGCATCATGGTGCCGGCATACCTCGTGCCCGAGGACGGGGGCCGGCTCACGATCGAGGTGCCGTCTCGGCAACCCCGGATCGTGATGCTGCAACTGGCGCTGCTCGTTGTGGTCGTCTTCTTGGCGGTTCCCTTCGGCAATCGCCGATCACGGCGGTTTCGGTGAGGTGAAGACCTGATGACCTCGACCCGTTGGCTCTGGACGGCGCTGGCCCGCCCACTCGTGGCGGTCCTCGCCGCTGGGATGCTCGTTGTTGGAGCCAGCTGCACGAGTGATGAGCTCTACGTGGGCCCGTTGGCGCCTGCTGCTGACGCACCGGCGGCCACGCTGGCGCCGATCCGCGAGAACCTGCTGGTCTGCCCTGGGTTCGAGCCCCTCGGTCTGGGCGAAGTGCCCGAGAACGACGGGGTTCAGACCAAGGTCTGGGCGGGCGCGGCACCCGAGGCCGCGCTGGGCCCTTCGCCGGGGGACACACCTGACGACTCCGGCTCGGTGCGACTCACGCAGCGCCCCGACGGTGCTGAGCTCGCGACGACATCCGATCGTGGCTCGATCGGATCGTCCGAGGTCGGCGGGACTTCGTTCGTCGAGGTCACCGGATCCGGTTCACTCGCCCCGGGACTGGCGTCCGTGCAGACGTCTCGCGTCACCGACGGTGACGACCGAGGGCTTGCCGCAACGGCTTGCCTCGCACCTCGCCCTGAGGTGTGGCTGCTCGCCGGCGGGGGCGACAGCACCCGCCGCGAGCGCCTGGTGATCGCCAATCCGGGCGCCAACACGGTGACCGTGGACGTCGCCGTGCACGGGGCCGAGGGATTGCTGGAGACCTCAGGTTCCGGACGGGTAACCGTCCCACCGCACGATCGGGTGAGTCTGCTGCTCGACGGATTGGTCGCCGCCGAAGCGACTCCTGCGGTGCACCTCACCGCGACCGGCGGCTCGATCACCGCGGTTCTCGAGGACTCCTGGATCGAGGGGGCTACCGGTCGGGGCCGAGATGAGGCGTCACCCAGTGTCGCCCCCGCACTCGAACAGATCATCCCCGCCCCGTCGCTCACCGGCCCGGCCCGGCTCCGGTTGGTCGTGCCCGGTCCTGCCGAGGCGGTCGTCCAAGTGCAGTTGCTCACCTCGGCCGGGCCACAATCGTTGGCCGGTGGGGGAGTCTCCCGAGTGCGCGGGGGATCGGTGCTCGACCTGCCACTGGAGGCTGTCGCCCCGGGCGACTACGCCGTGCACGTACGTTCGGACCAGCCGGTGACCGCGGCGGTGCTGATCGAACGCCGAGGAGTCGACTCCGCCGGTCAATCCGACCTCGGTTGGATGCCGGCTGTGCCGGCGGTAACCACTCTCGCGGGCAGCCCGCTGCCTGGCGACACGTCCGCACGGTTGGTCCTCGCCGGCGTCGGTGAGCCTTGGTCGGGGATCGTCCACCGGGTCGCTGTGGACGGTTCGAGCTCGGCTGAGACCGTGAGCGGCTCGGTCGATTCGGTGGTCGCTGTCGACGTGTCCGGGTCGGCTGCCGTGTGGGTGCAGGCCGGCGAACACCCGGTGTATGCCGGGCTCGCTGTTGCCGTCGATGATCCGGATGGCCCGTTGTTCGCGTTGATCGGTGTGGAACCGACCGCAGTCGCGCGCACCGTCCTGCCGGCGATCGAGGTGCTCCGCTAGCGGAAGCGTCCGGGGCCGGTCACGATCGTCGTTGGTGGCGTTCGGTCGGGCGGATGGGCCGCGTGCCGTAGGTTCGGCCGCGAATAGCACCGGCTCATGTCCTCCGTGGGATCGGACCTATCCAAGGCAGTGAGGAAACCGTCGACGCTAGTCCGGCGTGTAGCCGGGGTCCAATTCCTCCGGTGCCACCCCCAACAAGGCGGCGAGCTGCTCGGTGACCACGTCGCTCACCAGTGCAGCTAGCTCCCGGTCGTCCTCGGCCCGGGTTTCGATCGGCCGCCGGTAGACGACGATTCGCGCCGGCTGTTTGCCGTGGGGCGGGAAGAACCGGCCGAGCGGCACTTCCTCGTGCTCCCACGGCGCCGGATCCGATGGGGGGACCGACTCCACACCGAGCTCGAACGGAGGGAAAGGGTGGGCCCATCGGCCCTCCACACGGCTGGCCGAGTCAAGGACGAGAGAATCGAAACGGGCCGAGCGACTCACCATCGTCGGCACCGGCGGCCAGGCCAGCGGGCCACGCCCGCTGCGGCCGTGCCGACCCCGCGGACGAGGGCGTGGACGAGGGCGCGGTTGTCCGAGAGGATGGGTCGGGCTCACTTCACCAGCGTATGTCTGGTGCCCGGCGTGCCGACGAGACGTGGGGCGGCGTGCCGACGTACAGTTCCCGCGTGGGGTACTCACGGGTGTGTTCCAAGACCGGGTGCCGGCGTCCGGCAGTCGCGACGTTGACCTATGTCTACGCCGACCAGACCGCCGTGTTGGGCCCGTTGGCGACCTTCGCCGAACCACACACGTACGACCTGTGCGCGGGGCACACCGAGCGGTTGACCGCCCCCCGGGGCTGGGAGATCGTGCGGTTGGCGATTGATCCGACCCCGCCACCGGCAGTCGCGCCCGATGACCTGCTGGCCTTGGCTGACGCGTTGCGCGAGCCTCGGCATTCCCCGACCCCGGTGGCTGCCTCCAGCGGGTCGGCTAGCGACGGTGCCCGACGTGGTCACCTCCGGGTGGTCCGTTCCACATGAGAGCCGCAGCGGGGCATTAGGCTTGCCGGTCGTGGACGACCCGACCAGATCTGCCGCACCGCCGCGGCTCGGCGACATTGTCAAGGCCTACGACGTGCGTGGGCTGGTGCCCGATCAGCTCGACGAACGGGTGTCCCGAGCCATCGGTGCGGCCGTCGCCCAGACCCTGGCCTGGCCCGACGGCGCCAGCGAAGTGGTCGTCGGTCACGACATGCGGCCTAGCTCACCAGGGTTAGCTCGCGCGTTCGCCGACGGGGTTGCCGAGGCCGGGGTCGACGTGCGGATCATCGGCCTGGCGTCCACCGATCAGCTCTACTACGCCAGTGGCGCGCTGGGCCTTCCCGGCGCCATGTTCACAGCCAGCCACAACCCGGCGCAGTACAACGGGATCAAGCTCTGCCGAGTTGGCGCTCGACCGGTGAGTCTGGACACGGGGCTGCGCGATATTCGCGATCGAGCGCAACACCTCCTGGACGGTGACCCAGGAACTGCCGCAAGGGCTGCGACAGCTGCGGCTCGCGGCCAAGTCGTCGAGCAGGATGTCCTCGACGGTTATGCGGCATTCCTGCGATCCCTTGTCGATCTTTCGACGTCGCGCGCGTTGACGGTCGTCGTGGACGCCGGCAACGGGATGGCCGGACACACCGTCCCGGCCGTGCTCGACACCGCGGCCGGCTTGCCAGGGTTGCCGCTACGGATCGTGCCGCTGTATTTCGAGCTGGACGGGACTTTCCCCAACCACGAAGCCAACCCGTTGGACCCGGCCAATCTCCGTGACCTGCAACGGGCAGTCCTGGAGCACGGCGCCGACCTCGGGCTGGCTTTCGACGGTGACGCGGACCGCTGTTTCGTCGTCGACGAGCGTGGCGAGCCGGTCAGTCCGAGCGCCGTCACCGCCCTGGTGGCCGCGCGGGAGATCGTCAAGGAGCAGGCGCGAGGCGTGCCGGCCGCCGAGGTACGGATCGTCCACAACGTCATCACCTCCCGGGCGGTCCCCGAGATCGTCGTCGAACGGGGTGCCCGGCCGGTGCGCACCCGGGTCGGCCATTCCTACATCAAAGCTGAGATGGCTTCGTCCGGTGCGGTTTTCGGTGGTGAGCACTCGGCCCACTACTATTTCCGGGAATTCTGGTATGCCGACACCGGCATGCTCGCAGCGATGCATGTGCTCGCCGCCCTGGGCGAGTCCACGGTGCCACTCTCCGAACTGGCGACGGCATACCAGCGGTATGCCGCCTCCGGTGAGATCAACTCGACGGTCACCGATCGGGAGGCCGCAACGACCCGTGCCTTGGCCTGGGCGCAGGCTCAGGGTGCGGTCGACACCGACACCCTCGACGGACTCACGGTGACCCATTCGGCCGACCCGATGTGGTGGTTCAATGTCCGGGCTTCGAACACCGAACCCTTGCTACGCCTCAATGTCGAGGCGACCGATGCCGACACCATGACTTGGGTCCGCGACAGTGTGCTCGCGCTGCTGCGGGCTGCGCCACAGGAGTGACGATGCGATCTGAACTCGACGGCTGGATCCGCGACATCCTCCGCTGCCCCGGCTGCCAGGCCGAGCTCACCATCGCCGAATCCGAGTTGCGCTGTTGCGATGCTGCATGTGGGGCGCGCTACGTCATCGATGACCTCGGCATCCCGGTGCTGCTCGTCGACGAATCGACTGTTGCAGAGACGCGTTGACCGAGACCCGTCCAAGGAGACTCCGATGCCCCGCCTGAACGAGTCGCTCATCGACGACGAAGAAATGATCGCTTGCGGGGATTCGCGGCAGACCTTGCGCGCCCTGGCCACCGCGGGCGCGCAGGTGCGGGAGTCGATCCGCCTCGCCGAGAGGGCTGGGGTAGCTCAGGTCGCTGGTGGCGTTCGCCCACGCTCGGTGCTCGTGGCCACGCTGGGTGGTTCGTCGGTGCTTGCCGACGTGTTGGAGATGCTGGCCGAGCCCGGGTCGCCGGTGCCGGTCACCACGCGACACAACCTTCCGTTGCCCGGGTGGGTGGGAACCCTCGACCTGGTCATCGCGGTCTCGCATTCAGGCCGGGCGCCGGGACCGTTGGCTCTGGCTGCCGAGGCCACTCGTCGAGGTGCGGGACTGTTGACAGTCGGGGCGCCCGATTCGCCTCTCGCCGATGTCTGTCGGCGAGCCCGCGGCATCCATGTCGACGTCCCGGCGGGGGGCACCTCGACCCGGACCTCGTTGTGGTCGCTGCTCACCCCGGCGCTGCGTGCCGCCGACGGACTGGGTTTGGTCTCCTGCCCCGAGTCGGTGCTGGCCCGGGTGGCTGACCGGCTTGACGAATCCGCCATGACCCATCGTCCCGGCTCCGCGTCCTACGACAACCCGGCCAAGACACTTGCTGCCGACCTGGCCGAAGGGGTGCCGGTCGTCTTGGGCGACGGGCCGGTCTGTGGGGTGGCCGCGCGCCGGGCGGCGTTGATGCTGGCGCGCACAGCACGGGTGCCGGCGACCTGGGGTGAACTGCCGGATGCCGCCAGTCAGGTCGTCGCGTTGCTCGACGGGCCCTACACCGAGGCAGGGCAGCGTTCCCAAGCCGAACGTGAAGGCCGTGAGGAACCCCCGGCGGACATCTTCCGCGATCCCTACGTCGACGGGGTCGCCGATCCGAGGATGGCTTTGCTCGTGTTGCGCGACGCGCCCGAGGTCACGGGCGCGTCGCACCCCGGGCCGACCGACGACGGTGACGACCGCGCAGTAGGCACGTCGCTGGCCGATGTGGTGGTCCGAACAGCCCGTGAGGCAGGAGTGCGGGTCAGTGAACACACCGCGAGACCCGGGCACCCGGTAGAGCGCCTTGCGGACCTGTTGTCGCTCACCGATTTCGCGGCGACGTACCTAGCCCTCGGTCTGGGCCTGGACCCGGCAATCTCACCACACTTGGCCGACCTACGGGATCATCACCGCCAGTAGGTGCCGGACACCTCTGGGCGGGTCTGAAACCAGCCAGAAGCAGCTCGAGCAGCCAACCATGGGCCCTGAACTGGTGCGTATCCGACCCTTCCGCGCCCTTTCGCGACGCCCGGCCACTGGTCTCGGCGGAGCGTGGATCAGGTCTCGGAGACCATCTCGATCGACCCGCAGGGGCACTCTTCCACGCACAAGCCGCAACCCTTGCAGAAGTCGTAGTCGATTGCGTAGCCCTTGGCGAAGTCGACCTTCTTCACGGCATTGTCCGGGCACACCCCGAAGCAGTTGTCGCACTTGAAACAGTTACCACACGACATGCAGCGTCTGGCTTCGAATTGGGCGGTCTCTTCGTTGAGGCCCTTGACCACCTCGTCGAAGCTCGAGGCCCGGCGAGCACCCTCGAGGTGCTCCCGGTGCTGGTGCGGCGCATCGGCGTAATACCACGTGGTGAGCTTGTCGAAGGTGGCCACGACGTGTTTGGCCGGCGGTTGATAGGTCGTGCCACGCAGGTAGGCGTCGATGTACCTGGCGGCCTTCTTGCCGTGACCGACCGCCACCGTCACGGTGCGCTCGGAGGGCACCATGTCACCGCCTGCGAAGACCCCGTCGATCCCGGTCATCATCTGGCCGGTGACATCGACGACACCGTCGTCGATGGTGATCCCTTCGACGCCTTCGAGGAAGCTCAGGTCGGAGTCCTGGCCGAGTGCCAAGACCAGTGAGTCGGCCTCGAGCTCTTCGAATTCTCCGGTGGGCTGCGGGAATCCGGTCTCGTCGAGGGCCATCTTCTCGACCGTCATCTTGCCGTCGTCGACGTGCTTGATCGTCGACAGCCACTTGAGCATGATGCCTTCTTCTTCGGCTTCGACGACTTCGAAGTCATGGGCCGGCATCTTGTCGCGGTTGCGGCGATAGACGATGATCGCTTCTTCCGCGCCCATACGTTTGGCAGTGCGTGCCGCGTCGATCGCGGTGTTGCCGCCGCCGTAGACGACGACCTTGCGACCCAGCATCGGCTTTTCCGCCTCGGTCTCGACATCGTGCAGGTAGCTCACTGCGTCGAGGATCTTGGCGCTCTCGCCAGCCGGGATGTAAGCGCGCTTGCCGATGTGAGCGCCGACGGCGAGGAAGACCGCGTCGAAGCCCTCGTCGAGCGCCGTCTGCAAGTGCTCCACCTTGGTGTTCAGCTGCACCTCGACCCCGAGGTCGACAATCCGCTGCATCTCGGCATCGAGGATGTCCCGTGGCAGCCGGTAGGACGGGATCCCGAAGCGCATCATGCCGCCGAGCATCGGCCCGGCGTCCCGCACCGTCACGGCGTGCCCGAGCAGACGCAAGTGGTATGCCGCCGTCATGCCGGACGGGCCGGCGCCGATGACCAGAACGCGTTTGCCGGAAGCCTGGCTCGGTGCCTCGACCGACCAGCCCTGCTTGATCGCCTCGTCACCGAGGAAACGCTCGACGGCGTTGATACCGACCGATTCGTCGACTTCGGCCCGGTTGCACGAGTCCTGACACGGGTGGTAGCAGACCCGGCCCATGATCGCCGGGAACGGGTTGTCCTTCATGATCTGCCGCCAGGCCGCCTCGTAGTCGCCTTCCTCGGCGTGGAAGAGCCACTGCTGGATGTTCTCCCCTGCCGGGCAGGCCTTGTTGCAGGGCGGCAGTAGGTCGACGTACTGGGGTCGCTCGGTGCGCCAGCTGCCGGTCTGATTGGCCAGCGACGAGCCGACATCGAGGGTGATGGCGAACGGCTTGTCCATCAGGCGTTAATCTCCTTGGTGGGGGCGTCCAGGGTCGTGGGTGAATCGCCGTGGGGCAACAGGTCGTACCGCCGGATGTTGCGGTCGGCCTGAGCCTGGAGCCGATCGATGACCTCGTCGCGGCGTTTGGGTGAGAACAGGTGCGCGTACCGTTTCTGGGTCTTCAAGTAGTCCTCGACCGGAACCTGCCTCCGGATCGGGGTGGAGGCGACCACTTCGCCGTACTCGGCCTCGAAAACCGGGAAAAGGCCGCTCTGAGTAGCCAGCCGCGCCACCTTGAGGGTCTCGGCCGACCCGGTGCCCCAGCCCAGTGGGCAGGGCACCATGACGTGGATGTAGCGGGCTCCGCGCATCGACATCGCCCGGTGCACCTTGGCCTCCAGGTCACGAAGATCGGAGACCGACGCCGTTGCCACATACGGGATCTCGTGCGCCATCGCGATCCGGGGCAGGTCCTTGCCCTGGCCGAACACGTTGCCCGGTCGGTCGCCGACGGCTTGCGTGGTGGCGGTCCGCGCAGCCGGGGGAGTGGCCCCGGAACGCTGGATACCCGTGTTCATGTAGGCCTCGTTGTCGTAGCAGATGTAGAGCACGTCGTCGTTGCGCTCGAACATCCCCGACAAGCAGCCGAACCCGATGTCCACGGTGCCGCCATCACCACCCTGGGCGATGACCCGCACGTCGTCCCTGCCCATTGCCTTGTAGGCCGCAGCCACACCTGCGGCCACCGCGGGCGCGTTGCCGAAGAGCGAATGCAACCAGGGAATCCGCCAGGACGTTTCGGGATAGGGGGTTGAGAACACCTCCAGGCAGCCGGTGGCGTTGACGGCCGCAAGCTTGTTGTCGGCGGCGTGCATCGCCGCATCCAGGGCGTAGCGGGCGCCGAGAGCCTCCCCGCAGCCCTGGCAGGCCCGGTGCCCTGACGTGAGGGCGTTGGTGCGGTTCGGGTCTGACTGCACCGAGCGCACTTCCAGCGGCAACAGCCGGTTGCCGACCGCGAACGAGCCCACCTGGTAGAACTTCACCGGCTGGCTGGCGGGATCGTCGTGCAAGGTCTCAGGAACCAATCCCCGGTGGAAACCGGCCAGGTCCGTGTGGTTGGTCGTCATGTCTCTCCTTGGCTCTGGTCCGGCCTCAGACGGATTCGGCGCGCACCGCACCGAGGTCTCGCAACACGTTCTCGGCTATCGGTCCGGATCGCCCCCCGGCCCGGGCCCGGGCGAGCTCCCGCTCGACCAGGTCGGTGTCCAGGTCGAGGAAGCTGAGGAACTCCAGCTCATCGCGGTCGGCCTCGTCGAGCATCCGGTGCAACGACGACTTGAGGATCGCGCGGCCGCCGAGCCCGGCAACGACGGTGTGATTCTTGATCGGGTGTGCCGACATCGCCATGCGCACATGCGAAGAGACGATGCCGCCGATGCCGACCGAGAACGCCTTCTCGAGGCAGATGAACCGCTTCGCGCCGGTGAGCACCTCTTCGACCGCCTTGAGCGGGAAGGGCCGGAATGACGTGATGCCCAACACGCCGATCTTCTCGCCACGTTGGCGGCGTTCGTCGACGACATCCTTGATCGTGCCGAGGACCGAGCCGAGGGCGATAACGACCGTTTCGGCGTCCTCGATCTGGTAGGTGTGTAGCAAGCCTCCGGAGTCCCGCCCGAAGGCCGCCTGGAACTCCTCGGCCACTTTGGGGATCAGCTCGAGGGCCTGCATCTGCTTGTCGTGGGCCAGGTAGCGGACCTCGGTAAAGGCCTCCGGGCCGACCATCGCGCCGATCGACACCGGTTCGGCCGGGTCGAGAACCTGACGCGGCTCGAACGGTGGGAGGAAGGCGTCGACCGTTTCCTGGTCGGGCAGGTCGACCTCCTCGACGGCGTGGGTGAGGATGAAGCCGTCCATACACACCATCACCGGCAGGCTCAACTCCTCGGCGATCTTGAACGCCTGCACGTGCAGGTCCGCCGCCTCCTGGTTGGTTTCGGCATACAACTGGATCCACCCGGAGTCACGCTGGCTCATCGCGTCGGTGTGGTCGTTCCAGATGTTGATCGGAGCGCCGATGGCCCGGTTGGCGACGGTCATGACGATCGGTAGGCCCAGGCCGCTGGCGTTGTAGACCGCTTCGACCATGTAGAGCAGACCCTGGCTGGCTGTCGCCGTGTAGCTGCGTGCACCTGCCGCCGACGCGCCGATGGCCACCGACATCGCCGCGAACTCGCTCTCGACGTTGACGTATTCACAGCTGGTGAGCTCGCCACGTTTGACGATTGCCGACAGCCCTTCGACGATGTGGGTCTGCGGCGAGATCGGGTAGGCGCAGATCACCTGTGGGCGACATGCGGCGACTGCGCGGGCCACGGCCATCGAGCCCTCGATTTGGGTGCGCAACGGCGTTTCTCCTAGGTGTGGGACGGGACGAGGGAGGTGACCAGTTCATAGGTCGCGGTCGCGGCGGCGACATTCTTGGCGCCCACTGAGCCGGGGAAGTGATCCTGGATGGCGCGCAGCAGACCGTCCAGGTGGACGATCCCAGTGTAGGCCGCGAGTCCGCCGAGCATGATCAGGTTGGGCACCGGGCGCCCGATGTGCTCCCGGGCCAAGTCGGTGGCTGGGATGGTCAACAGCCGGTTGGTCGTCTCGAGCTCGCCCAGTCCGAGCTGGCTGGGCGTCGACGTCGAGTTGATCAGCACGGAGCCACCGGGCTTGAGCCCGGCGAACACGTCGACCTGGTGCAACAGCGTCGCGTCTTGCACCACGAGCGCGTCTGGGGCGACGACTGGCTCCCGCACCCTGACCTCC
Source organism: Actinomycetales bacterium (assembly GCA_002748155.1). Taxonomy (GTDB): domain Bacteria; phylum Actinomycetota; class Actinomycetes; order Actinomycetales; family Dermatophilaceae; genus Phosphoribacter. The sequence continues at coordinate 28,885 of PDRO01000005.1, read as the reverse complement.
GCGTCGGCGATCCGGCAGAAGGCCACCACCGGCGCGCCGGTGCGTTCCGAGCCGAAGCTCGGGAACGCTTGGGCGTGCCGGCCTTCTTCGAAGGCGGCAACAGACAGGATCTCAGCGGCGGTGACGACCCCTTGCCCGCCGCGACCGTGGATACGGACCTCAAACATACCTGCAAGGTATGCCGTGCGTCACCAAAGCGCAAAGGGGTAAGAAGTCCCTAGGGGTGGTATCCTCCGCCGAAACACCCTCCTGTCCCGTATACCGGTACGTCGGATCCGGCCGCAGCGCTCGCGGCATGAACAGATAGTGAACAAGCGGGTGGCGTGGTCGCTGGCGCGGGATGCACGACACGCCGATCCGTCGCGTTGGGACCGAGGTCCTGGTGCAAACCGGGCTCAACTGTGGTGAGATCTAGCCCACAGCGTTGTGTCGATCCATCCCGGACTCCCGGCCCACGACCTGGGCCCCGGGGCCTGCACACGCTGCCGACTCCAGCCCACCGGGAAGGGAACGCCGTATGAGCCGCAAGATCGACGTGACCGAGCTTGCCCTCCGAGATGCCCACCAGAGCTTGTTCGCTACCCGGATGGGGATCGACGACATGATCCCGATCTGCGAGGAGATCGACCAGGCGGGCTACTGGAGCGTCGAATGCTGGGGTGGGGCGACTTTCGATGCCTGCATCCGATTCCTCAACGAGGACCCGTGGCAGCGCCTGCGGACCTTCCGCGAGCTTCTTCCGAACTCGAAGCTACAGATGCTGCTGCGCGGGCAGAACCTGCTGGGCTACCGGCACTACGCCGATGAGGTGGTCGACCGCTTCGTGGGCAAGGCCGTCGAGAACGGCATGGATGTCTTTCGCACCTTCGACGCGCTGAACGACACGCGCAACGTCGAGCGGGCGATCAAGGCCGTCAAGCGCGAGGGTGCGCACGCGCAGGGCACTCTCTGCTACACCGTGAGCGACCTGCACACCGTCGAAGGGTATGTCCAGCAGGCCCGCGAGCTTATGGACCTCGGATGCGACTCGTTGTGTCTCAAGGACATGGCTGCCCTACTGCAGCCGCAGCCGGCCTACGACATCGTCAAGGCGATCAAGGAGGACCTGGGCCAAGACACCCGGATCCACATCCACTGTCATGCCACCACCGGTGTCACTCTGGTATCCCTCATGAAGGGCATCGAGGCCGGTGCCGACTGCGTCGACACGGCGATCAGCTCGATGAGCCTGGGCCCTGGCCACAACCCGACCGAGAGCCTGGTCGCCATGCTCGAGGGGACGCCGTTCCACACCGAGCTCGATGGCGACCTACTGGTCAAGATCAAGGACTACTTCGCCGGCATCCGCCCGAAGTATGCCGAGTTCGCGTCGAATATCGTCGGCGTCGAGACCGAGATCTTCAAGAGCCAGATCCCAGGCGGGATGATCTCCAACATGGAAAGCCAGTTGCGGGCGCAGGGGGCGGCCGACCGGATCAAGGAGGTGCTCGAGGAGGTCCCGCGGGTGCGTGCCGATGCCGGCTACCCGCCGTTGGTCACTCCGTCGAGTCAGATCGTCGGCACTCAAGCGGTTTTCAACGTCATGATGGGCCGTTACAAGGTGCTCACCGGTGAGTTCGCGGACGTGATGCTCGGCTACTACGGTTCGACGCTCGGCACCCCCAACCCGGAAGTCGTCGAGATCGCCCGGGTTCAGGCGAAGAAGGACCCGATCACGGTCCGTCCGGCAGATTTGTTGCCCGAGGAATGGGACCGCGACCGGGAGGAGGCGTCTGCGCTCCAGGGCTTCAACGGCAGCGACGAGGACGTTCTCACCTACGCGATGTTCCCCAAAGTTGCTCCGGCCTTCTTCGGCACCCGTGACGAGGGCCCGAAGAATGTCGGGAAGGATCCGGCGACCCTGGAAGCCGAGGAGGCTGCCAAGGCCGCCGGCGCGCAACCGGGTCAGCCGGTGCGTACGGCCGTGCGCTACAAGGTCATCGTCAACGGCGCACCCCACAGCGTCCAAGTCCAGCCTTCGTGAGGTCACTCGTGGCAAACCAGAGCATGCAAGAGAAGATCGACCTGCTGCACCAGCACCGAGCCGAATTGGCGGCTGCCGGTGGTGAGAAGCGGATCGCCAAGCAGCACGAACAGGGCAAGCTGACTGCACGCGAGCGCATCGATCAGCTGCTCGATCCGGAGTCGTTCCAGGAGACGACGAAGTATGCCGTGCACCGCGCCAACCGGTTCGGCATGCAGGGCAAGGAGGTCCCCAGTGACGGGGTCGTGGTCGGTCAGGGCACCGTCTTCGGTCGCCTTGTCCACGTGGCCAGCCAGGACTTCACGATCCTCGGTGGCACGATCGGGGAGCTGCACGCCGAGAAGATCGCCGGCGCCGCGGCCATGGCGTTGCACACCGGATCGCCGTTTATCTGCATCAACGATTCCGGGGGCGCACGGGTGCAGGAAGGTGTCGATGCCCTGCACGGCTGCGGTCAAATCTTCTATCACAACGTGCTGCTGTCGGGGGTCGTCCCGCAGGTTTCTATCCTCGCCGGGCCGTGCGCCGGGGCCGCGGCATACTCGCCTGCTTTGACGGATTTCATCATCCAGACCCAGAAGGCGCAGATGTACATCACCGGCCCCGATGTCATCAAGCAGGTGACCGGGGAGACGGTGTCGCACGAGAACCTGGGTGGTGCCGCTGTGCATGCCGGCACCTCGGGAGTCGTGCACTTCGTCGCCGAGGATGACGAGCAAGCCTTGCTCATCGCGCAGAAGCTGCTGTCCTTCCTGCCGCAGAACAACACCGAGGACCCGCCGGAGCTGGAACACGACGGGATCGTCGAAGACAGCCCGTTCCTCAACACGGTCATCCCGGAGGACCCGCGCCGTGCCTACGACGTGCGCGATGTCATCGCCAACGTCGTCGACGACGGTGACTTCCTCGAGGTGCATGCCAGTTGGGCGATCAACGCGGTGGTCGGCTTCGGCCGGATGGTCGGGCGCACCGTCGGCGTGATCGCCAATCAGCCCAACCAGATGTCCGGGGTGCTCGACATCAACGCCTCCGACAAGATCGCCCGCTTCGTGCGCTTCTGCAACGCCTTCAACATCCCACTGCTCACGTTCGTCGACACGCCGGGCTTCATGCCCGGGGTCGACCAGGAGTACAACGGGATCATCCGGCACGGGGCGAAGGTGCTCTTCGCTTACTCTGCGGCCACCGTCCCGAAGGTCACCGTGGTCATGCGCAAGGCATTCGGCGGAGCCTATATCGCAATGTGCGCCCGAGCCCTCGGAGCCGACCGAGTCTTCGCTTGGCCGTCTGCGGAGATCGCCGTGATGGGGGCCGAGGGTGCCGCCGGTATCGTTTTCCGCAAGGAGATCGCGGCAGCCGACGACCCAGGGGCCAAGCGGCAGGAGCTGATCGACACCTATCGCAACACCTTCGCCAATCCGTATGTCGCCAGTGAGCACGGTCTCGTCGACGATGTCATCGAGCCGGCCGAAACCCGACGCATGGTGGCTCAAGCCCTCGAGGCCCAGACCACCAAGCGCGACTACCGGCCACCGAAGAAGCACGGTCTCATCCCGATGTGACGTCTAGTCGTGGGGACGACCCTGACTGTCTGAGAGACCGCCTGAGAAAGGACGATGATGACCACGAGCTCTAACGATGTCGGCAAGCTCGTCGACCTCGTCGAGGAGTTGCAGCGTCGGGTCGGCAAGCTGGAGAAGGAGTTGGCCGAGGCACGTGAACAGCACGGGCCGGTGCCGATCGACACGATCCTGGCAATCTGTGCCGGGGTGGCTGCCTACCTGGGCAAGAAGGCCACCGCCCGCCAGATCCACTACAGCCACAGCAATGCTTGGGCGCGTTCGGGTCGTAGCGCGATCCACGCGTCGCACTCGTTCTCGCACACCCGCTCGCACTGAGCCCGACGGACTAGGACTGACATGAGACTCAAGGTGACTGTCGACGGAGTCGACTACGACGTCGCTGTCGAGGTCGAGCCCGAGCCGCGCCCGGCGCTGGGCGGGTTCGTCTTCTCCTCGACCGGTTCGGCGACTTCCAGGTCCGGCCCGGCGTCTCCGCCCGGGGAGGCAGCCGGTGGCGGCGGAGGCGAGAATGCGCTGCGAGCACCGATCGCCGGCACCGTGTTGCAGGTGAAAGTCGCGGTGGGGCAAGAGGTCGCTGAAGGCGACACTCTCATCATCCTCGAGGCGATGAAGATGGAGACCGAGGTAACCGCGCCGGTATCCGGGACGGTGAAATCGATCCCGGTGCAGGTCGGTTCGGCCGTGCAGGGTGGCGACGTGCTGATCGACTTCGAATAGTCACCGGCATACCGGGAAGGCCAAGAGGGTCTGGAGCGCTGGGCGCGCTGCGACGGGTGTATGCGGCATACGCGCATTGTCGGCGGTTAGACTTGCGGAGCAAGCCGGCGTGGGTGGATCACCCGCGTCGGAGGTTAGGTCTCTCACCGCCTCCGCTGCCCTGATGGGCGACGCCGGGTCATTCACCAGCGATCAAAGGACTCCGCCATGCCTTCCGACCAGATCGCACGTGCGAACGACGCAGCGCCCGTGAGCTTCAAGGTTGCCGACCTTTCGCTCGCCGCAGCCGGGCGCCATCAACTCCGCCTCGCCCAGCATGAAATGCCTGGGTTGATGGCGCTACGCGAGCAGTACCGTCAGGCTCAACCGCTGCGGGGTGCGCGGATTGCCGGTTCACTGCACATGACCGTGCAGACTGCGGTGCTCATCGAGACCCTCGTCGACCTGGGCGCGCACGTGCGCTGGGCTTCGTGCAATATCTACTCCACTCAGGACGAGGCGGCGGCAGCGGTCGTCGTCGGTCCGGACGGCACCCCTGAGCATCCCCGCGGAGTGCCGGTGTTCGCCTGGAAGGGCGAAACGCTACCGGAGTACTGGTGGTGCACCGACCAGATCCTCACCTGGCCCGATCATCCTGGGCCCGATCATCCTGGGCCCGATCATCCTGGGCCGAACATGATTCTCGATGACGGCGGCGACGCGACCATGCTCGTGCACAAGGGGGTCGAGTGGGAGCGAGCCGGGCAGGTTCCGGCCACCACCGAGGACGACTCGGAGGAGTTCGCCGTCTTCAAACAGCTCGTGCGGGACACGATGGCCACCGATGCCCAGAAGTGGACCAGGATCGCGGGTGGCATCAACGGGGTGACCGAGGAGACCACCACGGGTGTGCACCGCCTCTATCAACTCGCCGAGACCGGCGACCTGCTCTTCCCCGCGATCAACGTCAACGACTCGGTCACCAAGAGCAAGTTCGACAACAAGTACGGCTGCCGGCACTCGCTCGTCGACGGGCTCAACCGGGCCACCGACGTGCTCATCGGTGGCAAAGTCGCTGTCGTCTGTGGTTTCGGTGACGTTGGTAAAGGGTGTGCGCAGTCGCTGGCCGGCCAGGGCGCCCGGGTGATCGTCACCGAGATCGACCCGATCTGCGCTCTCCAGGCGGCGATGGAGGGCTACCAAGTGGCCCGGCTGGAAGACGTCGTCGGAATCGCAGACATCGTCATCACCGCCACCGGGTGCTACCACGTGGTCACAGCCGCCCACATGGCGGCTATGAAGGACAAAGCGATCTTGGCCAACATCGGGCACTTCGACAACGAGATCGACATGGCCGGCCTGGCCCGGGTCCCGGGCATCGTCAAGACCGCGATCAAACCTCAGGTGCACGAGTGGGCTTTCCCGGCCGGTGAGTTCGACGGGGTCGATCGGCCCGAACGCTCGATCATCGTGCTTTCCGAGGGGCGGCTGATGAACCTCGGCAACGCGACCGGCCATCCGAGCTTCGTCATGAGCAACTCGTTCAGCAACCAGACGATCGCCCAGATCGAGTTGTTCACCAAGACCAGCGACTACGAGCGGCAGGTCTACACCCTGCCCAAGGTGCTCGACGAGCTCGTCGCGCGGCTGCATCTGCAAGCGTTGGGTGTCGAGTTGACCGAGCTGACCAAGGGTCAGGCGGAATACCTCGGGGTCGACGTCGCCGGGCCGTACAAGCCCGAGCACTATCGCTACTGACGCAGGTGGGCTGACTCGGTCACTCGCCACGCCGAGAGGGGTTCTCTCGTTTTGATCTGGCGGCCCAAAGGGCCATACGCTAGGGCTCGGCGGCGCCCTTCACCCCCTGGGAGGGCGCCGTCCTGCGTCTGCCAGGGCTGGTATCTGCCGGCACCTGCGTCGGCCGGTGGCGGAACAGGCATCCGCGGCTACGCCGACATCCACGCCGTCCCGACCTGCCTGTGTGATGATGGGCGTGCCGACTCCGGCGGATGCGCCGGGAAGGGAGACACACGCTGTGAGAGGTCGAGTCCTCGTCGTCGATGATGATCTGGCCCTTGCCGAGATGCTGAGTATCGTGTTGCGACAGGAGGGTTTGGACGTTTCACACGTGGCCGACGGGTCGGCCGCCGTCGCGGCCTTTCGTGAGGAACGCCCCGACCTCGTGCTGCTCGACGTCATGCTTCCGGGGCTGGACGGGATCGAGGTATGCCGGCGAATCCGCGCCGAGTCGGTCGTGCCTATCGTCATGCTCACCGCGCGCTCCGATACCGTCGATGTCGTCGTCGGGCTGGAATCGGGAGCCGATGACTACGTCGTCAAGCCGTTCAAACCCCAAGAACTCGTCGCTCGGGTCCGGGCGCGGCTCCGTGGCGGCGAACCCGAGCCGGAGCGGTTGCGGATCGGCGACCTCGACATCGACGTGGCCGGGCATTCGGTCAAACGCAAGGGCGAGTCGCTGCCCCTGACCCCGCTGGAGTTCGACCTGCTCGTGGCCTTGGCCCGCAAGCCCTGGCAAGTGTTCACCCGTGAAGTGCTGCTCGAGCAGGTGTGGGGTTACCGGCACGCCGGGGACACCCGACTGGTCAATGTGCACGTCCAGCGTCTCCGGAGCAAGATCGAGCACGATCCTGAGTCCCCGCAGATCGTCGTAACGGTCCGGGGCGTCGGATACAAGGCGGGCCCGGCCTAGGAATGGTGTCGTCCACGGCCGACGGAGACGCGCCGACACGGCATACCAGACTCGGGGACCTGCTGCGAGCCGGGCTGAAACGGTCCTGGCCCAGTCGGCTGTGGCGGCGTTCCTTGCGGTTTCGGGTCGTCCTGGTCACGGTGGTTCTCGGTGTTCTCATGCTCGGGGCCGTGGGCAACTACCTCAACGCACAGATCGCGGTTGGTCTCGTCGACGAGCGGATCAGGTTGTCCACGGCCGAGGCTCTCCAACTCACCCGGAGTGTGCAAAGCAACTTCGATGCGACCGACCAGACGCAGTCGCCGCAGAAGCTGCACACGGCGGCCATCACGATCGTCCAAGGCGTGGCGGGCACCGAACGATCGCGGTTCGTCGTGCTGGCCCGTTTGGCCACAACCCGCAACAGTGTCGTTGTCCCGCCGGTGCGTTCGGGCGAGGTGGCCGAACAGCACATCCCGGAGGAACTGCGCACTGCGGTTGCACAGTCGGCGAAGACTCAACACGTCCAGATGGCAGCGCTGGACTTGGTCGGGTCCGACGAACCCGTGCCATCGGTGATCGTCGGTCAGCAAGTGACTATCCCGCTCGCCGGGGGGTACGGGATCTACTACATCTATCCGATGGAACAGGAGCGGGATTCCCTGGTCGTCGTGCGTCGCACCCTGCTCTATGGGGGATTCCTGCTCACCGCACTCATCGCGGTGGTGGCGTATGCCGTGACGCGCCTCGTCGTGGCGCCGGTGCGTCGAGCCGCTGAGGTAGCACAACGGCTGGCCTCGGGTAAGCTCACTGAGCGCATGCCCCGCCGGGGCGAGGACGAGTTGGCCAGCCTGGCGACATCGTTCAACGCGATGGCCGACGGCTTGCAGCAGCAGATCGTCAAGCTCGAAGACCTGTCACGGGTGCAACAGCGATTCGTCTCCGACGTGTCGCACGAGCTGCGAACACCCCTGACGACGATCCGGATGGCTGTGGATGTGATCCACGACAACCGGGACGAGTTCGATCCGGTCGTCGCCCGGGCCGCCGAATTGTTGCAGGAGCAGCTCACTCGATTCGAGGCGCTCCTTGCCGACCTGCTGGAGATCAGCAGGTTCGACGCGGGGGCGGCGCAGCTGGACCTCGAGCCGGCAGACTTGTGCGCCACGGTGGCCAAGGTCTTGGACGACATGCGGCCGCTCGCGATGGCCAAAGGCAGCCTGATCTCGGTCGTGCCAGCTGATCAGGCATGCGAGGCATCCTTCGATGCCCGGCGCGTGCAACGTATCCTGCGCAATCTCGTCGTCAACGCGATCGAGCACGGTGAAGGGCGTCCGGTCGAGCTTCGGATGGGGGGCAACGAGGAAGCAGTAGCCGTCTCGATCCGTGACCACGGGGTGGGTCTGCGGCCAGGGGAGGCCGAGCTGGTCTTCAACCGCTTCTGGCGTGCCGACCCCGCGCGGGCCCGCGCCGTCGGGGGCACCGGTCTGGGGCTGGCCATCGCGCTCGAGGACGCGCGACTGCATTCCGGTTGGCTGCACGCGTGGGGAGAGCCCGGGATCGGCTCGTGTTTCCGGCTGACCTTGCCGAGGTCTCCGGGAATCGCGATCAAGACCTCACCGTTGCCACTGACTCCCGGTGACAACTTCGTCGTCAACAGGCCGACACCAGCGGCCACTTCGGAGGAGAGATGAGCAATCGGCGCGGGAGGGTGGCCGTCGTCTGTGCCGTAGTGATGACCTCGATTCTCGGCTGGGCTCTGAGTGCCTGTAGCGGCCTGCCTGTAGGTGGGCCGGTGCGGGAGGGCAGATCGGTGGACGAACGGGTCACACGAGCAGCCCGAATCGACCCCATGCCGCCACCGGTGGGCGCCTCACCGGAGCAGATCGTCCAGGGTTTCCTGAGCGCTGGGGCGGCGTTCCAGGAGCCGGGCGATGACGGCGAACTCGTGGCGAAGAGCTACTTGGCACCGGATTCGGCGGAACGGTGGGACCCGACATCGGTCGTCACCGTCTACCGGGATCTGGCGATCGGTTCGCCGAGTGCGACATCGATCCGAGCCATCAGCACCCCCGTCGCCACGGTCGACCGCTCCGGGCACTATCGGGAACTTGCTCCGGACGCCCGCACCGAGGCCGAGTTCGGGTTGGTTCAGATCGAAGGTGAGTGGCGGCTCGAGCTGCCTGCATCCGGGTTCGGGATCTGGCTCAACACGATCGACTTCGACCGGATCTACCGCCCTTACCGAATCTCCTATCCGGTCATCGGTACGAACCGGCTGCTGCCCGACGTGCGATGGTTCCCGTTCGGGCCGCGCCTGATCACGACGCTAGCCCGAGCTCAAGTGGCCCCGGTGCCCGACTACCTCGAAGGTGTCGTCGAATCCGGTTTCCCGGAAGGGACGAAGCTCGTGGTCGAAGCAGTCGTCGTCGACGACGAGGGGGTGGCGACAGTACCGTTGACCGCATCGGCCAGTCGGGCCGACGTGCGTCAGCGAAAGGCCATGTGGGCGCAACTCGGGTCGACCTTGCTCGCAGTGCCCGAAGTCACCAGTGTCACGGTCGAGGCCCAGGGCACCGGCCTGTTGAGCGTGCCGGACTTGCCGGAGACACTCGGCAGCTTGGCCAACACCGGATACGCACTCGAGCCGTCCGCCCCGCCTCGCGACGGCCTCCTGCGCACCGGCAGCCAGTTGCAGCGGATCGATCTGGCCCGCCTCGGTGACATGTCCGTGCCCGAACCCACGTTGGCCGTGACCGCCGGGCTTCCGAGGATCCCGCTGGGCTACTCCGGCCTGGCTGCCGGCCCGGACGGCACCGACGTGGCAGCACGATCACCGGACCGCAGCACGATCCTGCGCTGGCGCGGCCAGACGTCGATGCCGGTCTCGGGACTGGGCACAGGCCTCACTCGACCGGCCTACGACGCCGATGGCCGCCTATGGATTGGTGGGGTGCAGCACGGCCTGGGCCGGATCTGGGTCGCCTCCGCTCACGAAGGAAGCAAAGCTGAGTTGATCCAGGTCGATTGGCTGCAGAACCGGGTCCCGGTCGCGGTATCCGTTTCTCGGGATGTCACCCGGCTGGTCATCGCCAGCCGCGCCACCGATGGGGACGATCCTCGTGTCGATGTCGCCGGAATCGTGCGTGACACGGCCGGCCGCCCGCAGCGGATCACCATGCCCAAGCTCGTCGACGCCCCGTTCGTCGGAGTCGTGGACGCGGTCTGGATGGACGATCTGACCGTGGCCGTCCTCGGCCGGATCGTGACCGACGTGGAGCCCCGCGTCTACGTGGCCGAACTCGGCAGAGGCATCGGCCTACGCCAGCGCCCGGACGATGCCTCCTCGTCGATGATCCCGATCGTCCCGGCGTCCCGAGCCGTTGTGCCGACAACCGGGCCGCGCGGCTTGGTCGTGCTAACGGGCCAAGGCATGTTCGTCCGGGTCGGCAACGGATGGCGCGCCTTCGGCGACGCCACCGAGTTGGCCGTGCTCGCACAACGACCGTTGACTGACTGACTGGTGGTGGTGATCTTCCACAACCGCCGGGACTGGTGGCCTCGGAATCCACAGGATGTCTTGGCAACCCCGTGCGGATCACGTCGATCGTGCATGGTGGCCCGATGCGAACACCGGCGGAACGGCCGATCGGTGCTATCGCCTGGGCGCTCGTCGACCTGGTGACCCCGGCGGAGTGCCCTGGGTGCGGGAACCCGGTCATGATTGCCGGGGGAACGTCGGCTTGGTGCGACTCGTGTTCGGCCGACCTCCGCCGTCGTTGGTATGCCGCGCCGCGCCGGTCTGAGCCAAGCCCCAGCCCACCCGGCCTGCCGCAAGTGGTAGCTGCCGGGGATTATGCCGGGGCGCTCCGGCACGCCATCGTGTCCTACAAGGATGCCGGGAACGCGCGGCTGCGTCCGGAGCTGGCCGGTCACCTCGCGGGTGCTCTCGGCAGGCTGGCCCGACCACCGGGAGTGGTCCTGGTCCCGATGCCCTCGGCGGCTCGTGCGGACCGGGCGCGGGGTGGCGCTCCGGTCGCGGCGCTCGTCGCTCGAGCCGCCGACCTGCTTCCCGAGCCGATCCCGGTGTTGCGGTCGCTTCGGATCAGCCGTCCGGTAGCCGACCAAGCCGGGCTGGACCGGCGCGCACGGGCCCAGAACGTCGGAGGAGCCTACGCCGTGTTCCGCCGAGTCGCGCCGCAACTGGCGCTGCGGCCGGTGCTGCTGGCCGATGATGTGTTGACCACGGGCGCCACGCTGGCTGAGGGGGCCAGGGCGGTTCGGGCGGTGGGGGGACGAGTGCTGGGAGCAGCTGTGGTGGCGGCCACGCACCGGCGAGCAGTCTTTGACTGGTCCACGGTCGCCGTCCGGGCTACCGTTGAGGAACGTCGCAGGTCAGCTAAGAGGTGAGGCAACGGCTCGCGTGGGTTGCCAAGTTCGGTTCGTGCCCGTATCTCGTTCAGGAGGACACAGTGGACATCGTCGTCACCGGTCGGCACATCCAGGTCTCTGACCGCTTCCGCGAGCATTTGGAGGACAAACTGGCCAAGGTGGCCCAGGTCGCACCTAAGGTGACCCGACTAGATGTCGTCGTCACTCACGAACGCAACGCTCGCAATTCCGAATCCGTCGAGCTCACGTGCCGGGAACGGGGTGCGGTCGTGCGTGCCGAGTCGAGCAACGAGGACAAGTACGTTGCGTTCGACCAGGCGATCGAGAAGCTCGTCGAGCGGCTCCGCCGGGCTGGTGACAAGCGGCGGGCTGCGGTGCGTTCACGGAGGGCAGCTCCCACCGGGGCCTCGAACCCCGGCCTCGTGGGCGTGGCGCCGACCGCCGACGATCATGCCGATGCGGTTGCCGAGCAACCCGAAGTCAACGACTCGGACGGCATCTTCGGCGCGGTTGGTGACTCTCCGATCGAAGTGCGTGAGAAGGTCCACCCCAGCCACCCCATGACGTTGGCCGAAGCAGTCAACCAGATGGAGCTGGTGGGGCACGACTTCTACCTCTTCAACGATGCCGACACGGGCAAGGCCAGCGTCGTGTACCGGCGTCGTGGCTGGTCGTACGGGGTCATCCACCTGGAGCCGGTCCCGACGCCGGAAAGCACCTGACCGCTACGACCGGGCACGGACGGCGATGGCTGCCGCGACCGGGTCAGCCTAGCGAGCGCAACCACCCACCGAGTTCGGTTGCCAGGGCCGTCCGGATCGGCTCGTGGGCGCGGTGGCCCAGAGAAGCCAGCAACCACTGCTGCCAGGGGGTGGGCCGATCAGGCAGATCGGTCGGCAGATAGGGGCGACCATCGAGGTGGGTGACCACCCCTCCGGACTCCGTGACGACGAGGGTGCCAGCAGCGTGATCCCAGGGCATGGCGCGGCCGAAGAGCAGGGCGGTCGCATCGCCGGCGACCAAGTGCGGGTAGTCGATCGCGCAGCTGACCCAAGAGCCGACAAGTGCGGGGAGCCCGTTGGGAGATCTGCCGCGGAGCCGGTAGGCGGACGTCGCCAGCCGCCAACGCTGGTGCTCACTCGGAGCCGGTGGGCAACGCAGCGTCATGCACCCGCTCGGGTCGTATCTCCTGGCGCCGGAACCGCGTTCGGCCACGATGGCAATCCGGTGGACCGGCTGCCAGATCCAGGCCCGCACCGTGAGGCCACCCCGCAGCTCGGCGACCATGACCCCGAAGTCCGGCGAGCCTCGTACGAAGTTCTTGGTGCCGTCGACCGGATCGACGGTGAAAGCATGCTCGGCCTGCGGAAGTGATCGCAGCAGAAGTGGATCAGCCGAACATGCCTCTTCGCCGACGATCAGGGCGTCCGGATTCCGGTCGCGCAACCATCTGGTGATCGCCACCTCGGCTTCGCGGTCGGCGACGGTCACCAGATCGCCGGGGTTCTTCTCGATGATCTCGTGTTCGGCCAACGCTCGCCAGCGTGGGAGGACGACGTCGGCGGCGACCTCATGGAGCAGCTGGAGGACCTCGTCGGTATCAGCGTCGGACACTCCGGCACCTTATCCAGTGACCGGGCGTTGGATCGGATACCCGGCCAGCGACTACCCTGGCAGGTGACCCCGAGGTGCGACGTGCGAGTCTCTCGTCCGGTGGGTCCCGTGCCGGCTGATTTGTGAGGGAGTCCCGCGTGCCCAAGATTTTCGAGAAGATGCTGCGTGCCGGCGAGGGTCGGGTGATCAAGCAGCTCGAAGGGATCGCGGCGCAGGTCAACGTCCTCGAAGAGGACTTCGAGAAGCTCACCGACGCCGAGCTCCGAGCAGAGACGGACAGCTTCAAACAACGGCTCGCCGACGGTGCCACCCTCGACGACATCCTGCCCGAAGCGTTCGCAGCGGTCCGTGAGGCGGCCAAACGGACGATCGGCAAGCGGCACTTCGACGTGCAGATCATGGGTGGCGCCGCCCTGCACAAGGGCAACGTCGCCGAGATGAAGACCGGTGAGGGCAAGACTCTGGTGGCCACGTTGCCGTGCTATCTCAACGCCCTAACGGGCAAGGGTGTGCACGTCATCACGGTTAACGACTACCTCGCCGAGTATCAGTCCGAGCTGATGGGGCGCGTGCACCGAGCGCTCGGAATCGAAACCGGCTGCATCCTGTCGTCGATGACGCCGGATCAACGCCGCACCGAATACGCCAAAGACATCACGTACGGCACGAACAACGAGTTCGGCTTCGACTATCTGCGCGACAACATGGCGTGGTCGACTGCTGAGCTGGTCCAGCGCGGACATCACTATGCGATCGTCGACGAGGTCGACTCGATTCTCATCGACGAAGCCCGCACACCCTTGATCATCTCGGGCCCGGCCGACCAGGCAACCAAGTGGTATGTCGAGTTCGCAAAGCTCGTGCAGGACCTTCAGCGCGGCGAGCTGGATTCGGGGATGGGCGACTACGAGGTCGACGAAAAGAAGCGTGCCATCGGGGTGCTCGAGGCCGGCATCGAGAAGGTCGAGGACACTCTCGGCATCGACAACCTCTACGAGTCGGTCAACACGCCGCTCATCGGCTACCTCAACAACGCGATCAAGGCCAAGGAGCTGTTCAAGCGAGACAAGGACTATGTCGTGCTCAACGGCGAGGTGCTCATCGTCGACGAGCACACCGGGCGTATGCTCGCCGGCCGCCGCTACAACGAGGGGATGCACCAAGCGATCGAGGCCAAGGAAGGGGTGGAGATCAAGAACGAGAACCAGACCCTGGCCACGATCACCCTGCAGAACTACTTCCGGATGTACGACAAGCTGGCCGGGATGACGGGCACCGCCCAGACCGAGGCGGCGGAGTTGCACTCCATCTACAAGCTTGGCGTCGTGACGATTCCGACGAATATGCCGATGATCCGGGTCGACCAACCCGACTTGGTCTACCGCACTGCGGCTGCGAAGTTCGACGCGGTCGCCGACGACATCGTCGAGCGGTACGCCAAGGGTCAGCCGGTGCTTGTCGGCACGGTCTCGGTGGAGAAGAGCGAATTGCTCTCGAACTTGCTGCGCAAGCGCGGGGTCAAGCACGAGGTGTTGAACGCCAAGCAGCACGCCCGGGAAGCGGCTATCGTCGCCGAAGCCGGTCGCCGGGGCGCTGTGACGGTTGCCACGAACATGGCCGGCCGTGGCACCGACATCATGCTGGGCGGCAACCCCGAGTTCCGGGCCGTGCAGGAGCTGAAGCAGCGAGGTCTCGATCCACAAGAGACCCCCGAGGAATACGAAGCTGCCTGGGACGCCGCGCTCGCAGAGGCCGAGCAGGCGGTGGCCAAGGAACACGACGAGGTCACCGATCTAGGTGGTCTCTACGTCTTGGGCACCGAGCGGCACGAATCGCGCCGGATCGACAACCAGTTGCGTGGGCGTTCGGGTCGCCAGGGAGACCCTGGGGAGTCGCGGTTCTATCTCTGCCTGCAGGACGACCTCATGCGGTTGTTCAACTCGGCGATGGTCGACCGGTTCATGGTCACAGCCAAGATGGAGGATGACGTCCCGATCGAGTCCAAGATGGTGACGAGGTCGATCGCCAGCGCCCAGAGCCAGGTCGAAGCCCAGAACTTCGAGATCCGCAAGAACGTCCTCAAGTACGACGATGTCCTCAACCGGCAGCGTCAGGTCATCTACGAGGAGCGCCGCCGGGTGCTCGACGGCGCCGACTTGCAGGAGCAGGTCCGTCACTTCGTCAACGACGTCGTCGCGGCATACGTCGCCGAGGCGACAGCGGCCGGATTCGCCGAGGAATGGGATCTGGACCAGTTGTGGACCGCGATGCATACGTTGTACCCGGTTGCGATCTCGGTGGAAGACGTTGCCGAGGTTGCTGGGGGCCGGACGGCGATCACGTCCGAGGCATTGCGCGAGCAGCTGACCAGTGATGCCCACCATGCATACGACCAACGGGAGGCTGATCTCGGTGAGGAGGCCATGCGGGAAGTCGAGCGGCGGGTCGTGATGTCGGTGCTCGACCGCAAGTGGCGAGAGCACCTGTACGAGATGGACTACCTCCAGCAGGGCATCGGGCTGCGGGCAATGGCCCAGCGTGATCCGCTGGTGGAGTACCAGCGTGAGGGGTATCAGCTCTTCGAGGCGATGATGGATGCCATCAAGGAGGAGTCGGTCGGATACCTGTTCAACATCGAGGTCCAGGTTGGCCAGGAGAATGAGGAGGCTACCCAGGTCGCCACTAAACCGAGACCGGTGAGCGACCTCGTCAAGGGTCTCAGTGGCGATCCCACCGCGACGGACGACGACGTGGACTCCCCTCAGGAGACGCCAGCTGCGCCGCCGGGCACCTTCGGCGGCCCGGCGATCACCGCCAAGGGGTTGGAAGCGCCCCCAGCGTCCCGGCTGCGCTACTCGGCACCGTCCGAGACCGGGGGCACGGTCGAGCGCGACGTCGACACGTCGGGGGCTGCGACCCGGTCCCAGGGCGACAGCGGAGGGGTCCGCCGCACGCAGCCGAAGAGATCATCGAAGAAGGCGCGTCGCCGCGGCAAGTAGAGGCGCCGATCCGGTTCAGCCGACCTGCAGGTCCGTGACGAGCCACCTGCCGTCGAGTCTGGTCAGGCGCATTGCCATGGCCCGGACCCGGTCCTGGTGGGGATCACCACGACACGCACTTCGTAGACGTCCGGGGCGGCGTGCCGCTGCACCTGGGGTGGTTCCCGTCGGTGTCGAATCAGATGTCCCGTCGGTGTCGGCGCAGGCGCTGAGCAGCACGCCGTGGCGAACGTCAGGCCGATGCCGGTTGAGTGTTGCGCCTTGACTGCGACGAGACGGCCGCGGTGTGGCGTGCGGTTCCGGATGATCACAGCTTGAGGAGGTCGCGCATCACTTCGAGCGCATCGGACTCGCTGTCTTCCGGCAGGTCGTCCGTGGTGAACCCGATGACCACACCGCGGTCAACCGAGGGTGCATAAAGGAGCTCGGTGACGTACCCGATGGTCTCTCCGGTGTGGCCCCATACCGGCGTGCGCACTTCTGGATTCCTGGCGAGACCGAGCCCGTAGTGGGTGCCGGGGGCCAAGTCGGTCATGGCGTTGAGAGATGCGTCGTCAAGGAGTCGCCCGTCGAAGACCGCCCTGACGAACGTTGCCAGGTCATCACCGTCCGAGACCATCGCCCCCGCTGTCCATTCGCTGCTCACAACCGCTGGGAACACAAAGTCGCCGTCCGGGGCCATAGCGTTCGGCACATACTGCGAGAACGCCGGTACCGGCTTGGGTTCTTGATCGCTGCGGTTGGGCATCGTCAAGTAGGTGGCGTCCAGTCCGAGCGGCTCGACGATGGCGTCTTGGAGCAGGTCTGCTGCGCTGTCCCCTGTCACGGCTTCGAGGATCATCCCGATGAGGAGGTAGTTGGTGTTCGAGTACGAGAACTCATGGGTACCGTTGAACTGGGTCTGTTCGAGCGCAAGATCGACAAGAGTCTCGGGCTGCCAGACGCGGTCGAGATCGGCGATCAATTCGTTGCGGATCGTGGGGTCTTCGACGTAGTTGAAGATTCCGCTGGTGTGGCGCAGCAGATCGGCAATCGTGATGTCTTCAGGGATGTCCATGTCGACGTAGTCGGCCACGGGGGCGTCGAGCCGGACGAGGCCCTCTGCCGCGGCGCGCAGCGTCAGCGTGGCCATGAAGGGCTTGGTGACGCTGGCGATGCGCCACGCGCCGTTTGCGGGAAGAGGGGTGCCGTCGGGCTGCATGCCTGCTGAGGCGATGGCGAGCGAATCGCCGTGGAAGACCGCAACGACAACGCCACCCGCCGGGAGTGATGCGGCCAGGCCGGCCGCAGACTTGGTCGCCAGTTGCTGCAGCGCAGGGTCGGACAGGGTCTGGTGAGTCGTGGCGACAGGGGCTTCCCCGCTGGTTGCGCCGGTACAGGCTGCCAGCGTTGCGGCAAGTAGGGAGGCGAGGATCATGCGACTGATCCGATTCATCGATCGAGGCTACCAGCCGTTCTCGGAAAAGGATTGATGAGCTGGTCCCCGACCTGCTCTTGTTGCCTGATCGGCTCGGAGGACGGAGGACAACGAGATGTCAAGAGCGTTCGGTGGGGTGTTGTGGCAGCTCCTGGTCGTCGCGACTGCCCTGCTTCTTGCGATGAACGTTCCGATGATCTGAGGTCCGCCGGGTGTCACCAAGGGGAGGCATTCCATGTACCCGGTTTCGATAGGAGTCGGTCGGGTACTTGTTCAACATCGAGGTCCAGGCCGGCCAGGGGAATGAGGAGGCTGCCCAGGTCGCCGCCGAACCGAGACTGGTGAGTGACCTCGTCAAGGGTCTCAGTGGTGACTCCACGGTGACGGACGGCGACGTGGACTCTCCCCAGGAGACACCGACTGCGCCGCCGGGGCAAGCAACGCCGCCGATCCGGTTCAGCCGACCTGCAGGTCCGTGACGAGCCACCTGCCGTCGAGTCCGGTCAGGCGCATTGCCATGGCCCGGACCCGGTCCTGGTGGATCACCACGACGCACGCTTCGGCAACTCCGTCGGCTGGTTCTTGGACGCGCACGAGTCGCACCACCGCGTTGCGTCGAGCTTGTCGGGCTCGGTGCAACGCGAGGGTCGACCGTCGACACAGCACTTCGTAGACGTCCGGAGCGGCGTGCCGCTGCACCTGGGGTGCTGGCCGCATTCCCGCCATGACTTCGACGAACGCCTGAGCCAGCCGGCGAACCACCGGGTCGGGATCGGGCAGGTCTCGGCGGCGGGTGGTTAGGGGCACCACGGAGTCGTCGTCCGAGAAGTCCAGGGCCAAGCTGTCCTGCACATAGGGCCTGCCAGGCACGGCATACACCTCGTCCGGCGGCACGATGGGCGGCCGTGATTCCGGAGCCGGCAGGACCCGCAACCGGTGTGTACTGCCGACTGTCATCGATCTGCTCCATTCGGCAAGACGAACCGCTGACCGGGCTCGATGTGGTGGGGGTCGGGGCCGATGACGTCGCGATTCGCGGCATACCAGAGCGGCCATGTTTCGGCGATGGCCGCCTTGCTGGGACGAGCTGTTCCGTCACCGGGAACCGTGAGGTGGGCTGCTGCGATCCCCCAGAGGGTGTCGCCCGGTTGTACGACGTAGACAGAGTCGCTTCGCGAGCCGGCTGAACCGGCCGTGTCGTCCTCGGCCGGCGGACTGGTGCAGTCGAGGGATCGAGGGCCCAACGGCCCGAGCGGGACGAATGCTGGCTCGGCAACGTCCGGGTTGTCCGTCTCCTCCGACTTCGGATCGGCCGGATCCAGTGAACCGTCGGTTTGGGCTGGAGGGCCGTCGGTGCGCTCCGTTGGGTGGTCGAGTGCATGGAACATCGGGTCTGGAGCGACCGTGAGAACGCTGCAGCTGGCCGGTAACCGAGTGGCTGGACCGTCGCCGTCGGCAACTGCCGTGCCCGGAACGAATGCGCCCACCAGGCTCGATCCGAGCAGGAACGACACCCAACGACGCAGGGCTGCTGGGGCGATCCGGGCAGCCAGCTCGGCGCACGTGCGCCCGACGAATCCAGGGATGCGACTGAGCGCGCTCAAAGCAGCGCCCAGCCCCAGCCAGGCCGCGAGCAGTGCGCCGATCCCAGCCATTGCGCAGCTGAGCACGTCGGCCGGATCGGCGAGGCTGGTGCCGGCCAGGTTGCGATAGCTGGTCAGCGCCAGCAGGGCCAAGGTGCCGGTGATGAGACCGCCGCCGACTGCGCTCAACGAGGCGACCATGATCGCCTTCGCCACGGCCCGGGCCTGGACGGTCACCGGGCTCCTGGTCAGCTTAAGCGGGGTGGTCGTGTCACGGACGTCGGCTTCGTCGATCGAGCTGGACCGGGAGCCTGATCCCGGCATCTCACGGCCCCCCGGCACCTGCATCAGCGGGCTCCTTCCCTTACCCAGGTTTGCCTACGACAGCCATCATTGCCTGCGTTTGCATGTGTTTGCCTCGTTCGAATGAGTTTGTCGCCATCGGAGCGCTGTTGTCAAGCGGGAGTGGCACAATGGCGGCCAAGGTCGGTGTCCTGAGGGGGCGAGGGTCGTGTCAATCCGCTGGGAGCGTCTCTTCGACGATCTAGAGGCGAGACTGGTCGCGGACGAAGCCCTGGATCTCGCGGCCGAGGTCGCGGACCGGACCCGCCACGAGCGTGCTCAGGTCGGCATGGCTGAGCGGTTGTCCGCTATGCGACACGGCCCGCCGGTGGTTGTCGAGGTCGCCGGCTTGGGCCGGAGCGTCGGTTCGGTGCTCGACGTCGGCGCCGACTGGGTGCTCCTCGGGCCGACGCCACAGCGCGCGGTGTTAGCACCGTTCTCCGCGCTGCGATCGCTGTCCGGGCTGACCGGGAAGGCGGGCACCGTCTCCCGGGTCGCGCGTGGGTTCACCTGCGCGGCCGCGCTCCGGGCGATCAGTCGGGATCGAGCCCCGGTCACGGTCGTCGATGTCGGCGGGGCACGCTTCACCGGCACGATCGACGCGGTCGGGCAGGGGATCATGGACATCGCCGAGCATGCTCTGGACTTGCCGCGCCGTCCGGAGAACGTGCGGGAGCTCCGGGTCCTGCCGCTATCGGCCCTCGCTGCGGTCGTGCGCGATTGAGCGGGTCAGTCCATCCGGTGTGCCGGGGTGGCTCCGGCGGGCGGGCCGCTGGAGGGGGTTCGGCCCGCGCATAGCAGTGGCTCAGACGGTACTCGCGGACGAACCGGCCAAGGGCGGCCAGCACACTCGCCCGATGCCGGCGCAGCCCATGCTCCTGGCTTAGTCGGCGGACTCGTCGTCACCAGGGCCGTTGAGGGGATGGGCAGTGACGAACTCTCGGGTCTGGGCATACATCCGCTGGATGTACTCCTCCAGTTGTGCGGCCTCCACCCGCCACTGACCCCGCCCACCGACTTTGATTGCGGGCAGGTCTCCGTGACGCACGAGGGCGTACGCCTGCGCTGACGAGATGTTGAGGATCTCGGCGACGTCCGCGAGTTGGAGAAACCGAGGTGGCATACGTGCAGCATTCCACACCGAACCACCTGCGGACGTAGTTATCCACAGGCTGACCGGAGTATTCGAAACCATCCACAGACGGTCGGGTTCGAGTGGCAGTAAGTGCACTGGTCGGACATGATGAGCGGGTGAGTACGCCGACTCCCGCCGTAGCCACGCCTCGGGCGAGCCGGCTGACGCCTCCGTCCTGGCGGGACAGCCGCCTGCTCGTCGGGGTGGTGCTCGTGCTGCTGGCCACACTGCTCGGTGCCAAACTCGTGGCCGGTGCCGACGATCGGACTTCGATGTATGCGGCTGCGGTTCCACTGAAGCCCGGGGATCGCCTGGACGCCGACGCGGTGCGGCGCGTGGACGTCTCCCTGGACGAAGGAATGGTGGCCTACCTGTCGGCGGCCACACCACTGCCACCCGAGGGTTTCGTGCTACGGGAGATCCGGGTCGGGGAGCTGATCCCGCAAGCCGCGATCGGCACTGCCCAAGACGTGCATCTGCAACCGGTCACCATCCGGGTCGAGGCTGACTCGGCCGCCGGACTGGTCGCTGGATCGATCGTGGACGTCTGGGTCAGTCCCCGGGACGAGGAGACTACCCAGGAGCGATATGAGCCTGCCGTGCGGCTGCTCGGCTCGGTGACCGTGTCCTGGGTCCCCGAGGTGCGTGGCGCCTTCGGTGCCACGTCGGCAACGCGGGCGGTCCAGGTGCTTGTTCCCGTCGACGACGTGGCGACAGTCATCACAGCACAAGGCGAGCGGTCCAGATTCACCCTCGTGCCCGTGCCTGGCTCAGCTCGCAGCGGCGGTTGAACCGGCCATGGTTCGCGCGGATCCGGCACGCCGACCCGGCGACGGTGTATTGACCGCGCTCAGCGCCCGATGGGACGGTCCGGTCGTGAGCGCGCTGGAATCCTCCGGCCAAGTGCGAATCGCCCGCCGGTGTGCCGACCTCGCTGATCTGCTGGCCACCGCTGCCTCAGGCATAGGAACGGTCGCCTTGGTGTCCGCTGACCTGAGAGGGCTCACCCTCTCCGAGGTGGCTCGGCTGCGGGCCGGCGGCGTCGACGTCATCGGGCTCAGTGACCCGGGCGACGAGGCGACCGAGCTGCGCCTTTGGCAGCTTGACGTGCGCGCAGTGCTGCCGGCCGATGCGTCCGCCGAGGAGCTGGTCGAGGCCGTCCTGACCGGGGGCGGCGGTGCCCACCTGGAGGACGGCGGCGACCAGTTCGTGGATCTCGGGCTGGGTATCGGGCACGTCGGAGCGACGGAGTCCGACGGCCCCGGCTCCCCTGGTGCCGCCGAACCGCCCGCTACCGAGGCCCCGGGTGTCGACGCCTCACCGGACCAACCACGGATCGAGACCGGGCCCGCACACACCGTGCCGGATGCCGATCCCGGGGTCGCTCGCCGTGGGCGGATCATCGCGGTCTGGGGGCCAGCGGGTGCTCCCGGCCGCACCACGATCGCGATCAACGTCGCCGCCGAGTTGGCGTTGCTCGGCCGCCGAGTGCTGCTCGTCGACGCCGACACCTACGGCGGGGCCGTCGCGCAAGTGCTGTCGGTGCTCGACGAAGCACCCGGGTTGATCGCTGCCGCCCGAGCCGCAGACCAAGGCAGTCTCGACCTGCCGGCGCTGGCCCGGCTGGCTCCGGAGCTGCCGCTCGGCTCCGCCCGCCCGGCACCGCGATTGCGGTTACTCACCGGCATCCCGAAGGCCGAACGGTGGCCGGAGATCCGGGCCGCAGCCCTCGAACGGGTCCTGGATGTCGCGCGGTCATTGGCAGACGAGGTCGTCGTCGACGTGGGCTTCTGCCTGGAGGACGACGAAGAGCTCAGCTATGACACCCTGGCACCCCGACGTAACCAGGCGACCTTGACGACCCTCGAAGTCGCCCACAAGCTGCTCGTCGTCGGAGGGTGCGACCCAGTCTTACTCCAACGTCTCGTGCGTGGCCTGCAAGAGCTGGGCTCGGTGCGTTCACCCCAACCGCAAGTCGTCATCAACAGGGCTCGGTCCGGCCCGGTCGGAGGCCCACCCGAGCGGCTGGTCACCGCCGCGTTGACCAGATTCGCGGGGATCACTCCGATCGCTTATGTCCCCGACGACGCGCCCGCCTGTGACGCCGCCCGCTACTCCGGCCGGGTCTTGGCCGAGGAATCCCCGGACTCGCCGACCCGGCGCGCCATCGCCGAACTGGCGGTCGCCGTTGCTGGCCTCTCCAGCCCCCGGCCGACCACTCGACCCGGGGGGCGAGGACTCAGGTTTCGGCGGGGTTGAGGCTCTCCGGGCCCGTGCTCTGAGATGATGGCGCGGTGGGCTGGCTCACCTCGATCGACGACGTGACGTGAACCGCGTTCGTCGCGTCTATCTGCCGCTGACTCCCGGGCTGGTCGCCCAGCTGGACCGTGAAGGTGCCTTGGCGACGCCGATGGTCGGCTTTGCCGTGACGCCTCGGCTCGAGCAAGCTGCGGCTGGGGACGACACGGAAGAGCTCGAGTATGCCGCGCTGTTGGCCGCGGCAACGTACTGCACCGAACAACGCGGCGTTGACCGGTGGCGTCGGGTGGTCGCGGCCGCTGATCTGCCACCGAGCTCGGTCGCCGAACCGGGCGACCTGCTCGAGGCGCGGCTGTCGCAGATCCGCGTCATCGAGCCGGTGCTGCGTCGGCACGTCGTGTCGTTCCACATCGACGAGCGCCCCTCGGGCAGCAGCGACGTCGACCTCATGTGGTTCGACGCGACCGAGTTGGCCATGGTGGCCGAATTGGCGTCCGGCTGAGTCACCGTGCGAGCCGGGTCACTGGCGCGGGGCCAAGTGCGATCGGCTACCCACGGTAGTCGTCGGGTGTATTGACCAGCATGTATGCCGCCCGCACCAGGTAGTCGGTCAGGGTCTCGGCGTGCGCGGGATCGAGGTCGAGTGCGTCCACCGCAGCGAGCATGTGGTGCAGCCACCGGTCACGAAGGTATGGGGTTACCGGGTATGCAGCGTGTCGCATCCGCAAGCGAGGATGCCCTCGGGTCCGGGAGTACGTCGTCGGCCCGCCCCAATACTGTTCCAAGAACATCCGCAGCCGGTCCGCGGCCGGGCCCAGATCCTCTTCTGGATACAGCGCCCGCAGCTCGGGATCGCGGGCGACACCCTGGTAGAAGTCGTGGGTCAGCTGCGCGAAAACCGCTCCGCCACCGACCTCGTCGTAGAAGCTCACGACGCGCCACCGCCAGCTGACCAGCCACCGACAGGTAGCGAGGCGATCCGGATCCCGGCCTCGTCGAGGGCGAGCTTGACCTGGTCTTGGACGGCCCGTTGGACGGCGACGTTCTGCGTCGGCAGGCACTTGACGAGGATGCGTAGCACGAGGGCTCCCGGCGAGATCGAATCGACGACGACCATTGCGTCGTCGAGCACTCGATCATCGGTCTCGGGCAACGGCGCCAGCGTGTCCCGGATGATCCGTTGGGCTCGTTCGTGGTCCTCGCCCACTCCGATCGGCACCTCGATGTTGGCCATCGACCAGCCTTTGCTGCGATTGCCGACCTGGACGATTTCGCCGTTGCGGATGTGCCAGATCACCCCATTGAAGTCACGCACCCGGGTGATCCGCAGCGTGATGTTGTCGACCACGCCGACGATGGTTCCGGTGTCGATGACGTCGCCGATCCCGAACTGGTCCTCCATGAGCATGAAGCTGCCGGAGAGGAAGTCCTTGACCAGGCTCTGGGCACCGAAGCCCACCGCGACCCCACCCACTCCGGCGGAGGTCAGCAATGGGGCCAACGGAATCCCGAGCGTGGCCATGACGGTCAACGTCGCCACCCCGAAAATGATGATCGTGACGATGCTGCGCAACACTGCCCCGAGGGTGGTGACCCGGGCGACATACCGTTCGTGAGCAATCCCGCTGGCTTCGATCAGGGCTGACTTGGCCCGCAGGAGGGCGCCGTCGTCGTCCTCCTCCGCAGGTGGTGTCGTGGCATCGCCGGGTTTCGGCTCGTGGCGGTCTGCCGCTCTGGTCACCATCCGCCGGATCAGCCGGTGTGCCAACCAGCGCACCACGATCGCGACGACCAGGATCGAGGTGACCTGCAGGGGCACTCCGACCAGCTGGTCAGCCCAGGCTACCCAGTCGACAGTGTTCATCACGGCTGTCACGGGCCAAGCGTATGCCGCGCAGCTCACTCCGGGCCGGCGGCGGCATACCGCAGCGCTGCCGTCTGGGCGACCAACGCGGTCTCTATGAGTTCGAGTTGCTCGATCAGCGGCCGGCGTAGTCCCGATGGTGCGTCCGGGTTGTCCGCCAGCCAACGGCGGGTCCGGTCCCGCAACTGCTCACTGGCCAGATCCAGCGGGTAGAAGTACTTGACACACCGTTCGGCTAGGGCCTGTGACCGCCGCTCGTAGACCGGTCTGAGCATGTCGTGGTAGCGCTCGACGAACGGTTCCAGCAGGCTTGGGTCGTTTGCCCGGCGGAAGCCCCGCCCGAGATGCTCGAGCGCGGCGTTGGTCTGGCCTTCCTCGATGATCGCCAGCTCCCAGGCCCGTTCTTTCGCGGCGCGGGTTGGAGCCGCCGCCCGAGCCGATAGCGCTCGTTCGCGACCGGCGACCGATGGGTCGAGGGCTAGTTCGTCGTCGATGAAGCCCGGACCGATAGCACCGGCGGCGGACAGGCTCTGGATCAGAGTCCACCGCAGATCCTGGTCCATCGCGAGCCCGGGGATCGGCTCGCTGCCCTGCAGCGCGGCAGTGATCCGGGCGGTGTCGTCGGGGTCGGTGGTCAGACCCGCGAACGCGGTGAAGAGCTGAAGCTGTGCATCGCTGCCCACCGTCGCGGCATCGACTGCGCGGCGGAGCACGTCCGTGGCCCGGATTTGCGCGTCGGCCCGCAGTGGCTCCGGCAGGAACCACTTGAGTGTGGCCAGCAGCATCGACGGGATCTGTTTGGTCGTCGTGAGAATCGTCCGCAACGCGGTCGGCTGCTGCTCGACCGGGATGATCGACAGCAAATAGTCGAGGAACACCTGCGGCGCCAGCTCGCCGTCACGGGTCGCTTCCCAGAAAGCCCCGGTAACCAGGCTGCGGGAGAGACTGTCGGGGAACGCGGCGGCGTAGCGCACCGCCGTCTGCTGCGACTGCGCGTCGAGCTGGATCTTGGCGTAGGTCAGGTCGGCATCGTTTGGCAACAACAGGTCGGGCCGGGGCAAGCCCACCAGCTCGGGCAGCTCCGTCCGGGCGCCGTCCACGTCGACCTCGTGATACCCCTGGCGGACCAGCCTCTGCTCGTGGACGGCATAGCGGCCGATCCCGAGGCGGTGCGGACGCAGCGTCGGATGGGCAGCGGTCGCGGTCTGCGTCAGCGCCGCGGCCGTGATCAGCCCGTCCGGATCGGTTTGCACGTCGATCGCCAGGGTGGACACCCCGGAGGTGCGCAACCACCGCTGGCCCCAGTCGGCCAGATCGCGGCCCGAGGCCGCCTCCAGCATGGCGAACAGGTCACTCATCGTCGTGTTGCCCCAGGCGTGAGTGGCGAAGTAGCGCTGCAGCGCAGCGCTGAACGCGGGCCGTCCGACGTAGGCGACCAGTTGCTTGAGCACTGAGGCACCCTTGGCATACGTGATGCCGTCGAAGTTCACCGCGACGTCGTGCAAGTCCCGCATGTCGGCATACACCGGATGGGTGTCCGACTGCTGATCCTGCTGATAGGCCCAGGTCTTCTCGTGGGTGTGGAACGTGGTCCAGGCATCGCTCCACTCGGTGTGCTCGGCCATACACGACGAGGACGCCCACTCGGCGAACGACTCGTTGAGCCACAGGTCGTCCCACCACCGCATCGTGACCAGATCGCCGAACCACATGTGGGCCAGCTCGTGCAGGATTGTCAGCGCACGTCGCTCCACGGTCGGCTCGGGTGCCTTCCCACGGAAAATGTACAGTTCGGTGATCGTCACGCAGCCGGCGTTCTCCATGGCACCGGCATTGAACTCGGGCACGAAGACCTGGTCGTACTTGGCGAACGGATAGTCGGCGTCGAACTCCTCCTCGAATGCCGGGAAACCCTGCTTCGTCACCGCGAAGAGATTCTCGTGGTCGACGCACTCGGTCATCGTCCGGCGGCTGTAGATGGCCAGCGGGATCTCACGGTTTCGCCCGTGGACGACGTCACGGACCACGTCGAAAGGTCCTGCGCACACGGCAGTGATGTATGACGACAGTCGGGGAGTGGGTGGGAACCGCCACACCGACGCGCCCGGCCCGGCCGGTTCGGGTTGCGGCTCCGGCTGGTTGGAGACGACGACCCAGTGGTCGGGCACCGTCACCGTAAAGGCGAAAGTGGCTTTCAGGTCGGGCTGTTCGAAGACGGCGAACACCCGGCGGGAGTCCGGCACCTCGAATTGCGTGTAGACGTAGGCCTGGCCGTCGACCGGGTCGACGAAGCGGTGCATGCCCTCGCCACTGTTGGTGTATCGGCCGGTCGCTTCGATGACGACCGTGTTCTCCCTGGCCAGTCGGGGCAGTTGCACCCGGTCGTCGGCATACAGGCCCGGGTCGTCCAGCTCGGTCCCGTTCAGGGTCACCCGGTGGACCGCGTCGCCGACGAAGTCGACGAACGTCGTGGCTCCGGCGGCCGTGGCGCGGAAGGTGATCGTTGTCGTCGTGCTGAAGGTTGACTCGCCGGTCGTGAGATCCAGAGCGATGTCGTATCGGTCGACGTCGACGAGGGCCGCGCGCTGGGCGGCCTCGTCGCGGGTGAGATTGCTGCCGGGCACGGTCGTGCTCCTCGACGGTGGGACGGGTCTGCCGCCATCTTGCCACCATTGGCTTCGTGCCGCCGTCGTGCCGCTGCATCACCCGTGTTGCCGCTGTGTTGCCCAGCGCTACTCAGCGTCGCTGAGTGTCACTAAGCGTCACTAAGTGTCCCAAAGTGTCACTGAGTTGGCCCTCAGGAGCGTCGAGCGCGCCAAGTGGCACAATGCCGGCATGGTGACCGCGGCGACTCGTGAACCGGTCGAGATGTGGTTCGACCCGGTCTGTCCGTGGGCGTGGCTGACGTCGCGATGGCTCATGCAAGTCGAGCAGGTCCGGCCGGTCGACATCACCTGGTCGGTCATGAGTCTGGCAGTGCTCAACGAAGGCCGTGACCTTCCGGCGGACCGCCGGGCTCGGCTGGATCGGGCCTGGGGACCGGTACGCGTGGTCATTGCGGCCCGACAGGCTCTCGGGGAGCGCAGCCCGGATGGCAACCGGCTTGTCAAGCGGCTCTATGACGCACTCGGCACCCGCATCCATCTTGCCGGACGGACTGACGCTGCACTCGTCGCCGAGGCCGTCGCCGACTGCGGGCTCCCGGCGGAGCTGGCAGCGGCTGCCGATGACCCCGGTCTCGACGAAGCGCTACGGCGCAGTCACGAACGCGCGATCAGCCTCGTCGGCAGCGATGTCGGGACCCCCGTTATTGCCGTGAGCGGTGTGGCTTTCTTCGGTCCAGTGGTCAGCCCGGCACCCGTCGGTGAACAGGCTGGCCGGCTGTGGGACGGTTGCCGACTCGTGGCTGGCACCCCCGGCTTTTTCGAACTCAAACGGACCCGGACAGTCGGCCCGATCTTCTCTTGAAGGCACGGTTCGACGGAGAAGGAATGGCAGTGACGATGCGCGTCCATGTCGGTGGTGACCACGCGGCATACGAGACCCAACGAGCTATCGTGCGGCACCTGGCCGAGGCCGGTCACGAAGTCGTCGATCACGGTCCGCTCGAATACGACCCCGACGACGACTACCCGGTGTTCGTATTGCGGGCGGCAGCTGCCGTTTCCGCCGACCCCGGCTCGTTCGGCGTGGTTCTCGGTGGCTCCGGCAATGGCGAGCTGATGGCGGCGAACAAGGTCACCGGTGTTCGCGCCGCGTTCGCCGCCACCGCTGAGCTGGCCCAGCTGGCTCGCCAGCACAACGACGCCCAGGTCGTCGCCCTGCCGGGTCGGTTCATCGATGTGGATGCCGCATTGCAGGTTGTCGATGTGTTCCTGGCGACGTCGTTCTCGGGTGACGAGCGGCATCGTCGGCGACTGCAGATGATCGCAGACTATGAGCGTGATGGCAGTCTGCCAGTGCACCGATGAGTAGGTCGGTCGGCGAGCGCGAGCCGTCGACGGTCAGCCCTACGCGGTGGCCCGGGGTGTGTGGTTGACCCGAGGGGTCTGTGGGTGAGTGCTGGACGGTGGTTAGGGGTGTTCGGTTTGTCGATCGAGTGCTGTGGCTCGATCGAGGAGGAAGGCGCGCTCGGCGTTGTTTGACGTGTGGTTGGCTGCTTGCCGGAAGTGGTCGGCGGCTTCGGGGATGTGCCCGGTCTGGGCGAGGAGGTCGGCTTTGACCGCGAGTGCGTAGTGGGTGTCCAGTGGTATTGGTGCGAGGGCGTGTAGGGCAGCTTCGGGCCCGTG